>NZ_WWEP01000025.1 GCF_009848495.1 Flavobacterium sp. MK4S-17
CCGCCACTGCAATTGCAGTGGCGGTTTTTTTGTTTAAGGTAATATTACTATAAAATAAAAGCCCCGAAAACCGGGGCTTTTTTTAATTTAATAAAGGCAGCTAATTAAGCTAATGCAACCCTCCTGAAACCTGTTACGGTAAGGTTAGAGTCAACACTCTTAACGTACTCGCTTACGCTAAGTTTGCTGTCCTTAATATAATCCTGGTTAACAAGGGTGTTATCTTTAAAGAAACGGCCCAATTTACCTTTGGCAATATTATCAAGCATAGCTTCAGGTTTTCCTTCCTGGCGAAGCTGGTCTTTAGCTATTTCAATTTCTTTTTCTACAACAGCAGAGTCAACACCTTCCTCGTTAAGGGCAAGTGGAGCCATGGCAGCAGCCTGCATAGCAACGTTTTTAGCGGCTTCTTCAGCACCGTCAACGTTTGCAGAAAGGCTTACAAGTGTAGCAATCCTGTTACCTGCGTGTATATATGCACCCACAAATGGGCCATCAAGTTTTTCATAAGAACCTATTTCAATTTTCTCGCCAATAACACCTGTTTGCTCAGTAAGCTTGTCAGCTACTGTAAGGCCGTTAAAGCTTGCGGCAAGGAAATCATCTTTAGTTTCATAATTAAGTGCAAGCGTAGCAAGATCTGTAGCCAGTTTTACAAATGATTCGTTTTTGGCAACAAAATCAGTTTCACAGTTAAGCGAAATAATAACGCCTGAAGTTTTGTCGGCATTAACAGCAGCGATAACAGCACCTTCGGCAGAATCCCTGTCAGCCCTGTTAGCAGCTACTTTTTGTCCTTTTTTGCGAAGGATTTCAATAGCTTTGTCAAAATCACCTTCAGCTTCTACAAGCGCTTTTTTACAGTCCATCATACCGGCACCTGTAACCTGTCTTAGTTTATTTACGTCTGCAGCAGTAATATTTGCCATTTTATTTGATATTTATAAAGTTAAATAAATTAAAGCCGTTATGTTGATAATGGCTACAAAAGTAAGCATATATCAGCACAACGACTTTACTGTAATGTTATCTTATTCTTCAGTAGCAGCGTTGGCAGCTTCTGTTTTTGCAGCAGCTGTTTCAGCAGCCGGTTGCTCCTGTTGGTCTTCCTTGTCAGATTTCCTGTCAGAAAGGCCTTCGGTAATAGCACCCGTTACTAAGGATAAAATTTTGTCTATAGATTTAGAAGCATCATCATTTGCAGGGATAACATAATCAACCTGACGAGGGTCAGAGTTGGTATCTACCATTGCGAAAACCGGAATGTTTAATTTTTGAGCTTCTTTTACTGCGATGTGTTCAGCCTTGATATCTACTACAAACAGAGCGGCAGGAAGCCTGGTCATGTCAGCAATAGAGCCAAGGTTTTTTTCAAGCTTTGCACGAAGGCGGTCAACCTGTAGGCGCTCTTTTTTAGATAGCGTGTTAAATGTACCGTCTTTTTTCATTTTGTCTATCGAAGCCATTTTTTTAATAGCCTTACGGATAGTAACAAAATTTGTAAGCATACCGCCCGGCCACCTTTCGGTAATGTACGGCATGTTTGCAGCAGCAGCTTTTTCAGCAACAATGTCTTTTGCCTGCTTTTTAGTAGCAACAAACAAAACTTTTCTGCCTGAAGCAGCAATTTTTTTAAGGGCTTCGTTAGCCTCTTCTATTTTAGCTGCAGTTTTATACAGGTTAATAATGTGTATGCCATTACGCTCCATGTATATATAAGGGGCCATATTAGGATCCCATTTCCTGGTCATGTGCCCAAAGTGAACACCTGCTTCCAGTAATTCTTTTACATCTACTTTATTTGCCATTTTTGTAATAGTTTACGTTCTGTTGAGTAAGCAATGCACAGGTGGCTTAAAAATTTATAAGGCCCCGCCCATTTAGATGCTAAACTAACCCCCGCCTCAACGGGGCAACAACAACTGAGTTTTTTAAATTCAATAATAAAAAATGAACGGATATTAACGTTTAGAGAACTGGAATCTCTTACGGGCTTTCTTCTGGCCGAATTTTTTACGCTCTACCATACGAGGATCCCTTGTTAATAATCCTTCAGGTTTAAGGATTCCCCTGTTTTCAGCATCAACCTCGCACATTGCGCGGGCAATAGCCATACGTACAGCTTCAGCCTGTCCTGTTATACCACCTCCGTATACATTTACTTTAATGTCAAAGTTTTCAACGCTGTTAGTCATAGCAAGCGGTTGCCTAACTTTGTACTGTAAAGTAGCTGTAGGGAAGTAGGTTTCTAATTCTTTTTTGTTAACCGTGATTTTTCCTGAACCTTCTGTCAGGTAAACACGGGCAACAGCAGTTTTTCTCCTGCCAATTTTGTGAATAGTCGCCATCTTACTTTAGGTCGTTTAGGTTAACGGTTTTAGGTTTCTGAGCCTCGTGTTTGTGGTCAGTACCTACATATACATTTAAATTGCGGAATAATTCTGCACCAAGTTTGTTTTTAGGCAGCATTCCTTTTACAGCTTTTTCCACCAATATAGCAGGGTTTTTTGCCTGTACTGCTTTAGCGGTTAAAGTCCTTTGTCCTCCTGGGTAACCTGTGTGGCGGATGTAAGTTTTATCATCCAGCTTGTTACCTGTAAGGTTGATTTTTTCTGCATTGATAACAATTACGTTATCTCCACAGTCCACGTGCGGTGTATAATTTGGTTTGTACTTACCTCTTAAAAGCATCGCAACTTTTGAGGCAAAGCGTCCCAAATTATGACCTTCAGCATCAACAACTATCCACTCTTTCTGAGCAGTAGCCTTGTTGGCTGAAACTGTCTTGTAGCTTAATGTGTTCACAATAAATAATTTTAATTAAACATTCCATCCCCAATAAAGGGAGTGCAAAAGTACAATTATTTATGAGAAATTCAAATGTGATGATAAATTATTCTTTACCACAGTAGTTTACATGATAAATTAATTTATTCCAGGGGGCGCAGCGTGTTGCTGTAGGTAATAGTGAACGGGTTTTTGCCACCCGGATTTTTCATTAAATATATAAATTTATATTTTTTTGCTTCTTCGGCTTCAACAGTTGTTTCGTTTCCTGTAAAATTATCATGAATGTAGGTGTCATAGCGGTTATCAATACGTATTTGTCCTGCTATACCGGTTTTCAGGTTTGAAATTACATTTTGATTATACAGCCTCTTTCCTTTGGAATTAGTTACTTTTACTTTTTCACCTTTAAAGTTTTGTGTAAATATAAGTACCGAATAATTACCACTGTTTGCATTTAGCTTATTTAGTAGTGCATCTTTTTCGGCTTCAGGTGCGGCCCTGAAATCATCCCTGTATTGTACATCGGGCTTTTTTTCAGATACGGCATTTGCGGTTTTTGCGCTTTTACACATAACGAGTGTTAAGGCAGCAATAATTATAAAAGTTATCTTTTTCATTAAATATCATTTCCGGTTAAACACTCAAATATAAAGCCTGGGCTGTATTTGAACCATAATTTTAAGATATAAATAACAAAGGCTCCCTTATAAAAGAGAGCCTTTGCAACTAACCTGAAATATGTAATCTAAAATTGTCTTTGAAAGACTTTTAAAAGGAGCCTCCCTTAGAAGGCTCCTGAACTTAACTTATAAAACTAACTCAACTATTTTTTTATAAACTTAACAGTACTTTGCCTGTTATCAGTATCTGTAATCTTTACAAGGTATAAGCCTTCACTTAGGCTGGCCACATTGTAAAACTGTCCTGCCTGGGCAGCACCAAAAGATTTTACCAATTGGCCTGCAATGTTGTACATTTCCACTTTTGAAACAGGTATTGATACTGCAAACTCTGTAGCGGCAGGGTTCGGGTAAAGCGAAGCCTTACTTTCTACAAAGTTTTGGCTGCCTAATGAAGCCTGCTGGTTACCAAATATCCTGAATTCGCCCGGTTGCAGGCTAACTGTGCTGGTAGAGCCGCTTATGGCTGAATTATCCATAAGGTTATACCACGTTCCTGCTGTTGGGAAAAATGTATTTACATTTTGGGGTGCTGTGGTAAAGTTGGCCAGTACTATTACACTGTTTAATTGTGTAGCAGGCAGGCTGGTATTCCATATATCAATGCGTGGCAGCAAGTTTCCTGAGCTGATTGTAAATGTAGTAGTATGGAATACCTCATTATTTACCCTTAAATCAATAATTTTTGACCAGGCATCATAAACGCTCATACGATCCGGATTTGTGTCATAACCCAATTCAAAAGGTATTGGCTTAGGGCTTGTGCGGCAGTCATTATTATAGGTGTTGTTTTCGCAGCGGTTGATGCCAAAATCAAATCCCAGTTCGCCAAACTGCCAAAACATTTTAGGGCCGGGAATGGTAAACACTACTGCACCCAGAGCTTCCATCCTTTTAAGGGCAACAGGCAGGCTTGTAATATTATATCCTGAAACATTATTACCATATAAAAGGTTTTTATACATAAGCCTTTCTTCGTCATGGCTTTCGGCATAACCTACAAGCCTTGGCTGCTGAAAGCCCCTGGTTTCATAATTCATGCTGCCAAAATTGCTGCCGGAGGAATAGCCCATTGTTAACTGGTTGTATTCCGAGTTGAGTTTACCCCAAAACATAATACCCTTACCTTCATTTACACGGTAGTTGGCCCATTCGGTTTCCTCAGCTGCCGAACTGTTAGCTCCTGAGCCTACACCTAAATGTTCAAATATCACATAAAAATCAGGATCTATAGCCCATTGGTAATCGGCATACTGTTTTAATATAGCTACCCTGTCAGCCTGGTAATTATTTGTACAGGTTTCATTATTGGTACAGTTTTGTGTAAATCCTTTTGTTAAATCCCATCGGAAACCGTCAATATTAAATTCTGTCATCCAGTATTCCATTGTCCTTTCAGTATAATACTGTGTTAAAGGCGACTGGTGGTTAAGGTCGGTTCCTACATTATAGGAGTGTGCAGGCGTTACGTTGCAGTAAGGGTTTTCGGCAGTTGTACTTCCAAAGCCGTCGCCGTCAGGGTCGTTAACCCACATTCTTGCCAGTGGAGAACGGCCATAAACATGGTTAATAGCCAGGTCTAATATAACGGCTATACCGTTTTGGTGGCAAAGGTCTATAAATTGCTTCATAGAGTTTGCATTACCGTAGGATTTATCAATAGCCATGTGAAAGGCCGTATTGTAACCCCATGAAATATTCCCTTCAAACTCCATAACAGGCATAAGCTCTATTGCATTAACATTTAAATTTTTAAAATAATCAATGCGGTCTATAAGCCCTTGCCAGGTTTTATTGGAATCGAAATCACGTATCAACAACTCATAAATTATCAGGTCTTCTTTTGCGGGCCTTTCAAAATCAGTAACCTGCCAGTTGTAAGGCTGTTGATTGGTTTGCAATACTGATACTTCAAAATTTTGACCTTCAGGATATTGCAGCATGTTAGGATATGTGGTTATATACGGGTCATCATAAGGGGATAAAACCAATGTAGAGAACGGGTCTGCCGTTTTTACAAGGGCAGGGGAGTTGGCAACAGGAGTCTGGTCAACCACCCAATACTGGTATGTATATACCTGGCCGGGGTTTAAACCTGTAAGCGTAAGCCAGAATTTTCCTGTTGTGCCATCTTTTTTCATGGCATGGGCATTGCCCGGCTGCCAGTTATTATTATCAAAACTTCCGGCAACATAAACAAAGTCTTTTCCAGGCGCATTTAAAACCAGTGTTGCCGAGGTTGCATCATGGTAGGTAATACCATCACGTGCTCCTGCAGGCATTGGTTCGGTTACAGTTACCGGATTTACAATAGCCGTAAAGTTTTTTGTTTTTACATCGCCGCCATTTGTTACTACCAGACGGTAATTTTGGTTTTGTGTTATGTTGGTATGATTAAAAGAATAATTAGATGTGCTGTTATTGGTATTAATAAGGGTATTGTTGGCAAATAATTCATATTTTGCATTACCGCCTGTATTATTTGCCGTTATGTTTAAGTTTGCTCCGGAATTTAAAATGGTAGTGCTGCCTTCTGCAGGTGCTGTAAGGTTTACCTGGAATGCGCCTACGTTTATAAAATAATCCTGAGTTTGCGGACTGCCCGATGCAGCCCTAAATACCACACATATCTGTGAAATGGTACTTGTAGTAGGAACTCCAAAATAAGTATAAAGATTGGGAGAAAGCTGTAGTGTGTAACTGTTGCTGCCAATTGATGTAAGAGGTGGCTGGGTTATATTATTACCCCATGATCCTTTTACAAATGACCATTGCGTACCATCAACAGTAACGCCGATATGCGCATATATTGTTCCGGTATAACTGGCCAGCCCGGTTCCTGTTTTATTAAAGGTCAGTGTAACGGGGCCTTCAGCCAATGCTGGAGACGGGCTTGTGGTAATTTGTGAAAAGCCATCAAAGCCAATTAATAAAAATATAAATAGCGTAATTTTTTTCATAGGTATAAATTGAGAAAGCGGGCTGAATCAGCCCGCTTATTTTTTAAACTATACTATTCTACAGGTATGTATATGTAACGTCCTGTAAGGTCGTTAAACCAAATTTCATAATTTCCGGGTATAGTTATTCCTATTGGAATATCACCACCATTAATAGCACCTAATCCTGAATAAGAAGTGTCTCCACCCCAGTTAACGGTCCAGCTATCATTAGCCCTGAACTTTAGTTTACTATCACCGGCTTTAAGGAATTGACTTTCAAGATACCAGATATGAGGATCAAATGCTGACTGTACCATATCAGTATCAGGGTCATTCCAATCGTTAGGCGTAGCAGTACCTATTATAGCAATAGTTGTATATGTAGATGATCCGGCTTCATTAAAAGATTCAAAAGTATAAGCCATATCAGCAGTATTTACCATCAAGGTATAATAACCTGCAGTTGCAACTATAAATGGCCCAGGATCTGATCCTGTTCCGTCATTAACTGCTAATGATCCGCCGTTAACACCCCATTGTGGCTGCCAGTTTCCTTTTTTCTCAATCAACTTAAATTCTCCTGCTGCAAAATAACCTGTATAATAGTAAACATTTTCATTTGCAGGATCCCTGAACATTGCATGATGGTTTTCATTACCGGTATTATCCCATCCAAACTCAGTTGCTTCACCTATTAAATAAAGGTCTTTGTAAGGGTAAGTTACATATGGGGTAACAAGATATACTATACTGTTAGAAAAACTTGGCTCAGCACCTGTAGTACCTACGTTAGATTTAATTCTCACTTCAACAGCACCTTCTGTAAAAGGTTCTAAACCGGCAGCTACAGCCGCACCGTTTAATGCCTGGGAGTTAATAGTAACATAAGTATTAGTAGTACTTGCCAGTTCAATTGGTTCTGCAAATTCGGTATCCGGAGCAGCTATCTGAACTGTGTAAGTAACTTCAGTTGGAGACCCGTAATCCACATCTTCCCATGTTAGTACAAGTGCAGGGTTGTTAGGTGTTAGGGGATCAAGTATTACTGATGAACCAGACTCTGGTGAAAGGATGCTGAATGTAGCAGCCGGGGGATTAAGGTATTTTAAATCCTGTTCGTCTTCACAAGAGGTAAATCCTGCAAAAAGCGCAATTGCCGTTAAAGCTTTAAATATATTTTTCATTTTGTTTGTAGTATTACATTAAACTTTTAATAACCAGTGTTTTGAGTTAAATTTGGGTTAGCTGCCCTTGAAGCAACCGGTATTGGGAATACTTTCATGTAGTTTGGCAATGAGATACCGTTAACTGCATTTCCTTTCCATGCCCAGTTGTAGCTGCCGCCTGTATATTTATTAAAGCGGATAAGGTCTTGCCTCCTGTGTGCTTCCCAATGTAATTCCCTCGCTCTTTCATCAATCAAAAAGTCAAGGGTTAATTCGCCCATTACAATATTTGCTGCTGCAGAACCGCTGTTGGCCCTTTCCCTTAAATCATTAACATAGCCAAGTGCGGTATCCATGCTTGTTCCGCCGGCACCTCTTAAGGCACATTCTGCATACATAAGATAAACATCAGCTAAACGGAATAATGGGAAATCAGTATTTACAAATGTTGAGTTCTGGCCAACTACACCTGTGGTTGATATGTTAGAATATTTACCTAAAATATACCCCTGGTCTTTATTACCTATACTTGTAATATCAATAGGCCTCTCTCCAATTATAATGGTATTCCTGTCATCATTCACAAAGTCTGAACCTGAGAATTTTTCAGAGAATTGTTTCCTTAGGCGTATTGCACCACTCCATGCTGCAGCACTTACACCAAACGACTCTCCGTTTACCTCAAGCGAACCTACCTGCCCATTTACCATTACAGTGGTTGGCCCATAATTTTGTGTATAGGTACCGTCTGACTGAAGTGTAAATATCATTTCAGGAGATGTATGGTTGTCTGCTTTAAAGTTGTCAAGATAGTTAGGATTTAATGTATATCCCGAACTGATGATTTCCTGGCATTTTTCAGCACATTGTGTGTACATGTTTTCGCCGATATAAACTTCGGCATTAAGGTAAAGCTTGGCAAGCAGCATGTTGGCCACACCCTGGTCAACCCTTCCATATTCATTTGTTGTTGCAGGTTTTAATCCCGGTAATACAGCATTAAGTTCGTCTTCTACAAATTCAAATAATTGTGCGCGGTTATATTCAGGGCCAGCAAAGTTTACAGGGTCATTTTCTGTAATAAAAGGAGCTTTGCCAAACAAATCTATCATGTTATAATAGGCCATAGCCCTTAATACCCTTACCTCGTTACGATACACTTCAATTTCAGCCGCTTCATCAGAACTAATATTCCTGCTGCTTAATTTTGATGGAGTAGACTGCCTTAAATATTCATTAGCTAAAGCTACCTGTACCATAGTACGGCTAAACATACCTAATAAAATAGGGTTTTCAGATGACCAGATATTTCTTTGCAGTTCCCTTGTGCCGGGGTCATTTTCATAACTCCATACCATTTCATCAGTAGTAAGATCCTGAAGATAAAGCAGGCATCTGCCGTACTGGCTTGTACCAGCATCAACCCCCTGAAGGAAAGAAGTGCCTGGACCACCTGTGCCGGTTAATGCAAGGTTGCCATAAACACCGGCCAAAGCCTGTTTGTATGCTCCGGGCTGTTTGTAAAAGTCATCAGCCCTAAAAATATCGTCATCTTCCGGGGTCACGTCCAGTTCGCTTGTACATGAATTGAATACAAACGCTATCCCCATAAGATACAATAAACTTAATTTTATTTTTTTCATAGTCATTTAATTAAAAGTTTACGTTAGCCCCAAAAAGGAAAGTCCTCTGCCTTGGGTATATAGTCTGGTCACGTCCGTCATTTGTAATTTCAGGATCTATACCCGAATATTCAGTAATAACAAATGCATTTTGTACACCTGTAAACAGCCTTACAGATGCTTTGTCATTAAGCCAGTTTTTAAATGTGTACCCAAGTGTAATATTATCCATCCTAAGGAATGAAGCATTTTCTACATAAACATCAGAAAGTACCACATCCGGTGTATTTGTAAAGTTTGTAGATAAAACATTTCTTGGGATATTTGTTAAGGCGGCATCTGTTTTAAGGAAGTTGTATTGTGCATTACCTGCATTTACAGCATTGTAAATCCTGTTTCCTACACTTGCTCTCAAATTGAATGAAAAATCAAAGTTTTTGTAGTTCATGCTCGATGCAAAACCAAACGTGGCATCCGGGTCAGGATTTTTGTATATATACCTGTCCTGCTCGTTTATTATACCATCGCGGTTCAGGTCGGCATAAGCGCCTTCAATTGGGTTTCCGCTATTGTCATAAAGCTGTTTGTAAAGGTAGAAAGACCACGGTGTGAAGCCTTCGCGGTATATTTGTGCTGTACCACCTGTACCTGCACCTGTACCACCTAAAAGTATATCCTGTCCAAAAGCAAGTTCTTCAATCCTTCTTTCAAACTTGGTTACGTTAAAGTTTACATTCCAGTTAAAGTCCTGTGTTTTTATTACATCGGCAATTATGCTAAATTCAACACCTTTGGTTGTAAAGCTGCCAATATTCATCCAGCCCCTGTTAGAAAAGTTGGAACCGTCAGGGAACGGAGCCTCCTGTAAAAGGTCTTTACTGTCTTTGTAAAATAAATCTACAGCACCTGTAATCCTGTTATTAAAGAAACCATAATCAATACCTACGTTATAAGTTGTAGTTTCTTCCCATTTTAACATTGGGTTGTATGCGCCCGATACTGCAATAGGGTATTGTGAGTCTCCAAACACATACTGGCTGTTACCATTACCAATTTGGTATTGCTGCAGGAAGAAGTTTGGCGCTGAAAAGTTCTGCTGGCCTGTTATACCATAACCTAAACGTAATTTAAGGTCGCTTATGGTGTTAGATTCCGCAAAGAAATCCTGATTCATTTTCCAGGCAAAAGCTGCTGCAGGGAAGTTACCCCAACGGTTATCTTCGCTAAAGCGGGAAGAACCATCCCTCCTGTATGATAATGTTAACAGGTACTTGTCATTAAATGACAGGTTAGCCCTTCCGAAAAAGCCTATCAGTACATTATCAGTAGCAATATCTGTTTCAGGGAAGTTGTCGGCAAGGTTAGGGTCATTTATATTACCGGTATAAAAGCTTGTCTGCTCAAATTTCTGGTAAGAGTAACCTGCTGTAGCATCTATATTAAGCTTGCCAAAAGTTTCATTATAATTAAGGTAAACATCCATTAGTTTGTTCCTTAATGTCCTTTCGCTGTATTCATTTGTACCGAATGGTATGCTGTTATTAGATGGTGCAGAAGCAGCATTTGTAGGAACATAACGTGTCCTTTCACCTTTAGATTCGTCAAAGCCTAAGTTAAGCACAACTTTAAGCTCCGGCATAAAATGAAAACGGTATTCCGTTTCAACGTTACCAAATATACGGTTGTTTTTACCGTTATCATGTGTTTGTAACAGTTGCGCTACGGGGTTACGTGTGCCTAAAGTAAGTGCGTTATTTGCATCGGCAGGGTTATAGTATTCAAAAAATCCACCATAAGGAGAATCTGCATCATATACCGGTTGTGTAGGGTCAAAACGGAAGGCAGCCCCTTCAACACCGTCTGCAAACCTGTTCCTTTCATTAGCAAAATTGGCATTAACCCTGAATTTTAAATGGTCATTAAAAAAGGAAGGATTTAAGCTTAATGACGCACTGTTCCTTATAAATTTATTGGTTAGCCTTAAACCTTCCTGATAGGTATTACCTATAGATAAACGTGCAGGAACAACTTTAAACAGGTTACCTGTTAATGACAGGTTATTGTCTATAAAGTCAGTCCTTCTGTAAATTTCATCCTGCCAGTTAGTATTGGCATCACCTAAAAGGGCAGCATCAGTAGTATTTAGCCTGCCTGCGGCAATACCCGCCATAATCTGCTCCCTGAATTCATCAGCTCCAAAAACATCAATTGTTTTTGTATGCCTTCCTGAACCATAGTTAAAGTTATAATTTACCTTAAGCTCTTTACCGCCTCTTTTGGTAGTAATGATAATTACACCATTGGCAGCCCTTGAACCATAAATTGCAGTAGCCGATGCATCTTTAAGCACGGTAAAACTTTCTATGTCGTTAGGGTTAATTGCTGCAAGTGGGGAAGTAGAACCTATATTGGTATCATTAGTAACAGGCAAACCATCTATTACTATAAGTGGGTCGTTAGAGGCATTTAATGATGAGCCTCCCCTTATCCTTATCTGAGAACCTGAACCAGGGGCACCGCTGGTATTGATGGTAACACCGGCAACACGTCCGTTAATAAGGTTTTCGGCTGTTACCATTGTTCCCTTATTAAAGTTTTCAGATGTTACGGTAGTTACCGAACCTGTAGCATCCTTCTTTTTAACCGAACCGTAACCTATAACCACAACTTCTTCAAGCTGGGTAGCGTCTTCCGTTAAGGTTACATTAATATTGTTCTGGCCATTGTAGGTTATAGCCTGTTCGGCAAAGCCGATAAAACTGAACACAATCCTGTCTCCCGTGTTAACATTGGTTAGGGTAAAATTACCATCCATGTCAGTCGAAGTGCCATTTGTTGTGCCCTCTACAATTACATTAACACCGGGAATAGGCTGCCCGGTGGTATTATCACGAACGGTACCCTGCAAAGTGCTTTGTGCCAATGCACTAAAGGGCAACATCAGTAATAAAAGTAATAACTTTTGATACATTGTTTTCATACAAGTTGTTTAGGTTAATTTTGCTTTAGTTTTTGCTTATAAATTCACTTCGAATGTTAAAACTATGTAAATTTTAATTACAAAAAACGTTTTCGCGCTCAAACACCTGCCGAAAACGTTTGCGTGTTGAAAACTTTCTGTATTTGCCACATATTCTGTAAGATAATTGCGGGTAATAAAAAATTAATATACCTTTATTTGTAAAATAATAATTTACTTTTTTTTCGATGAAGAGAAAAATAACCCTTAAACAAATTGCAAAGGAATTAGACGTATCCATTTCTACAGTTTCAAAATCATTGCGCAACAGCCCCGAAATAAGTGAAGATACCCGCCTTAAAGTGCAGGCTTTTGCCAAACTGTATAACTATAAGCCCAACAACATAGCGTTAAGCCTTAAAAACAAAAAAACCAAAACTATAGGGATTATTATTCCTGAAATTGTGCACCATTTTTTTGCCACCGTAATCAGTGGTATAGAGCAGGTAGCCAATGAAAACGGATATAATGTTATTGTGTGCCTTTCCAACGAATCTTTTGATAAGGAGGTGATTAATATGGAAATGCTTGCCAATGGCAGTATTGATGGTTTTGTAATGTCATTATCCAAAGAAACACAACTCAAGAAAGACTTCCACCATATAGTTGAGGTAATAAACCAGGGGATGCCTGTAGTAATGTTTGACAGGATTACAAATGATGTTCTTTGTGATAAGGTTATTATTGACGACCGCCTTGCAGCTTATGATGCTGTGGAATTTTTAATAAAAAAAGGATTTAAAAATATAGGACTTGTTACTACTGTTGATTATGTTAGCGTAGGCAAACTGCGAACAGACGGTTATATTGACGCTTTACAGGGCCATGATATGGAGGTGAGGGAAGATATGATTGTAAAGATAGAAGATATAGACAACTGCGCTTCTAAAATTGAAAGGCTGCTGCAGGAAAAAAAGCCACAGGCTATTTTTGCTGTAAATGAGCTTTTTGCAGTAACCACTATCAAATTGGCAAATAAAATGGGGCTTAAGGTTCCTGATGATATTTCGGTTATTGGATTTACAGATGGAATTATATCGCAATTTTCAACCCCTACTATAACTACGGTTAGCCAAAATGGTATAAAAATGGGCGGCCGTGCTGCTAAAATGCTTATAGAAAGGCTGGAAATGGAAGAAGAAAACGAGCAGTACAAAACCGAAGTAATTGAAACAAACCTTGTAGAGAGAGAATCTACGGCAACGTTGTAGTTGGGTTTAATATATTGATTTACAGTTTTTTGTAAATTTAAAATTCGGCTTCAGTGCCGGATTTTTTTTGCTTTGAGGTAAACAACCGATTGAAAAACCATTTATATTTGTCCTGATTATCAAAGCTTATAACTTCACTTCGCACAATAAGTTTTTGATAAGCAGTAAACGCGCTTATCGTAATATGAACATTAAAATACGATAATGGAAAAGCGTAGATTAGGTTTCTGGGAAATCTGGAACATGAGTTTTGGTTTCCTGGGGATACAAATGGGTTTTGCACTGCAAAATGCCAACGCAAGCCGCATACTCCAGATTTTTGGTGCCGATGTACATGAACTGTCATGGTTTTGGATAATTGCCCCTTTAATGGGCCTTATAGTCCAGCCTATTATTGGCCATTACAGTGATAATACATGGGGCCGGTTCGGCAGGAGGAAACCTTTCTTTTTAGTAGGTGCTTTGCTCGCTTCGGTAGGTTTGATATTAATGCCGCAGGCTGATATATTTATTGCATTTATGCCAGCACTATGGGTAGGGGCAGGAATGCTGATGATTATGGATGCCTCCTTTAATATTGCCATGGAGCCTTTTCGTGCACTTGTGGCAGATAACCTGCATACCGACCAGCGTACCCTTGGTTTCAGCGTACAGACTGCATTAATCGGTTTTGGTGCAGTAGTGGGCTCATGGCTGCCTTATGTTTTAACCAATTGGTTTGATATACCTAATACCGCCCCCAATGGTAGTGTACCGCAAAATCTTATATGGTCATTTATAGTAGGTGCAGCCATACTGGTTATAACAATACTGGTAACCATTTTTACTACTAAGGAATACTCTCCACAAGAACTGGCTTCTTTCGAAGAGGGGGGTGGCGCAGGGCTAGTGCCCGTTAAAGCTAAGCTTACAGATATTTTTACCGATTTCAGGAAAATGCCTGAGACTATGAAGCAGCTAAGCTGGGTACAGTTTTTTTCCTGGTTCGGGCTTTTTGGCATGTGGGTGTTTACAACCCCGGCGCTTGCCCACCATATTTATGGCTTGCCCATAACCGATACTAAAAGCCAGGCTTACCAAAATGCAGGTGACTGGGTAGGGGTATTATTTGGTGTGTATAATTTTGTATCGGCCATTTTTGCCTTTTTCCTTCCTGTAATAGCGGCTAAAATCGGCAGGAAGAAAACGCATGCCATATCGCTTATTATCGGCGGTGTAAGCCTCATCTCGCTTTATTACATGCCCAATGAATATTGGGCAATACTCCCCATGATTGGTATAGGCATAGCATGGGCAAGTATACTCGCTATGCCCTATGCTATACTTGCAGGATCTATTGCGCCAAGAAAAATGGGGGTTTACATGGGTATTTTCAATTTTTTTATTGTAATACCGCAAATTGTTAACGCTTTAATCGGTGGGCCAATTGTAAAATACCTTTATAATGGCAACGCTATGTATGCTATTATTACAAGCGGAGCCAGCTTTATTATAGCTGCCTTGCTGGTAGCTAAGGTAAAAGACGTTGACGATACAAAATTAAAACCCGGAATATCATAATTTAATGAAACAAAAAGCATTTATATTCGACCTTGACGGGGTTATAGTAGATACAGCAAAATACCATTACCTGGCATGGAAAAAAATAGCCGATGGGCTGGGTATAAACTTTACGCATGAGCATAATGAACTGCTAAAAGGTGTAAGCCGTGTCCGTTCGCTTGATATTATCCTGGGGCTGGGTAAAGTTGAGGCAGCGCAGGAAGATAAAAACAAGTGGCTGCAGGAAAAAAATGAGGATTACCTTAATTACATCCACCACATGACAGCAGATGAGATACTGGAAGGAGTAGAGCCTGTACTTAGTTTTCTTAAAGAAAACAATCAGCTGATAGCATTGGGTTCGGCCAGTAAAAATGCCAGGCCTATACTGGAAAAAGTAAATATACTGCATTATTTTGATGCAATTGTAGATGGCAATGATGTAACCAATGCCAAGCCCGACCCTGAGGTTTTTTTAAGGGCATCCCAACTATTAGGCAAGCCCGCAGAAGAATCTATAGTTTTTGAAGATTCTGTTGCCGGCATACAGGCAGCCAACATTGCCGGAATGATAAGCATAGGGATAGGGGATAAAACCATATTGAACGAGGCAAAGTACATTTTTGCAGGCTTTAATGAAATAAATACTGAATTTTTACAAACATTAGTAAATAATTAAAATGAACCAGGATTATATAATACCGGATAATTGGTCGATAATAGAAGAAGGATTTGAGGCGGAAAGGGTAAAATCGTCAGAAAGTTTGTTCAGTATTGGCAACGGTGCAATGGGGCAGCGTGCCAATTTTGAAGAAAGTTACTCTGGCAGCACCTTTCAGGGCAGTTATATTGCAGGCGTATATTATCCTGATAAAACTAAAGTGGGCTGGTGGAAAAACGGTTATCCAGAATATTTTGCAAAGGTTTTAAACGCCCCTAACTGGATTGGGATTGATATAGTAATAAACGGGGAAAGCCTTGACCTGAATAACTGCCGTGAAGTTAAAAACTTCAGGAGGGAGTTAAATATGAAAGAGGGTTGGTATGGGCGTTCTTTTAATGCAGTACTTCAAAATGGTACAGAAGTGGCGGTTAATGCCAAACGTTTTCTTTCTCTGGTTACAGATGAGCTTGGAGCTATTAAATATGAAGTTACACCAATTAACGGAGATGCCAAAATTATCTTTAAGCCTTATGTTGACGGTGGTGTAAAAAATGAAGATGCCAACTGGGAAGAAAAGTTTTGGGAACCATTAAAGGTAGAACATTCCGGAAATGACGCTTTTGTTGTGGCAAGAACTTTTAAAACCCACTTTACAGCAGCTGCATTTATGCACAATAGCATCCTTCTTAACGGGAGTGAAACAGGCCTTACGCCTGAGCATACAGAAGAAAAAGAAGATAAGGTACAGTTTGGTTATACGGTAAGTGCAGTGAAAGGGGAAGCAGCAGCCATTATTAAATTTGGGGGTTATACCGTATCGCTAAACCATGCTGAAGATAGACTTGTTGACGCAGCTAAAGAGGTAATAAATAATGCGGTTGCCAAAGGTTTTGATGCCTTACTGGAAGAGCAGAAACAATCATGGGCATCAATATGGGAAATGGCAGATATTACTATTGATGGTGACGTTAAGGCACAACAGGGTATCCGCTTTAATATATTCCAGTTAAACCAGACCTATTTAGGTAAAGACCCAAGATTGAACATAGGGCCGAAAGGCTTTACAGGTGAAAAATATGGCGGCAGTACCTATTGGGATACTGAAGCATACTGCATACCTTTTTATATGGCTACCAAAGACCAGCAGGTGGCACGAAACCTTTTAACGTACAGGTATAACCAGTTGGATAAGGCAATTGAAAATGCTGCCAAGCTGGGCTTTACAAACGGTGCAGCCCTTTACCCAATGGTAACCATGAATGGTGAGGAATGCCATAACGAATGGGAAATAACCTTTGAGGAAATTCACCGTAATGGGGCCATAGCATTTGCTATTTATAACTATTACCGCTTTACAGGCGACTATAGCTATATACCTGAAAAAGGGCTTGAGGTGCTTATTGGCATTGCCCGATTTTGGCAGCAGAGGGCTACGTATGCATCCCAAAAAGGCAAATATGTAATATTAGGTGTAACAGGGCCTAATGAATATGAGAATAATGTAAACAATAATTTTTATACCAATTACATAGCTAAATGGTGTATTGATTATACTGTTGAGCAGATTGCGAATGTAAAAGAGAAGTACCCTTTGGATTATGAGCGTATAATGGGCAAAGTTGCCTTAAATGCGGAAGAGGTACAAAAATGGAAAGAGGTTGCTGATAATATGTACTTCCCGTATTCGGAAGAGCATGGGGTTTACCTTCAGCAGGATGGTTTCCTGGATAAGGAACTTATACCTGTAAGCGAACTGGACCGTAGCCAGCGCCCGATAAACCAAAAATGGAGCTGGGACAGGATATTGCGGTCATGCTATATTAAACAGGCAGATGTATTGCAGGGTTTTTATTTTTTTGAAGACCATTTCAGCAGGGAACAGCTTGAAAAACATTTTAATTTTTATGAGCCGTTAACAGTGCATGAGTCTTCCCTTTCGCCATGTGTACACTCTATACAGGCAGCAGTACTTGGCAATATGGAGCAGGCTTATACTTTTTATTTAAGGACATCGCGCCTTGACCTTGATGATTATAACAAAGAGGTTAAGGAAGGCCTGCATATAACGAGTATGGCCGGTACGTGGATGAGTATTGTGGAAGGCTTTGGGGGAATGAGGGTTAAAAACAATACCCTGCATTTTGAGCCGAAAATACCACAGCAGTGGAATGGCTATTCGTTTAAAATTAATTTCAGGAACCAGATACTTAAGGTTTCTGTACAGCCGGGTGAAACCAGGTTTACGCTTGAAGGCGACAGGGAACTTACCGTTTTTGTAAACGGCAGGCAGGTAAAAGTGGAGCCTAATACGTTGGTAACTGTATAATAACCCGCCCTGCCGGCAAAAGGCGGGGCATTATTTTTTTAAAATGAAAAATATTTTCTTCATGTTGCTGCTTTGCAGCACCTTTTCTTTTGCGCAGGTTAGCAAAACAGAGCCGCCATTTTGGTATGCCGGTATGCATAACCCTGAACTGCAGGTAATGTTTTATGGTAAAAATATTGCACAATACAATCCGGCAGTTTCAAATGGTATAGTAATTAAAAATGTAGTTAAAACAGAAAATCCAAATTATGTTTTTGTAACTATAGATACAAAAAATGTAAAGCCGTCTGAAATTGAATTTTCTTTTAAAAACAGTAAAGGCAAAACAGTATTTAAACGGCCCTACAGCATAAAAAAGCGTAGGGAGAATTCCGCTATACGTGAAAGTTTTGATTCATCGGATGTTATTTACCTTTTAATGCCCGACCGTTTTGCAAATGGTAATACAGCTAATGATAACCATAAGGAAACTACTGAAAAGGCAGACAGGAATAATAATTTCGGCAGGCATGGCGGTGATATAGAAGGTATAATCAATAACCTTGATTATATTGAAGAACTTGGTGCCACGGCAATATGGAGTACCCCTTTGTGTGAAGACAACGACAGCAGGGGATCCTACCACGGTTATGCGCAAAGCGATGTATACAGGATAGACCCACGCTATGGCAGCAATGAAGATTACTTAAAACTTTCGGCTGAACTGAAGAAAAGGGATATGAAGCTGATAATGGACTATGTAACCAATCATTGGGGTTCGGAGCACTGGATGTATAAAGACCTGCCCACTTATGATTGGGTACACCAGTTTCCCGGTTATGCACAATCCAACTACAGGATGACAACGCAGTTTGACCCCAATGCATCTGATATTGATACAAAATATTGTCTGGATGGCTGGTTTGTAAGCTCAATGCCTGATTTGAATCAGTCTAACCCGTTGGTGCTTACCTATCTTATCCAAAATGCGATTTGGTGGATTGAATATGCCGACCTTGACGGCTTCCGTGTAGATACCTATTCCTACAATGACAAGGAAGGTATAGCCAAATGGACAAAAGCCATTACTGATGAATATCCATACTTTAATATAGTTGGCGAAGTTTGGATGCACGACCAGGCACAAATGGCCTATTGGCAAAAAGACAGCAAAATTGCTGCAATACAAAGTTATAACTCTTACCTGCCAAGTGTTATGGATTTTACTTTACATGATGCTGTAGGTTCTGTTTTTAATGAAAGCAACCCGTCGTGGAATGATGGCATGATTAAAGTATATGATAACTTTACCAACGATTTTTTATACCCTGATATAAATAATGTTTTGGTTTTCCTGGAAAACCATGATACAGGCCGCTTCAATGAAATTTATAAAAACGATTTCAATAAGTATAAGCTCGGTATGGCACTTATTGCTACGGTAAGGGGTATTCCTCAAATATATTACGGTTCTGAAATAGGAATGGCTGGGGATAAAGGTAAAGGCGATGGCGATATTCGCCGTGACTTTCCCGGAGGCTGGCCGGGCGATGCCAACAATGCATTTAGCAAAAGCGGGCGCAATGCCGGGCAGCAAAAAT
Source organism: Flavobacterium sp. MK4S-17 (assembly GCF_009848495.1). Lineage (GTDB taxonomy): Bacteria > Bacteroidota > Bacteroidia > Flavobacteriales > Flavobacteriaceae > Flavobacterium. The sequence goes on from NZ_WWEP01000025.1 coordinate 19,543, forward strand.
ATTTTGAGTTTACTTCTAAACTCTTAAACTGGAGAAAAGGCAAAGAGGTTATCCATAACGGTAAAACTACCCATTATCTGCCGGAAAATAACGTATATGTATATTTTCGCTACAATGACAAGGAAACGGTTATGGTAGCTATAAACAACAGCGATAAGGCACAAACGCTGGGTACAGCACGTTTTGACGAGAGCATTAAAAATTATACATCGGGTAAAAATGTACTGGACGATAAAAATGTAAATCTTTCCAAAGAAATCAGCATGGAGCCAAAATCCGTAATGATACTGGAACTTCAATAATATACTATGAAAAAAATAATTTTATTTGGGCTATGCCTGTCCCTGCTTGCTTCCTGTAAAAAGGAAACTGAGCAAAAAGATACTGTAAAAGAAGAAGCTCTGGCGCCTGTGAGCGATGCCATGATGGAAACCGCAGTTATTTATGAAGCCAACATCCGTAATTATTCGCCAGAAGGGACTTTCAAGGCTTTTACCAAAGATATTCCGCAATTAAAGAATTTGGGAGTTAAAGTAATATGGCTGATGCCTGTGTATCCTATTTCACTTAAAAACAGGAAAGCTACGGGAGAACTTTCGATAGAGGATATAAAAGACCCTGAAGAACGCAAAAAATATTTAGGCAGTTATTATGCTATTTCAGATTATACTGCTATTAACCCGGATTTAGGTACACTACAGGATTTTCAGGAACTGGTTAAAACAGCACATGATAACGGTATGTATGTTATCCTGGACTGGGTGGCCAACCATACCGGCTGGGACCATAAATGGATAACTGAACACCCTGAATATTACCATAAAAATGCAAAAGGGGAAGTTACGGACCCCTTAAATCCTGAAACAGGAGAAAGCTGGGGCTGGACTGACGTAGCACACCTTGATTATCGCAGCAAGGCGTTATACGAACCGATGAAAAACGAAATGCTGTATTGGGTAAAGGAGCAGGGTATTGACGGCTTCCGTTGTGATGTGGCCGATAATGTCCCTACAGAATTCTGGCAATATGCCATTCCTAAACTGGAAGAGGTTAAGCCTTTATTCATGCTTATGGAGTCTAATAAAGATTATCTTTTCAATGGTATTTTTGATATGGGATATGGCTGGGAAGCCCACCATATGATGAATGATATTGCAAAAGGAAAAAAATCGGTTACGGACTGGGATGCCATGATGCGTAAAATTGACACTGTTTATAAGGAGCAGGATATAATGATGAACTTTACATCGAACCATGATGAAAACGCCTGGAATGGTACAGAGTATGAAAGGCTTGGTAATGGTGCGGAAGCATTTGCAGTTTTAACCTATGCTATGAAGGGAATGCCGCTTATATATACCGGGCAGGAATATGATTTTAACCGCCGCCTTAAGTTTTTTGAAAAGGATGAAATAACAAAAGATAAAGGGAAAATGTATCCTTTATATGAAAAATTGGGTCAGCTTAAAAATAATAATCCTGCGCTTAACGGAGGCAAAAACCCTGCGTCGTATAAAAGGATTGAAACATCGGATGACAGTAATATACTTGCATTTGAACGTGAAAAAGAAGGCAAAAAGGCAATTTATATAGCAAACCTAAGTAGTACAGCAAAGCAGTTTACTGTAAATGCTGAAGGCAACTATATAAACGGCATAACAGGAGAAAAAATAAAACTTGAAAAGGGGCAGCAATGGAATGCTGAACCCTGGCAATATTGGTTATTGGTGAATTAAAGCCTTTAATAATATATTAAAAAGCATAAGCCTTAAGGCTTATGCTTTTTTGTTTTTAACTTTACCAAAATTATAAAAATGCATAAGCTTTTAAAAATAGGGCACAGGGGAGCAAAGGCACATGTTGCGGAAAATACGTTGGAATCATTTGCAAAGGCTCTTGAGATGGGTGTTGATGCTATTGAACTTGACATTCACGTTTGCGCCACCGGAGAACTTGTAGTTTTGCATGATTTTACTGTTGACAGGACTACAGATGGCAGCGGTGAAGTAGGCAAATTATCCCTAGCGGAATTAAAAAGCTTAAAAGTAGAGCATAAATATGCCATACCAACCCTGGATGAGGTTCTGGAACTGACGGGAAATAAGTGCCTGATTAATATTGAAATGAAAGGCAGGCATACTGCCAGGCCCCTGGCTGAATTTTTAAGGAAGTGTGTAAAAGAAAAAGGTTACACTTATACTGATTTTATAGTTTCAAGTTTCCAGAGTGAGGAGCTGGAAATAATAAGCAATTTAAATCCTGAAGTGCCGCTGGGTATACTTACACAGGCCAGTGTTGCACAGGCTATGGAATGGGCTAAGGAATTTAATGCAAAGGCCATACATCCTCATTTTACATTGCTTACAGAAAGCAATATTGAAAAAGTAAAAAATGAGGGTTATAAAATTTTTACATGGACAGTTAATGAAGCCGAAGATATAGAGCGAATGAAAGTTTATAGTGTGGATGGAATAATATCTGATTACCCCGAAAGGTTATGAAAAGATATGATGTAATAATAGCAGGCGGTGGGGCCGCAGGTTTTTTTACTGCAATTAATATTGCAGAAGCTGTTTCAGGGTTAAAAATAGCTATACTGGAAAGAGGAAAAGAAGTGCTTTCAAAAGTCCGGATTTCAGGTGGGGGCAGGAGTAATGTTACCCATGCCTGTTTTATACCTGATGAATTGGTAAAATTTTACCCCCGTGGCGAAAGGGAACTGAAAGGGCCATTTAACCGCTTTTGCAGCGGCGATACTATTGAATGGTTTGAAAGGCATGGTGTAGAACTGAAAACAGAAGAAGATGGACGTATGTTTCCGGTTACTGACAGCTCTCAAACTATTATAGATTGCTTCTTGCAGTCAGCAAAAAAAAATAATATTGATATACTGACAGGCGAAAGCATACAATCAATCTTTAGGGCTGATGATAAGTGGAAAATACAAACACAAAATGAAACCTATCTTGCCGATAATCTTGTTATGGCAACGGGCAGTAACCCTAAAATATGGGATTTACTTGCAGGGCTGGGGCATACTATAACTGCGCCGGTACCATCATTGTTTACTTTTAATATAAAAGATGCAAGGATTAAAAACCTTATGGGTGTTTCGGCTCTTGCAACAGTAGCAGTAAAAGGGACAAAATTAAATGCCTCCGGCCCTTTGCTTATAACACATTGGGGTATGAGCGGCCCCGGAATATTAAGGCTTTCGGCTTGGGGAGCAAGAGAACTGGCAGGCAGGAATTACCAGTTTACTCTACAGGTTAACTGGCTGAATGATATTAGCTTTGAGGAGTGCATTGAAAAACTCCGGGGACTAAAACATGATAATGCCAAAAAAGCAACCGGTAAAAAATCACCTTTTGATTTTCCTAACCGTTTGTGGGAAAGTATGGTTGTTGCTTCGGGTATAGATACTGAACTGCGCTGGGCAGATGTTTCGGGCAGGCAGTTGGACGCCCTGGCGGGGCAATTAGTAAAAGCAGAATTTCAGGTTAATGGAAAAAGCACATTCAAGGATGAATTTGTAACAGCGGGAGGAATTAACCTTAAAGAGGTTAATTTTAAAACCATGCAAAGCAAACTGCATGATTCGCTATACTTTGCAGGTGAAATACTGGATATTGATGCCATTACAGGTGGCTTTAACTTCCAAAACGCGTGGACAGGCGGTTACATAGCAGCACAAAGTATAGCTGATGCCTATTTATCTGTTTAGCCACCATATAGAAGCATTTAATACCATAGCAAAGCTAACCCAAAGCAAGTAAGGTATTATAAGCCATGCTGCAGTTTTATGTACTTTATTAAACTGTATAAAGGTTTCATATATCATCAGCCATAGCAGTACTATCTCTATCAGCGCAAGCAGCGGATTTTGCAATCCAAAAAATAATATCGACCACAAGGCATTAAGTGCCAGTTGTATTCCAAAAAACAAGAGTGCTTTTTTAACGGTTGCTTTATCGTCGTCTATTTTTGCCCATACCAGCCCGGCAGCTATACCCATAAGTATATACAAAGTAGTCCATACAGGTGCAAAAAGCCAGTTAGGCGGGTTAAAGGAAGGCTTTTGTATTGTGGTGTACCATGTGGTTACACTTTCGCGGGTTACCTCACCTGATATATAGCCTACTGCTACGCAGGTTACTACCATTACCAGTATTTTGCTGATTTTAGACATGGGTTTGCTTTTAGTTCTTCAAATTTACAAAACAGCAGCCAACCTTAATCTTTATATTTTTATAAAAGTTATCTTTGCCAAAAAATAGATATGTTTACAGAAAAGGATTTTATCCCTTCTGGTTATACAGCAAAAGCTGAAAGCGGAAGTTTTGAGTGGAGTGCGCCAAGCAACATAGCGCTTGTAAAATACTGGGGCAAAAAGGATAACCAGGTGCCTGCCAACCCTTCTGTTAGTTTTACACTTAATAACTGCAAAACGATTACAAAACTGGCTTTTGAAAAAAAGGCGGATACAACTTCTTTTTCATTTGACTTGTTTTTTGAAGGAAAACCCAAGGAGAGCTTCAAGCCAAAAATCGAAAAATTTTTCAGCAGGATTCATCAATACCTGCCTTTTTTAAAGGAGTATCATTTTACCATTACTACACAAAATACCTTTCCGCACAGTTCGGGTATAGCATCATCCGCATCCGGTATGGCTGCACTGGCTGTTAACCTTATGAGTATAGAAAGGCTTTTAAACCCTGAAATGAGTGAGGATTATTTTAACAGGAAGGCATCATTTTTGGCGAGGCTTGGCTCAGGAAGTGCCTGCCGCAGCATTAAGGGTGAAGTTGTAGTATGGGGCGGCCATAATGAAATTGAGGATAGTTCCGATTTATACGGCGTGCCTTTTAATGATGACATTCATGAAGTTTTTAAAAACTACCAGGATACAATATTGATGGTAGATAAAGGTGAAAAGCAGGTTTCCAGCACAGTGGGTCACGACCTTATGCATGGGCATCCTTTTGCGCAGCAGCGTTTTGCACAGGCGCATCATAATCTTTCACATATAAAGCAGCATCTTATAAGCGGAAATCTTGAGGGTTTTATACAAATTGTAGAGAGTGAGGCACTTACACTGCATGCAATGATGATGACAAGCATGCCGTATTTTATTTTAATGAAGCCAAATACGCTTGAAATAATCAATAGGGTATGGGGTTTTAGGAAAGAGAGTGGCCTGCCGGTTTGTTTTACGCTTGATGCCGGGGCAAACGTTCATGTGCTTTATCCTGAAAAGCATAAAACAATAATTTTGGAATTTATTAAGAATGAATTAGTTGGCTATTGCCAAAACAGTCAGTACATTTGTGACGAAATTGGTAAAGGTGCTCAAGAAGCCTAAATAATAAATTTTAACATTTACCGTTTTTTATTTACCTTTATATAAAATTAATCCTATAATGAAAGGACCACTATTTTACTCTAAAATACTGCTTTTTGGAGAGCACGGTATAAACAAAGGCTCCAAAGGGCTATCTATTCCGTATAATTTTTACAATGGCGGTTTAAGGGTAGATGATACTGAAACTGCACAGGCCAAAAAATCCAACCAAAGCCTTAAAGGTTTTGTGGAATATCTGGAGAAAATGCAGGAAGAAGAGCCGGGGCTTGTTACTTTTGACCTTGACACCCTCAGGCTTAATGTAGAGGCAGGAATGTATTTTGACAGCAGCATCCCGCAGGGGTATGGTATAGGAAGCAGCGGTGCGCTTGTAGCGGCGGTTTATGACCAGTATGCCAATGATAAAATAACGGTTCTTGAAAGCCTTACTCAGGAAAAATTATTAAAGCTGAAAAAAATATTTAGCAAAATGGAGGCTTATTTTCATGGTACAAGTTCAGGGTTAGACCCTTTGAACAGTTACCTTAGCCTGCCGATACTTATTAATTCGCATGACAGTGTAGAAGCTACCGGCATACCAATGCAAAACCTTGAGGGCAAAGGGGCAATTTTCCTTTTAGACTCAGGTATTGTAAAGGAAACTGCACCTATGGTACAGATATTTATGGAAAGCCTTAAGGATAAAGGTTTCCGTACTATGATTAAAAACCAGTTCCTTAAATATACAGATGCCTGCATAAACGACTTTTTACACGGCGATGCCAAGTCACTGTTTAATAATACCAAAAAACTTTCAAAAGTTGTATTTAACAACTTTAAGCCGATGATACCGGAACAGTTTCATGAACTTTGGCAAAAGGGCATTGAAAGCAATGATTATTACCTTAAACTATGCGGTTCCGGAGGAGGTGGTTATATCCTGGGCTTTGCACCCGATATTGAAAAAGCAAAAGAATCGCTGAAAGGGCATAAGCTGGAAGTGGTTTACCAGTTTTAATAAACCTGTAAACCTAACGTTTATGGCATCAAGGAAAACAAGGTTAATCCTGATGAAAATACTCAGCCTGTTTTCTGTGGTGCGGGGTTATAACATTCCTGTTATAGCTTTGGCGCAATATCTTTCGGCCATATTTATACTTGATAGGGAAAGCCGTGCACTTGATGTTATACTTGACAGGAACCTTTTCCTTATTGTGCTGGCCTCATCCTTAACCATTGCTTCGGGATACATAATCAATAATTTTTACGACTCAGGGAAAGACCTTATCAACAGGCCACAAAAGTCAATGCTGGACAGGCTGGTTAGCCAGCAAACAAAACTTCATGTTTATTTCGGGCTTAATTTTTTAGTGGTGCTCCTTGCTTTTTTAGTTTCCTGGCGTGCTGTATTTTTCTTTTCGGGCTATATATTCCTTATATGGTTTTACTCGCATAAGCTTAAAAAATATCCGGTTATAGGTAACCTTACCGCAGCATTGCTGGCAGTACTTCCTTTTTTTGGTATATTGATGTACTTTAAAAACTTTTATGAGGTAATATTTGCACATGCTACATTTTTATACCTGCTTATACTGATAAGGGAACTGATAAAGGATTTGGAAAATATTCAGGGTGACCTAGTTAATAACTACAGGACAATACCGGTAATGTTTGGCGAAAAAACGTCAAAAAAAATTATAACACTACTCACATTTTTAACCGTTATACCCGTTTACCTGCTTATAGAAGAATATGATGTGGGGTATATGGATATTTATTTTTATACGGGTATGGGTGTAATAATATATTTTTTAATTGCTTTGTGGAAAGCAGAAACCCGCCAGGAATACCTAAAGCTTCATAACATACTTAAATTCCTTATAGTAGCCGGGGTATTCAGTATAGTACTGATAGAGCCATCAGTATTAGTTCATGGCAGGAAACTATTGTCGGTTATTTAATACTATCTTTGCAAAAAATAAAGCAGATGAATAACAGGAGAGGAAATACTTCCGGTAGGGGGAGTAACGACAGGAGGAAAGGCAGTGAGCCCTCAAAGCCAAAAAATAAAACGAGGAAACCAAATACTTCTGTTAAGAGTAATGTGGGCGATTCTAAAAGTGAAGGATATTCCAGGAAACCTGCTGATAAAAAAGCTTATACAAAGAAAACTACAGTGCCAAAACCTGAATCTAATGAAATGCGCCTTAACAAGTATATTTCAAATTCAGGAATGTGTTCGCGCAGGGATGCAGATATATATATACAATCGGGCAATGTAAAAGTAAACGGCGTTGTTGTAACCGAAATGGGTTATAAAGTTAAACTAACCGATAAAGTGGAGTTTGACGGCACAACCATCACGCCTGAAAAGAAAGAGTATATACTGCTTAACAAGCCTAAAAACTTTGCAACGTCTGGAGATGGTGAAAAGGGTATGCGCAGTGTAATGGAACTGGTGCAAAATGCCACTAAGGCGCAAATACAGCCTGTTGGCCGTATGGACAGGAACACAACCGGCCTGCTTATATTTACCAATGATGTAAACATGGTAAGGAAGTTTTCCCAGCCTAACCAGAAATCATTTAAAATTTACCAGGTTTCACTGGACAGGAACTTAAAGTTTGAAGACCTTGAAAGTATTTCCGGAGGTGTAACGCTGGATGGGCATAAACTTTTTATTGATGAAATAAGTTATATAGACAATGAACCTAAAACTGAAATAGGTTTAAAGTTGCGTACCCCAAATGTAAAGGTGGTAAGGGCTATTTTTGAGCAGTTTGGCTATAATGTGCTGAAAGTTGACCGTGTATTTTTTGCAGGGCTTACCAAAAAAAACCTGCCCCGAGGCAACTGGCGTTTTTTAACAGAGCAGGAGGTTATAAACCTTAAAAATATATAAACAAAAAAGTCATTCTGAACAGAATGACTTTTTTGTTTAATTGAGTCCTCTTTTCCTAAGTAAAGGTTCTATAGAAGGTTCTGCCCCACGAAAGCGTTTGTATAATTGCATAGGGTCGGCAGTGCCTCCTTTTTCCAATATATTGCTTCGGAAGGAAGCTGCGGTTTTGGCATCAAATAATGAAGTGGTTTTAAATGCTTCAAAAGCATCGGTGTCCAGCACGCCTGACCATATATAACTATAATACCCCGCCGAATATCCTCCGTTAAAAATATGGTTAAAGTAGGTGCTCCTGTATCTTGGTATTATAGCGTCTGTCAGGCCTATTTTTTCCATTGCCTCCTTTTCAAAAGGTACTACGTTTTGTGTAAGAGGCTCTTTCAGGGTGTGGTAATTAAGGTCAAGGTAGGAAGCTGCCAGATACTCCACAGTGGCAAACCCCTGATTAAAGGTGGCAGCTTTCTGTAATTTTTCTATAAGCTCATCAGGTATTGTTTCACCAGTATTATAATGTTTGGCATACATTTTTAAAACTTCAGGCTCTGCAGCCCAGTTTTCCATAATTTGCGAAGGCAGTTCCACAAAATCGGTAAATACACTTGTGCCCGAAAGGCTTTCATACTTAACGGTTGATAGCAAGCCGTGCAGGGCATGCCCAAATTCATGGAAAAATGTAGATGTTTCATCAAATGTAAGCAATGCAGGATTGCCGCCCGTAGGTTTTGAAAAATTACATACAATAGATATTACAGGTGCCACGCGCTTTCCATCAACAATTTTTTCCTTTCGGTAAGACGTCATCCACGCACCTCCTTTTTTAGAGGCCCGCGGGAAGAAATCCATATACAGCAAGCCAAGATGCTGCCCGTCTTTTTCAGTTACTTCCCATACTGTAACATCTTCATGGTATTTTGGTACATCTTTAAGTTCTTTATATTGCAGGCCATAAAGCTTCCCGGTAACTTTAAATATGCCATTACGAACATTATCAAGACTAAAATAAGGCTTTAATTCCTGCTCATCTAGGTCAAAGCGTTGCTGCCTGATTTTTTCGGTATAATACCTCCAGTCATAAGGCTGAACTTCGCCTTTATAGCCGTCGTTGTTTAGCAGTTTTTTAATATCGGCTTCTTCCTCTTTTGCTTTCTTAAGAGCTGGTTCCCATATTTTATCTAAAAGTTGATATACATTTTCGGCTGTTTTCGCCATTCTTTCTTCAAGAACATAGGCGGCGTGGCTTTCATAGCCCAGTAATTTCGCCCTTTCATTCCTAAGGTTGGCAAGCTGTACCAGGTTTATGCGGTTATCATGCCTGTCTCCGTTATTGCCGCGCATTTGGTAGGCATTCCAAATTTCTTTGCGCAGCTCCCGGTTATCTGCATATTGCAGGAAAGGCATAATGCTTGAATTATGGAGTGTAAATACCCATTTGCCTTCCTTACCTCTTGCTTTTGCTTCTTCGGCAGCTGCTTCAATTACGTCCTGGGGCAAGCCTGCCAGGTCTTCCTTTTTGGCTATAACAAGTTCATAGGAATTGTTTTCAGCCAGTACATTATCACCAAATTTTAATGACAGCACCGAGATTTGCTCATTGATTTTTCGCAGGCGTTCTTTATCGGCATCATTAAGGGCGGCACCATTACGAATAAAATTCTTGTATTTTTTTTCAAGGAGCTTTGCCTGCGCCGCATTCAGCTTAAGGTTAATCTGGGTGTCCCATATAGCTTTAACCCTGTTAAAAAGTTTTTTATTAAGGAAGATATTTGAAGTATGCCCTGAAAGCTCAGGAGCCATTTCCTGTGCCAGTGCCTGCAATGTATCATTAGTATTGGCTGAATTAAGGTTGTTCATCAGGGTAGTTATCCTGTTTAAAAGCGAACCTGCATTTTCAAAAGCTTCAATAGTATTTTCAAAGGTTGGCTTCTGCGTATTGTTGGCTATCGCTTCCAGTTCATTTTGGTGTATGTTTATAGCCTCGCGTATGGCCGGCTTGAAATGCCTGCTTTCTATAATGTGAAAGGGGGGTACTTCATAAGGTGTTTCATAAGCTGCAAGCAAAGGGTTGTTTTCTCCAATGGTTTCTGCCTTATTTTCTCTTTTACAGGACATAACTAAAGTACAGGTTATTGATATTAATAATATTTTCCGGGTTTTCATTAACTGTAATATTTGTGAAAAAGTAAAGTTATCCTAAAAGGTTTTAATAATCAAGGGCGGATACAAAAATCCCGGCTATCACGCCGGGATTTTAATTAAGCATTAAGTGCTTCAACTTTTATTTCGTGGTCATTAAGCATGTCCTTCAGCATGTTTTCAATTCCGCTTTTCAGGGTAAAGGTAGAGGATGGACAGCCGCTGCACGCCCCCTGTAATATAACCTTAACACGTTTTTCCTTTTCATCATAAGAATCAAAGGCTATATTGCCACCATCTCCGGCTACGGCCGGTTTTACATACTCTTCCAATATATTTATAATACGTTGTGACGTAACATCGAGAGAATCAAAATAAGCTTCCTGCTGCTTTTCATTTTGTGGCATTTTCTCTATCAGGCTTTCGTCAATAACAGTATTGCCGTTTTCAATATATTCCCTTATGAACGACCTGATTTCAGCAGTAACTTCATCCCATTCGTTCACTGCATATTTTGTAACCGATATATAGTTTTCATCAATAAATACCTCTTTAACAAACGGGAATTTAAAAAGTTCTTTAGCAAGCGGCGAAGCTGCCGTTTCATCTATATTTTTAAATTCAGCGGGAGTTTTGGAAAGTAACTTGTTGGAAACAAACTTTAATACTGCCGGGTTAGGGGTTGTTTCCACATATATAGTTGAAGGGACTTTTTTCTTTGCGCCGGCCTCTTCAGTAATTATTTTTCCGCCATTGTTTACAAACTCCTCAATTTGCTTTGCTACTTCTTCCTGCACATCTTCCCACTCAACAATAGAATATTTTTCTATAGCAATAAAGTTGCCCGATATATAAACCGTTTTTACAAAGGGCAGGTAAAATAATTGCTTTGCCAGTGGTGAATTTGCTGTTTCATCAATGTTTTTAAATTCAATATTTCCGCTTCTTGCTATAAAGTCACTGAATTCAAATTTCAGTATAGCAGCATTTTGGGTATTTTTTATAGTAACAGATTCCATTGTTTTAAATTTTTCACAAAAATACTATAAAAAAATGTAGCCAAACAGGGTAGGGAATTTGGCTAAACAATTGTTTTTTATAAATATTAAGTTACTAAAATCATTAAAATCAGGAAATTTTGTTATTTTTCTAATTTTAGCATATAAAGTATTGATGAATATTTATATTTGATACCTGATATTCTGTAACAAAAATTTTAGAATATTTTAAATTTTTATAAACATAGCTATAAATTAAAACCTGCTATATGAAAAGACTACTACTTTTATTCTTTTTATTGTCTGCTGTTTCTTTTTCGTTTGCCCAGTCAAACATTTCTGTTTTTACCACAAATCCTGATAATACATATGAGGCAGGGGAGGAGCTAAGCTTTTCTATAATTGTGGTTAATAACGGGCCCCAGCCTGCTACCAATGTGCGGGTAAATTATCCTATACCTACAGGTATGGTAATACCCACGGGTATAAAAAAATTCTGGTGGTCAGGAAGCAATGGTTCAATGGGTACTAATAACCCCCTTAATAATACAGTTGCCACACTGGGTGTTAACCAGTCGGTTACATATACTGTACACATAAGGATACCCAATTCATATACAGGTACATTACCATTGCCAACAGTAACATATAAAAGTGTTGCCGATATTGAGGTTGTAAATACAAATAACCAAACAGAATACGTGCCGGGACAGGTGGTTAATTATACAATAACCGTTACTAATAACGGCCCTGAAAAAGCTACTATGATTAATGTTGGTAACCCGATACCGCTGGGTATAACTAATTTTTCCTGGACGGGCAGTAATGGTTCATCGGGAACAAACGTGGCTTTATCTAATAACATAGCACAGATAGCAGTTGGCGAAACCGTTACTTATAATATAACTTTGCAGGTTCCTACTACATTTACGGGAAACCTTACAAGCCAGGTAAATGTTTCCAGTACTAACATTACCGATCCTGTACCAGGCTGTACGCAATGCGTTGATACAGATACGCCAAAAGCAAGCCCACAAGCTGACCTTGTGGTTGTAAATACAAATAACCAGGTTAATTATACACCGGGAGGTTCATCAACCTATACCGTTACGCTAACCAACCAGGGGCCGGATCCTGCGCGTGATGTAGAAATTAACAATACTATACCGGCAGGTATAGATTCTTTTATCTGGACGTCCAGCACAGGTACTACAGGAACCGAAGTGGATTTATTCCAGAATATACCTGTATTGCAGGCCGGCGAAACAATTACCTATACAATTAACACAACATCTGATGCTGCTTACAGTGCGCCTATTATAAGTACTGTAACTGTTACATCAACCACTACAGACCCCGAACCTGATTGTGTTGCATGTACAGATACAGATGTTTCCGTAACATCGTCGGATATTGTTGTTGTAAATACAAACAATCAATTATCTTATACTGCCGGGGGGCAGTCTGTATATACAGTAGAAGTTACCAATAACGGCCCTGCTGATGCAGTTAATGTAACGGTTTCGGGAGCTATACCAGCAGGTATAACTTCTTTTTCATGGACGGGTGACAATGGCACATCAGGCACCAATACCTCTTTGCAGGATGTAATTGCCACTTTACCTGTAGGGCAAACCATAACCTATACGGTAACGATTGATGTTCCTGCGGGTTATTCAGATGATTTCCTTGAGTTTGAAGTAACAACGGTAAATGATAATGATGATCCTGATCCTTCCTGCGGAAGCTGTAAGGATGTAGATTACAATAGTGCCAACAGTGCTGATATAGTGGTTGTAAATACAAACGGCCAGCAAAACTATACTCCCGGCACTGCATCGGTTTATACTGTAACGGTTACAAATAATGGCCCTGCTGCTGCGCAAAACGTGCATGTGCAAAATGCAATACCTCAAGGCATAACACAGTTTTCATGGGTTGGCAGTAACGGCTCATCAGGTACAAATGTTGCACTTGATGATACCATAGCGGCACTTGCCGCAAGCCAGACTGTAACCTATACTATTACATTACAGGTTCCAGTTGGTTTCGAGGCAGACATTACAAGTGAAACTATAGTAGAAAGTGCCACAGATCCTGATGCTTCCTGCGCTGCTTGTATTGATACCGATACATTAGAGCCAACCGCTGATATAGTGGTGGTAAATACAGATGATAAAACATTTTATATACCGGGCACCGATTCGGTTTATACTATAACTGTAACTAATAATGGCCCAACTGCGGCTCAAAATATACAGGTAGATAATGCTATTCCTACGGGTATTACCTCATTTTCATGGACAGGAAGCAATGGTTCATCAGGTATTGACGTAGCCTTGTCAGATAATATTGCAGCACTTGCAGTAGGGGAGTCAGTAACTTATACGGTAACTATAGCGGTACCTAATAGCTTTACAGGTTCATTAACCAGTGAAACGGAAGTAACAAGCGGTACGCCCGACCCGGATACAACTTGTGCCGGGTGTATAGATACAAATATAGCTGCAGATGCAGATGTTGTAATTACCCATACCCTGGCTTCAGGCAGTACATATACTGCAGGGCTTAATGCTGTTTATACCGTAACTGTAGCTAACCAGGGAACTACAGAAGCTGTAAATGTGGCTCTGCAAAATGTTCTTCCGGCTGATATTGATGCAGCAACAGTAACCTGGACAGGAAGCAACGGTACAAGCGGAACAGGCAGCCTAAACGATGTTATTGCAGTTTTAGATGCTGGCGAAACAATTACTTATCAACTAATTGTACCTGTGCCAAGCGGCTATGATCCTGCAGTAAACCTTGTTAATGTGATTAGCGCAACCAGCGATATACCAAATACAGCCCCAACGTGTACAGGCTGTACAAATACGGCCACGCCAAATCCGCAGGCAGACCTTGTAACACTAAAAACCAATTTCCAGACGGAGTATCTTAGGGGCGAAACCACAACCTACACTATTACGGTTACAAATCCGGGCCCAAGTGACGCCTACAATGTAAATGTGGTTGACATGGTGCCTTATAATATAGAATTAATGGTGTGGAGCGGCTATGCAGATGTAAACGGTTCAGGAAGCATGAATGTAACAATTCCTGTTTTGCCTGCCGGTGAAATTGCGCAATATACCGTTAAATTAAATGTTAGGGAAAATCATCCTGAATTTATACCGGGAGGCTTGCTGGTTAATGAGGTAGCCGTAACTTCTGATACACCTGATCCTAACCCTGCATGTCCAGGCTGTAAAGATACTGATGAGCCAAGAGGTAAATTTGTAACAATATCTACCACAGATTATACAGTGCCTGAACTTGTAGAGGACATAATGATAAACCAGGAATGTTCAGGCATCGAAAACCTGTCATGGGTAACTGGAAGTGATTTTGGTCAGGCACAAAGTATAGGATATTTCCATAGAAATAATTCTGATTTTCCTATTAAGGAAGGTATTATACTTCAGTCAGGTAATGTTTTGCAGGCAGGTGGGCCTAAAGTAGGTGTTGTAAGCACGCCTGCACCCGGTTGGGCAGGAGACACTGATTTGTTTAACTATATTGATGGTTTGGGTATAGATCCCGGGCTTTCAGACTATAATGATGCAACAGTACTCGAGTTCGATTTTTTACCATTAGGCAACTATATGAGTTTCGACTTTATTTTTGCTTCTGAAGAATATGGGCAATGGCAGTGCCAATATGCTGATGCTTTTGCGTTCTTTTTAACAAATACTGTAACGGGTGAAGTAAAAAACCTTGCGGTATTACCATCCACCACAACTCCTATTTCAGTATTAACCATAAGGAATAGTTTGTATAATGGTAGCTGTACATCACAAAATGCTGGAAGTTTCCACTCATATTATGGTGGTGATGTTCCTGCAAGTTTAGACCCGGCTGATGCTCCAATCAATTTCAAAGGGTTCACCGAGGTGCTTACGGCGCAATCTAGTGTAGTACCAAATCAAATGTATCATCTAAAATTGGTTATAGCTGACAGGAACGATAATATTTTGGATGCAGCAGTGTTTATAGAAAATAAATTTACATTTGGACAGCCAGAATTACCTGAAGACATATCATTCGCAAATCAAAACCAGGCTTTATGCGATGGTGAGGAATATACATTACAAGTTGATACACATGAAACAGATTATATAGTCCAATGGAAAAAAGACGGCATTATACTTAGGGACGAAAACGATGATCCGATTACGTCCAACAGTATTGTGGTTACAGAACCTGCTACTTATACTGTTTTAGCCTATCCGCTATTTAATCCTACGTGTGCACTGGAAGATGAAATTGTTATTGACTATTTACCACCAATTCCTGCAGGACAGCCTAATGATATTACAATCTGCAGCAATACGGGAGGTATGCAGTTTAACCTTGCACAAAATATCTCTGTAATAGAGGCGGGCTTAACTAGTGCCGGAGAAAATCCTGCATTTTACGATATCACTTTTTATGTTGATGAAGACCTTGCAGAAGGAGGCTATGATGAAACCAATATACCTGCTGCTGATTTGCCGAATTTTGTAGGTGCTGATGGGCAGGTTATATATGTAAGGGTGGCCGATAGGACTATTGATTGCTATATAATAAAGTCATTCACGCTTCACGCTTTAGATTGTAATGTTATAATTCAGGATCCGCAGCCAATGGCAAAATGTGAAATTGCACCTTATGATACTGTAGATGAATTTAATCTTACATTACAGGAAGCGTATATTTTAAACGGGCTGGATTCTAATGATTACACTATAACATACCATTATACTTCTGCGGATGCAAATATGCAGTCAGGCCCAACTATCCCAACGCCTTCTGCATATCAGGGCACAAACGAAGTTGTATATATACGTGTGGAAAATAAAGCCTTACCTGCAGCCTATGCAGTTACACAGATGCAGCTTATTGTAACGCCTCAGCCTGATGTTGATGACATAGCCGATGTTACTGTATGTAGTGCTGACGGGTATGTGCTGCCTGTACTTACTTCAGGTGCATATTATACCCAGACAAACGGACAGGGTACTATGCTGGTTGCAGGTGATATTGTAACAACTACACAAACTATTTATGTATATGAGAAACAGGGTACTGCTCCTTATACCTGCCAGGATGAAAAAGATTTTACTGTTACAGTGGTTAACAGCCCTGTAGCGGATGTTTTAACAGACCAGACAGCGTGCAACAGTTATACGCTTCCTGCTTTAACAAGCGGTGATTATTTTGATCAGCCGGGTGGTTTGGGCAATATGCTGTCGGCAGGAGATGTAATTACTTCAAGCCAGACTTTATATATATATGCCCAGGCAGGCAGTGTGCCTTGTACAGATGAATCAAGTTTTGATATTACAATAGTGCCAAATCCGGTAGCGGATGTTTTACCTAATGTAACACAATGCCTTCAGTATGAACTTCCGGCATTAAATGCTGGCAATAACTACTATACTGCAACAAATGCTGGTGGTACTATGCTTTCGGCAGGAGATATCATCACAACTACCCAGGACATTTACATTTATGCTGAGACGGGTACTACGCCGAACTGCACTGATGAGAGCATG
>NZ_WWEP01000032.1 GCF_009848495.1 Flavobacterium sp. MK4S-17
AAGGGATGCCGACGGAGTTATTATCAAAGACCCTGTTACGGGTGAGGATGTTACCACCCCGGTAACCCAGAGCGTACAGAAGGAGTTTAAGGCCCACTTCGCTCTTAAGAGATAAATAGAGTAACTATATGAACCAAACAGGGCTGCCAATGGCAGCCCTGTTTGATTTATATGATAAAGAAGTTATTATCGGGATAATCCGTGAAGGCGGGCTACATATTTGCCTATTACATCAAACTCAAGATTTACCATATTACCTTCTTTTATGTTTTTAAAATTGGTATGCTCATATGTATAAGGAATAATTGCCACACTAAAACTATTGGATTTTGAATCTACTACCGTCAGGCTTACTCCGTTTACTGTTATCGAGCCTTTTTCAATAGTAATATTATTTGCTGTTTTATCATATTCAAAGGTATAATACCAGCTTCCGTTTGTTTCTTTTGCTACCCTGCATATAGCTGTCTGGTCAACATGCCCCTGTACTATGTGGCCGTCCAGCCTGTCTCCAAGTTTCATTGCCCGTTCCAAATTAACATACCTGCCGGTTTTCCACTCCTTAATATTGGTTTTGTTTAAAGTTTCCTGTATGGCAGTTACGGTATAAGTTTCGTCCTGCAACGCCACTACCGTAAGGCAAACGCCGTCATGGGCAACACTTTGGTCAATTTTAAGTTCGTGCGTAATTGCAGAACTTATATTTATATGCAGGTTGCCATTATCTTCCTGTATATTTTTTATGGTTCCAAGGCTTTCGATAATTCCTGTAAACATGCTGATTTATTTTACTAAATTTGTATTTTCAAAAGTAGCAATAATACAGCATCATGGCAAACAGAAAGGAAAATGTGATTGTAGGAATATCGGTTGGAGACCTTAATGGTATAGGGGTGGAAATTATACTAAAAACCTTTGAGGATGCAAGAATGCTGGAAATGTGTACACCTGTAATTTTTGCAAATGTTAAGCTGCTTTCGTTTATAAAGAAAACACTTGATATTAATTGTAATTTTCACGGGATTGATAAAATAGACCAGATTGTACCCGGCAAAATAAATGTACTTAATGTTTGGCGCGAGGGGGTTAATATAGATTTTGGTAAAAATGATGATGTTGTGGGTAAGTATGCCATACTTTCATTTACCAAAGCTGTGGAAGCTTTAAAAAACCACCAGGTTGATGTTTTGGTAACGGCTCCTATAAATAAGTATAATGTACAGTCGGATGAATTTAAATTTCCGGGGCATACTGATTACCTTGACAATGAGCTGGAGGGCGACGCGCTGATGCTTATGGTGCAGGATAACCTAAGGGTTGGTTTGCTTACTGACCATATACCGGTTAACAATGTGTCATCACACCTTACCAAAGAACTTATACGCCGCAAGGTTACAACCATTAATAAAACACTTAAACGCGACTTCAGGATTAACAGGCCAAGAATTGCTATTTTAGGTGTTAATCCACATAGTGGCGATAACGGAGTGATAGGTAATGAGGATGATACTATAGTGAAGCCTGCCATACAAACACTTTTTGAAGAAGGTGTTTTGATTTTTGGGCCTTATCCTGCCGATGGATTTTTTGGCAGCAGCCAGTATGAAAAATTTGATGCTGTTATTGCAGCTTATCATGACCAGGGGTTGGTACCTTTTAAAACCCTTGCCTTTGGCAAAGGGGTAAATTATACAGCTGGGCTGGAAGGAATAAGGACTTCACCCGACCATGGCACGGCTTATGATATAGCCGGAAAAGGTGAGGCAGACCATAATTCATTTAAAGAGGCGGTTTACCTTGCTTTGGATGTTTTTCATAACCGGGCAGAATTTAGTGAGTTAAATAAAAACCCGCTGAAAATTAAGGAAAAACAGTTGTAAACAAAAAAATGTTGATAACGGTTTTGAAATTGCAATAATTTTCTATCTTTGCACGCTCAAAACTATTGTAATGAAACAAGTTGCGTTTTGTTAACGGGTTTTGTTGCTTAAAAAACTGGCGAAATGAAAGTGAACAAAGATTTTTTAATCCCGTTTGTGGGGTTAAAACAAGGAAAGCACCAGTTTGAGTTTAATATAGATAAAACGTTCTTTGATGCCTTTGACTTTGATGATTTTAACGATGTCAATGTTAAGGTTAACCTGGTTTTGGAGAAAAAAAGCACCATGCTTGAACTTGATTTTAAGCATAGCGGAACTGTAAATGTTCCCTGCGACCTTAGCAATGAGGACTTTGACCTGCCCATTAAAGGCAAGCTCAACCTTATAGTTAAGTTTGGCGAAGAGTATAATGATGAAAATGATGAAATGCTTATACTGCCGCACGGGGAATATCAGGTTGATGTAGCACAATATATATATGAAATGATTGTGCTTTCGGTGCCTTCAAAAAGGGTGCATCCGGGAATTAAAGACGGCACTGTTGCTGCAGGTATATTAGATAAACTGGACGAGCTTGCTCCGAAAGAAGAACATAAAAAGGAAGAAGACACTGATCCCCGATGGGACGAATTAAAAAAACTGTTAAACGGATAAAATAATATAGTAAAATGGCACATCCTAAGAGAAAAACGTCGAAAACAAGAAGAGATAAGAGAAGGACGCACTATAAAGCATCTGTACCTCAAATAGCTACATGTCCTGTAACAGGAGAAGCACATTTATACCACAGGGCTTACTGGCATGAAGGTAAAATGTACTACAGGGGCCAGGTAGTTATTGATAAACAAGAGGCAGTAGCTTAATTACCGGAAAAAAATTGAGGAAAAACTCTCACTACGTGAGGGTTTTTTTGTTAAACCTGTATAGTTTTTAAATTAAGGAGGCAAATTATAAAACAAGTTATAATTTTTTTGTAATTTCCACCACTTTTCAAATCCCCGGATTTGAACAAGAAAAATTCATCCTATGAGTAAAATAACAGCCGCTATTACAGCCGTAGGTGCCTACGTGCCGGATTTTGTGCTTTCCAACAAAATTCTTGAAACGATGGTAGAAACTAATGATGAATGGATTACTACCCGTACCGGCATTAAGGAAAGGCGGATTTTAAAAGATAAAGACAAAGGGACTTCATACCTTGCTGTAAAAGCTGCCGAGGATTTACTGAAAAAATCCGGAACAAACCCTGAAGAAATTGACATGATTTTGCTGGCTACCACAACGCCTGATATGCCTGTGGCAGCCACTGCTGTTTATGTTGCTACACAAATAGGTGCTGTAAACGCTTTTGCTTATGACCTGCAGGCGGCATGCTCAAGTTTTTTATACGGTATGTCAACAGCTTCGGCTTATATTGAGTCTGGTAGGTATAAAAAAGTACTTGTTATAGGTGCCGATAAAATGTCATCTATTATAGATTATACTGACAGGGCCACCTGTATTATATTTGGCGATGGTGCAGGTGCTGCACTTTTTGAGCCGAATTATGAGGGGCTGGGCCTTCAGGATGAAATACTCAGGAGCGATGGCATAGGCCGTGAATTCCTTAAAATTGAGGCAGGCGGATCTTTACTACCCGCATCTCATGAAACAGTTGATAAAAAGCAGCATTATGTTTTCCAGGATGGAAAAACGGTATTTAAATATGCTGTTTCCAACATGGCTGATATCAGCGAAAAAATAATGAAGCGCAATAACCTCACCAATGATGATGTTGACTGGCTTATTTCACACCAGGCTAACAGGCGCATTATTGATGCCACTTCTTCAAGAATGCAGCTTGATGAAGCTAAAGTGTTGGTTAATATTGAAAAATACGGCAATACTACATCGGCTACATTACCATTGCTTTTAAACGATTTTGAACACCTGTTTAAAAAAGGGGACAACCTTATATTTGCTTCCTTCGGGGGCGGGTTTACATGGGGTTCAGTATACTTAAAATGGGCTTATAACAAACAATAGCACACTAAATAAAACTCGGAAATTATGGATATCAGAGAAATTCAAAACCTAATCAAGTTTGTAGCAAAATCTGGCGCTACAGAAGTAAAGTTAGAAATGGATGATTTTAAAATTACCATAAAAACAACTACTGAAAGCGGTGTTCCTGAAGCTACTTATGTTCAGCACGTTCCGGTTAGCCAGGCATTGCCACAGGCAATAGCGGCACAGCCCGCAGCGCCAACCGCACCAGCAGCACCTGCTGCCGCTGCAACAGGGGAAGATAATTCAAAATATGTAACTATAAAATCGCCTATCATAGGTACTTTATACAGAAAACCATCACCTGATAAAGCCCCGTTTGTAGAAGTGGGCAGTACAATATCAAAAGGAGATGTGGTATGTGTTATAGAGGCGATGAAACTCTTTAACGAAATAGAAGCTGAAGTATCTGGTAAAATTGTTAAGGTTTTAGTTGATGATGCTTCGCCTGTGGAGTTTGACCAGCCATTATTTTTAGTGGATCCATCATAGCTAACCATTTTAAATGTTAAATTTTAAGTGCTTGATTAAGCCTTTAAAATGATTTAAAATTTAAAATTCATCATTTAAAATTAAAGTGCGATGTTTAAAAAAATATTAATTGCCAACAGGGGGGAAATTGCACTTCGTGTAATAAGAACCTGTAGGGAAATGGGCATTAAAACCGTAGCGGTTTATTCTACCGCAGATGCAGAAAGCCTGCACGTGCGCTTTGCAGATGAGGCTGTATGTATAGGCCCGCCGCCAAGCAACCTTTCCTACCTGAAAATGTCTAATATAATAGCTGCGGCCGAAATAACAAATGCCGATGCTATACACCCGGGTTACGGGTTCCTTTCGGAAAACGCCAAATTTTCTAAAATATGCCATGAGCATGGCATTAAATTTATTGGCGCATCACCCGAAATGATTGAGAAAATGGGTGATAAGGCTACTGCCAAAGCTACTATGAAAGCTGCCGGGGTACCTTGTGTGCCGGGGTCTGATGGATTGTTAGACTCGTATGAACATGCTGCCAAGCTGGCAAAAGAATTTGGTTACCCTGTTATGCTTAAGGCTACTGCAGGAGGCGGAGGTAAAGGTATGCGTGCTGTCTGGAAGGAAGAAGACCTTAAAAAGGCGTGGGAAAGTGCCAAGCAGGAAGCTGCTGCCGCTTTTGGTAATGATGGCATGTATATGGAAAAACTGATTGAGGAGCCACGCCATATTGAAATACAGGTTGTGGGCGATTCTTTTGGTAAAGCCTGCCACCTTTCTGAGCGTGACTGTTCTGTACAGCGCCGCCACCAGAAACTTACCGAGGAAACCCCGTCACCGTTTATGACGGATGAGCTTCGTCAGAAAATGGGTGAGGCTGCTGTTAAGGCTGCCGAATATATTAAATATGAAGGTGCCGGTACTGTTGAATTCCTTGTAGACAAGCACAGGAACTTTTATTTTATGGAAATGAACACCCGTATACAGGTAGAACATCCTATTACCGAGCAGGTAATTGATTATGACCTGATACGTGAGCAGATACTTGTTGCTGCCGGAGTGCCTATTTCGGGTAAAAACTACCTGCCGCAATTACACTCTATAGAATGCCGTATTAATGCCGAAGACCCGTATAATGACTTCAGGCCGTCACCAGGTAAAATTACTACCCTTCACATGCCGGGCGGGCATGGCGTGCGCCTTGATACACATGTGTATTCGGGTTATACCATTCCACCGAATTATGACTCCATGATTGCCAAGCTTATTACCACTGCCCAAACAAGGGAAGAGGCTATAAGCAAAATGAGGCGCGCCCTTGATGAGTTTGTAATAGAAGGTATAAAAACCACTATCCCTTTCCACAGGCAGCTTATGGATGAGCCGGATTATATAGCCGGTAACTATACAACCAAGTTTATGGAAACATTCAAAATGAATGACCCTGAATAAATAAAAAAGCCCGCTAAAAAGCGGGCTTTTTTATTAGAAAGTATCACCTATGCGAAGATGAATATCAAGAGCTAAATTATCTGTATTGCGTATAACCTTTTCATCATCTTTGTCTAAATACATTTTATAGCCAATTCCAATTCCGGCTTCATAATTAAAATTACTGTTGCCTATATGCCTCCTTATTCCCCATTTAGGAATAATATCAATTTGGTTAGGCACAAATATATTATCCGGGATATCGCCGATTACAAAAGCATCAGGATAATACTCTACATTAATACTGAAAAAGTTTGCGCTGTTCTTAGCAGTATTTTTGCCTTTACCAGAACGATTGGCAATATTGTAATACCACCTGGGTTCCAGGCTTATGCTTGGAACAAGCGCGCTTCCTGTTTTATCGTTATAAGTTTCATAAAGCCAAAGGTCAAATCCTATCTCGCTGCGTAACGCAAATGCGCTGCCAAGCCTTGCTTCATGGCTGCCCCAAAAACCAACAGTACCTGTTTGGAAATTAAACAATGATTTCTCTACGGTGCCCTGTGCTGTTGCGGTAGCAGCACTAAGTAAAAGTGTAATTAAAGCGATTTTAATCTGTTTCATGGTTAAATTATATTCGGGGCAAATAAAAAAAAAATCCCGAAGTTTTACTCCGGGATCTAATATTAATCTGTATTAAAGATGTATTATTTAATATCCAGTTTCTTGGCAATATCTTTTGGTAATCCGCCTTTATTAAGTAGTATGGCCGTAGTTTTATACTTTACAAAGTTTTTGCTCATGTACATATAACCTTTATAGTCATTTGTAGCTCCCCATGAGTTTTTTATTATATAGTATTCCTTGCCATTTTGGTCTTTCCCAAGCCCCACTATATGCATGCCGTGGTCATCTGTTGTCTGGTAATTGTCAAAAGCTGCCTGGCGCATATCCTCAGTTATTTCCATTTCAGGCTGTGGGCCTTTAAAAATGTTTTCCCTTTCTTCAGCCGTCATGTCAGCAAAACTTTTAGCGGGAACATAAGCCACACCGTTTTTCCAGCTAAAGCCTTTTTCACTTACGTCGCCTGCCCATCCTACAGTATATCCGTTTTTAAGGGCATTATCAATAATAGCGGTCAGGTCGTTCATTTTTACATTATAAACCATATCCAGCGACCAGTTGTCCGGTACCATCAGTACAAATTTTGAATAGTACGGATGCTCTTTTAACGATGAAATTTCTACATAATCATCAGGATTTATT
Organism: Flavobacterium sp. MK4S-17; assembly: GCF_009848495.1. Lineage (GTDB taxonomy): Bacteria > Bacteroidota > Bacteroidia > Flavobacteriales > Flavobacteriaceae > Flavobacterium. The sequence goes on from NZ_WWEP01000032.1 coordinate 7,101, forward strand.
CCAATAACCTCTTTGGCAAAAGTTTGCGGAGTGTATTTTTTACCTTTAAATGTAAAGTTTTCGGGTACTTCACCAAGGTAACTGTCAATAACGGCTGTGTAGGCTTTTATCCATGACGGAGAAAGCTCGCCGTTAGGGTTTTTTACCACTGCAGCAAGAAGGCTTTCATTAATAGCACCCATTTCAGCAAATTTGTTGTTTGCAGTGCCATAATTAAGCCCTGTATATACATTTTGTGGCAATGCACCATATTTTTTGTACATGTTTATTACATCATGCAAAGCACCGCCATCACCTAAAGATATGGAGCCGTGCATGCGCACATAGTTTTTACCTTTTTCAATATAGGCATTACGTGCGGTATATATCTGCGAAATTTCTACAGGTTCCTTGCCCATGCGTATCATTTCTGACTCAAGGAAAGAGTTGGCAGAATAGCTCCAGCAGGTTCCTGATGATCCCTGGTTTTTAACCGGGGTATTTTCAATATTGATTACATCTGTAAACTGGAAAGCTTCCTTGCTATTGGCACTCTGGTTATTTTTTAATGAGTTGACAAGATAGTCCTGCGAAAATCCTGACTGTACACCTGCTATAAGTAAAGCAGCAGCCAAAAGCGGTTTTACCTGAAATTTATACATAATTTATCTTTTAATTTTAATGATTGAGGATTGCTAAAGTATGAAAAAATCATACAATAATAACTATTTGATAATAGTTACAGGGTTTCGCTGAGCCATTTGAAAAATTCGCGCTGCCAAACCAGTCCGTTTTGGGGTTTTAATACCCAGTGGTTTTCATCAGGAAATACAACAAAACGGCTTTTTATGCCTCTTAGCTGCGCTGCCTGAAAGGCTTCCTGCCCCTGACCGATAGGAACCCTGAAGTCTTTATCACCCTGAAATATGAGGATAGGGGTATCCCAATTATCTACATTATTTACAGGATTAAACTTAGAATAGGTTTTTTGTGCAGCCGCATTATCTTTTTCCCAGTAAGGCCCGCCACTGTCCCAGTTGGTAAAAAATACCTCTTCGGTAGTGCCATACATACTTTGCAGGTTAAACACTCCGTCATGCGCTATAAATGTTTTAAAGCGTTTGTTGTGTATGCCCGCCAGGTAAAATACTGAATAGCCGCCATAACTTGCGCCTACAGCACCAAGCCTTGCTTTATCAACATAAGGCTCTTTGGCCACATCATCTATGGCAGAAAGGTAATCGTCCATTACCTGCCCGCCCCAGTCTTTACTGATGGCTTCATTCCATTCCACTCCATGTCCCGGCATACCGCGCCTGTTAGGGGCTACTACAATATAGCCCTGTGCAGCCATAACCTGAAAATTCCAGCGGAACGAATAAAATTGTGAAAGCGCACTTTGCGGCCCACCCTGGCAGTACAATAGCGCAGGGTATTTTTTTGAAGCGTCAAAATGAGGCGGGTAGATAACCCAAACCAGCATTTTTTTACCATCGGTAGTGGTAACATAGCGCTTCTCGGTTTTGCTCATGGCAATTTTAGAATAGGCTTCGTTATTTACCTGTGTAATTTGGTTCCATGTTTTTTTCTTGAGGTTGTAACTAAATATTTCATTGGCATGGTTCATATCCGACCTTGTAACAATAACATTACCGTTACTAAAGCCAACAATACTGTTTACATCAAAATAGCCTTCTGTAATCTGCCTTACTGTTATAGCAATTTTAGTACGGCCGGGAAAGTTAACTTCAAATAATTGTTTGGTGCCGTCAACCGGGGCAAGAAAATAAACTTTTTTGCCATCTTCACTCCATGTAAAACTGTCAACTGTGCCATCCCAGCCTGCAGTAAGGTTAATGTCCATACCCTTGTGCCGAACAATAATATCATTCTTGTCGGCTTCATAGCCATCGCGTTTCATTTGCAGCCATGTTAAATCGCCTTGTGGTGAAAAGGCAGGCTGTGTATCATAACCCTTATTCTCCGGGGTTAAGTTTTTTGTGGTTTTTGCGGCAAGGTTGTATTCATATAAGTCGGTATTGGTGCTTAAAGCATATTCTGTACCTGCAAGTTTCTTGCTTACATATATAATATTTTTACCATCGGGCGACCATGTGTAATCTTCCTCACCGCCAAAAGGCTTTTGTGGTGAGTCGTAGGGTTCGCCTTTCATAATGTCGGTAAAATTATCCTTATCATTAATAGGTGTATATCCTACGTGGTTGTGCGTTCCATCATTCCAGGAGTCCCAGTGGCGGTAGTCGAGTCCGTTATATATCTGTACTGTAGATTTTTCCAGTTCAGGATAATAATCTTTGCCATATACTTTTTCCACCTTTACCTCCTTATGGGTAAGCCTAAGGCTGCCATCAGGCGAAACATATTTATCCTTTAATAATTCCTTATAGTCTTCTATTTCTTTTGCCTTACCCCCATTAACAGGGATACTATATGTTTTAGAATTTAACTTGTTCTCCTCCATAGACGGAGTTGAAACTTTATAGATAATATTTTTTCCGTCACTGCTTATGCCAAGGGGGCTAACCCTTCCTAATTTCCAAAGCAGTTCGGGTGTCATGTGCTGCTGTGCTGCTCCCGATAATCCCATGAGGCTAAAAGTTAAAAAAAGTATTTTTTTCATTTGTTTTAAATGATTTATTATATGGCTTAAAAGTAATCATTTTCTTTAATTCAATATATTGGCCTTTTTTTGAAAAAAATATAATAAATATTGCGCTTTCAACTATATGCTGCGTTAAATTTTTGTATTTAATTTAAAAGGCAATTATAAATTTTTACGGTAATAATAAGTTTAAAAAAATTAATTAATTTCACGGACTTAAATGTACGGTTACCGGATAAATTTAAAGTATGAAGGATTTCGACTGGATGCAGCTAATAAACCCTGAGTTTTATATAACGCTAGAACTGGGTGGCGTGCCTATAGGTATATATGTTGTTTTGTTTATTGTATTTGCCGAAACCGGGCTTTTTGCAGGTTTTTTCCTGCCCGGCGACAGCCTGTTATTCCTTTCCGGAATATACAGTACTGAGCTTATGGCAACACTATACCCCTTGGAGAGCGACTTTTTAAATGTGCTTGTACTGTCATTACTTGTAGCATTATCAGGTATATTAGGCAACTCTTTCGGGTACTGGTTCGGATATAAAAGCGGAGCCTACCTTTACAGTAAGGAAGACACTTTCTGGTTCAAGAAAAAATACCTTATACAGTCGCATGAATTCTTTGAAAAACACGGAGGCAGGGCTATTATTTTTGCACGTTTTCTCCCTATAATCAGGACGTTTGCACCCATTATTGCCGGAGTGGTAAAAATGGATAAAAAGAAATTCATGTTCTTTAATATTATCAGCTCGTTCATGTGGGCAATAGCGCTTATTTTTGCAGGGCACTACCTTTATGAGCTTTTCCTGAAAAAGCTGGGAATAGACCTTAAAGCGCACATTGAACTGATAATATTGGGTATTGTTGCAATAACCACACTGCCTTTAATACTTAACGCCATTAAAGGTAAAAAGGTGACTGAAAAAGAAGCCATTGAAGAGGCTGAAGATAAAGACGATGACGACTCTGACCTATTTCCGAGGTAATGAATTTAAGCTGGTGGGAAATAAAAAACTGGTTTACCGGGGTTGACTACACCATAGTAGGCAGCGGGACAGTGGGGCTTCATGCTGCTTTAAGGCTAAGGGAGCGTTTTCCTGAAAGCAAAATTCTGATACTTGAAAAGGGTTTCATGCCACAGGGGGCAAGTACAAAAAATGCAGGCTTTGCCTGCTTTGGCAGTATTTCTGAAATAATTGACGACTTAAAAAGCCATACAGAGGAAGAGGTTTTAAGCCTTATTCAAAAACGTTGGAATGGCCTGCAGTTATTGCGGAAAAGGCTGGGTGATGAGGTAATTGGTTTTAAACCTCATGGCGGTTATGAACTCTTTCTGGATGATGATACTTCGGGTTATGAGGAATGCCTGCGGAAACTGCCTTTTATAAATGAGGTACTAAGGCCACTATTTAAAACCGATGTTTTTGTAAAAGAAATAGACAGGTTTAATTTTAAGGGAATTAAGGAATACTTGGTATTCAACCCGTTTGAAGGCCAGCTTGATACCGGTAATATGATGCAGGCTTTACTAAAGGAGGCTGCAGAAAAAAATATCCTTATTTTAAACTGCCAAACAGTAACCGGTTATCATGAAAAACAGCAAGGTGTTGAGGTAGCTCTGGGAAGTTTCAGTTTTTCAACAGGTAAACTGCTGTTTGCCACCAACGGCTTTGCGGCACAATTGACCAATGGAGCTGTAAAACCGGCAAGGGCGCAGGTTTTAATTACCGAACCGATACCTAATCTTGATATTAAGGGTACATTCCATATTGACAGGGGTTATTATTACTTCCGAAATTTTAACGACAGGATACTTTTTGGCGGTGCCCGTAATCTTGACTTTGAAGGTGAAACAACTACTGAATTGGGGCAGACAGATGTTATACAAAACAGACTGGAACAGGTATTGCACGATGTAATACTACCCGATACAGATTTTAAAATAGCACATCGCTGGAGTGGCATTATGGGTATGGGCAGCCATAAAAAACCTATGGTAGAGCAGTTATCGCAACATGTTTATTGTGGTGTACGCCTTGGTGGAATGGGAGTAGCAATAGGCAGCATTATCGGTGCTGAACTGGCTGACCTTGTTTAGATGCTTTATTAGCCAGATTTAAGGCAAATTCCATTTGTGTATCTTTTCCTTTAAGAAAATCATCAATAGTTGGGCTTATTTCATAATCAGGCAGTACACCACGGCCAAAAGGCACTTTTGGTGATACATCAAGCACAAATTTCAGTATGGGTATATCTACACTTATCCCTGTATTAGGCAGGGTAAGGATTATACTGTACCCGCTGGTGTTGCCAATGTAACCACCGCCCACTTCTTCACCTATAAAAACGGCATCAGTGTGTTCTTTCATTAGGCTTGAAAATTCTGCCCCGCCGGAGTATGTCCAGCCACTGGTCAATATGTAAATGTTTCCTTTGTAGGGTTGTTTTTGTAAAGGTTCAGGCTGCTGTATGCCCTGCTTTCTTAAAATCCGCCCATCTTCTGCAAGGTAATGTTCTTTCTGCAGGTCGGTTTCCAATTCTTTAATATCTTCCGGGCTGCTATAGTCAGAATATTTATAAAAAGAATAACTGAAGGCAGATGCCTCAACATATTTGTATTTAGTGTACGGTTTATCAGTCAGAAAGGAAAACAGGTAATCCTCATTTCCCTCAGTGCCGCCGCCGTTTTCGCGGATGTCAATTATAAGGTTGCCGATATTCTTATTTCGAATCTGGGTAAAGCTTTGGCGTGTAAAATCCTTAAAATTTAAACCGCTGTCTTCATAATCGCTGTTGCTAAAGGTATTAATGCTGAGTACTGCAGTATTGCTGTTTATAAACTCCAGGGTTGCAGGCTTATCATAATCTTTTACAACACCGTCTTTATACAGTGTATCGGTAGTTATAGATAATTTTTTTAATGGTACGGCTGCCAGGTTATATTGCTGTATCTTATTTGTTTTGGTATTTTTTACTTTTATACTATAACTTTCCGGTTGCCCGATAGCTTTTGCATATTCAATGGCAAATGAATGAAGGTCGAGATAGCGGTATTTTGAAGACTCTATAAAACCGTCGGCAGCAAATGTATTGAAGATTTTTTCATATACTTTCTGTATGACTACGCCATTTACTTCAAGCAGTTCATGGCCTTTAATTGTAATGCCAGGTGTGGGGTTATTAAGTATGTAAATACTTTTGTTGAGGTAAACCACATCAAGAGGGAAAAACCTGCCTTTTTGTTTCAGTATTTTAAAAGTTATGGTGTCAAGGTGAATATCACAATGGTCTTCTTTACTATAGGCTACTAAAGGGGCAGCTATGCGATAAAACTCAAGGTTGTTCAGGCTGTCTTTAATTAACTTTCGCTGACTTACCGCAATACTGTCAAATTGCTTTTCTGTAGAATACCAGTATAAGCCTGTATGTGCTTCCTTCAGGCATTTGGCCAGTAAGTCAAAATCCTGTAGGAGTTTTTCCTTTGGCAGCTTTTCCAGTTGCAGCCTTTCAGTTGTTTTGGTGGTTTTTTTATTGCAGGCAGTAATAGTAGACAGTAGCAGTAAAAGTAAGATTTTCTTCAACGGGTAAACTTTATATTTGTTCAAATATAACATTACCCTGTAGTTTTATCAATTCCTTAAGAGGAAAATATGCACATGTAACTAACTTATTTGTATTTTCGTTATGTAATTTGCATAACATGCTTCGAAAAATATTCAGATTCTTTTTTAAGCTTTTCCTTTGGTTTATTGTGCTTTCGGTATTTTCGGTTATACTTTTCCGTTTTGTTCCGGTACCTTTCACGCCATTAATGATATCACGTGCGCTGGAACAGAAAGCCGATGGCCGGGAAATGACTTCAAGCCATCACTGGGTGCCTATAGAAGAAATGTCGCCTAATATCCAGAAGGCTGTAATAGCCAGCGAAGATGATGGTTTTTTAACCCATAGCGGTTTTGATTTTGATGCCATGTATAAAGCCTATAAAAGTAACCGCAAGGGCAAAAAGCTGAAAGGAGGCAGTACCATATCCCAGCAAACCGCTAAGAATGTATTTTTATGGCAGGGCAGGAGCTACCTTCGCAAAGGGCTTGAGGCTTATTTTACAATGCTTATAGAACTGCTTTGGAGCAAGGAGCGTATTATGGAGGTTTACCTTAACAGTATAGAAATGGGCAAGGGTGTATATGGAATACAGGCTGCTGCGCAGCACTGGTATCATAAAGATGCTAAAGACCTTTCAAAATATGAGGCAGCCGGGATTGCAGCCATACTGCCCAATCCAAGAAAATACAGGGCTACAAGGTCTTCCTCTTATATTGAACGCCGTAAAGGGAAAATTGTGCGCCTTATGCGATATGTAAACCTTGAGTATTAAAATGGCAAAGCACTACAGTTTACTGCCGCTGCTATTCTGCTTTACGGCCATGCTCGCACAAAAGCCAGCTGAGATTGGGCTGGTTTCGGATAACGACCTGTATTCCTCATTGGTAAATGACCAGTATTATACAAACGGGCTGGAATTGTATTACCGCTATCTGGGCACAAGGAATAATGATGTGGTGGCTAAGCGTATTACCGAGTTCAGGATTGGGCAATATATGTATAACCCGCAATCAGTAAAGGTAGCGGATATACGTTTTCATGACAGGCCCTTTGCAGGTTATCTCTTTGCCGAAGCAGGGCTTAATACCTTTTACGTTAATGAAAGTGTTTTGAAAATGAGTTTTCAGGCAGGCGTGCTTGGGCCGGAATCAGGAGCCGAGGAAGTGCAGGAGCAGTTGCATAAACTATTTCATTATCCTAAAGTGGAAGGCTGGCAGCACCAGATAACAACTGCACTGGGGCTACAGGCCAAACTGTTTTATTCCCATAAAATTTTTCCTGAAACATTTAAAGAAAAAACTGATTTTCACCTGCAGGCAAAACTTAATGCGGGTACCATATGGACTGATGTTTCTGCAGGAGTTACCGCACGTATTAGCCTGCGTGGCGCATTACTTCCTGTGTATAAATCATCTTTATACGGGGCTGTACTGAGCCGTAATCCTTCCGACAAAGAATTAAGGGAATTTTACCTTTATTTTTCGCCAAACATAAATTACCAGGATTATGATGCCACTATACAGGGCAGCCGTTTTAACGACACAAGCCCTGTTACTTTTCCGCTTATACCTTTTCGCTTTAATGCAGAGGGTGGGGTAAAGTACAGGAAAAACAACTGGATTTTATCCTACTCTGTACATTACCGCAGCAAAGAACTAACCAATCGTGTAATAACCGGTTATTATTATGGTTCAATAGCTGTGGGCTATCTGCTGTAATTGTTAAGGCTTCGGTTTAAGCCCCATATTGAATAAGGCAAAGGCCTGCACATCGGCATATTCATTAATAAGCTGTGCAACCGATTTACCTGCACCGTGCCCTGCGTTAACCCCAATACGTATTAGCACAGGGTTATTGCCTGACTGGTTTTCCTGTAATGTTGCAGCAAACTTAAAGCTGTGTGCCGGTACAACCCTGTCATCATGGTCACCGGTGGTGATGAGTGTTGCAGGATAGGCAACGCTTTTTTTTACGTTGTGTACGGGTGAATACCCTTTCAGGTATTCAAACATTTCCCTGCTGTCTTCGGCAGTGCCATAATCATAGGCCCAGCCGGCACCTGCAGTAAAGGTATGGTAACGAAGCATATCTAAAACCCCCACCGAAGGCAATGCAACCTTCATCAGGTCAGGGCGCTGTGTCATTACCGCACCGACAAGCAGTCCGCCATTAGAGCCTCCGCTAATGGCAAGATAGTCGCTTGAAGTATATTTATTGGCAATAAGATATTCGGCTGCTGCTATAAAGTCGTTAAATACATTTTGCTTTTGCATTTTTGTACCCGCATCATGCCATTTTTTACCATATTCACCACCGCCCCTAAGGTTAGCCACGGCATATATGCCTCCATTTTCCATCCACACTGCATTTGCAATACTGAATGAAGGCGTAAGGCTTATGTTAAAACCACCGTAACCATAAAGTATAGTAGGGTTTTTACCGTTAAGCACAGTACCTTTTTTGTAAGTAATAATCATGGGTATTTTAGTGCCGTCTTTTGAGGTATAAAACACCTGCTTCGATTCAAAAGCATTGCTGTTAAAGTCAATGTCGGGCCTTCTGTATACTTCTGAAGCCCCGTTTTCAGGATTGAATGAATAAATGGTTCCCGGTGTAACATAATTAGCAAAAGAGTAGTAAAGCGTTTTATCTTTTTTCTTTCCGCCAAATCCGCCTGCACTGCCCACGCCCGGCAGGTTTACCTGCCTTATAAGCCTGCCCTCCATGTCATACTGTTTTATAACAGAAATGGCATCTTGCATGTACTCTGCAAAAATATAACCTGCCCCGGTTGAAGGGCTTAATACGTTTTCAGTTTCGGGAATAAGGTCTTTCCAGTGTTCCTGCTGCGGTTTTGCAATGTCGGCAGTTACAATCCTGTTATTAGGTGCATTGTAATTAGTAGCTATATACAGGGTAGAGCCTTCAGTATCAATAATACTGCTGTCGCTGTCAAAATTATCCGTTAAGGCTATAAGGTTTGTCCCTGGTTTTGAGATGTCCTGAATAAAAAGTTTATTACCGGATGTTGAGTTGGCTGCTGAAATAACAAGGTAACGCTGGTCTTCTGTTACATAGCCGCCCACATACCTGTATTTTGTGGCTTCAGTATTGCCAAAAATCACTTTATCGCTTTTTTGTGCGGTTCCCAGCTTATGATAGTACAGCTTATGCTGGTCAGTTTTGGCAGAAAGTTCACTTCCTTCAGGCTTATCATAGCTTGAGTAGTAAAACCCTTCATTGTTTTTCCATGAAATACCGCTGAATTTCACATCGGTAATAACCTCACCTACCTGCTTTTTTGTTTTGGCATCCAATACAAAAATTTTGCGCCAGTCGCTGCCGCCTTCAGATATGGCATAGGCCACAAGGCTTCCATCTTTAGTAAAGCTAAGCCCGCCCAACGAGGTTGTCCCGTCTTTAGAAAAAGTGTTTGGATCCAGAAAAACCTCTTCTTTTCCGCTTTTATTTTTGCGGTATAAAACCGACTGGTTTTGCAGCCCGTCATTTTTATAATAGTAGGTATATTCCCCTTCCTTAAAAGGTGCGGAAACCCTTTCGTAGTTCCACAATTTTTCCAGCCTGCTCTTTATATTATTTCGGAAAGGTATTTTCTCCAGGTAGTTAAAGGTAACTTTATTTTGCGCTTTTACCCATTCGGCTGTTTCTGCCGAACGGTCATCTTCCAGCCAACGGTAGGGGTCAGCTATTGTAGTGCCAAAGTATGTATCTTTATTATCTGCTTTCCTTGTTTCAGGGTATTTTATTTCCTGTTGCTGGTTTTTCATTTGTGCATTTACTGCAAAGCTTCCTGCCATTGCAAATAGTATAGCTGTTGTTTTCATTATTGCCTGTTATACAAACAAAAATAGCAGATACTAATAATTTAAACAAACAAAGGCTTGTATTTTACCCGGTGCTTGTAAAGTAATATGCCATTTAAAACAACTACAAGTATGGCGGTGCCTATTGATGGTATATCTAAAAAAAGGTGGAACAGCAATATGTTGAGTGATAAGGGTATCAATAGCAGCAACACAAAAGGCACCCACAATTTTAAAAGCAGCATAAAGCCTATTATAATTTCCACTATGGCTATTAAGGTTATTACATAACCGGTATCTGCCAGTGAATTCATGAAATCGGCAGCGGCCGTGGGCGGTTGGGGCAAGGGTATGAAGGTATAAATTTTATTAGCCCCAAAAACAATAAGTATAAGGCCCAAAAGTATACGGACAATTTTTGTAAATTTTGAATTCATAACAATAAGGGGTTTTTGTTAAGAAACAGTTCGATTTCATACCGAAGGTAATAAATAATTTTTATTTTTTTAATATATTTTTTAGTAAGTAATGAATAGGTTTGCGTGTAAAATAAAAAACCTGCACCACCGTAAGGGTAATGCAGGTTAATTATTATAATTTATATGATTTTTATACCAGTCCGTTATTTACCAGATGTTCTGCAATCTGAACAGCGTTGGTGGCAGCACCCTTGCGAAGGTTGTCAGATACTATCCACATATTAAGTGTATTAGGCTGGCTCTCGTCCCGCCTTATGCGGCCGACAAATACATCGTCCTTTCCTTCGGCATATAAAGGCATAGGGTAAGTAAAAGTATCAGGATTGTCCTGTACTGTTATGCCAGGCGTATTGTGCAAAATACTGCGTACTTCATTTAATTCAAAATCAGAATTAAATTCAATGTTCACACTTTCACTGTGCCCGCCTACTGTTGGTATGCGCACAGTTGTAGCAGTAACTTTTATAGAGTCATCACCAATGATTTTTTTAGTTTCACGGGTCATTTTCATTTCCTCTTTAGTGTAGCCGTTATCCTCAAAAACATCTATTTGCGGAATTGCGTTTCGGTGAATAGGGTATTTATAAGCCATTTCCCCCTGAATTCCGGCATATTCATTTTCCAGTTGCTGAACCGCCTTTAATCCTGTTCCTGTAACTGACTGATAGGTAGAAACTACTACACGTTTAATGCCATACCTTTTATGCAGCGGGTTTAATGCCAATACCATTTGTATGGTTGAACAGTTAGGGTTGGCAATAATTTTATCTTCTTTTGTAATTCCTGCTGCGTTTATTTCCGGCACTACCAGTTTTTTAGCCGGATCCATGCGCCATGCGCTGGAATTATCTATAACAGTTGTGCCTGCTGTTGCAAATTTGGGAGCCCATTCTTTACTGGTATCTCCACCTGCTGAAAAAAGTGCTATCTGCGGCTTCATGCTTACGGCTGTTTCAAGGCTGACTACTTTATAGGGCTTACCCTTAAACATTACTTCCCTGCCCACTGATTTTTCTGAGGCAACGGGTATTAGTTCGGTTAGGGGAAAATTCCTTTCAGCCAATACTTTAAGCATAACTTCGCCTACCATTCCGGTAGCGCCTACAACAGCAACTTTCATGTTTATAATGATTATAATATTTATGCAAAAGTAAGCTAAAATGGCGTTACTTTTTGAGGCATGGCAAAAACTCACAAAAAAGTGTACAGGTGTAATTTTATTATACTGAAAAGAAAAACCGCCTATGGTTGGGCGGTTTGGTTAGGAATAAATTAAGAATATATAGTATAGCGGAAACGTCTTGTTTTACTGTTTGCTTTTAAGCAGGTCCCTTATTTCCATTAGCAGCTTTTCTTCTGTGCTTGGAGCAGGTGGCGCAGCCGGTGCAGCGGCTTCTTTTTTCTTAGTCCTTTCATACATTTTAAGCACCATAAAAATACAGAAACCTATTATAATAAAGTTAAGCACTATTTGTAAAAAATTCCCATAGTTTATTGATACAGCATTTACAGCAGCTATGGTTTCCCCATTAACTACCCTTTCAGGCTGTGCCTCTTTAATAACAATTTTCAGTTCTGTAAAATCAACGCCATTTAACACCATTCCAATAGGTGGCATTAAAATGTCGTCGGTAAAAGATTTTACAATATTGCCAAAAGCTGTTGCCACAATTACGGCCGTAGCCAGGTTAACGATATCGCCTTTCATTAAAAAGGCTTTAAAATCTTTTAAAAATCCCATAAGCAGTTAAATTATTGGTTAGGTTTTTTGTTTTTGATAAAAGCTAATTTACAAAAAATGGTTTACTCTTTGTAGAAAACCCTCTTAACACGTTGCGAAATTCCCGTTAAAATTTCATAAGGAATAGTGCCAAGTGCCTCGGCTATTTCAACCACCGTGGGCTTTTTACCAAAAATGACAGCTTCATCACCTTCAGCACACGAAATGTTAGTAACATCTACCATCATCATATCCATACATATACTTCCTGTTATTGTGGCTTTTTTTCCGTTTATGATTACATACCCTTTGCCATTACCCCATAATCGTGATATACCATCGGCATAACCAACGGGTAATGTTGCAATGCGTGTTTTTTGGGTAGCTATAAACCTTCGGCTGTAACCTACGCTTTCACCTTCGTTAATTTCCTTAACCTGTAGTATTATGGTTTTAAGCGTGCCTACGTTTTCAAGCTGCGTTGTTTCCTCCCGGTCATTACCCACACCATATAATCCTATGCCCAGCCTAACCATATCATATTGTGCCTGAGGATAATTATATATACCTGATGTGTTTAGGATATGGCGCAGGGGCTTTATTTGAAGCTGCTCCATTATTGTAAGCGACCACTTATCAAACTTTTCAATCTGGTTAAGGGTAAATTCTCTGAACTGTGGCACATCACTTGAAGAAAGGTGCGAAAAAATGCTTTTTACAGATATAAAGTTATTATTCCTTAAGCAGTCGATAAGGGCTTCTATCTGGTTTTCTTCAAACCCAAGCCGATGCATGCCTGTATCAAGCTTTATGTGGACGGGATATTCCGAAAGGTTTTTTTGCTGCGCGAGGGTAATAAAAGCCTTAAGCTCCCCAACTGAATAAATTTCAGGCTCAAGATTGTAGGCTACCATTGCGCTAAAGGCGCTCCGCTCAGGGTTCATTACAATTATAGGGGTTGTAATACCGGCATTGCGCAGTGCAATACCTTCATCTGCAAATGCAACACCCAGATAATCTACTTTATGGTGTGAAAGCACTTTTGCAATTTCATAACTGCCGCTGCCATAACCAAAAGCTTTCACCATAACCATTATTTTAGTTTCGGGTTTTAAACGCGAGCGGTAAAAATTAAAGTTATGTATTACAGCATTTAGGTTTATTTCCAGTACGGTTTCATGCGTTTTTTCTTCCAGCAGTACAACAATTTCCTCAAAACGGAAACTTCTTGCCCCTTTTACCAGTATGGTTTCTTCTTCAAAAGATTTATCAGTAAGATGTGCTAAAAAATCCTGCGTTGAGGTGTAGCCGGTAAATCCGGGAAAATCTGAAAGCTGTTTGCTTATGGTTTCCCCAATGCCTATTATTTTGCTTATATTATGTGCATTAAGCAATGTACCCACTTTTTCATATAACTCCTTAACAGCAAAGCCGCTTTGGAATACATCTGAAAGGATAACGGTTTTTTTCTGATGGTTTTTTTGCTGTTCTAAAAAGTCAAGTGCTATTTTAAGCGACTGGTAGTCGGAATTATAACTATCATCAATAATAGTACAGTTGTTTATACCCGACTTTACCTGTAGCCGCAGTTCCAAAGGATACAGCGTTGCTATTCGGTTTGCTATTATTTCGGCACTATAGCCAAGGTACAGCATAACCATCAGGCAGTTGACCGAGTTTTCTATTGAGGCATCGTCGGTAAAAGGGATGGCTGCTTTAAAACTTGTGCCGTTATTATGGCTTATGTTAAATGTATTATCTGCCCCGGCAGATAATACTACATCGGCAGTTTTATCGGTAAAGCTCCAGGTAAAGGTTTTTATTTTGGTATCAAGCAGTTTTTCTATCCGGCTGTTTTTTTGCAGGATAAGAATCTCTACGTTCTTAAATAATTTCAGTTTTTCGGTTATTTTTTCATCTGTCCCGGTAAACCCTTCATCGTGTGCTGAACCAATGTTGGTAAGCACGCCTATGTTGGGCTGTATTACAGCTTCCAGTTTTTCCATTTCCCCTGTAGTAGAAATGCCGGCTTCAAAAATACCAAGGTTATGCCTTTCATTTATCCCTATAACAGATAAGGGAACGCCTATTTGTGAGTTATAGCTTTTAGGGCTTCGTATAATGTTGTAATCAGGGCTTAATAAATAATTAAGCCACTCCTTTACAATAGTTTTACCGTTACTGCCTGTAATGGCAATTACAGGAATAGAGAATAAATTTCTGTACCAGGCTGCAAACTGCTGAAGTGCTTTTAAGGTGTCTTCAACAATATAAAAGTTAGCCTTGCCTTTTGTGCCTGAAGGTATATGGGTAACTACAAAATTTACTACCCCTTTATCTATAAGTTCGTTAATATAAACATGCCCATTCCTGTTTTGCCCCTGTAACGCAAAAAATAATGTGCTGTTGTTGTTTTGTAATGATCGGCTGTCTATAGATACATTATCTATTTCTCCATTTTGTGTATTCCCTTCAAAGCGGGAGCCAAGTGCAGGTATTATATCCTGTATAAGTAAGCCCAAAGTAAGTAAGTTATAAAGTAATCAATTGTAAAATTAGCTATAATTTACTTCATATAGAATCAGTAATTAATTTATGTGTAAGTATTTAAAAAATAAATAATTAAATTTGCCTCCCCAAAAATAAATAACAGATGCTATGGCTGCAATAATAGGATCTTTTTATCTCAGGCAACTGGAAAACGGCAATTTGCAGGGAGAGTTTACCAATAACAGGCTTTTTACGGTTTCTGTTGAAAATGACATAATAAAGGAAAAAGGCGATGCCCCTTTTATAGGCAGGTACCTTTCTGAATGGATTGAGAATGGTGATTTTTTTTCTGCGGAGCTAAAAATTGATAAAAGCAGGAATGCGGAGGAAAAATATAAGCTGGTATGGCGTGATTTTAATGGTAATGCTATTTATGAAGCGGAGGCTTTTATAGCCGAAGGGCTGCTTATAGGGCATTACGTTTCGCTGCCCTGATTTTCTTCCTGTTTATCATTACCGATTAAATTCCTGGTTTTACCCGGTTGTGCTTCCCGCATTGCTTTATAATAAGCAGCACGGCTCAGGGGCTCATACTCTTCGGTTTCACCCAGCAGTACAAGATTGTCATTGTTCGCCTTGCGGAAACTGTAATTGGCAAGGTTGCCGGTGCGGGTGCACACAGCGTGTACTTTTGTAACATATTCGGCAGTAGCCATAAGGGCAGGCATTGGGCCAAACGGGTTGCCTTTAAAGTCCATATCAAGCCCAGCCACAATAACGCGTACGCCGCTATTGGCAAGGTCATTGCATACCGCCACAATTTCATCATCAAAAAACTGGGCCTCGTCAATGCCGATAACATCACAGCCCTGTGCCAGTATGCGTATGTTGGCAGCAGCAGGAACAGGTGTGGAGCGTATCTGGTTGGCATCGTGCGAAATTACCATTTCCTCATGGTAGCGGGTATCAATGGCAGGCTTAAAAATTTCCACCTTCTGGCGGGCAAACTGTGCCCTTTTCAGCCTGCGGATAAGTTCTTCGGTTTTGCCCGAAAACATTGAGCCGCAGATTACCTCAATCCACCCGAATTGCTCTTTATGGTTAACTGTATTTTCGAGAAACATTTTGTATTTTTCTGGCAGTAAAACAGAAATGTTTTCTGTTACTTTGTATAAAAACAAATTTATTAAAAATCTATTGCGCCACTCTGTTTAATTGTAAAAGTTATGAAGAAAAAGTTAGAAGCCGAATTAATAAGCATTGCCCACAGGATATTAAAACTAAAGAACAGGGCCGAACTGGAACAGTTGCAGGAGGAAGCCCTGAAGCTGTATGAAAAACTGTCGGTGCTTAAATTTGTAGAGGATAATTTTAACGATGTAAAGCCCACAATAGGTTATGCTTCGGCTGAGGAAAAACTTGATGAGATTTATGGTGTAAAAACAGAAGGCGGGCAGGATGATGCCAACGATAATGAAGTTATTGTTGCTAAAGAGGAACAGGGGGATGAAAATGAAAACAATGATGAGGTAAAAGAACAGCCGGAAACGGAAAAAGAAACTGTTTCAGAACAAAAAGATGAAACAGTGGAGGACGAGGAAAATGAAGAGGCACAGGAGCCTGGGCAAAAGATAGAAACAGTAAAACCCGAAGAAGATATAAAAGAGGAGGAAAAAGCGGTAAAGGAAGTTTTTAAAAAGGAACAGGATACTTCTATAGAACAGGTGGAAAAAGCAGAAGATGCAGAGGTTAAAACAATTGAACCCGATAACAAAGCTGACGTTGAAGATTCTGGGCTGCATTTTGATTTTGCCTTTGAAAGGAAGCCTGCACCGGAGGAACCTGTAAAACAAAAGGAAATCAGTTTTGAGGATTTCCATGACTACAAAGAACCGGAATTTGTAAAAAAAGCCGATTTTAATGCTGTGCCTGCCGATGCGCCTGTTTTTGAGAAAAAAGAGGAAGCCGTTGCACAACCTGAAAAAACAGAGCCCAAAACCGAAGAACCTAAAAAAGAAGAGCAGACTGCAAAACGTTCATTAAATGATTCGCTGGGCAAAACCATAAATCTGGGGCTTAATGACCGTATAGCTTTTGAAAAGCACCTTTTTGGAGGTAGTGGTGAAGATTTAAACAGGGTGCTTTCGCAACTGAATACCTTTGATAATTTTGATGATGCACGCAACTTTATTGAAGACCTTGTAAAGCCTGACTATAATAACTGGCAGGGCAAGGAAGAATATTCGGAACGTTTTATGGGGCTGGTTGAGAAAAAATTTGATTAATGGGTAAACTTTATATAGTACCTACGCCTATAGGCAACCTTGAGGATATGACTTTCCGCGCTATTAAAGTGCTGAAGGAAGCCGACCTTATACTGGCGGAGGATACCCGCACCAGTGGCAAACTCATGAAGCATTTTGAAATTGCCACCCATATGCAGAGCCACCACATGCACAACGAGCATAAAACCGTTGAAAATATAATAAAGAGATTACAGGCAGGCGAAACCATTGCGCTGATAAGCGATGCGGGTACACCTGCCATAAGCGACCCGGGTTTTTTACTAACCCGTGCCTGTTTGGAAAATGATATTGCTGTAGAGTGCCTGCCGGGTGCTACGGCTTTTGTGCCCGCTCTTGTAAACAGCGGACTGCCGAATGACCGCTTTTTGTTTGAAGGTTTTTTACCCGAAAAAAAAGGCAGGCAAACCCGGTTTTTAGCACTTGCCGAGGAAACCCGTACTATGGTGTTTTATGTTTCGCCACACAAGCTGGTAAAAACATTGGGCGAGTTTGTGCAGTATTTTGGCGAAGGCCGCCCTGTATCGGTATCGCGCGAATTGAGCAAGCTGCATGAAGAAACCGTTCGTGGTACAGCCCAGGAAGTACTGGCACATTTTGAAGCCCACCCGCCCAAAGGGGAGATTGTTGCTGTTGTGGGAGGGAAATTGGAGGACAAGAAAACAAAGAATTGACAAATTTAATTTCTTACATATTTTCTAAATGATCTTATCATTTCAAAAACTCCAATTCCAATTAATATTCTGGCAATAAGGTCAACAAAAGCACTCCAATTTCCTAATTCTATTTTAGAATCTTTCATAAAATCTATTCTGTGCAAGGGATTGATGAATTCCCAGAAATAAGGTAATAGCTCATGTAAAAAATAATTTTTTCCATTCTCAGATATATCTATTTGTATATTATCTAACGATAATAAAAATAAACAATACAATGGAAAAGCAATAATAAATATAGTTATCAGCATAGCCCTAATCCAGTTACTTCCATGATTGCTATAAAATTGTGATACTAGAATTGCAGACAGTGATCCGATTTTATGTATAGATAATTTTTCTGCAGCTATTTTTTTATATAGGTTATTTTGAGCAGCTTTATAATATTCAATTCTGTCATGTAAGTTGTTTTGTCTAGTTGCAGAAGTATATAAATCGTTGTATAAATTTAATCCGTCGGAAAAAGTCCAAGGCTTTTGGTTTACAGGAAAAAATGTATTAACAAGCTTTATATTAGATAAATCACTTGATAAAATTAAAAGATCATAATTAGATAAATTTATACCTTTTAATTCCATACTTCCTAATGAACAATATTTAATAGCAAGATTTGGTTTATTGCCTGCATCTTTTGTAATGAAAATTTCTCTAAAAAAATGAGCAAATACATATTGTTTAATATTAATGGTAGTGGTTATATTATTATAAAATTGGAGGAAGGTTTTAATTTTAGAACTGTATTTAACTTGATCAACTATTTCATTTTTTATTTCTGTATCATGTGTATTTTGAATGATATAGTCGAGGCTGGGAAATTTTAGTCCTATAATATTTTCTGTTTGCAAGTCAGTTAAATAAAATTTTCCATCATTATTTATATTATCAAATAATATTTCGAAATTTCTGATATTTTTAAAGTTGATTCTCGAGTTAGAATTAAAATCACCCTTAATTTCTAATAGTTTTATTATAGATTCTTCAGCGGTTACATAAGCACCAATAAAACTGCTTAACTTAAAATATTCAATAAAAGTAAATGCTCCGTTAATTTTTAAATGAGTTTTTTCATTTAATGCATTATATGTGAAATTTTTATAAATTCCGCCTTTTATTAAAATATCACTTTTGACATTACATTTGTCAATCGAGATGCTTTCAGTTTGAACATTTAATATATTTATTCCTTCATTAAATTCACAATTAATGAATATTAAGCCTCTAACTGATCCATCATAAATTGTAAATTCATGTTGAAAACTACAGTTTTTAAACCATAGCATTTGCTTAAATTCTGCACCATTAATATCAATCTTTTTAAAGTTGCTTCTATCAATTACAACATTTTCTATATAACTTTCACCATATCCAAATTTTATATCATCTATATCAATTTTTTCAAATACTTTTAAAAGGCCATAATCTGCTATATGCTCTTTAGCAGCTTCACTGTATGGATTGCTTATTAATTTCTTAAATGTTTGTTCGTCTAAAATAGAATTTTCCATAGAAGCCTTTTTTGCAAATACTAAATTAAACTATTTTTGTTCTAAACATAACCATGCGCTGGACACTAAAACCACAACCCGAGATACATAAAATACAACACCTTGCCCAAGCCCTTAATGTAGATGATATTATTGCCACACTTTTAGTACAGCGCGGTATTGAAACATTTGAACAGGCTAAGCAGTTTTTTCGCCCGTCATTAAATGACCTGCACGACCCTTACCTCATGCAGGATATGGACAAGGCAGTGCAGCGCATTGAAACCGCTATTGCCAACGGCGAAAACATTTTGGTTTTTGGCGATTATGATGTAGATGGTACTACGGCTGTTTCGCTCATGTCGTCGTACTTAAAAACTATCTATCCTAATATTGATACTTACATACCCGACCGTTATGCTGAAGGCTACGGCGTTTCTTTTCAGGGAATTGACTATGCCGATGATAACGGCTGCTCGCTCATAATTGCGTTAGACTGTGGTATAAAATCGGTTGACAAAGTAGCCTATGCTAAAAACAAGGGTATCGACTTTATAATTTGCGACCACCATCGTCCCGGGGATACACTGCCGGATGCCGTTGCCATACTCGACTCTAAGCGTCCGGACTGCAATTATCCTTACAAAGAACTTTGCGGCTGCGGGGTAGGGTTTAAGCTGATACAGGCACTGGCAGCTAACAGGGGACAGGGAATAAGCAACCTTATTCCTTACCTTGACCTTGTGGCTACTGCTATAGCGGCCGATATTGTACCCATTACAGGTGAAAACCGAATATTGGCCAGTTTCGGGCTTAAAGTAATTAATGCAAATCCGAGGCCTGGCATTAAAGCACTTATCCAGAACCTAAAAAAAGATAAACTAAGCATAAGTGATGTTGTATTTGTGGTTGCGCCGCGTATTAATGCAGCCGGACGTATAAAGCATGGCAAGCACGCTGTTGCCCTGCTTACTGAATTTGATTTAAGCCAGGCAGAGGAATTTGCCACACAGATTGAGGGGCTTAATGCCGACAGGAAAGACCTTGACAAGCAAATTACAAAAGAAGCATTGCAACAGATTGAGCAAAACAGTGAGCAGAAAAAATTTACAACAGTTGTATATCATGAAAGCTGGCATAAGGGGGTTATAGGCATAGTGGCATCCCGCCTTATTGAAACCTATTACAGGCCCACGCTGGTTTTTACCAAAAGCGGCGATAAGCTGGCAGCTTCGGCACGTTCGGTAAAAGATTTTGATATTTATAATGCACTCGAAGCCTGCGCCGACCATTTGGAACAGTTTGGCGGTCATATGTATGCAGCAGGATTAACCCTGAAAGAAGAACAGTTTCAAGATTTTAAAAACAGGTTCGAAGCAGTAGTGTCACAGACTATTCATCCGGATTTGCTTACTCCCGAAATTACGATTGATGCTGAAATAAACCTAAATGATATAACCCCTAAATTTTTCAGGATATTAAAACAGTTTGAACCCTTTGGCCCCGGCAACATGACACCTGTTTTTTTAACCAGGCAGCTAAAAGATTCAGGGCATGGAAAGCCCATTGGTGCAGATGAAAGTCACTTGAGGCTGTTTATCCGCCAAGAGGATTCCGAAGGGTTTGGTGCCATAGGCTTTGGACTGGCAGCAAAAAAAGACCTGGCATGCAATGGCGGCTATTTTGATGCGGTATATTCGGTTGAGGAAAATATATGGAACGGGCAGTCATCGCTACAACTTCGTCTTAGGGACATACGATGTGAATAAAATTACAAAAACTCCGCTATTTAATTTAGAATGATTTTAAATAATAATGTATTTTTGTTTAAAAATCATTTCCATGAAGGAGATTCAACAAATTTACCATAACGATTTTGGAGTAGCATTTTACTGGATAAAAGATAACTGCGTGCTAACAGAAAGGATACAGGTTATTTTCCGGGAAACAGGGTTTTACCTTTCGGAATTTCAGTTACAGGAGTTTGTAGCTATTATGCAATCCACATGCAGTGATATTACCTGTTCGGGCTGCTGCCGTAAATTTCTCCTGAAAACACCAGTACAGGAAATTGATCTCGCAGTATCTGTAAACGAACTCCGACAAATAAAAGATTTAGTAGAAGGGGCATTATTTCACATAAGTCTGAACCATTACCTTAAAGATATATGTAAAAATTAGCCTGAAAAAAAGCCACCTACAAGGTGGCTTTGGTTATACAAAATATAACTGTATTGTTTTATATAGTTGCCATTTACCGTTTTGGTTTATGTAAATAAGTAATAACCCGCCATCTGTTTCGCTTTCAGTTTTAATAAGAGCATACTTTTTGTCCTCCCTTATTACTGGTAGTGAAACAGCCAATTTATTTCCTATGCCTATCCCTGTTTTTTCCTGATTATTAATATTTATACTTTCAGAATATTTTTGATTATCAAATAACAAGACGTTAATACCTGAAAAATCCCTGTTGCTCCATTGGTTTTTTTCGTAAATAGTAAAGCTATTTCCAAAAATTTCAGTTATCTCATCATTGGTTAACTTCTCTGCCATTACCAGCCATTGCTTTAAATCATTCACTTTTTCAAGAAACAGAATTTCTTTATTTAAAATTAGAGAGTCTTTAATCTGTAATTTCAGATAATCGGAATTGGGATGTCTTTTTTGGTAGTCAGCTAATGTTATATATAAAAGCTTTTCCGTATTATCCTCTGGTATTCTTTTTGAACCACATGAAAATAACAGGCTTAAAGTAATTATACTGCAAAATTTAATTATTTGGTTTAGTATTCGCATATTAGTTTTTCAAAAATTCATTTTATACTTTGCTGTTTATAAAAATCTATTTTGATGTCCAAATATTCTATTACTTTTTTAATTAGCTTAATAAGAAATATAAATAGTATTATAAAGGCTAATATCAATATGAAATATATAATAAGAGGAATTAATGTTACAAAATCTTCATATCTTAATAATTATATCTTTAAAATCAGAGTTGAATTGATTTCAGAAATTATTTTAAATGAATAGAATAAAGTTTACTTACTATCATGATGCCTTTCAGCATTTCCGAATATTCCAATACTTCTAATGGATAATACTTTTTGAGTATCTGTTTTTCTTTTACTATAGGGTGATACTGGCATAAAATCCTGTCAGTTACCCAAAGCTCTCTGTAAAAATTTAATTCTTCAGAAAAATCGGTCTGCTCTGTACATAAGTAAATAATCTTGAAACATTTAAAACCGCCGATAAGTCGCGTTTCATTCCTAAATTCCTTTATGTATTTAATCTTTATGTCAGAATAGGCATATGGTCTTTTAAGATAAAATGTGGTTGAATCTTTTTTTGCCAGCATTTCCGTTTGGCCTGATAACTTATTAATTACAGTGTAATCACCTATAATTTTATCATCCAAAGTTGTGAATTCAACAATTAAAGAATCGCGAAAAATGTGATGTTGTCGAACAGGATGGCCATCTTTGCTTATAATACTTTTTTTTGCATCTTCTTTTGTGATAGCAAGCCAAAGGCTATCTGTTTCGAGCCCGGATGCTCTCCTTTCGTCTATTGCTGAATGTTGCACTAACTGCAAAAAATTATCAATTGATTTTTGGAATACATCTTCATTAACCATTATTTCTTCTTTGTTAAAAACAATGTTTCCAACATTAGGCACAATAGGCTTGCTTTGTTGTGCTATACAAGCAGTCGTGAAAACGATTGATATTAATTTAATAATTAAATATTTCATTCTAAAAAATTAAGTTGATTACTTTAACTATGATTTACCATATATCTGTTCACGTGGCCCGCCTGGTGCCAGCCACTCGCTAAGTGATAATTCTATAGGCTGAAATTCAATACCTGTACAACCTGCATCTTCTATTTCTTTTTTTAGCTTCTCACTTACTATATATTTTACTCCTCCTTCTACATTAATTAGTGTAAAAAAATCTTCATTTGCACGCGGTAGTATTTTTACCTTTTTTATAAATAAATTACCTGTTTTTTTAGAGTTATATTCTTCCCTTTTTTTTATAAAAGAATCCATATTTGAGATTTTTTCTTCAATTAAATAAGTACCCCCTTCTGCTTTTCTTCTTCTAGAAAAAATTTCTGAATTATAATAATCGATAAGGTCTAATCTTATGTTATAGGCATTCATTACCCAATAATCAGGAATAATATCTGTTCTATGAATTATTGGCGACTGAAAAAATTGAATACCGGATTTGCAGTATTTTTCTATAATCTTTCTCAATTTACTACTTATTAAGAGTTTTCTGGTAAAGCCCATCCCTGTTACATCAATCAAATCAGTTAATTTTGATTTGGGAGAAAGAATAGCATTCGAAACTATAGGCTCAAAATCTATTTTTTCATTATGTACATGCTCTATAAAATGTGGTTCATTCCAAACATCACAATTATATTTTATTGATTTTGTCTGAGGATGATTTCCTAAAGTTCTAATATTAAGTGAATGGTTGATAAAGTAATAATTCATGATTTAAAAAACAAGATTATTAATATGAGTATTAGGATTGGTTAAAATTGCATGTCTTATATCTTGAATGATATCCATAACTTCATTATAAGCTTCCTCAGCAGTGGCGTTAGGTGAAATATCATTAAGTCTGGCTATAACCATATTGTCATAATTGCTATGGCTTCCCCTATGAACTGAGGTGTTTAAAGGAATGCCGTTTATAGCCTCATTCATGTGGAAAGCATTACTGGAGCCTGCTGCTTTTTGTATAGCAGGATGGTTACTTTTACCCCATGGGATAATATGGTGTGCCTGCCGCGAGTCTCCTTTTGCTAATTTTAAAATTTTTCTTAATTGGCTTCTGTTACCAAATGTATAAAGATTTTGTGCGTTTTTATGCCATATTAAAGTGGTTTTAACTGCAGGAGTTATCGCAATGGTTTTTTTTGCTAGTTTTACGGTTGTTGCTCCTATACCTGCCACAGGTATCATAGCGGTAAAACTTAGAGTAGCATTTAACCCATCTCCTTCAATAGTGTAAATTATTCCATTTGTTAAATCTGCAACTTCTCCTACTACCGGCACTAAACCCACAATATCCAAAGCAAGATGCACCATTTCTTTAGAGGCTTCCCAATAAATTTTAATATTAGACCAACCAGGGTTTTGGGTACGTAAAATAGCACACTGAATTTTAAAATAGGTAGCCCATATTGCATAATCGACTCCACCCCCTGTAGTTGCCAATTGGGTAGTCATATAAGGGCTTATTAAATCATAATAATTTTGGTTAAATTCAGTGTTTAGGTAGTTGTTATTTGATGCAACAAGCGTCATTTTAACAGCATTAATATCTGCCTCATCATTACTGTTTAAAACGTCAACCATTTCGTTCATTATCTCAACCCTCTCCTCAGTTAAGTCAGCATTTAAAAAATCAAGCATTTGCTGTGCTATGGCAATATTACCTTTATCCTGCATTGCAAAATCTACAAGTGAGGTAATATATTCTGCTTCACTATGCATAACGCAAAAGTCAAGTATGTTTTTAGCAAAAGCTATGCTGTCATCGGTATAATTATGCTGCCCGTTTTTGTTTGCATTTAAAAAGTTTATTAAGGCCTCCTTTACCGGTTTATAACTAAGGGCATCTTTCTGGTAGTCGTTAAGGAGCATATAAAAATTCTGGTAAGCAGTAAATACTATAGGTATAGGCTTTGTTATATAGCCTTTAACCGACTCAATATCCGCGGGATCCAGAGGAGGTATATTTATAGGCTGGGTAGTGCTGCCACCTCCACCGCCGCCGGTTTCACCGCCGCCCCCGCCGGGAAGGCCTTCATCTTCGGCAATTTCGATAAAAACGGTACGCGTTATTAAATAGAAGCCCGGAGGCTGCGAAGCATCACACTCATGCCACTTGTCCATATTGCCACTATGATGTTTATTTGCGCTGCAATTTACAATTACTAATTCGGTTATATTTACAAGTTGCCTTCTTGCTGCCAGTATACTTTCCGGGGTAAGTTCGGGCAAATCAGTCCATTGTACGGGGTTGCTTATCAGTGTTGGTGCACCATTCTGTATTAAAACTTCCTCTTCCGGGGTTAAGTCATAAGTATATAATGAAGCGCTGTAGCTCCCGTCATCCTGAATGCTTAATACTAAATTTCTCAGTTTATCATCTGCCATTTCAGTATCAATAACAGGGAAGGTTAAAGAGTGGTATGCTTTTCCGTTTTCAATCATTAAAATATTGTCGGTATCAATAATAAAACCGTAGTTCATGTTATATACATCCCTACGGGCAATAGTACCACTGTCATTATTATTATTATTATTTATCCTTTCTATTATAGCCAGTGCTTTAGGCATGGAACGGAGTTCATCAAAAGAAATCATTTTTTCCTTGATACCACTGTCGCCTTGCCCATGTTCGTGTAGTTGCGCATCATCCGAATGGCAGCCCGTAAATAGAATTACAAGGCATAATAAAAGAATTTTAATACTGTTTTTCATGGTTTGTAATTGGTTAAATTTTTTTCGAAAAATATCCAGATTATATAATTTTAAAATACCCATTAATGGGTATTTTGGGCGAATTTAAGTAACATAGAAAAAGCAGCAACAGGTAGTTTTACCTGATTATTCATTACAGGTAAAATTTACAAACAAAAAGCCACCTACAAGGTGGCTTTTTGTTTGTATTGGTTGGTTTGTTAATGTGAGGTGTTAT
>NZ_WWEP01000037.1 GCF_009848495.1 Flavobacterium sp. MK4S-17
TTTTTTTATTATTTATATTTTTATCGCATAAGGTCGGCAACAAATGATGGATACAGCCCCATGGCAATATTTAAAACAATAGCCAAAACTGCTACAATGCTATACATTACAGGTACATTGCGTTTTTCTCCGGTAGCTTCTTTGCCATACATAGCCAGTATCAGCTTAAAGTAATAGCCCACACTGATTATAGAATTGATAACCGCAACTATAACTATGGCTACATGACCTGTTGCCAGTACTTTTTCAAAAAGGAACATTTTTGCAAAAAATCCTGAAAATATAGGTATTCCCGCCATAGAAAGTAATGAACAGGTAAGCACTGCCGCCATCAGCGGATTAGTTTTTCCTAAACCATTAAAATTGTATATGTGTTCATTCTCGCTTTTTTCGGCAACGAAAAGTATTACTGCAAAGGCTGCAATACCTGCAAACGCATAGGCTGCTGCATAATATAATAATATACCCGAGGTTAAAGGCGGATTAAAAAATACCATCAGCATAAAACCTGCGTGGGATATACCCGAAAAAGCAAGCATACGCTTAACGTTATCCTGGCGTAATGCCATAAGGTTACCCACTGTCATGGAAAGTATGGCTGCAATGCTTATAATAGTCATATAAGTACCCGGCACTTCCTGGTTCATGCTGCGCATCAGCTTAAAGAAAGCAGCCATAGCAGCAACTTTTGCAAGTGTGCTCATGGTTGCGGTAGAAAGGGCAGGGGAGCCTTCGTAAACATCAGGAGCCCAAAAATGAAAAGGCACTGCCGCAATTTTAAACAGCAACCCTATAGTAAGCAATACAATACCTATAAAAAACCATTGGGGTATATTTTGAGATACAACCGCTTCAAAAATAAGTGCAATATCAAATGTTCCCGTAGCACCATATATAAGCGCTATGCCGAAAAGCAATATGCCTGAGGCAAATGCACCCATTAAAAAGTATTTCATACCCGCCTCGTTGCTTTTTACATCTTTAGGCTGGCTGGCTGCCAATACATATAACGATATGGAAAGTATTTCTATGCCCAGAAAGAACATGGCAAGGTTGCCAAAGTTCACCATTGCTACCGCACCGGCTAAAAGAAAAAGCTTTATAGCCACAAAGTCGGAAATCTTTGTTTTATGCTCTTTATGGAAATCAGGGCTTAATGCCACAAGGAATATAGTAAGCAAAATAAAAAGCGCAGAAAAGGAAACCCCATATTTATCAATAACAACCATGTTATTATAAAACGTGGCAGTTGTACCGTAATCAGCCCAATTAAGCCCGAATATTCCAAGAAGGCCAATTATGGTAACCGGTACTATGGCTTTCCTTAGATTGAAAATTTCAGCTACAAGGCATACAATCCCTAATCCTGCAATAGCTATTAATGTATTCATTTCTTATGGACTTAATTATCTGTTTATAAGTAATAAAATTTCCTGTAGGTCAGGAGTAATAAAATCAACAATTGGCTTAGGATATAAACCAAAGAATAAAAGCACGGCTATAATAAGGACAAAAATAAAACCCTCACCAAATTTTATATCGGCAAAAATCTTTACATTCTGTTCCCCAAGCATAACATGCTGAAACATTCTCAGCATATAAAATGCCCCCAGTATAATGGTTGTACCACCCAAAACGGCAAGCCATATATTAGTTTGGGCAAGGCTGTACAGTAATTCAAATTCACCAATAAAGTTAAAGGTTGACGGCAGTGCTACCGATGCCAGCACCAATATCATAAACATGGAAGTAAACTTAGGTGACTGGCTCCTTATACCTCCCATTTCGCTTATCTCCGTTGTATTAAACCTTCGGATAATTATTTCAGCAGCATAAAAAAGCCCTACTACAACAAATCCGTGTGCTATCATTTGGAGGAATGCGCCCCTTAAACCATCCAGTGTAAGTGTATAGGCACCTGCTGCAATTAGCCCCACGTGTGCAAGAGAGGAATAAGCCAGTAGCTTTTTAAGGTCGGCCTGCTTCAGCGCAAGTATAGAACCATATATAACACCAGCTATGCTTAATCCTACAAATACATACATGTACTCTTTTGCCGGTGCAGGAGCAATAGGCAACTGCCACCTTATAATACTGTAAATGGCCATTTTAAGCATTATGCCCGAAAGCAGCATTGTGCCTGCTGTTGGCGCTTTTTGGTACACATTAGCCTGCCATGTATGGAAAGGTATAAGCGGTATTTTAATGGCATAGGCAAGAAAGAACGCAAGGAAAATCCAAAACTGTTCTGTGCCTGTAAATTCAGTCCTGTAAAGGGCAGTATTTAAAAACATGCCCGCTTTGTAATACATGTACACAAAGGCAACAAGCATAAATAATGAGCCTGCAAAAGTGTATATAAAGAATTTAACAACAGCTTTTTTACGGCTTTCATAATCGCCGCCGCCCCATATAAGTGCAATAAAATAAATAGGGATAAGCGAGAGTTCCCAAAATATGTAATACACAAGCCCGTCTGTACTAAGAAAAGTACCTGCCATGGCAAATGCCATAAAAAGAATCAGGGCATAAAACGCACGCGAATTGGCTATTACATTCCTAAAGGTTGATGCTATAATAACAGGCGTTAGTGCTGTGGTTAGCAATACCATTGAGAGCGAAAGCCCATCGGCCTGAAGGCTGAAGAATACACGTGGCGTGCGTATCCATACCTTGGCAAAATTTACCTTTTCGCCAAGATTGTAACGGTATAATATGTAAAGGGTTGCCGCAAAAGCCGCTGTGCCAAATATAAGCGCTGCTTTTGAGGCCCATTTGTTCCCCACGAAATAAGTAGCTGCCGCCCCAAACAATAAGATAATGAGTATAAATGATACGTCCATCAGGTGTAATTTATTTTGCTAAAAATATATAAGCTATTATAGAGCAAATGCCCAGCACAAATACTAAAAGGTAAAAGCCTATGCTTCCGTTCTGTATGGTTTTTCCACTTGTTCCAAGTGCATTGGCAAGCCTGCCAAGCCCAAATATAAATCCGGAAAAAGCAACTTCGGTAACATTGCGGAAAAAGCCTGCAAGCGCATATATAGGTTTAACTATTATTGCACTATATATTTCATCTACATACAGCTTGTTGTATAATATTTTGGTAAAGCCTGTAATTTCGCTGTCCTGTCCCGGCACTGCTGCCTGTTTAATATATTTTACATAGGCAATACCGATACCTATTAGCGCACCGATAACGGCTACCCCCATAAGCATATATTCTGTTGTGCCGAAATGGTGATGCTCTATTTCCCTTGTAAGTACGGGAGCAAGGTATTCATTTAACCAGCTGCTTCCCGGCAGGCTTATAGCACCGCCAACCAATGCCAGTATGGCAAGCACAACCAGAGGGAATGTTATCAGCCCAGGAGATTCATGTAAATGATGTTTTTGTTCTTCAGTTCCCCTGAAATCTTTGTAGAATGTAAGGTATAGCAGGCGGAACATATAAAATGCGGTCATTATTGATGCTACTGAGGCTATTACCCACAGTGCTTTATTATGGTGGAAAGCCGTCATTAATATTTCATCTTTCGAGAAGAAACCTGAAAACGGTGGCAAACCAGATATTGCAAGTGTGGAGATAAGGAAAGTTATAAATGTAACTTTCATAACCTTGCGCAGGCCGCCCATATAGCGCATATCCTGCTCGCCATGCATGGCATGTATTACCGAACCTGAACCAAGGAACAGGCATGCTTTAAAGAAAGCATGTGTTATCACATGAAAAACAGCCACATTATAAGCACCAAGCCCTAATGCAAGGAACATTAACCCAAGCTGTGATACTGTTGAATAGGCAAGCACTTTCTTAATGTCATTTTGTACCAGCCCTATGGATGCAGCAATTAATGAGGTTACCACACCTACAATTGCAATAATATTCTGTACATCGGGTGTAAGGTCAAACAGGAAGTTCATCCTTGTTATCATAAATATACCTGCAGTTACCATGGTTGCTGCGTGTATCAGTGCAGAAACTGGCGTTGGCCCTGCCATTGCATCGGGCAGCCATGTGTAAAGCGGTATCTGTGCACTTTTACCACAGGCACCAATAAACAGGCATAACGTTGCCACGCCCACCCACATCATATCTATCTCAGCACCGGATGTTACCGCACTTTTAATTACATTATAATCAAGGCTGTGGAAAAGGTAACCAATAATAAATATACCGATAAGGAAACCAAGGTCGCCAATACGGTTCATAATGAAAGCCTTTTTTGCGGCATCGTTATAATCCTGGTTTTTATACCAAAATCCTATTAGTAAGTAGGAACATAAACCAACGCCTTCCCAGCCGATAAACATTATAAGCAGATTGCTGCCCATTACCAGCGTTATCATAAAAAAGACAAAGAGGTTAAGGTAGGCAAAAAATTTGTGCAGGTTTTCATCATCATGCATATAGCTGATGGAATATATATGGATAAGCGTACCGATACCGGTTACAAACATTAGCCATAAAAGGGAAAGCTGGTCCAGCTGGAAAGCAAAATTAACCTTAAAGTTGGCAAGTGTCATCCATTCAAAAAGGTCAACCATTACCGCGTTTCCGGTATTATTAACCTGCAAAAAGAAAAACAGCGTTACGGCAAATGATACCGCAACAGCCAGCGAACCGATTGTTCCCGAAAGGTTACGGCTAAGCTTTTTACCTGTAAAAATATTTATTAAAAACCCTGCAAAGGGCGCTAAGAGTAGTAGTAATGCCAAATTAGTTTCCATTAGGCGTTATCCTTTTAATTTCTTTAAACTGTCAATATCAATATTCGTTACGTTCCTGTACACTGCTACAAGTATGGCAAGCCCAACGGCTACCTCGGCAGCAGCTACAGCCATAGAGAAGAATACAAAAACCTGCCCTGCAGCATCCTGGTGGTAGGTTGAAAAAGCAACCAAAAGCAGGTTAACGGCATTAAGCATAATTTCTACAGACATAAACATAACTATGGCATTCCTCCTGTAAAGCACACCAAATGCGCCCACACAAAAAAGCAATGTGGAAAGGTAAATGTAGTTTTCTATACCTATTTGCTGAAGTATATTTTCCATATTAATTATTGATGTGTTCTTTTTTAGATAATAATACAGCACCTATCATAGAGACAAGCAGCAGTATGGAGGCAAACTCAAAAGGTACCATATAATCGTTAAGCAATACCTGCCCTAATACTTTGATGGACTGGTAATCCTGCCCCGAAACTTTATAACTTTCTATAACAGGCTGTGATTTTATAAAGGTTGCCAATATAACAAGGCCCAAAAGCCCAAAAGCAACCACTGCAGCCAACCTTGAAAGCAGTGTTTTATTTTTTTCGTCTTCCTTATTCAGGTTCATGAGCATTATGGTGAAAAGCATAAGGATCATAATAGCGCCCGAATATACAATTATATGCACTATACCCAAAAACTGCGCGTTAAACATAAAGTAATGCCCCGCTATAGAGAAAAAGCAAAGTACAAGGTAAATAGCACTGTGTATAGGGTTTTTACTGAAAATAGTTAAAAATGCAGTAGCAAGTGTAATGGCCGAGAGAATGTAAAATAATGTCAGCATACTAGTTTGCCATTTGAGGTTTAGTATTATTTATAGCCATTTCAAGAGGCATAAGCAGTTTTTCCTTCCCATAAATAAAATCTTCCCTGTTGCTTTGCGATTTTACCATAACCCTTGATTTAGTAAGGTATATAGCCTGCTTAGGGCAAGCCTCTTCACATAGTCCGCAAAAAATGCAGCGAAGCATATTTATTTCATAAATTGAAGCATACTTTTCCTCCCTGTAAAGGTGTTTCTCCTCAGGTTTCCTTTCGTCGGCCTTCATGGTTATTGCCTCGGCAGGGCAGGAGAGTGCGCATAACCCGCACGCAGTGCAGCGTTCCCTTCCTTCCTCATCGCGCATCAGCATGTGCTGCCCCCTGTAAACAGGGCTTAATGGCCTTGTTTCTTCAGGGTATTTAATAGTTACCTTCCTTTTAAAAAGGTGGCGGATGGTTATCATCAGCCCTTTAAATATCGCAACAAGGTAAAGGCTTTCCCAAAAATTCATCTTTTTGTTGGAAACCTCTTTCTTTCTTCCCGATAATGATATGGTTTCTATTGACATTTTTATTATTATTTCCTGTCTGCTCTACAGGTATTCCTAATTTATTTTACGGCTACTCTACTAATAGCATTATTACTCCCGTAACAATTATATTGGCTATAGAAAGCGGTATAAGCACTTTCCACCCCAGGCGCATAAGCTGGTCGTAGCGGAACCTTGGTATTGTCCAGCGCACCCACATATAAAAGAATATGAAGAAACATATTTTTATAAACAGCACCGCTATACCTATAATGTTGGCAGGGTTTACACCCCAGTTAGCTTCAACCCAGTCCATGCCCGGATAATTGTAAGCACCAAAATATAATACAGCCAGTATGGTAGATGAAATAAACATGCTTGCATATTCAGCAAACAGGTAAAAGCCCATTTTCATGGATGAGTACTCCGTATGGTAGCCACCTATAAGTTCAGCCTCACACTCTGCAAGGTCAAACGGTGTACGGTTGGTTTCGGCAAACGAACATACCAGGAATATAAGGAACCCTACAGGCTGGTAAAATACATTCCAGTTCATGCCGCTTTGCTGTGCTGCAATTTCACGAAGGCTTAATGTGCCGCTCATCATGATAATTGCAATTATAGAAAGCCCCATCGCTACTTCATAAGAAATCATTTGCGAAGAAGCACGCATGGCGCTCATAAGCGAGAACTTGTTATTGGAAGCCCAACCGCCTATCATAATACCATAAACACCTACAGATATTACACCGAAAACATATAATAAGGCTACATCTATATCTGTTGCCTGTAGTATAACCTCACGGCCAAATATTTCCAGTTTATCTCCCCACGGGATAACAGCACTTGTCATTAAAGCGGTGCTCATTGATATGGCAGGGCCTACTATAAAGAGGAATTTATTAGGTGTGTTAGGGAAAAACTCTTCTTTGGAGAAAAGCTTTAAACCGTCAGCCAAAGGCTGTAAAATACCACCTTTCCCCGCACGGTTTGGGCCTACACGGTCCTGAAGCCACGCTGCAATTTTACGTTCGGCAAGGGTTTCATACATTGCAAAAAGCATGGTAATGGCAAAAATCACCACTATAAAAATGCCTTTTTCTATTATTATTGCTGAATCCATAATTATACGTTACCTTCTTTAAATGCTTCTTTTTCGTCCTTTTTAAGCGGAATGGCCTGCATGCTTATTTTCCTACGGTCTTTCTCCCGGCCTAAAAGTATTTGTTTTTCAGTTTCTATAACCACAGGCTTAATCTGCCTTGTGTAGTTGTTTTGGTTTATAACCGAATCTTTTTCAAACTTACGAGGGCCTTCTATTACCCAGTCTTCCACATTTTTATGCTCAAAGCGGCATTCGTTGCAAATAAATTCCTCTACCTCATGGTATTCGTCTTTGCGTGCCGTTACCCTTTGTATTTCGTTACCAAACATCCAAAGCGTGGTTTTTCCGCAGCATTTATCGCAATTCCTGTGTGCATTATACGGCTTATTGAACCATACCCTTTGTTTAAAGCGGAAAGTTTTGTCGGTAAGCGCACCTACAGGGCACACATCTATCATATTGCCTGAGAATTCATTATCAATAGCTTTGGATATGCAGGTTGATATTTGTGCGTGGTCGCCCCTGTTAATAACACCATGTACCCTGCCGTCAGTCAACTGGTCAGCAGTCATAACACAGCGGTAGCACAAAATACAGCGGTTCATGTGCAATTGTATCTTGTCGCCTATGTTTTCAGGTTCAAAAGTCCTTTTTTCTTCTATATAACGGGTATTGGCAGAGCCATGCTTAAAACTCAGGTTTTGCAGGTCGCACTCTCCGGCCTGGTCGCACACGGGGCAATCAAGCGGGTGGTTTATCAAAAGGAATTCTGTTACCGACTTCCTTGCATCCAGTACCCTTTCAGAAGTGATGCTTTTTACTTCCATGCCGTCCATAACGCCTGTAACGCACGATGCCATAAGTTTTGGCATTGGCCTTGGGTCGGCCTCGCTGCCTTTACTCACTTCCACAAGGCAGCAACGGCATTTGCCCCCGCTCCCTTTCAGCTTGGAGTAGTAGCACATTGCCGGCGGAACAGACTCTCCGCCAATCATTCGTGCAGCCTGCAGGATGGTAGTCCCAGGTTCTACATTTATTTCCTGTCCGTCTATTGTTACTTTCATATTTTTAGCCCTTAACCCCCATCGGGAGAATTATTTAGGTTAAATATTATTTCTGTTTATGCCTTTACACCTCTTGTTTTGCAACTAAATGCCTTACTTTTTCAAAAGGTTCAGCTACAAAATGGTCGCGGTTTTTAACTTTTTCCGGGAAACGAACGTGGTATTCAAACTCTTCCCTGAAATGGCGTATGGCAGCGGCCACGGGCCACGCTGCGGCATCACCCAGCGGGCAGATGGTATTCCCTTCAATTTTTTTCTGTATATCCCAAAGCAGGTCAATATCTTCTTCACGGCCGTGCCCGTTTTCTATGCGGTGCAATACTTTTTCCAGCCAGCCTGTACCCTCGCGGCACGGCGAGCACTGCCCGCAGCTTTCATGATGGTAAAACCTTGAAAAATTCCATGTGTTACGCACAATGCAGGCGGTATCATTATATACAATAAACCCACCTGAGCCAAGCATTGAACCTGATGCAAAGCCACCTTCACTTAAAGACTCATAAGACATAACCCTGTCGGCGCCTTCGGCTGTTTTATAGATAAGGTGCGCCGGCAGGATTGGCACCGAAGAACCCCCCGGAACCAAAGCCTTTAAAGGCCTGTCATCCATCATACCGCCAAGATATTCATCAGAATTCATAAATTCATCCACACCAAGGCCAAGCTCTATTTCATAAACTCCCGGATTTTTACAATGCCCGGAAGCTGATATCAATTTTGTACCTGTTGAGCGCCCAATACCTATTTTGGCATATTCAGCACCTGTATTGTTTACTATCCATGGCACAGCGGAAATCGACTCCACATTATTTACCACTGTAGGATTTGCCCAAAGCCCGCTTACAGCAGGAAACGGAGGCTTTATCCTTGGGTTGCCCCTTTTGCCTTCAAGGGATTCTATAAGAGCGGTTTCCTCACCGCAAATATATGCACCTGCACCGCAATGCACATGAAGGTCAAGGTCATAACCTGTGCCTAATATATTTTTACCAAGCCATCCTGCGGCATAGGCTTCTTTTATTGCGTTTTCAAGTATGCGGTAAACCCACATATATTCGCCACGTATATAGATGTAAGATAAATTACACCCTAAAGCATAGCTGGAAGTAATCATTCCCTCAATTAAAAGGTGGGGAATGTATTCCATAAGGTAGCGGTCTTTAAACGTACCCGGTTCAGATTCGTCAGCATTGCAAACCAGGTGGCGCGGCTTTCCTGATTTTTTATCAATAAAGCTCCACTTCATACCCGTTGGGAAGCCTGCACCACCACGGCCACGAAGCCCTGAGGTTTTTACTTCTTCCACCACTTCATCGGGAGTCATTGATTTTAATGCTTTTTCAACAGAAGCATAACCGCCCATTTTGCGATATACTTCATACGTTTTTATACCCGGAACATTTGCGTGTTCTAATAATATTTTCCTTCCCATCTGTTACTCGGTATATTGATCCTGTTTATGCAGCTGCACTTTTCCTGCCCTGCAGTCTTCAATCAGTTGGTCAATCTTTTCTTTAGTCAGGTTCTCCCTGTAATAATCGCCTATTTGCAGCATTGGTGCATAGCCGCATGCTCCCAAACACTCTACGCCTACTACTGTAAACATGCCATCAGGTGTAGTTTCTCCCTCTTTTATTCCCAGCTTTTCGCAGGTATATTCCATAAGGCTTTCCGCACCGCGAATAGCACAGCAGGAAGTCCTGCAAAACTCAAACATATACTTGCCAATAGGCTTTTGGTTGAACATGGTGTAAAATGAAATCACCTCATATACTTCTATCGGTTGTATTTCAAGTATTTCGGCTACCTTATCCATAAGCTCAATGCTCAGCCAGTTATCATGCGCGTCCTGTACTTCATGAAGCACGGGCAGCAAAGCACTTTTCTTTTTATCGGCAGGGTAGTGGCTCAGCAGCTCGTTAATGCGTGCTGTAAGCTTCTCATCTATATTTATAACCTGTTTGTCGTGAGTAAATTCCATAATCTTTAAGCATCTAATTCGCCTGCAATTACATTCAGGCTTGATAATGTTGCAATAGCGTCTGACAGCATCTGGCCTTTAATCATATCATTAAACGCCTGGTAATATATAAAGCATGGCCTGCGGAAGTGCAGCCTGAACGGTGTACGGCTCCCATCTGTAATAAGGTAAAAGCCAAGTTCTCCATTACCGCCCTCTACAGGGTGATACACTTCTGTTTTTGGTACAGGCACTTCTCCCATCACTATTTTAAAGTGGTAAATAAGTGCCTCCATGTTATTGTAAACTTCTTCTTTAGGTGGAAGGTAATAATCCGGTACATCGGCATGGTATGGGCCTTCAGGCATTTTATCCAGTGCCTGGCGGATAATTTTAAGACTTTCCCAAACCTCGGCATTGCGTACGCAAAACCTGTCATAAGTATCGCCTGATTTACCTACCGGTATATCAAATTCAAAATCTTCATAGGAGCTGTAAGGCTGCATAACGCGGATATCATAATCTATACCCGCAGCACGCAAGTTTGGCCCTGTAAAACCATAGCTAATTGCCTTTTCGGCAGAGATAGGCCCAACATTTATAGTGCGGTCCATAAAAATCCTGTTGCGCATAAGCAGTTTTTCAAACTCTTCCCACACGGCAGGAAACTCCTCAAGGAAAGCATCTAATTTGCGGAAAGCTTCAGGGCTCCAGTCCCTTTCAAAGCCACCGATACGCCCCATGTTTGTAGTAAGGCGTGCCCCGCATATTTCCTCATATATCTCGTATATTTTTTCCCTGAACTGGAATACATATAAAAAGCCGGTTAACGCACCTGTATCAACACCCAATACCGAGTTGCATATTATGTGGTCGGCAATACGGGCAAGCTCCATTACAATAACCCTTAAATATTGTGCCCTTTTAGGTACTTCAATATCCAACGCCTTTTCAATCGTCATCCACCAGCCCATATTGTTGATTGGGGCAGAGCAGTAGTTCATTCTGTCCGTTAGCGGGGTTATCTGGTAAAACGGCCTGTTTTCGGCTATTTTTTCAAATGCCCGGTGAATGTAGCCCACAGTGCCTTCGCCATCCAGTACCCTTTCGCCATCCATGAGCAGTATATTCTGGAAAATACCATGCGTGGCCGGGTGTGTGGGGCCCAGGTTAAGTATTGAAAGCTCGCTGCCATCTTCATTTTTCCTCTGTTCAATCAGCTTGGCATAGCGGTGCTCCGGTGGTAATAACAGGTCTGACATTTTATAAAAAATTATTCCTGGTTAATTTTTGCATTATCTGTTGTTCGGCCAAAGAAACGGTCGTCTTTATCAGTCCTTCCGCCATCTTCCATAGGAAACTCTTTGCGCATGGGGAAAGAAACCATTTCATCCATATTCAGTATCCTTTTCAGTTGCGGATGGCCCTTAAATATAATACCGTAAAAGTCGTATGTTTCCCTTTCCTGCCAGTTGGCTCCTAAAAAGAGGTTAGTGGCAGAATCTATTTCAGGGTTTTCACCGTTAAGGAAAGCCTTAAAGCGTATGCGCACATTATCTACCCAGTTGTGCATATGGTACACTACTGCAAACTGCCTTTCGGTTTCGTTATCAGGATAGTGTACACCACAAATATCTGTAAGAAAGTTAAAGCGCAGTGTAGCATC
This sequence comes from Flavobacterium sp. MK4S-17, assembly GCF_009848495.1. Classification (GTDB taxonomy): domain Bacteria; phylum Bacteroidota; class Bacteroidia; order Flavobacteriales; family Flavobacteriaceae; genus Flavobacterium. The sequence continues at coordinate 11,870 of NZ_WWEP01000037.1, forward strand.
TTCCTTTAAAAAACGCATTACATCATTTGCAGATGCTGCTTCAACCTCAAATGAAAAAATATCTTTTATCTGAATAAACCCGGTTACGTTGTTTCCGAATTTTTCTGTAAGCTTGTCCTGTATAACAGATGTTTCTAAAGCCATATAGTATTATGAAATATTATAAGAAGCCAATAGTTCTTTATATTCAGGCGAATTCCTTCTCCTAACCGATTCGTTTTTCACTATGTCCTGCAACCTTAGGATACCGTCCAGTATCTGCTCCGGCCTTGGCGGGCACCCCGGCACATAAACGTCAACCGGAATTACCTTGTCTATTCCCTGCAGTACGGAGTAGGTGTCAAAAACACCGCCTGAACAGGCACAGGCGCCAACTGATATTACCCAGCGCGGCTCGCTCATCTGTTCATACACCTGCCTTAATATAGGAGCCATTTTTTTGGCAATAGTACCCATAACCAAAAGCATATCGGCCTGGCGCGGGGAAAAACTCATACGCTCGGAGCCGAAACGTGCCACATCATAATGCGAGGCCATAGTTGCCATAAATTCTATACCGCAGCATGAAGTTGCAAAAGGCAAAGGCCAAAGCGAGTTGGCACGGGCAAGGCCCACAACCGTATCCAGCTTGGTGGCAAAAAAGCCGTTCCCTTCATAACCCTGCGGGGTTTCAACTAATTTTATATCTGTTGAGTCGCTCATTTTAATTTAATTTTGATTATCAGTTTAATACTGTGCAAAAAGCATACCTAATAACCCGTTTTATTTATTCCCACTCCAGGCCTTTCTTTTTCATAACATAAAAAAAGCCAACTACCAGCAAAAGCATGAATATTCCCATTTTCCACAGCCCCTCAAATCCCATTTCGCGGAAATTAACAGCCCATGGATACATGAATATTACCTCTACATCAAATAACACAAACAATATGGCAACAAGGAAATATTTAACCGAGAAGGGTATGCGTGCATTACCTATGGACTCTATACCACACTCAAAGTTTTTATCCTTATTTACAGAATGCCTTTTAGGGCCAAGCAAATTTGATATTGCAATTGTTCCTGCTACAAACCCAACGGCTAAAACCATCTGCATGATTATTGGGAAATAATCTACCTGAGTAGTCTGCATAATAGCTAAATTTTTAATAAATAATTCACAAATATACATGTCCTGCCTGAAACAAAAACAACGTTTTTTAAAGCACTTGGTTTATTTGTCCTAATTTTTATTTAGAACGAATAAAAATTATTTTTAACCAAAAATCAACACTTATTAAATTAATGAGAAAAAGGTTTAAACGTTAAATAAATAGCTGAAATATATCTTCTTATTTATTAATTAATATGACAATATAACAAAAACAGCAAAAGGCTGCCCAATGGCAGCCTTTTGCTTTAATCTTTAAGCGGTAATATAATGTATATATTAATTTTCTAAAGATACTACCTGAGCAGCTACTTTGCCTTTTCTTCCTTCTTCTTCTTCGTAGCTTACTTTGTCGCCTTCGCGAAGATCTGCGGTTTTAATTCCCGTAGCGTGTACGAAAATGTCATTTCCTGTTTCATCATCTGTTATGAATCCGTAACCTTTAGATTCAATAAAAAATTTAATTTTGCCTGTTCGCATTATGTAAAAAAAATAATTAGTAATACACCAAAGATAGTGTTTATTACGAAACTGCAAATTATTATTTCAAAAAAAAGTTAAAAATTTTAAAATAGTTGAACTGCTTTATTTTTTTATTAAAAAATTTTAAATTTAATTTTATGTAATTTTCAGTTTAATATGCAGTTCATTAAGCTGTGCATCATCAATAGCCGAGGGTGCATCAATCATAACATCACGCCCTGAATTATTTTTTGGGAATGCTATAAAGTCGCGGATGGTTTCCTGCCCGCCCAGTATGGCAACCAGCCTGTCAAAACCAAAAGCAAGCCCCCCATGCGGCGGTGCACCATATTGAAAGGCATCCATAAGGAAGCCAAATTGCGCTTTGGCCTGCTCTTCTGTAAACCCTAAATATTTAAACATTAACTGTTGTGTGGCTTTGTCATGTATTCTTATAGAGCCGCCACCTATTTCATTACCATTCAATACAAGGTCATAAGCATTAGCCCTCACACTGCCAGGGTCAGTTTCCAAAAGCGGTATGTCATTAGGCTTTGGTGAAGTGAATGGGTGGTGCATGGCATGGTATCGTTGCGTTTCTTCGTCCCATTCCAGCAAAGGAAAATCTACTACCCATAAAGGTGCAAATTCATCAGGCTTGCGCAGCCCCATTCTTGTTGCCAGTTCCATGCGCAATGCGCTAAGGCGTGTGCGTGTTTTAAATGCATCGCCAGATAAAACCAGTATTAGGTCGCCCGGCTGTGCATTTGTGGCCTGTGCCCAGTTTTTAAGGTCTTCCGGGCTATAAAACTTATCTACAGATGATTTTAATGAGCCATCAATATCATATTTTACATATACCATACCGCTGGCACCTACCTGCGGGCGTTTAACCCAGTCAATAAGTTCATCTATCTGTTTCCTGGTATAGGAAGCGGCGCCGGGCACTGCTATACCTACAACAAGTTCTGAATTATTAAAAACCGCAAAATCTTTATGTTGTGCTACTTCGTTCAATTCGCCAAATTCCATACCGAAGCGGATATCCGGTTTGTCGTTACCATAGCGTTTCATGGCTTCATCATAGGTCATGCGCGGAAAAGCACCTGTTTCTATACCTTTAAGTTCTTTAAGCAGGTGGCGGGTTAGCCCCTCAAAGGTTTGTATAATATCTTCCTGCTCAACAAATGCCATTTCGCAGTCTATTTGTGTAAATTCCGGCTGCCTGTCTGCGCGAAGGTCTTCATCGCGGAAACATTTTACAATCTGGAAGTATTTATCCATACCGCCTACCATAAGCAGTTGCTTAAAGGTTTGCGGCGATTGCGGCAGAGCATAAAACTGTCCTTCATTCATGCGGCTTGGAACCACAAAGTCGCGTGCGCCTTCGGGTGTTGATTTTATAAGTACCGGGGTTTCTACTTCTACAAATCCCTGTGCCGAAAGATAATTTCTTACTTCCATGGCAACCTTATGGCGAAATAACAGGCTGTTTTTAACCGGGTTGCGGCGAATGTCAAGATACCTGTATTTCATCCTGATATCCTCACCACCGTCGGTTTCATCCTCAATGGTAAACGGAGGTATGATAGATGCGTTTAATATAGTAAGTTCTTTTACCAGTATTTCTATTTCTCCGGTTGGCATATTCGGGTTTTTGCTTTCGCGTTCTATAACCGTACCTTTTACCTGAATTACAAATTCACGGCCCAGTGTTTCTGCCAGTTCAAATACATCTTTTTGTGTACGCTCTTCATCAAATATAAGCTGCGTTACTCCGTAGCGGTCCCTAAGGTCTGCCCAAATAAGAAAACCTTTGTTACGTGTTTTTTGCACCCATCCTGCTAAAGTTACTTCCTGGTTAATATGCGATGCATTAAGTTCACCGCAATTATGGCTTCTGTACATTGTATTTGAATTTGGGTGCAAATTTATAACTAATTACCAATTTATAAACAGGAATTGGCGGTAATACCAAATAATATTACCTTATGCTTTTATCGGCTTCCTTAAATGAGGTGATTATATCTTCCATCTGCTTTTCATTTTTTTCCTTCCTGTCTTTAGTTGTCCAGGTCATTACCTGATAGAAGTTTTTCTTTCCCTCCAAAAAAGCAAACTTCCAATATATGCCAAAACCGGATGACGAGCCTTCAATTGTAGTCCTTCGCGCATTAAGCCCGTTGATTTTAGTATCCTGAAACCCGGAAGTGGTATCTATGGTTACTGATGGGTCAATGCCATTTATAACCAGTTGCGAATAGCCTTCCAGGTCCGGCTTATAAACGTCATATAAAGAGTATGCCGATATAATAGAGTCAAATGATTTTTTTGTTTCATCTATAACTATAACATACATCTCTTTAGAAGCATCCTGATATTGCAGCGATGCATCTTCATTAAGCCCTTTTGCCTGTTTCATAGATTCAGGCACGGTTAAGGCATATTTACCATCTATAGTAATTGTTTGCGTTTTATCATTGTTACACGCTATTACTGCCCACATTGCTATTATAAATAAGAATTTGGCTTTTTTCATTATGATTTGGTATTTAACGATGGCAATTTACAATATTAACATTACCTGTATTGTAAATAATGTTTGTTTTTGCAATTATATATCAGCCTAATGTTAAATCTTTATTCAATGTTACCAAATTGTTAAGTTAACATGTCTTTTGTGTAAATAAATCATTATATTCGTATAAGAAATAAATTTAAAACACAAACTGATATGAAAAAGATTATTATTGCCGGATTGCTGCTATCAGCAGGTGTGTTATCAGCCCAGGAAGTAAAACCAAAATATGAAGTGGCAAACCAATTGGTAAAAGCTACCTACTATCATGATAACGGAACTGTAAAACAGGAAGGCTTTTATAAAGATGGGAAACTGCATGGAAAATGGATTTCTTATAACGAAAACGGAACCAAGCAGGCTATGGGTGAATATGTAGATGGAGAAAAAAGCGGTAAATGGTTTTTTTGGAATAATACAACCCTTACTGAAGTAGATTACAGTGACAGCAGGATAGCTGAAGTAAAAAAATGGTCGAAAGATGCAGTTGTATTAAATAAGTAAATACAACTTTAAGTACAATAAAAAAGGCTGCACTATACTGCAGCCTTTTTTATTTTTGGTTTTTTGTTTTTGCGCCCCCACCAAATTATAAATCCGGTTACGGGTAATGCTGCGGCAAAAAGGCTCGCTATAAAAGCAATAATTTTACCTGTAAGGCCAAAATACTGCCCAGTATGCAAACCGTAAGCCATTTCCTGAAACTTCATACCCGGGCTTTTACCCTCATACAGTTGCTTTTTAAGCATTTTTCCTGTGGCTGGGTGAAAGTACATATTAGATTGATGGTCAAAAATAAGCGGTACCGGATACGCACCAGCAACTATGGCACTTTTATCATCAGGCTTCCAAACAAAAAACATTTCATCATCTGGCTTAGCCTTTACAATTCCGGCAAATGCCATATCAAGTGCAGGCATACTGCCCTGTGCAACGGCAGTAGTATCTACTATTGGTGTTTCTTTTTCTTCTTCATAACTCTTGCCCAAGTTGCCAGCAAGATACATTCCTTCATGCATCCATTCATAAGAAAAGGATAAGCCTGTTACGGCAATGGCAAAAGCTGCCAGCGATATATAAAAGCCCGATACATTATGGAGGTCATAATTTACACGGCGCCACTTGGCGTTCCATTTTACCCTGAGCCTGTCTTTTAAATGCTTTCTTTTTTTAGGCCACCATTGTATAATACCGCTTACAAGCAGCAAAACAAAAATAATAGTACTTATGCCTACCACCTGCCTGCCTATGGCTTCGGGAAGCAGCAGGTGCATATGTATTTCCTCTACAATGGTAAAAAACTCTTTGGTGCGGTCTTCCCTGTATAGAAATTCGCCGGAGTATGGATTAAAATAGTTGAAGAAATAGCTTTCTTTTTCTGATTGTATAACCATTGCAGGACGGTCTTTTCCTGCATAAAATACCATTTGTTCCTCTCCGCCGGGAAAAAGTTCCCTGCTTTTTTTATGCAGTACCGATGGCATTACAAAAGGCTTGTTTTCCTTTTCTACCATCCGCCATGAATACAACGCATCCTTAATTTCATCCTGAAAGCAAAATATACAACCGGTAATACTCACTATAAACACAATTAGCCCGGATATTAACCCGAGCCATTTGTGTATAAAGCGTACTTTGTTTTTAAGCCCCATTAAAATTTATAGGTTAGGCTGCCCATAAAAGTTCTTGGCGCCTGCACATTAATAGTTGTATAACCGTTAAAGTATAGTTCATCGGTAAGGTTATTAACCTTTAAGGCTATCCTGTACTTTGGTTTGTCATAAAATAATGATGCATTAAATACAGTGTAGGATGGCAAGACAAATTTTTCAACATTTCCTGTTGCATTACCGCCTGCATCCAAAACATTTGAATTGTATATAGGGCTTTCACTGCCATAGTTTCCTCCAAAGCCCACGCCAAGGCCATCTATTGTTTCGGCCGGAAACCTGTAGCTCACCCAAAAGTTGGCAAGGTTTTTTGGCCCTGCTGTAGTTGGTCTTAGGCCTTCAACATCAGCCGATGCTTTTTCCAGTTTACTGTCATTATAAGCATAACCTGCAATAATATTAAGACCCGGTATTGGGTTAGCAGTAATTTCAGCTTCAAAGCCTGTGCTTTTTTGCGAGCCATCCTGTACAGAATTGTTAAACCCTACAGACCTTACCACATCTTTTACCTTAATATTATAATAGCTTACAGTTGCGCCAAGCTTGTTCTTTAGGGCATTCAGCTTGATACCGGCTTCAAACTGGTTGGCACGTTCCGGTTTAAATGTTTCCCCATTCAGGCTCGGGTCAGATGTTCCGGCATTAGGGTTAAGCTGATTTTTAAAGCTGTTTTGGTAATTGGCAAATACTGATACTTCATCCTGTACTACCTGGTAAACCAAACCAAATTTAGGCGACCATGCATTTTGCGAATAGGCTCCTGTGGTGGTATCGGTTGCAGCATTATAATTTCCCTTGTTTTCAAAATTATCAAAACGGATACCCGCAGAAACAATCAGCCTTGAAGTAAGGTTAAGCACATCGTTAATGTAAACACTGTGCGAAGTAAAGTTTGTCCTGGAAGTGTTTACGCTGGTAGAGCTGTTTAGCAAATCCTGAATGGTGTTTTGGTTAAAATCGTTATAATTTGCAATATCACCACTGTAATTAACTACGTCATATTCCCAGCCACCGCCCGGCAGGTAGGTAATATTGGTATATCCTTTTGTATAATAAATATCACCACCTATAACAACACGGTTCCTCATGTTGCCGATTTTAAAATCGCCGCTGAAATTTTGCTGGAATTCAATAGCATTGGATGAGCCAGAAAAGCCCCATGCGTTACGCGACATTTCATTACCGGGGCGAAGGTAGAACCATACGCCCGGCCCGTTAGCCTCGTTATTTGCCGATGTAATGATAGACTGTGATGCCCAGCTGTCAGATATTTTATAGTTAACCGTACCAAATATATTGCGGCTTCTTGTTTTTGTTATAAAGTCGCTTCCCAATAGCGAACGCTTAAAATTATAGTCTAAATCCTCAGCATTATTTATGCCGATTGATGAAGGGGTTTGTGTATAATCCAGGTAGATAAGATGAAGCCCGGTAGCATCCTGGCTAAAAAACTCGGCCTCAAGTGTTGCGCTCAGCCTGTCACTGAAAATATATGTAAATGATGGTGCTACAAAAAAGCTCTTGTTCATTCCATAGTCCTGGAAAGTTTCACTTTTAGCGGTGGCTGCATTTAACCTGAACAGTGCAGTCCTCTCCGTATTAAGCGGAGTGTTTACATCTACTGTAGCGCGGTTAAACCCATAGCTTCCTGTCTGGTAGCTAACCTCGCCGCCAAATGTTGCAAAAGGTTTTTTAGTTACACGGTTAATAAGACCTCCGTATGAGGTAAGGATGCTGCCGAATAGTGTGGCCGAAGGGCCTTTTATTGCCTCTATGGTTTCAATATTAGCCACATCATTATTCGCTATTACCGTTCCTGCAATTCCATTTCTTAACTGTGCCTGCGTAACAAATCCACGTGATGCAAAGTAGGAGCCACCATCGCCCGCACGGCCTGTAGAGCCCCATAACTGGTACAACCCGGGTACATTTTTTAAGGCATCATCCTGGTTTGTAATCAATTGGTCGGCAATAAGTTCTTTAGTAACTACATTATAAACCTGTGCATTTTCAAGACTTTTTAAAGGCATTCTGGAAGCTGTGCTGCTCTCCTGTTTTTTATAGCGGTTTTTCTCACCTTCAATAATAACTTCCTTCAATTGCTCTGCACTTTCAGAAAGCACAACATCCTGGTTGGAAGTTTCACCTGCCTTAACTGTTATTTCCTTCTCAACAGTCATAATACCTACTGCAGAAATGCGTAATGTATAAGTATCAGGCTTAATGTTTTTTATTTCATAATATCCCTGGTCATTACTTACAGTGCTGTAAGATGAACCTTTTAACCCAACATTAATATTAGCGGCAGGGGTATTATCATTTAAGGTAATTTTACCGCTTATGCTGCCTCTTTCCTGTGCCCATGCAAATAGTGTGGTAAGCATAAGCAGGCAGGTAAACAGTTTTTTAGTAGCTCTGTTTTTCATTTTATTTAGTCAATGATTATTTACGGGCGCAAAATTAAGCCCCCCAAAGTTAACAGGCAAATTGTTTTTAATTATTCTAAATAAAAAAGAGTTGCGGCAGTAAAATTTTGTTTTATTCAGTAATATTGGCTTAACATTATATCCTCTGCTGTTATAATGCAAAAACAGTATAACAATTGTCAGCAGTAAAATAAAAAAGCCTCCATATTGGAGGCTTTTTTATCGTTGGTATTTAATATAAATTAATGCTTTGCGGTAAATCCATCTTCGCTAAGCTCCCTGTGCTCATAATCAGCAACCATTTCGGCAGCATAATCTGTTTTCTCTTTTTTAGAGAATCGTGCTATCAGGCTATCGAATATAGAATATACAACCGGCACAATAATAAGCGTAAGGAATAAGGAACTTATAAGACCCCCTATAATAACCCATGCAAGGCCATTGTTCATTTCGGCAGCACCACCTTTGGCAAGTGCAATAGGTATCATACCAAAAACCATTGCAATGGTTGTCATCAATATAGGGCGCAAACGTGCATGGTTAGCCTGAACAAGTGCATTAAAGGTATTCTCGCCTTCTGCTTTCCTGTGGTTGGTAAAATCCACCAGAAGGATAGCGTTTTTACACACAAGTCCAATAAGCATTATAATACCCAGTATTGTAAATATATTAAGCGAGTTATTGGTTAAAGCCAGTGCTATAAGTGCCCCAATGAATGACAGCGGTACTGAAAACAATACCACAAACGGATATACAAAACTGTCATACAGTGCTACCATTACAAGATAAACCAGGATAATGGCAGCAAGTAAGGCTATACCCAGTGTACCAAAACCTTCGGCCTGGTTTTCCATATCACCACCCCAAACATAGTTTACACCGGCAGGCCTGTCTATTTCAGAAAATTTAGCTTCCCAGTCGCCGGCTACATCACCCGCCGGGCGGCCAATGGTTTGCGCCTGTATGGTAACAGATGCACTTTTATCACGCCTTTCCAGCAATGACGGGCCGGAACCTTCAGTAACCGTGGCGAATTGCGATAATTTTATTTGCTCGCCCATACTATTTATAAAAGTAAGGTTGCGAACATCATTAATATTGCTGCGGTCATATTCGCCAAAACGTATGTTAATGTCATATTCATATTGGCCTGCCCTGAATTTACCATCGGTATTACCATTAAAGGCCGTCTGCATGGTTAAACCTACCGTTTGAAGGTTAAGCCCCAGTGAAGCCATTTTATCGCGGTCTACCTGAACGTTAACTTCCGGGCTTCCTGATTCGGATGTTAATTTTATCTCTGTAGCACCAGGCACAGTAGCCAGTTCTGCCGCTGCCTTGTTGGCAAAATCCATTGCGCTTTCCAGGTCGTTCCCGGTTACGGTAAGGGCTAACGGGGCTTCATCTGCACCACCCATAATACTTACAGGAACGGTTTTAATTTTAGCGCCAACCAGTATTTTTTCAAGTTCACGTTTGGTTTTGGCCGCATATACAAAGGAATTATCTTCTCTTTCTTCCCTGTCTGTAAGTGTTACGGTAATCTCCGATTTATACACTGTGGTTTGCGCTCCGGCAAAGCCCTCGCTGGTTTGTCCCACAGTGGTTAAAAGGCTTTTTACCTCTTTTTTCTTGCTCAGGAATTTCTCCGCTTCCTGTGTAATAAAATTGGTTTGTTCCAATGAGGCATCCTTTGGAAGCTCAAGCTGTACCATGAACTGGCCCCTGTCAAGCTTAGGGAAAAACTCACCGCCTATAAAGCCCGCGCCCACAAGTGCAACGGATCCGAAGAACATAAGCACTACAACCAGGAGGCTTATAATTTTATTTTTCCTTGAGCCTAAAGACCATTTAAGGATATCGGTTACCCAGTGTGTAAAGTTGTCAAGGCCTCTCTCAAATCCTAAAATTATACGGCCGAAAAATGTTTTATTAGTTACGTGTTCCAGCTTACCAAAGCGTGAAGACAGCCATGGTATTAAAGTGAATGAAGAAAGCAGCGAAAGCAATGTTGCTATTACCACAACCACACAAAACTGGGTAATAATATTACTTACAAGCCCGCTACTCATGGCAATAGGAAGGAATACCACAACTATTACCAGAGTAATTGCCGATACGGTAAACCCAATTTCGCGTGTACCATCATAAGCGGCACGCACACGGTTTTTGCCCATTTCCATGTGGCGGTAAATATTTTCCAGTACCACAATGGCATCATCCACAAGGATACCCACCACAAGCGAAAGCCCTAATAAGCTCATCAGGTTCAGGGTGTAATCCATTAAATACACGCCTATAAAAGTAGCTATAAGCGATGCAGGGATGGACACCATTACTATAAGGGAGTTCCTTATACTGTGAAGGAAGAAAAGCATTACAAATGCCACAAGGAATACAGCAATAAATAAGTCATGTATTACAGCGTCGGCAGCTATAAGGGTAAATTCAGAGGTGTCATTTGCAACCTGTAGCTTTAAGCCTTCTTTTTTATAATCGTTTTCTATCTTTTTTACTATAGCCTGTACATCTTCGCTTACCTGTACCGCATTGGCATCGGTTTGCTTGGTAATCTGCAAGGCAATGGCACTTTGCATATCTACCCTCGAAATCTTTTCGGCCTCTTTTTGGTCGTCCTGCACATCTGCTATTTCGCCCAAACGCACCTGGATACCGTTTTTGGAAGATATCACCAAGTTACGCATTTCCTCTACAGAACGGTATTTTCCTGAAAGGCGTACCAGCATACTGTTCTCCCTTGTTTTTACACTACCGGTAGGGAAGTCAAGGTTAGACGACAGTACTGCATTTTGTACTTCGGGTATGCTGATTCCATACCCCTTCATTTTTTCCTCGTCAAGGTTTACCTGTATCTCCCTTTCCTGGCCACCTACTATGGTAACCTGTGCCACGCCGTTTACACGCGCAAGTATAGGTTCAATCTTTTTATCCAAAAGGTCATAAAAAGCAATTTCATCCATATTTGCAGTGGCTCCCAGCGTAATTACAGGTAGGTCGCTTAGCGAGAATTTTACAAGTGCCGGGGGGTCGGCATCTTCCGGTAAATCTTTTTCTATGGCATTTATTTTACGTTGTGCATCGTTAAGCGAGTAGTCGGCATCAGCTTCAGGCTCCAGTGTAACCATTACCAGAGAAAGGCTTTCGTATGATTTGGATTCCACCTTTTTTACCAACTCCAATGATGATACCGCATCTTCTATTTTCTTGGTTACCGTATTTTCTATCTCACCCGGAGATGCACCCGGATATACAGTAGAAATGGTAATAACATTCATTTCAAATTTAGGGATAAGCTCATAGCTCAGGTTGCTGTAGCTAAAGATACCCCCAAGGGTGAGTATGATGAACAACACTATAATAAGCGTTGGCCGTTTTATTGATATTTCTGCTATTTTCATGTTATTGTTATTAAAAAGTTTAAGGTTTAAAAATGCAAAGCCATCCAGGCTTTACAGGCTTAAACTTTTATTTTATAGGTGTTACTTTAGTACTGTCCTGTAGGTTTATCTGTCCGCTTACCACAACAATATCACCTTCGTTAAGGCCTTTAACTACTTCAACCTTTTCCCCTAAAATACGCCCAGATACAATTTTTTTAAGGTATGCAATGCTGTCTTTTACTACAAAAACCTGGTTGTTGCCCACACCGCCTACAAATGCCTTTCTTGAAATAGCCATGATAGGCTCCTGTTTTGCTTTACCGGAATTGAATATGGCACTGCCATACATACCTGCCTTAAGCTCATTGCCCGGGTTGTTTGCAATTTCCACCTCTACAGGGAAGTTAAGCGAGGCATCAGCTTTAGGGGCAATAAATGTTATTTTGCCATCAAACTCCTTGTCAGGAAACACACTTGCCGTAACTTTTACAGGGCTTCCTATTTTTAGGGTGGTTACCTGCTGTTCGTTTACCGTTACCTTTAATTTAAGTGTGGAAACGTTTACCAGTTCAAATAAAACCGTACCCGGAGAAACAACAGAGCCCGGTTCTATATTACGCTTGTTCACTATACCGTTTATGCTCGATTTAATGCTGGCATCGCCATAGTTAATCTGGGCCTGGTCCAGTCTTGCCTTGGCATTTACAAGGTTAAGCTTTGCCTGGTCCAACTGCTGCCTTGTTACACCGCCTGTTTTAAAGGCATTTTCATATCGCTGGCTGTCAGCAAGTGCAGTCTGGTAGGCTGCCTTTGCATTTTGAAGTTCAATAGAAAGCTGGTCGCCTTTAATTACGGCAAGTGTCTGCCCTTTCTTCACCATATCACCTTCATCTACCAATACCCTTACAACACGTCCTGAGTTTTCGGCAGGAAATTCCAGTTGCTGCGAAGGTTCAAAAGTACCATTGGCAATATAATCAAGATTGGGTACTTCGGTCTTTACAGTGTCAATACGCACAGCTACCGACGCATTTTTCTTGGAAACAAGTGAAGTTTCAGCTTCATTTTTCTCCTTGTTTTTCATTAATATAAATGCGCCAAAGCCAAGTACTGCCACACCTATTATTATGTATACTATTTTTTTCATTGCTTTATTAGTTTGTTAAAGTTTTTAATTCGCCTTTTGCTTTTATTAGTTGTACTTCTGCCAGTTTAAAATCAAGCAGGGCAGAGTTATAGTTATTTTGAGCTTCTATGTATGAGTTTTCAGCATCCAGTAAATCTGTAAGTGTAGCCAGGCCGTTTTGGTAATTGTTTTGGGTATTATCTAAAACCTCCTGCGCCAGCTTTACATTTTCGCGCTGGTTTTTAATGGTAATAAGGCTGTTGTTTATTTGGGTTTTGGCATTTTCAAAAGCAAGGTTTAATGATAGCTGGGTATCTTTTAAGTCTTCCTCTGCTTCTTTAATGTCTATTTCTGCCTGCCTTACCCTGGAGCGTGTACCAAAACCATTAAATATGGGTATGTTAAGGTTTACTGCTATAGCTGAAAAGTCTGACCAGTAAACCCCATCCGAAGGTTTTGCAAACCATGGCAGTTCAGGGCCCTGTCCTATATAATTATAACCCGCAGTTAATGAAAGGGTAGGGTAATAAGCAGCTACTATTGATTTTCTTTGATAGTCAAGCAGTTCCTGCTGCTTTTTTAATAGCTGGTATTCTGTCCTTTGTGTAACATCCGGAGTATCACTAAGTGCCAGGGGCGTTACCTCAAATTCAGTTTCGGGTAATGTTATAGGGGTTTCTATTGGCATTCCCATGTAAAATTTAAGCGCATTTTCCTGCAGCTGCACTGCGTTTATCAGCTGCTGGCGCTGTGTGTTGATGTTAGACAGGTTAACATTCATACGGTCAAGGTCTATTTTGCGTGCCAGCCCGTTATCATACTGTCCCTGTATAATATTCCTTACCTTTTCGGTATTCGCATAAGTACTGTCTAATACCGATAGCTTTTGGCGCTGCACATATACCTGGTAATAATTATTGGCTACACGCTCAATAACTTCTTCTTCTGTTAGCTGGGCGTTTATAATATAAAATTCGCGGGTGCTCTTTGCTGCCTTAAGACCTGTAAAAACCGACTGGTCAAAAAGGTTTTGTGTTAAGTTTAACCCGGCGGTAGATGTCCATTCCTGGCCCAGTGGCGCAAGTATGGTAGTGCCTTCAGGCTGGCCGAAAAACTGCCCCGGTAATGCATTTAACTGCAATATGGGGTTGTAGGTAAGGTTGCCGTTGGCTGTAATAGTTGGCAGTGCACGCGCGCGCACTTCTTCTATCTGGTAATTGCTGTTTTCTACAGCAAGCTTAGCCTTTACGGCATCAGCCTTATTTTCAAGCGCGTAATTAATAGCATCTTTAAGCGTTAGCTCCTGTGCTACCTGTGCCTGCATGGAGCTGCTTAAAAGCACTATTAAAAAAGCAATACCGTTAAGGTAAATGCTTTTAAGTTTAAGGGTAATGTTCATGTTAACTGTATTTATTGATGGATGATTTAGTGAATAAAAAGTGTTTTAAGTATAATGTCTTTTCTTTCTTCCAGTAGCTTGTCATACTGTTCTTTGGTAAAGCCCATAGTTTCCTGAAATAACGGGCGCATGGAAACAGGGAATGATGTAAGCGAGGCAAAGTTTAGGACAAACTGTTCCGGCCTCATTTTATTAATATTGCCTTTATCCATTTCCAGCCCTATCTCCAGGTAAAACTTATCTAAAAGCGTATTCATTGCTTCTTTATCCTTGTAGCAGCTTCCCTGGTTCATCTGTGTAACCATGTATATTTCCAGGTATGGGTATTTTTTTGTCTGCTCAAAGAAAATATCCAGGTGGCGGCTTACCTTTTCTTTTAAAGGTAAATCAGAGTCTACTATAATTTTTGTAAGCCTGAACTCTTCTTCCTGTGCTTCTTCAAACACCTTTTGGAACAACATGTCACGCGACCTGAAATAATAATTTATTAGTGTGCGGTTAACCCCTGCTGCATCGGCTATCTCCTGCGTTGTGGCATTAAATCGGCCTTCCCCAAAAAATATTTTTTTGGCAGTATCTTTTATTAAGGCTTCTGTATCTATTTCTATTTTAGCTGACATTTTTGTTTAACTTTTTTGTTTGACAATTTTGTCAATGCAAATTTATTGCCATTTTTTTATCTGCAAAATATTTTTACATTTTTTTTTAAATAAAATTTTCTAAAATGCTTAATCCCTTTGGCGTAACAATAGCTCTAAGGTGGTACTCAAGGTACATTTTTGTTAGTTTTTCAACTTCAAAAACATCTTGGGGAAATATTTCACTGTCTTTAATTCCCGTTAATCCTGTAAAATATATACGGGACACAAAATTTATATTTATGTCCGGCCTGAATATCCCGTTTTCAATTCCTTTTTTAAGGTTCTCAATCATACAGCCGTTCATTTTTTCAAATTGTTTTATGCGCAGGCATGAAAAAATTTTAGGAAAAAACTTTTGCAGTTGATAAAATGGAGATGCTGTTTCATTATTAAGGTGCTGCATTATAAAACTTCGAATAATAAAAACTTCCTCAATAGAGTTTTTGTCCTGCTCCCTTATGTTGTCAATCCCGGACGCTATCGTTTCAAAAAGATTGTCGGTAGCTGCTTCCACCAAATCGGTTTTATTGGCAAAATGCTGGTATATTGTTTTTTTGGAAATACCCAGTTCATTGGCAATATCATCCATTGTAACGCTTTTAAAGCCAAGCGATAAAAACATTTTAGTAGCTTTCTGTAAAATAGTTTCCCTCATTCTTCATTTCATTTTCGGCAGCAAAGGTAGTTAAGGAAACTTTTAAAACCAAAAAAGTTTCCAAAGTTTATTTTTTTTGAATACAGTATTGAATAGCCTATATTAGCTGAAAAATTGCTTATGCAGCCAATAGCGCACTATCAGCAGGTCATTTCTGAATATTTTGCTACCCACTTGCAGGACCAGGAGCCTGAAAATTTGTATAAACCCATAAAATATATACTTTCATTAGGTGGAAAGCGCATGCGCCCTGTACTCACATTAATGAGTGCCGAAATTTTCGGTGCTGATTATAAAGAAGCACTGCCTGCTGCCATAGCTGTAGAAATGTTTCATAACTTTTCGCTTGTACATGATGATATTATGGATGCTGCCCCTTTAAGGCGCGGTAACAGCACGGTGCATGAAAAATGGGATGTTAATACCGCAATACTTTCGGGGGACGCGATGCTTATATTGGCTTACCGCTATTTTGAATGTTATGAGCCTGCTGTTTTTCAGTCGCTCGCCAAATTATTCAGTAAAACTGCGCTTGAAGTTTGCGAAGGCCAGCAATGGGATGTTGACTTTGAAGGGCGTAATGATGTTACTATACAGGAATACCTTAAAATGATTGAATATAAAACTGCCGTGCTGGTTGGTGCAGCTATGAAAATGGGCGGCATAGTAGCGCAGGCAAGTCCTGAAAATTGTAACCTGATTTATGATTTTGGGTGTAGCCTGGGGCTGGCTTTCCAGTTACAGGATGATTATCTTGATGCATTTGGCGATCCTGAAACTTTTGGTAAACAGGTGGGGGGTGATATTATTGAGAATAAAAAAACCTATCTTTATTTAAAAGCACTGGAGTATGCTAACCCATATGACAGGGAAAGCCTGCTGCAATGGTTCTCTGTTCAGCCGGAGGAAAGTGCAGAAAAAGTTACTGCCGTAAAACAGATTTTTCAAAACTCCGGGGCAGATGATGCAACTAAAGAAGCCATTGCCCACTATACTGATAAAGCTTTTGAAACACTGCAAAAAATGGATATAGGGGAGCCAAAAAAACAGCTGCTTAAAGTATTTGGGCAAAAACTAATGGAAAGGAAAGTATGATGTATGTAGCTCCTGCCAATACCGACCTACTGCTTAGCCAGGCACAGAAGGAAGATTTATACAGCAAGCTGATAGAGCAGCTTAATAAGGACTTTGCCCTTGCCAATGAGCCTGTGGATTTTGAAACGGTACTGTCACCTATAAATTTAAAGTTGGGCTTACAGGAAAAAATATATACACTTATCCAGCATAAGTTTGCCGAATACCTTAACCTGCTTTATATAACTGATGTGCCCGAAAAAGAGATTAAGGCACTGAACGGCGGCGATATTGCCGAGCTTAGCGAACAGGTAGCTTTCCTTATACTAAAAAGGGAATGGCAAAAAGTATGGTTCAGGAATAGGTATTAAATTAAGAATTGTTATTAAATAGCGGTAATCTTTATTTTTAGATTTTCTAAAAATAAACCCTTATAAAAGGCATTAAGGCATCGCTGTACACAAAATCATTTTCCTTAAAAAGAACATTATACCGCAACCCGATAGTTACATTTTCCATACGGTAGCCTGCGCCTAAAAATAACGCTGTATTCCAAAAATCCCTTGTGTAATCGGAAAATCCATCATCAACATCAAGGTTAACACGTAACTGCTCTACTTCTGCCGAAAGCTGTACCTGCGGTATGGGGTTAAATACCGTTATTGCAGATGCACCATAAATAAAAGATGAATAATACCGCCTCTGGTTTACGTAAGTACCCTGAAGGCCCAGCCCAACACCTACATAGTCATTTATTTCATATAATGCGCCGGGTGCAATGGTAACATCAGTATAGCCGTTGCCAAAGGCAAGGCCGAAGCTTCCTCCAAAACGCACCCTGCTCCAAAAGTCTGAATCTTGTGCAAGGCCAAGATTGAATGAAAATAATATTATAATTATGGCTGATTTTGTTAAAAAATTGTGAACCCCTGATTTCATAAAGTGTAAATAATATATAATCACTAAACATAAAAGTATAAAAAACGCTGAAAGATTATTACAATTGTTGTACTTTTGCGTAAAATTTTTTAAACCAAAAAGTCATAAAGACATTAGGTATGGACAGGTTTTCCTTTTTAAATGCAGCGCATACTGCTTTCTTTGCAGATTTATACGACCAATATATAGAAAATCCTGATAGTGTAGAGCCCAGTTGGAGGAGCTTTTTCCAGGGATTTGATTTCGCTAACACAGATTACGGCACAGATTTTTTTGAAACCGAGCAGCTCCGTCAATCAGGCGAGGTGGCAACACAGCCGGTTTCAGACTATTCCGGCCTTCCTGAAAAAATACAGAAAGAATTTAAAGTGCTTAACCTTATTGAAGGTTACAGGACAAGAGGGCACTTATTTACAAAAACCAACCCGGTAAGGGAGAGGAGGAATTATACTCCAACGCTTGCCCTTGAAAATTTTGGGCTTTCTGATGCAGACCTTAACACGGTTTTTGATGCAGGTAAGGAAGTGGGCTTGCAACAGGCTACGTTACAGCAGATTGTAAACCATCTTGAAAAAGTATATTGCAACCATATTGGTATTGAGTATATGTACATCCGCGACCCACAGGTAAGGAAGTGGATACAAAACAGGCTTACAGCCAATGAAAACAACCCTGATTTTTCGGCAGAACAGAAAAAATCAATACTGTCAAAATTAAATGAAGCTGTTTCTTTTGAAAATTTCCTTCATACCAAGTATGTAGGGCAAAAACGATTTTCACTGGAAGGTGGGGAATCGCTTATTCCCGCGCTGGATGCGCTTATAGAAGCGGCTGCCGATAAAGGCGTTGAGCAGTTTGTTATGGGTATGGCGCACAGGGGCCGATTAAATGTACTGGCAAACGTGTTTGGCAAGCCGGCTGCTGATATTTTCAGTGAGTTTGACGGTAAGGACTATGATGATGATGCCATGTTTGATGGAGACGTTAAATACCACCTTGGGCTTACTGCCGATAAAAAAACAAGGAATGGCAAACAAATAAATATAAACCTTGCACCCAACCCATCGCACCTTGAAACGGTAGGCGCGGTTATAGAGGGTATTGCAAGGGCAAAACAGGACAGGCACTTTCAGGAAGATAATTCCAAAGTATTGCCTATTGCACTTCATGGCGATGCAGCCGTGGCCGGGCAGGGCATAGTATATGAAATTGTGCAGATGGCCAAGCTTGACGGTTATAAAACAGGTGGAACAATACACCTGGTTATAAATAACCAGATAGGCTTTACCACTAATTATCTTGATGCACGTTCCTCTACATACTGTACCGATGTTGCCAAGGTAACCCTTTCACCTGTATTGCATGTAAACGCAGATGATGCCGAAGCAGTGGTGCATGCTGTGCTTTTTGCACTGGATTTCAGGATGGAGTTTGGCAGCGATGTGTTTATCGATTTACTTGGCTACAGGAAGTACGGCCATAATGAAGGTGATGAGCCACGCTTTACACAGCCTAACCTGTATAAACTAATTGCAAAACATAAAAATCCAAGAGATTTATATGCCGAAAAACTGATTAGCGAAGGTGTTATAGAAAAGGGTCATGTAGCTGAGATAGAAAAAGAATATAAATCAGGTCTTGAGGAAAGCCTTGAAGCTTCCAGAAAAAAAGACCTGACCATAATTACCCCGTTCATGCAAAATGAATGGGAAGGTTTTGCGCAGGCTGATGAAGCTACCATGCTGCAAAAGGTTAATACTGCTTTTTCTTTAGATATACTTAATGATGTTGCGCAGGTATTAACTGAGTTGCCTAAAGACAAAAAATTTATCAGTAAGATACAAAAGCTGGTTAATGACAGGAAAAATATGTATGAGTCTGACAAGCTTGACTGGGCTATGGGCGAGCTTCTTGCATACGGTTCACTATTAAGTGAAGGATTCAATGTGCGTATTTCCGGCCAGGATGTTGAAAGAGGTACATTCTCCCACCGCCATGCGGTTATAAAGGTAGAGGATTCGGAAGAAGAAGTTGTGCCGCTTAACACGCTTAAAGACCAAAAAGGTAAATTTTATATTTACAACTCACTATTGTCAGAATATGGTGTTGTAGGATTTGATTACGGTTATGCGTTGGCAAGCCCTAATACATTAACCATTTGGGAGGCACAGTTTGGTGATTTTTCCAATGGCGCCCAAATTATGATAGACCAGTACATAAGTGCTGCCGAAGATAAATGGAATAACCAGAACGGCCTTGTAATGCTGCTTCCGCATGGATATGAGGGGCAGGGTGCTGAACACTCTTCTGCACGTATGGAACGTTACCTTCAGCTTTGTGCCAACCACAATATGTATGTGGCCGACTGTACAACGCCGGCTAACTTTTTCCACCTTCTAAGGAGGCAGATGAAAACTAGTTTCCGCAAGCCTTTAATAGTGTTTACACCTAAAAGCCTGTTACGCCACCCAGATGTAATCTCTACAAAAGAGGAGTTGGCAAACGGCAGTTTCCACGAAGTGCTGGACGACCCTAAAGCCGATGCAAAAAAAGTAAAGACACTTGTATTTTGTACAGGTAAGTTTTATTATGACCTTGTGGCTGAAAGGGAGAACCTTAAGCGCGATGATGTTGCTTTTGTAAGGATTGAACAGCTATTCCCGCTTCCTGTAGAGCAGTTGAAAGAAGTTATAGCAAAATATAAAAATGCCGACGATTATGTGTGGGCACAGGAGGAACCAAGGAATATGGGAGCCTACAGCTATATGCTGATGAACTTCATCGAAGTTAAATTGAGGGTGGCATCTTTAAAAGCATACAGTGCGCCTGCTGCGGGAAGTTATACGCGTGCCAAAAAGCGCCATGCTGCTGCCATAGCCATGGTTTTTGATAAAGATTTGTTTAATTAAATTGTATTTTTGATTTTTCAAAAAGAAATAGCAACACCAAGTAAAATTATATTGACATGATTTTAGAAATGAAAGTTCCTTCTCCGGGGGAATCAATTACAGAAGTTGAAATTGCAACATGGCTGGTGAAGGATGGTGATTATGTAGAAAAAGACCAGGCTATTGCCGAGGTGGATTCAGATAAAGCTACGCTTGAGCTTCCTGCCGAAGCCAGCGGTGTTATTACCCTAAAGGCAGAAGAAGGGGATGCTGTAAAAGTTGGGCAGGTTGTATGCCTTATAGATACTGATGCAGCTAAGCCGGATGGTGCAGCACCCGCAAAAGAAGAAAAGGAGGAAGCGCCAAAAGCTGAGGAGAAGAAAGAAGAGCCGAAAAAGGAAGAAACCAAAAAAGAAGCACCTGCTGAAAAAAGCTACGCTGCGGGTACACCTTCGCCGGCGGCTAAAAAAATACTTGACGAAAAAAATATTGACCCTGCCACAGTAACAGGAACAGGAAAAGGCGGCAGGATTACAAAAGATGATGCCGTGAATGCTAAAGCCAGCATGGGTACGCCAACGGGCGGTAACCGCGGCTCTGAGCGCAGCAAGCTGTCAATGCTTCGCAGAAAAGTGGCAGAAAGGCTTGTTTCCGCTAAAAATGAAACAGCCATGCTTACCACTTTTAATGAGGTAAACATGACACCTATAAATAAAATCAGGAGCGAATATAAAGATGCCTTTAAAAACAAACATGGTGTTGGCCTTGGGTTTATGTCGTTCTTTACAAAGGCTGTAGTAAGGGCATTACAGCTTTACCCTGATGTAAACTCCATGATTGATGGCGACTACAAAATATCGTATGACTTCTGCGATATATCTGTAGCGGTTTCCGGGCCAAAAGGGCTTATGGTGCCTGTAGTAAGGAATGCAGAAGCATTAACTTTCCGTGGCATAGAATCTGAAATTAAGCGCTTGGCTACACGTGCACGCGACGGACAGATAACTGTTGATGATATGACGGGTGGTACATTTACCATATCAAATGGTGGTGTGTTTGGCAGTATGCTTTCAACACCTATTATCAACCCTCCGCAATCAGGTATTTTGGGTATGCACAATATTATTGAGCGCCCTATTGCTGTTGACGGTAAAGTTGAGATTCACCCTATGATGTATGTGGCCCTTTCTTATGACCACAGGATAATTGATGGTAAAGAATCGGTTGGCTTCCTTGTAGCGGTAAAAGAAGGTTTGGAAAACCCTATGGAACTGCTTATGGATAATAATCCTAAAAAGGCTTTGGAACTTTAATAAGCAAAGTCACTATATAGAAAAGGGATGGTTTTGTTTAAACCATCCCTTTTTATTTTAAATAAAAACAGCTATTGTAATAGTCTATAATTGCTTTGCCTTTCAATAATATATCAGCGCCTATAATTCCATGTACGGGTTTTGCTTTATATTGTAACAAAGCTTCATTAACATGCGACATATCAAAAATAACCAGCCCTAAATTTTTGGTAGTCCATCGTCCCAGTTTAAGTGTGTTCTTAACAGAGGTTTGTGTAAGCATGCCTGTGCCGCCTGCACCCGCTGCCTTAGTATCAGAATCCGAGGCGGAAAGCCCGAAAAATTCAATACCTTTAAAATCAACACAACTGTTGGATGCGCCTGTATCAAGAATAAAATTTCCTTTTATGCCATTAATAGTACCACTAATAAGAAGGTGCTGCGTTTTTGATATTTTAAATTTAATTTTTTTATAGCCTTTTTCCTTTAGTACAGGATACAAATTTTCCATTTTATGTTTTGTGTAAATACCAAAAATACTTTAAAATTTCTGTTTGTACTTCTAATGTGCCCTTAAGTTTGTAGTTTTGCAGCAGAAATTTATAACATGATTTTTACTGACACACATACACATTTATACAGTGAAGAGTTTGATGCCGACAGGGACTTAATGATTAATTGTGCCCTGCAGGCAGGAGTAAAAAGGCTTTTTGTCCCGTCTATTGATTCATCTTACGCCCAAAAAATGTATGAGTTGGAAAAGCAATATCCCGAAAATATTTTCCTGATGATGGGGCTGCACCCAACGTATGTAAAGGATAATTATAAAGAAGAACTTCTGTTTGTTGAAAACCAGCTTGCCAAAAGGAAATTTGCAGCAGTGGGCGAAATAGGGATTGATTTGTATTGGGATAAAACCAGGCTTAAAGAGCAGCAGGAAGCGTTTAAGTACCAGATTCAGCTTGCTAAGAAGTACAGCCTGCCCATTAATATTCATTGCCGCGATGCTTTTGATGAGGTTTTTGAGGTGCTGGAAAGCGAGAAGGGTGATAGCCTGTATGGGATTTTTCATTGCTTTACAGGGGATTTTGAGCAGGCAAAGCGTGCCATTTCCTATAATATGAAATTGGGTATTGGCGGTGTGGTAACCTTTAAAAATGGTAAAATAGACCAATTCCTATCAAAAGTAGGGCTTGAACATATAGTGCTGGAAACCGATTCGCCTTACCTGGCGCCTGTGCCATACAGGGGCAAGAGGAATGAAAGCAGTTACACTGTATTGGTGGCAGAAAAACTGGCGCAGATATATAATGTTTCGGTAGAGGAAATTGCCGCAATAACTACTGCCAACTCCAAACAGGTTTTTGGGATTTAACAAAGAATATCGGTTAAATTAATAAAATTTTCGTTCATTTGTGAGATTGTTTTAACCTTAATTGATAATGTCCAAATTTGACCATATCAGGCCTTTTTATGATAGTGAAGTGAACGAGGCTATACGTAGTGTAGTGCATCACCCAATGATGAAAGCCCTGATGAGTTTTACTTTTCCTGATACAGAAGAAGAAGTTTGGGCGGGGCAATTGCTAAAAACGCATTCCAAACGCGATTTCCAGATTAATTTTATTTACCATGCCGTGCAAAAGGTATTGGAAAAAAGCTCGGAAGGACTAACCTCTTCGGGTTTCGAAAAACTGGAAAAGCATACGCCATACCTTTTTATATCCAATCATAGGGATATAATACTGGATACCTCACTGCTTAATGTGTGCCTGTATGATTACGGGCAGATTATGACGGCTTCTGCAATAGGGGATAACCTGGTTCAAAAATCTTTTTTGCATACGCTTTCAAGGCTTAACAGGAACTTTCTTGTACAGCGCAGCCTTTCTCCGCGTGAGTTGCTGCAAAGCTCAAAGCTAATGTCAGAATATATATACCGCCTTGTATCACGGGAAAACCGTTCTGTATGGATAGCACAGCGTGAAGGCCGTACCAAAGACGGTAATGATGCCACCCAGCAGGGTGTGCTAAAAATGCTTGCAATGGCTTCAGACGAGGAAAACCTGATGGATTATTTCAGGAAGATAAAGATAGTACCGGTTTCTATATCCTATGAATATGATCCTACCGATGCCCTTAAAATGCCGCAGCTTATGGCCAAGGCAAAAGATGAAATATATATAAAGGAAAAAAATGAGGATTTTACTACTTTATTAAGTGGTATAATGGGGCAGAAAAAGCGTATACATATTCATGTATGCGATGTACTCGACTCTGAATTAGTAAAGATAAAAGAGGAACAGGACAACCAAAATAAACAGATACAGGCACTGGCACAGGTACTTGATGATGCTATATTAAGTTCCTATAAACTTTGGCCTACAAATTATATAGCTTTTGATTTACTGCACAATACCAGCCAATATTCGGATAAATATACCGAGAAGGAAAAGCTGCTTTTTGAAAGGCGCCTTGAAATGCGCATAGATATTGGAAATAAAGTTATGCGCGAAGGATTTTTGGCAATGTATGCCAATCCTGTTGTAAATAAAATGAAATACCAGGATGCAATTTAACCCTAATATTTTACTTATTTATACCGGCGGCACCATAGGTATGGTAAAGGATTTAAAAAGCGGTGCCCTAAAAGCATTTAACTTTAAAAAACTCCTGCAAAGAATACCAGAACTAAAGCAGCTTGACTGTAATATTGAAACGGTATCATTTGATATGCCTATTGATTCTTCTAACATGAATCCGGATAAATGGGCAAAAATAGCTACACTGATTGAAGAAAATTACAGCAGTTTTGACGGTTTTGTAATATTGCATGGTTCTGATACCATGTCTTACTCTGCTTCGGCTTTAAGCTTCATGCTGCAAAACCTGGCTAAGCCTGTGGTGTTTACAGGCTCGCAACTGCCCATTGGCGATTTGCGTACCGATGCCAAGGAAAACCTTATTACTGCCATACAAATAGCATCTTTAACGGAAAATGGCCAGCCCGTAATTAAAGAAGTATGCCTTTACTTTGAATATAAGCTATACAGGGGAAACAGGACTACAAAAATAAGTGCTGAGGTTTTTAATGCCTTTACATCGCCCAATTATCCGGCACTGGCAGAATCGGGTGTACATTTAAAAGTAAACCGTGACCTTTTACTGCAAAGTAATGGAAAAGAATTTACCATAAATAAGGCAATGGACAGCAATGTGGTAATTATTAAATTATTTCCCGGTATAAATAGTAATGTGCTTAATTCTGTTTTCAACAGCCCGGGACTAAAAGGAGTGGTGCTGGAAACCTATGGCTCGGGTAATGCGCCTACTGATATATACTTTATATCGGTATTACAACAGGCTATACAAAAAGGCATACATATAGTAAATGTTACGCAATGTTCCGGTGGTAGTGTAAATATGGGGCATTATGAAACAAGTACCCTGCTTAAGGAAATAGGTATAATATCAGGTAAGGATATAACCACCGAGGCAGCAATAACCAAACTGATGTATTTATTAGGGCAGAATATACCGGCCTCACAATTCCGCTCTTATTTTGAATTGCCTATTTGCGGTGAATTATCGGAATAATTTTTTAAATCGGTTTTTTCGTTCTATTTTTGCAGCCACTTAATAGAGAGGTGGCCGAGTGGTCGAAGGCGCACGCCTGGAAAGTGTGTATGCTCCAAAAGGGCATCGAGGGTTCGAATCCCTTCCTCTCTGCGAAAAGAATAAATAAGAGACCATATATCTTAAGTTATTAAAAACCTGCAAGTTAAAATTGCAGGTTTTTTTATTAATATATTGTAATGTATAATTCGTGCAATTTGCGCTTTTTTATTATCAATCAAGCTGAAATTTTAAAAGCGCACAAATTTATGACAGTCTAATACAGTACATTCCAGTTTTCAGAAATCTTATTTAAAAAAAAATAATATTAAATTAAGTTAATTTAACTATTTGTTTTTTCATGATTAACTTATGTAGTTAGATTAATAGATTTAATTTTATATTTTTAACAAAAAAACATAATCATGAATTTTAAACCTATATTAACCCTGTTATGTATAATTATAATACCAAATGTTTATTCTCAAAAATTTCCTGGTGGAGTTACAGGTGCTGAAGTATGGTATATTGCAAGTGCTACTGATATTCAACAAAATATATATGTAAATTCTGCAGAAGAATTTATAAATCTAAATTTATGTTCTGATAGTCATGAGCCAAGCTTGTTTAATTTTAACCCTTCTATTATTACTGGTCAATTATGTATTATGTATAATGCTTCTTTAGAAAGGAGTACTTCAAGAAATATATTTTTTGTTGGTGAGCCTCTATCGAGTGGATATAGTTATTCTCATTTGACAACTGGCTGGCGAGAAGGCTTTTCTTCCAATGTATTGACAGATTCAATAATAAAAAATCGTTTCGATCTTGGAGCAACAAGTGCCTATGTAAATAGAAAATTATCTTCGTTTATTAATGAATATAATGCTTATGTGAATTTTTATCATTGGAATATTTATATACATGATAAAATCTTTAAGAGTTATGGAAGTGAAGGTGAAACAAGTTTTTACATAGGTAAATACTTTTTAAACCCGGAAGAAGAAGGAGATTATTATCAAGGGAAATTTCCTGAGTTTATATCTTTTCCCTATGAACTAACTCACAACGAAAAGAATAGGGTTGAATCTTATTTAGCAATTAAATATGGCATAACATTAAATACTAAAAATCCTTATCGTGACTCAAAAAACAAAATTTTTTGGAGCGTGTACAATCATAACTATTTTGCTGATAGAATTTTTGGTATAGGGCGCGATGATATCTCAGGGTTAAATCAACTACAAAGTGAAAGTGTACATTATAAAGACAGTCTTGTCATTTCTGTTGGTAAATTGATGGATACTAATGCTGAAAAACAAAGTATGGTTACTATTGATGATCATAATTTTATTGTGTTAGGAGATAATGGACAAAGCAACGTTTTAGATGAAAAACAAAATGATTTTGGAGTAAGACTCTTTAAAAGAAAATGGCTGTCACAAAGTACTGGAAAGGAAGCAAATAAAATAGAAGTAGATTTTCGTTTAAGATTATATGAAACTCTAAGAACAATACTATTGGAGAATCCAAATTTAAAGCTTTGGATGCTCCACGATAAATATGTAAGCAATCAGCAGGTATCAGACTTTAATAGTAATTATGTAGAATATTACGAACCTATCTTGTTGGACGAATCTACATATGCGTCATATGAATCAATTAAGATTGATGAAGATAAAGGGGGAAAATATTGATTTAAATAAATACCAAGCCGTTCTTCGATATGATTTATATGGATTGGAAAGTGCGTCAAATACAACTAAAAGTATCAATAATAATATTGCATATGGAGGAAAAACAGCTATTACAACTGATAGCTGGGTTCCTGTAAATGAAAAAATAGCAATAAATCAATTGAAGCCGGGAGTTAACGAAATTACTTTAATCGTAGAGAAAATGAAATATACTCATATAAAATAAAGAACTTTAAGATTGAGCTATTAAATAAAGATAAAGAAGAAATACAACTGGTTGAAAAAGAAATAACAAATTTTAATGGAACAATTTATTTAATAGGAATAGTTCCTGCTGATGTAAAAAGCGTAGAGGTATTGGGTAAAAAAATTCCGGTTATAA
The DNA here is from genome assembly GCF_009848495.1 of Flavobacterium sp. MK4S-17. Taxonomy (GTDB): domain Bacteria; phylum Bacteroidota; class Bacteroidia; order Flavobacteriales; family Flavobacteriaceae; genus Flavobacterium. Next base: position 39,265 of record NZ_WWEP01000037.1, read on the forward strand.
ATGGAGTTTTTGAAGAGGTGTTTACAGATGTGTCAAATAATGTAGATACTCTAACTATTTCTTATTCAAAAAATGAAAAAAAAATCAGCTCTAAGTTTCCTTTACATTATAAATCTGAGGGTGTTAAGTATCATTTTTTAGAACCAAAATTAGCAGATGATGTAATTTTAAAATTTGATAGTACCTCTTCCCTTTCAAAATCAAATACATCAATATATATTACAGCTCAAAATATAAATGAAGACGCTAATAATTTTATTGCTGAAGGACTTTATTTTAAAGATATTAGAGTTGTGAATAGTGATGTCGATAATGTAACTTCGGGTTCTTATAAAGGATATCGCATAAAAAAATCAAAAGATAAAGTAACATCACATTTTAAGCTTCACTTAAAATATGATGCAAATAAAATACCTGACGGATATACAGCAAAAGATATAAAGACATTTTGTTTTGACCAAGCCAAGCGTACTTGGAAAGCACTCCCGGTAGATAGTCTGGATGTTGTTAATAAAGAAGTTATAACTGATATAACTCATCAAAATGATACGGATTATATTAACGGAATAATTAAAATACCTGAATCTCCGGAAACAGCTAGCTTTACTCCTACTACAATAGCCGACATGAAATATGTCGATCCGGCAGCAGGTGTTGTTAGTATTGCTCCACCAGCGCCTAATAGCACAGGAGCCCTTACAACAAGTTTTCCTATAAAACTACCACAAGGCCGTAACGGTTTACAACCCCCAGTACAAGTTAGTTATAATAGTGATGGAGGCAATGGTTGGATGGGGGTTGGATGGAATATTTCAACTCCGGCAATAACTTTAAGTACAAAATGGGGAGTTCCTACCTTTAATCCACTTCAAGAATCTGAAATTTATTTATTAAATGGAGAAGAACTTGTTCTTGATAATGGTACTATAAATTCTCCAGAATATACAAATCCGCACAGACAAGGTAATATACCGCGCTTAAGTGAAAGAATTTTTTATACACGTAAAGAAGGAAGTTTTCAAAAGATTATTCGCCATGGGACAAATACTCAAAATTATTGGTGGGAAGTAATAGATAAAATGGGCAATAGGAGTTTTTATGGCAATTATGATGGCCAGAATAGCAACACAGTAATTAGAAATCAGGGGAGCATGGGCAATATATGTCACTGGGCACTTAAAAGAACTGAGGATCCTTACGGCAATTATATAGATTATTCTTACACTAAGCTTCTTACATCGCTTGATGGTGGTACAACTATTGCCCAGGAATTTTATTTAAATAAGATTAAGTACACCATGCATGCATCTTTATCAAATTATTATGAGGTTAATTTTTTACGGAATAATTATACCGTATCTTCTGATGGAAATACAATTTATACAAATAGGAAAGATATTATAATTAACGCGCGTAATGGATATGTACAATTAATAGATGATCTTCTTACTGAAATTCAGGTTTCATATATAGAGTCAGGATTAAAAAAAAATATAAGAACTTATCGTTTTGATTATAAAGAGAAAGCATTTCAAAAACAACAACTTATAATTATTTCAGAGTTTGATACTAATGACGAATTGTTTTACAGTAACACTATTGATTATTTTGATGATATTTCCACAGGACCTATAATCAACAATACTGCACAGAAATGGACAGGCTCTAATGATAATATTTCTTCATCAATAGCTAATCTTCCGGGACTTAATTTTGTTATACCTCAAGGTTCAGTATTAGGAACCTCTGTTTCCTCTGGTTTTTCAATTGGTATGCGTGGTGGTATTGGTCCTGGCATGAATGTATTGAGTGTAAGCAATACAATTGGAGGGTCGCTTAGTAGCAGTAAAAATAGCCAAGATACCCGTATAAGTTTTATTGATATTAATGGTGATGGATTGCCTGATAAAGTATATAAAAATAATAGTGGGGTGCGATATAGGGAAAATAACGGAACCGGCTTCGGCCCGTTGTATGAAGTAAATGGAATATCTCGTTTAACAACTACAAAATCAAGAACCAGGGGAAGCGGTTTTGATGCTAATATAAAAGGATTTGGAGTTGGTAAAAGTAGGAGTAAAACCAGGTCTGAAACAGATAATTACTTTGTAGATTTTAATGGCGATGGTCTCCCTGATTTAATAAGTAACAAGAAGGTATACTTTAATCATGGTACTGATAGTATGGAGATTAATTTTAATACAAATGTAAATGGTTCAGAAAACACAATTTTATCTGGAGGCATGGATGCATCGGTTGTAGACGATTTGAATTTGCCTGGTCTTCCTGAATTGAGAGAAGAATATCCTCAATTTGATCACGTAAAGGTTTGGAAAGCACCTTACACCGGAACCATTATAATTACTGGGAATGCTGAATTAATATATAAAAATAATAACGGAGTACATCCTAATACATTTAAATTAAATATTCAGCAAAATGAAAATATCATTAAATCACAAACCCTATCTTCTGTAGGTCAGGAAACTAGTATGGCAATGTATTATATTGATGTTGATAAAGATGATATATTTTACTTCAGGACACATAATTTAGATGAAGGGTATGGTGGTGAGATTAAATGGAATCCGATTATTACCTATACAAATTCTGATAATGCAATGCACTTATCAGTAACAGATGAAAACGGTAATTATATTAATAAATATAGTGTGGCGGATGACTTTATTATGAACAATGGCGGTGATTTTCAGGTTCATGGAAATATTACTAATATTAATTTTAACCTACCAAGTTATCAAGCATACCAATTTTCTGATAATATTCGATTTGTCGTTAAAGGACGCAGGATTAATAATGAAGATGGCAGTGAAATTAGTTTAGGAAAATGGATTAAGGCTTATAATAATTATAATGGCGTATATGCTGAAAATAATTCTCTAAATATTTCATCTACACCGGCAGGCTATACAGACATGCTTGAATTTTATGTTGAAAGTAACTCAAATGTGAACTGGAAAGCTATTAATTGGAAACCTATTGTTTCAACTAATACGGGTAATTATTATCCCCCGGTAAATTACAGTATTTATAACAATAATTTACGAGAAAACAAGTATTGGTTCGATACTAATCAATTAATATCTCCTATAATATACGATACTATACCCGATGATGAAGGTACAGCTTTTTTAAAAATTAGCCATAATTTATTTTCGCATTTAGCTAACAATCCTGGAATATTAAATCATCTTAAAAATAAAGATTTTCCTATTAAAATCAATTGGGTGGTAAAAGGTGAAACTTCAGTAGGAGTAAAGCTTTTAAATTCAACTACTTTTTATTTACATAGAACAGGACAAATACTTAATATATATCAATATAAATTTAATAATAGTGAATTTGATCCCAATGCAAATTTTGAATATTCCGAAGATTATAAAGAGGCAACTCTTACTAAAAAGGAAATAAAAGATATTATAGAATCACAGGGGCGTTTATTTAGTGCATTTTATGTTAATAATGAAAAATTTAGCTACAATGCAGATATAACATTAAAACTACATCCAGATCAAGAATCTAATTATTCATTTAGTCCTATTAAGATTGATAAGCCTTTCCATGCCTTATCCATAACTCCATATGGAATTTTACATAGGGGATGGTCTCAATTTTTATATAATGGTGGTTATGGGTTTGAACATGATGAAGACGGAGAGATAGTAAACGTAAATAATCCTGAAGATTTTGGTAGCGCACCTATTGATAAAGACCTATTTGTTATTGACAATGAATCTAATGTGCCTGGAGACGTGCCTGGTGATATTGATCCTGATGACGTGCAAGAAAGTGATAGCCCTATAAGATACACCTTCTATATTCAGGACAATGAAAATAGAAAATATGTTAATCAGGGTGTTGTTAATAGAACAATTGTAGATGAAAATACAGAGAATACTATAAATGCAGTATATGGATATAATGAAAATAATGATTTAACTGCAGTAACTGGACGCTTTGGAGAAGGAAATCTTTATGATGTTTATGTTGATCCTAATGATATAATAAGTGGTAATTCTGGATATTTTTTTGGTATGTCACAACGCTCTATTTCAAAAGGAAAGGCTAAATCCGCCAATTTTGGATATGGAAGTGCAACTGAAAGTAATGCAGAATCAAAAGTGCTGAACCAATATGTTGATTTAAATGGTGATAGATATCCAGATATGGTTTCGGAAAGTAAAATTCAATATACAGATATGCTTGGAGGTATTTCTAATAACAAAATATCAAATAGTTTTATAACAGGAGATAAAAGCGAGGATATAACTTTTGGTATTACTGTTGCTGCTATTAAGCCTAATTCTACTTCTGGTAACACTATTAAAGGATTCGATACTACTATTAACGTAATAACCAATAATAATATAAGTTCTGGAATTAATGCAAGTAAGGGTTCATCATTTAATTCTAAACAATGGTTAGATATTAATGGTGATGGTTTGCCAGATAAAGTTACAATAGCTGAAGATGCAGTAAAAGTAAGATTAAATATAGGATATGGCTTTAGCGAAGAAATTATATGGGGCAGCGGATATAATGATATAAAAATAAGTACCAGGGAAAATATTGGCCTTGGCCCTAGTTTTTCATTTGGAGCGTCTTTTGCAGCAGGCTTTGGAGGTGCAAAGAGCACAGCAATAACGAATGCAGCGTTATTAAATATAAATGGCGACCAATTACCAGATTTGGTGATAAAAAAAACAGCAACTTATTATGAATATTATTTAAATAAAGGAAATGGTTTTAGTACTTCCTCCACACCTTTTTATAATGGTAAAATAGAAGAGGATGTATCTGTTTCCGGAAATGTATTCGCTTCATTTACCTACGGTTTTTGGTTTCCAGTGTTTTTTGTACCTATAAAAGTGGTTTTTTCACCATCAGTAGGTGTAAATGCCAGCTTTAGTGAAAAAACAGTTACACTGCAAGATATAAATGGAGATGGGTTGTATGATGTCTTAAGCAAGGATACCAATAATGGTAATCTTACAGCACGTTTAAATAAAACAGGTAAAACACACTTATTAAAAAAAGTAAATACTCCTTTAGGAGGAAGCTGGAGTGTAAATTACAAAAGAGATGGCAATACTTATGATATGCCTCAAAGCAAATGGGTTCTTAGTGAAATTATAACTGATGATGGTTTTAATGGTGATGCACAATTTAAACCAAACACTACGCTTACAACCATTAATTATCTAAATGCAAAACACAGTCGGAGGGAGAGAGAGTTTCTTGGTTATGAAAAAGTTGAGATTGAACAGAGAAATCCGGATGATTTAGCACTATATCGAAAAGTCATAAAATCATATCATAATGAAAATTATTATTTAAGCGGAGTAGAAAAATCTAATGCATTATACAATTCGGAAGGTCAGATGCTTTCTGAAGAAAAAACATTTTATAACCTTCTTAATCCAGATAATCCAATAATAAATTTAAATGCCAATGCTGCCAATAATTATCTTCAGCAGGGTCTTTCAACCCTTCTACTTGATAAATCAAGACTGTTTATTGCTCCTGTAAAAGTAAAAAGCTCAGTATATGAAAATGGCGGACAGGTTCTAACTCATATAAAAGAGTTTACTAAATATGATAATGCTGGTAATATTCTTAATTATATAGATCGCGGCCAAGGTGCTGAAGATACTTATATGACTTCTATTGAATATTATTCCGAAGATTATTTTTCAATAGAGAATTCCCTGGCGTTTCCTAAAACTATTGCCGTTTATAAAACCACAACAAATCAGTTATTGCGATACAGGTCTGCTATATATAATGATACCGGAAAACTAAAGCAAATAACTGTTAAGCTTAATGAAGAGGATAATAATGATATTATGTATCATTATGATGTTTATGGTAATATGGAGGAAATTAATGAATTTAATAATTTAGATGATCAGGGTACTGTGCATTATACAAAATATATAACATATGATGATAAAATACACACGTATCCCGTAGAATTCACCAATACTTTTGGTGAATCATCTTCAATGCAATATAACTATTTGTTTGGCATTCCTACATTTACTACTGATATTAATGGTGAGTCTATGAGGACTCGAATTGATAATAGGGGTAGGGTTGTTGAAGTAACCGGTCCAAATGAGCTGGCTTTGGGAGAAAATGCCTGGACTATAAGAATGCAATATAAGGGCGAAGAAAATACATGGAATATAGATGAGTATAATATGCGTATAGCCTCTGGCAGGTTTGTAGCAGTAAATCCTGCCTCGGCAACTCCCACTAATGCGCAGCACTATGCAATAACAAGGCATTTTGACCCAGAATACGCAGTTGAGGGAAGCGCTACAAGTACTAACCAGTTACTTACAATCAGTATTATAGATGGTTTAGGGCAGCCCATTCAGGTAAAAAAAACACATCAGGTTGGCGAAAATATGAAATGGCTTGTAAGTGGTTTTGAAAGCAAGGATGCATTTGGGCGTACCATTAAAACCTATCTTCCGGCTGTACAAGGGTACACAAATAATATTAATACTATTTCTTCGGCCTCCCTAAACTATTTTTTTGTAAATCCAGGTACAATGCTTCCACCTACGGAAATGACTTATGATGAGAAGGACAGGGTAAGAACTTTAAAGCAGCCAGGTGAAACTCAATTAGCATATGTTAGCTATAGTATTGAAAATAATATGCTGGTTCAAAATACAACCAATGAAAATAATCAAACCCTTAAAGTTTATACAGATGTAAGAGGAAGGCAAAGAAAAACTGTTCAAAATGATGAAATAACAACTAAGTTTGAATATAATGCTATAAACGAACTTATAAGAGTTATAGATAATAATGGCTTTATAAGCTCTTATGTATATGATCTTGCAGGGCGGAAAACTGAAGTTCGTCATCCCGATAGAGGTATGGTAACTTTTAAATATGACCCTGCCGGAAGAATGATTTCTCAAAGTAATTCAAATTTACTTGAACAACAGCAGGAAATTACCTACCATTATAATCATAACAGGCTTGTAAAAATAAAATATCCGTTAAACCCTCAAAATGATGTTAATTACATATATGGTGAGCCAGGTGATGAACTTGCCGAATCTGAGAATGCGGTAGGGCGTATTTTACAACAGGAAGATGCTACCGGAGTACAAGTGTTTGGCTATGGCCGTATGGGCGAAGTAACTAAAACCCTTAGATCTGTATCACCGGCCGGGTATATGCCATTTTGGTTTTTTACAGAATGGAAATATGATAGCTGGAATCGTGTACAGGAAATAATATATCCTAGCATGCAAATAGTGTCTTATGATTATAATAATGCAGGGATGCTTAAGGCTGTTAATAGATCGGCAGTAACAAATTCAGGGCCTGAAATACAGCCTATTGTTACAGATATTGGCTATACTGAATATGGAGAAAGGCAGTATATTACCTTTGGGAATGTTTCTACCACAGAATATACATATGATGAAAGGAGAAGGCTAAGCACTATAATTACTTTTTTTGCAGATGATACCTCTGTTGCAAAAGAATATCATTATGATGCTCTTTCCAATATAATAGGTATAACCAGTATGGCGCCAGAATACAGCCTTCCTGAAGAAGGAAAAATAGGCGGGCCTGCTTATCATACATATATATATGATGATTATAACCGCCTTAAGCATGCCGAAGGTGGTTATACAGGCCCTAATGACTTTACTACTCCTTATTTACGCCAGCAGTACACACTGGATATGGAGTATAATACCAACCATACTATAAAACGAAAAACACAAAAGCAATGGCAGGGTCCTGTTACTGACAGTAGTGAACCCCTGCCTGACACTAATGGTAACCCTGTGCATAAAACAAGTTATGTTCTGGATTATGGCGGCTATGCCACCGGGGCTTATGTAGTGGGAGATGATGCATACGGCTACCAACAGCCCCATGCGCCGCGTATTATAAAAGAAAAGCCATCATGGGGCGGGGCATTAAGCCTTGAGGACCCAAGATTGAAAAGTTTTAGAATAACTTATGACAGGAATGGCAACCAAATTAAGACTATGAGTACAGTGGGTAATTTAACAACCCCTTTACGCGTAAATATTTGGGATGAAGAAAACCGCCTTAAAGCAGTTGATTTAAAACCCGATAACCCAACCAGCCATCCTATAGCTATTTATACTTATGATGCGGACGGCAACCGTGTGGTAAGGTATAATTATGAGCGTATAGATATTGCCTTAAATTCGCAGGAAACAAGCAATGAAATATCTAAGGATAATACGCTTATTTATCCCAGCGGATTAATGATGGGCAGGGTAAGATTACCGCACAAAGGGCACAGCATTATTACAACCAATTTTTATTACATAGGCAGCGAAAGGATTGCAGCCGGCACGGGGAGGCCTTATGAGTTTGAAAATTACCCCAGCCAACTCTTAAATGAGAAGATGCCGGAGCTTGATGAGTCAACGCTTCAAAACATTAGCAGTGGTGCTTTAAATAATGCCAATGCCATGGTGGCATCTGTGCATAATAATTTTGGTGTGCAGCCCCCAAC
>NZ_WWEP01000030.1 GCF_009848495.1 Flavobacterium sp. MK4S-17
AAAAAAACCTAAAAAAAATAAAGCAAAAAATTTGGATTGAGGGTAAAAAAGAGTTTATCTTTGCCATCCGCAAATCACAAAGCTTTACCGGGAAAAAGAGAGGGAAAAATAAAAATAAAATTTTTTTCAAAATCCTTGCCGGATAAAAAAAAAGCTGTACTTTTGCACCCGCTAACCTGATAAGGGGTTGGCGCCGAAAACAAGAAGACACGTTCATAGACATATTGGATTGACAGCATAAGAGAGAGTAAGAACTCGATTATTGAAAAGAACCTGGCAAAAAAGGTCGTAAAAATATAAAAATATACGATGAAGAGTTTGATCCTGGCTCAGGATGAACGCTAGCGGCAGGCCTAACACATGCAAGTCGAGGGGTAGAGGCTTTCGGGCCTTGAGACCGGCGCACGGGTGCGTAACGCGTATGCAATCTGCCTTGTACTAAGGGATAGCCCAGAGAAATTTGGATTAATACCTTATAGTATAATGATGTGGCATCACATTATTATTAAAGATTTATCGGTACAAGATGAGCATGCGTCCCATTAGCTAGTTGGTATGGTAACGGCATACCAAGGCAATGATGGGTAGGGGTCCTGAGAGGGAGATCCCCCACACTGGTACTGAGACACGGACCAGACTCCTACGGGAGGCAGCAGTGAGGAATATTGGTCAATGGTCGCAAGACTGAACCAGCCATGCCGCGTGCAGGATGAAGCATCTATGGTGTGTAAACTGCTTTTGTACGGGAAGAAACACCTCTTCGTGAAGAGGCTTGACGGTACCGTAAGAATAAGGATCGGCTAACTCCGTGCCAGCAGCCGCGGTAATACGGAGGATCCAAGCGTTATCCGGAATCATTGGGTTTAAAGGGTCCGTAGGCGGCATTATAAGTCAGTGGTGAAATCCGGCAGCTCAACTGTCGAACTGCCATTGATACTGTAGTGCTTGAATAATTGTGAAGTAACTAGAATATGTAGTGTAGCGGTGAAATGCTTAGATATTACATGGAATACCAATTGCGAAGGCAGGTTACTAACAATTCATTGACGCTGATGGACGAAAGCGTGGGTAGCGAACAGGATTAGATACCCTGGTAGTCCACGCCGTAAACGATGGATACTAGCTGTTCGGTAGCAATACTGAGTGGCTAAGCGAAAGTGATAAGTATCCCACCTGGGGAGTACGAACGCAAGTTTGAAACTCAAAGGAATTGACGGGGGCCCGCACAAGCGGTGGAGCATGTGGTTTAATTCGATGATACGCGAGGAACCTTACCAGGGCTTAAATGTAGAGTGACAGGACTGGAAACAGTTTTTTCTTCGGACACTTTACAAGGTGCTGCATGGTTGTCGTCAGCTCGTGCCGTGAGGTGTCAGGTTAAGTCCTATAACGAGCGCAACCCCTGTTGTTAGTTGCCAGCGAGTCAAGTCGGGAACTCTAACAAGACTGCCGGTGCAAACCGTGAGGAAGGTGGGGATGACGTCAAATCATCACGGCCCTTACGTCCTGGGCTACACACGTGCTACAATGGCCGGTACAGAGAGCAGCCACTGGGCGACCAGGAGCGAATCTATAAAGCCGGTCACAGTTCGGATTGGAGTCTGCAACCCGACTCCATGAAGCTGGAATCGCTAGTAATCGCATATCAGCCATGATGCGGTGAATACGTTCCCGGGCCTTGTACACACCGCCCGTCAAGCCATGGAAGCCGGGGGTACCTGAAGTCGGTGACCGCAAGGAGCTGCCTAGGGTAAAACTGGTAACTGGGGCTAAGTCGTAACAAGGTAGCCGTACCGGAAGGTGCGGCTGGAACACCTCCTTTCTAGAGACACGGCCGCTGGGTTAAAAAAAATAGGGAGCTGCTTACTCTCGCTGTTAGTTCAAAAAATACAAAGAAGAAGAGAGCTTTATAGTACAAAGAATAGAGTACAAAGTATCAAGACAAGCGGATGCGCTGCATCTTCATACTTCATACTGACTACTTAACACTTTAAATAGTCTCGTAGCTCAGCTGGTTAGAGTACTACACTGATAATGTAGGGGTCGGCAGTTCGAGTCTGCCCGGGACTACAAATGCTTTCAGGCACTTTGTAAAAAGGAAATTTTAGAAGTTGAGTTACACTGTATAGTGAGCCGTTCAAAAGACTGTTACCTGTCCACTGTTAACCGTCTTCTATAAAGAATGGGGGATTAGCTCAGCTGGCTAGAGCGCCTGCCTTGCACGCAGGAGGTCATCGGTTCGACTCCGATATTCTCCACGATTTAACCTTCAGGGTTAAAAAAAGTTCATTGACATATTGCGATAAACAAACAAAGTAGAAAAAATATAGAAAGCACAGAAATTAGTGCCTAGCCAGGGGTAAAAAGCCAATAGTTTACTATTGCCTGATGCCAAATGGCTATTTACTAAAAAAGTACAATAAGCAAAATAAGGGCGTATGGGGGATGCCTGTGGCTCTCAGAGGCGAAGAAGGACGTGATAAGCTGCGAAAAGCTGCGGGGATTGGCACATACGAATTGATCCGCAGATATCCGAATGGGGCAACCCACTATATTGAAGATATAGTATCCGATAGGAGGCAAACCCGCTGAACTGAAACATCTAAGTAGGCGGAGGAGAAGAAAACAAGAGTGATTCCGTGAGTAGTGGCGAGCGAAAGCGGAACAGCCCAAACCAGGGTTGTTACGGCAATCCTGGGGTTGTAGGACTGCGATATTCTATGCAAAGCGAATTGGAAGCATCTGGAAAGTTGCACCATAGAGGGTGATAGTCCCGTATAAGCAAGCGATGTAATAGATAGCAGTATCCTGAGTAGGGCGGGGCACGTGAAACCCTGTCTGAATCCGGCGGGACCATCCGCCAAGGCTAAATACTCCTGAGAGACCGATAGTGAACCAGTACCGTGAGGGAAAGGTGAAAAGAACCGTGAATAACGGAGTGAAAAAGAACCTGAAACCATACGCCTACAAGCGGTCGGAGCAGCTTTATGCTGTGACGGCGTGCCTTTTGCATAATGAGCCTACGAGTTACCGTTGCCGGCAAGGATAAGCACTTCAGGTGTGGATCCGTAGCGAAAGCGAGTCTGAACAGGGCGTTATAGTCGGTAATGGTAGACGCGAAACCGTGTGATCTACCCATGGGCAGGATGAAGCTGTGGTAACACATAGTGGAGGTCCGAACCGGTTGACGTTGAAAAGTCTTCGGATGACCTGTGGGTAGGGGTGAAAGGCCAATCAAACTCGGAAATAGCTCGTACTCCCCGAAATGCATTTAGGTGCAGCGCTGGCTTAGTTTATTAGAGGTAGAGCTACTGATTGGATGCGGGGGCTTCACCGCCTACCAATTCCTGACAAACTCCGAATGCTAATAAATGATTACCAGCAGTGAGGGCATGGGTGCTAAGGTCCATGTCCGAGAGGGAAAGAACCCAGACCATCAGCTAAGGTCCCCAAATGTATGCTAAGTTGAAAAAACGAGGTTTGTCTGCCCAGACAGCTAGGATGTTGGCTTGGAAGCAGCCATTCATTTAAAGAGTGCGTAACAGCTCACTAGTCGAGCGGACGAGCATGGATAATAATCGGGCATAAGCATACTACCGAAGCTATGGATTTTAGTTTATACTAAAGTGGTAGGGGAGCATTCTGTTCAGCGCCGAAGGTGTACTGCGAGGTATGCTGGAGCGGACAGAAAAGAAAATGTAGGCATAAGTAACGATAAGCGGTGCGAGAAACACCGCCACCGAAAGACTAAGGTTTCCTCAGCTATGCTAATCAGCTGAGGGTTAGTCGGGACCTAAGGCGAACCCGAAAGGGACAGTCGATGGCCAACGGGTTAATATTCCCGTACTTCTTATAATTGTGATGGGGCGACGGAGTGATGAAAGCACCGCGCACTGACGGAATAGTGCGTTAAAGTACCTAGCTATAGGTCCTGTAGTAAAATGCGCAGGACTTGGTGAAATACGATAGTACCCGGAGCCTTCGGGCAAAGGGATAGTGTGCCTAAGGGCTTCCAAGAAAAACCTCTAAACTTAGATTATAAGAACCCGTACCGTAAACCGACACAGGTAGTCGAGGAGAGAATCCTAAGGTGCTCGAGAGATTCATGGCTAAGGAATTAGGCAAAATAGACCTGTAACTTCGGGAGAAAGGTCGCCAGCAGCAATGCTGGCCGCAGTGAAAAGGTCCAGGCGACTGTTTATCAAAAACACAGGGCTCTGCCAAATCGTAAGATGAAGTATAGGGCCTGACACCTGCCCGGTGCTGGAAGGTTAAGAGGAGATGTTATCTTCGGAGAAGCATTGAATTGAAGCCCCAGTAAACGGCGGCCGTAACTATAACGGTCCTAAGGTAGCGAAATTCCTTGTCGGGTAAGTTCCGACCTGCACGAATGGTGTAACGATCTGGACACTGTCTCAGCCATGAGCTCGGTGAAATTGTAGTATCGGTGAAGATGCCGATTACCCGCAGTGGGACGAAAAGACCCTGTGCACCTTTACTATAGCTTAGTATTGACCTTGGATAAGTGATGTGTAGGATAGGTGGGAGACTTTGAAGGGGCTTCGCCAGGAGTTCCGGAGTCGTTGTTGAAATACCACCCTTTGCTTATCTGAGGCCTAACTCTGCACTGCAGAGGACATTGCTTGGTGGGTAGTTTGACTGGGGTGGTCGCCTCCAAAAGAGTAACGGAGGCTTCTAAAGGTTCCCTCAGCACGCTTGGTAACCGTGCGTAGAGTGCAATGGCAAAAGGGAGCTTGACTGAGAGACATACAGGTCGATCAGGTACGAAAGTAGAGCATAGTGATCCGGTGGTTCCGTATGGAAGGGCCATCGCTCAAAGGATAAAAGGTACGCCGGGGATAACAGGCTGATCTCCCCCAAGAGCTCACATCGACGGGGGGGTTTGGCACCTCGATGTCGGCTCGTCACATCCTGGGGCTGGAGAAGGTCCCAAGGGTTGGGCTGTTCGCCCATTAAAGTGGCACGCGAGCTGGGTTCAGAACGTCGTGAGACAGTTCGGTCTCTATCTACTGCGGGCGTTAGAAATTTGAGTGGATCTGATTCTAGTACGAGAGGACCGAGTCGGACAGACCTCTAGTGTATCTGTTGTCCCGCCAGGGGCACCGCAGAGTAGCTACGTCTGGAAGGGATAAGCGCTGAAAGCATATAAGCGCGAAACCCACCACAAGATGAGATTTCTTTTAAAGGTCGTGGGAGATGACCACGTTGATAGGCTACAGGTGTAAAGGCAGTAATGTCATAGCCGAGTAGTACTAATAACCTGTAAGCTTATGTACGAACCTCCCCCTGCCACGTGGCAGGGGGAAGGAACTTTCTAACACAAAACACTTGATTGTTTATCGCGATATGTTAACTTATTAGTCATCAGTAAAAAGGCATAAGGCACAGCCAGGCCGGTAACTGATGGACAAGCAGGGAAAGCTGATGCCTTTAGGCTTAAAGCTCCTTTCTTGAAAAACTTAAGGTGATTATTGCGGCGGGGCTCACCTCTTCCCATCCCGAACAGAGAAGTTAAGCCCGCCTGCGCAGATGGTACTGCATCTTGTGGGAGAGTATGTCGTCGCCTTTCTTTTAAAAGCCCTTCAT
>NZ_WWEP01000033.1 GCF_009848495.1 Flavobacterium sp. MK4S-17
GATTCGAACCTGCGACCTCCTGGTCCCAAACCAGGCGCGATGACCGGGCTACGCTACACCCCGCGCATAAGCGGATGCAAATATACTATTTTAATCGGATTAACAAACTATAAGCAGCTTTTATTTTTTGATAGGTAAAACTGATATGCTTTTATAGGCAGTTTTTAATTAAAAACATAAATTTGCATTCAATCACTTTATACATTAATAATCATTATGACTGATACAGTTGAAAAAATAAAATGCCTTATTATAGGTTCAGGCCCTGCGGGCTATACAGCTGCTATTTATGCAGCCAGAGCCGATTTAAAACCTGTTTTATATACCGGTATGGAACCGGGGGGGCAGCTCACTACCACTACAGAAGTTGAAAACTTTCCGGGTTATCCTGACGGGATAGACGGGCCTACTATGATGGTACAATTGCAAAAACAGGCGGAGCGTTTTGGTACTCAGGTTCGCATAGGTATGGCAACTGCTGTAGTGCTTAGTAAAGAAAAGGGCGGCTGGCATAAGGTTACCATTGATGGTAATAAAGAACTGCTTGCACAAACCGTTATTATTTCTACAGGGGCAACAGCAAAATACCTTGGATTGCCCAGCGAGCAACGCCTTAGAGGCGGAGGAGTTTCTGCATGTGCCGTATGCGACGGATTTTTTTACCGCGGGCAGGATGTTGCAATAGTAGGGGCAGGGGATACTGCTGCTGAAGAGGCTACCTACCTTTCTAATATTTGTAGAAGCGTTACCATGTTGGTACGTAAGGATTTTATGCGCGCTTCCAAAGCGATGCAGCACCGTGTGGAAAACACAGCAAATTTAAAAGTACTTTATAATACAGAGGTGGATGAGGTACTGGGCGACCAGGTTGTAGAAGGTTTAAGGGTTGTTAACAACCAAACGGGCGAAAAAACAGAGATACCTGTTACCGGGCTTTTTATAGCAATAGGGCACAAACCTAATACTGATATATTTAAAGGCCAGCTTGACATGGATGATACCGGCTACCTTATAACGCAGGGAAAAACCACTAAAACTAACCTGCCAGGCGTATTTGCAGCAGGCGATGTGCAGGATAAGGAATACAGGCAGGCAATTACTGCTGCAGGTACGGGCTGTATGGCTGCGCTTGATGCAGAGCGTTACCTTGCGCTGATTGAAAATGATTAATAATGGTAATGGTATATATCAAACAAAAAGCGTCGCTATAAGCGCCGCTTTTTGTTATTAGAGAAGTTTATTTTTATTGTTGTTTTTTGTAAAGTGAAGCATTTTCCGTAAACGATTTCATTTCTATTTTTGGATTACCCAGTAACTGTACAGATGATTTTCCGCTTGCAGAAATAATTATGTTTTCTGTTGCCATAACGCTGCAGTCTGTATAGCCTTCGGCAGTAAGTTCCATTTTCTTAACCGTAAATTTTTTCCCGGTAAAAGTGGCATTATTATCAATACGCAATACAGCATTTTCAGCATCACCCTCAATAACCGCATTGGTTTTCTGATACATGTCAAATTTTAAGGATGGTGTAGCTATCAAAGCCTTAATGTCAGCATTTTTACTTAATTCTATAACAGCACTTGTTGCCTGTAAATTAACTTCAGCCTTTGTTTTGTCGTTCATTATAAGCGAAAAATTACCCGCTTTTACGTTTAAAAAGGCTTTAGTATAGTCAAAGGTTTTAATGGTAATATCATTAAGCGTAAGCTCTGCCAGGGCATTTAAAACTGTTTCATGCCTTGCCGTTACTGTTTTAAGGGCATCTGTATAAGTAACCCTTATGCTAAGGTTTCTGTAACTTGAGGCATCTTTTAATGTAAATATCCTTAATGTGGTACCATTAAGTTCTGTTTTTATAATTTCATGAAGGTTGTCGTCGGCTTCAACTTCAAGGCCGGGTGTGCCACCCTTAACCAAAAATATTTCAAGATTATCTTCAACTTCAAGGTTATCAAAGTCCCCGGTTTCCCTTTGTATAACCGTTACGGTTTTAGAGCCCCTAATTTTTTCTTTCTTTTGCGCGAATGCGGTACCTGCAACTATTAATGACAGGAATAATGCATAAAAAAATTTCATGTGTTTTGTTTTCAATGGTTACAGGCAAATATATAAAAAAACACCAGCCAAGGCTGATGTTTTTATTTTAGCACGCAAGGCTTATTGCTAAACAATTATTTTTGAGAGATATCTCCGCCTGAAGAAGCCTCTTTGCTGATGCTTTTAGGTGTATTAATATACTTAATACTGCTACCGCTGCTTGCTTTTGCAGTTAGTTTTTCAATA
Source organism: Flavobacterium sp. MK4S-17 (assembly GCF_009848495.1). Classification (GTDB taxonomy): domain Bacteria; phylum Bacteroidota; class Bacteroidia; order Flavobacteriales; family Flavobacteriaceae; genus Flavobacterium. Next base: position 2,285 of record NZ_WWEP01000033.1, read on the forward strand.
GGCTTTACGGTAGTTAAGCTGCCACTGGATGATTTTGACTCTACAAACCGTGCAGTTACATCTCCCGCATTAAGCATACTGCCGCTTGATGATTTTGTTTCGAGTATATTGGCCTGCCCAAGCACTTTAAGATCAGAACCGCTGCTGGATTCGCATACAAGTTTAGTTGCCTCAGCAATTATTTTCATTGAGCTTCCACTGCTGGAATCTAACGTAAGTGTGTCTGCTTTAAGTGTATTGTTGCTTACAACAGAGGAACCGCTTGATGATTTAACGCTGTTAATACTTTTAAAATGAACGGTTACCTTTTTACGTGCTGCATTACGTATATTTTTATCTGTTTTAATTTTAAGGTTGCCGCTTTCCACTTCAGTAATTATATGCTGCTGAAGGTTGTCATCAGCTTCTACTATTACAGAATTACTGCTGTCCTGAACCAGTACAACTTCCAGCCCGCTTGCCGCGGATACCGATTTAAAATCACTGCTTATTTCGCGGTTTTCGGTTACCACATTTCCACTGCCGCTCACCATGTTAAGGTTATTGCTAAAACCGCATGAAAATAAAAGCAGCGAGGATATTATGGTAATAACCAGTTTTGTAAAATGCATTATAATTTTTATCATAATCAATTAATTTAAGTTGGTTTATTATTAGTTGGTTTTAATTTTTAAATTAATGTCTGCGCTTTTCACTGTGTCCCCGTCCTTTGCGTGTATGCTGGTATCAACATTTATCTCATTTATTTCGGCAGCCTCTCCATATTCAAAGCAGTTAAGGCAGTCTACATGGTTACTTCCCATTTTGTAAACAAAATTATCCGACTCAAACCACAGGTCAAAGAAATCATTATCTGTATCATCATATTCCTTTACACTGCTGTCTGGCTTAATCATGTAGCCTTCAGGCAGGTATAAATATACTTCAACATTTTGTTTTCTGTACCTGTTGCTGCTGTCAGTTAGCAGATAATTATCAAGTACCAGTGTGTTATCTTTAAAATCAAAGTTATACCTTATTTTTTCAGCGCGTTTCCTTGCTTCTGAAACAGAGTGGCCGGAAGCTGTTTTTTCAATATGCACATAAGGCTTGCTCTCATCTGTTTTCAATACATAAAACAATATGCTGTTAGAGTACATTATTGCATTACCTTCCTCATCTTCAGTAAATTTAAAAGTATTGTTGCTGTACACTGATTTTGCAAAGTAATCATTATACCTGAATTTAACATTAAGCGTATCGGTTATTGCTATTGGCAGTTCCTGCTTAAGTATTGTTTTTCCCTGTTCGCTTACCTCACCGGCCTGCATTATGCCTATGTAACCCAAGGCACCCAGTGAACCCAGCCATAAAACTAACAATGTGTACCTGCTCATCTGCCCTATGGTGCGCGAATTTTCTACCAGTATTTTAAGCCCCAGCAGGAAAAGCGCAAACAGTGGTATGCCGACAGATAAAAGCCCTAGAAGAGATATTACCCATAATGGCACATTAGTGTAATTAATACCTTCGGCATAGGGAAACCATATATTGCCAGGAGTTGTAAGTGTAAATAACGATGTAATAAAGGCGATAATAAGCCCGCCGAGTGCTACTGCTGCAAAAATGGTTAGTAAAGCACCTATTACTTTGGCAATGCCTTTAAAAATTTTCACGAAGACATTGCCTGCCCTGTTTCCCAGGTTTTCGGCATTTGCTCCTAATTTTTCATAATCAACGTTTTGTATCCTTGCGCTTATGGCTTCAAACTCCTCTTTTACCTTACGCTCAATATTGGAAATATTAATAGGCTCGCCGGTCATTTCCAGTTTTTCAGTAGTGGTTATAGCTTTGGGTATAAGTATCCACAACAGTACATAAACAATTAAACTGGTACCAAATGATATAAATGGCGAGATAATAAATAATATGCGTATCCAAAGGGGGTCTATCCTAAAATAGTGGGCTATGCCTGCACACACACCCGCAATTATTGCTTTATCGCCATCCCTGTAAAACTTCCTGCTTCGCGGGTAGGTGTATTCATATTGCGTATATGTGCTTTTAGGAGCGGCATTTTCGTCATCCTCTATCCTGTAGTCTTCCGGCTGGCCCATAACAGCAATAACTTCTTCCACTTCTTTTATTCCCACAACCTGCTTGTCGTTTTTCATTTTTTCTGTAAGCAGTTCGGCAATCCTTCCTTCAATGTCATTCATTATTTCATCTTTTCCATCTGGAGACAAGGAACGCCTTATGGCGTCAAAATAATGATTTAACTTTTGATAGGCATTTTCATCAATATGGAAAAACAGGCCTCCTAAATTTATACTTACTGTTTTATTCATGGCTATGCTTATTTTGGCTGGTTATTATATTCACTGCGTCAGATAACTCTGTCCAGGTAGTATTAAGTTCTTTTAAAAAATTTTTACCCTCATCGGTAAGCCCGTAGTATTTTCTTGGCGGGCCGGATGTTGACTCTTCCCAACGGTAGCTTAAAAGCCCGTCATTTTTCAATCTTGTCAGCAGTGGGTAAACTGTTCCCTCCACTACAAGCAGCTTCGCGTTTTTAAGTGTATCCAGTATTTCAGAAGTATAGGCTTCTTTACCATTAAGTACAGAAAGTATGCAGAACTCTAAAATACCTTTACGCATTTGCGCCTTTGTATTCTCAATATTCATAGGCTGTTAATTTAAGTCTTTTCATTTTTACTGATTTTTTCTTTAGGGGTTACCTGTTGCATAATTTACTTTTATGCTGCTTTTTACTTTTGCGATAATTTTTCATTACTGTCCGTTTTTTTGATTGATGATTGAACTTGATTTGATGATGATTGATGATGATTTACTACTTTATAAATTTTATGGTTAGCGGAAAATTATAGGTTTCGCCATTACTGTTTTTTATTGCGGCATACAGTATTAAAAAGAATTCCATAACTTTTAAAGATGCCAGCAGTATAATAGTTAAAACTGATATTATCACTACGCCTGTAATTTCTCCCGCCTGTATTCTTTCAATTACCCAGTCGCAGTCATTAATAGTAAGGCTGGTTCCTTTAAATGCTTTATATATAATGAAGGGTATAGAGACAACCAATAGCAAAAGCGAGTACATTAAAAGGCTTAACTGAAAGTTGATGGCCTGCTTTCCATTATAATCTACAAAACCTGAATCGTTTTTCTTGGAACTCCAGATAATTACAGGAAATATAAAATTACCAAAGGGAAAGAAATATTGGGCAAAGGCACTTACCTGTAATAGTGTTGATGTGTTTTTTTCTTCTGTAGTAACCATAGTATATTATTATATCAGTTAATATTCTATGCAAATATATTTCTTTTGAAAGGTATTATGCAATACAAAGTACTTATATTTAACAAAATTTTAACAAAAGCAAATATATATTATGTAAGCATAATATTCAGTATATTAGCATAAATTATAAGGATATGAAGTTTACTCCATCAAAACTTAATACATTTTTATTTTTTAAATTACCTTCGGCATATTGGTGTGGGGTAAGGGTAAAAAATATTACATCACAACAGTGTACCGCAACAGTAAGGCATAGGTGGATAAATCAAAATCCTTTTAATTCTATGTATTTTGCCGTTCAGGCAATGGCTGCTGAACTTACTACAGGAGCACTGGTTATGCATGCTATAAAGCAAAGCGGTAAAAATATATCTATGCTTGTGGCCAATAACAAAAGCAGTTTTACCAAAAAGGCTAAAGGGAAGATTTCGTTTGTTTGCAACGATGGGAATTTAATTGCCGGAGCAGTGCAAAAAGCTATTGATACAGGGCAGGGGCAAACATTATGGATGAAGTCTTTTGGTACAGATGAGAAAGGTGATAAGGTTTCGGAATTTGAATTTGAATGGACTATAAAAGTGAAATAGTAATCTTAAATTTATTAGGTTTTTATTTAACAAGTACTAAATATTAGTTAAACACCTCAGTATTTTAATTTTATATCTTCATCAACAATACATTTGTGTAAAATAGATTGATTATGAAAGTTTTAATTACAGGAGCAACAGGCCTTATAGGTAGCGAACTTGTTTCCCTGTTACTAAAAAATGGAGTACATATAAATTACCTTACTACATCCGAAGATAAGTTACAGCATGAATTAAAATATAATGGTTTTTTTTGGAACCCGGATAGTGGCAGTATAGATGAAAACTGTATAGATGGCGTTGATACAATTATACACCTTGCAGGTGCTTCCATTTCCAAACGCTGGACAGACTCTTATAAACAGGAAATACTGGAAAGCCGGGTGCTTTCCACAAATGTGCTGTTCACATTATTAAAAAACAGGCCTCACAATATAAAGCAGTTTATAAGTGCATCTGCTATAGGTATTTATCCTGACAGTCTTGAAAAGGTGTATTCAGAATCGGATACAGAGGTAGATAATTCTTTTTTGGGTAAGGTAGTGCAAAAGTGGGAAGAGGCAGTTGACCAGATTAAAAGGCTGGACATAAAAGTGACCAAAGTCCGCACAGGCATTGTGCTTTCAGGCAAGGGCGGCGCGCTTGTAGAAATGGCAAAACCCGTTAGGCTGGGCGTTGGCTCGCCATTGGGGTGCGGCAGGCAAATGCAGTCATGGATACATATACAGGATTTAACAGGTATATATAATTATATTTTAAACCATGAACTGGAAGGTGTTTACAATGCAGTGGCTCCGCACCCTGTTAACAATGCCGGCCTTATGAAAACTATCGCTAAAGTGCTTAACAAGCCTTTCTTTATGCCCAACGTGCCAAAGTTTATGTTGCAGGCAGTGCTGGGTGAAATGCACCAGATACTGCTTAGCAGCCAGAATGTAAGTGCACGCAAAATAATAGGAGAGGGTTACCAGTTTAAATACCTCTCGCTGGAAAAAGCAATACGTCAGGAACTACAATAATAAAGGGCAGCTAACCAGCTGCCCTTTATTATTGTGTTTATTCTTTTATCTTTGCAGCTTTAAAAAAATGACAATTTGACATTTGTATTGGTTTGGCAATACTTTTGCAACTGCGCATATTGTTATTTATTAAGTAATGTTAAAGAAAATATTTAAAAATATGAGCCAGGATAATTCTCAAAATAATGAAAAAGAACTAAGTAAGGAAGCTGCTAATGAAGTTAACCAAAACGGCGCAACAGAAAATGCCGGTGCGCAGGAAGAAGGAATACCTTCGGCTGAAGAATTAACAGAGGAGCAAAAACTGAAAGAGGAACTGGCCTCTGAAAAAGATAAATTTTTACGCCTGTTTGCAGAATTTGAGAACTATAAAAAAAGGACTTCCAAAGAGCGTATAGAATTGTTTAAAACTGCCAATCAGGAAGTTTTACAGGCAATGCTGCCCGTGCTTGATGATTTTGACAGGGCTATGGTTCAGATTGAGAAATCGGGCGACGAGATGCTGCTTAAAGGAGTGGAACTGATACATAATAAACTAAAAGATACTCTTGTTTCTAAAGGTTTGGCAATAGTTGAAATTAAGGCAGGCGATGATTTTAACGCTGACTTTGCGGAAGCTATTACGCAAATACCTGCACCATCTGACGATTTAAAAGGCAAAGTGGTGGATGTTGTGGAAAAAGGATATAAACTGGGCGATAAAATTATACGCTTTCCAAAAGTGGTTATAGGTAATTAACTGCAAAAAGCTAAGTAAACAATGAAGAAAGATTATTACGAAATACTCGGGATTGATAAAGGGGCTACGGCAGAGCAGATTAAAAAGGCATACCGTAAGAAAGCTATTGAATTTCACCCTGATAAAAATCCGGGAGATAAAGAGGCCGAAGAGAATTTTAAACTCGCGGCAGAAGCCTATGAAGTATTGAGCGACCCTGACAAAAAAACGCGTTATGACCAGTATGGGCATGCTGCTTTTGAAGGCGGCGGCGGCTTTGGCGGCGGCGGTATGAATATGGATGATATATTCAGCCAGTTTGGCGACATTTTCGGCAGTGCATTTGGTGGTGGCTTTAGCGGTTTTGGTGGTTTCGGCGGCGGTGGCGGCCAGCGCAGGGTTAAAGGCAGCAATCTCAGGATAAAAGTTAAAATGACACTTGAGGAGGTAGCTAACGGTGTTGAAAAGAAAGTAAAGGTAAAAAGAAAGATACAGGCAAAAGGCGTAACTTTTAAAACCTGCCCTACCTGTAATGGTACCGGCCAGGTAATGAAGGTTACAAATACTATACTGGGCAGGATGCAGACAGCATCAACCTGTCATGTGTGCGGTGGTTCAGGCCAGATAATTGAAAGCAGGCCGCCACAGGCAGATGCACAGGGCATGGTAATGTCGGATGAAACGGTATCAATTAAAATACCGGCCGGTGTAACCGAGGGCATGCAGCTAAAAGTTAGCGGCAAAGGTAATGATGCCCCCGGCAACAACAGCATACCGGGCGACCTTATTGTAGTTATTGAGGAAGTTGAACACGATACTTTAAAACGTGAAGGAGAAAACCTGCACTATGATTTGTATATTAGTTTCCCCGAAGCTGCATTGGGCGTTTCAAAAGAAATAGATACTGTAAATGGTAAAGTCAGGATAAAGCTGGAAGAAGGTATACAGTCGGGCAAAATACTGAGGCTGAAAGGAAAGGGGATACCGAGCCTGAACAGCTATGGAAGCGGCGACCTGTTAGTACATGTAAATGTATGGACGCCGAGGACGCTTAATAAAGAGCAAAAACAGTTTTTTGAAAAATATTTAACTGACGAAAACTTTATACCTAAACCGGAAAAATCCGATAAATCTTTTTTTGAAAAAGTTAAAGATATGTTTTCGTAATTTAAGATAAATTTATATATTTGAAATTCACTAGTTAACTAGTGAATTTTTCTTTTTCATAGCAATTTTTCCCATCCTTGTTTTTAAAATAAGGATGGGTTTTTTATACATTTGAATAAAAACTGCTTCCATGCATAAATGCCTTAACTGTAATGCCCCGCTTACTTCGAAATACTGTGCAGATTGCGGGCAAAAGGCTGACACACACAGGATAACTTTTAAGCATTTTATTATACATGATATAATGCACGGTGTGTGGCATATTGAAAAAGGGATATTGTTTACATTAAAGCAACTGTTTACCCGTCCCGGTTATGCAGCACGTGATTATATATCAGGTAAAAGGGTGCAGTATTACAATGTATTTTACCTTATTATAATTATATTGGGGCTGGCTGTTATAGCGGGACGTTATGTTGATGGCGGTTTCATGGGCAGTACCGGTGCGGTAAAAGATGAAGCAGTAAAGGAAGTGCTGGAAGCCATAGGGGGAATACCTAAAATTATTTACATAAGTATTATACCTATCCTGGCTTGTAATTCATGGCTGATTTTCCGCAGGCTGAAATATAATCTTGCTGAGCATTTAATCATAGCAGGCTTTGTGGTGCTGGCATTTATACTTTTTGTGCTGACTGCTATGCTGGCAGATATAACTGGCTTAGCCTGGCTTAGTAACTTAATGGGTATAATTTGCGGTTTATTTCCTGTTATAGTTTATTACCAGGTAACGGCCAACACATATAAAATTCCGGGATTTGCCTGGCGGATATTACTATTTTACTTTTTATTCCTTGCCGAGATGTATTCTTTATTTATGGCTGCAGTCTATCTGATAGATGCTTTTTAAGCAGGGGGAAATATTTATAAAACAGAATGGAATCTATTTTAGAAGTTAAAAATGTTATTAAGCAGTATGGAGATTATACTGCCCTTAATAATGTTACATTGAACGTGCCTAAAGGCAGTATATACGGGCTGTTAGGGCCTAACGGTGCAGGAAAAACATCGCTCATAAGGATTATAAACCAGATAACGCTGCCGGATAGCGGCGAGATATATCTTGATGGCGAAAAACTCAGCCCAAAACATATTAGTCACATAGGCTATATGCCCGAAGAGCGCGGCCTTTATAAAAGCATGAAGGTAGGCGAGCAGGCGTTATACCTTGCCCAGTTGAAAGGGCTTTCAAAAAGTGAAGCTAAAAAGCAGTTGGAGTATTGGTTTGAAGAACTGGATATAAAGGGTTGGTGGAATAAAAAAATTCAGGAGCTTAGCAAGGGTATGGCGCAAAAAATACAGTTTGTGGTAACAGTGCTGCACCAGCCAAAGCTGCTTATTCTTGACGAACCTTTCAGCGGTTTTGACCCCGTTAATGCCAACATCATTAAGGATGAGATAATGCAGTTAAGAGATAAAGGCACTACAATTATTTTTTCTACCCACCGTATGGAGAGTGTGGAGGATATGTGCGACCACATAGCACTCATCCATAAATCGAATAAGTTAATTGAAGGTAAGCTTCATGATGTAAAAAGGCAGTACAGGAGCAATACTTTTCAGGTAGGTATAGTGCCGGCCAGCCTTGAGGGGCTGCTGGCGGGTATCAATACCCGCTACCAAACCACACAGGCAAACTTCAAAACACTTGATGATGAGTTAAAGCTGGAGGTACAACTGCCTGAAAACAGTACATCGCGAGAGTTGCTGGAGTATTTAATGCAGCAGGGTAATGTAACCTACTTTGTTGAAAAAATACCCAGCGTTAATGATATATTTATTCAAACTGTAAGCCAAAAGTAATATGAGCCTTTCTTTAATAATTAAAAGAGAATTTTTTGCCAAAGTGCGCAATAAGTCCTTTATAGTAATGACATTTTTAAGCCCTTTGCTTTTTGTGGGCATGGCTATGCTTATAGGCTATCTTGCAAGCGTAAGTGCAGACAAGGTAACAAAAGTGGCCATATATGATAAGGGCAGCAATTTAAAAGAAGATTTTAAAGACAGCGACCATCTTAAATATACTGACCTTTCGGCTTTGCCGATAAAGGAAGCCAAAGAAAAGGCCAGTGAGGGCTATGAAGGTATGATTTATGTTCCGGAGGTGGAGAATCCAATCGACCTGCTCCACAAGGTGGAATATATTTCTAATGACAGTCCGGGAATGGATTTTATCAGGCGCATGGAAGATGTGGTAAATGATAAGCTAACAAGGTATAACCTGCAAAAAGCCGGAATAGATTATCAGCAGATAGAAGCAGCCAAAACGGATGCAGATATAAAACTTAGTAAATTTTCGGGGGAGGAAAGCCTGAAATGGCTTAATGAAATTAAAATAGGTATTGGTTTCGCTTTTGGCTACCTTATCATGATGTTTATCATTATATACGGCAATATGGTGATGCGCAGTGTTATAGAAGAAAAAACCAACCGTATTATTGAAATCATTATATCTTCTGTTAAGCCCTTCCAGCTTATGATGGGTAAAATAATAGGTACATCTATGGCGGGTATATTACAGTTTTTAATATGGGCCGTGTTAGGGGGTATATTGTTTGTTGTTGCAGGCTCATTTTTTGGACTGGAAATGGGGGCTTCAGCCCAGGTACAGCCTGAAATGACAGAAGCCGCACAACAATCGGCAGAAGCATTACAGGGTTATATCACTGAAATACTTAGCCTGCCATTGGGCACAATGTTCCTTTCGTTTATCATTTATTTTATAGGTGGATATTTTTTATACAGTTCCATATATGCCGCTATTGGGGCTGCGGTTGACAGCGAAACCGATTCCCAGCAGTTTTTATTTCCTATAATATTACCGCTTATGCTTGGGGTATATGTAGGCTTCTTTACGGTTATAAATGATCCTCACGGTACGGTTGCCACCGTTTTTTCAATGGTGCCTTTAACATCACCTATAGTAATGCTTATGCGCATTCCTTTCGGCGTGCCGTTATGGGAATTATTACTTTCTATATTTATATTGTTCATTACTTTTTTGGGTGTGGTTTGGTTTGCAGCAAAAATATACCGAATCGGTATTCTTATGTATGGTAAAAAGCCTACCTATAAAGAGTTGTTCAGGTGGCTTAAATATTAAAACGGAAAGTTAATAGTTTGGAGTTTAAAATTTAAACCGATAACTTTAAAAACACATCAATAATTTAAAGATGCCAAAAATACTTATAATAGAAGATGAGGCTGCAATACGCCGGGTTTTAGGAAAAATACTTGCAGAGGAAAGCGATAATTATATTGTGGAGGAAGCCGAAGACGGACAGCTTGGGCTTGAAAAAATAAAAAATGAGGATTATGACCTTGTTCTTTGCGATATAAAAATGCCCAAAATGGATGGTGTTGAAGTGCTTGAGGCTGTAAAAAAAATAAAGCCTGAAATTCCTTTTGTAATGATATCAGGGCATGGCGACCTTGAAACTGCAATACAAACCATGCGCCTTGGTGCTTTTGATTATATAAGCAAACCGCCTGATTTAAACCGCCTGTTAAATACTGTGCGTAATGCGCTTGACAGGAAAACGCTGGTTACCGAAAACAAACTGCTGAAAAAGAAAGTAAGTAAAAACTATGAAATGGTTGGCAGCAGCGAACCTATAAACCATATAAAGGAAATAATAGAAAAAGTAGCCCCAACCGATGCACGTGTGCTTATTACAGGGCCTAACGGTACAGGTAAAGAACTGGTGGCGCACTGGCTGCATGAAAAAAGCGAACGTTCGGGGGCGGCATTTATAGAGGTTAACTGTGCGGCAATACCCAGCGAGCTTATAGAGAGTGAACTGTTTGGGCATGTAAAAGGAGCTTTTACCAGTGCGGTAAAAGACAGGGCAGGAAAGTTTGAGGCTGCCGATAAAGGCACAATATTCCTGGATGAAATTGGTGATATGAGCCTTTCAGCACAGGCAAAGGTTTTGCGTGCCCTTCAGGAAAATATGATACAAAGGGTAGGTGCAGAAAAAGACATTAAAGTAGATGTGCGTGTTATTGCCGCTACCAATAAAGACCTGAAAAAAGAAATTGAAGAAGGACGTTTCAGGGAAGACCTTTACCACCGCCTCGCAGTAATACTTATAAGAGTACCTGCACTTAATGACAGGAGGGATGATATTCCGCTGCTTGTGGAACATTTTTCTGAAAAGATTGCGGCCGAGCAGGGTACAGCCCGTAAAAAGTTTACGGATGATGCGGTAAGGCTTTTGCAGGAATATGACTGGACCGGCAATATAAGGGAACTGCGTAATGTGGTGGAAAGGCTGATTATACTGGGTGGCAGTGAAATTTCTGAAACCGATGTAAAACTTTTTGCAAGTAAATAATTTATAAACCTGATTTTGGACAAACTGTTTTTAAAAAAAATAAATGCGGGGCTTTCGCAATCCTTGGCAGAAGGCGGGCTTACTGAACCTACTGAGGTGCAAAAAGAAACTTTCGGCACGATAAAAAGCGGCGCTGACTGTGTTATAGCGGCACCGGAAGGAGAGGGTAAAACCACAGCAATAGTTATTACCGTAATACAAAAACTTGAAAAGGCTTTCCAACAGTCGCCAAGGGCACTTGTAATTGTTGAGGATAAAGCAAAGGTGCTGGAAATGCAGCAGCTTTTTACCGATTATGGCAGGCATACTGACTTAAGGGTTTACGGCGTGTATGAGCAGGGAGATATTGATTATGACAAAAACCAGATATCAGCGGGGATAGATGTACTAATAGGCACACCGGGCAGGCTAAATGATATGTTCGGTTCTGCCGGGTATGATGTTAACCAGTTGAAAATGTTTATTGTGGATGATACTGAAACATTGCTTAAAAACAGGCTTGAGCCAAAAATTGCAAGGCTTTCCAACAGTATTGTAAAAACACAGCGCATTTTCTTTACCGACATAATATCTGAACGTGTGGAATTGCTGGCTGACAGGATTATGGTTGAACCGCTTTTTTTTGAGTTTGATGATTTTGACGGGGACGATAACCAAGATGACTATTAAATCTTACAAATGATAAAAGTATTTTCAGGAAGTGGTATAATGGCTTTGGCAGTACAATCGGAACTGGAAGCCGCCGGCATAGATGTTATTGTAAAGAATAATATTGAATCCGGTATTATAGTCGGGTTAACACCTATTGGGCAGGCAGTGGAAATTTATGTTGATGGGGAAGATGTTGCAAAGGCAAAAGAAATAATAGAAAACTGGAAAATCCGTACTGATAAATAATCAGCGTTTACCGGCTTTTTTCTTTTTCCTGTCAAACAGGTAGCCTAAAATAAGCCCTACTATTATCCATAAAGGTATTCCGGCTATTATTTTGGTTAATGAAAGCCTTTCCCCGTCAACTAAAGGAAAAATAATCATAGTAATGGCATATAAAATGCCACCCCACACCAGGCCTGACCTAACCCATTTACGCATCCTGATTGTTTTTAGGTTTCTGTTTTATCTTTATCAACGAGCCAAAAATAAAACCGCCGGATAAAAAGATAACAAGCCCTGTGGCTGATCTTATAAAGGTTATCTTATCGCCGTCCAGCAGCGGTAAAGCTATACACATTATAAAAAACATGGTAAGTCCCCAAAACAAGCTTATTTTAATGCGTATACCCATAGTAAAGCTATAATCAGCTTTTCAAATGTAATAAATTTTACTTTAAAGGCAAGGGCGTTGCCTTTGAATTCCATTATCTTTGCGGCTTCAAATTAAATGACAGATGATTACAGTAGATGCGTTAACGGTTCAGTTTGGCGGAACAACGCTTTTCAGCGATGTATCTTTTTCGATTAATGAAAATGATAAAATAGCCCTGATGGGTAAAAATGGTGCGGGAAAATCAACCCTGCTAAAGCTCATTGCCGGGGTAAGCAAGCCAACCTTAGGAAATGTATCTGCACCCAAAGGTACTGTTATAGCCTACTTGCCACAGCATCTATTAACAGAGGATAATGCTACAGTACTTGATGAAACATCTAAAGCGTTTGAAAGCATATTTAAAATGAAGGCTGAAATAGATGCGCTTAATGAGGAACTTACAGTACGTACGGATTATGAATCGGAAGAATATTATAAAATAATAGAAAGGGTATCGGAACTAAGTGAAAAATTTTATTCTGTAGAAGAAGTAAATTATGAAGCTGAAGTTGAAAAGGTACTTATAGGTATGGGCTTTAGCCGTGCCGACTTTACCAGGCCAACCTCTGAATTTAGCGGTGGGTGGAGAATGCGCATTGAGCTTGCCAAAATATTACTTCAAAAGCCAGACCTTATACTGCTGGATGAGCCTACTAACCACATGGATATTGAAAGTATACAGTGGCTTGAGGATTTTTTGGTGAACAGTGCAAAAGCTGTTATGGTAATAAGCCACGACAGGGCATTTGTAGACAATATTACTACACGTACTATAGAGGTTACTATGGGCCGCATTTATGATTATAAAGCCAAATATTCCCATTACCTTGAATTGCGGAAAGACCGCAGGGCACACCAGCAAAAAGCATATGAAGAACAGCAAAAAATGATTGCTGAAAATATGGAGTTTATAGAACGTTTTAAAGGTACATACTCTAAAACCCTGCAGGTGCAAAGCCGGGTAAAAATGCTTGAAAAGCTGGAACTGGTTGAGGTTGATGAAATTGACACTTCTGCATTAAGGCTTAAATTTCCTCCTGCACCACGTTCCGGCCAATATCCTGTTGTGGTTAATGAACTCTCAAAATCCTATGACGGACATGTAGTTTTTAAAGATGCCTCTATGGTTATAGAGCGGGGGCAAAAGGTAGCCTTTGTAGGTAAAAACGGAGAGGGTAAATCAACTATGGTAAAAGCCATAATGGGTGAAATAGACTTTGAAGGCAAGCTTGAGGTGGGGCATAACGTAAAAATTGGTTATTTTGCCCAAAACCAGGCAGCATTACTGGATGGCGAACTGACTGTTTTTGAAACTATAGACCGTATTGCCGAAGGGGATATACGCACACAGATAAAAAATATACTGGGCGCATTTATGTTTAGCGGCGATGATACCACCAAAAAGGTTAAAGTGCTTTCAGGAGGCGAACGCACAAGGCTTGCCATGATAAAGCTGCTGCTTGAGCCTGTAAACCTGCTTATTCTGGATGAGCCTACCAATCACCTTGATATGAAAACCAAGGATATAATAAAAGATGCCCTGAATGCTTTTGACGGTACTTTAATATTGGTATCGCATGACAGGGATTTTCTTGATGGGCTGGTAACTAAAGTATTTGAGTTTGGCAACAAGCGCGTTAAGGAACATTTTGAAGATATTAAAGGCTTCCTTGAATATAAAAAGATGGAAAACCTGCGTGAGATAGAAAAGTAATTTATTTCCCTTTTGGTATTTTAAGTAGGTAAATATCCGAAGCACCGGAATCACTGTCAGTATCCTCGCACAGAAGGAATTGTAATTCAGTGGCTGTTTCTTTAAACAAAGTAATGCCTTCAAACTTTTTTGATTCTGAAATTACTTTTGTAAAACCGATTTTCATTGTTTCAATATCTATAGTCCCAATAAGCGAACCTGCCACTTCACCGTCATGGTAGGTAGATGAAGATTTTTCGGCGGCGGTAATAAAATACAGGGTATTCCCTACTTTAACAGCATCGGTAAACCCTGCCCTTTCCCCGTTTATTTTAGGCAGCCTGTAGCTGTTGTGCAATATCTGGAAATAAGTATCTTCAATTGTGCCGTTAAGTGTAAATACTGCATTTTGTTTTACCGGGCCATTGCCGCGCTGAAACAGGTACCACGTATCGCCGTCATTAACTGCGGCTTCTATATTAAAATTTTCAGCATCAATATTACCAAAGCTTTGCATGGCGAGGTAAAGGTCGGTTGCATCAATATGCGGAAAAACCTCTTTGGTTTTATAATTAATATGTGCTATTAAATTCCTTCCGGGTGCGGAGCCTGAGCCAAATAAATACATATCGCTGCCCTTTACTGCTATGGCCTCATAATCGGCTTTATCCGGTTTTGGTATATTTTCCAGCGGGCCTGTGTATTCCTTGTTCACCAACGGATGTTTTGAAAGCGACTTGTCTGCGATATTGTATTCATATAGTATATGGCTATTGTCGGATATAAGGAAAAGGGCAGAGCCATCATAAAATAATCCTGAAGCCGAACCAATGCCTATGATATGGAAAAGAAGCTCTAAACTAAATTTTTGCATAACATTAAGTTTTAATCAAAACGCAGAATACTATAAATCCTTACATTTATTATAAAGATAATTAAATAGGGATGACAAATATAAATACGGAGGACTTTAAGGTTGCAGGCGATTTTATTATTGGTGAGCGGCCTTCTTTTATAGATATCGGGGCTACAAAAAAAGAGAAGAAAAAGGCGCTTAAAACTGTAAGTAAGGAATTAGGCAAGCTTCAGGATAAAATGTATGCCAATAACCGGTATAGTGTTTTAATATGTTTGCAGGGCATGGATACTTCGGGTAAAGACAGCCTTATACGCGAAGTGTTTAAATATTTTAATGCAAGGGGCGTTAATGTATATACTTTTAAGGAACCAACATCCCGCGAACTCAAGCATGATTATTTATGGAGGCATTATACTGCCCTGCCTGAAAAGGGCAAATTTGCTGTTTTTAACCGGTCGCATTATGAAAATGTGTTGGTAACACGCGTGCATCCTGAGTACCTGCTGAATGAAAACCTACCGGGTATTGAAACCGTAAATGATATACCGGAAAACTTTTGGGAGGAGCGTTTTAAGCAGATTAATGACTTTGAAAGCCATTTGGCTAAGAATGGTACTATCATATTTAAATTCTTCTTGCACCTGGGTAAAGAGGAGCAAAGGCAAAGGCTTTTGCGCCGGCTTGAAAAAGAAAGCCACAACTGGAAATTTTCGCCATCAGACCTGGACGAAAGGGGATATTGGGATTTATACCAGCAATATTATGAAGAAGCTATAAATAAAACATCCCAACCCTGCGCCCCGTGGTATGCCATACCTGCTGACGATAAAAAGGCGGCACGTTATTTTGTGGCAGGTATAATCCTGGACAGGTTAAAGAAATATGATATTAAAGAACCTGAAGTAGATGAAGAAGTGCTTGAAAATATAAATGCTTACAAGAGGAAATTAAATAGTGAAAACAACGGTTAATCATTAAGCAGTAAATCCTTAACCTCTTCTTCGGAAAGGCATATGCCTATGTTTTGTACTTTCTCGTTATCATCTTCACTGCCACCTATAAAATAGATAGGGATTTGGGATGTAGCCTTACGCCTTTTAATTTCCTGTGCGGTTATCCTGCCGTGGGAGGCTAAAAGTGAATAGTTGATTACAATGGCATCGGCCTTGCAGCCTGCTGACTTTTTATAGGCTTCGCCGCCATCCCTAAGTTCACTTCCCACCACTTTATGGCCAGAAGCCTTGCAATAGTCCAGCAAAGGTGTTTTATCATCGCGGCTCCAGTCAATAACAAAAAGTTTCATGGTTTGTTTGTTAGTTACTACAAATTTAAAAAACCTGCGGTAAATTAATACCACAGGTTTTTACAGGTTAGTTTTTGTACTTAGGTGTTTTTATTATATAACTGCAATTGTTACAGCTTAAAGCCATAAGCAACACGCAATGCTATCTGGTCTGCATTAAAGTCATTCATACCCTCATAACGCAGGCTTATATCAATTACATCATTGGCGTAGCCTATACCCGGCGACCATAAAAATGATGTTTCATCATAATCGCTGGTAACGGCAAAACCTGCACCAACTTCGCCAAGAACATAAAAGCGGTCTTCCCATACAAAAGCTTTAAAGCCTGCTTTTACAGGAATAAAACCAAGGTCATCAATTTCATCTTCTTCGCCAAAAAGGTGTGTGTAACCTGTAGTAAGCGTTAAAGATGTTTGTTGGGTAAGGTCATATTGAAGCCTTACGTCTCCACCAAGGGCAAAATTAAAATAATCTCCGGTTGTAGGCCCCGCATTAATGGCAAATCCTAAGCGGAATCCCTGATCATAATTATTAATTGCCTCGCTAGATGTTCCTGAAATTTCCTGTGCAATACCATTTGCACCTAAAAGTAATAATGCTCCCAGCATTAAACCTTTCATGTTAAGTAATCTTCTCATAATATTCGTTGTTAGGTGATGTAAAAGTACAATGACAGATTTGGGGAAATATCCAATATTTTGTTAATATTTTATAAATACCTTATTAAAATTTATTTATATGTAGGATAAGATTGTGATTATCAAAATTATAAGTATGTTGATTTTTAACTGCTTTTAATATTCTTCTCCTTACATTTGCGGGCTAATTGCAATTATAATGACGCTTACTGCCTACACAAAGGAATTCAGATATAATATACAACTGGCATGGCCTGTTATTTTAGGTATGCTTGGGCATACTGTTACAGGCATAGTAGATAATATTATGGTAGGGAAACTGGGTGCTGCCGAACTTGCTGCCGCCTCCCTGGGCAACAGCATGGTTTTTATTGCCATGTCAGCCGGTATCGGTTTCTCTACAGCTATTACACCGCTTGTAGCTTCGGCAGATGCAGAAAAAGATACCGACAAGGCACGCTCTTTCTTTCAAAACGGATTGTTGTTATGCACCATTTTGGGTATATTTCTTTTTGGGGTAGTGTGGTTCGCAAAACCGCTTATGTACCTTATGAGCCAGCCTGAAGAAGTTGTTGCGCTTGCGGGGCCTTATATTGACTGGGTAGCATTTTCACTCGTGCCTGTAATTATTTTTCAGGGTTACAAGCAATTTGCCGACGGGTTATCCCATACAAAGTATGCCATGTATGCTGTTATCATTTCCAACGTTATCAATATTATAGTTAACTACCTGCTTATATACGGAATTTGGATTTTTCCTAAGATGGGTATAATAGGCGCTGCCCTGGGTACTGTTTTAGCACGTATATTTATGGTAGTATATATACATTATATATTAGTGAAAAACGAAAAGTTTAAAACCTATTTTAGTGGCTTTAACAGGAGTGCCTTTAATAAGGCTGTGCTAAAAAGAATAACTGCCTTAGGCTTGCCTTCATCCATGCAGATGCTTTTTGAAGTTGCCCTGTTCACCGCGGCAGTGTGGCTTTCAGGCTCTATAGGCAAGGATAGCCAGGCTGCTAACCAGATAGCCCTTAGCCTGGCATCATTAACGTTTATGTTTGCTATGGGCTTAAGTGTGGCCTCCATGATAAGGGTGGGCAACCAAAAGGGGCTTAGGGATTATAAAAAGCTGCAGCTTGTGGCGCGCTCCATATTCCTGCTTGCTGTTATACTGGAGGTAGTATTTGCCTTATTGTTTATTGCCCTACACAATTACCTTCCGCAATTTTTCCTGAATATGAAAGATGATACCCTTTTAGCAGAAAATGCCAGGGTTATTGCCATAGCTTCTGAATTGTTGCTGGTGGCTGCCGTGTTCCAGATTTCAGATGGGATACAGGTTGTGGTGCTGGGGGCGCTTCGGGGCCTACAGGATGTGAAAATTCCAACGGTAATAACATTTATTGCCTATTGGGTTATCGGTTTCCCTATATCTTTTTATTTAGGGCATTATACCGGGCTGCGTGCTACCGGGATATGGATAGGGCTTTTTGCCGGGCTTACGGCAGCCGCATTATTTTTGTATATTCGTTTTCATTTTTTAACCAAAAAGCTTATCCGTTTCGGGCAGCTTTAAAAACTATCACCAATGGAATTACCAAAATTTGTACTTGCAGATAATACTGATTTTCCTGAAGATATATTCATAATCCACCTGGATTACCCAAGGTTTATTATAAACCTTAAAAATGATGAAGTAGAATTTTTAGAGGAGCCGGATGAAGCAGATGAGGCTGACCTTGAGGCAGAAATGGAAAGCCTTATTACGCTTGTCAATGAATTTTATGACAGGGAGATGCAGCGTTATGAAGAACAGTAAAACTATTTTTTAAAATAACTGTCAAGCAGGATACGGGCGGCTGCAAACGGTGAAATCTCATTGTTTTGCACCGCTTTTTTATTTTCTTCCAATAAAGCCATAATGTCTTCACGGCTGTAAAAATCATTCAGTAACTGTTCGTTTATGGTTTGTGTAAGCCAGTAGCGATTCTGTTCCTTTCGTTTGGCATTAAAGTAATTGTTGCCTTTTGCCAGGTTAAAGTATTCTTCGGTTAGTTGCCAAACCTGTTCAATACCCTCTTTTGTAATAGAGCTGCAAGTGGTAACCTTTGGCTGCCACCCTGAATTTTTAGGAGGGAAAAGATGCAGTGCCCTGTTGAATTCGGTTTTGGCCAGTTTAGCTTTTTTAATGTTGTCACCATCTGCTTTATTAATCACTATCAAGTCTGCCATTTCCATAATACCCCGCTTAATACCCTGAAGTTCATCTCCGGCACCGGCTATTTTTAGCAGCAGGAAAAAATCTGCCATGCTATGCACTGCTGTTTCACTTTGCCCCACGCCAACG
Organism: Flavobacterium sp. MK4S-17; assembly: GCF_009848495.1. Classification (GTDB taxonomy): domain Bacteria; phylum Bacteroidota; class Bacteroidia; order Flavobacteriales; family Flavobacteriaceae; genus Flavobacterium. The sequence continues at coordinate 21,566 of NZ_WWEP01000033.1, forward strand.
GTTTCTATTATAATAGTATCAAATCCGCAGGCTTCGCATAGTATTATAGCTTCACGTGTTTTGCGTGCCACACCGCCAAGTGTATCCCCTGAAGCCGATGGCCTTATATAGGCGTTTTCATCTTTAACCAGCTCTTCCATGCGGGTTTTATCGCCTAATATGCTGCCATGCGAAAGCGAACTGCTGGGGTCAACCGCTAAGACAGCAACTTTTTTGCCCAAACCGGTAAGGTGTTTTCCAAACGCTTCAATAAATGTGCTTTTACCAACCCCCGGCACACCTGTGATACCAATACGAACCGAATTATTAGCATGCGGAAGGCACAGGTTGATTACCTCACCGGCTTTTTCAAAATGCTTCGGATTGGTGCTTTCTACAAGTGTTATAGCCCTGCTCAAAGCTGTTTTATTGCCTTCCAGTATGCCGTTTACAAGTTCCTGTGCAGTGGGCTGTTTTTTTCTGAGAAGTGCAATATTCTCTGCAGAATCCCTGCTGATGCTTTCAGGCTGTGCAACGCCATCTTTTTCCTGTAATGCGCTTTTATTTGGCTTGGGCTTTTCCATGAATGTAAAAATACATAAAATTTACAGGAACCTGTATAAAAGCAGCAGGCTGCCTGTAAGGTTATCATGCCATATAAGCAGCCTGTATTATATTAACCTGTTTAATTAATAACCTGCGGTAAAACGCATTTTATGGTGCTTAGGGTTTTCAGCCTCATCTGCTATAACCACTGCAACATCTTCTACCGAAAGCGAATTGCGGTGATTCTCATCAAATACAGGGCTATCGGTACCTAAACGGTATTTGCCTGTACGGCCTGTAGTGATACCCTGGTGCATTTCTATAGCAGGGCTAAAGAAAGCCCAATCCAGTTCCTGTTCCTTTTTCAGGATATTTAAATATTCCCTTACAGCGGTTGCGCCCGGTTTATATTCCTCGGGAAACTTTGGTGTATCAATAAGCTGAAGGTCTGGCGCAACATAAAGGCTTCCTGCCCCGCCAATTACTATAAAACGATTAACCCCCGCCTCTTTTACGGCTTCCTGTATGGACTGTGCTCCTGCTAGGTAATCATCATAAATATTAGGGTTTGTCCAGCCGGGGTTATAGGAGCTGATAACAATATCCTGCCCTTTAAGCACTTCTGCCAGCTCGGTAGGGTAAAAAACATCAGCGGCTATCCAGTTGGCTTTTTCGGCTATTTCTTTTTTAGGTGTACGGGCAATAGCTGTTACCTCGTGGTTCCTGTTTACCAATTCTTTTACAATTGCTGAGCCTACAAAGCCTGTGGCTCCTATTACTGCTATTTTCATTATATAAAGGTTATTAAGTTATTTAAAATCTTTCTGAAAATTCCTTTAAGGATACTTTCCTCAGTTTTTCATTAACCATATTATTTATATCGGTATATAAACTTTCCAGGTTTTGGTTTATCTTTTTTCCCACAACACAATCGGGGCAGGGTTCATTTTTTGAAAATCCTAAATGCAGTTCTTCATGTGTGATTTTAAGGATATCCTCAAAATTTATTTTGCTTGCATCTTGTGCCAGTGCAGTACCGCCATTTTTACCTTCACGGCTTTTAACAAGATGATTTTTTTTAAGGTTGGCTATCTCTTTGCGCACCAATACAGCATTTATATTCAGGCTTCCTGCAATAAAATCTGAAGAAAGGTATTCATCAGGAAATTTGCTTAAGAGCGTGAGTATGTGTACTGATATGGCAAACTTTCCTGTTATCATTATTACTGTAATAAAATTTATTACAAATATAAATATTTTATTTTAAACCGGTACTTTGCTAATAGAATAGCATATCATTAAATTAAATGTGCTGTATGTATAATCTCTTTTTAAAATTTAAAATTATCTTCTGCTTTACATTATTTTAACTAATTTTTGATGTATTTTCCTTAATTTTATGGTGCTAAAACCAAAAAAATATTTAATATGGCTACAAAAAAATGGAGCGTAGACCCTGCGCATTCGGAAATACAGTTTAAAGTTAAGCATTTGGTAATTTCAACTGTTACAGGTTCATTCGGTGAATTCAGTGGCGAAGCCGTTACTCCTGAAGACACTTTTGAAGGAGGAGAAATAACTATAAAAATAAAGGCTGACAGCATTAATACAAACCATGAACAACGCGATGGCCACCTGCGTAGTGCTGAGTTTTTTGAAATAGAGAACCATCCTGAAATTACTGTGAAAACAACTTCTATAAAGCAGGTAAGCGGTGATGACTATGAAATTATGGCCGACCTTACTATGAAAGGCGTTACCAAACAGGTAAAATTTAAAGGCGAGTACGGTGGAAAGGCAACCGATGGTTACGGCAATAATAAAGTTGGGCTGGAAGTTACTGCAAAAATAAACCGTAAAGATTATGGCCTTAACTGGAATGCGGTAATAGAAGGAGGCGGGCTGACAGTGAGCGAGGAAGTAAAACTTATTGCCAACCTGCAATTTGTTGAGCAGCAATGATAGGTGTTTTTAATACAACATATAATAAAAATCTGTATGATGTAGCCCTTTTAATTTTAAGGTTGGGCGTGGGCTGTTTTATGATGACGCATGGCCTGCAAAAGCTTAACCTTATTATGGAGCCGGGTACAGCACAGTTTATAGACCCTATAGGAATAGGGGAGTCTGCCACATTATCCCTGGCAGTGTTTTCAGAGTTGGTGTGTTCATTTTTAATAATAATGGGCTTTGCCACCAGGCTTGCCGTTATACCGCTTATTATTACAATGCTGGTTGCAGTATTTGTAGTACATGACAATGATGCTTTTAATGAAAAGGAATTGGGTAGTTTATATCTTGTAATTTATATACTGCTCCTGGTAGTGGGCAGTGGCAGGTATTCTGTTGACCAGCTGATATCAGGCAGGAAAAGAAAAGTAAATTATTAATTTTACTAAATACTTTTTAGAGCCCTGAAATGTTATTGTTTCAGGGCTTTATTTTTTATTGAGGATTTACAAATCTGCTATATTTGCGGTATGGACACTACACTATTAAACAGGCTTAAAAGCATAGTTGGGGAAAGCTACTTTTTTATAGACGACGAAACCCGTTACCATTACGGGCATGATGAAACTGAGGATTTCAATTTTCCGCCAACTGTTGTGGTAAAGCCCGGCAGTGCTGAGGAAATATCACAGATAATGATACTGGCAAGCGAACACAAAATACCGGTAGTGCCTATAGGAGGGCGTACAGGGCTTAGTGGTGGAGCATTAAGTATTTATGGAGGTATAGGTTTGTCTGTTGAAAGGTTAAACTCTATTGAAATTGATGAAAAAAACCTGCAGGCTATTTTAGGCCCTGCGGTAATTACGCAGGTATTCAGGGAAGCGGTAAATGAAAAAGGCTTATTTTATCCCCCTGACCCCAGCAGCCAGGGCAGCTGCACCATTGGTGGCAACGTAGCAGAAAACTCAGGTGGGGCACGTGCTGTTAAATATGGTGTTACAAAAGATTATGTGCTGAACCTTGAGGTTGTTTTGCCTACAGGTGAAATTATATGGACTGGAGCAAACACACTTAAAAACTCTACAGGCTATAACTTAACACAACTAATGGTGGGCAGTGAAGGCACTTTGGGTATAATCACTAAAATAGTAATGAAGCTTTTACCGGCTGTATCGCATAACATATTAATGTTGGTGCCATTTTTCAGGGCGGAGCAGGCATGTGAAGCCGTTGCGGAAATTTTCCGTGCAGGAATAGTGCCCAGTGCGCTGGAGTTTATGGAGCGGGATGCTATAGACTGGGGATTAAAATATCTTGACAGTGTAAACCTGATAATAAAGGATGAAGTAGAAGCACACCTGCTTATTGAGGTGGATGGAAACCAGCCCGAAATGCTTTTTGCCGAAGCTGAAAAAATTATGGCAGTACTGGAGCAGTTTGATACTGATGAAATACTTTTTGCCGATACCGAAGACCAGAAAAATGCGCTTTGGAAGTTGCGGCGTACAGTAGCTGAAGCGGTAAAATCAAACTCTGTTTATAAAGAGGAAGATACGGTAGTGCCGCGTTATGAACTGCCTGTTTTACTGAAAGGGATAAAGCAGATAGGGAAAAAATACGGCTTTCAGTCGGTATGCTATGGTCATGCAGGTGATGGCAACCTTCATGTAAATATTATAAAAGGCGATATGCCAGAAGAAAACTGGAAGAATGAAGTGCCTAAAGGCATTAGGGAAATATTTGAGCTTACGGTATCTTTAAAGGGCACAATTTCGGGAGAGCATGGTATAGGCTTTGTGCAAAAAAATTATATGGATATAGCTTTTCCTCCTGTGCAGCTGCAGCTTATGAAAAACATAAAAGCCGTTTTTGACCCCAACAATATCCTTAACCCCGGAAAAATCCTGCCGGATACTATTTAGGTTCGGCTAAAATTTTTGTCGCTACCTTACCTATTGTAAGCCCCTGGACTATAATACTAAACACCACTACGAAATAGGTTATGGCTATTATAGTTTTTTTATACGGGTTGTCATCTATAGATAAGGCAAGTGCAATGGAAACACCGCCCCTTATACCGCCCCATACCAATATTTTAATAGTGCCCTTGCTGAATTTTTCCCTGAATTTTATAAACTTGGTGGGCAGCCATATTGATACCCAACGGGAAAATATAACAATAGCTACACTTGCCAGGCCGGGAATCCAGTAATTATCCAAGTCTTTTATAATTAAAAGGTTAAATCCTATAAAAAGAAATAATATAGCGTTTAGTATTTCGTCATTAAGCTCCCAAAATTTATCAAGGTAATCTTTGGTTTCAGCGGACATAGTCCACCTTCTTTTAAAATTACCGATAATCAAGCCGGCAAACACCATGGTTAAGGGCCCTGAAAAATGCAGTAGGGAAGCAATTAAATATCCGCCCATCACTACAGAAAGCGTTATAAGCACCGATACCTTATAATCGTCAATCCTGCGCATCGCTTTAGATGCTCCTATTCCTAAAGCTATCCCTAACAGGAACCCTCCACCGGCTTCTTTTATAAAAAGCCATAAAACATTTAATATGGTAGGCTCATACTGGTTATCCTGCGCAAGCTGTAAAATAACGGCAAAGGTTACAATAGCCATACCGTCATTAAATAATGATTCGCCGGCAATCTTCGTTTCAAGTGATTTGCGTACCCTTGCACCCTTTAAAATACTGAGCACCGCCACTGGGTCGGTAGGAGATATGAGTGCCCCGAAAAGCAGGCAGTATATATAAGGTATTTCAAGGCTGGGCATGGGTATAAAATAAATCATGGTACCCACTGCAAAAGTTGATATTATAACACTTACGGTAGAGAAAACCATAATGGGGGTGCGCTGTTCCCTGAGGTCTTTCAGGTTGATATGTATAGCCCCTGCAAAAAGGAGGAAATTAAGCATGGCGCCCATAAGCACCTCTGTAAAATCAAAACCTGTTATAAGTGCAGAGATCCTGTTGGATATACTGGGTACGGTATTGCCAAAAAGCACCAGCATGATAGATACTGCCATTGCAATTACCATAACACCTATTGTGGAGGGGAGTTTTAAAAAGCGTACATTGAAATAAGCAAAGAATGAGGCTAAAACAATAAGTACAGAAAGCGAATAATAAAGTTCCATAGGCTTGCAGGTTTCAGTTGCAAAAGTACTGAAAATATAGGTTTTTTCCGTTGCTTCCTATTGGATTAAACCATTAGGTATTTCTTAAAATCCAACGGCTGAAATCAGGTACGTTATAAAATAAGTGGTCAGGCTCAAGTAAATTCAATTTTTCAGGTTCAGCAGTTTCAGCCCATGCTGCTGCGGCAATAGGTATGCCTGCTTCCCGGCAAGCTGTTATGTCGCTTGGTGCATCGCCTATGTATATTACTTCATGTTTCTCTATATCACGCCATACCTGGAGTATAGATTTAATACCCTGTGGTTTGCTGGGGCCTTGTGGCAAACCTGTTTCAAGTAGTTCAAAATAATCTGCCAGCCCAAATCTCTCCAGTGAAATATCAGCACTCTTTTTTCCTTTACCCGTAACCATTGCAAGCCGAACGCCCTTTGTATTTAATTGCGTTAGCAACTCTTTCATTCCATCAAATGGCGCAGGGCACATTTCATGGTGCGCTTTATAATGCATAATATAATCTGCTACACCATTATCATAATAATCAGGTGCGAGGGACATAATAGTACCTTCTTCAGATGGCCCGAATGTAGCAATGATTTCCTCATCGCTGACAGTCCTTTTTATATAGGGTTCTATAGAAAGGCGAAATGCATGAATGCATAAGGGAAGTGTATTGGCCAGAGTACCGTCAAGATCAAAAATTACAGCTTTAAATTTTTGCATTTCTATCAGTTTAGTGCAAAAATAAAAAAACCGCACCTAATAGGTGCGGCTCATTACCAGATAATATAACCTAAACTAATTATGAACTTCTTCTTTTTCAAAATTTAAAATAACCTGGTTGTGCACAATGTCATCTATAGTTTCACGCCGGCGGATAAGGTGGGCTTTCCCTTCATGCCATAAAACTTCGGCAGGGCGTGTGCGCGAGTTGTAATTGCTCGCCATAGAGAAACAATAGGCACCTGCATTATAAAAGCAAAGTATATCACCTTCTTTAATTTCGGCTATGCGGCGGTTGCTGCCAAAGGTATCTGTTTCGCATATATAGCCAACTATGCTGTAAAAACGCTCCCTGCCTGCCGGGTTAGATAAGTTTTCAATATGGTGGTATGACCCGTAAAGCATGGGGCGTATCAGGTGGTTAAAGCCGCTGTCGATACCTGCAAATACAGTTGAAGTGGTTTGTTTTACAACATTCACTTTTGCTAAAAAGTATCCGGCCTCACTAACAAGGAATTTGCCAGGCTCAAAACATAGGGTAAGTTCCCTGCCATATTCTTTGCAGAAGTTATTAAAACGCTTGCTGAGTTTTGTGCCCAACTCTTCAACATCAGTTTGTATATCATCCTTTTTATAAGGTACTTTAAAGCCGCTGCCAAAGTCAATAAATTCCAGTTCCCTGAAATGGGCTGCTGTTTCAAAAAGTATCTCAGCCGCATAAAGGAATACTTCCACATCAAGTATATCACTGCCTGTATGCATATGTATGCCATTAATGTGCATGCCCGTGTTTTCAACTATGCGCAGCAGGTGTGGCATCTGGTGTATGGAAATTCCAAATTTACTGTCTATATGCCCTACAGATATATTGCTGTTACCACCTGCCATAACATGTGGGTTTATGCGGATGCATACCGGGATTTTAGGGTGCTTAGTGCCAAATTGCTCCAGTATGGAAAGGTTATCTATATTTATCTGCACACCAAGTGCTGCTACCTCTTCAATTTCCTCCATAGAAACCCCGTTAGGGGTATAAATTATCCGTTCAGGTGTGTAGCCTGCCATAATGCCCAGTTGCACTTCCTGTATGGAAACAGTATCAAGCCCTGCGCCGAACTGCTTTAGTAATTTTAGTACAGATATATTGCTTAAGGCCTTTACAGCATAATTTATCCTTAAGCTCCCCACTTTGGAAAAAGCATTTTCCAGCCTTTGGTATTGCGACTGTATTTTTTGCGCATCGTAAACATACAGGGGGCTGCCAAATTCTTCAGCCAAATGCACTAATTGTTTTGCCTCCATTATAGTATATATTATTTATGCAAAATTATCTGTGGGAATCATCCAATACAAAAATTAAACAAATAATAACAAAATATAACAAATTGTTTATTTTATAACTTTTTGTAATAGTTTACAATATAAAAATGCATACTATAAATCATTACCTTATAAGCTACTTTAATGATAGGGCTGACTTAACGATAAAAAAATAAAAATACTTTCAGCCATTGGATGTATTTTGCTATTTTTGTTCCACTTTTAATAAGATAAATGCATTAATTATGAATTTACACGAATATCAGGGAAAAGAAATACTGGCAAGCCATGGCGTGCGTGTACAGCGTGGTATTGTAGCTAACAATGCTGCCGAAGCCGTTGCAGCCGCTAAGGAACTAACTGCCGAGACCGGAACAGGCTGGCATGTTATTAAAGCCCAGATTCATGCCGGAGGGCGTGGAAAAGGCGGTGGTGTTAAACTTGCCAAGAACCTTCAGCAGGTAGAGGAAATTGCAGGGCAGATTATAGGTATGGACCTAATAACTCCGCAAACACCTCCTACAGGTAAAAAAGTACACAAAGTACTTATTGCCGAAGATGTTTACTATCCCGGAGAAAGTGAAACTTCAGAATTTTATATGTCGGTACTTCTTAACAGGGGTAAAGGCCGCAATATGATTATGTATTCTACCGAAGGCGGTATGGATATTGAAGAGGTTGCCGAAAAAACACCTCACCTTATTTTTACAGAGGAAATTGACCCTGCTGTAGGGCTACAGGGCTTTCAGGCAAGAAGGATAGCTTTTAACCTTGGACTTAGCGGAAATGCTTTTAAAGAAATGGTACAGTTTGTAACAGCACTTTATAAAGCTTATACAGAAAGTGATGCATCGCTTTTTGAAATAAACCCTGTACTTAAAACATCTGACAACAAAATCCTTGCTGTAGATGCTAAAGTTGTTCTTGATGACAACGCTTTATACAGGCAAAAGAAATATGCCGACATGCGCGACATACGTGAGGAAAACCCGATTGAGGTTGAAGCCAAGGAAGTAGGGCTTAACTATGTTGACCTTGACGGTACTGTAGGCTGTATGGTTAATGGTGCAGGACTTGCCATGGCAACTATGGACCTTATTAAATATGCCGGTTTTGAACCTGCAAACTTTCTTGATGTGGGGGGTACTGCCGATGCCAAACGTGTTGAAACAGCTTTCCGTATAATACTTCGTGATCCTAATGTAAAAGCAATACTTATTAATATATTTGGTGGTATCGTTCGTTGCGACCGTGTTGCACAGGGTGTTGTTGACGCTTATAAAAACATGGGTGACTCCATTAAAGTGCCTATTATTGTACGTTTACAAGGTACCAATGCCGAAATAGCAAAAGAACTTATAGATAATTCAGGTATGCCAATCCTTTCAGCTACTTTATTCCAGGAAGCTGCTGACCAGGTTAAGGCTGCCCTAAGCTAATGCTTAAATAACATATGACTAGTCCTAAAATAGGTTGGCTATTTTTGATTAGACAAATTTGAAAAAAGTTCAGATATTTTCAAGATGTCTGAACTTTTTCT
>NZ_WWEP01000018.1 GCF_009848495.1 Flavobacterium sp. MK4S-17
CGGAGGTACTTATACCATAACGGCAACCGACCAAAACGGCTGTGTTACTTTTGATACTTTTACCGTAGGCATGCCGCCTGCACCACCTGTAGCGCCTGTACTGGATACTCCTGTACAGCCAACCTGCAGTACAAATGCCGGCAGCATTACCGTGTTATCCCCTACAGGCACTGGTTATAGTTATAGCATAAACAGTTCACCTTTTCAGGGAACTCCTGTATTTAACGGTTTACAGCCGAATACTTATTCTATAGTGGTAAAATATCCTGATGGCTGCATATCACAGCCTGCACAGGCAATAATCAACCCGGCACCGGGCACTCCGGCTACACCACAGGCTGTAGCTTCAGCTTTACAGTGTGGCGATATAAACGGTACTGTAACTGTTAACCAACCTCTTGGTACTGACTTAACCTATAGCCTTGACAATGGCCCATTCCAGGCATCGCCGGTATTTAATGCTGTGCCTCCCGGTATTTATCCGGTAGTTGCTAAAAATTCGGCAGGATGTATTTCTCCTGTTGGGTATGTTACAGTAAATCCTGCACCGGTTGCACCTGTAATACAGGCCACACAGGTAAACCCTGACTGCGCAGGTACTATGGGCAGTATAGTTGTAACGGCTCCTGTTGGAACTGGTTATATGTACAGCCTTGATGGCGGTACCCCGCAGGCTTCTCCTGTATTCAATAACCTTGCACAAGGAACTTATACCATAGTGGCCGATAATGGCATAGCCTGCCCTGCAACAAGGCAGTTTACGCTTTCGCAGCCATCATCTTTATTTGTATTTGGTACAATAATACAGGATGCCACCTGTTCATCGCCCGGAAGTTTTACAGTTACCTTCCCTGTAGGCCCTGAATATACTTATAGTGTGAACGGTGGTGCCCCGCAAACATCAGTAGTATTTAATAATCTTCCTGTTGATGATTATATTATTACTGCCGTAAGCACTAACGGATGTGTGCATCAGGGCACATTCCGCATATCAACACCTGCGCCACCAGCCACACCTGTTGCAAGCGCATCGGTTTTGGATTGTGAGGACACAACAGGAAGTATAGTAGTTGTATTCCCTACAGGAAGTGATATAACTTACAGTATAAACGGAACCGCAGGGCCATTCCAGGCATCTCCATTATTTACGGGGCTTATACCCGATACTTATGAAGTAACAGTTAAAAATGGCAAGGATTGTACATCATCCAGAATGGTAACAATTAACCCTGCGCCTGCTTCACCTGCAATGCCTGATGTAACTACACCTGTTATAAATTGTGGGAATACCACAACAAGCCTAACGGTTAATTCACCTACAGGAACAGGTTTAACATACAGTATAAATGGAACCGCAGGGCCATTCCAGTCCTCACGCCTATTTACGGGTATAACTTCCGGAACATATAACGTAATTGCAAGGAACAGTGCCGGCTGTTATTCTCCCGTAAAGCAGGTGGAAGTAGAGCCTGCGCCTGTTGTTCCAGCCGCTCCGCAGGCAACAGCATCTGTGCTGGCATGTGGCGATACTACAGGAACTATAACTTTTACCAACCCAACAGGTAGTGACATTATCTACAGTATTAACGGTACAGCAGGCCCTTTCCAGGCATCTCCGGTATTTAATAATGTTGCCCCCGGCACATATACTCTTATTGTTGAAACAGTACAGGGATGCCGCTCGGCAACAAAGCAGATAGTTGTAAACCCTGCGCAGGCAGCACCGGCTATTACTGCAACTATTACACCTATAAACTGTACCGGCGGCAGTACTGCCACAATTGAGGTAACAGCACCAACAGGAGCAGGATATATGTATAGTATTGATAGTGGTACACCTCAGGCATCGCCAATATTTACAGGGTTAAATGCAGGCACCTACACTATTACTGCCGTTAATGGCAATAACTGTATTTCAACACAATCATTTACCATAAATCCACCAACTGCTGCCCCTGCAATGCCTGTTGTATCGGCTCCGGCGTTGGCTTGTGGTGATACCACAGGTACCATCACCATATTATCACCAAGAGGCAGCGGGTTAACTTACAGTATTAATGGTGAAGACGGCCCTTTCCAGCCATCGCCTGTATTCAATAATGTTTCCCCGAATCTGTATGATGTAGTGGTTCGCAATTCGTCAGGATGCTTTTCTCCTGTAAGCCAGGTTACTATAAACCCGGCTCCGGCGGCTCCATTGCTTGTAGCAAACAAAACTGATGAAACATGTACCGCTTTAGGAAGTATTACTATAACCGCCCCTGTAGGTACGGGTTATAGCTATAGTATTAATGGTGGCACTCCGCAAACATCAAGAACATTCAATAACTTATCAGCAGGTACCTATACTCTTACTGCTGATAACGGTTCAGGTTGTATCTCAACGAAAGAAATCAATATTGGAGCACCTGTTTATCCTTCTGTTCCGCAATACTCTGTAACCGATACAGATTGCAGTAATGCAACAGGCAGTATAATCATAACCAATTATGTAGTGGGCAACCAGTACCAACTGGATAGCGGCCCATGGCAGAGCAGTGCCACATTCAGCAATTTAATGCCGGGCTTATATACTGTTACAGTAAGGAGTGCCAACGGTTGTACTGTAAGCAATACAGTGCAGGCAGAAATTAACACGCCTCCTGCACCTGCGCCCAGCCCTGGTACTATTACAGGAAACAATGATGTATGTGCCGGGGAAACTTTACAACTTGTCAATACGGTAACAGGCGGTATATGGTCAAGCGGCAATGAGACTATAGCAACTGTAGACAATAATGGGCTTGTTACTGCTTTAAGGGCGGGTACTGTTACTATCGGTTATACCGTAGGCACAACATGTACCGCTATGGCTACCAAAACAATTACTGTGTATGCACTGCCTGCACCAAATATTGAAGACATGTATTTATGCCAGAATAATGATACACTAGAGGTAGAATCCGGAGTACTGGCTTCCGGCCTTTCCCCTGCCGATTATATATTTACCTGGAGTAAAGATGGTTCGGCACTTACCTATACTACGCCTAATATTATTATTAACCAGCCGGGTACTTATACTGTTACGGCTACCAACCGTGTAACCGGTTGTGTTGGCGAAGATAGTGCAGTTGTAGGATTATCATCACCTGCCATAGCTTATGCTACTGTTGGGCAGGATTTTAATTATAACCAGACGATTACTGTTCATGTAGATGGTGCATCAAAAGGTATATATGAATACAGCCTTGATAATGAAAACTGGCAGAATGAGCCTTATTTCAGCAATATATACGAAGGTATATACACGGTTTACATAAGGGATATTAACGGATGTTCGCCTATTGAGCTTGAAGTTTATGCCCTGAATTACCCAAGGTTCTTCTCCCCTAACGGAGATGGCGTTAGGGATACATGGAATATTACAGGACTGCGTAACCAAAAAGATGCTTATATTTACATATTCGACAGGTATGGCAAACTTGTGGCATCAATAAAACCTTCAGGCCCGGGCTGGGACGGAACCTATAACGGTGAACGCCTGCCTGCAACTGATTACTGGTTTACATTGATGTACCAATCGCCAAATACCGGAGCGGCAAAAGAATTTAAGGCACACTTCTCGTTGCTACGTTAGTAAATATGAAAAAAGTATTATTAGGTTTATTTTTATTACCGGCTTATTGTATAGCGCAGATACCTGCATATTACAATACTATTGATTTTAATTTAACCGGAGATGCATTAAAAAACCAGTTAGGCACTTTAATAACCAGTACCCACAATGCCAACCTGGAGTATACCCCGGGAGTATGGGATGCACTCAAGCAGACTGACCATGACCCCGATAATCCGGAAAATGTATTATTGATATACGGCTATGATGATACTGATAACGACCCGGATAATGACAGGACAAGGGATAAAGACGATAGCTGCCATACATCAAGCTGCGTTGGGCTGTGGGTAAGGGAACATGTTTACCCCCGCTCTTTGGGTACTCCTAATTTAGGGTATGAAGGGCCGGGTTCCGACCCTCATCATCTAAGGGCGGTAGATTACTATATGAATAACTCACGCAGCAATAAACGTTTTGCCGACGGCTCCGGAAATTCCACATCATTGTCCGGCGGCTTTTTTTACCCGGGAGACGAATGGAAGGGCGATGTTGCACGGATGATGATGTATATGTATGTACGCTACCAGTCGCGTTGCCTGCCTAATGCTGTTGGTTCGGGCAGTTCATCTTACAGTACTTTTGGCGACATGCCGGATATATTCCTGGAATGGAATGAAGAAGACCCTGTAAGCCAATATGAAATTAACCGTAATAATATTTTACAGAACATTCAGGGCAACAGAAACCCCTTTATTGACAACCCCTATCTTGCCACAATTATTTGGAACGGCCCGGAAGCAGAGGATAGCTGGGGGGTATTGGCAACAACATATCCTAATAGCAGCGTAGCCAAATTGTTTGCCTACCCTACCGTTACAACCGGGGTTGTTACTATAGCCAATGCAGAAAGCAACCCTTATCAATACAGTGTATATAATAGTATGGGACAGAAAATAAATGCTAAGGTTAATGATAATGTTATTGATATAAGCCATAATGCTGGAGGCATTTATTTTATAACTGCAACTGTGGATAATGAACGAAAAACTTTTAAAATTATCCTTAATTAAAAAATAACTAAAACTTAATAAAAACTAAACCCGCTTAAAAGCGGGTTTTTTGTGCTTCAAACACTTAATAAAAGTCTGTTAACGTAATGATAACAGTCATTTGACCAAAATGACCCCCTTTATTTAAAATGAGAATTATATTTTTGTATTAGCTTGATTTACAACACTCAAATAATATCTAAATATTAATTAATAGTTTTTACTAATGAAGCAAAAAAACTTTTTTCTTACCAAAAAAACGCTTTTATTCTATTCCTTTACCTTACTTTTTGCATTCCTTGCAACAAGTCGTGTTTCGGCGCAGGTTTCAATAGGTAGCCATAATACTGCTGTTGTAACTAGCCTTAACGGATGGAACGGCAATCTGCCAAATGGCTATGCCATGTCAGGATCAGCAGATACATACAGAGGAACAAGTGCAAGCACATCAGGAGGTGTATATGCTATTTCAAACGCAGGTTTTGGCTACCAGCCATCCAGTAGTGCCGGGAGCATAACACTTACAGGAACCTACAGGAACAGCACAGGGAGTGCAATTACAAAACTTGAGATTTCTTATAAGGCTTTTGAAGTAGTAGCAAGATCATCCAGAACACCCGGGTGGACAGTAACATCGTCCGCAGGAGATGTTGCCGCGCTAAACTGGTCATTCAATGCTTCCAGTTCACCTTCCAGCCCTGATACTAAAAATGTAACTCTTACACTTTCAGGCTCAGGCATTGCCAACAATGCAACTTTTACAATTAGTTTTGCTTCTGACAGAGGTAATGGCAGTGGCTCATCTCCTTTAATAGGCCTTAAGGATATAAGTGTAAAATCAGTGAAAGGCTCCCCTCCTACTGTAGTTACCACAACAGCAACCAATATTGCTTTAAACACTGCAACCTCAGGAGGTAATGTTTCAAGTGACGGGGGTGCTGCAGTTACCGCCAGAGGTGTGGTATGGGGAACATCGCAAAACCCTACAACAGCGTTAACTACAAAAACAACAAATGGAACAGGTACAGGAAACTTTACCAGCAGCCTTACCAATCTTGCACAAAACACTACCTATTACTACAGGGCTTATGCAACAAATAGCGAAGGCACCAGCTATGGTACCCAATACAGCTTTACTACGCTGGCTTTGCCTACAGTAACTACAGTTATACCGGCTACCGATATTTCAATAAATTCTGCCACTACAGGTGGTGAGGTTACCAGCGAAGGTACTTCTGCCGTTACCGCTAAAGGTATTGTTTGGGGAACCTCCCCCAACCCTACCGTTGCACTTGCCACAAAAACGCAGGACGGCACAGGTACAGGCGCATTTGTGAGCAGTATTACAGGTTTGGAAATGGGGGCTACTTATTATTTCAGGGCGTATGCAACCAATGCACAGGGTACAGCTTACGGCAGCGAATCATCATTTACAACGCTTAACGTTGTTGCTCCTACCGTAGAGACAGCAGATTTTGATGCACAAAATGATGCAGATACAACTATAGCGTTCTTTTTAGGAGGCGTAAATAATAATGGTAATGAAACAGTAACTGAAAGAGGTTTTGTATGGAATGAAAGCAATGCAGACTTAACTGTAGGACAAAACTATACCCTTATAAGCAACGGCCCGGATGATAGTGACCTGGCATTTACAGCCATTGCTGAGAACTTAACGCCCAATACACGTTACTACTACAGGGCCTATGCTACAAACACTACAGGCGGAACAGGTTATGGTAACACCAATAGCTTTTATACCCTTGCCGCCACACCTGGCGAACCTGCCGTGAGCAATGCCACAACCACTACGCTTACTGCAACTGCAAATACAAATGGAAACCCGGAAGCTACCGAATATCTTATAAGGGTACTTGTTGGGGGCAACTATTATTATGTTAACCAGTATTCTGAATTACAGAGCCAGCCTGCATGGCTTGCCGGTTCAATGCTAACAACGCCTGTAACCGTTACAGGCTTAACGCCGGGAACAAATTATACTTTCAGTATGAAGGCACGAAACGTTTCAGGTGTAGAAACATCTTGGAGTGCCACAACTGCACTTGCAACCGCAACGCCATCTACTCCGTTTTTTACACTTATAGATTCAGACCTTGATTTTGGCGCAGTATGTACAAATACCACATCAGCGGCAGGATTTTTCACGTTCTCTGCCAGCAACCTGCCAATGAACCAGCAGATAGCCATATATAACCTTAACGGCTTCAGTTATTCACTAACAGAAAATGGCACTTATTCTTCAGGTTTGTTTATACCTTATACAGGCCAGACAAGCATTACTGTTTATGTAAAATTTACACCTACAGAGGTTAAGGATTACCCTGAAAGCATAGAGGGTATACCGGGAACAATCAATATAAACTCATCAGGAACAAGCACTTTAAACATAGCTGTTTATGGAAATGGAGTAAACACACCAGCCACTGTACTGACAGATGCTGCTTCGGGTATTACTGTAACTTCTGCAACACTTGCAGCACTGGCTGAACAGGGATGTACAACAATTACTGCTTACGGCTTTGAGTACAGCACCACACAAGGTTTTACAAATGGAACGGGAACAACTGTAAATGCTACCAATTTTAACGGTATTGATTTCAGTGCTGATTTAACAGGGCTTTCTGCCTGTACAACTTATTATTACAAAGCATTTACAACTGACTCGGCAGGCACACACTATGGCGATGAGATAAGTTTTACTACCGGTAACCTGCCGGCCGCACCGGTTGCTGTTAGTGCTGCCAACATTGCCCAGGAAGGCTTTACTGCCAACTGGGAAGCTGTTGAGGGTGCAACAGGATATTATATAGATGTAGCCGATAATACAGCGTTCGGTTCTTCCATAAGCGTTTCAGGTGTATTTGATGATTTTACAGCTACCTCTACACCATCAACCGTTACCTGGACAGCTTCAGGTATAAACTGGACAGCCTACAGGGCAAGAAAACATGCATCTGCTTTATCAGGCAGTAATTTTACAAAAGGGCTGCTAATGTACAATACTGCAGGTACTGCAGGCCCTGACTATGATAACGGTTATTTCATTTCAGATATAATACCTGCAGGCGGTTTACAAAACGTTTCTTTAGACCTGATATGCAGTATATCAACAGTCAATGAAAAAGTTGCCGTTGCAGCCCTTACTGCCCCGGATTATAACTTTAGTGAAAGAATTGTACTTGGCTCGCAGGATATACAATCAGGAAACGTAAACCATTTAAGTTTTACAGGAAATATCACAGGCCCATACAAGCTGGTTGTATATAGGGAAGGTTTAAGTGCTGGTGGAACTGGTGACTATATCTATTTAGGTAACCTTGAATTTAGCGGCAGTACTGCCCCTGTAATTTCGGGTGCAGATGCAGGCAACGCACTTTCCTATAATGTAACCGGACTGAACCCGGGCACAACATATTATTACAGGATTCGGGCATATTCTGACAATTGCAGCACCGGAAATTCCAATGTTGTTGAAGTAGAAACGTTAAACTATCTTACCCTTGAAGATGCTTCACTTGCATTTGGTGAGGTATGTACCAATGGTGAAGGCAATGGTTTCTTTACTTTCAGCGGGTCAGGAATGTCAAATGCAAGTTTTAATGTATCGGCACTGGAAGGTTTCAGCTATTCATTAACCGAAAACGGGGAATATACCGAAACCTTAACCATAAGTAATTACAGCGGTGCTGAAACTACCGTTTATGTTAAGTTTACCCCTAATACTACTGGTGAGTACATGGGCAGTATAAGCCTGGACGGAGCCTCTCCTTATGAAGCCGCAGAGCTTATCATGAATGCAAGTGGCGAAGGTATATACACTCCTGCCGTAGCTACAGCAGGTGTTGCATCTGACATTACAATAGCATCTGCAACCTTACCGGGACAGTCTGTTGATGGAAACTGTGATGCTACTACAGCCTATGGTATAGAATACAGTACAGTAAATAATTTTGCTGATGGCGATGGTACTCAAATACAGGGCGACAACATTAACGGCGGTAATTACAGTGTAACTGTTTCCAATTTATTGCCTTGTACCACTTATTATTATAAAGCCTACACTGTTACTGAAAGTGGTACGGTTTACAGTTCGCAACAGTCATTTTCCACAACATCACTGGAAACCTCAACAGCATTAACAGCGGCCGACATTACCCAGTCGGGATTTACAGCCCAATGGGGTGCTGTTGAAGGTGCTTCAGGCTACAGGCTTGATATTTCCACCAGCCCTGAATTTGGTATCCAGGTTCCAGGCACCAGTTTTACGGAAGATATTGAACTGGCTTCCGGTTCAAGTTATGCTACAAGATCCTGGACAGGAACAAACGGTATTGAATGGACAGCTTATAAATCAAGGACTGACAGGCATATGGACGGCAGAAGTGATAATCATATCACGCTAAGAAATGAATCGGATTCTTATATTATTTCAGGGACAATTCCGGGAGGTATATCCAATATTAAATTTAAAATCCAGCAGACTTATTCCGGTTCAGGCGGAGAAGTTACTGTAACTATTTTATCGGGTGCAGGGTTTGCAAATGAAACAGCTGTAGGTACAATTGATTATAACCAAAGTGAAATCAAAGTTTTTGACAGTGGAAATATTACAGGTATTAATGGCGACTTTATTGTAAGGATAGACAATAATGCGGCGGCAAGGCCAATGATAGATGATATAGTAATAACATCGGCCGACATTGATGAACCTTACTATCTTGAAGGTTATGAGCAACTTGATGTAAACGATGTAACATCCTATACGGTAACAGGACTTGATGATTATACCACTTATTACTATAGGGTTACTGCCTATGCTGACAATTGCAACTCATCCAACTCTAATGTGGTTTCGGTAAGTACAAAGCCGGACGGTGTAATGTGGACTGGTACAGCCTGGACACCGGCAACACAGGCTGACGGAGTTACCCCTCTTGTGCTTGACACTACTATTGAAGTAACCATAAACGGTGATTATAATTCGGGCGCAAACGGCAGTTTTACTTCTAAAAAACTTACCTTAAACGAAGGCTATACATTTACTGTAGCCGATGGTACAACCGTTACCGTAGAAGATGAAATTATAAATAATGCAGGAGCCGCTAACTTTATCGTTGAAAATAATGCGTCATTGATGCAGGTTAATGATAACCCTAACCTTAATACAGATGAAATAACTGTTATAAAAAACAGCACCCCGTTATTCAGGCAGGATTATACTATGTGGGCTTCTCCTGTTAAAGGCCAGTTGCTGCGCCAGTTCTCGCCAAAAACACTTGCAAACCGCTTTTATGTATATGGTACGGCAAGTAATTCTTATGAAGGTGTAAGCGGTTTAAGCGATATTTCAACAAATACTTTTGAAACCGGCAAAGGATATCTTATAAGGATGCCAAATACCAATACAGATGTAGAAGGTTATGATGAAGGTACTACAGCTTATGCTTACCAGGGTATATTTACAGGTGTTCCGCACAACGGTACTATTCAGGTAAACCTGCCAACATCAGGAAGCCGTTACAGTGGTATCGGTAACCCGTATCCATCCCCTATTAATGTACAGGAATTCCTTAACCAGAATTCAGGAGTACTTAATCCGGGTTCGGCACTTTACTTCTGGAGGAAGAAAAACAACGCAAGCGCATCATCTTATGCAGTACTTACAGCAGACGCCTATATTTATAACAAAGCTGTAGGTGGCGAAGATGGTGAAGACATGCTGGGTGGTGCTGAATGGGATGATTTATTTAATGTTGATTCAGATCCGTCTGAGTGGGTTATTAACCCGGGGCAGGGCTTTATTGTTAAAGCTGCTGAAAACCCTACAGGGCCACTGGTATTTAATAACAGCATGCGTGTAGGCAATGTTCATAATAACCAGTTCTTCAGGTCTTCACAAGGTACAACCTCACCGCTTTCGCGCTTTTGGCTTAATATAGAAGGCAATGCAGGCGGCTTTAGCCAAACGGCTGTTGTGTACAGCAGCACTGCAACTCTTGGTATTGACTACGGCAGGGACGGAAGGGTATTTACAGATGGCGGTTCAACCTTTATATATTCAAAAGCAGGAGACGAAAAACTTGCCGTACAGGCCAGGCCGGAGTTTACGGATACTGATATAGTTCCTGTAGAGTATAAAGTAAATAATGCCGGTACATATACTATAAAACTTCACCGTTTTGATGGTGTATTCACCAACCAGGCTATTTACCTGAAAGACAATGTAACCAATACAATACAAAACCTTAAGGAGGGCAGCTATACCTTTGCTACCGAAGCCGGAACTTTTGAAAACAGGTTTGAAATTGTATATGTTAATGAAGCTCTTAGTGTTGAAAATCCTGTTGCCGACAGTAACAGTATAATAATTTACAAACAGGACAATACCCTAAAGATTGACACCGGAAAATATGAAATGACTGGTGTAACGGTATTTGATATAAGCGGAAGGCTTCTTTATAACAAACAAAGCATTAACGCTGCACAGCATACTGTAAACCAGTTGGCAGTACAAAACCAGGTATTGATAGTACAGGTTACTACAGCAAATAACGGTACAATCAGTAAAAAAATAGCTTTCTAGTCTAGATTACAAACAGGTTATTTATTGAAAAGCCCCGTAGTTGCGGGGCTTTTATTTTTGCTTAAATAGTAAAGTACTTATAATTCAAACTCCTTAACCTGCCTTACCTCTCCCGGCTGTAGGTTTCCTAACAAAATATTGCCTACCCGTACCCTTACCAGCCTTAGCGTGGGAAAACCTACAGCAGAAGTCATTTTTCTTACCTGTCGGAACTTCCCCTCTGTAACCGTTATGGATACCCATGAGGTTGGGCCATGCCTCTCATCACGTATTTTTTTGCCCCTTTCAGGCAGTTCAGGCGGATTATTCAATATTTGTGCCCGGCAGGGTAAAGTAGTATACTTTTCACCCTTTACCCCAATTACTACCCCACTGGCAAGCTGTGCTGCCGCTTTGGGGGTTATAAGCCCGTCAACTTGTGCATAATATTCTTTCTCAACTTTCCTGCCCCTCACAATTTCACTCATCATCCCGTCAGTTGTCAGCAGCAATAACCCTTCGGAATCTTCATCCAGCCTGCCTATAGCCATAATTCCTTCAGGAAAATCGTATAATTCTCCCAATAGCTTTTTATTGCGCTTCAGGTTATAGTTAAACTGGCTAAGGTAGCCATAAGGCTTATAAATAATAAAATGCTGGTGCGGCATAAACGGCTTTTTGTTTATGCAAAGTTAACTTTATAAACGTTCAATTTTAAAACCTGCCTTTTTTACGGCCTCCACAACATCATTTTCTGTAGCACCATTTGGTTCTACAGTAAGTATTTTATGAGGATTATCCGTATCCACCTTCCAGTTGATTATGCCTTTAGTGGCATTAAGCAAAGGAGTTACTTTAGCCACGCAGCCGCCACAATTAATACTTGTCTTAAATTTCATTTCTTTTTCCATATCACAGATTATATTATAATTTTTTTGTTTTTAAAAGCAGGCTGTTGCTTACAACACTAACACTACTAAGTGCCATTGCTGCACCGGCAATCATCGGGCTTAACAAAAAGCCGTTTACAGGATAAAGCACTCCCGCTGCTATAGGTATCCCTATAACATTATAAATAAAAGCCCAAAAAAGGTTTTGCCGTATGGTAGCCACAGTCTGCGCTGAAAGCTTTATGGCCTGTGGTACCTTTAATAAATCGCCTGATATAATAGTTACCTTTGCCACATCTATGGCAATGTCGCTCCCTGTACCCATGGCAATACCCAAATCTGCCTGTGCCAAAGCCGAACTGTCATTAATGCCGTCACCAGCCATAGCTACTATCTTTCCTTCGCCTTGCAATTCTTTTACAAAATCCGATTTATCCTGCGGCAATACACCCGCCTTATAGTGTTTAATATTCACACTTTGTGCTACAGCTTTGGCTGTATGCTCATTATCACCTGTAAGCATATATACTTCAACACCTTCATCCTGTAACATCTTCACTGCCTGTGCAGAACTTTCCTTAATTGTATCGGCTATAGCTATAGCACAAAGTACTTCTTTTTCATCTGCAAACAACACAACAGTATTAGCAAGCAAAAGCTTTTCATCAACCCATTTTCGAACTTCACCGGTGAGCATAACACCCTTGCTGTTTGTAAGTTTTTCATTACCTATACTGTATTGCCTTCCGTTATATATTGCTGTTATTCCCATGCCTTCCCTGTTTTCCAACTGTACATTTTCAAGAAAAGAAGCTTCTTTGAAATGTGCAGCAACAGCTTCCGCTAAAGGATGCTCCGATGATTTTTCAATGGTATATAAAATATTGAGCATTTCATTATTCTCATTGGTAAACCATTTACTATCAGTAACAGCAGGTTTTCCTTTTGTAATAGTACCTGTTTTATCTAATATTATTGCATTTACTTTTTTGGCGATTTCAAGGCTATGGGCATCTTTTATTAATATGCCATACTGTGCACCCTTACCTACTCCCACCATTATTGCAGTAGGTGTTGCAAGCCCCAGTGCACATGGGCAGGCTATTACCAACACTGTAATCATGGCAAGCAAGCCCTGAGTAAAACCATTTTCGCCCCCAAATATTATCCATACTATAAATGTAATTATAGCCATACCTATTACTATCGGCACAAAAATACCTGCTATTTTATCTACAAGCCTTTGCACCGGTGCTTTGCTGCCCTGTGCATCCTGTACCATTTTAATTATCTGTGCCAGCAGGGTTTCACTGCCTACTTTTTCGGCCCTGAACTTAAAGCTACCCTTTTGGTTTATTGTACCTGAAAATACTTTGCTGCCTTTTTCTTTTTCTACAGGAACAGGTTCACCACTTATCATGCTTTCATCTACAAAGGAGCTACCTGAAATTACCTCACCGTCAACCGCTATTTTTTCTCCGGGTTTTACTAAAATAATATTCCCTTTTTGTACCTCTACAATGGGTATTTGCACCTGGTGGCCGCCTTCGTGTATAATGGTTACTGTTTTGGGCTGCAATCCCATAAGGTTTTTAATGGCTGATGAAGTACTGCCTTTAGCTTTTTCTTCAAGCATTTTTCCTAAAAGTATAAATGCAATTACTACTGCGGCAGCTTCAAAATACACATGCGCATGCAGCCCCCTGCTGTGCCAAAAAGAGGGAAATAGTGTATTAAATACACTGAAGATATAAGCCGTACCTGTGCTTACGGCTACCAATGTATCCATATTAGCTGACCGGTGTTTTGCCTGTTTCCATGCACCTGTAAAAAACTGCCTGCCGAAATATAGCACAACAGGCGTGGCCAGTGCCCACATTATATAATTAGCATAAGGCATTACCATAAGGGCAGGTATCATGCCAATGGCAACCAAAGGCACAGAAAACAGTATTGCCCAAAGGGTACGCTTTTTAAGGGATTTGTAATGATCCCGCTGAAGCTCTTCAAGCGTGGCAGCTGCATCGTCACTTTCATCGATTATTAAATCATAACCAACGGATTGCAATGCTGATTTTAGTTTTTGAGCATCGGTAACAGTGGGTACATATTCAACCGTTCCGTTACCATTGGCGTAATTAACCGATGCGTTAACCACGCCGGGCTGCATTAGTAAAATATCCTGGCTGCTTGCCGCACAGGATGCGCAGCTCATTCCTGTTACAGGATACGTTTTTTTTACAGTAGCTACGCTATATCCTAAATCGCGTATTTGTTTTACCGCTTCAGTTATTGCTGTTTGTAAGTCAGCAGTTTCAATAACAGCCCTGTTATTATTAAGCTCAACCCTGTAATTATCAATGGAGCGTATATTTGACAGCCCCTTGCCAATAATCTGGGCACAATGTTCGCTTTCTACACCCTGTAAGGGTAAATAAGCTCTTTTATTTATATCTTCTGCCATACCATTTACTATTCATATAGCAAAGTTCAATAATAAGCTATCAAATAATTTATACAATCAAGGAAAGTGTTTATACTTTTTTGGTAATGCTGTCTAAAGGCTGGCGCATGTTTTTACCTTGCTTTTTAAAAGCCGTTGGGGTAAAGCCTGTGGTTTTGCGAAATTGTGCTGAAAGATGTGCCACGCTGCTGTAACCCAGCATATAGGCAATTTCACTTAACGTTAGTTCATTATACAAAAGCAGTTCTTTGGCTTTTTCTATCTTTTGAAGTATAATAAACTGTTCAATAGTAATGCCTTCGTTTGCAGAAAACAATTTGCTTAGTGCCGAGTAATCGCGGTTAAGTTCCCTGGACAGCAGTTCGGAAAATACAATATGGCTTTCTGCTAAATGATGTACTTTTTCTACAATAACCGCTTTAATCTTTTCAATAATCTGCGCTTTATTGTCTTCAATCAGCTCAAAGCCTGCATCTTTCAGCTTTTGTTTTAGGGCTGCCATTTGATTTTCATCAGGTTGTATTCCTGTTACGGCTTCGCCAAGCTGAATATTGAGGGGATTTAAATGCAAATCCTCCAATATTTTTTCCACGGCTGTTATACAACGCGGGCAAACCATATTTTTAACAGAAAGTTTCATAATCAGGCAGATACAAAGATAGCCATTTTTACGGGTATAATAACTGCTTTGCAATCCTGTTTTAGTAAGTATTTTTTTAGGAAAATTTTAAAAGTGACCTGTTAAAATTATATATACTTTTAGCATAAATGAACACAAAGCTTAAAAAATATCTGAAGAAAAGTTTAAAAATACTATTATGGATAATAGGTTCTGTAATAGCTTTATTTTTACTAATAGTACTGCTGCTGCAAATTCCTTATATTCAAAATAAGGTTAAAGACAAGGCCGTAGCCTACCTTGAAGAGAAAATAGGTACCGAAGTACAGGTAGGAAAAATAGAAATAGGGCTCCCTAAAAAAGTAATACTGGAAGATATTTATTTTGAAAGCCGGCAGGGAGATACCCTTTTAGCCGGTGAGAAACTTGCAATTGATATAAGCCTGTTTAAACTGCTTAGCAATGAAGTACAAATAAATTCGGTAAGCCTTCAGGGTATTGTAGCCAATGTAAAAAGAGGCAGGGATTCTGTTTTTAATTTTGACTATATTATTGATGCCTTTGCTTCAGATAAGCCCAAAGACACCACTTCTGCACCCATGCAATTCTCCATAAACAGGGTTAACCTTGACAGGGTACGTGTTAAATTTGATGATGCCATATCTAAAAATAACCTTGCCGTAAATCTTGGTCATTTTGATACCCGGATTAAAACATTCGATCTGGATAATATGGAATTTGAAGTGCCGGACATTAATCTTGACGGCCTTAAGCTTACACTTGAACAGGGAATAGTTGACAATATAGCACGGAGTACACAAAAAGCGGCTGAAGAAGCCTCTAAAAAGCCTGATTTGAAAATAAAACTGGGGGAAGTAAACCTTGCCAATATAGATGTGGGATATGATAATAAAGACAGCAGGCTTGATACCCGCCTGAAGCTAAAAAAACTTGCAGTTGAAGTTAATGACATAGACCTTAAGAACCAGCTTATAGACCTTGACAAACTTGAGTTGGAGGATGTAAAAGGGCAGCTCGCGCTTGGCCGGTTTGAAAAACAGGTTCAGGAGTCTTTGCCGGAACAAAGTAAAGAAGTTGCTTCGGCACAATGGAAGTTTAAGCTAAACACTACTGAAATTAAAGATGTAAACTTCAGGTTTGATGATATGAATGCCATTCCTGCATCCAAAGGCATAGATTATAAGCACCTTGATATAAAAGAGTTTAATCTCAGCGCAAATGATTTGTCTTATACACCCAATGCAATTTCCGGCGATATTGAGAATCTTTCGGTGAAAGAAAAAAGTGGTTTAAACATCAAGGAACTACGTGCTGATTTTAATTACTCAGAGCAAGGTGCGGAATTAAATGATTTTTACCTTGAAACACCGCAAACACTTATACAGGATAAAATTGCAGTAAGCTATTCATCCTTACAGTCGTTACAGAAAAACATAGGCGAACTGAAAGTAGATGCCAATCTGGACGGTAGCCGCGTTGGTTTTAAAGATGTGTTATTGTTTGCCCCCGCCCTTGCAAACACTAATCCTTTTAAAAGCAACCCTAACGGCACGCTGTATATTAACAGCCGTGTTGAAGGAAAGGTGAATGACCTTTATATAAACAATCTGGAAATAAAGGGCATAGGCAGCACAGTGGTGGCAGCAAGCGGCAGGATAAAAGGCCTGCCTGATGCTAAAAATGCTTACTTTGACCTTGATGTGAGAGAACTGCGCACCACTGCGAAAGATATTAATACTTTTGTGCCAACCGGTACTATACCTGCCAACATAAAACTTCCGCGTACTATTGCCGCAAAAGCAAAGGTAAAAGGAACACTTGAAAACTTTAATGCCAATATAAATCTTGCCAGCAGCTATGGCAAAGCAAAAATTAAGGCTGCTTTTGACCAGCGCAGGAAAAATTATGAAAAATATGATGCCGATATTGCTATTGATAATTTTGATATAGGCAGCCTTTTAAGTAATGATTCGCTTGGAAGGGTAACTTTAAAAGCTGACGTAAAAGGCACAGGGCTTGACCCGAAAACTGCCAACGCAAAGCTTACGGCAAAACTTATAAAAGCTGATTTTAACAGTTACACTTATAGAAACCTTGATGTTGATGGCAAAATAAACAACGGTACGTTTGAAGCTACTGCAGGCATGGATGACCCTAACCTTGATTTCGACCTTACTGCAAAAGGCGGTTTTAAAGATAAATACCCTACAGGCACATTGCGCCTTAATGTTGACATTGCCGACTTGAATAAACTTAACCTGCATGCGGGTCCATTAAAACTTAGGGGAAATGTTGATGCTGATATTGCCGATGCCAACCCTGCCAACCTGAATGGGAAAATAAGCATGCATCATTTTATGTTTGCCAACGGTAAGGAGGAATTCGGGCTTGACTCTGTTAACATTGTAGCAGAATCAACAGCTGAAAAAAATTCAATACTGATTAAGTCGCAAATTGTTAATGCCACTATGGAAGGTAAATATAATATTACCGAAGTTGGCACGGCCCTTTCCAATACTATAGCTAAATATTATAATACTAATCCCGGTGCGCAAAGAGAAAGTGTGCCACCACAAAACTTTGTAGTAAGGCTAAAAGTAAATAATGACCCGGTGTTATATAAACTCATGCCACAAATAGAAAGGCTGGAACCTATTGTTTTGGCCGGGAGATACAACAGCGAAGGAGATACCCTTTTGGTAAACGGGGTAATACCAAGGCTGGTTTACGGCAGTTATACAATTTCAGGGGCAAGCATTAACATTAAGAGCCGTGATACAGCGTTGGTATATGATGTTGTTATAGATGAAGTGCAAAGTGAGCAGCTTCGCCTGCCACACACCAGCCTTGCAGGAGATTTAAAAAACAACACACTTAATTACAGGCTGGAAATAATAGGCCGCAAGGAAGAGGAGCAGTATGTTGTAGCCGGGCAACTGAAATCGGTAGATGGCAATACTGAAATTATGCTGAACCCGGATGGGCTTACATTAAATTATGAGCCCTGGGCTATAGCTGCCGATAACATAATCCGTTTTGGTGAAGCGGGTATATATGCCAATAATTTTGAAATGAGCAACGAAGGCAGTTCAATCAGCCTGCAGTCGCAGTCAGAAAAACCGGGTGCACCACTCGATGTGGCGTTACAGGATTTTAAAATTGAAACGCTTACCAATATCATCCAAAAAGATGAACTTAAAATTGCCGGTACCATAAATGGCGATGCAGAACTACGCAATATTACTACAAACCTTGAATTTACATCTGACATTACTATAGAAAACCTTGCAGTAAGTAAAGATACCGTTGGCAATGTAAGCATAAAGGTTAATAATGAAAAAGCCAACACCTACGCTGCACAGGTCAGCATAACCGGGCAGGGCAATCAGGTAAACCTGGATGGTAACTATTATACCAGCAACAGCAGCTTTGACCTTAACCTTAACCTGCAAAAGCTGAACATGGAAAGTGTGCAGGCCTTTACTTTCGGTAATTTAAAAGAAGGCGATGGGTACCTTTCGGGTGATTTTAAAATAACAGGAACAGCTAATGACCCTAATGTTACGGGCAACCTAAAATTTAACGAAGTCGCTTTCAGGGTAACTCCGCTTAATTCCTATTATCAGTCAATGAACGATAATATCGTTTTTACAGATAGCGGTATTGAATTTAATAACTTTTCGGTTCAGGATAAAAAAAATAACCTGCTTTCCCTCAATGGAAACATAGCTACTACCAATTACAGGGAATTTGGCTTTAACATGCAGGTAAATGCCGAAAATTTCAGGGTGGTTAATTCTACCGCAAAAGATAATGACCTTTACTATGGTGACCTGTTTATAGATACTAATCTCAACATAAAAGGCACACTTGAAAGCCCTGTAGTTGACGGAAGTTTAAGGATAAATGAAGACACCGAATTTACAGTGGTACTGCCGCAGCAGGACCCTGCCATAGCCGACAGGGAAGGTATTGTTGAGTTTATTGACCAGGATAATATGGAAATAAAGCAACGCCTGCAAATGGAGGAAGACTTTAACAGTACCGATGTAAAAGGCATAGATGTTTCGGTTGCTATAGAAATAGTTAAGGAAGCAGAGCTTAACCTTATAATTGATAAAGGCAATGGCGATTATCTTAAACTAAAAGGGGAAGCAGAGCTTACCGGCGGCATAGACCCTTCAGGAAAAACTACCCTTACTGGGCGGTATGAGTTTAGTGAAGGTGCTTATGAAATGACTTTTAACTTCCTTAAAAGGAGGTTTGAAATACAGGAAGGCAGCTATATATTATGGACGGGAGAACCTACAGAAGCTACAATAAATATTACTGCCGTATATGAAACCGAAGCCCCTCCTATTGACTTGGTGGACAACCAACTTGGAGGTGCAACAAACTCTGTAAGGAACACTTATAAGCAAAAAATACCTTTCCATACACTTTTAAAAATGGAAGGCGAGCTTTTAAAGCCGGAGTTGTCGTTTGATATTGTTTTACCCGAAGGCAATTATGCGGTTTCAACCGAGATACTTAATACTACCCGTGCCAAGCTGGAGCAATTGCGCCAGCAGCCTTCGGAGCTTAACAAACAGGTTTTTGCCCTTTTACTATTGAACCGTTTTATTGGGGAAAATCCTTTTGCAAGCGAAGCAGGAGGAACAAGCGGCGAGGCATTGGCAAGGCAGAGTGTGAGTAAAATACTTTCACAGCAGTTAAACAACCTTGCATCCGACCTTGTAAATGGCGTGGAACTTAATTTTGACCTTGAATCTACAGAAGATTATACAACCGGGCAGCGTGAAAACCGTACAGACTTAAATGTGGGGGTTTCCAAAAGGCTGCTTAACGACAGGCTAAATGTAACTGTAGGCAGCAGCTTTGGGCTTGAAGGGCCACAACAGGCTAATGAGGAAACTACTAACATTGCGGGTGATGTTTCGGTTGACTACCAGCTAACCAAAGATGGCAGGTATATGGTGCGCGCCTACCGTAAAAACGAATACCAGGTAGCGTTACAGGGGCAGGTGATTGAAACAGGTGTTGCCTTTATAATTACCATGGATTATAATAAATTTCGAGAGCTTTTCCACAGGACGGAAGAGGAAAAAGCAATGAGGCAAAGGGAAAAAGAAAGAAAACAGCGCGAAAAGGAAGAAAAGAAGCAGAGGAAAGAAAAAGAGAAAGAAGAAAAGGAAAACAGTGATTTACCGCCAAACAGTGAAAAAAATGAAAGTGAAGAATAAATATGTACCCTTGCTTTTAACCGCATTGTTTTTTGCAGCAGGCTGCAGCAATACCAAATACCTGCCCGAGGGCGATATGCTGTATGTGGGTGGAAGCGTAAAAGTGGAGGATTCATTAATTTCTAAAAAAGAAAGGAAAGCACTGGAAAGTGAAATGGAAGACCTTTTACGACCAAAACCCAACAGGAAAATATTAGGTATGAGGGTTAAGTTGTTTTTTTATAACCTTGCAGGCGAGCCGAAAAAAGACAAAGGTTTCCGGTACTGGCTGCGCAATAAAGTGGGCGAGCCTCCTGTTTTATTCAGCCAGGTTGACCTTGATTACAATGCCGATTTACTTCAGAATTACTCAGAAAACAAAGGGTATTTTAAAACCATCACCTCTGCCGATTCCACTTCGCGCAATAGGAAAGCAAGGGCTGAATATACTGTAGAGCCGGGCAGGCAGTACAAAATACGTAATGTTATTTTCCCTTCTGACTCTACCATGCTGGACAGCACCATAATGAGTGTGCAAAAAAGAAGCCGGTTAAGGCCGGGGCGCCCTTATGACCTTGGTGTGATTAAAACAGAGCGCGAAAGGATTGACAGAAGGCTGAAGCAAAAAGGATATTACTATTTTAATCCTGACTACATACTGGTACAGGTGGACAGTACAGTAGGCAACCATGAGGTTGACCTGTTGGTAAAAGTGAAAGAGGAAACGCCCCAAAAAGCCAGGCAGGTGTATAAAATAGACAGTATTTATATATATCCTAATTATTCAATTACATCGGCAGATACTTTAATGTATAATGAAAATGCGGTGGAGCAGTACAAGGATTTTACCATAATAGACCCCGAGCACACCTTTCGCCCTATTATATATGACCGCACATTATTTTTTCATAAAGGGGATATTTATAACAGGCGTGACCATAACCTTTCGTTAAACAGGCTGGTTAACCTGGGTACATTCAAATTTGTAAAAAATGAGTTTAAACTTGCCGACACTATTTCAAATAAACTGAATGCTTATTACTACTTTACCCCCCTGCCCAAAAAATCTATACGGGTTGAAGTACTGGCAAAAACAAACTCTGCCAATTATAACGGCTCTGAGCTTAATGTAAACTGGAGCAACAGGAACACTTTCCGTGCAGCAGAGCTTTTAACCATTTCAGCTTTCGGGGGCCTTGAGGTACAGGTATCCGGGCAAAATAAAGGTTATAACGTATATCGTGTGGGTAGCGAGGCAAGCCTGGTTTGGCCGCGCTTCATCACTCCGTTTAAGGTGAAGGACTCCAGTGCCTATGTGCCGCGTACCAGGGCAATGGTAAGTTATGAATACCAAAACAGGGCAAGGCTGTACTCTTTAAATTCCTTCAGGTCGCAATTTGGCTATTTATGGAAAAATAACATCCGTACCGAACATCAGCTGAACGTTGCCGATATAAACTATGTTAGCCCTGCAAATGTAACCGAGGAATATAATGATAGGGTTAAAGAAAATGAATCATTGGGAAGGGTGATAGAAAAACAATTGATTTTTGGCCCTACCTATTCCTATACATTTACCAATACAATGAGGCGTTTTAAAAAGCATACTTTTTATTATAAAGGCTCGTTAGACCTGGCAGGAAACATTACCGGGCTTGTTATGGGAGCCGATGTTAAAGGCGGCAACCAAAAAGAAATTTTGGGCGTGCCTTTCAGCCAGTTTGTAAAAATGGAGCATGATTTCAGGCATTATTTAAGGCTTGGGCGCAATTCCCAACTTGCAAGCCGTATAATAGCAGGTGTAGGGCTTCCTTACGGTAACTCAAGGGAGCTGCCGTTTATAAGGCAGTTTTTCATTGGAGGTACAAACAGTATAAGGGCGTTTAGGGCACGTGCCATAGGCCCCGGCTCGCATGACCCTACGGCTGATGAGGACGAATTTCTTGCAGACCAAAGCGGCGACCTTAAACTGGAACTTAACACCGAATACCGTGCTAAGCTTTTCAGTGTGGTGCATGGTGCCATATTTGTAGATGCCGGTAATATATGGCTATGGAATAAAAATGAAGCCAAGGCCGGTGCTGAGTTTACAAAGGATTTTTATAAAGAGCTTGCAGTTGGTACAGGAGTAGGCCTTAGGTTTGACCTTTCATTCCTTGTATTACGCACCGACCTTGCTTTCCCTATACGCAAACCGTGGCTTCCTGAAAATGAGCGCTGGGTGCTTGATGACATAGATTTTGGTAGTAAATACTGGCGCAGGGAAAATCTTGTTTTTAACCTTGCAATAGGATATCCGTTTTAATATATTAGCTTAAAAATATATACTATGAAAAAGTTTCTTTTTTTAAGCCTGCTGTTCACGCTGGTATTGACTTCATGCTCTGATGATGATAATAAAACCCAGGGAACTGCAAATAAAGGCACACTTACAGTAAACGGAGTTGACTATGATGTTAACAGGGCTTACCTTATACCTAACTACACAGGGCAGAATCCTGAGTATGATAAAAGGCGCTTTTATATTGTACTGGCCAATGGCGGTTTAAGCCTTAATAATAATGAATTTGTATACTCAGGCGGTATTACACAGCTGATAGATTTTAATCTATACACTTCTGATGGAAACCCGGGCAGTATTGAAGAAACTACTTACGGACTATGGAGCAATACACCCAACACCGAAGCTTACATAGCACATGCAGGGATAAATACTGATGTTGAAGTACAAAACGGGGAATTTATATCGGCCAACTCATTAAGTTCTGACGATATGGATAGCAGACAGGTTACTATTTCAAAAAATAACGGTGTATATACCATAACCTTCTCTTTCAGTAATGAAACCAATACCGTAACCGGAAGTTATAAAGGCACGTTGCAGAGCCTTAATTATAATTATGAATAACCGTTTGATTCCATAAAAAGAGCCCGGGCAATGCCCGGGCTCTTTTTATGGGAATACTATTATGCCGGTGTTTTATTCTTTTTTTCAGGACGTATAATCATTCGGAAAGCCTGGTCTTTTGAAAAGTACGCAACCATCCAG
Source organism: Flavobacterium sp. MK4S-17 (assembly GCF_009848495.1). Taxonomy (GTDB): domain Bacteria; phylum Bacteroidota; class Bacteroidia; order Flavobacteriales; family Flavobacteriaceae; genus Flavobacterium. Next base: position 23,496 of record NZ_WWEP01000018.1, read on the forward strand.
TTCCAAAATGTGGTAAGCCTGTTACGGTAGCTGATTAATGACATGAGGTGAATAAACAACCACATGAGCCATGCTATAAATCCTTTAAAATGAAGTTTAGGCTTGGGCAGGTCAACCACTGCCTTATTTTTACCGATAATAGCCATAGAGCCTTTATCTTTATATTTAAAAGGCTTTAACTCCTCACTTTTTACCATACGTTTAAAATTTTTAGCAAGATGCTCCCCCTGCTGTATTGCTACCTGGGCTACCTGTGGGTGCCCCTGCGGAAAATCCTTATCGGTAGTTTGCAGACAGGTATCGCCAATAGCATAAATATTTTCGGTATTGGCAACTTTATTAAATTCATTCACTATCATCCTCCTGCCGCGCCCGTAACTTTCCTGTGGCAATCCCTCAAATATTTTAGCAGATACACCTGCTGCCCATATCAGGTTTTTAGACTGAATGGTTTCCCCATTGGCAAAGTGTACAGTGTCATCAATATAATCAGTTACACGGGCATTAAGCTTTATAATCACCCCCATTTTTTTCAGGGCATCATAGGTATCCTTTTGCGATTTTTCGCTCATTGGTGCAAGCAGTGCATCTCCCCCGTCAACAAGGTAAATATTACTGGCACTTGTTGCCAGCTCAGGATATTCCTTGCGTAATACACCATTACGCATTTCGGCAAACATTCCTGAAACCTCAACACCGGTAGGCCCTCCCCCTGCCACAACAATATTTAAATATTTCCTGCGCTCACGGCTGTTTTTGCAAATGGCTGCCTTTTCCATACGCTGCAATAACTTATTGCGCATTTCTATGGCATCATTAAGGGTTTTCATGGGTATGGCGTTTTTCATAACATTTTCCATACCAAAATAATTTGTTTCGGCACCTGTGGCAAAAACAAGGCTGTCATATTCCAGCTCGCCATTGTGCAGCACAACTTTATTTTCCTGAGGCTTTACCGAAAGCAGCTCGCCAAGGCGAAATTGTACATTTTTTCTATTCCTGAATAATTTACGGAAAGGATAGCTTATACTTGAAGGTTCAAGATAGGCGGTGGCTACCTGGTATATTAACGGCGGAAAAAAATTATAGTTATTTTTATCCACCAATGTAATTTTAAAATCCTTATTTCCGGCAAGCTCTTCGGCAAGGTTAATGCCGGCAAAACCTCCCCCTATTATAACTATCCTCATACCTTACTATTTTAGTTTTATAGAATGCTTAAAAGGCTATATAAAGTTAGCCAATTTAGCATTAACAGCCAATGAAACTACCTGTTGCCAAACTAAATTTATGAAATAATTGGCTTTTTAAATAAGGATTTACAATTATCATTTAAACAAGGATTTTCCTATACAAATAGTTATATAGATATGTTAATAAAATAGCTTTTAGCCTGTTCAATATTTACTTTTATGGGTAAATAATTTCCACACTATGGCAAAAATTTTCAGCAGGCAGTTTTTTAAAAACAGTTTTTCAATATTAAAAGAAGCCTTTATGGGTTTTATGGAAGACAAAGGGCTTAAATTAAGTGCTTCGCTTTCGTACTACACGGTTTTTTCCATGGCTCCCCTGCTTTTACTTGTAATATCGTTGGCAGGTGCTTTTTTTGGCAATGAAGCTATTGAGGGAAGAGTCTTTTCAGAAATTAACGGATTGATTGGCGATAAGGCCGCAGGGCAGGTTCAGGAAATTATAAGTAACCTGAAATTATCAGGTAAAACAACCTTTTCGGTAATTATAGGTGCAATTACACTGGTTATAGGTGCCACTACCGTTTTTGCCGAAATACAGGACTCCATAAATATAATCTGGAAAATAAGGGCTAAGCCTAAAAAAGGTTGGCTAAAGCTGCTAAAAGACAGGTTACGTTCGGGTTCTATAATTGTGGGGCTCGGATTTTTATTAATTGTTACCCTTATTATAAACGGGTTACTTTTGGCTTTAAGTGATATACTGCACCAGTATTTTCCTGACATAACACTTGTACTGGTAAACATTATAAATATAGCCATTAGCTTTTTTGTTATAACGGTGCTTTTCGGGGTAATATTTAAAGTACTGCCCGATGCGTACATTGCCTGGAAAGACGTTAGGGCCGGTGCCTTTTTTACGGCATGCCTTTTTATGCTTGGGCGTTACCTTATAGGTGTATATATAGAAACAACGGGTGCAGGCTCGCCCTATGGCGCGGCAGGTTCTATCATAATAATATTGCTGTGGGTATATTACACCGCTGCCATATTGTACTTCGGTGCTGAATTTACAAAAGCCTATGCCAATTTTATAGGGGCGCAAATACGCCCATCAGAATATGCGGTTTATGTAGAGCAAAAGGAAGTTGAAAAGATAGTTGATGCAATACCCGCCAAAGAACGCAAAGAAGATAATAACAGCTAAAAAAAATGCCATCCCGTTTTATCGGGATGGCATTTTTTTTAATTTATAGGCTATTAAACTTTTAGCCTGCCTTCAAGGCTGTTATCATCTACTCCTTTGCCTAATATTGCACCCGCTGCCCATTTAATAAGCGATATCATTTTTCCACTTTTTGTATCCCAGTAATAGGCATCTTCAGGCGCAACCTTAATCACAGTTACATCCGGGTCTTCCTTTCCTTCTTCAAACCATGTTTTTGCAATAGGTGTCCACACCTCATCAATATGTGCTTTATCACGGTAAATTACTGCTTTGCCAAAAAGCGATAAAAAATGGGCATCAGCATTTTTTGCAAAAATAAGCTGTACATCCTCATCATGCTTAATTTCAAAATTCTTATTGCTTTTTGCAGAACTGATGAACCATATATTCCCTTCATCATCCACCTCCTGCACTGCCATTGGCCTTGTTGGTATCGGCCTTACCGAAAGTTCTGTGCAAAACATGCACATTTTAATATCTTCTGCCATTTCCTTTATTTTGGCAACAGCTTCTTTACTGAATAAATCTTTATGATTTCCCATAGCTTTTTATTTTTAATTAGTTATTTATTTTCCTGAAACCCAATTTACCGCACTATTATAATCTGCTTTGTGAAAGCCACGGAATTCACCCGGCATTACTTTACTGAATGCATCCGTAAATTCTATAACTGCATCAGAATCTGATACAATAGCAGCACGGTTCCATTTGGTAATGTGGTTAATACCCAGCAGCGCATCCTGCAGCCATGCGCCCATTGTAAAGTCTTTTGGAGAATTATCAAGAAACAAAAGGTAGTTTAGTTTCCCTGTTTTTTCTACCAGTGAAGCTACCTGTTGCTTTACAATTTCAAAATCGTCTTTGGTTACTTCGCCTTCAGAGCGGAAGCCAACCATATTTTCCGGCAATCCGGTAATTTGCGTTATCATAGTACAAGGGTTTAAAGTTTATACTAATTTACCCTTTACCTTATTAAACGCATGTTAGTGTAATCATAATAATTCTGAAAGTTATTATAAATCATGCAGTTGCTTTTCCATAATATAATCTTCCATAAGGTATCCCTGCCCTATATCAATGTCCTCTTCGCCGGTTTTTATAAATCCGGTTTTAGTATAAAACTGTAGTGCGCTATTAAACCGGTTAACGTTTAAGGTTAAAACACTATTGCCGGCAGCCTTGGCGGCTTTCTCAATAGCGTTGGTTAAAATACTTCCGGCACCTTTGCCCTGGGCTTCGGGCATAATGTATAGTTTATGGATTTTTGTAACGCCGGTACGGTAATTTATTTCATAAGAAGCGAAGCCAAGATATACACCATTATCCTGTAATAACAGAAATTCATGCCTGTTTTGTGTTAACTGACGTAAAATACTTTCAGGGCTGTACATCATGCCAAACATGTAATCCAATTGCTCTTTACTGAGTATATGCCTATAGGTTGGCTCCCATACCCTGCCTGCAAGCTGGTTAATTAAGTTTACATCATTATCTGTTATCCTTCTTACTTCCATAAATTTATATTTTGCGACTGCTTTATTTAAAAGGCTTTCCTTAGTATAAAGGTACTCAAAAAAATTATTGGCACAGTAATTGGTTTATGGTAAGCAAACAACAAAACTTTTATACAAAGGCACTATAATTACCTAAAATCATGAAAACTTATTTACTACATATAGCCGTTTTTACACTGCTTACCTTAAGCAATGCATTTGCACAGGATGTTACTACTGTGCGGGCTAACAGCTACGATATAAGCGATAACCTGAACCTGAAGGCTGTAGCCTCCATATTTGGAGAATCGCGCGACCTTGAAGATTTTGAAAGAAAGCTTAATGACCCGGAACTGCAAATATCAAACCTTGACCTTAACGGTGATAACAGGGTAGATTATTTAAGGGTTATTGAAGTAACAGAAAATAACACGCACGTAATTATACTGCAATCTGTTTTGGGTATTGACACCTTTCAGGATGTAGCTACTATTGAAGTGGAAAGAGACAGGTATAACAATGTACAGGTTCAGGTTGTGGGCGATGTTTATATGTATGGGCCGAACTATATATATGAGCCCGTTTATGTTAGCAGGCCATTAATTTATGATGTGTTTTGGGCAAGCAGCTACAGGCCATATTACTCGCCATGGTATTGGGGTTATTACCCTGTATATTATACTTATTGGGCACCCTACCCTGCTTACAGGTACAGGAACCATATACATGTACATATAAATACAAGGAATAATTATAACTATGTAAACGGCGGAAGAAGCTCAAGGGCTGTGGCATTATACAGCGGAAGAAGGGCAAATGCCTATGAAAGACAAAATCCGGATAATTCATTTACCAGCAGGACGTCTTCTACAAACAGGTATGCGCTTGAACAAACAAGGACAACTTCTGCAACGCGCAATTCAGTTCCTGCAACCAGGACATCTTATAACAATTCATCAAGAAATTCAGGCACAAGGTTAAGCAATACCAGTGCCACAAGGAATAGCAGCATAACAACGCCGCAAAGGACAAATACTTCAGTAAGAAGCACAACTCCTTCAAGGCCGGCCGCTACACCTGCAAGGAGCAGCAGTACAATAACAAGGACAAGCCCTTCTTATGAAAGAAGCCGTACACAGCCGGCCAGGAGCGGTAATACCGTTAGAAGTTCTGCACCGGCAAGAAGCAGTGCCCCGGCAGTAAGAAGTACACCTTCCAGTTCAAGAAGTTCATCTACAATAAGAAGCTCACAGCCCCAGCCAAGGCAAAGTTCGCCATCAAGGCAATCAGGCTCAGGACGTTCAAGAGGTTAATTTATTATATTCGAAAAAAGCACCGCGTACTGCGGTGCTTTTTTTATACAATACGTTTAGTATTTATGGCTTCTGCCCATTCATCCCTGCCGCATACAGAGCAGTTGGCAGCAACAGGCTCCAGTTGCTGTATATTAGCACAAAAAGTGCAGGCGTAAACGCCTGACTTTGGTATATTTCTGGTTTTTAGGTTAAACAACTGGGGGCGTATTGGCAGGCCATATTTTATATCTTTATCTTCATAAAAATAAATACTTATGGCTCCGTTTGTTTCTATATAGGCATACCTCACCTGCCCCAGGTGCTCAACCGATTTTAGCCTGAGTTCTGCAAAAAACTCGTCCTGCGCCAAATCTTCCTTTTCAAAGCTTGATAATGAAAACTGCCCGTCTTCAATAATACATTTGGTTTTGCCTTCAATAAAATTTTCAAACCGCTTGCTTTTACCCAACAGCCAGGTAACACTCCTGTACATGGCGAGTATGCACATAAAAACCATTATGGCAGGTATAAGCCCTACATCTTCATAAAACATAGGGTCCCCTGCTGCCGAACCCAGCGAAATGATAATTACCACCTCAAATATAGAAAGCTGTTTTACCCCACGTTTACCGGTAAACTTAAGCGTAAGCAAAACAACTATGAACATTACAACAGTGCGGAAAATTACTTCCAGTACAAATGTTATGGGCAGGTCATTCAGCAGCACCCTTTTCCATTCAAATATTTCATCCATATAAATAAAATCTGTTTTAAAAATACTACTTTTCCCAGCAGCGTTAACAAATATTAGCACAACTTTAGTAGTGTATTAAAACACGTATAACCATCTAAATGGTAATTTTATAACTGTAAAAATTACTAATCAAAAAAATTAAAATCATGAGCAAGAAAGTAGCTATACTGGCAACTGACGGTTTTGAAGAAAGCGAACTTAAATCACCAAAAGAATATCTTGAAGAACAAGGCTGGACAGCACATATTGTCAGCTTAAAATCAGGTTCAATTAAAGCTTGGGCTGAAAAAGACTGGGGTGATGAATATAAAGTGGATAAAACCCTTGATGAAGTAACATCTGGAGATTATCATGCCCTCGTACTGCCAGGAGGCGTTATAAACCCAGACCTGCTAAGGAGGGAAGAAAAAGCAATAAGCTTTGTAAAAGACTTTTTTAAAGAACATAAGCCTGTAGCGGCAATATGCCATGGCCCGCAGCTTTTAATTAATGCTGAAGTGGTAGATGGCAGGGAACTTACATCATTCCCATCTGTAAGGAAAGACCTTGAAAATGCCGGTGCAAAATGGGTAGATAAAGAAGTAGTGGTTGATAACGGCCTTGTTACCAGCCGTAACCCTAACGACCTTCCTGCATTCAACAAAAAAATGGTAGAAGAAATTAAAGAAGGTAAGCACGAGTTGCAAAGAGCATAATTAAGGTTACTACTTTAATTCACCGAAAGCTTTTATGTGTAATGCATAAAAGCTTTCTTTTTTTTATATTTTTACATTTAAATCATCCACCTTTATTTATGAAGAAATATTTTACATGCATAACCTTAATCCTTATGGCTTTACCCGGTTATGCGCAGCTAAAAGCAGTTGCTTATAAAGACGGTAGCCAAAAGCTTAACGGCTATGCTGCAAAACCTGTAAAAGCATTACCCGAAAATCCGGGAATACTTATACTGCCTGCCTGGAAAGGTATAAGCACCCACTCTAAGGAGGTGGCCCAAAAACTTGCCGATGCCGGTTATCATGCTTTTATTGCCGATATTTATGGTGAAGGCAATTACCCTTCAACAACCGAAGAAGCCGGAAAAATAGCAGGATATTATAAAACCAATTATAAAGAATACCAAAAAAGGATTTCGCTTGCGCTTGATGAGCTTATAAAATCAGGGGCAAGCCCGGAAAACCTTGTAATAATAGGTTATTGTTTTGGCGGTATAGGCGCTCTTGAAGCTGTCCGCGCCGGCCTTGGTGTAAGAGGTGTGGCGAGCTTTCATGGCGGGTTGGGTAAAGATGCCTCCAGGCCCAACGGAAAAATACGTACAAAGGTTTTAGTGCTTCATGGGGCTGATGACCCTTATGTGCCGCAAAAGGATATTGAATCATTCCAAAAGGAAATGCGCGATGGCAAAGCCGATTGGCAAATGATATATTATTCGGATGCAGTGCATGCTTTTACCGAAAAAGAAGCAGGTAACGACAACTCTAAGGGTGCTGCCTATAATGAAACTGCCGACAGGAGAAGCTGGCAGCATTTTATGCTGTTTCTGGATGAAATACTGAGCGAATAACATTCTTTTTCAATTAGCCAATATACTGTATGGGTAAGCACCATTTAAGGACAGATAAGAATTGCGAAAACTGCGGTTATACTGTAGATTTAGCCTACTGCTCTAACTGCGGGCAAAAAAACGTGGAAACCAGGCAGTCGTTCATTCATCTTATAACACACTTTGCAGAAGATTTTACGCATTATGACAATGCCTTCTGGAAGACTATTAAATATCTTTTATTCCGCCCTGCAAAACTTACAAAAGAATATCTTGCAGGACGCAGGCAAATGTATGTACCGCCTGTAAAACTTTACATATTTATCAGCTTTGTTACTTTTTTCCTTTTAATTTTTCTTGACGGGTACCAGAATCGTGAACATGAAGAAGAAATTACAACTGCAAATAAGGAAATGGCACATAGCCAGGAAATTACCCTTTGGGATAAAACCTATACTTCAAAAGAAGATTTTATACAAAAACAGGCTGTCCTGCCCGAAGATAAAAAACTACCGCCCATGCAATATAAGCTGGGTAAAAGTATACTGGAACTTTCAGAAAAAAACCTTACGGGAAAACAGTTTGCAGAAGTGTTTTTCCATACCATGCCAAAGGCCCTGTTTTTATATATGCCTTTTTTTGCGTTTTTACTGTGGCTTTTTCATGGTAAAAAGCGCTGGTATTTTTTTGACCACGGTATTTTTACCCTTCATTACTTTTCGCTGTTGTTATTATTGGTAACACTATGCCTTTTATTCGACTGGCTTGTAAGTTCTGTTTTCAGTACGTCAATATCAGATGCCTTAAGTTCTTTTATGGTAATTGTTGCAATGCTTTACGGGTTTTATTACTTCTTCCGTTCCCATAGCAGGATGTATGGCGAAACAAAAACCATATCAAGGCTTAAAAGTTTGGCTTTATTTATTATAAACTTTATTTTTTTAAACATAATTTTAATAGCTATAGCAATATATACTATATACCATATTGACTAATTAAAACCCAGATGATAATGAAAAAAATTGCGATACTTTCCCTTTCTCTTTTTGTACTGTCATGCAGTAGCACAAAAGTTAAGGACTATACCAAGGCAGATGTAAACAAATATATGAATACCATATCGGCAGAAGACCTTAAAAAACATCTTTACATAGTAGCATCAGATGAAATGGAAGGGCGCAATACCGGCGAGCCTGGACAAAAAAAAGCAGGCGAATATTTGATTTCACAATATGAAAAAAATAATATTTCCTATCCAGAAAAAGCTGGCAGTTTTTACCAGAAAGTACCTTCAGCATTTATGGTAAGGCCATTTAGCCCACGCTTAAACGACTCCGAAAATATCTGGGCTTATATAAAAGGGACGGAAAAACCTGAAGAAGTATTAGTTATTTCTGCCCATTATGACCACGTGGGCATGAAAAACGGCGAAGTTTACAATGGTGCCGATGATGATGGTTCGGGCACGGTTGCATTGCTTGAAATAGCCCAGGCATTTATGGAAGCCAAAAAAGAGGGTTACGGCCCTAAACGCTCAATACTTTTCCTTCACGTAACAGGTGAAGAACACGGCCTGCACGGTTCACGCTATTATTCGGAAAATCCACTGTTCCCTATTGACAGTACCATTGCCGACCTCAATATTGACATGATTGGGCGCAGGGATAACAACCACAAGGATAATGGAAATTATGTGTATGTTATAGGCTCTGACCGCCTTAGTACAGAACTGCATAACATTAATGAGGAAGCCAATAAAAAATATACCCGCCTGGAACTTGATTACAAATATAATGACAGAAATGACCCTAACCAGTTTTACTACAGGTCAGACCATTATAATTTTGCCAAGAAAGGTATTCCTATTATATTTTATTTTAACGGTGTACATGCTGATTACCACATGCCTACAGATACTCCTGATAAAATTGAATATGACCTGCTTGCAAAAAGGGCGCAGCTTGCTTTTGTTACCGCATGGGAACTGGCTAACAGGGAAAACCGCCCTGTAGTTGATAAAGACGGAAAATAATTATAAGCCAGTATTGCTGTTTTTAGTATGGATACTATAACTATAAGGGAGGCTACACCTAACGACTTACCCGGAATATTGAGTATTATAAACTATAACATACTGCACACTACGGCAGTTTATGACTATGAGCCAAAAAACATGCAGTATATGGAAACATGGCTTAACGAAAAGCAGCAGGCAGCTTTTCCTGTATTTTTAGCACATGATGTTTCAGGGCAAATAACAGGCTATGCCTCATATGGCAATTTTAAGCAAAAAGACGGTTACAGGCATACTGTAGAACATTCTGTATATACGGCAGAAAGTTATTCAGGAAAAGGTATTGGAAATTTATTAATGCTTGCGCTGCTGCAACATGCAAAATCTCAACACGTACACTGCATGATAGGGCTTATTGATGCTGATAACCATGCCAGTATTTACTTTCATAAAAAGCATGGCTTTACAGAAGCAGGTATTATAAAACAGGCAGGATATAAATTTAACCGCTGGCTTGATGTATTAATAATGCAGGTACTATTATAATTACTTTTTGTCCATACGCGCCAGTATATCATTCATCATGTCAATCTGAACCCTCTGTATCTCAATAAGCGACTGTTCCTGGTGCAGGATAAGGTGATCCAGCTTTTCATGCAGCATGCGTATTTCGAGTTCTGACTTCAAGTTTACCATATAATCGTTTTTTGCCCTTTCCCTGTCTTTCTCTTCCTGCCTGTTTTGGCTCATCATAATAACAGGAGCCTGTAATGCTGCAATACACGAAAGTATAAGGTTAAGCAATATAAACGGGTAAGGGTCAAACCCTTTATTGGCAAGAAAGAAGATATTTACCGCAATCCATATCAGTAAAAAGGTTACAAAAGATATAATAAATGTCCAGCTTCCGCCAAAGTCGGCTACTTTATCGGCCACTCGCTGACCAAATGTAGAGGTTCCTGCCTCATCTTCAAGTTTATCGGCAAGCAGCGTACGGTTTTTAAGTGAATCCAGTACTTTATTCTCCATTTGGGAAAGCTCCCCCATCTCCTTAGTAAGAAAATCAGAAATATACCTTTCCCTGTAATGGTTAAGCTCAGCCATCGAAAGGCTGCAGGTAACATTAAAATCAGGATGGTCTTTTTGTATAATATCCAATATTGGTTTTCTTACCAGTCTTGCCATCACCCTTTCCTTAGCAGGGAATTCCTTTCCGGAAATATCGCTTATAAACTTCTGCATATTAAAACCAGTCTTTTCTTTTAAAATAAATTATCATAACTATTGCTATTAAAACCATTACGCCCAGGGTTATATAATAGCCGTTTTGGGTGTGCAGTTCGGGTATGTTTTCAAAGTTCATCCCATATACCCCCACAATAAAAGTGAGCGGCATAAAAATAACCGAAAATATGGTAAGGGTTTTCATTATCTGGTTCATACGCTGGCTTTGCGCCGAATAATGAAAATTTGAAATACTGTCCAGCGAGTTCAGGTCATATTCCACCTGGTCTAATAACTCAAGGCTTTTTTGATAAAGCCTTGCAAAAAAAGTGCGGCTGGCTTTGCCAATATTTTCATATTCCTCATCGTCCTCAGTATCCTTTAGCTTGTACAGTGCTTCCCTAAGCGGATTGAGTGAGCGTTTAAGGTAATTAAGGTTTTCCCTTCCCCTCTCAATCTTGGCTACTAAATCAGCTTTTACATTTGTCTTAGCCTCGGTATTTAGCACCTCAATACGGTCTTCAAACTTCTCAATGGTTATAAAATAATTTTCCATTATGGCATCAAGCATAAGGTACAACAGGTAATCATTCTTTTTCTTTCTTATTATGCCTGTGCCCGTCCTTATACGTTCGCGTATGTGTGTAAAATAATCACTTTTCTTTTCCTGAAAAGAAATAATAAGGCTGCCTGTAAGCAAAAAACTTATCTGTTCTGTTATAATCACTCCTTCCTCCTCTTCCGGCAATACTGACTTCACGCTGAAAAAAAGTGTATCCCCAAGTTCTTCAATACGCGTGCGGCGGGAAGTATTCAGGATATCGCCCACAACCATGTTATCAATCTGCAGTTGGCCTGCTATCTTTTTTATAAGATTAACATCATGCAGCCCATGCACATTAAGCCATTTAACATCCTGCGGGTTTGCATTGCACTCCTGCTGGGCATTTTCCGGGGAAATATTTACAAACTCCTTATAACCCTCTTCATTATATAAAAAAAGCTGTACCTGTACAGGTTCGGTAGTATAACTTCCTGTATATTCAAAATTATAAGGCTGTACTTTGCGTACTTTACGGTATTTTATCCTTCTCATGTACTGCATTTGTTTGTATAAATATAGGAGTTTTTTAAAATCCATTCTATTTTTACAAAAAGTTTAGTGTAATGAACATACTTATTAAAAATATTAAAGAATTACTACAGGTAAGGGAACCCGGAACTGATAAAATTGCAGGAAAGGAAATGGCAACCCTGCCAAAACTGGAAAGTGCCTGGTTATTAATAGAAGGCAACAACATAACCGATTTTGGTACAATGGATAGTTGCCCTGAAGTTAATGCAGCCAGTACTATAGATGCCACCGGAAAAACCGTATTACCCGCATGGTGCGACAGCCACACACATATTGTTTATGCAGGAAACCGGGAGCAGGAATTTGTAGACCGGATAAACGGGTTGACCTATGAGGAAATTGCAGCACGCGGCGGCGGCATACTCAATTCGGCAAAGAAACTGAATGAAACCAGTGAAGAAGATTTATACCTGCAATCGTGCCAACGCCTTGAGGAAGTGATGCGGTTAGGCTCCGGCGCGGTAGAAATAAAATCAGGCTATGGGCTTACTGTGGAAGGTGAACTAAAGATGCTGCGCGTTATAAAAAGGCTTAAGGAAGAATACCCTGTTGCCATAAAGGCCACTTTTTTAGGCGCACATGCTTTTCCAAAAGAGTTTAAGGAAAACCATAAAGGCTACGTTGATATAATAATAAATGAAATGCTGCCTGTTATTGCAAAAGAACAACTTGCCAATTATATTGATGCCTTTTGCGAAACAGGCTACTTTTCGGTTGAGGAAACGGAGCAAATTATAGAGGCCGGAAAAAAATATGGCTTGCAGGCCAAAATACATGTAAACCAGTTTACCGCCATTGGCGGTATTGAAGCCTGCGTAAAGCATGGTGCATTATCTGTTGACCATCTTGAAATTGTAACTGATGAGGATATTGAAGTTTTAAAAAACAGCAATACCATACCTGTAGCTTTGCCATCATGCTCTTTCTTTATCAGCATACCATACACACCTGCCCGTAAAATGCTGGACAATGGGCTGCCTTTGGCTCTTGCTACCGATTTTAACCCCGGCACAACACCATCAGGCAATATGAACCTTGTAGTGGCAACAGCCTGTATAAAAATGAAAATGACTCCGGAAGAAGCTATAAATGCAGCTACCCTAAACGGGGCTTATGCCATGGGTATTTCCAAAACACATGGAAGCATAACTAAAGGCAAAAGGGCTAATGTTATAATTACAAAACCCCTTACCTCCTATTACCAGTTACCATATGCCTTTGGCAGCAACCTGATTGACAGTGTAATTATAGAGGGTGAAATTATAAAGTAACCTGCATAAAATTTAATGAAAAAAAAGGGAGTTTAAACTCCCTTTTTTTTCATTAAATTTTATCTCAACGTGAATGTTGAACTGCCCACAAGTTTATCCTTGTCAAAAAGGTTTACATAATAAAGCCCTTTTTCAAAATCTTTACCTGAAAGTGTTTCGTTTACATTTACGGTTTTATTGTCATAGCTCACATTTGTGGTAAAGCTGTAAGTTAAATTATACTCACCAAAAACTTCATTTTTCTTTTCGCCTAAAACATTGTTTTTGCTGTCAATAATCTGCACATAATACATTCTTTCACCAGACTGTGCCACTTCATTGGCTGCTATGGTAAAACTAATTTTAATCTTATCAACACGCCTTGCTTTATCAGTAGCAACCAGCTTGCCGGAATTCCTTTCTTTAAAAGGCTCTGCCTTAACGTTTAATATAGTCAGCTTGCTGGCTTTCTCAACAGTTTTGCTAAGGTTTTCATTTTGTGTAACCAGTGTATCGGCATACCTTCTTGACTCATCAAGTGCTGTCATGGTACTGTCGCGCTCACTGGTAAGCATGGCATTTTGTTCTTTAAGCTGTTTATTCTCTGCCATCAGCTTATCCATTTCACGCTTAAGCCTGCTGTAATCATCTTTAAATTTCCTTAATGAATTGGCATCGCCTTTCCATTTTTCCACTTCAGCCATCAGCTTTTCAATTTTATCCCTTTCAGCCTGTAACTCACTTTTAAGTCCTGAATTATCAGCTATAGCTGCATCATAGCTATCCCTTGCTTCCTTTAGGTCAGCCAAAAGTTGTTCTTTGTCAGATTTGTAAACTTTTTCTGCTTTTTCACTTTCGCTGCTCATTTTATACATATAGGCCAAACTACCTACCAGCAGTATGGCAAGCACTACAATAATGGCTTTTAAACTTGAATTGCTTCTTTGTTGTTCCATGCTAAAAAAATTTTCTCAAATTTATATATATTTTAATTTCTCCTTTTCATTTTAACGAAATTTTATCTGAAAATATTATTTTTGAATGTACTTAAAAAGCTATGGAAAACATAATAAGGTTTACAGAAAACGACCTCTCTAAATACACACAGCACCGAAGCGGGGAAGTTAAATTTGGTGAGAGGATTCATACAATTCAATCTTCAGGCTCAATAGCCGAAAACTTAAAAAATTCTGACGCTCAATTTGTTGTGCTTGGCATACCCGAAGATATTGGTGTACGGGCAAACTTTGGCCGTGCCGGTGCTTCATCAGCCTGGGAATCGGCTATTAAAGCTATTGTAAACCTGCAGCATAATAAATTTTGCAAAGGCAGTAACATGCTTATCTTAGGGCAAATTGATACCTCAAAAGAAATGGAGGAAGCTTCTACACTTAATGCTGCCGTAAAAGAAGACCGTAAAAAACTGTCGGAACTAGTTAAGGTGATAGATAAGGAAGTTTCGCATAGTATATGCCAGATTATAAATGCCGGTAAAATTCCTGTAGTAATTGGCGGGGGGCACAATAATGCCTACGGCAATATAAAAGGTACAGCCTTAGCCAAAGGCCGCCCTGTAAATGCAATAAATTTTGATGCCCATTCCGATTTCAGGATACTGGAAGGCAGGCATAGCGGCAACGGATTTTCCTACGCTTTTGAAGAAGGCTTCCTTAAAAAATATTTCATATTTGGGCTGCATGAAAATTACACTTCTAAAGCGGTAATGGAAAATATAAAAAAGCTGTCAGACCGTGTAAAGTACAATACTTATGAGCAGATAGCCGTACGCAAGGAAAAAAGCCTTTCGGATGAATTGGGTCATGCACTGGGATTTATTGAAGATGAGCCTTTTGGTATTGAAATTGACCTTGATGCCCTACCAAATATTGCAAGCAGCGCAATTACACCAACGGGTTTCAGTATTGAAAAGGTAAGGCAGTTTATAAATTATTTCGGGAAAAGCAGGCAGGCTTCCTATCTGCATATTTGCGAAGGTGCGCCAAGCCTGGATAATGAAAAAAACAACCACCTTACAGGAAAGCTAATTGCTTACTTAATTACCGATTTTATGAAAGCAAGGGCAGCAGATTAGGCTTTTAATTTATTTAACCTACCTTTGTAACCTCTAAGCATTAACTAATTAGTGCTTAACACATTATTTATACATGACATTTAAAGATCTTAATTTACTGCGCAATATAGAACAGGCCCTTTTGGATGAGGGTTATGAATTGCCCACACCAATACAACAGCAGGCAATTCCTGTAATACTGGAAGAAAACGACCTTGTGGGCTGTGCGCAGACTGGAACAGGAAAAACAGCAGCTTTTGCCATACCTATACTTAACTCGTTGCACCATATAGTAGGTTCTGCAAAAAAAGTGAAGTATATACGCACACTTGTTATTACCCCTACACGCGAGCTTGCATTACAGGTAGGTGAAAGTTTTGATACCTACGGTAAATATACTAATATAAGGCAGCTAACTATTTTTGGCGGGGTTAACCAGACACCACAGGTTGACCAGCTTAAAAAAGGCGTTGATGTGCTTATTGCAACACCGGGACGCCTGCTTGATTTACACAAGCAGGGCTTTATAAACCTTGACCACCTGCACCACCTTGTGCTTGATGAAGCAGACCTTATGCTGGATATGGGTTTTATAAATGATGTAAAGAAAATTATAAAGCTGACACCTGATAACAGGCAAACATTATTGTTTTCAGCCACTATGCCTATTGCCATACGCGAACTGGCAGATACTTTCCTTACCAACCCCAAATATGTATCGGTAGCACCTGTATCTTCTACCGCTGAAAAAGTAAAACAGCAGCTTTACAATGTGGATAAAGCGGATAAACGCAAATTACTGTACCACCTTATACGCAATGAAAACCTTTCTAACGTATTGGTGTTTACCCGTACTAAACACGGGGCTGATAATGTAGTAAAGGCATTAAAGAAAAACGGTGTTGAGGCCGGGGTTATACACGGGGATAAATCGCAAAGCGCAAGGCAGAGAATGCTGGATGCTTTTAAAAATAAGGAAATTTCGGTACTGGTAGCTACCGATATTGCCGCCAGGGGAATAGATATTGAAAGCCTGCCGTATGTAATTAATTTTGACCTACCCAATATACCTGAAACCTACGTGCACCGCATTGGCCGGACAGGAAGAGCCGGTAACGAGGGGCTTGCAATATCGTTTTGCAGTAAGGACGAACTGCCTTACCTGAAGGATATTGAAAAACTTATCAGGATGAAGATAAAAGTTATAGACGGGCATCCTTATCCTTATGCAGAAACAGCCGGAGAAAAACCGGAACAGCAAAAACCTGATTTAAGGAATAAAAAAACAAATCAGCGTTCAGGAAAATCAAAATCAAGAAAGTCAGACGCTTCTAAAAAGAATAAAAAACGTTGGTATTAACCAGCGTTTTTTATTTTAATTTTACTGCTGAAATTTTTTAGTATGAAAAGGAATATAGCACTGATAGCTTTATTTATTGGCTTATCATTATACGCGCAAAATAAGCCTGCCGCCTCTGGCGTTAAGCAGGACTGGGATTTACTGGATGAAACCTTTATTACCCTTATTCAGGCTCTTGAAAAGGGCAATGAAGCAAGCTTTAAATCGGTAAGCCTTGCCAATTTGGACTGTGTGGATTGTGTTGGCCCAACAGAATACAGCCAGGGGGGTGTTTTTGTGCCATCGGGCTTTTTCTTCGCGGTTATCAGCAAAAATTTTACAGCATCGCCCGTATATAAGGCACTGGCAAAAAAAGGTTATTCCTTCAGTTCGGTAACTGTAAAAAATTTCAGGCCGCCGGTATTGCCAAAAACCTTTCCAAAAGACACAAAGTTTTATGAGGTTTGGGTAGAAACCTACAAACCGGGGGAACTATCTAAAAACCATACCGGCACAAGCCATTCTTTCCGGTTTGTAAAAGTTAACGGAAAATTCAAATTTTACGGGCTAACCTCTATACCCTGATACGTTTAATTGCTTAAATTTACATAGTATTAAATTTTAAGCAAATGGATATACAATACCACTACGCCACTGTTTACAAAGCTATAGAGGAACTAAGAGCCAAAGGCTATACTGAAGATTTTAACCTTCATGAAAACTGCTTGGTTTGCAACTCTGCAAAGTTTAACGACGATGATTTTGAAGTTACCCATATTTATTTTTATGAGGGTGAAACAGATCCGGGAGATGAAGCTACGGTATATGGCATAGAATCAAAATCAGGCATAAAGGGGATTTTGGTAACTGGTGATGAAATGGACACTGACCCCATGACAAACAGTGTGATAAATAAATTGCTGGTGCACAGGAAAAGAAAAAGGTAATGTGCAGCCTTAAAACATATATCTTTCTTTTGCTTATAGCCACCGCCTCTTTACAGGCACAAACGGTAAAGGTTATTACCTATAACATAAGGCTTGATATAGCTTCAGATGGTGAAAACCGCTGGGATAACCGTAAAGAAATGCTGGCAAAGCAACTACAGTTTTACCATCCTGATTTTTTTGGGGTACAGGAGGCCCTGCCGTCACAAATGGCATACTTATTACTGTACTTTAATAACCAGTATGATGCTGTTGGAGTGGGAAGGGATGATGGAAAAACCAACGGGGAATATTCGGCTATATTTTATGATATAAATAAATATAAGGTAGTGCGGCAATCTACCTTCTGGTTATCCCAAACACCTGAGAAGCCATCATTGGGCTGGGACGCTGCCTACAATAGGATATGCACTTACGGGCTTTTTGAAAACATAAAAACCAAACAAAGGCTTTGGGTATTTAATACTCATTTTGACCATGTGGGTGAAACAGCAAGAATGGAAAGCGCCCGGCTTATTCTTAGCAAAATACAGGAGCTAAATGAGCAGAATTTACCTTTTGTACTAACCGGCGATTTTAACCTTGAACCTGAAAGTGTCCCAATACAATTAATCACCGGGGAGCTTTACGATGCAAAAAATGTTAGCCCTTTTACTTATGGCCCGCAGGGTACATTTAATGCTTTTGAGTTTAATAAACCCGTTACACGCAGGATAGATTATATATTTATCCCTAAAAAGGGTATTGAAGTTAAAAAATATGCGGTTTTAAGCGATTCTGACAATTGCCGCTATCCTTCTGACCACCTTCCCGTATATGCAGAGCTCGAAATTATAAAGCCGGCAGAGTAAAAGGAATTACTCCTCAAACTCAACAATTACTTCCTTTGATTTTGGTATAACCGCAATACAGTATGGTGAGGTTAAGGCTGTAGTAACCATACCTCCATCCGGCCTGGTTTCCCTTACCTTTACTGTTACCGTATTATTATCATCAACCGTAATGCTCTTAACACTGATGCTGTAACCGCCTGTATTTTTTTGTCCCATAAAAATGGCCACAACATTATTTTTAGTAAAGTCTACATCGGGAGGGGTGCCCAGCCCGAGTTCCTTATAAAGTGCATCAAGCCCCTGTTTGCCGGTTACTACTTCATGCGACTCATTTTCCCTGCCCCCATACGATTCTTCTTTTAAGACTTTAAAACTAATTCCCGGTGTGTTGATATTATTTACAATTTTAATATGGCAGCTTGTTACAATAACTAAAAGCAGAGCCAGGTTTACTAATTTTTTCATGTGTGTTGTTTTAAAGCTTTACGGTATAGTTGTTCATATAACGGCATTATATTCTGTATATCAAATTCTTCGGCTACTTTAAGGGCATTTGTTTTAAACTGAAATAGCCTGTCATCATCAGAAAGTATGTGCAATGCCTTTTTGGCCATTTCCTGCACATCGCCCACATTTCCCAGATACCCGGAATACCCTTCTCTGTTAACTTCCGGCAAGCCCCCTGTATTGCTCGATATTACAGGTACACCGCAAGCCATGGCCTCCAGTGCTGCAAGCCCGAAGCTTTCTGTTTCAGATGGTAAAAGGAACAAGTCGGAAAAACATAAAATCTCCCCTATTTCGTTACTATTCCCAAAAAATATAACCTTATCACTAATGCCAAGCTCCTCACAAAGCCTCTCGGCGGGTACTCGTTCCGGCCCATCACCAACCATCATCAGCTTTGAAGGAATCTGTTTTTGTATTTCATAAAATATCCTGATAACATCGGGTATCCGTTTTACTTTCCTGAAATTACTTATGTGGGTTATTATCTTTTGTGTATCGGTAGCCATCATGGAGCGGTGGCATTGCGAATTTACATCCATCCTGCTCCTGTCAATCTCAATAAAATTTGGTATTACCACTATATCCCTGTTAATGTCAAAAAGCCTGTAGGTTTCGTCTTTAAGGTTTTGTGATACCGATGTAACCACATCGGAATGGTTTATACTAAAACTAACGGCTGGTTTATACGTTGGGTGGTTGCCTACCAGTGTAATATCTGTGCCGTGCAGTGTGGTAACCATCGGTATTTTTATGCCCTGTTCCTTAAGCATCTTTTTTGCCATATATCCTGCATAGGCATGGGGTATCGCATAATGAACGTGCAACAGTTCTATGCCATGCAGTTTTACCATATCTACCAGCTTACTTGAAAGCGCAAGCTCATAAGGCTGGTATAAAAACAAAGGATATTCGGGTACATGTACTTCGTGATAATGGATATTTTTATTAAGCAGCGCAAGCCTTACGGGCTGGCTGTAGGTAATAAAATGTATTTCGTGCCCCCTCCGGGCAAGCTCCAACCCCAGTTCGGTAGCTACTACCCCGCTGCCCCCAAAGGTTGGGTAACATACTATTGCAATTTTCATAGATTGTTTAATGAAGTAACGAATTTAAATAAAAAAAACAGGCTAAGCCTGCTTTTTACGCAATTAATGCTAATTCTTTACTCAGCGTTTCAACTGTGCTTCATACAAATCAATCCATTGCTTAGGCGTCATCTTTGCAACAAGTTCGCCAATAAGCGTAAAAGGTATAAGCTCCGGTTTTTTAAAACGGATACAGCTTTTACCCATATCCAGTTTTGTTTTGCAGTGTTTTGGATATTCAGCCACAAACCAGACATATAACCCTTTATCAGCATATAAGCCCATATGGTACAGGGCAATAAAGTTTTTTTGAGAGGCAATACTTAAAAAAGGCAGTGCCTGCTCAGGATTGCAGTGATAGCCCGCAGGATATACCGAATGTGGCACTACCCAGCCAAGCATGCCATAAGCCATGGTTTCCTTAAAGCCTTCAGGCAGGTTTTGTAAAATAGTATCCCTCAGTCCTGCCATAGCTTTTTTCCTGTCTTCGGGCAGGCTTTCCAGGTATTCTGATGTGGTTTTTGCTTCTGATTGCATAAATTATGGTTTAGGCTCAGGCAAAACAGCTTCCTGTATTACCTTTTGTATATCTTCACGTATATTTTCTTTAGATAGCCTGTTTTCTCCCGCTTCAGGATATGTCCTGTTGGAAAGGAAAACATAAACGATTTCAGTTTCAGGATCGGCCCATGCCATAGTACCTGTAAAGCCCGTATGCCCAAAGCTGGATTTTGATACACAGCCGCAGGTTGGCCCTGATTTTTCTATTTGCGGCTTGTCGAAGCCCAGGCCTCGCCTATTGCCTTCCCGGCAATCATAACAGGTATTAAAAGTATCAAATGTTTTGGCAGAAAAATACTCTTTTCCTCCGTATGTACCCTTATTAAGGTACATCTGCATAATTTTGGCTACATCCATAGCATTGGAAAACAGTCCTGCATGCCCTGCTACACCATCCTGCATTGCGGCTGCCATATCGTGCACATAACCCTGTATAACCTGGTAACGGTAATAATTATCTATTTCTGTAGGCGGTATAATGCTCATATCAAACTTTCGCAGCGGATTATAAGTAGTATAAGATGCCCCAAGCGGCTTGTAAAAATTTTCATTGCTTAGTATGTCAAGCTTCTTGCCTGTTTTATTTTCAAGATATTCCTTAAGCAGTATAAAGGTAAAATCACTATACTTATATTCCTTTTTTCTTAAAAGTTTGCTTTCAGCAATACGGGCAATTATAGTATCCTGGTAATCTTTCCTTAAATAAAGGTTTTCTGCCACCTGGTACGGAAATTCAGCACTATACATTTTACTGTAATAAGTGGAATCAGGATGCTTGCCGGCATCAAGCGTTGCCTTGTAAAAAGGCAGCCAGGGCTGGAATTTTGCCTGGTGCAAAAGCATATCTTTTAAAGTTATATTTTTTTTATCAGTATGGGCAAAAACAGGAAGTAATTTGCCGAGCTTATCGTCAAGCTTTAACTCGCCTCTGTCATAAAGCTGCATTATGTTAGGCAGGGTAGCAAGTATTTTGGTAAGCGATGCCACATCATAAATATCAGAATTCCTTACCTTCATATCATTATCATACGTATGGTAACCAAAAGACTTTTGGTAAACCACCTTGCCTTTCCTTGCCACAAGTACCTGAAGGCCGGGCGTCATCTTTTCGTTAATGGCACGTTGTGCAATTAAATCAATTTTTGTAAGCCATGCTGTATTCATTCCCGCATTTTGTGGTGTTGTAAAGCCAAGCCTGCCCAACTCCCTTGTCTGCACTCCCTGATTAAGCCTGAATGAACCGGCAATGGTTACCGGCAGTTTCCCTTTTGAGCCTATGGCGCCAAATACAATCTCTGCAGCCACTGTCTGGGCAATTTCATTATTTTGGTATGCCATTATAACGCCTTCTATATTCCTGTAGTTTTTTAGTGGTATAAGTGTGTAAGGCTTAGCAAAAACGGTTAAAATAGTTTTATTATTTTTTGCAATACTATCAATCCAGGTTAGTTCCTTAGCGGTAAAATCATGCTTTTTCCATGCACCGTCTGCCTTATGAAAGCCAAGTATAACTGTTGAATAATCCTTAAGCTTTTCCATCAGCAAGTGCAGGCTGTCTTCTTTAATTTCAGTAACTTCAGTATATTTCTGCAATGTGTTCAGGTAAACCGAACCGTCATCATCACCAAGCTTTACATAAGCTATTTTTTCATTTTCAATATGTTCTACAGGCAATAGCCCTTCATCATTTTTAAGTACCGTAACTGCGTTTTCATAAAGCTTGTAATTAAGGTCTTCATATTCGCTTGCATTAAGGTCGTTATAAAGATTTTGAAGGTCTACAGGTGTATAATTATTAAGCCCTGCCCTGAATTTGTGTGCTAAAATCTTTTTTACCGAATAAGACAGCCTTTCTTCCGTAAGTACATTATCCACAAATGCCTGACGGAACTTTTCTATGGCTACAGGTACATTTTCTGCAAAAAGCAAAACATCATTACCTGCTAAAAACGCTTCAAGGTCAATATCGCCCGGCTGCATATAGCTGCTGGCACCTTTCATATTAAGTGCATCTGTAAAAATGAGCCCTTTAAAGCCCAACTCACCTTTAAGGATATTGGTAATTACATTATAGGAAATAGAGGTGGGATAATTTTTGGCAGCTTCTATACTCGGTACATTAAGGTGTGCCACCATTATACTTGCCAAACCTTCATCAAAAAGTTTTTTATAAGGGTAAAATTCTATATTATCTAATCGCTGCCTGTCAAAGGGCAGGTAAGGCAATCCGTAATGGGAATCAGAGGCAGTATCGCCATGCCCCGGAAAGTGTTTTCCTGTTGCATAAATACCCTGGCTCTGTATGCCTCTCATTAATGCCAGTGCCCTTTCGGCCACATTTTGCCTGTCTTCCCCAAATGAGCGGTTGCCGATAATAGGGTTGGCGGGGTTTGAGTTAATGTCCAGTACCGGGGCAAAATTAAAATGTATGCCCATCCTGTTGGCCTGCATACCCATCTGCTCTCCCATAGTTTCCAACAGGCTCATATCCTGTACCGCGCCCAAAGTCATATTCCAGGGATAACGGTAGGTTGAATCAAGCCTCATACTAAGCCCCCACTCTGCATCTATACCTATAAATAACGGTACTTCCGACTCTGCCTGGTACCTGTTGGTTAGTTTGGCTTGCCTTACCGGGCCGCCCTGAAAAAAAATAAGTCCGCCAACCTTATAATCGGTTACAAGCTTATCTATACTTTTTACATGCTCCATATCCTTGTTGGAATAGGCAGCTACCATAAATAACTGCCCTACCCTTTCATCAAAAGATAGTTTATTGTAAATGCTGTCAACCCATTTGCGTTCAGCTGCCGACTCATAATCGTTAAATATCTTTTCCTGCTGTGCAAAAACTGTATTTATAACCAAGAAAAAAACCAGTACCGATAACCTCATTAATCTGTTCTTTATTAAATTAAAAATCATCATTACAAGGAAATAATGATGATTTATATTTATACTGTGCCGAAAGCATCTTTTAAAAGAAGCGGCTGTGCCAGCTTTCAGCAGCAGGTACTTCCCAAAAATCCTGCCATTCTCCTACTGTATTAACGAGATTATTAAATACAATAGTATTAGCAGATACAGCCTTTTCTTTGGCCATTTTTTTAAACTCAATTAAAGGCTTGTGCGTTATATGCTCCCCCATTTTAAAGGTAACATTCATTTTATCAAGCAACTCCACATCATATTTCTTTTCAAGCTCCTGTATAAAATGCACAGAGGCATCTATAGAACAGCCTGTGGAAGCCTGAACCTCCTGGTTTACAGCCAGTATAATAAACCTGTTGTATTTTATTAAATAAGAAGCTTCAAGCCCGGTGCCATGTGCTGCCCAGTTTTCAATAAAATTTTTTAAGGCATTGTCTATTTCCGCTATTTCTTCATCAGAGAATTTCCTGTTGGACTGGTATATCCAGATCCTTGATTCTTCCGGCAGCGTTTCAAAAGGTACATACATAATTATAAATCCTTTGCATTGGCAATAAGTTCTGCCACATCCATAACTTCAATTTCGGCTTCCCTGTTTTTAGCCTTAACACCATCTGTAAGCATGGTATTGCAAAAAGGGCATCCTGCAGCTATAATCTGCGGCTGTGTTTCAAGGGCATCCTCAGTCCTCTCCACATTCACATCCTTACGGCCGGGTTCCGGCTCCTTAAACATTTGTGCACCACCTGCACCACAACATAGGCCGTTCCTGCGCGAACGTTTCATTTCCACCAGTTCAGCATCCAGTTTTTCAATAAGGTCGCGCGGGGCTTCATATATATTATTGGCACGGCCTAAATAGCAAGGGTCATGAAAAGTTATGCGTTTTCCTTTAAACTGCCCGCCTTCTATGCTTAGCCTTCCTTCATCCAGCAGCGATTTTAGAAATTGTGTGTGGTGCACCACCTCATAATTACCGCCTAAGCCGGGATATTCATTTTTAATTGTATTAAAACAATGCGGGCATGCCGTAACTATCTTTTTTACTTCATACCCATCCAGCACCTGTATATTCATCATGGCCTGCATCTGAAACAAAAACTCATTCCCTGCCCTCTTTGCAGGGTCGCCCGTACAGCTTTCCTCTGTTCCCAATACTGCAAACGATACATTTGCCTGGTTAAGCAGCTTTACAAATGCTTTTGTTATTTTTTTGGCCCTGTCATCAAAACTGCCGGAACAGCCAACCCAAAAAAGAACTTCGGGCTGTTTTCCCTGCGCCATCATTTCGGCCATAGTCGGAACTGTCAAAATTTCTTCTGCCATATCTTATAATATCTCATCTTCATCGTGCTTACCATCATCAAAAACCTGTATGGTAACCGCTTTGTCAATTAAATCTGTAAATTTCCCTCGGTATCTTGTAGCTTTTACAAGGTGGTTGTCAATCCAGTGATAATTACCACCTCGTGGCTTGCCCATAAGCATGCCATGGTATTTAAAACCATGCCTGTTAAGCCATTCTTCCGTTACTTCACGGTGTGCTTCTGTCCTGGAAGTGAAAAAGTATATTATATGCCCTTCGTCATACCACCTGTTTAAGGTTTCCAGTGCATCAGGATATACTTCTGCAGTTACCATACGCTCCGGCTCCTCATTTGGTATATCATCACAAATAGTACCGTCAATATCTATAAGGTAATTCTTTATTCCCGGTGGAAGTATGGGGCTAACATGCTCCCCATTTTCGGTTAGGGGCTGCAAGTTTTTATCTATATCTTCTTTCTTCATTATAGCTCTTCTTTCCAGTTTAACCTGTCCATCTGGCTGTACTGCCATGGTGCGCCGTTATTTTCAACATTTGTCATCATGCCGTTAAGCTCTGTTGGGGCAGCACTTTGCTCCATTACAAGGAACCTCCTTAAATCCATGATGATTGAAAGCGGATCAATATTAACCGGGCATGCCTCAACACAACCGTTGCAGGTAGTACAGGCCCAAATCTCTTCGGGCGTTATATAGTCAAAAAGTAGTGTTTTACCGTCTTCTACAAATGTGCCTTTATTTTTATCTATATTTTTACCCACTTCTTCAAGCCTGTCGCGGGTATCCATCATTATTTTTCGTGGAGATAATTTTTTACCGGTAAGGTTGGCAGGGCAGGATGCCGTACAGCGGCCACATTCAGTACAGGTATAAGCATTCATAAGCTGCACCCAGTTTAAATCCTGAACATCACTCGCACCAAACTTTGCCGGCACATCTCCTTCGGCAGCTGGCGGGGCAGCAGCAAAAGGGTCTGCATTCGGGTCCATCATAAGCTTTACCTCATTGGTTACCGATTCAAGGTTTTCAAATTTACCTTTAGGCTTAAGGTTTGCATAATATGTGTTTGGAAAAGCCAGAAGGATATGAAGGTGTTTTGAATAATACAGGTAGTTCATAAATATTAATATACCTGTTATATGAAGCCACCACGCAGCACGTTCAATAATTATAACCGTGTCCTGCGACATCCCTTCAAACAACGGCGATATAAACCCAGAAACTGGAAATGCACCGGCCTGTACATAATGATCGGCGCCAACTCCCTGTAAATAATGGTCAGCAGCATTCATAGTAAGGAACAGCAACATTAATACTGTTTCAAAATACAGAATATAATTGGCATCGTTATGCGGCCAGCCTTTAAGGTCGCCATGTGCAAAACGCCAAAGCTTTATAACATTTCTCCTTATCCAGAAAACAACTACTGAAAAAATAACCGCAAAAGCTAATATTTCAAAAAAGCCTATTAAAAACCCATAAAAGCCGCCCATGAATGAAAACAGCCTGTGGGTACCAAAAATACCATCAATAACTATTTCCAGCAGTTCAATATTAATAATAACAAAGCCTACATAAACTATAATGTGCAATATGCCCGCAACAGGCCGCCTAACCATTTTTGACTGTCCTAACGCAATAAGTGCCATGTTGCCCCAGCGCGCACCGGGATTATCTGAACGGTCGGCATCCCTGCCCAGCTTTATATTACGGATAAGCTTTTTTACATTAAAGGCAAAAAAGCCTATGCCTGCGGCAAAAATCAGTACAAATAAAATATTGTCTATATAACTCATAGTAAAAGATAAGCCTGCTTTAGCAATGGTTATTTTTTTGTTTCTTCATAAGGTGTACCCTTTTTGCCAAATATTGAAAAATGCACATAGCGCTTTGGGTTGTTTTTTATATCGGCAAGGAGTTCCTTCAGTTCTTTAGATGCCCCGTCAAGATTGTTGTACATCGAGTCATCTTTAAGCAATTTTCCAATAGAGCCTTTGCCGTGCTCAACATCGCTTATAATGCTGTCAACATTAGCAAGGGTATGCTCAAGCCTCCTTACAGTGTGGGCAAGGTTGGCAGAATTTATTGAATCTGTAATTTTAGCAAGATTTTCAGTAGTTGCATTAAGGTTGCTTAATGTTCCGTCTATATTTTCCCTGTTGCTTGCCACCATACCGTTTACGGAACGGGCCGCCTTGCTGAATTCCTTCATGGTATTGCTCAGTTCCGCTATGGCAACATGAATATTTTCCTGTGTCCTTTCATCAAACACATTATTAAGGCTGGTTAAAAGGCTGTCGGCAGTTACAACAGTTGCTTCCACCTTTGTTTGTAACGGGGAAAGCTTTTCACCCACAACACTCAGCATACCCGGTTTCAAGCCTGCTACAAGGTAATCTCCACTTTCGGCCAGTTCACGGTTATCGGTATCCGGTATTATTGCTATCTGTTTTCCTCCCAGTAAGCCGGGCTCATATAATGTTGCATGACTGGTTTTAGATATAGGAAAATCTGTTTTTACCTGCATTTCAATCCTTAGTTTTCCTGTGGCATGGTCAGTAAATGTTATTCCTGTTACCTGCCCAACCGTAAGTCCGTTAAGCGTTACGGGAGCAGAAGGTGAAAGCCCTTCCACATCATTATACACCACATAAAAGGTTTTGTAGGAATTAAATAAATCCCTTCCTTTTAAAAAACTGTACCCCCAAATAAATACCAGTATTGCTCCTATAACCAGTATGGCTGTTTTTACTTCTCTTGTTACTTTCAAAATAGGTTATTTTTTAACAAATGTAGGACAAATATATTTATTAAAATGTGAATATTATTTTAAAGCTTCCTGCAACGATATTTTTTTACCGTCTTTAAAAGCTACTACAAATGCCGAGGTAAACCCTTTAGATTTCGCTTCATCAAGAAGTTGCCTTGATGCCGCATAGTCCGAAGTCTGCCCGTAAAAATATTTTATTACAGAAGTACTTTCATCTTTTGAAAGGTCATTAAGCCCATTAAAGTTTTCAGGCACAAGTTCCAGGTTTTTCCCGCTTGCTGCAATCTGTACTTTAAAAACCACACCTTTTGCCGTTTCCGGGTTAGCTGCGGGTTTCTGTTCCACCACCTCAGCTTTGGGTTTTGTTTCTTTTACTACAGCAGGTTCTTGGTAATCGGTACTGCCTATAGGTATAAAATATTCCTTCTTGTAGCTTAGTATTGCCTCAGCAATCCCTTCAGCCAATTTGTCCTGACCAGCCTCCGAATTAAGGAAATTCCCTTCATTTTTATTGGAAATAAAGCCAAGCTCTACCAAAACCCTGGGCATATAAATGTCGCGAAGCACAAGGAAACCTGCCTGCTTTACACCTCGGCTTTTTCTTTTAAGGTCGGTGCTTATGGCTGTTTCTATTTTGCTTGCCAGTTCAATACTCTGGTCAAGGTATTCTTCCTGCATAATTTTAAGCCCTATAAACGATTCGGGCGAATTAGGGTCATAGCCTTTATACTTGATTTTATAATCCTTCTCCATGGTAACCACGGCATTCTCCTTTTTAGCCACCTCAAGGTTTGAAGCATTACGCGTAATACCCATTACAAACGTTTCAGTACCGTATGCGGTTTGATTGGCGGCACCGTTACAGTGAATGGAAACAAAAATATTTGCATTGTTGTTGTTAGCAATATTAGCCCTTTCTGTCAACTCAATAAATACATCCGTCTTGCGTGTATATACCAATTGTACAGATGGATCTTTTTCTAATAGCCTGCCCACCTTAAGTGCTACATTAAGTGCTATATTCTTTTCTATAAAACCATGATATATAGCCCCATAGTCTTTTCCGCCGTGGCCGGCATCCAGCACAACTTTAAATTTGGAAGCCTGCTGCCCGAAAGACACGTTGCCCAGTATAATAAATGCGATAAAAGCCAGTTTTAATTTCAAGTTCCCTCTCATTGTAATATTGATATTATTCCTCTTAGGTATGGGTTATATGGTTATTTATATTTGCTGTTCAATTTTACCAAAAATATCGTAAGTTTGACACTTCAAAAAATAAGCCACATTTTTACAAAAATAGTATTAAAACCGTTGCGTACAAACTTATTTCATATCGTTTTATTATCATTTTTCCTAACAACGGGATGCTTTAAAATTTCGGCGCAGGAAATACCTGTAAAAACAAAACCGATACCCACTGTAAAAGAGAATGATACCATTAAACCCGCAGCAGAAGATACTATAACAATTGCATTGCAGGATACCATTAA
Organism: Flavobacterium sp. MK4S-17; assembly: GCF_009848495.1. Taxonomy (GTDB): domain Bacteria; phylum Bacteroidota; class Bacteroidia; order Flavobacteriales; family Flavobacteriaceae; genus Flavobacterium. Next base: position 52,491 of record NZ_WWEP01000018.1, read on the forward strand.
GCCTGTAAAAAATGACAGTGTTAAAAAAAATAAATCAGGGCTTGATGCTATTATAAAGAGGAAAGCAAAGGACTATGAAAAGCTTGACCAAAAGAAAAAAGAGCTTACCCTGTATAATGAGGCCGAACTGTATTATAAGGATATTGAACTAAAGGCAGGCATAATTATAATGAATTATGAAAAGGATGAAGTGTATGCAGGCCGTATAAAAGATTCTTTGGGCAACTACTCGCAACTACCCTATTTTAAACAGGGAAGCAATGTGGTAGAAGCCGATTCCATACATTTTAATACCAAAACAAAAAAGGCAAGGGTTTGGAATTCGAGGTCAGACCAGGGAGAGTTCAGAATAAAGGGCGAGATTACAAAAAAGGAAAACGACTCGGTTTACTTTATAAAAGGTGCACGCTTTACTACATCAAAAAATATTGACGATCCTGAATATTACTTTTATACGGACAGGATTAAGCTTGTGCCGGGTAAAAAGGTAGTGGTAGGCTTTACTAACATGGTTATTGCCGATGTGCCCACACCACTGGCACTACCGTTTGCATTTTTCCCGATGACGGATAAAGCCGAATCCGGTTTTATAGTCCCTACTTTTGGCGAGAATAATACCAGGGGTTACTTTTTGCAGAACGGGGGTTATTATTTTGCCCTAAGTGATTATTATGACCTTACGGTGTTGGGCGACTATTATACCAATGGCAGCTACGGGCTACGGTTCCAGTCCAACTACGGCCTGCGCTATAAGTTTAACGGTAACCTAAACCTACGTTTTGAAAATACTGTGCAAAGCGAAAGAGGTTTCCCCAATTATGCCAAGACTAGGCAATACAGCATCCAGTGGACACATAACCAGGACCCTAAGGCCAACCCTAACCACAGGTTTACTGCAAATGTAAACGTGGCTTCGTCACAGTACTTCAGGCAGTCGTTAAATACCAGTAATATTGGTGCCTCATTGAATAATACACTTACTTCCTCTATTTCCTATACAGGAACAATACGCACTGTACCGCAGGTAAATATATCGGCAGCATTAAGGCATTCCCAAAATACCAATACCGAAAGGATTGACATGAGCCTGCCAACCTTCCAGGCCAGCGTTGACAGGATATTCCCTTTTGCTTCGGACGATGAGCCTAAAAAAGGTATTTTTAAAAATATAAACCTGCAATATACGGTGCGTGGCGAAAATAGCATCCAGACTACAGATTCGCTTTTCTTTAAGCCGGAAATGTTCAGGGACGCACGTACTGGCTTTCAGCATACCATCCCATTATCAACTAACTTTAAGATTTTTAAATATTTTAGTGTTTCTGCGAGTACAAACTATCAGGAAACATGGGTTTTTAATACTATAAGGAAAGAATATACCGATACTTTGGTTGTGCGCGATGTTAGGGGTTTTGATTCTTTCCGTACCTACAACTTCTCTTCAAGCATAGGTACTACCATATATGGTACTTTTAATTTTGGCGAAGATAAAAAAATACAGGCTATACGCCACGTAATACGCCCGTCAGTGTCCTATACCTATACCCCATCTTTTGACCAATACTGGGATATTCACCCTATTGATGCCGCCGGAACCACCTACAGGGAATACAGCCGTTTTGAAGGGGGGCTTTTCGGCACACCGGGCAACAGGTACGCCAGCAGTATAGGCATAGGCGTAAATAACACCTTTGAGGCAAAGGTTAGAAACGATGAAGATGAAACAGCTACCGAGCCTAAAAAGATAATGCTGCTAAATAACCTTAATTTCCAGACGGCTTATGATATGGCAGCCGACTCATTAAACTGGGCAGAATTAAGGGTATCGGCAGGTACTAACCTGCTAAAAGATAAAATGAATGTTAACTTTACATCTATACTAGATCCTTATGCCTTAGATAATGCCGGCAGAAGGATTGATACTTATAATATAAACAACGGAGGCAGCCTTTTCAGGCTTACACAGGCAAACTTTACCGTTAATTACTCCTACAGCAGTAAAGACGGCCAATCGGGTGCAGGAAACAATAAGGATAGCCAAACAGCGCGTAACGGTGGCCGTGAAGACGACCTTTTTGGTACAGCAACCGACCTGAGCGATAACCGTACCAGCATGTTTGATGAAGAGGAAGAAAATACAACCGAAGATAAAAGTTCGGGAGGTTTTTATAATGCCAAACTACCATGGGACTTAAGGCTTGCCTATTCCCTTACCTACTCCAACGCGCGAAGGCAAAAGGAAATTACAGGAAACTCAATAATGGTATCGGGTAATATGGATATTACGCCCAAATGGAAAATGGGCTTTTCAACAGGTTATGATTTTGTACAAAAGGGGGTTACTTTTACCCAGCTGCGTTTTGAACGCGACCTTTTAAGCTGGAGGATGGACTTTAACTGGGTACCTATGGGCGTTAATAAATACTGGTCGTTCTTTATAGGCATCAAATCATCTGTATTAAGCGATATTAAGTGGGAAAAACGCCAGGTTCCTGACAGGGTATTACGATAGTACTTCTTAAATAAATAATATAACAACCAACTTTATGAAAAAAGTAATTTTTACCGATAAGGCACCCGCGCCTATCGGGCCATACAGCCAGGCTATATTTTCAGGCAATACCTTATACACCTCAGGCCAGATTGCAATTCATCCTGAAAGCGGTGAACTGGTGCTTGGTTCTATAGAAGAAGAAACAAAGCAGGTAATGGAAAATATGAAAGCTGTTCTTGAAGCTGCCGAAATGACTTTTGAAAATGTAATAAAGGCTACTATATTTATAAGCGACATGAATGATTTTTCCCGCATAAACTCAGTTTACGGGAATTATTTTAATGAAAAAACCGCTCCTGCAAGAGAAACGGTTCAGGTGGCATGCCTGCCTAAAAATGTTAATGTGGAAATATCTATGATTGCTGTGAAATAGCCCGGAGGAACAACTCGGCACTGGCAGGGTTTGTGGCCAGCGGCACATTGTGCACATCGCAAACCCTTATCAGCATATTTATATCTGCCTCATGTGGGTGGCTTGCCAAAGGATCTTTAAAAAAGAAAACCATTTTGGTTTTTCCTTCCGCAACCCTTGCTGCTATCTGCGCATCGCCGCCCAATGGGCCTGAAAGCATTTTTTTTACTTTAAACCCGGCTTTTTCGGCCTTGCTTCCGGTTGTGCCTGTGGCAATCAGCTTTATGCCTTCTTTAATAAGTATATCCTTGTTTTTATTAAGGAACTGCACCATTTCGGCCTTCATGCCATCGTGTGCAATAATAGCTATTTCCATTTTATATTGTTAATCCAGTTTATGGTACTCAATAAGCCCGTCAATCGGCCTTCTTAGCACATTACCCAGCTTCAGGTTGTTTTTTGCCATTATTTCGGCAAGCTCGGCCTTCAGGTAAAATGCAATAGAGCCTACAAAGTGCACAGGCACTTCGTGCGCATTTTCATATTGTGTTATATAATTATCAATAAACACCTGCATTGCATCAAAAATAAGCGACCTTATAAAGGTATCATCTTTATGCTGTATAAGAAACTTTGCAAATGTAGCAAGATATGCGTTAGGATTAGGCTCTTTATATAAATTATGCTTTATCGTGTCCGGGTCAAGGTCATATTCTTTTTCAAAAATTTCCGAAAGGTGCTTTGGCATCTTATTAAAGTAATAAGCACGAAGCAAATCCCTGCCAAACCTGTTACCGCTGCAATCATCCATGGCAATATAGCCTAAAGACTGTACCTTTTGGTGCAGCTCCTCGCCATCAAAATAACTGCAGTTAGAGCCTGTGCCCAGTATGCATATAATAGCCTTATCTTTTGCAGGGTTTGTGGCATAGGCTGCCGCATAGGTATCTTCTTTAACAGAAACCTCAGCTTTTGGAAAAAACTCACGGAAAATGTCGGTCATAAACTTCTTCATCCTGTCGGTACCGCAACCTGCACCATAAAAATAAAGGCTTGTAACATCGTTCCTGTTATTATAAATATCAAAGCGCGCTTCCAGTCTTTCTATGGCCTCTTCCTTACCAATAACTTCGGGGCTAAGGCCTAATGTTTGTGTGGTAAATAACCTGTTGCCGTTGTCATCAAGGGCAATCCAGTCAGCTTTTGTGGCACCACTGTCTACTAATAATTTCATTTTGATTTTTTGGGTTAGTTTTTTGGGTTAGTTTTTTGAGTTAGTTTTAAGTTAAGTTTGTGGGTTTAGTTATATTTTTAAGTTTAATTAAGGTTAAGCTTTGGGTTTGGCTTTCGCTTATAAAAATAAAAAATCCCGCCTTTACAAATGTACAGGCGGGATAATAATATTAAAGAGACGCTATATGCGCAGCAAGGTCTATAAGCTTGCTTGAATACCCGTACTCATTATCATACCAGGATACAATTTTAAAGAAAGTAGAGTTAAGCCCTATACCTGCTTTGGCATCTACAATACTTGTCCTTGAATCTGAAATAAAATCCTGTGATACTACATCATCCTCCGTAAAGCCAAGAATACCTTTCATAGAAGTTTCTGAAGCGTTTTTAAGCACGCTCATTATCTCCTCATAAGAAGTTTCTTTTTTAAGTTTAACGGTAAGGTCAACTACCGATACATCAGCTACAGGAACACGCATAGACATACCTGTAAGCTTGCCGTTAAGTTCAGGTATTACTTTACCTACTGCTTTTGCCGCACCTGTACTTGCAGGTATTATATTAAGTAAGGCAGCACGCCCGCCACGAAAATCTTTCCTTGAAGGGCCGTCAACAGTTAACTGTGTAGCTGTTGTAGCATGTATGGTTGTCATTAAGCCTTCCTCAATACCAAAGTTATCATTAATAACCTTTGCAAGTGGCGCAAGGCAGTTTGTAGTACATGATGCATTTGATACAATAGTATCGGCCGCGGTTGCCTTTTCATGGTTAACCCCCATTACAAACATAGGTGCATCTGCCGATGGTGCAGAAATAATCACTTTTTTTGCACCGCCGGTAATATGTGCCTGTGCTTTTTCAAGTGTTGTAAAAATACCTGTACATTCGGCTACTACATCAACACCTGCTTCATTCCATTTAAGTACTGCAGGGTCTTTTTCTGCTGTTACCCTTATTTGTTTCCCGTTTACATAAAGGTTACCGTCTTTAACCTCAACATCTCCTTTAAAGTTTCCGTGTACAGAGTCATATTTTAAAAGGTAAGCTAAATGATCTACATCAAGAAGGTCATTAATAGCTACTACCTCTACATTATCCCTGTTCATGGTTTCGCGGAATACGATGCGACCTATTCTACCGAAACCATTTATTCCTAATTTTACTGTTGCCATTTGTTTGTGATTTTAGTTTATCTTTAATTATATCGAAACTATGTCCGAAACTCTTATTAATTCTTTATCAATCTGCGATTTGCCCTTAACCGCCTGTTCCAGTGGCGTAAGTACAATTTCGTCTTTTATAAGCCCAACCATATAGTTGGATTTTCCTTCCAGTATTGTTTCTACAGCCTTAACGCCCAGCCTGCTGGCCAGTACCCTGTCAAAACACGAAGGCGAACCGCCACGCTGCATGTGCCCAAGTATGGAAACACGCACATCATATTCAGGCATGTTTTCCTCCACATAATCTTTAAGCTCAAATGCATTTTTGCCTATTTTATCGCCCTCTGCAATAACCACTATGCTTGACGATTTTCCTGATGCCTTACTTTTCCTTAGTGATTCCAAAAGCCTGTCAAGCCCCATATCCTCTTCAGGTATCAGTATTTCCTCGGCACCTGCGCCTATACCTGCATTAAGTGCTATATGCCCCGCATCGCGCCCCATAACCTCTACAAAGAAAAGCCTGTTGTGCGAACTGGCTGTGTCCCTTATTTTATCTATAACTTCCACTACTGTGTTAAGTGCGGTGTCATACCCCAAGGTGAAGCTGGTACCGTAAATATCATTATCAATAGTGCCGGGTATGCCTATAACGGGGAAACCAAATTCTTTATTAAAAAGAAGCCCGCCTGTAAAACTGCCGTTACCGCCAATTACAACCAGTGCTTCAATACCAGCCGACTTTAAATTTTCATATGCTTTTTTACGGCCTTCTTCTGTCATGAATTCTTTAGACCTTGCCGATTTAAGTATTGTACCTCCCTTGTTAATTATATTATTTACCGAACGGGGTCCCATTTCTTTAAAATCGCCTTCAATCATACCCTGATACCCCCTGTATATGCCCACACATTCTACGTTATGGTAAGCACAGGTACGCACCACGGCCCTGATAGCAGCATTCATTCCGGGCGAGTCTCCCCCGGATGTCAGCACGCCTATTTTTTTCACTTTTGTTGACATTTTTTAATATTTGATTGTAAAATTAATAATTTTATATCATTAATTTATTCGTTTTTGCAATCCATTAATAAATCTGTAACATTTCAAACGTTTTCGTTAATAAGTTTTTCTTACATTTATAATATTTAAAACTAAAAAGCAGCTTATATATTGAATTATAAGCTGCTTTTTTTTGTATAATAAAATATTATCTGATAAAAATTACAGATTAATCAGTTTCCGGTATCCTGTTAGGCTGGTTTTGATTATTTTGTTTTTTCTTATTCCTGCTTTCAGTCCATTTAATAAATTCCGGCGAAAGGTCGGAGTCCGGTATATCATTGGCAGGGTTATTAGTATCTGTTTCCTTTTTCTGTGCCTTTTTAAATATTTCACGTAAAAGCTCGCGGAAAGTATCAAAATCAACCTCATAAGTTAAACCTACACCCTGTGTATAATTTATACCTTCCCCTAAAAAGTTAATATCATTTTCACGGTTAAATACCCTTGCTTTTAATGTACCGTCTTCATTAAGGCGCAGTTGTATTTCCACATTACCCACAATAACCGATTCATTAACCCCACCCACAGGCACACCAAGCTGCCCGTTTATTGTAATCCTGTCATTTATTTGTGAGGAAAGCGTTAGCCCCAGTTGTGAATTGGTTTCTACATAAGGGTTCCTGTCTGCCTGTACATAGTTAAAACCTACCTGTACCTTACTGTCATCATCGGCAAAAATATCGTTGAACAAGCTACTGGCTGTTTCAAACAAACTTCCATAAGCTACAGAGTTAGCGTTGGTAGGGCTTAAAAACGTTCTTGAATATAATAGCGAAAGTGCCTGCCGCTGCCTCATATCATTATCGCTAAGCCTGTATTCCAAATCTGATTTTACGACAGAACTAACACTTGGAAATTCAATTGCAAAGTCTGGCTGCGGATTGCTAAGGTTACCATTCAGCATAATAACCACCTCAACAGGTATGTTACGGTTAAAATTAGGGTTTTCCAGTAGAATTGAGGGATTTGCCTGGGTTTTGTAAACTGCCTCAAGGTTTAGCCTTGCTTTTGTAGGATCGCCTTCCCAAACCAGATAACCGCCTTCCCGCACAACAAATTTTTTGTCCAGAAGCCCCCCGTATTTAAAGTTATACAACCCTTCCCTAACCTGGAAATCGCCCCACATATTAAACTTACCCAACGTATTTATTTCCAGCAACAGGTTACCGTTGCCATTTGCCATAAGGCTATGCCCGGTGTTCTTATCTATAATTACCTCCAGGTGCGCATCAGGTGTTATAGTAAGGTCAAAATTCATTTCGAGCCCTTTGTAGGTACGGGTGGCAATTTCCTGTATGCCTTTGCCTTTATTTTTCTTTTCTTCGGGGCTGGTAAAGTGAATAAAAGAACTGTTGCCGACACCTGACGTATTATTTATAGGTATTTTAATATCTGTACCGTTGGCAGAAGTTGCCTGTACATCTATATTCAGGGCTGTTGTAGGCCCCATTATTGATGCAGTTCCCTCTATAAAGGCAGTACCATAATATAAGGCCTCATCACTATCTTCCGTATCCAGTACAAGCATCCTGTCGCTGGTAAGGCTCAAATCCAGTTCCCAGTCTTTAAATATATTGTGTTTTACGCTGCCGTTCAGCCTGCCCTTTGTATTATATTTTGTATCGGTAAGCTCAATATTCCTGAACAAAATAAGGCGCTCGGTTATATTAACTATAGAGTTTTGCTCAAAATTATAATCGGTATTAAGGTAGCCCACTTTCAGGCCTGCATCCTTTAGGTACAATTGACCATCAATTTCCGGGCTTTTAATATTACCTACTATAGCTGCCCTGCCCGATGCCTTTCCCCGCATTTCGGGGAATACTGAATGCAGGAAAACCTCAAGGAAGCCTATATCAAAATCAGTAAAGCTGGCATCAAGCGACAGGTTGGTTTGCTGATTGTCAACTTCTATTGTACCTGATGTATATAATGCTTCCTCGTCATTCCTGAATATTGAGGAACTAACATTAAATTTTTTCAAATACCTGTCACCATAAATCTGTAAATCCAGGTCGCCCAGCAAATGCTTATTAATCTTTAAATCATTAATAATAAGCGTAGATGTGGGCTGGAATTCCGAGCGGTTTTGTTTAAGGCTTACCTCACCGTTAAGAAGTCCGCTGAAATTAATACTATCCAGTGACGGGGTTATTTTTTCAAGGTCAACATCTTTAAATGAGAGTTTTAAATCTTTATAGGTGGAATCCCTTATAACACCGCCCACTTCCATTTTTTGGTCGTTATGCGAAAGTGATATCTTATCAATGGTAAAATCAGTCAGTTTTTTATTAAAAACTATTTTATTATCTCGGGAATCGTTTTCATTAAGGTACCACAGGTAGTCCTTAAAGTTAACCTCCGACTTTTTGAAACCCACCACCGATTTGTTATCCTTATCAATAGTATGGTAAAGGTTAAGGTTAAAAAAGTCCCTGGCATCATTACCGCCTTTAAACTCTGTGCGAAGGTAAAGGGTGTCATTTTGCGTAACATTAATCAAGCTGAAATCAGAAACCTTGTATAAATTGGTACGAAGGCTGTCCATGCTTACGTAAGCATTGTACAAAGGGTTTTTGTTATTGACATCTATCCGTATATTATTAAAATAATTTTCACTGACTGATATCTTAGGCGAATTGAAAAGCAACTGAAAATCTCCTTTATCAGCATTTATCCTGCCCCGCAGTGTGGTGTTGGCACCAACATCTACATCAGGTAAAAGTATTTCAACTATTTTATTGTAAATGGTAAAATCAAAATTTAGGAACTGCCCCTTTTTAACTTTATGCGGGGAATAGTTTGTATAAAGGCTTCCCAGTGCATTTTCTATAAGCTCTGGCAGCTCTTTGGTATCATAAATACCCCTAACCCTGCCTTCTACTATATCTTTGGAGTTTACGGTTATTGTCCTTATATTCTTATCATCAAAAGAAGACTCTATAAAAAAGTCCTCAAAATAATAACTGTCAAGGCTGTTTTGGTAAGAAAGCCTTGAAATCTGGAGCTTGCCTGCTAAATTGTTTAAATTGTTTCCCGATGCATCAAACAGTAAATCGCCCTTAAATATTGAAAGCGTATCCTCTTTCATAAAGTTAAGCAACACAAGGTCAGCATAGTCAATCTGCGCATGGAAGTCATAATTATTCCTTGCTTTGCTCATATCCACAAGCCCGTCAAACGACATCATAAGGTTAGGGTCATTACTGTTTACATAACCCTTAAAGTAAGGCCATTTCATGCGCCCGTCAACATCAATTTTCGTATAGTTGTATCCGTTGAATACAAAACTCTTAATATCGCCTTTTACTACTGTGTTTAATGATTTTTGGTTAAACCCTTTGCCGTTAACATTAAGATGGGCTGTAGCCCTGCCAATGCTTTTATCATCTATAACTGCACCTATATTAAATGCATCAAGGTCAATAATGCCTTTATATGTAGCAAGGTCAGGCTTGTTATAATCAGCTATGGAAAGTTTTGCATCAGCTTCTCCCAAAGCCGACATTACATATAAATCGGTTTGCAGGTCTTTTTTAGTAAGCAGCACATTACCCACCAGGTCAACCCTGCCAAGTTTTTCCAAAACTGCCGGAAGGCTTTTCCCCAAAATACCCGGCATAATATTCCTGAGGGTATTATAATCCGATGACACACGGTCAAAATTGCCATCCATATAAAAACCGGGGCCCTGCTTGCTAAATAACTGCCTGAAATTTACTTCACCAATAATCTCGGAGCGGTTATCGTCCAGCAACCGCAGGTTATGAAGCACAAAGTTATTAAGCGGCCCCTCTAAAGTAGTGGAAAGGTAAAATTTCTGGTTTTTGCCAAACTCATTATAAAAATAATTAAGCTCGTTGGAAGCAATACTTGCCTTGTCCACCCTGAAATCAAACTTAACCTTATTAACAAAATCTTTCATATCCTCCCTTGTATAGGTAAGCTTAACTGCACCTGAAAGTTTGGATTCAGAAGTTACAAGATTAAGGTTATTCAGTACAATATTGGTTTTTGTGTAGGCAAAGCCAGCCTTAAGGTTCTCTACAAAAAGCCCCCTGTGGTCCAGCAGTGAAAGCTTTTGTATGTCGGTACTTACATCGCCCCCTTTAATATAAAAATTATCAAGGTTGCCGTTAAGCTTTTTAAAATCAAGTATTTTTGCTGTAGCGTTATTTTCATTTGTCAGCCTGAACCTGCTGTTGGTTACATCAAGATTCTTTGCCCTGAGCCTGAATTTGCCTGACCCCGGCTTGCCATCATCAAAAGCATTTACAAAAACATCAAGATTGGTTGTTTCCTCATTTTTATATGTCTTCAGGTGAAAAATAAGGCCATCCGCCTTGATATCTCCAAATTGCAGGTTACTTTTCGCGGCATTGCGGAAGCTAAGCAGGTTGGTTTGCAGTTTAGAAGCCGATATTAAAGTATCATTATGGTGGTCCAGCACCAAAACACCCTTTAACTTAACGCTGCCAAACAGTGTAATGGCAACTTTGTTTATCTGTATATGTGTGCCAAAATCTTCATTAATGGTATTGGCGGCATAACGGGCAATACGGGTTTGTACAAAAGGTAATGATAAAGCTATGCCAAGCAGCAGCAAAAACAGGACTATGCCTATAATGGTGCGTATAAGTATTTTTTTAAATTTTTTGATACTGCTATTTGTTTTAAATTTGCCTTTTGGCAGCCTTTGCGGTTTTTGTAGCAAAAGTAGGAATTTTTACTATTTGCAAAGCCCGAGGCAGGCCATTTTTAAAACTCAAATTCCATGCCTTAGTTATGACAGAACAGCCTATTTATATATTAGCTATTGAAAGTTCCTGCGATGACACAGCCGCTGCTGTATTGCAAAACGGCAAAGTACTGTCAAATGTTGTGGCAAGGCAGTCGGTTCATGAGGAATATGGCGGTGTTGTGCCTGAGCTTGCTTCGCGTGCGCACCAGCAAAACATTGTACCTGTGGTAGATGTTGCTTTAAACAAGGCAAACATAAGCCGAAACCAATTAAATGCTATTGCATTTACACAGGGGCCGGGACTCATGGGATCCTTGCTTGTGGGCAGTTCTTTTGCTAAATCAATGGCACAGGCTTTAAATATCCCGCTAATTGCGGTAAACCATATGCAGGCACATATACTTGCCCATTTTATAGATGAGGAGGGTTATGACAAACCTGAATTTCCTTTCCTTGCCCTTACTATAAGCGGCGGGCATACCCAGATAGTTAAAGTCAATAGCTATTTTGATATGGAGGTTATAGGTGAAACTACTGATGATGCTGTGGGTGAGGCTTTTGATAAAAGTGCCAAAATACTTGGGCTCCCTTACCCGGGTGGGCCGTTGGTAGATAAATATGCGCAGGAAGGAAACCCAAAGGCTTTTCCATTTACCAAACCCAATGTACCTGGGCTTAACTTTAGCTTTAGCGGATTAAAGACGCAGATATTGTACTTTGTACAAAAACGCACTGCCGAAGATACCACGTTTATTGAAAATAATATGAAAGACATTTGTGCTTCCATACAATATACCATTATAAAAATATTAATGGATAAAATAAAACAGGCCGTAAAAGACACAGGCATAAAGCAGGTAGCCATAGGCGGTGGGGTATCTGCCAATAGCGGCATACGCAACGCCATGAAAGAAGCCGAAAAAAAATATGGCTGGAAAACCTTTATACCTAAATTTGAATATACTACCGATAATGCCGCTATGATAGGCATTGTAGGCTATCATAAATACCTGGAGCAAATGTTTAACGATTTCTCTGTGGTATCAAAGGCACGTATAGCACTTTAATTATGCAGTTATTTTACAATCCTGACATACAACCCGGCAGCAACAGCTTTACTTTTGATAAAGAGGAAAGCAGGCATATAGTTAAAGTGCTGCGTAAAAAAGAAAGTGATAAAATACAGATTACAAACGGCTTAGGTACTCTTTTCACATCTGAGATAGTTTTTGCCAATGATAAAAAATGTGAGGTGAAAATACTGGAGGTCAAACAGCATGAGCCACTACCCTATTACCTGCACCTTGCGGTTGCACCCATTAAAATGAACGACCGCTACGAATGGTTTTTAGAAAAAGCTACCGAAATAGGCATAAGTGAAATTACACCAATAATCTGTGAGCATTCCGAGCGTACAGTTTTCAAGGCAGAACGTTTTGAAAAGATACTGCAAAGTGCCATGAAACAGTCATTACAGTATTATCTCCCAAAACTTAATGAGCCTGTACCCTGCAACAAATTTATAGAACAGGAAAAGGAAGGACAGCTTTTTATAGCCCACTGCGAGGAAACTGATAAAAAACTGTTGAAAACAGAAATACAGCCTAAACACAAAATCACCATACTTATAGGTCCTGAAGGCGATTTTTCTACAAAAGAAATTGAGTTGGCTTTACAAAAGGGCTATATACCTGTTTCATTAGGCAATACACGCCTGCGTACAGAAACTGCCGCTGTTGTGGCTGCACACAGTGTAGCTTTTGTGAATGAATAGTTTTAGTTCATTATCTTTGTTTATATGAAAAAGATTATCTGTTTATTTCTTTTATCACTGCCCGCTTTTATAATAGCGCAGGAAATAGCCGTATTAAAATATTCCGGTGGTGGCGACTGGTATGGCAACCCTACTTCATTACCCAACCTTGCCAAATTTTGCAATGCTAATATCAACACAAAGATAAGTCCGCGCATTGCCACTGTAGAAGCCGGAAGTGCCGACCTGTTTTCGTACCCCTTTATACACATGACAGGGCATGGCAATGTTGTTTTTAATGATAATGATGTTGCCAACCTTCGCAATTACCTCAACGGTGGCGGCTTTCTGCATATAGACGACAACTACGGCATGGATAAATTTATAAGGAAAGAAATAAAAAAAATATTCCCCGATAAGGAACTGCTTGCCGTTCCTTCAAGCCATGAAATTTTTAAAGGCCCGTTTTCTTTTCCGCAGGGTTTGCCTAAAATACATGAGCACGACAACAAGGCTCCGCAGGCATGGGGAATTTTTGCCGAAGGCAGGCTGGTGCTTTTATACACACTGGAAACCGACCTCGGCGACGGCTGGGAAGACCAGGAAGTACATAACGACCCGCGTGAAGTGAGGGAAAAAGCCCTTAAAATGGGAGCTAATATTGTTCATTACGCTTTTAATAATTAATGCCAAGGCAGCTAAATCATCACGAAACCTTTTTCCAAAAAAGGAAATTTCCGCTGATATTGGTTTGCGACGGGATAACATTTCAGCCTAACATTGGCTCGTTGTTCCGCATAGCCGAAGCCTTTGGCGTTGAAAAGATTATTTTTATAGGCGAGGTTGCCCTTACACCCAGAAAAATAAACCGTACTTCACGGAATACTCACTTAATGGTTGAACATTTGGTTATAAAAAACCATGAAGAGGCTATCAGCTATTTATCTGGCGGTAATTATGAAATTGTTGCACTGGAAATAACCGAAAACAGCACTCCCCTCCCCAAAATAAATGTGCCATCAAATAAACCTGTCGCCCTTATTGCCGGTGGCGAGGTTTCAGGGATAAACAGTGTGCTTTTAAAGCACGCAAACCAAATTGCACATATAGAAATGTTTGGCAATAACAGCAGCATGAATGTGGTGCAGGCTGTTGGCGTAGCCTTATATGATATTACAAGTAAAATGCAGTAATATTGGTACATCGGATTATTTTTTTTTCTTACATTGGGGTACTAAACTAACCGGGTATGATTACATCAAAAACTATTGCTAATGGCATATTAAGGGCTTTAGGCATTGCCCTTGCCTTATATATAGCAGTATTATTCCTTTATAAAATAAAAGCAGTTATTATTTACCTGCTAATTGCGTTAATAGTAAGCATGATTGCCTCACCGGTTATACGCTTTTTTAAGCGCAAGCTTAAGTTTCCGCACCTTCTGGCTGTAATTGTTACGCTGTTTTTTTTTATTTTGGTGCTTATAGGTTTTGTAATGCTTTTTGTTCCTTTAATAATATCGCAGAGTGAAAACCTTTCCTTGCTCAACACAGCCCAACTGGAGCAGGATGTAACACAGCTTATAGACAGGATAAACAGTTATTTTTCTGACCATAATATTGATACCCAAAAATTATTGAATGACTCTGACCTGACGTCAAGCCTTAACTTTAATTTTATTCCAAATTTTATCAATTCCTTATTGGGAGCTTTAAGCGGGTTTGGTGTTGGGGTTGCTTCGGTAGTATTTATCAGTTTCTTTTTCCTTAAAGATAAAAAACTGTTCCTCCAAAGTGCACGCAAGCTTTTACCGGACGCGCATGAAGAAAAGATACTGAACTCATTTGAAAAGATAAACCATCTGTTAAGCCGCTATTTTATCGGGCTTATACTGCAAATGACAATACTTTTTATCCTATACCTTATTGTACTGCTTATTTTTGGTGTGGAAAATGCATTTATAATTGCATTTATAACAGCTTTCCTAAATATTATACCTTACATAGGCCCGCTTATTGCAACTGTACTTGTTATAATTTTAACCATGCTTGGCTTTATAGCCCCAGATGCCCAGGGCGATATGCTCTCTACAACCCTGTATGTTGTAATTGGCTACAGCATTGCACAGGTAATTGATAATAATGTAAGTGCACCGCTTATATTTTCCAACAGTGTAAATTCCCATCCGCTTGAAATATTCCTGGTTATATTGGCCAGCGGTTTTGTATTTGGCATTATGGGCATGATTGTAGCTGTGCCGCTTTATACGGTGATAAAGGTTGTAGCAAAAGAATTTTTCCCCAACAACCCTGTAGTAAGGATGCTAACAAAAGACATTTAAATTGAACCCAAAACTGCTTGAACCCGAAATTCAGGAATTTATAATAAAAAATGAAGGCATACCTGCAACACAGCTTGCCCTTAAAAAAAATCCCTTTCCATATATTGAATGGACCGAGGTAATAAACCAGGTTGCAGCAAGGGGAAAAGCAAAAACAAAGTTACCTACATGGTACACTGCCAAAAATATAATTTATCCCTCCAAAACTTCGGTAGAGCAAACATCCTCTGAAGTTGCCGCCCGATATAAGGCATCGCTTATATCAGGCCACAGCCTTATTGACCTTACGGGTGGCTTTGGCATAGATGATTATTATTTTTCAAAAAAAGTTAATGAAGTTGCCCATTGCGAACTTAACCTTGAGCTATCTGCTATTGCCGCACATAATTTTAAGGAGCTTGGGGCAGATAACATTCAGTGTGTACCGGGGGATAGCACTGACGCACTCAGGCTGCTAAACCGCCAGTGGGACTGGTTGTATATAGACCCCTCCCGCCGACATGATGCCAAAGGCAAAGTATTTATGCTTAAAGATTGCCTGCCTGATGTACCCTATTTACTGGATTTTTATTTCAGGTTTGCACATAATATCATGATAAAAACTGCTCCCTTACTGGATATATCAGCCGGGCTTAGGGAATTGCATTCCGTTAAGGCTATCCATGTAGTTGCGATTAATAATGAAGTAAAAGAATTACTATGGATACTTGAAAAAGGGTATAAAGGCTCCCCTATGCTGGAAACCATAGACATTAACAAAGGTGCAGAAAACACATTTGCAACGATAATGGGGACAGAAGCCGAAGCGCAGTATGGCTTACCTAAAAAGTACCTGTATGAACCCAATAGCGCCATAATGAAATCGGGGGCATTTAACACTGTTTCTGTACATTTCTCAATAGAAAAACTGCATCAGCACAGCCATTTATATACTTCAGATAAACATATTGCATTTCCGGGCAGGTGCTTTGCAGTAAATAATATAGTACCTTACACCAAAGCTGAAATAAAAAAACATATTGAAGGAAAAAAAATGAATATAAGCACACGCAACTTTCCTTTAAGTGCAGATGAATTGCAAAAAAAATGGAAAATTAAAGACGGCGGCGATATATATGCTTTTTTTACTACCAATAGGCAAAATGAGAAAATAGTATTACTTTGCGCCAAAATATGAATAACTGCATAATGAAGCGAATACTTTTACTAATAACCCTACTTACATCATTTACTGTTTTTGCCCAAAAGGAATGTGAATACACCGTAATGGAAACCGAGGAAGGCAAACAGCTTAAATCAACAAAGGAATATTTATTGTATGAAAAAACATTTGCAGGTACATCGCAATTCCTTTTCTTTTCCCTGACCAACAGCGAAGGGGTACCAATACTTAATTTTCAGCAACTGTCAAAAAGTAAGGACTTCCCCAAAATGTACTGCCTTGATAAAGCCTCCAGGATATACTTGCAGCTAATGAATGGCAAAATTATAACACTGATATATGCGCTTGATGAGCAATGTTCCGGCCTTATATATGACGAAACTGAAAAAAATAATATAAGGATACTAACCGGCTCATTCCTGTTTACAAAAGGCTCGTTTGAGGAACTTGAACAATCACCCATTACCTTCATGCGGGTTAAATATGCATCCGAGACGGTGGATTATCCTATACGCAAAGAAATTGAAAACTCTTCCAACGGGCAAAAATACAATCCTGAATCATTTTTTATAGATTATCTTAAATGCATAAAATAATGCTATATACTGATTGTTAACGGGTTTTAAATTATCATTTAAAAAAATTTAAAAAACCTTTAAAAATACTTGCAGTTATTAATATAAAAAAGTTACATTTGCAACCGCAAAAAAGGATAAAAGCTATCTTTTTAAGCGGGAAAGGAGAGGTGCCGGAGTGGTAACGGAGCAGATTGCTAATCTGTCGGCGGGCAACCGTCGCCAGGGTTCGAATCCCTGTCTCTCCGCTTCTTTTCGGGGTGTAGCGTAGCCCGGTCATCGCGCCTGGTTTGGGACCAGGAGGTCGCAGGTTCGAATC
>NZ_WWEP01000010.1 GCF_009848495.1 Flavobacterium sp. MK4S-17
CATGCTCTCATCAGTGCAGTTCGGCGTAGTACCCGTCTCAGCATAAATGTAAATGTCCTGGGTCGTGGTAATGATTGTACCCACAGGCAATAATGTACCTGCACCACCGGGTGCTGTGCGATATACATTACCTGCACTCAATGCCGGAAGCTCATAACTTTCGCACATTGTAACATTGGCAGGTGTATCTGCCACAGGTAAAGGTAAAATAGTTACCGTAAACATATTCTCATCAGTACAATTAGGAGTGGTAGCTGTTTCGGCAAAAATGTAAATATCCTGTGTAGAAGTTATTATAGTACCGGCAGGTAAAACTGTTCCTGCGCCACCTGGTGCTGTATGGTATGTATTCCCAGGATTTAATGGTGGCAGTTCATAACTATCACACATTGTAACATCAGCAGGATTATCTGCTACAGGAATTGGCAGTATTGTAACTGTAAACATACTTTCATCTGTACAGTTGGGTGTTGTTCCTGTTTCAGCAAAAATGTAAATATCCTGAGTAGAAGTTATAAAGGTACCCGGCGCAAGGATTGTGCCTGCTCCGCCCGGCGCTGTATGGTATGTGTTTCCTGCACTTAAAGGCTGTAGTTCATAACTATCACACATTGTAACATTAGGCATAGTATCTGCCACAGGCAGTGGCACTATAGTTACTGTAAACATGCTTTCATCAGTACAGTTAGGAGTTGTTCCTGTTTCGGCATAAATGTAAATATCCTGTGTAGCTGTAATAACAGTACCGGCAGGCAACACAGTGCCAGCGCCGCCCGGTGCTGTGTGATATGTATTTCCAGCACTTAAAGGCTGTAGTTCATAACTATCACACACTGTAATATCAGCTATATTATCTGCTACAGGAGTCTGGTTTATGGTTACTGTAAAACTACCCTCACTTGTACAATTAGGAGTTGTGCCAGATTCGGCATAAACATAAATATCCTGTGTAGCAGTAATAATAGTACCTGCAGGCAACATATTACCCTGACCGGCTGGCTGGTCATAATAATTACCGACAGTAAGCGGCTGCAATTCAAAAGAATCACATGCCTCTTCGTCTGCAGGTACAATAACCTGCGGTGTTGGTATTATAGAAAGATCAAAAGATGTAGTGGCATAACACGCAGGGGCACTTGCACCCGAAACCCGCACATAAATAGTTTGGTTGGCTCCATTAAACGTTTCTGGAGTTGGTATAACATCTGCTGCAGGATTACTGGTAGCGCCTGCCTGGGTAGTGTGATAGGTTACTACATAATCGATAGAACTCTGCCCTCCCAATATAACATCTTCCTCCTCAGTTAAGTCGAAAATTTCATCGCCGCTGTTATCAACATCACATTTTTGCTGATTTGATGGTGCAGTGGCAGTAGGCTCTAATGATACAACGAGTTCAAATGTTGTTACGGTTGCACACCCTGTATTATAATCCTCCACCCTGGCATATATAGGAGTGTTAGGCTCTGCTGAATATGCCGAAAGCTGAGCAGCAGGTATAATTCCATCATCATAACCATTTATTGCATCCTGATAGCTGGTAGCATAATAGGTAACAGGATAAAATGCAGGATTCAACCCATTAAGTATTATAGGTGTGTTTTGAGATATATCAAAAGTATAAGGCGGAGACAGCGATGTAACACAGAGCGCTATATCCGGAGCCGGCGTTATGGGCAACGGGCTTGGGCTGGTAACCGTTATTGTATCGGTAGGCTCATTTAAACAATCATTATTTAAAACCTTTACTGAGTACACTCCAGGCTGGTCAGCAACAATTGTATTTCCTGTTTCACTTAAAACTTCTGTACCCCTTGTCCACTCATAAACATTTTCATTATTATCAATATTTCCTGTAACATAAGCAAATATATTTTTTGTAGCACCAGGACAAAGTTCAAAATCACCACCAAGGGTAACATCACAAGGCACATCACAATTTAAAACCCCTGTAGGGTTGCTGTCATATATAGAACCTGTAAAGTTTATAGTAAAACCTGAGTTGGTAGCCGAAAAATTATTTACAAGAAGTATATAAGTTTCTCCTTCCAAAACCTGAAGCCAAGGCTCATAGGTAGCTGTTTCAGTACCAGTGTTTGGATTAACACCAACCCCCGTATGACCTCTGACCGGGCTATAATTACATCTTAGAGGATCACCTAAATTCGCACCACAGTTACCTATTGGAGAACTGAAAGGCCCGTATAGAGCATAATCCCAATCTTCGTTCATATTAACCGGTACAATATTAAAACCAAATTCTCCTCCTGCCTGCATAGTAAAACTATACCAAACTGAATTTGACTCCACAGTTGTGGCTCCTCCACCTCCACCTCCTAAACAGCCGGAACCGCCAGCCCCCGGAAAATCATCATCTCCAAGGCCATCAACAACACCTGTTTGCGGTGAGTCCTCACATATATGAACCGCCGTGGCACAATCGGGTGAAACCTGTGCCAATACCATATTACCTATAAAAAGAAATAAGCCAAGTATTAATCTTTTAGTATTTTTTCTCATCTTAAAATCCAGTTACTTTAATTTTTCGATTTCACCATTATATAGCAGCTTGCCCTCAGAACCCAGTATATTTAAAATATACTTTCCAGGAGCAATATTTGGAATCCCTATTTTAAAAACACCGGAAGTGTTCGCATTAGTTTCCTGAGTATCTACAACTTCATTGTTTTTATTTTTGACAACTATTGTTATATTCTGAGGTGAATCCAAATGGCATTCAAGCCTCATAGAAGTATAGAATACAGTATCGAGAACAACAATTTTATTTTCTGAAGACAGACTGGTGGAGTTCACAGCCTGATTTTGCGAAGTTTTTTTTGTTTGTGCAAAGGCACAGGTTGTTAATAATAACATTATTAACGCCAAGTAATTAGTTTTCATAACTTATTTGAGGTTTAGGACGCGAAATTTACATAAATTTGACATAAGAAAAACGTTAAATTTCAGTTTTCTTAATATATAACAGATATACATATATTTTCCCTACCTGAACATTAAAAAACTATTTGGTTTAAATTATGCTGTTGTAAATACCTGCTTTAAAAGTAAAATCCAACTTTTATAATTATCTTTGCCACCTGATTTTTACTATTAAATATTTATATTAATGGCTTACGATTTTAAAGACGAAATTGGAGACAACCATATTGCCACAAATTTCAATACACCACTGCGCCCGGATGCTTTTGACCTGACGGACGAGCAAAAAATAGAATCAATTAAAAAAGATGTAGAGAACATACTGAACACGCTTGGTATGGACTTGACGGATGACAGCCTTAAAGGCACACCCAACCGTGTTGCAAAAATGTTTGTAAAGGAAATTTTCGAAGGGCTTAACCCTGCTAAAAAACCCGGCTCATCTACATTTGAAAACAAATACAAGTATGGCGAAATGCTTGTTGAAAAAAATATAACCATATATTCTACCTGCGAGCATCACCTGTTGCCCATTGTAGGCCGTGCGCATGTGGCTTATATTTCCAACGGTACTGTTGTAGGACTATCTAAAATGAACCGCATTGTTGACTTTTATGCAAAAAGGCCGCAGGTACAGGAAAGGCTTACCATACAAATAGTAGAGGAACTTAAAAAAGTACTTAATACACAGGATGTTGCCTGCGTGATTGATGCCAAGCACCTTTGTGTTAACTCAAGAGGCATACGCGATATTGAAAGCAGTACTGTTACCTCTGAATTTGGCGGTAAATTTAAAGACGAAAACGTAAAAAGGGAATTTTTAGATTACATTAAACTGGATACCCAGTTTTAATATTTAAAATATATTTTATGCACTTATACCAAAACCAGGAACTAAAAATCTACAATTCGCTAAGCGGTGAAAAAGAAGTTTTTTCACCTATACATGAAGGTAATGTGGGAATGTATGTGTGCGGCCCCACTGTTTACAGTAATGTGCACCTTGGCAATTGCCGGACTTTTATTTCGTTTGACCTGGTTTTCAGGTACCTGAAACACCTGGGCTATAAGGTAAGGTATGTGCGTAATATTACCGATGTGGGACACATTGAAGATGATGCTGATGAAGGGGAAGATAAAATAGCAAAAAAGGCAAGGCTGGAAAAACTTGAACCTATGGAGATAGTACAGCAGTATTCTGTTGACTTTCACCAGATAATGGAACTATTCAACACCCTGCCACCAAGTATAGAGCCAACCGCAACCGGGCATATAATTGAACAAATAGAAACCATTAAACAGATACTTTATAATGGTTTTGCCTATGAGTCAAACGGCTCTGTATATTTTGACGTGGTTAAGTTTAATGAAAACAACCATTATGGCAAACTAAGCGGGAGGAATATTGACGATATGCTTGCCAATACCCGTGAGCTTTCTGGCCAGACCGAGAAAAGAAACCCGCAGGACTTTGCGCTTTGGAAAAAAGCAGAGCCACAGCACATAATGCGCTGGCCATCACCCTGGGGAGATGGTTTTCCCGGATGGCACCTTGAGTGTACCTCAATGAGTACAAAATATTTAGGCAACCATTTTGATATTCACGGCGGTGGTATGGATTTAAAATTTCCGCACCACGAATGTGAAATCGCACAAAATGAAGCCTGCACCGGGGAAACTCCCGTAAATTACTGGATGCACGCCAATATGCTTACACTTAACGGTAAAAAAATGTCGAAATCCACAGGCAATAATATATTACCAAGAGAAATATTTTCAGGCAATAATGACAAGCTAAGCAAATCATTCAGCCCTGTTGTTACACGCTTTTTTATGTTGCAGGCACATTACAGGAGCATACTCGATTTTTCCAACGATGCCATTATAGCTGCCGAAAAAGGCTTTAACCGCCTTATGGAAGCCATAGAGGTATTAAAGGAAATAAAGCCTTCAGGCTCATCATCACTAAATATAGCCGAATGGAGGCAATTGTGCTATGATGCCATGAACGATGACTTTAACAGCCCCATACTTATTGCCCAGCTTTTTGAGGCTGTACGCTATATTAACCTCTTAAAGGACGGAAAGGAAACTATTACACAAAATGACCTTGAACTGTTAAGCAATACACTAAATGCATTTATTTTTGATGTACTTGGGCTTAAAGATGAAGCTGCCGATGATGATAACAATAACAAACTGGAGGGTGTAGTAAATATGCTTATCGGTATGAGGAATGAAGCAAGGGCCAATAAAGATTTTGCGCTTTCAGACCAAATAAGGGACCAGTTGAAGGTGTTAGGCATAGAGCTAAAAGATTCTAAAGAAGGGACTACCTTTTCAATACAGTAATTTGAAAGCAGGAAAAATTCTAATACTACCTTTTATAGCGCTAATCCGTTTTTATCAGGCGGCAATATCCCCTTTTACACCTTCAGCCTGCCGGTACACGCCCACCTGTTCACATTATGCCGTTGAAGCATTGCAAAGTCACGGCCTTTTTAAAGGAAGCTGGCTAAGTATTAAGCGTATAGCACGATGCCACCCGTGGGGCGGTCGGGGTTATGACCCTGTACCGGAAAAAAGCGCACACAAACATTCCTGATGATTATACATTTTTGACTGTAATTTATTTATTTTTACGGTCAACTTAATAAAACATAATACATGACTCACACTTTAAGCATTATATGGAACCCATCAGAAGGCTTTAACCTTGGGCCGGCAATGATCCGCTATTACAGCCTTATGTTTGTTGTGGCTTTCGGGCTGGGCTGGTTTATAATGAAAAAGATATTTGAACGTGAAGGCGAATCAATGGAAAAGCTGGACAAGCTTTTTATATATACATTGGTTGCTACCCTGCTTGGTGCAAGGCTTGGGCATGTATTTTTTTATGACTGGGATTATTTTAAAAACCATCCTGAAGAAATACTGCTTCCTTTTCGTTTCAGCCCTGAATTTGAGTTTACAGGGTTTGCCGGGCTGGCGAGCCACGGTGCTGCTATTGCCATAATACTTACCATGATATATTACAGCAGGAAAATAATTCACCGCCCATTGCTATGGATGCTGGACAGGGTGGTTATACCTGTTACCAGCGGAGGTATTTTTGTAAGGCTCGGTAACTTTTTTAACAGTGAGATTTTAGGCAAAGCCACCACCGAAGATGTACCAACTGCCGTAAAATTTATAAGGGGCGAAGACTGGCTTAATAAAGGTGACGCTATTCGTGTTACGGGCCAAAAAGATTATAATAAGGCTTATGATTTAATACAAAATGACCCTCAGTTTAGCGATATACTGGCAAAAATACCTTTCAGGCATCCCGCGCAATTGTATGAAGCTTTTGGCTATGTTTTTGTTTTCCTGATAATATACTTTATGTATTGGAAAACCGATGCACGCAAAAAGCATGGATTGATTTTTGGTGTGTTTCTTGTATTGCTTTGGTCTGTACGTTTTATAGTAGAATTTGTAAAGGAAAGCCAAGGCGGTTTTGAAGGTGAAAATCCAATATTGTTAACTGGGCAATGGTTAAGCATACCATTTATACTGGCAGGCTTTTACCTTATATTTACCGCTAAAAACAGGACTGAAACTTTATAAATATACTAAATCAATAAAATAAAAGCCGTTCTTTAAAGGAACGGCTTTTATTTTTGCATTACATTATTTTTCTGAACCTGACTAATCGCCAAGTTTAAAGTTAACCACAATAAAACCTATTTGTGTATTAGGTGCTTTCTCATCTAAATTCCATCGGTATTTAAATGCTGTTTCCCTTGCCGCTTTTAAAAGGCAGGAGGCGTTGTTAGTTGTTCCCTGTACACCGGGTGTTGTTTTAACAACTCTGCCTGTTTTATCTACTTCTATCTTAACAACAACTGTTCCTTCTTCATTGCAATCCTGCTGAACTTTACCTGTAGAAACTATCGACCTCCCGTTTAGTCCATATTTTTTTCCTGAACCATTACCACCGCCGCCTCCATAATAGGCACTGGCGTAGGGGTCTCCATCCGGGCTGCCTTTATCTCCTGCCTGATTATCATCACCCTCGCCGCCTTGTGCTTTTCCATCACTCTTAGGCCCGTTTATAAGACTGTTCAATGCATCTGTTGTACTTTTAGAAGGTGTAGGCGCAGGTTCCTTTTTAGGTTTTTCAGGCTGTTTTTCTTTTGGTTTTTCCGGTTTGGGTTTTTCTTTTGTAATAACAGGCGCATCCGTTTCATCTTGGGTAATTACATCTTCGGTAACAGGAGTTGGGTCCGGTGCAGACTCTGACGGCTGTGGTGCCGATGCTACAGGCTCTGTAGGCTGAATGTCGCCTGAACCAAACTCAGTAGTACCAAAATTAATGGCAATACCATTTTCAGGTGGCGGATCCATATATGTCATCCCGAAAAAGAAACATAAAAGCAGTAATACCACAAATATTGCAGTTGTGATAGCAAATGATTTCTTTTCATGTTCTGTTTCCAAATACTTCATAAAAAATTATTTAGGATCTACGGCAAGAACAATTTTAAACTGGTTCCTGTAAGCAATATCCATAACAGCTACTGCATTTTCTATAGGCACCCCCTGCTCTGCCCTTAATATAATCGCTTTGCCTTCATCGGCAGCCAAAAGCGATTTAAGCTTTGCTTCAAGGTTATCTTTGGCAACAGGTTCCTTATCTATATAATACTCCAGCTCTTTGGTAATGTTAACCGAAACATTTTGGTTATTATTTGTTTTTCCTTTTGCCTTCGGCAAATTAAGGTCAAGTGCATTTGTTGTTACCATTGTAGAGGTAAGCATGAAAAATATCAATAACAGGAAAACTATATCTGTCATTGATGACATATTGAATTCGGGCGTTACCCTGTTTCTGCTCCTAAACTTCATAATTATACCGGGTCATTTAATAAATCCAGGAATTCAACCGCATTAGCTTCCATCTGGTTAACTATCTTATCCGTTTTCACCACAAGGTGGTTATAGCCTATGTATGCAAAAATACCCACTATAAGCCCCACAACTGTAGTTGTCATGGCGGTATATATACCACTTGCAAGCGCACCTACTTCAATTTGCCCACCACCGCTTGCTATTTCATGAAACGCAAGTATCATACCAACCACGGTACCCAAAAACCCAATCATAGGGCCTGCACCGGATATGGTTGCCAGTATACTTACATTTTTTTCAAGATTATAAATTTCCAGTTTACCTGCATTTTCTATGGCGCTGTTTATATCTTCAAGCGGCTTGCCTATGCGGGTTATACCCTTTTCAATCAGCCTTGATACGGGTGAGTTGGTATGCTGGCATAAAAGTTTGGCACTATCAAAACGCCTATGGGTTATATGGTCACGAATCTGGTTCATAAAGCCCTTATCAATTTTAGAAGCTGCCTTAAGGGCAAGTGCCCTTTCAATATAAAGATAAATTGCCACAAAGAACAGCAGCCCCAGCACTATCATAATAATCTGCCCCCCAATACCGCCACTTGTAAGCAAGTCCCAAATTGATAATGTTTTTTCGGTTGGCGTTGCCATCTCATTAGCAAGCGCATCACTGGCCACAGAAAGGCTGTCGGCATTCTGAATGTTTACCATATAAAAATCAGCTTTAAAATTATCCTTTAAAAATTAACGCTAATATAGTTTAAAAATTGCTAAGCACATAAATGTATTAGTACAGTATTAATTAAAAAAAGAAGCCCGGCTATAAGGCCGGGCTTCTTTTTTTATGTGGTGCAGGTTATGCAACTTCGTTGTGCTCCTGCTCAATTTTGTTTTTCTCTTTCTTAGATACTGTATCAACCAATATTGGTGTTGCCACAAATAAAGATGAATAAGTACCCACAAATATACCCACTAACATTGCGAATATAAATCCTCTGATAGATTCACCACCAAAAATAAACATGATAAGCAACACGAATATTACAGTAAGCGAAGTATTGATTGTTCTTGACAATGTAGTATTAATAGAAGCATTTACTATATCAGCAAACTTACCTTTGGTTTTACCCGATATATACTCCCTTACCCTGTCAAACACAATTACAGTATCATTTAATGAATAACCGATAACTGTAAGGATGGCAGCAATAAAGTGCTGGTCCATTTCCATTTGGAAAGGCATTATTTTGTAGAATGCAGAGTAAATACCCAACACTATAATAACGTCATGCGCTACGGCAACTACCGCACCTAAGCTGTACTGCCACTTCCTGAAGCTTATCATCAGGTAAAGGAACACTATTGCCAACGACCCTATAACTGCCCAGTATGAGTTGGTTTTAATATCATCTGCAATTGTAGGCCCTACTTTGGAAGCCTGCATTATTCCCAGTTGCTTACCTTCGTAAGTGTTTACAAACTTATCGTAAGTCATGTCGCCCTTATAATATTTTTTAAGGGTTTCAAAAAGTATTTTATTAACCTCCTGGTCTGCTTCCACACCATGCTCATTAACTTTATACTTAGTAGTTATCCTAAGCTGAGAGTCACTACCAAATATTTTGGCATCAACATTACTGTCAAAAGCATTGGTTAGTTCCTGTTTAACCTGGTCAGCAGATACTGAGTTTTCAAAACGAACCTGGAATGTCCTTCCGCCTACAAAATCTACACCCTGGTCAAGCCCGTTAACACCAAATGAAATAAAGCTCGCTAAAATTAAAGCACCTGAAATAACATAGGCAATTTTCTTTTTACCAAGGAAATTAAAGTTAAACCTTGTAAACCAGTTTTTAGACATTGGCGTAGTAAAGGCAAGGCTGCGGCTTTTTCCTGCACCCCAATCCAATAATATCCTCGTTATAAAAATGGCTGTGAATAATGAAGTAAAAATACCTATCAATAATGTAGTGGCAAATCCTTTTACAGGGCCTGTACCGAATATTAAAAGCACTAAACCTGTAAGTATGGTGGTAACGTTTGCATCTGTTATAGATGACATGGCACCTTTCCAGCTAAAGGCAATTTTAATAGCTTCATCAAGCGTCCTGCCTGCTCGCATTTCCTCTTTAGCCCGTTCATAAATAATTATGTTGGCATCAACCGCTGTACCCATTGTAAGTACTATACCCGCTATACCCGGAAGCGTTAACACAGCACCAAGGCTGGCAAGCACGCCAAACAGGAATAAAAGGTTTACTGCAAGTGCTATGTTGGCAAACCATCCTGCTTTACCATAGTAAACAATCATCCATAGCGATATAAGAAGTAATCCTATTAATGCGGAGTTGATACCATTATCAATGGCTTCCTGGCCAAGTGAAGGGCCTACTACTTCTGACTGTACTATATCGGCTGATGCGGGAAGCTTACCTGCCCTTAATATATTGGCAAGGTCTTTTGCTTCGGTAATATCAAACGAACCTGAAATTTGAGAACGTCCGCCGGCAATAGCTTCAGAAGCTACCGGTGCAGAATATACAACATTATCAAGGGCGATGGCTATACCCACCTGCTCCCTGAACGATTTACCTGTAAGCTGCTCCCATTCCTGTGCGCCTTTGGCATTCATCTGCATTTCAACAGACGGCTTGCCAAACTGGTCGAAGGATTCATTAGCACCTGTAATAACATTACCACTTAATGGCGGTACATTATCCCTATTGCCTTTAAGCGCATAAAGCTGAACCATACCCGGTGCTTTCCTTTCATCTTCCTTGCCCCATGCAAATTTTATGTAACGTAGGTCGCCGGATAGTAAAGAACGTATATCTGCCCTTTTAAAATATTCATTGATTTTTGCTGTGTCTTTTGTTGAAGCAAAACCTATTATAGTACTTGCAGGCTGGTTAACACCGAGCTTTTCAAATAATGGGTTATTGCCTTTAGCTACTGCAGCAGTATCATCAGCCTTATCTGTAAGTAATGTATCAATTGCTGAAGCCGGCTTTTCTTCCTTAACATCAACAGTTGCTTTTTCTGTAGCTTTTAAAGTTTCATTGGCAGCTAAAAGAAAGTTTTGTATATCACTAACTTTATAAGCTTCCCAAAACTCAAGCTGTGCAGTACTTTGTAATAATTTCTTTACACGGTCTATATCCTTAGCACCCGGCAATTCAACTAAAATCCTTCCTGACTCACCAAGTTTCTGTATGTTTGGCTGTACAACGCCAAATTTGTCTATACGCTCTGATAGTACCCTGAAAGCACTGTCTAAAGACTCATTAACTTTCCTTCTTATTACTTCCTTAACCTCAGCATCTGTCATCTTGATGTTAACATCATCACCCATTATCCTGTTGGTAAACAGTTCCGGCGATGCAAGCTTTACATTCCCATTAGAAGCATTATCAAAAGCAATGAAAAAAGCATCCATGTAATCCTGGTTACCCTGCCTGTTTTTTGTAGCCTCATCAAGGGCTTTGTTTAACACCGGGTTTTGAGAATTGTTGGCAAGGCCTTTAATAATATCCTTAACAGATATCTGAAGTATTACGTTAATACCGCCTTCAAGGTCAAGTCCTTTGTTTATCTGCTTGTCCCTAACCTCGTTGTAAGTATAGCCAAGAAAAACCTTTTCTTTACCTATAGAGTCAAGGTAGCGAAGTTCTTTTTTGGAATCTCCCCCGGCAAAAGCCTTTGCATCATCCTGAATGCTATTGGAAACAAATGTGAATGAAAGCTGGTAAATACTTACCAACGCAAAAATAATTGCGAAAAATTTAATGAGTCCCTTATTCTGCATTAGTACTAAAAATTAATTATTCCATTTTTTAAAAACGAGCAAATATATAATTTACCATACGATTAACCAATTTATTTACTAATATTATCATAAAAAAAAGACTGCCCGAAGGCAGCCTTTCTTTTTAATTTAAAAATATCTTAAGCCAGTACTGATTTCAGGTCGGCATTCATATTTCTTACTGCATCTGCACTTTTTGCAAACAAAGCTTTTTCGTTTTCATCAAGTTTGATGTCTACAATTTCCTCAAGGCCATTTTTGCCTATAATGCAAGGTACGCCAAGGCAAATATCCTCCTGTCCATATTCACCTTCAAGCAATACAGAGCATGGAATCATTTTTTTCTGGTCATTCAGTATGCTGTCCACAAGATATGCTACCGAAGCTCCCGGTGCATACCATGCCGATGTACCTAACAAACCTGTAAGTGTAGCACCGCCTACCATAGTATCAGCAGCTACCTTATCCAGTACATCCTGCGCAAGGAAATTAGAAACAGGGCTGCCGTTGTATGACGCAAGGCGAGTTAACGGTATCATGGTAGTGTCACCATGCCCGCCTATTACCATTCCCTGTACATCATTAGACGGTTTATCAAGTGCTTTTGAAAGATAATACTTAAAACGTGAGCTATCAAGCGCGCCACCCATACCTATAACCCTGTTTTTTGGCAAGCCTGTAGCCTTAAGGGTTAAGTAGGTCATTGTATCCATAGGGTTAGAAACTACAACTATAATAGCATCGGGTGAATGTTTAAGTACATTGTCGGCAACCGATTTTACAATTCCCGCATTAATGCCGATAAGCTCTTCCCTTGTCATACCCGGTTTTCTTGGTATGCCCGAAGTTATAACCACAACATCGCTTTTCGCAGTTTTGGAATAATCGTTTGTGCTTCCTGAAACTTTTGTATTAAAACCAGTGGTTGTAGCACACTGCATAATATCCATAGCTTTGCCTTCGGCAAAACCTTCCTTAATATCCAGTAAAACAACTTCACTTGCAATACCCCTGTACGAAATTACATCTGCACACGTGGCGCCCACATTACCGGCACCTACTATTGTTACTTTCATTTTTAATATGTTTTAGGCTTGGTTAAATTTTAAAATAAATCTTTGAATATTGTATTGTTGCTTACAAATTTAGCAAAACAAAGTATATAAAACCTATAAATATTATCATTTATATAAGGCTGATAATTTTAACCTGTAAACGATAATAAAAAAGGGCAGATTATTAACCTGCCCCTTTAAATATGATTTACAACTTATGCATCAATATTGGCATAAGCCGCATTCTTTTCAATAAATTCACGCCTTGGCGGTACTTCATCCCCCATCAGCATAGAGAATATCCTGTCGGCTTCGGTAAGGCTGTCAATACTCACCTGGCGCAACGTCCTGTACTCAGGATCCATAGTAGTATCCCAAAGCTGCTCTGCATTCATCTCTCCCAAACCTTTATAACGCTGTATAGTAACACCGCCCCCCATTCTTTCGGCAATCATGTCACGCTGGCTGTCGTTCCATGCATACTCTTTCTTATTGCCTTTTTTAACAAGGTATAAAGGCGGTGTAGCAATATATACGTGGCCGTTCTCAATAAGCTCCTTCATAAAGCGGAAGAAGAATGTAAGGATAAGTGTAGAAATGTGGCTTCCGTCAACATCCGCATCACACATAATAACCACTTTATGGTAGCGAAGCTTTTCAAGGTTTAATGCCTTGCTGTCTTCTGCCGTACCAACGGTTACGCCTAATGCTGTAAATATGTTACGTATCTCCTCATTTTCAAACACTTTATGGTGCATTGCTTTTTCAACATTAAGTATTTTACCCCTTAATGGCAATATCGCCTGGAAATTCCTGTCGCGCCCCTGCTTGGCTGTACCACCCGCAGAGTCACCCTCTACAAGGAATATTTCGCATTTTGCAGGATCCTGCTCAGAACAGTCCGAAAGTTTACCCGGAAGCCCACCGCCACCCATAACGGTTTTGCGCTGCACCATTTCGCGTGCCTTTTTAGCAGCGTGGCGTGCCTGTGCGGCAAGAATAACCTTCTGCACAATTGTTTTTGCATCGTTGGGGTTTTCTTCAAGATAATTTTCCAGCATTTCGCTTACTGCCTGGCTTACGGGAGCCACTACCTCGCGGTTACCCAGCTTGGTTTTGGTTTGTCCTTCAAACTGCGGCTCAGCTACTTTAACCGAAATAATAGCTGTTAACCCTTCGCGGAAATCATCGCCCGATATTTCAAACTTAAGTTTATCCAGAAGCCCGGAATTATCGGCATATTTTTTAAGGGTATTGGTAAGCCCCCTCCTGAAACCGGAAAGGTGTGTACCCCCTTCATGGGTGTTAATATTATTTACGTACGAAAATATATTTTCAGTGTAGCTTGTGTTATACACAAGGGCAACCTCAACAGGTATTTCCCCTTTATCGGTTTCCATACTGATAACACTGGCAATAATAGGCTCGCGGTTACCGTCAAGGAACTTAACAAATTCCTTAAGCCCCTCTTCCGAATGGAAAGTCTCCGAAAGGTATTCGCCTTTTTCGTTTGTTTCCCTTTTATCAACCAGGGTAATGGTAATACCTTTATTAAGGAATGAAAGCTCCCGCATACGTGCGGCAAGCGTATCATAAGAATACTCGGTTGTCTGGGTAAAAATACTGCTGTCAGGCTTAAACCAAACAGTTGTACCTCTTTTCCCCGTTTCACCTGTTTGCTTTACAGGATAAACAGGCTTGCCCCTTTCATATTCCTGCTCATATATTTTACCATCGCGGTAAACCGTTGCTTTTAAATGGTCTGAAAGGGCGTTAACACACGAAACACCTACACCATGAAGCCCGCCCGATACTTTATAGGAATCTTTGTCAAATTTACCTCCGGCACCAATTTTGGTCATTACCACTTCAAGCGCCGAAACCCCTTCCTTTTTGTGTATATCTACCGGAATACCACGGCCATTATCCTCTACGGTAATGGAATCATCTTCATTAATAGTAACATTAATAGTATCACAATGCCCGGCAAGCGCCTCGTCTATAGAGTTATCAACAACCTCATATACAAGGTGGTGAAGCCCGCGTGTACCCACATCGCCAATATACATGGAAGGACGCATCCTTACGTGCTCCATTCCCTCAAGGGCCTGAATACTGTCTGCCGAATAATTGCTTTTATTTATTTCCTCACTCATAAATGATAGTTAACGTATTTTTAAGTTTAACGAACAAATATAACAAAACAGGGGTGATTATGCTATAAAACCGCCCATTTTAGCACCTAAGTTATTAACATTTTATTAAAACTATTTATTACTTTACTATTTATACCAACAGTGTTAAAATGATGCCGAAAAAGTAAAGCGCCCTGTTACACAGGGCGCCAAACACAAACAAACAAACTAAATTCCAAACCTTGAAACTTTATACCGCTGCCTTAATTATTTTTTGCTGGGAAATGGCTGTATCAGCCTTAATATGTGCGGCATTTGCCCTGCCGCTTGGGTCAGTATTCGCCTGCCATTTAGGTATCCATTTTCTCACCGTTTGTGCTGCGCTAACCTGCGGGAAATGTTTATGAAAAATCGACCTGTAGTAATAAGCCTCCTTAGTTGCCGGAGTATTATAAGGAAAACGTTCTTCTGCCAGTTCCATTTCAGCGTCCGTTACCTGTGCGGCACAATAGGCTATAAGCGTATCAATCCAGTTATAGCCTACACCGTCTGAAAACTGTTCCTTTTGCCTCCATAATACCTCATCAGGCAAATAGGGCTGCTCCGGTGTATCAA
This sequence comes from Flavobacterium sp. MK4S-17, assembly GCF_009848495.1. GTDB lineage: Bacteria > Bacteroidota > Bacteroidia > Flavobacteriales > Flavobacteriaceae > Flavobacterium. Next base: position 15,443 of record NZ_WWEP01000010.1, read on the forward strand.
ATGCCTTTCTTAATATGTATTTTTCAATTCCGTTATAAGTTTCCGGCTGCTTTTCTTCAGGCTTAATTTTTATGGCCAGTTCCAGGAATTCCTTGTCTAAAAACGGTACCCTTGCCTCCAGCCCATGTGCCATGGTCGACTTATCTGCCCTTAGTAAATCGGCAGTAAACAATTTCTGTACCCGCTCTATGGTTTCTTTTTGGAAATCGGCAGCCGTTGGTGCATTCCTGAAATAAAGGTAGCCTCCAAAAATCTCATCTGCGCCCTCTCCTGAAAGCACTACTTTAATCCCCCTATCAGTTATTGCCTTAGAAAGGAAATACATGGGTGTACTTGCCCTTACTGATGTTACATCATATGTTTCAAGGTGCCAAATCAGTTTATCCAGTATTTCTATTCCCTGCTCAATGGTAAAGTAAATTTCATGATGCTGTGTGCCTAAAAATTCAGCAACCTTGCGTGCCGCAACAACATCGGGCGCCATGGCATCCAGCCCTATGGAAAATGAATGAAGCTTTTGTCCCTCTTCCTTCATCAGCCTTGCTGCTATGGAAGATGTAAGTGAAGAGTCCAGCCCGCCGGATAAAAGTACACCAATAGGTACATCACTCATAAGCCTTTTTTGTACAGCACCGGTTAAGGTTTCCCGTATTGCAGCCAGCTCAGCTTCACAAGTAGCTTTAGCAGCATCTTCCCACTGCGGCCTGTAATATTTTACAAAACCTGTTTGCGGTGTATAGTAATGCCCCGGCGGGAAGGTAGAAAATGTTTGGCACTGGTCGGCAATAGCTTTCATTTCCGAAGAAAAATAAATCCTCCCTCTTTCATCCAGCCCATAATATAAAGGCTTAACGCCAAGAGGGTCGCGCCCTGCAATAAAATCATCACCATCAATAACTACAAAGGCAAAAATACCATCCAGCATATCGCAAAAACCATAGCCATATTCCTCATAGAGGTGTACTATAACTTCGGAATCGGAAGTTGTGCGGAATGTGTGGTGCTTTAAAACGGTATCCCTTAGCTTTTGATGGTTGTAAATCTCCCCATTATGTACCATCCATGCATCAGATGTCCCCTGTATGGGCTGCTTACCGGTATTAAGGTCAACAATAGATAAACGTTCATGGCTTAGTATATGCCCTTTTTCAGTTACATGCAAATCACTTTCATCCGGCCCGCGGTGCGATATCCTTTTTGAAAGCTGCTTTACTAAAGCCTCATCTTTTCCTTTACCTATTATTGCTAAAATTCCACACATATTATCACTTATTAGTTTGAACCGGGTAGCGGTTATTTTCAATAAGCCAAAATTGTGCTTTTAGTTTAAATTTTAAAACATAAAATACAATTATGGTTATAAAATTAAACTTAATAATGAATTTTATAATAAATAAGAAAATGGGATAATATAAAAATTGCCTGCTTTAATTACAAACTGAAACAATATACTAACAAACCACCTCAATAGTATAGGAAACATTACCTACTGTAAATGAATCGCCTTCCTGCATACCCAACAGTTTGCTGCCTAATGGTGATTGGGGAGAAAGCGCTATAACAGTTTGGCCATCAACAGTAATTTTAGGCAGTGCAGCACATAAAAACAGCAGCATACTGTTAGCTTTTACCAGGCTGCCTAAAATAATTTTTGAAGATTGTGTATTACTGTCAATACGGTTTAAAATGGCTTTTTGGGCAAGTATTTCGGCAAGCTTGGCATTGAGTTTTTCCTGCTCCAGATGCATCATGGAAAGTGCTGTTTCGTGCTTATCCCCTGCCGAACCTTTGGCATCATTAGCTGCCCCCTCTGTAAGGGCAGCTATCATATCCCTAAAAGCATCTTCCTTATCCTGAACCTGCTGCCTGTAATAAGCAATTACTTTACTTTTTAATTCCTGCATTGTATTTACATTAAAAAAACCTGCAGGGATTCCTGCAGGTTTTTATATAACTGTTTAGTAGTTTAAAAATTGAATTTATAAGACGCACCTACAAGGAACTGAAATCCCTGCACCGGATAATTAACCCAGCGCTGGTAATCCTGATTGGCTATGTTATTCAGCCTTAAAAAGCCTGTTAAGCGTTCATTATACCTGTAGCCTACGTGAGCATTAAGGTCAAAAAAGCTTTTCATGGTTACTACCTGCCCAAAATAATCATCTCCGGGAAGTACAGTATTTTCAAACAGGCTTATATCCTTACGCTCACCTACAAAAAATACATTAGCGCCGGCATACCATTTTTCGGTAATATCAACATCTACATTGGCGCCAAGTTTAAACTGCGGCAGGTTCCATGCCTCATCCTGGTCTGTAGTATAACTGTTGAATGTACCATTTATTCCGGCTGTAACGGTTTTAGAAAAATCCGCTTTCAGTTCACCGTAAAAGCTTACTGTTTTTAACCTGTCATACACCAACCCAAAAGAATTGCCATAAGCATATCCGGCGGCATTATCTTCAAATGCAGGAGCACTATATATACTATTACTGATAAAAAATGCCCTGTTATCTTCATTCATATATGAGCCTCGTATATTATAAGCTACATTTCCTGCAAGTTTACCTTTTAAACCAACATAAATATCATATTGCTGGTCTGTTGGCGCAACAGCAAGAGTAGGTGAAACAAAAGGATTTTCCTCAACAAAATCGGCATATGAATTTTGCTTAAGGGTACCTTCCGCACCTGCATAGGCTATCATAAGGTCGCCCACAACTTTATAGGACGCTTTAACCTGCGGATATACAAAGAATTTATTATCACTTTCATCATTCATTTTACCAATGCTGTAAAAAAGTCCTGCCCCAAGGTTTACTGAAAAGTCATCCCTTTGAAAAAGTATGCTTGGCTGTACCCCAAGGTTAAAAAAGTTATAGCTTAATTCTTCTCCCGACATAAAACCCTCTTCAAAAGTGCCGCCTACGTAATCTGCTATAAAATCTACTTTTATCTTTTCATCCAGCACCGCTATATCCAGCGAAGGCGTTACATAAAAGCGGTTTTCGGCTGAACCCGAAGCATCCCAAAAACGCTTATACAAGGCTGAAGCATCTTTAAAAAAGCTGTCGTTTGCACTTATTTTACCACCAACGTATAAAGAGTGGTATGTCTGCTGCTCGTCAATACCATTAAGGGTGGCATCATCAAATTCTATTTCCTGAAAAGGGATACCATACCAGTTGTAAACCTTGTTACTGTAGCCTAAATCGGCATTCCAGCTATAACCCTGCTGCCTGTTGCCATAGGTAAGGTCTAACGATGTGTTATAATATTTATCATCAAGCTTTACATCATCAATACCGCCCTGAGAAGACAGGTGGCGTAGCATACCGCCAACATAGGCGTTACGGCTAATGTTTTCTGTAACAAAAAGCTCCGCATTAACAGTTCCGTAATTTCCTACGCCAAGCGTTGCATAATTATTAAAAAGCTTTTCACGCTCACGCCTTTCCACGCCGGCAGCCCTGCCTTTAGACGGGGTAAAGGTTGAAGCCACAGGGAATGAGAAAATGTTGTACTCAATTTCCTTTTTTTCCTGTATTTCATCATCTTCAATAACAGGTGTTTCTTTTACCTTAAAAGCATCAGATATTGTTGGGGTGTAAGGCTTTACCACATTTACAACCTCTGTACCTATATTTTTTTCTTCCTGCGCAAATGCATCCTGTATCCCTGCCAGTGCAATTACGGCTGCTATATATTGAAATTTAATTTTCATGTTTGTAACGGCTTATGATTAATTCTGGATGGATGAATTTCTTTTTGACTCTTCAGCTTTTATGGCATTCAGCTCTTTTTGGGCTTCCTCCACAACATCAGGATAATCGGTAAAGTTTTTTATTATGCTTTCCAGTATGTATGTAGCCTGGAAGCTATCCTTAAGGCTGTAAAAGTTTTTAGCCATAATTACAAGCCCCTTAGCACCATAATATTTATATCCCGAATAATCTTTGGAGAGCTTTTGTACTGAAGCATTGGAAGCCTCATACTGCCCATCCTTGTTTTTAAAATAAGCATCATAATACAATGCCTCGGCAGCCAGTTCGCCCTTTGCAATCTGGAACAGTTTTGCATAAGCCTCCCTTGCTTTCTGCTCATTATTGGTTTTAATGGCAGAACGTGCAATTATAATCTGGGCATCGCTTTTTATCCTGTCTTCTGTTTTACTGTTTGCCAGTACTTTTTCGGCATATACTACGGCATTTGCATAATCTTTCTGCTCATAATAAGCTTTCATAAGGTTAGACTGTGCAAAAGTTACATTTTGCGGGAAGTCGGCATCTGTTTCAAGGCGTTTCAGCACGGGTACCGCTTTAGTATAATCTTTCTTCTTGAGATGTATTTCCGATAGCCTCGCCAAAGCCTGTTCCGTATATTCATTCCTCGGCTTTGAAATTACAAATTCATAGTGAGGTACTGCGTTACCTTCAAGCCCATCGGCATAATAAGCCTGTGCAAGATAAAAATTGGCCTTTAATGATGAAATACCATTAGGGAATTTTGCAATATAGCTGTTAAGTGCTGAAATTGCCTGCTTGGTATTGTTTTGCAAATATTGTTTTTCTGCTGCTTCAAATGCTGTATTGTCAAGGTCGGCATCGCTAACATCTACAAAGCTTAACGTTTTTACCCATGATGCATATTCATCTGTACGCCCCGTATCAACATAAATTATCCTTGCTGTTGATACTGCCTCCATTGATTCGGGCGTATTAGGGAAATCGGCAACCACCTTTTTAAATTTCTCCAGTGCCTTGTTGTTATTGCCGCCATTATAATAAATCAGTGCCTGGCGCATTAAGGTTTTAGATATGTAGGAACTGCCTTTATATTCCGTTAAAATCCTGTCATACGTTTGCAGCGCCTTGTCTGTTTTATTTTCGGTTACATATGTATTACCCAATTCATATAATGCATCATCAGCATATTTTGACTGCGGGTAGGTTTGCACAAACTTTGTCAGGTCTTCTATTTTTCTTTCGTTCCTACCTACAAACCCATAGCTAATCCCTTTTTGAAAGTAAGCATAATCGGCATCAATACCCTGCATTTCAATAGCTTTGTTATAGGCTTCCATTGCCGGCCAGTATTTAGTGGAAACAAAATAACTGTCGCCAAGGCGGAGGTAAGCATCATTAAGCCTTACTTTATCATTCTTTGATTTATCTATATAAGCCTGGAATGACTGTGCCGCCTGCTCATACTCTTTAAGCTTAAAGTAAGCATAGGCTATATTGTAATCTGCATTTTTATATTCAGGCGTATTCTTCGCTTCCTGCAGGCCGGTAAATTGCTTATAGCTAAGCAAAGCATCGTTAAACTGCCCCAATGTATATTCGCTCTCCGCTTTCCAAAATGTAGCGCGGGCCGTAAAGCGTGCATCGCGCTGCTCAGCTATAGATTTTTTAAACAAGTCCAGTGCCTGCTGGTAGTTGCCGTCGGCAGCCATTTCCATCCCCCTGTAAAAAGCCACTTTTTGGTAAGCAGCCCTGTTCTCGGGGGTTTTATTTTTTTCCAGCAGCGATAATGCTTCCTTATAATTTTTAGAAGTTATATAAGAATCTATAAGCAAAGCCTGGATTTCCTGTTTGAAAGGTGTTTGCGGGTACTTTTCCATAAAGGCATTAAGTACAGATGGAACACTTTGGTACGGATTACCTATTTCATAGCTTAGCTTCGCATAGTTAAGATAGGCATCTTCCTGGATTTTAGCATCAAAATCCATTTCGGAGGCATTTTTAAATGCGTTTAATGCCTGCTGCTTTTTATTGGTCTTTAAATAACTTTCCCCTAAATGGTAATATGCATTTTGTGCCACAAAATCATTACCGCCTACTATTTTGTTGAATTCTGCAATGGCATTTTCATAATCGCCCTGCTTATAGTAAGTATAGCCTAACTGGTAAAAGTCAGTATTATTCCATTTCCCCTTTTTGCCTTTATAATTTTTAAGGTAAGGCAGGGCCTTATCATATTGTTTCAGGTTAAAATAACTTTCCCCTATAATTTTATTAAGCTCTGATTTTTCGTGCGCATCAGATTTGGCAAGCTGTGGTACACCCAAATCAATTGCCTTTTGGAAATTGCCGAGCTTAAAATTCATGTCTGCCTGAAAGTAGGACATTTTTTCCTTATACCTGTCCTGGTCGCCCACCTGGTCAAAGTACTGGTTGGCATCTTTATAATTATCACTTTCATAGGCAAGATATCCTAAATAATACTTAGCCTGAGAACCATATTCCTTAGAGTTCACAATCTTATTAAGGTATTTTTCTGCCTGCTTTTTATCGCCGGCACTAAAATAGCTGTAACCTTTTTGGAAGTTGTAGCGCTCCCTTTCTGCATTACCCATAGAGGCTTCATCAACCTTATCATACCATTGCAGTGCCTGCGCATATTTTCCCTGCCCAAAATAATAATCGGCCACTTCAAGGTAAGCCTGGTTTTGCTTAGGGCTGGTAGGATAGTCTTCCACAAAATCCTCCATAAGCTCGTCGGCATTCATCTGGTTAAGCCTTATGGCGCAATTGGCTATATAATAAGCACAATCGGCCTGCACTTCCATATCAGTATCCTTTTCTTTCGTCTTTTCAAAAAGTATCTGGGCTGCTTGGTATTGCTTTTCATTGTAAAGGTTAACAGCCTTTTCATAATCCTTAAGTTCGTGTGTGTAAATGGTAGATTGCTGTGCCGAAAGGCTTAATCCGTAAAATGGTACGGAAAACAACAGTAGCCTGTTTAATCTGCGCATAAAATTAAAGGGTTTGTTACAGTAGCCAAATATATCAATTCTTATTTTTATTTAACGGAAGATTTCAAGGTTTTAGTATGGTTTTATGAAATATTAAACAAGGTTTTCCACCTGTTGCCGCTACCCGAAATAAATTTTGATTACCCGCGTTAACTTATTACTTTTACCAAACTAATATAAGCATGTTATGGCGCAACCCGTTTTATCTTTAAAAAATGTAACTGTATATCAGGACCACAATGCAGTGTTAACCGATATTAACCTGGAAGTGAATCCGGGTGAATTTATTTACATTATTGGTAAAACAGGTACAGGAAAAAGCAGCTTTATGAAAACCCTGTATGCCGACCTTCCGTTAAAAGAAGGGGAAGGTATTTTTGTAGATTTTGACCTTTCAAAACTTAAAGAGAGAAACATACCTTACCTGCGCAGGAAAATAGGAATTGTTTTCCAGGATTTTAAATTACTGCCCGACAGGAATGTTTATGACAACCTGCTTTTTGTGCTAAGAGCAACCGGATGGAGCGAAAAGCGCGAAATGGATGTAAAGATAAACGAAGTGCTGGATAAGGTAGGTATGAAAAATGCAGTACACAAAATGCCGCACCAAATATCGGGGGGTGAGCAGCAAAGGGTTGCCGTAGCCCGTGCCCTTTTAAATGATCCTGAAGTAATACTGGCAGACGAGCCTACCGGAAACCTTGACCCGCAAACCAGTGTAGAGGTTATGCAACTGCTACGGGAAATAAACCAAAACGGAAAAACCATTATTATGGCTACTCATGACTATGCCCTGTTAATGAAATTCCCGTCAAAAACCCTTAAATGCGAAAGCGGTACTTTATTTGAAGTGGTGCAGCGCACGGTATAAATGCTTTCCATTTTAATACCAACATATAATTATACTGTCACTGCGCTGGTAACCGAGGTACACAGGCAGGCAGTACAAACAAATATACCTTTTGAAATTATTGTGCTTGACGATGCTTCTACCGATAAAGAAAGCACAGGGCAAAATCTTACCATAAATAAACTACCGCACTGCAGGTATGAAGTACTTGAAGTTAACAGTGGCCGCAGCAAGGTGCGAAACCTTTTGGCGGACAAAGCAAAATTTGACTGGCTGCTCTTCCTTGATGCAGATACTATGCCCGTTTCAGGTGATTTTATACAAAAATACATACCACATTTATCCGGTAATGAAAAAGTGGTATACGGGGGTATAAAGTACCAGGAGGAAAAGCCCCAGAAAGAAAAAATATTAAGGTGGGTATATGGTAACGAACGGGAGGCATTAAGCGTAGCCGAAAGGAAAAAAGAGCCATACCTGAGCCTGCTTACATTAAACTTTGCCATTTCAAAACAGGTTTTTAGTAAAGTGCGGTTTAATGAAAATATACCTAACCTTCGCCATGAGGACACTCTATTTTCTTATGAATTATCTAAAGAGAAAATAACGGTTGAGCATATAGCCAATGTGGTTTTACACCTGGGGCTTGATAATAGCCGGAAATTCCTTATAAAATCAGAGGAGGCTGTTATAGGTTTAAAATACCTGCTGGATAGTAACCTGCTGCCACCTGATTATGTAAAAATATCAGGTATTTATAAACTTATAAAACAAGCCGGTATGACCGGACTTTTCCGACTGCTTTTTGAACTGACTGCTAAAAAATTCCGTAAAAACCTGTTGGGAAGTAAGCCTTCGCTTTTTATTTTTGATTTATACCGATTAGGCTATCTTTGTTCTTTAAAATAAATCAAAGTGCCTTTTTTCACTGTAGTCATACCGTTATATAATAAAGAAAAATATATAGGGAAAACCCTTGTAAGCGCACTCAGCCAAACTTTTACCGACTTTGAAGTATTAATAATCAATGATTCCTCTACCGATAAAAGCCTGGAAGCTGTACAAAAATTTACTGACAACAGAATAAAAATAATACAGCACCCGGTTAATAAAGGCTTATCCGCATCCCGCAATACAGGCATTAAAAATGCTTCCGCGGAATATATTGCGTTTCTGGATGCAGATGATGTGTGGAAACCTAAATTTCTACAAAAAATTTATGGACTTATAAGCTCTTATCCTGAAGCCGGGCTTTTTGCAACTGAATATCTTGAGGTTTACCCCAACGGTGTTTCTATTACCCATAATTTTAAATTGAATACAGGAGTTGTAAATAATTTTTTTGAAGCAGGCTTAAAACAACCTATTTATTGCCCGTCGGCCCTTTGCGTTAAAAAAAGCATTTTGGATAAAACAGGCCTGTTTAATGAAAATATTACTTTTGGCGAGGATATTGATTTTAGCATAAGGGCAAACCTACTTTATAAACTGGCTTATTATAACCAGCCTATGGTTTTATATACCATGCAATCGGAAAACCAGATAACACAGTCGCCTATTACCGGAAAAGTAATTACCGATTTCGATTTTTATGAACAGCGCTATCCTACCCGGAAAGACTTGAAAAAATACCTGGATTTTAACCGGTATATAATCGCTAAAAAATATAATGAAGCAGGGAATAAATCCGGTTATAGGGAAATGATAAAAAATATAGATAAAAAAAATCTCAATTCAATTCAGAGGCTGCTATTGGCAATGCCGGGTTTTGTACTGAGGTCTATAAAAGTATTAAAAGCAAAACTGGTTAAATCAGGAATTAACCCTACTACTTATTGATTTTTATGTATTCTGTAAATTCACTATAGCTCCTTATATAATCCTCTTCATTATATACTTCTGATGCTATTACCATACACACAGCTCCAGAAGAAAAGTTTTCGAGTTCACGCCAAATGCCTTTGTTTATAAGCAGCCCCTTATCGGGCTTATTTAATGTTATTGTTTGCTTATTATTCCCATCTTTTAAAACCACATCAAAACTTCCTGAAAGCGCTATTAAAAGCTGCCTTAAATTTTTATGGGCATGCCCTCCCCTTCGCGCTGTACTGGGAACATCATATAAATAATAAACTCTTTTAATTTCGAAAGGAACAACATCATTTTCAATAACTGCAATGTTGCCTTTGTTATTCTTTACTTTGGGAATATCTATAATTTCTATATTCATACATCAATTTTTAAGTAATCAAGCCATTGCCTGCCTATGTTTTCAAGTTCAAACTTTTCAATGCTCGAAACTGCATTTGCTTTACATTTGAGGTATAGCTTCTTATCTTCACACATCAGGTTGATGCCTTTTGTAAGCTCCTCAAAATCCTGGTCTTTAATTAAAAGCCCATTTTCTTTATGCTGTATTATTTCCGATGGCCCGGTTATACAGTCAAACGCTACCACAGGCGTGCCACAGGCCAGTGACTCTAACAACACCATAGGTGTGCCCTCTTTTTTACTGCTTAAAACAAAAAAAAGTGCATCTCTCATATAAATGTACGGATTGCTTTCAAAACCTTTAAACAGTACCATATCTGCAAGCCCTTTTTCTATAGCATAACTTTCTAATTCTTCCTTTTGGGTTCCCTGCCCCAAAAGCATTAATTTAATATTGCTTTTAGGTAAAACAGATTTTGAGTAAGCATCAATCAACCTGTCAAACTGCTTGATATTATCATCACCCATCCGCCCTGTTGCTATTATATATTCAAATCCGGTATTCGGCTTAACCTCCTGTAACCTTTGCCTTATATAATTTTTATCTACGGCATTATAAATCATTTTTACATTTGTAAGCCCATGCTTTTCTTCCACAATAGACTTCATTTTGTTATTAATGCAATGCACGCCATAGCTTTTACCATATATCAATTTTGTAAGCCAGGCTTGCGAGGGCATATACCAGTCAATAATCGAATGCCTTACACTATAAACTGTAGGAACTGTATATACCAAACGAGAAATTAAATAATCCTGTATGGGCTTTATGCGTATCCTGAAATCTATAATGTAATCGAAGTTATGCTTTTTGATGTATTTCCGTATAATCCAAAACCTTTTAAGCTTATTAAAAATGCCGTTGGATTTATTTTTAAACTTACCCATATTAAGGAGCTCTCCGGAATAACCATAAGTTACCACATCCTGCACAATAATATGGTGAACTTCAATTCCATGCCCTGTAAAATAATTGGATAAAAAAGCCTGTGAACGTTCAGCACCACCTCCCGAAAGCGTTTCACCAACAAGGCATATCTTGATTTTTTGGGTTTGTGACATTAATTTATATTACCTACATTCGAAAACAAATATAGTCATTCATGAAGATATTATTGGTTGGTGAATACAGCAGGCTGCATAATTCATTAAAAGAAGGCTTACTAACTTTAGGGCATGAGGTGACACTTGTTAGTGATGGAGACGGTTTTAAAAATTATCCTGCTGATTATTCAGTGGCATCAAAGCTTTTTAAACTTAAATTATTCAATATTCCCCGCCAGATTATATTCAGGTTATTTAAATATGATGTTGCTAAAATAGAAAATGGTATCCGTTTTTATTTTCTGCTTCAAAAGTTTAAAGATTATGATGTAATACAACTAATAAACGAAACACCTATAAAAACCAGCCGAAGGCTTGAGTATCATTTATTAAAAAAGCTGATTAAGCAAAATAAAAAAGCGTTTCTTCTTTGCTGCGGTATTGACTATACTATAGTAAATGCATTGCTTAACAATACCTTTACATATAGCCTGTTAGACCCTTATTTAAAGGACAACAATCTTAAAGATAAATACAGGTATATTTTTGACTATCAAAAAAAAGCACATAAAAAAATACACACGCTTTTATATAAAAATGTAAATGGTGTTATAGCCAGCGACATGGATTATCATATCCCATTAAAAGATAATCCTTTATACCTGGGAATGATACCCAACCCTATAAATACTGATAATATTATTTACAAAGAAACCTCATCTATTGAGAAGACCATTATTTTTTTGGGCATAAACAGATGGAACTATAACCAAAAAGGCATCTTTTATTTTGAAGAAGCACTAAAGGTAATTAAAGAAAAATATCCTGAAAAAATTGAAATAATTATTGTTGAAAACTTGCCGTATGCAGAATATACTCAAAAACTGGATACTGCCCATATTTTACTGGACCAGGTGTACGGTTATGACCAGGGATATAATGCCCTTGAAGCAATGGCAAAAGGCAAAGTGGTTTTTACAGGTGCAGAAGAGGAATTTATGAAGTACTACAATTTAACTGAAAGAGTAGCTGTAAATGCACTTCCTGATGTACAGGCTATTGTAAACGAATTGTGTAATCTTATTGAGAATACGGAAGAAATAATGGCAATGGGAAAAAGGGCAAGGCAGTTTGTGGAACGCGAACATAACTACCTGAATATAGCTGAAAAGTATCTTAAAGCGTGGGAAAGTAATTAATCTACTTCACTTATATAGTCATTTAAAATTTCAGTACATTTTTGTGCGCCTTTGGTATTAAGGTGGTCAACGTCATAAAAGTCAGCATTATTAAACCTTTTATCCTGAAACAGGTTCACATAATATACTCCATCCTTTTTATTAAACGAATTACATTGCGCAATAATTTTGCCCAACTTCTGCTTGTTTACATTATCAGCGTAATAGGATGTTACGGGCATTGTAACTAAAACAACTTTAATATTTTTCTCCCTGCACTCCCCTATTATATTATTTATTCTGCCAACATTACCCGAAAAATCAAGAGTGCCATATTCATGCTTATCTACTATTTCTTTACCGGTTTCCGCATTGTTGTTTATGTTAATACCATAGTACTGCTCCCAGCCTTTTTCATTACACTCTGCTAATGTGCCTTTATTTAGATACTGCTTTACAGCATGCATTGTAAGTGAAAAACGTGGCACAAGCGCAAGGCTGTATGCACGCGGATTAAAGCACGAAACAGAAGGTACTTTTAAATCCATCTGTGCATTATAAAAATACTTGCGCCATTTGTCTTCGGCAGAATCATCTTCCATACCAAGTGTAAAATAGTCAACAGTAAGTATTACAAATTTTAACTTCTTAAACTTCTCAATATGCTTGTTAAACAATAATTCATCAAAGTAAATGCTTTGGCTTATGTTAGATAAATTATAAGCCGGTAAGGAAAACTCACCCGGGTTTAAACCGTAAAAAGAATGTGAATTGCCTAATATTAAAACCTGGGCATTATAGTTTTCTTTTACCGTCTTGTTTTTATAACTGTAATTGTTAGGCACACACCTGTAAAGCAATTCAAGCCCCAGCCAAGCAATTATTATCGGGATGCAGAAAATCAATATTCTATATAAAAACTTTTTCATTCTAAAACTGAAAATAGATAAACTGCCTTTGTTCTGATGAGTAATAAAAAACTAAAAAAAGGATAAAATAATAAACCGCATATCTTAAAAATAAAGGTGTACGATGTAAAATACTGTCCAATGCTATTTCATTATTTCTGGCGCGCCACTCAAGTACTACAAAAATTGCAATAGTTAATAATAACGTCTTAGGGAAAAGCTCAGGAACTGAAAAGAATGACCCTGAAAATATTCCTGATATATAGCTAAACGCATGATTTATATTTTCTGCCCTGAAAAAAATCCATGCAAATGTTACCATAATAAAAGTGATTATAATATTGGCAAGGGTTTTTATATCAGGCAGGTTTTTATTGTCTTCATTAATTTTCCTGTTACGGTTAAGCAGCAGTAAGGGTAAAAAGTATAAAAAATGGAGTATCCCCCATATTATAAAAGTCCAGTTGGCACCATGCCAAAACCCGCTTAAAACAAAAACAATAAAAACATTTCTTATTTGCTTGTCCCTTGTAACCCTTGAGCCGCCTAAAGGAATATAAACATAATCGCGGAACCATGAGGAAAGCGAAATATGCCACTTTCTCCAAAACTCTGCTATGTTTACAGAAAAATAAGGATACGAAAAATTACGCAGGAGTTTTATACCCAGTAAACGTGCAGAACCCAAAGCTATATCGGTATACCCTGAAAAATCTCCGTATATCTGAAAAGCAAAAAAAACAGCACCTAAAACCAGGGTACTCCCCGATGAACCTTCTGTATTATTAAAGGCAATATCAGCATATTTAGCGCAATTATCGGCAATAACAACTTTTTTAAACAGCCCCCATAAAATTTGTTTAAGTCCTGCTATAGCTTCTTCATTCCTGAAAATCCTTTTATTTTTTATTTGTGGTAAAAGGTGCGTAGCCCTTTCAATAGGGCCAGCAACCAATAGTGGAAAAAAGCTTACAAACAAACTATAGTTTATAAAGCTGCCTTCCGGTTTTATGCGGTTGTTATAAATATCTATAACATAGGAAAGGCCATGAAAAGTATAAAACGATATACCAACCGGCAGTAAAATATTTAAAGTCCATCCTGAAATGGTGTAGCCAAATAATGAAAATGTGCCAGCAAATGTTTCAATAAAAAAATTGAAGTATTTAAAAAACATCAGGAAGCCTAAGTTTATGCCTATACTAGTCCAAAGCCATATTTTCTTTTGATTGTTACTCTGCGCTTTGCTAATCATTTCCCCGGAATAAAAGTCCAGCACCGTAGAAAACAAAAGCAAAAACATAAACCTCCAATCCCAGCAAGCGTAAAAAAAATAGCTGGACAGTAATAAAAATATATTCTGAAGGCGCAGGCTCCTATTAAAAATAAACCAGTACCCTATAAAAACAATGGGGAAAAAAATTGCAAAATCTAAAGTATTAAACAGCATTCGGCAATAATTTTTTTCTGAAATAAACCAGCAATATAAGCAGGTAAATAAAATAGGTTAAGGCATGCGCCATAACTGCACCCTCACTGCCATACTGTTTTACAAATACCACGCTGAAAACATATAACAGCCCAAATGATACTGCTTCGGTAACGATAAAGGAACGTGTCATTTTTTTAGCAAAAAATTCATAGCCCAGTATCAGGGAACACACTTTAAAAAAATCTCCCAAAAGCTGCCATAAAAACAGTTTTTCCATAGGCATAAACTCTTTTGTAAATAAAATGCCTATTATAAAGTCCCTGAGTATATAAACTGCAATAAGCCCTATGATAAAAACAGGGACTATATTTTTATAATAGCTCCAGAAAATGCTGCGGGTTTCACTTCTTTTTTGGGCAATGGAAAGTTTAGGTAAAAAATAGGTAGTAAGTAAGGTAGAAATAAACATTAAGTAAAATACAGAGATTCGGCTTACAGCTTCCCAAAAGCCTGCTTCTTCATATCCTGCATTATTTATTATTGTATTACGTACAGATAAATATACCACAGGCCCTGCTAGCGCTGTAAATAAACTCATAATGCTATAGGAAAACAACCCTTTAAGTAAAACAGGCTCAAAAAAGCGCTTCCCGAAATGATACTTCCCTTTAAACTGCCTGTAAACCAGGTAAAATGAAAACAGGAACATTAATGCAGGCGTAAAAATAAGCCCCAGCATAGCACCGGGCACTCCTAACTTCCATATCAGCAATGCCGAAAGAGCAACCCCTGATATGTTGCCCCATATTGTTATGGATATTACTTTATTATATTTTTCAAGCCCGTTTAGTACAGCTATAAAAACGAGGTTGCCTGTGTACCAGGGCAGCGAGAATGCCAGTATTTTAAAAATCCATGCATATTGTGAAGCCTTGCTGAATATAAGAGTGTTTAAAAGTCCTGCCCCGAAAAAAAGGATGATACTGAAAAAAACTATTGCCGCAAGTATTGTAATAAAAATGGTTGAAAGAACTTTTTGCAATTCCTTTTCATCCTTTTTATTTTCAGCTACAAATTTTATAATACCGTTTTGGAAGCCCAATGTGGAAAATGCTTCGATGGAAGTGATAAAGTTCCTGAAGTTCCCTACCAGGGCAAGCCCTGCAGGCCCTATAAATAATGCTATAACTTTTGAGGCTACAAGCCCCCCGGCTATCCTTACCCCTACACTTACAGTGTTAAGTGAGGATACCCTGAAAAGCGGGCTATTAATTATATTTTTTATTAAACTCAATCAGTGTATTGTTAATGCATAATATTCATGGGGATATACTGAACATCCCAATTCCTCTTTCTGTTTTAAAAGTCCTTTATTGTAAACCTTTCCCTCCTGCTCATTTACGTTACCCATATCAAAAAAATCGGCATTGCCTTCAAACTCCCTTATTAGGTTGATAAACAAAAAATCCAGTGCCCTGTATTTTTCTCCCGCTTCGGTAGTAGCTCCGTATTGTGATTTTACCACGTTGCCAAAATTAAACAGGGTTATGCCTGCTACAATCTTATCATCAATATAAGCATTATACTGTACTATATTTTCAGGGAAATGGCTGTGCAGCAATCTAATTTCTTCCTTGGTGTGTACTGGTTTTACATTATGCTTTTCTTCCAGCCTCGGTATAAGCACATCGTCCCAAAATGTTTCAAAATCATTATCCTTTTTCATTTCCAGCCCCAAAGCCGAAACTTTCCTGAAATGCTTTAATTTACTTTTGGATATAGCAAGTGGCAGGGAGTAATTAACAGCAAGGTTCATATCCCTCCTGTACATATCCGCACCATTTTTAAACAATAGGTAAGCCAATTCAAAAGAAGGCTCTTTATGGTAAATAGATATAATATCCTTAATTTTCAGCAGCTTTATATTATTACTTTTTAAATACAGCAGCAGTTCATTTAACAAAGCCTCTACTTTTTCTGCACCAATACTTTTTTTAAGTATAAGCCCGCCATAGGTAAGCCCCTGGTGTGAATGTACTTCATTTCCTGTAATGTTAGCAGGCAGTAATGCTATTAATTTACTGCCCTCAAAAAATAAAAGGGAAAAATCAGTAAACCTGTCTTTATGGTACTCCATAAAGTCACGGTTGAATAAAAATGTACCGTTTTTGGAATTCATTATAAATTCATTCCACTGGTTGTAATACGATGCATTGTATTTTTCTATCCTGTACATTACTATTATTTGGTACCCTGTGGTAAAAGTATAAATAATTTGGCAATACCCTGTTTGTAAACCCTGCTACAGTTATTGATTAAAGATTAAAATACGGCATTATCAAATATTTACTATTTTTAAAGCATCAAAAAATAATGCCTTGAAGCAAAAGTTACTTTATACTTTCCTGTTTTTATATACTGTTTTAGCAGCAAATGCCCAAACTGACATTTCGCTGTACGAACAGTTTAACGGCAGGTATGATTTTACTTTTGCTGGCAATACATTAAATGTAACCCAAAATGGTGTATTGAGTAATGGCACCTGTACAATACTTACCTCATCCAGCGCACAGCTGAATTTAAATACCAACGATGAAATTTTAAAGGCATACTTATACTGGGCAGGTTCCGGCACGGGCGATTTTGATATCCAGCTTAACGCACAGGATATAACCGCCCAAAGGACTTTTAACATACAAAGGCAGACAGCCGAAAACATAAACGGGCAAACCATGATGGTTAATCGCTTTTATTTTGGTGCTTTTGCCGATGTAACTGCACTGGTACAGGCACAGGGAGCAGGCAGCTATACAGTTTCGGAACTTGACCTTACCGACCTTATTAACGAAAACGGCCAAACGCCAACACAAAACCTTTATTGCCGTAACGGTACTAATTTTGGCGGCTGGGCCATACTTGTACTGTATAAAAATGACAATTTGCCCCTTAACCAGATTAACCTGTATGACGGTTTTGAGTTTGTACCCAATAATATAGATATAGATTTACCCAGCCTGAATGTAATTGATAACAACGGGGCTAAAATAGGATTTTTAGCATGGGAAGGCGATGAATCAATAGCAATAAATGAAAAGCTAACGATAAATAACATTGTTTTAAGCAATGCACTTAACCCGCCCACCAATGCCTTTAACTGTACCAACAGCATAACAGGCTCTGTTAACCTGCACAATATGGATATTGATATTTACAATATTGAAAATATGATTCAGGTGGGTGATGAAAGTGCCAATATTAAACTGCAGTCGGGACAGGATTTGGTTATAGTAAATGCTATAATAACCAAGCTTAACAGCCAGTTGCCCGATGCCACCATTTCGGCAGAAAATATAGCTACAAGCTGCGATTCGCGGGAACTGACTATAGATTATAAAGTAGCCAATACAAATAGTACTGATATACTGCCGGCACCTACGCCTATTGCTTTTTATGTAAACAACACTTTGGTTGCCACTGCGCAAACTACTGCACCCATACCCATTGACGGCATTGAAGAGGGAACAATAACCGTTACTGTACCTGCCGGAATGGGGCCTGAATATGAACTGCTGCTTGTTGTGGATGATACCGGTAATGGCAGCGGTATTGTACAGGAAACAGAAGAAAACAATAACACTTATACCATTAATGATTCTTTATGGGTTTCCCCTGTCCCTGTAAACCCGGCAGATATAACCGTATGCGAAACATTCAATAATTCAGGGGTTGGTATTTTCAACTTTTCAGCGTATGAAGAACAATTAAAAGGCAACCCCGATGATACAGTTACTTTTTATATATCGCAGGAAAAGGCAGAAGAAGGGTTGGATAATATTACCAATACAGCAAATTATACTTCTGTTTCAGCCACACAAGCTATATATGTAAGGGTTGAAGATGTGCACTCCTGCTATGGTTTCACCAGCTTTAACCTTATAGCTGTAGATTGCCTTTTCCCTGATGCCACTGTACAGGTAAACAATATAAGCCAGGAATGTAATTCGAGGATAATTGATGTTGCCTATTCTGTAAATAATTTTAACAGCGATGATATTTTACCTTCAGGTACACCTGTTTCAATTTACGTTGACGGAGTATTTTTTGATTATACTGAAACGCTTTTGGACATACCTGTTGATGGCAGTGAGGAAGGTGTTATTACTCTGGAAATACCAGCCTCTTTACCCCTGGATTTTGAACTTACATTTGTTGCTGACGATATTGGTGACGGAACCGGTATTGTAAAGGAAAGCGATGAAACCAATAATGCTTTTACTGTTACAGTAAACCTTTGGATAAAGCCTGTACTTATGCAGCCTGAAAATATAATTTCATGCAATGAAGGCTTTGGCTTGGGCACTTTTGATTTTTCCGGGTATGAAGACTCTCTTAAAAATGAATCCACAGATGTTGTTTCTTTTTATAAAACACTGGAAGATGCACTTTCAGGAGCGGGAGGCATACTTGATATTTCGTCTTATAAATCGGAAGCTAACCCACAGGAAATATTTGTGCGCCTTGAGGATGAAAACGGTTGCTTTACTACCGGCTCGTTTTTGTTACGGACAAGGAAATGCCCGCCTGAAACCTTTAATTATGTTACCCCTAATGACGATGGTTATAACGATACCTTTTTTGTAAAAGGGCTCCGCAATGTTTTCCTGAATTTTAAAATGAGTATATATAACCGCTGGGGCAATCTTGTATGGGAAGGCAACCACAGCAAAGAAGACTGGGATGGTATAGCCAGTGTAAGCAAGGTAGGCCCGGGTAATAACGCTGTACCTTCAGGCACTTATTATTTTGTTTTAGAGCTTAATGACCCCGAATATCCTGAACCTATAGTGGGATGGGTACATGTGGCTAAGTAGCATAACGGTGAAATGAAAAAAAAGAAAACATACATTAAGAGAAGGTTTATAGCAGGATTTATAGATTACTCCATAATCTTTATGATTGATTACTCATTAATAGTAAAATTAGGCACTACTAATGATGGAAAAAACTATGAACTAAATGGCTTGCCCGCTTTATTATTGCCTCTATTTTGGCTGATTATGACTGTAGGTATAGAAAAATTAACAGGGGCAACCCTTGGTAACGGCATTGTAGGGCTTAAACCCGTTTGTATTAAATACAACAGTAAAATAACTGCTCTGCAATCACTTAAAAGGCATACTTTGGATTTAATAGATATGATGTTTTTTGGTGTTGTTGCCATAATAACTATAAAAAACACCAAACACAATCAAAGATTGGGAGATCTCTGGGCAGGTACTACAGTAGTAAAATCAGAATCACCTGTTGCCGAGTGAAGGTAATGACCATTTAAAATGTACTGCCAGCAGCCGCAGGCTTATAATAAAACCTGAAGTTGCCAGGTATAAAATATCCTGTGGTATGTTTAGCTGCCGCAGCGTGAAGAAAACCAAACCTCCCGCAATACAAATTGTAGCATATATTTCCCTCCTGAATATAACGGGTATATCATTACATAAAATATCACGTATAACCCCGCCGAAACAGGCAGTCATTGTACCTAAGGCAATACATATAACCGGGTGAAGGTTTATAGCAATACCTTTTTCTAAGCCTATAAGTGTAAAAACCCCTAAGCCAATAGTATCAAAAAAGAAAAGGGAAACCCTTAACCTGTCAAGCTTTTTCCTGAAAAGCACAGCAATAAAAAAGCCTGCTGTTATTATATAAACATAATTCAAATCCAGCATCCAGCCTACCGGAGTATGGCCTATAAGTACATCACGCAGTGTACCACCACCCACTGATGTAACAAATGCTATAACAAACACACCAAAAGGATCCATCCTTTTATTAAGTGCCGTTAAAACACCTGATATGGCAAATGCCATTGTCCCTAAAATATCAAGCAGGTAAAACATTACATGTTTTGGGTATAGTAATTATAGTCTTTAATAACAGTATCTACAAAGGCAGTTGCATTATGGGATACAGAGCGTATTCCTGTTACCGCTTCAATTTTTTCCTTTAATTTTTCTATCATATCAAAATCTGCCGCGTTGTAGCTGGTATCATACGTTTCCTTAATAATGCGCATATCATTATCAGAAAGCTTTATTACCAGCGGGTATGTTGGCACATAACTGTTATCAAGTTCTTTTAATATGGTGTGGTCAATAGTAACATCATTTTTTAAGGATATTACCGCCGTACCTGCTGCCATATCGCCCAAACGCTGCGTTTTATTATTAACAAGCATAGCAATTAGCCCTATTATCCCCGAGCCTATCGAAATATCTATCAGCCTTAAAACCCAGCGTATAAAATAATCGCCGAAACTTGCCTGGTAGCCGTCAATTTTTATAACCCTTATCTTCATAATGCGCTTGCCTATGGTTTGCCCCTCCATAAGGCTTTCCTGTACCAGGCTGTAAAAAATTACCGGTAAAGAAATTATAAGTATAACAGTGTTTCTTTCCCACATGTCAAAACCGGCAAAAACCGTTTCATCAAATTTTAAAAGGCGGAATAAAATAAAATACAAGCTTATGCCATAAGCTATTTTTACCAGCAAATCGAAAAGATAGCCAAAAATACGGTCGCCCACCGAAGCCGTGTTAAAATTAATATTAACATTTTGCGTGGTGGTTATAGATAGTTGTGACATATTTTATATTTTAGCTTTTGTATGAGAGAAGTGGCTTTTATAAAACAAAATAAAGAAAAATGGCTTGAATTTGAGCAGGCTATTTTTGGTAAAACTAAAAAAAATCCTGATGAACTGGCCAGCCTTTATATACACCTTGTAAACGACCTCTCCTACGCACAAACGTATTACCCTAAAAGCAAGGCTGTTACATACCTTAACCATTTAGCTTCGCTAACCTATCAAAAAATATATAAAACCAAAAGGGAAGAAACCAACAGGCTGGTTTATTTTTTTAAGACCGAGGTTCCGCTTATCATCTACAGGAACAGGCGATATGTTTTGTACTCCTTTTTACTGTTTTTCCTGTTTACTGCAATAGGTGCAGTTTCTGCTGCTAACGATTCTACATTCGTAAGGCTTATATTAGGCGATGAATATGTAAACATGACTTTAGAGAATATAAGCAATGGCAATCCTGTGGCGGTTTACAAAAGCGGCAGTAACTGGGGCAGTGCTGTCGGCATTACAGCCAATAATCTTAATGTGGGCCTGCGCTGTTTCATTTCAGGGATATTTGCAGGTGTTGGTACTGTATTAATGCTGATGTTTAACTGTATTATGCTGGGGTCTTTCCAGTATTTCTTTTATGAGCAGGGTGTATTTTGGGAAAGTGTGCGCGGTATATGGATACACGGCGCCATGGAAATATTTGCTATAGTTATAGAAGCTGCCGCCGGGCTTGTCCTGGGAGCGGGAATACTTTTCCCTAAAACATACTCAAGGCTGGCATCATTAAAAATAGCCTTTAAAAACGGGCTTAAAATAGTGCTTAGCACTATGCCTTTTACTTTTGCGGCAGGCATGCTGGAGGGGTTTGTTACCCGCTACTCGCCGGATATGCCCCGGATACTCAATATTTTTATAATCATATCAACCCTTGCGCTTATATCATGGTACTACCTGATATACCCGTTTAAGGTAAATAAAAAAGTTACTACAGATAATGTTACAGCTCTATAAAAAAAGAAAATTCAGCGACCTTATAAATGATACTTTCGGCTTTTTTCGCGTGGCCGGAAAAAATTATTTTAAAACCTACTTTGCCGTAAACGGCGGTTTGCTTTTAATTTTACTGGTACTTATATACATCGCAGGAAAAGTATTTTTCGAGGGGCTTTTTGCTAATTTCGGCACTCCTGCTTCCGGCAGGGTGCTGGATGAATACTTTAATTCCAACCTTGGCTTTTTTATAGGCACAGGCGTTTTCCTGGCTGTCTTAATAATAATTATCACCTTATTAAGCTATAGCTTTCCTGTAATATACCTCAGTATTTATGAAAAGAAAGAAAAGCCCGAAACAGCCGAAATAGTAAGGCAGCTAAAAGCAAAAGCCGGAAGGATACTATTATTCTCGCTGCTTTGGCTGGTTACATTTTTACCTCTGCTGGTACTTATTTCACTGTTCAGCATACTGTTGTTTGCAATAATAATAGGTATCCCTTTTGCTTTGGCTATTTTTGGCGCGGTTTCCTGCTGGATGTGCCTTGCCTTTTATGATTACCTTACTACAGGAAATGGCTATTTCACTTCCATGCGCAAAGGCTTTGATATGCTTTTTCAAAGTTTTTGGCCACATGTAGGTGCATCGGTAATTATGTATATTATTGTTTACGTGGCCCAAAGTATTATTTCTTTTATACCCTATATCATTGGTATTGGAGGGCTAATATTAAATCCTACTACAGGGGCAACACAGGAAAATTTCAGCTTTTTAGGGTTAATGATGCTAATTACTTTTATGCTTTCAATAGCACTGGGTTATATTTTGGGCAACTTTATTTTTATAAATCAGGGACTTATATATTACAGTGCAAAAGAAAAAAACGAGCACCAGTCACTCCATTCAGATATTGACCTTATCGGCAAAAACTTTGACAGTGAATAAACTACTGCTCTACATATTTTTATTTACCTGTACGGCTTCTTCATTTTCACAGCCTATTACTGATTCAGTACAACCCACCGAAACAGTGTATCCTGTTTACACGGACAGTGTTTACTATAGTAAAAGGGAATTTACACCCGGTTTTAAGGAAAAATATAACGATACCGATTTTGTTTATGAAAACAAGGCAAAGGTCACTTCCCTATGGGAGCGTTTTAAAACCTGGCTGGGTAATTTGCTAAATGACATATTTTCATTTGGAGACAACACGCAGAGGACACCATGGTTTGCTGTAGTTGTGCGTTTACTTGCCGGACTGATTATATTATTCGTGGTTTATCTTATTGTAAAGGCATTACTTAATAAAGAGGGTATGTGGATATTTGCCAAATCAGGTAAAAAAATTAATATACAGGAACTCACGGAAGAAGATATTAAGACTACTGACTTTGGCAAACTTGTGGAAGAAACCAAAGCTAACGGCAACTACAGGCTTGGCATACGCTATTATTACCTGTGGCTGTTAAAAAAGCTGGCACTAAGGGAAATTATTGACTGGCATTGGGATAAAACCAATACTGACTACCTGTATGAAATAAAAGACAGTAGCCTGCGTAAAGATTTTGAATACCTTTCATACGTGTATGACCACAGCTGGTATGGCGAATTTGAAATTGATGAAAGTGCTTTTGCCAAAGCAGAAAAAGCCTTCAGGAAAACCATAAACTCAATTTAAAATGAACAGGAAAGTTACCATATACATAATATTCCTTGTTCTGGTTTTAGGGCTTTTAATAGTAATTGATTCCGGCAGGCCCAAACCTATAGACTGGACACCCTCCTACTCTGTTACCGATAAAAGGCCGTTGGGATTATATATTTTTGATAAAGAATCGAAAAACATATTTAAAGGGCAGCCAATAAAAAAAATTTCCACCACTCCTTATGAATATTTTGACCCAAAATATGATTATGAGAAAAAGAGTTACAATGTAAGCGGTACATTTATGCATATAGCCGAAGAATCGGAAATTGATAACGAGTCGGCTAAAGAGCTTTTATACTTTGCCGAACACGGCAACACCGTATTTTTAAGCATGAAAACTTTTCCGCCCGCCTTACTGGACTCGCTTAAGTTTGAAACCGGCGATTCCTTTTTTTATAAAGACACTATATCATTAAGTGTTGATAACAAAAATACCGATACGGAGAAATACAAGTTGGTGGAAGGGCGCGGTATTCAGTATTTTACCAGTATAGATACACTCAACACCATAGTGTTAGGGCACCAGTGGATTGACACGATACAGCAGGCCAATTATATTAAAGTTCGCTACGGCATGGGCAGCTTCCTGCTGCACACGCAGCCGGCAGCTTTCAGTAACTTCCACCTCCTGAAAGGCAATCATTATCAATATACTGAAAAGCTGGTTTCATTCATGCCGAAAAACACACTGTTTTGGTATGCCCGGCATTTTACAGGTGAGGCGTCCGGCTCGCCACTACGTTACATATTACAGAACAAGGCTTTGCGCTGGTCATTATATTTGGGGCTGATTGGCATTATTATATTTATAATATTCAATGCCAAAAGAAAGCAGCGTATAATACCTGAAATGGCACCTGTAAAAAATACAACTGTTGATTTTACAAAAACAATAGGCAACCTGTATTACCAGGAAAAAAACCACCATACCATAATTGAAAAGAAAATTATATATTTCCTGGAGCATATACGAAATGAATATTTGATAGATACCTATGATCTTGACGATACTTTTGTTGAAAAACTGCATTTAAAAACAGGAAAGCCGATAGCCCATATACAGCATGCCATACGGCTTATAAAAAAATACAGGTACCAATTTGAAAGTACCGAAGAAGACGTAATTGAAATAAATAAAGCAATTGAAAAACTAAGATTATGACAGAATACGGCAGCAACAGCGAAAATAACCCTGGCGAAATAAATCCGACTGAAAATACAGGCATGGAGAATAATCAAAATCCAGAAACTCCTGCGCAAACTGATGATATTAATTTCCAGTCGCGTTTGAACCTTTCTGAACTACAGCAGGCCATAGCTGATATAAAACAGGAAATAAGCAGTGTTATTGTAGGGCAGCAAAAAATGATTGACCGCCTTTTGGTTGCCATATTATCAAACGGGCACGTATTACTGGAAGGTGTTCCCGGGGTGGCTAAAACCATTACGGCAAAACTGCTTTCCAAAACCCTTTCCCTTAACTTCAGCAGGATTCAGTTCACACCCGACTTAATGCCTTCAGATATATTGGGAACTTCTGTATTCGACCTTTCCAAATCATCATTTGATTTTAAGAAAGGACCTGTTTTTTCAAATTTTATATTAATTGATGAGATAAACCGCGCGCCCGCTAAAACACAGGCAGCCCTTTTTGAGGTTATGGAAGAGCGCCAGATAACCGTTGAAGGGGAAACCCACGCCATGGAAGCGCCGTTTTTGGTTATTGCCACTCAAAACCCTGTTGAACAGGAAGGTACTTACCGCCTGCCTGAAGCGCAACTCGACCGGTTCCTTTTTAAAATAACCATAGACTATCCTAACCTTGAGGAAGAAATATTTATACTTCAAAAGGAAAACGAGCTGAAGGACAGGCAAAAGCTGGACGGGATAAAAAAAATACTGTCCCGTGAAGCCATCTTAAAATACCAGGCTCTTGTAAAGCAGGTTATTATAGAGCCTAACCTTTTGGAGTATATAGCCCGCATAGTTACCAACACACGTGAAAATGCATTTTTATACCTTGGTGCATCACCGCGCGCTTCCATAGCCATATTAAATGCTTCTAAAGGATATGCTGCCCTACGCGGCAGGGATTTTGTTACCCCCGAAGATATTAAAGAAGCAGCAGTACCGGTATTGCAGCACAGGGTAATGGTAGCACCTGAGCGTGAAATGGAAGGGCTTACAAGTCCTGAAATAATAAAGCAAATTGTAGATTCAATAGAAATACCTCGTTAATGGGCTTCTTTAAAAAAATATACGTCAGCAACTTTTTCTTTTATGTGCTGATGGGCATTATGGCATGCTTCATTTTTGCGCATTTTTTTCCGGCATTATATAATGCTACCTGGCTGTTGCTGTATGTTTTTATTGCCTTTACTGTTATTGATGTTATTCTGTTATTTGCAGGAAAAAGAATTGAAGGTTCCCGGCAGGCTCCCGAAAAATTTTCTAACGGTGATGAAAACCCGGTGCAGGTAACCATTAACAGTTTTTATTCTTTTCCTGTAACCCTTAAAATAATTGACGAGGTACCCTTCCAGTTTCAGTTACGCAATTTCGATATTAAGAGGAAGCTGGCTCCGGGCGGCAGTGATACAATAGAGTACAGCCTTCGCCCTACAGAACGCGGGGAATATTTTTTTGGAAGGCTTAATATATATGTTTCCTCACCACTGCTACTGGCTTCCCGCAGGTATATATTTAACAATGGGCAAATGGTACCCACTTATCCTTCGTTTATTCAGCTCCGCAAATATGACCTTATGGCTTTTTCCAACAGGCTTTTTCAGTATGGGTTAAAAAAAATAAGGCGTATAGGGCACACTATGGAGTTTGAGCAGATTAAGGAATATGTGTCTGGCGATGATATAAGAACAATAAACTGGAAGGCGACAGCCAAAAGAAACCAGCTTATGGTAAACCAGTTTCAGGATGAAAAATCGCAAAATGTATATATGGCAATTGACAAAGGGCGTGTAATGAAAATGCCCTTTAACGGGCTTAGCCTGCTGGATTATGCTATTAACTCCACACTTGTGCTTTCAAATATTATATTGAAAAAACAGGATAAAGCCGGTATGTTCACTTTTTCCAAGAAAGTTGAAAACCGGGTGGAAGCAGAAAGGCGTACATCGCAAATGCAGCGTATTTTGGAAAACCTGTATAATATTAAAACAGATTTTTTTGAAAGTGATTACGGTAGATTGTATGCTGATATTAAGCGGAATATTACACAGCGAAGCCTGATATTGCTTTATACTAATTTTGAAACGCTTGACGGCCTTAACAGGCAGTTACCCTACCTGAAAGGAATGGCAAAGAGCCACCTGCTTGTAGTTGTGTTTTTTGAGAATACGGAATTGGAGCAGCTTATTCATAAAAAAGCTGAAAATGTACAGGAAATATATGACCAGGTAATTGCCGAGAAATTTGCTTTTGAAAAAAGGCTGATTGTAAATGAACTTATGAAATATGGTATTTACTCCGTACTTACAAAACCTGAAAACCTTACAATTGACAGTATAAACAAGTATCTTGAAATAAAGGCAAGGGGAATACTTTAATTTAAGGCAACCAATACTTACTTAAAAATGAAACTGATTACCAGTGCGCAAAATCCATTTATAAAACAACTTGTGCAATTGCAGGAAAAAGCAAAGGCACGCAAGCAAAGCGGTACTTTCCTTGTTGAAGGGCAACGGGAAATCATGCTGGCAAAAAAGGGAGGGTATGAAATAAAAACAGTTTTGTTTGTACCTGATATGCTGACAGAAACAGAAGCAAAAAGACTGGCTGGAAAACAGGCAGAACTTATTGAAATAAACAGGGAAGTGTACCAAAAATTAGCTTACAGAGATTCTACCGAAGGAATAATAGCTATAGCAAAAAACAAAGAACTTAGCCTGAGTGAACTTAAACTGGGAGAAAACCCGTTGATACTTGTTGCCGAGGCTATCGAAAAGCCGGGTAATATTGGTGCATTATTGCGCACGGCAGATGCTGCAAAACTTGATGCGGTAATAATTGCCAATCCTAAAAGCGATATGTATAACCCAAACATTATTCGCTCGAGTGTGGGTTGCTTGTTTACTAACCAGATTGCTACAGGTACAACAAATGAGGTTATAGCATTTTTAAAATCAAATAATATAAATATTTATTGCGCTACACTACAGGACTCTGATTATTACCATACACAAAATTATACCACCCCAACTGCGCTTGTAGTAGGCACCGAAGCAACAGGATTATCTGAAGAATGGCGGATTGCTTCAACAAAAAACATAATAATACCCATGCAGGGCGAAATAGATTCAATGAATGTTTCGGTAGCGGCAGCAATACTTATATTTGAAGCCAAAAGGCAAAGAGGGTTTTGATGGAAAGCAATAGTGCAGATGCGGGCATTTACCATAATTCATTAAATGGTGAGTACACACAAATTATTGAAAGTGCTGCACAAACAAACGGGGAATATTCTTTGCTGGAGGTTCAGCTTATGCCGGGTGGCGGTAATCCTTTGCATTACCATACAAGGTTTACGGAAGAATTTACAGCCATAAAAGGGAAGCTTGGTATTCAGTACCAGGAAAAAGTCCTGCACCTTAGCCCAGGCCATAGCTGTTTAATACCAATTGGTAAAGAACATCGTTTTTTTAATGATACGGACGAACCTATAATTTTTCGCATTACTTTACGCAAAGGCCAGCCTGGATTTGAGAATTTTATTAAAGTGCTTTTCGGGCTTGTGAATGATGGCAAAACAAATAAAAAATTTATTCCTAAAAATCCTTTTTATGCTGCACTGCTTTTGCACTGGGGTGATACCCATGTAAATAATATTTTCTTTAAAAACCCTCTCGCCATTTGCAGGTTTTGCTGTATCTGTTGCACGCCTGTTTAGGATTGATAAATTGCTGCTTAAAAAATATGCAAGGGCATTTGAATCATAGTAACTTTAAGTGTGTGGACCTATTGTATTTCATAATTTATTTAATTAACTTTAAGGCTATTGATACAATGTATGATTGAGATTGATTTAGAACAGGAAAACAAAGCAATAGCCAAAGAATATAAAGAGCTGCTGCGCATCAGTTATCAAACACTTTCCGAAGACGATAAAAAGCTTATCAGAAAAGCATTTGATGTAGCGGTAGATGCCCATAAAGATCAAAGGAGGAAATCTGGCGAAGCCTATATTTTCCACCCTATTGCCGTTGCAAAAATTGTCGCTTCCGAAATAGGGCTTGGCGCTACTTCAATCGCCTCTGCCCTGCTGCACGATGTGGTTGAGGATACCGATATTACCGTTGAGGACATTGAAAAAATGTTTAATCCTAAAATTGCACAGATTGTTGAGGGCCTTACAAAAATTGCCCAGGTAAAAACCGATCAGGAAATATCCATACAGGCAGAAAATTTCCGCAAGATGCTGCTTACCCTTAATGATGATGTCAGGGTTATACTTATAAAAATTGCCGACAGGCTTCACAATATGCAAACCATGGATTCCATGGTTGATTATAAGCAGGCAAAAATAGCTTCGGAAACACTTTATATTTATGCTCCTTTGGCACACAGGCTTGGGCTTTATAATATTAAAAACCAGCTTGAAGACCTTGGACTTAAATATACAGAACCTGCTGTTTACAATGATATTGTAAGCAAAATGAAGGAAAGCAAGGAGGAACAGGATGCTTATATTAAATCAATTTCTGATGTGCTGAAAAGTTCGCTTGATACTGAAGGTATTGAGTATGTAATAAAAGGCAGGCCAAAATCAATATATTCCATCCGCCGTAAAATGCTTAACCAGGGGGTAAGCTTTGATGAGGTGTATGACAAGTTTGCACTGCGCATTATATATAAAGCATCGCCACACGATGAAAAATTTCTTGCCTGGAAAATATATTCTATAGTTACTGACCATTACAGGCCAAGCCCGAGCCGATTGAGGGACTGGATATCCTCACCAAAATCTACCGGTTATGAAGCACTGCATATAACTGTTATGGGGCCAAAAGGCCGCTGGGTGGAAATACAGATACGCAGCGAGCGCATGGATGAAATTGCTGAAAAAGGCTATGCTGCCCATTACAAATACAAACAGGGTAACAGCGAGGAGCACGGCCTTGAAACATGGCTTAATCTGCTTAAGGAGGCACTGGAAAACACATCGGGCAACGCGGTTGACTTTGTAGAAGATTTTAAGCTTAATTTATATGCAAAGGAAATTTATGTATTTACCCCTAAAGGTGAAATAAAATCTTTACCAAAAGGGGCAACTTCGCTTGATTTTGCTTTCAGTATACACTCTGAAATTGGTGTGCATACACGCGGTACCCGGGTAAACGGGAAACTTGTACCGCTAAACCATGTACTGAACAGTGGCGACCAGGTAGAGGTTATAACTTCGCCCAACCAAAAGCCCAATTCGCACTGGCTTGATTATGTTACCACATCGCGTGCCAAGAATAAGATTAAGAATGTACTGAATGAAAATACCAAGAAGATAGCTGAAGAAGGTAAAGAGCTGCTTACCCGCAAGCTGCGCCACATGAAAATTAACCTTAATGAAACTACGGTTAATGAACTGGTAAATTACTTTAAGCTAAAAACAAGCCTCGACCTTTTTTACAGGGTAGGTGTTGGTACTATTGATAACCAGCAGCTAAAAGATTACGCAGCCCAAAAGGGGAATACTTTAATGAATTTCTTTAAAGGCAAAATAAAGCGTGCCCCTGCCGCCCCGCAGGAGGAAATTCAGAAAGACGAAATAAGCCGAAACTATGATTTGCTTGTTTTTGGTAAGAATGAAGATAAGCTGGATTATAAGCTTGCCAATTGCTGCAACCCTATCCCCGGAGATGATGTATTTGGCTTTATTACCATAAATGAGGGGATTAAAGTCCATAAAAAGGACTGCCCCAATGCCATACGGCTGCAAAGTAATTATGCCTACAGGATTATCCCTGCCAAATGGATTGATTCGTCTCAGGAAGAATTTAAGGCCACGCTTAAAATTACAGGTATAGATACACTGGGGCTAACCAATGAGCTAACAAAGGTTATCTCCAACAATATGCATGTTAATATACAAAGCATCTCCCTTAGTGGTAATGCAGGTGTTTTTAATGGCCAGTTAACCGTAGTAGTACAAAATAATACCATACTGAAAAAGCTGATAGATAATATTAAAAAGATAGATGGTATAGATAAAGTTACCCGCATTTCAAACTAAATTAACCGGCGTTTATTATAAATTATTTTACTCGCAAAAATTAAATTATCTTTGCGTTTTACTCATAACAATGGAAAACAATAAAAACCAGGATATTGTAAAAAATGTTTTCACAAAGTTCCTTGAAGACAAGGGGCACAGGAAAACACCTGAGCGTTATGCTATACTCCAGGAAATATACAACAGCCAGGAACATTTTGATATAGAGTCACTTTATATTAAAATGAAAAACAAAAATTACCGTGTAAGCCGCGCCACGCTTTATAATACTATAGAGTTGCTTTTGGAGTGCGGACTGGTAAGAAGGCATCAGTTTGGCCAAAACCAAAGCCATTACGAAAAATCTTATTTTGACAAGCAGCACGACCATATTATAATGACTGATACCGGGGAGGTTATAGAGTTTTGCGACCCAAGGATACAGTCAATAAAAAAAACTATAGAGGAAATTTTTGGTATTGAAATTCATAACCATTCTTTATACCTTTATGGCCATAAAAAACAGCCTGCTGCCGAAAGTTAATACAACCGGTAAAAAAAGCAACGGCAAACCAACCCTGAATAAGGATTGGTTTTTGTTTTTAAATTAAGTACAACAATAACTACATTATAAACAAACAACTAAACACTAATGACAGTAGATTTACTACTAGGACTGCAATGGGGAGACGAAGGCAAGGGAAAAATTGTTGACGTGCTTACCTCTAAATATGATATAATTGCACGCTTTCAGGGTGGGCCAAACGCAGGGCACACCCTTGAGTTTGATGGAATTAAACATGTTTTAAGGACAATACCATCAGGTATATTCCATAAAAATTCTATTAATATTATAGGCAATGGAGTTGTTATGGATCCTGTGGTTTTCCAAAAGGAAATTGAAGGGCTGGAAAAGTTTAATATAAACATTAAGCAACGTCTTTTAATTTCCAGGAAAGCACACCTTATACTGCCTACACACAGGCTGCTTGATGCTGCCAGCGAAGCCAGTAAAGGCAAAGCAAAAATAGGCTCTACCTTAAAAGGCATAGGCCCTACTTACATGGATAAAACCGGCAGGAATGGCATAAGGGTGGGCGATATTGAGTTGGATGACTTTGAGGAGCGTTACCGCGCGCTTGCCGATAAGCATGAGGCAATGATTGACTTTTATAATGTTGACCTTGAATATGACCTTGAAGAGCTTGAAACAGAATTTTTTACGGCTGTAAAAGCTTTAAAGGAATTAACTTTTATTGATAGTGAAGAATACCTTAACAAAGCCATGAAAGAAGGCAAAAGCATACTTGCCGAAGGTGCACAGGGCTCTTTACTGGATATTGACTTTGGTACTTACCCCTTTGTAACATCATCTAACACTACTGCCGCTGGCGCGTGTACAGGTTTGGGCATAGCCCCAAATAAGGTAAAAGAGGTGTTCGGTATATTTAAAGCTTATGCCACCCGCGTGGGCAGCGGCCCCTTCCCTACCGAATTATTTGATGAAGTAGGTGCAACAATGGCACGTGTGGGTAACGAATTTGGTTCGGTTACAGGCAGGGCAAGGCGTTGTGGATGGCTGGACCTTGTAGCACTTAAATATGCAATACAGGTTAGCGGCGTTACACAGCTTTACATGATGAAAGGCGATGTGCTTTCGGGGTTTAAAAATTTAAAGGTTTGTACGGCTTATGAATATAAAGGAGAAAAAATAAGCCACCTGCCTTATAATATTGAGCCTGAAAATGTAAAGCCGGTATATGAAGAAATGAACGGATGGGAAGCAGACCTTACCGGAATGACCACCTATGATGAGCTCCCTGCAGAGCTTAAGGCATACATAGAATTTATTGAAAAAGAACTGGAAGTGCCTATTAAAGTAGTATCTGTAGGCCCTGACAGGAAACAAACGATAATGAGATAAAAAAAAGCTGCCCTGGGGCAGCTTTTTTATGTATCTACCCCACACAACAATTTCTACGCAGTTACCACGTTTTTTAATTTTAGGTTTCGGCGCAGTTATTGTTATAGGTATTTACGTAATTTTGCACAAAATTTATCACATTGAAAAAACTCTTTTTCTTAATTATATGTTTTGTTCTTTCAGGTATCTCTTTTTTACATGCACAGGAGAAAAAGAAGATTCTGATTAAGCAAACAGACTTTATTGACCAAAACCAAAACGAAGTGCCGGGCGCCGTGGTATTTACGGGTAACGTGCAGTTTGAGCATGACGGGGTTAAAATATGGTGCAACAAAGCCTACCACTTTCAGGATGAGAATTACATAAAAGCGTTTGGTAATGTAAAAATAAACCAGGGGGATTCCCTGTTTCTGGACAGCCGCTATGCCGAGTATAACGGCAACAGGAATTTTGCCTATGCTACAGGAAATGTAATTATGCGTTCTCCCGATATGACCCTTACTACCGATACCATTAATTTTGACAGGACAATACAGCAGGCCTATTATAATTCGTATGGTACTATAGTAAACGGTGAAAATACTTTAAAAAGCAAATCGGGCAGGTATTATGCCAACCAGAAAAAATACCAGTTCCTTACAGCGGTTACACTTACAAACCCGCAGTATGTAATGAAATCTAACCACCTAGATTATTATACCAATTCCGGCCATGCCTATGTGTTTGGCCCTACCACCATTACCAGCAAGGAAAATTATATTTATACGGAAAAAGGATTTTATGATACTAAGAAAAACTTTGCCCACCTGCTTACCAATTCCTATATAAAATATGATACGCAAATTATAAAAGGCGACAGTATATATTATGACCGTAACAGGGAATTTTCTTCTGCTACAAATAATGTGCGTGTTACCGATACTTTAAATAAATATGTAATTAAAAGCCACTATGGCGAGGTATATAAACAACTGGATTCTGTTTTTGTAACCAAGCACGCTGTTGCCATAACACTTGTGGAAACAGATTCGCTTTATACCCATGCCAAGCGCATGGTAATTACAGGTAAAGAAGGCAACAGGATAATAAGGGGTTATAACGATGCCCGCTTTTATAAAATAGATATGAGCGGTAAATGCGATTCCATACATTCGGATGAGGCAAAAGGGCTTACCCAGCTTATCGGCAGGCCTGTTATATGGAATGGTGAGAACCAGCTTACAGGAGATGTAATTCATTTAATTTCAAATAGTAAAACTGAGCAACTGGACTCTTTAAAAGTGCTTAACAATGCCTTTTTAATACAAAAGGATACGCTCTGGGCACAAAAGGACTCGGTAAACCCCAGGTACAATCAGGTAAAGGGAATTAACCTGTATGGAAAATTCAGGGATAATAAACTTTACGAGGTCGACCTTATAAAAAATACCGAAAAGATATACTATATGTATAATGAAGATGAGCTGGTGGGTATTGATAAAGGTGTAAGCAGCCGGATACATATAGAGCTTGAAGATAATAAGATAAACGTTGTACAATCATTTGTAAACCCGGATAGCGACAGTTATCCCGAAAGTGAACTCCCTGAAAATGTACGCAAATTGCGCGGCTTTGTTTGGCGCGGCGATGAGCGTATTAAGGATAAGGACGATATATTCCCTCCGGCGGAAAAAGAGCTGCATGAAAAAATTCTCCGTGAAAGCCGCAAGCAAAAGCAAAAACCTGACAAACCTATGGAGGTTATGGAGCAAACACTGAACTACGATAAAAATGCGCAGCAGGAAAAAGCACCGGCTGCACGGCTTAAAAAGAATAAAAAACAATAAATAGGGCACCCTTCCCCTACTAATACTTTTTGGATAAAAGGGCATATAAATGCTGAATGATTTTTTTAAATACCAGGCGCAAACTTCGCCACACCCTTTAGGTGTTGAAGTTTCGCATGCAAAAGGTTCTTATATATTTGATACGAACAACAAAGCTTATCTGGATTTTGTAGCCGGGGTTTCCGCTACAAGCCTGGGGCATCAGCACCCAAGGGTAAATGAGGCAATTATTAACCAGCTGAACAAATATTCGCATGTAATGGTATATGGCGAATATGCGCAGCATCCGGCAACCGAATTTTGCAGGCTGCTGGCAAGCCACCTGCCGGAAAAGCTGAATAAAACCTATTTAACCAACAGCGGTACCGAAGCTACCGAAGGTGCCTTAAAACTGGCGCGCAGGGTTACCGGGCGCAGTCAGCTTATATCGTGTTATAATGCCTACCATGGCAACACTATGGGCTCTATGAGCGTAATGGGGTTTGAAGAGCGCAAACAGGTTTTTCGCCCACTGATACCCGATGTTGACTTTATAACGTTTAATAACGAGGACGACCTGCAGAAGATAACGGATAAAACTGCCGGCATCATACTGGAAACTATTCAGGGTGGTGCAGGTTTTATACAACCGCATAACGATTTTTTAAAAAAGGTACGCAAACGCTGTGATGAAACAGGCGCACTGATGATACTGGATGAAATACAGCCCGGTTTTGGGCGCACAGGCAAACTGTTTGGTTTTCAGAACTATGATGTTATTCCCGATGTTATTATTATGGGTAAAGGCATGGCGGGAGGTATGCCTGTAGGGGCTTTTACAGCCTCAGCTGAAATGATGGATTTGCTGAGCCATAACCCAAAGCTGGGGCATATAACTACATTTGGCGGCCACCCGGTTATAGCCGCAGCCTGCCTTGCTACATTACAGGAAATTACCGAAACTGACATTATGGCGCAGGCACTGGAAAAAGAAAAGCTTTTCAGAAAACTTTTGGTGCACCCGCTTATTGAGGAAGTTCGCGGTGAAGGGTTAATGCTTGCCGCTATGACGCCAAGTGCAGCCATTACTGATAAAGTTATCCTTAGATGCCAGGAAAAAGGGCTTATATTATTCTGGCTGCTTTTTGAGGGTAAAGCAATACGCATAACCCCGCCTTTAACTATTTCGAAAGAAGAAATAACTGACGGTTGTGGCACTATTATTGAAGTTATGAATGAGATTCTTGCCGAACAGCAAAATAATTAACTATACAAATTGTTAATTAAATTGTTCAAAAGAAATCTAAATTAATTCCTTTTAGGAGAAACGTTTTGTAACTTTAAGAAGGATAATTTTAAACAAAAGGAGAGTATGAATTTGAGCCACGAAGAAGAAGATCACGGTTTATCCTTATCAAAGTTTGAATCAATGCTGAAAACCAATAAGGTATTCTTTTTTGATTCGGAAGAGTTTGAAGATATCATCCTTCATTACCTTGACACCGGAAAAATAAATTTAGCTAAAAAGGCCTTAAAACTAGGCCTGGAACAACACCCCAGGTCAACAGGCTTAAAATTAGTACAGGTGGAACTTTTAGTTTTTGATGATAAGCTTGATATGGCGGAAAGGCTTTTAAACGACCTTTATGCCATAGAACCAACAAATGAAGAAATATATATACAAAAAGCCAATATATATTCTAAGCGTGACCAGCATGAAAAAGCGGTAGAACTGCTGAAAACCGCTCTGCAATACACTGATGATTATGCCGATGTTTATTCGTTAATAGGTATGGAGTATCTTTTTATGGATAATCTTGAACTGGCAAAGGAAAACTTTATAAAATGCCTTGATGAAGATACCGAAGACCATTCGGCTTTGTACAATGTAGTATATTGTTTTGATTTCCTTGACCAGAATAACGAAGCCATTGGTTTCCTTAACGGTTTTATTGACAGAAACCCTTACAGCGAAGTAGCATGGCACCAGTTAGGCAGGCAGTATTATACTGTAAAAAACTATGAAAAGGCGCTTTGGGCCTTTGACTATGCTACCCTGATTGATGAAAGCTTTTTAGGGGCATTCCTCGAAAAGGCAAAAACACTGGAAAGGCTTAAGTGTTACCAGGATGCTATAGCATGTTACAATGTAACAATGGAACTGGATGACCCTACCTCCTTTGCATTGTTGCGTGTCGGCAAATGCCATGAACGCCTGGGCGAGCATGAAAAAGCTTTAAAGTTTTATCTAAAAACGGTTCATGAAGACCCATTGCTTGATAAGGCTTGGATAGCCATAACTGATTTTTACATACGCAGGAAAAACTACCAGAAAGCCCTTTATTATGTAAATAAGGCAATTGGTATAGATAATGAAAACAAACTGTACTGGAAACGCTATGCGGCTATAAACAAAGCCCTTAATTTTCATGAAGAGGCAGAAGAAGGTTACCGCAAGGCTGTAGAGTTTGGCGATTACCAGCTTGATACCTGGATTTTTTGGGTAGATACACTACAGTTTATAGGGGAGTATAATATGGCTGTAAATACATTATTACAGGCTTGCGACCATTATCCCGAAGAATATGAAATTGAGTACAGGCTGGCTGGATTATATTTTATGCTGAATGAAAATGAAAAAGGTATTTTCCATATGAGCAATGGGTTAAGGCTTAATTACAAAAACCATGTGCTTTTAGAGGAATTTTTCCCTACAGTATGGGATAGCAAAGTAGTACAGGATACTTTAAAAAAACATAAAAAATAAATTAGTTTAGCTATATTTTACCGGCATTAGTGCCGGTTTTTTTATATTTATATATTATGAAAACTAAAATATACGGCCTTGTAGGTAAAGATATTGGTTACTCTTTTTCACGAAGTTATTTTAAAAAGAAATTTGAACGTGAAGGGCTTGAGAATTATAAATATAAAAATTTTGACATTGAAGATATAAGTCTTTTAAAGCAGATTATTAGTGAAAATAAAAAGATTAAAGGTCTTAATGTAACCATACCTTATAAAGAGCAGGTACTGCCGCTACTGGACTCTGTTTCTAAAAATGCAAAGGTTATCGGTGCTGTAAATACTATAACCATTTCAAAAAAAGGGAAACTAAAAGGATATAATACCGATCATTACGGCTTTAAAAAAGCTTTAAAACCCTTGTTAAAAAAGCACCACAATAAAGCCCTGATACTGGGCACAGGCGGTGCATCAAAAGGTGTAGCATTTGCCCTTAGGAAACTGAATATTGAATATGACTTTGTTTCGCGCAATGCTACTGATGTTATTTACAGTTATGATGACCTTGATAAGGAAGTATTTGAAGATTACCAAATTATAATAAATACCACCCCGTTAGGTACTTTTCCTGATATGGAGCGGTATCCGCCAATAGATTACAGCCTTTTTACAGATAGGCACATTGCCTTTGACCTTATTTACAACCCGGAAGAAACCATATTCCTGAAGAATGCAAAGGCTGCGGGCGCTATAGCCAAAAATGGTTATGAAATGCTTGTGCACCAGGCTGAGAAGGCATGGAAAATATGGAATAAAAAAATCGGATAACCCGTTAATGTATTTCACGCCTTACCTTAGTTTTCAAAATCTTATTAAGGAGATGAGATTTTAATGTTTTTTTTTGAATTTTAAAGTGGCTTTACTATCTTTCGGCATTAAAGCAGTATAAACCTTAAACATTTAGCAATGTTAGAAGAAAAGAATGATAACCTGCATAATGCAGATGGAGAAAACGTAAACCCTGCCCACGAGCAAACCCAAAAAAATCTTGTTCCCAGCAATGATGATATTGTGTCGGATGATGAAGGGCTTGGTGTAAATAAAAATATTCATGAAACCGAAGGGCAGCTTCCTTTTGCCCCTGAAGAGGTGCTGAATGCAGGCAAGGAGACAGAAAGCAATGAAAATGAAAATACAGCGGAAGAAGCACCTAAAAAAGACCGTTCGGCAGTAGAATCTATCGAAGATTCCAATGCTGAGGACAGTGAGGATGAATCAGCTTCAGGCAGGCATGATATACCGATGGAAAACTATGAGGCTTTTTCAATGGAAAAGCTTGCTGATGAACTTGAAAAGCTTTTAAAGCATGACAAGGTGATGTCGGTTAAGGAACATATCGAGGAAATAAAAAAAGAGTTTTACTCTAAATATAACCACCTTATTGAAGAAAAAAGGGATGAGTACAGTAATGAAAATGATGGTGATACATCAGGTTTTGATTACCATTTTCCTTTAAAAAACAGGTTTGACGACCTTTATAACCAATACA
Source organism: Flavobacterium sp. MK4S-17 (assembly GCF_009848495.1). Classification (GTDB taxonomy): domain Bacteria; phylum Bacteroidota; class Bacteroidia; order Flavobacteriales; family Flavobacteriaceae; genus Flavobacterium. The sequence continues at coordinate 54,467 of NZ_WWEP01000010.1, forward strand.
GGGATAAAAAAAACAGCCACTTTAAAAGACTTCAGTCTGACTTAAAATCCAACCTTGAAAACAGGCTGGCTATTATTGAAGAGCTTAAAAATCTTGTGGACAGCGATGAAAGCATGAAAGATGCGCTTAAGCATGTTAATGAACTTCGTGAACGCTGGAAAAATGCAGGGCCTATACCCCGGGATAAATACAACCATGTATGGAATAACTTTCACTTTCATATTGAGCGCTTTTATGACCACCTGCACCTTGACAGGGAAATGCGCGATATGGATTTTAAGCATAACCTTGAGCAAAAGGAAAGCATTATTGCACGTGCTGAGGAGTTATTAAATGAAGAAGATATTACCAAGGCTTTCCGCGAATTGCAGTCTCTGCATAAAATGTGGAAAGAGGAAATAGGGCCTGTAGCCCGCGAACACCGTGAGGAAATATGGAACCGTTTTAGCGAACTGACCAAGCAACTGCATGACAGGCGCGAAGCGTTTTATGGAAAACTTAAAGAGAAAGAACAGGATAACCTGGCAAGGAAAAAAGAAATTATAGCACAGATTGAAGCTATTGCAGGTCAAAAAGTGGAGAGCCATAATGCATGGCAGGCACAGATTGAAAAAATTGAAGCTTTAAGAAGCCAGTTCTTTAACGCAGGAAAAGTGCCTATTGAAGTAAATGAAGATGTATGGGCCGAGTTTAAAAATGCCGTAAGGAATTTTAATACCACGAAAAACTCTTTTTATAAAGAAATTAAAAAAGACCAGCAGGATAACCTGAATAAAAAAATGGCATTGGTGGAAAAGGCACAGTCGCTTAAAGACAGTGAAGATTTTGCAGCCACTACGCCTGTTATGAAACAAATACAGGAAGAATGGAAAACCATTGGCCATGTGCCAAGAAAATATTCTGACTCTGTTTGGAAAGATTTTAAGGCAGCGTGCAATCATTATTTTGACAGGCTTCATGCACACAGGAACGAAGCAAACAAAGACGAGGTTGCCGCTTTTGAAAAGAAGAAAGAATATCTTGACTCGTTAAAAGATTTTGAGCTGACCGGTGAGCATAAAACCGACCTTGACGCGATTAAAAAGCATATTGAAAACTGGAAGGCCATAGGCCGTGTACCGCAGGCAAGGAGGCATATAGAAGGTAAATTCAATAAAATACTGGATGCCCTTTTTGATAAACTGAGCCTTTCTAAAAAAGAGGCTGAAATGGTTAAATTTAATAACCGTCTTGAACAGCTTGCCGACAGTGATGACAGCCGCAGACTTGAAAATGAACAAATATTTATTATGCGTAAAATTGACGAGGTTCAGTCGGAAATTTTACAGTTGGAAAACAATATACAGTTCATATCTAACGCAAAAGCAGATAATCCTTTGGTTAAGGAAGTAAATAAAAGTATAGAACGCCATAAAGAAGAACTTAAAACCTGGAAAGAGAAACTTAAACAGATAAGGAGTTTCAATCAGGAATAAAATAAAAGCGCCATCAAAATGATGGCGCTTTTATTTTATAACTTTTTTGCTTCATTCCAAAAAACATCCATTTCGGCAAGTGTCATTTCTGCCAGGGGCTTTCCAATTTCCCCTGCTTTGCTTTCAAGGTATTGAAACCGCTTGATAAACTTTTTATTGGTACGCTCTAAAGCGTCTTCCGGGTTTATATTTAAAAAGCGGGCATAATTAATCATAGAGAATAAAACATCGCCAAATTCAGCTTCTATTTTGTCCGTATTACCTTCCTTTACTTCCTGCTGAAACTCCTGCAATTCTTCCTGTACCTTATCCCAAACCTGGCCGGGTTCTTCCCAGTCAAACCCCACTCCTTTTGCCTTATCCTGTATCCTGCTGGCTTTTACAAGGGCAGGCAAACTTTTAGGCACACCTTCCAATACTGATTTTTTGCCTTCCTTCAACTTTAGCTTTTCCCAGTTTTGCTTTACCTGTTCCTCATTTTCAACCTTTACGTCACCATATATATGCGGATGGCGGTGTATGAGTTTTTCACATATTTCATTGGCAACATCAGCTATATCAAAATCACCGGTTTCACTGCCTATTTTTGCATAAAATATAATATGAAGCAATATATCACCCAGCTCTTTTTTAACTTCATTCAGATTGTTATCCAGTATAGCATCGCCCAGTTCATAAGTTTCCTCAATCGTCAGGTGGCGCAGGCTTTGCATTGTCTGTTTCCTGTCCCACGGGCACTTTTCCCTAAGGTCGTCCATAATATCCAAAAGCCTGTTAAAAGCCTTAAGCTGCTGCTGTCTTGAATTCATATTTATATTATTTATGTAAAAATAAAAATCCTGCCGCTAAAACAAGTGGCAGGATAATAAATAAATTTAGTAAGGTAATTTATTCTTCTGTTTTAACTTCGTCTTCCTTAGCTTCTTCAGCCAGGCTTTCTTTACTTACAAGCCCTTTTGCTTGTAATGTATTATACCAGTTAAGTATCTTTTTTATATCCGAGGCATACACCCTATCCTCATCAAATTCAGGCAGTGCTTCCCTGAAATAATTTTCAAGGGTAGCATTATCCTCTTTATGGGAAATTGCAGGGCCTTTATTTTCTTTCTCAGCAATTGCCCTAAACACTTCCGATAGTTTTATCTCTCCATCATAAGTGTAAACTGATATTTCAGATAAAAGGCTCACATTATTCCTAAGCCCCACAGTTATCCTTTTACCATCAGAAAGCGATTCGGCAACAAAGCCTGTCCTTGTTTGTATTTTTAATTCGTATAATCCCGGTTTGCCCGAAATGGCTAATATTTTATCAATGCTCATTATAAAATTTTTTAAGGGTAGCAAATATGCAATCTTTGGTTTTAAAATCAAAAATTATCTGCCTTTTTTAGCAACAAATTTCATTTTATAATCAGGCCTTGTTTTGCCCTCCATAATATTCTGGAGTTTCTTTTGTATCAGCCTTTTTTTTAGCGATGATATTTTATCTGTAAACAAAATCCCCTCAATGTGGTCATACTCATGCTGTATAACCCTGGCAATTAAGCCGTCATATACATCGGTGTGCTTATTAAAATCTTCATCATAATACTCAATGGTTATTTTTTCCTTGCGGTAAACATCTTCGCGAACCTCAGGAATACTAAGGCAGCCCTCATTAAAACCCCACTCCTCGCCTTCTTCCTTTACAATTACAGGATTGATAAACGCTTTTTTAAAGCCTTTAAGCTTGTCCTGTTCTTCTTTCGTCAGGTCATCGTCTTCGCTAAAAGGGGTGGTATCTACTACAAAAAGCCTGATAGCAAGCCCTACCTGCGGAGCTGCAAGCCCAACGCCATAGGCATTATACATGGTATCAAACATATTATCCACAAGCTGTTTAAGCTCCGGATAATCTTTAGGTATTTCCTCACCTTTTTTCCTCAGCACAGGGTCTCCGTATCCTATAATAGGTAATATCATTGTTTAACTTTTTAATTTTTAAGGAATATAAATTTCCTTTATCAATAATCGTGCGCAAAAATAATAAATTAAAATTTATCAGGTATTTGTTGCCCTAAACAGCAGATGCTAATTTTTTGTGAGAATTAACGCAATCTGTGTTTAATAACTATACCATTTATTACCTTTGTTACTAACACCTGCCCAATGATTGAAAAAATAAGGCAATTTACCGATAGCTATAATTTTTCTAAAGCACTGATAGTTACACTTTCGGCTGCGCTGCCGGTGCTTATACTTTCGCGGCTTGCTTATTTTGAAGCAGGTGTTACCATAGCCATAGGTGCTTTCCTTACTTATCCGGCTGATATACCCAGCAACAGCCAACACAGGCTTAAAGGCTTGCTTACCACTGCGCTGATTGTGGCAGGGTGTACCCTTTTGGTTAATCTTTTATATCCTTTTCCGGCAGTTTTTTATCCGGTGGTTACCCTATTGGTGTTTTTCCTTTCCATGATTTCGGTTTACGGTCAAAGGGCAACTATGGTGTCGTTTTCAGGCCTGCTGGCCATAGCACTGGCAACGGGGCATATAAAAACAGGCTGGAATGTGGTAACACATACCGGGCTTGTGTTATGTGGTGGTATTATCTATACCACTGTTTCCATGATTTTTAATTTCCTGAACCCACACAGGTACACTGAACTGCAAATTGCCGAATGCCTGAAGCTGACAGCTAAATACATGAAACTTCGTGGCGACCTTTGGGATGCCGAAGCAGACAGGGGCAGTATAATTGAAAAGCAACTTAACTTACAGGTAGAAATTAATACCATACACGAAAACCTGCGTGAAATACTTATCAGGAACCGATCTAACGCAGGTAATTCCAACCGGAACCGCAGGATGCTGCTCGTGTTTATATCATTGGTGGAAATACTGGAAATAGCACTTTCCACCTCGTTTGACCACAGCAAGCTGCAACAAAAATTCAGTGCCTACCCTAAAGTAATTGGCAATTACCAAAACCTTGCCTATAACCTTGCCGCAACGCTAAAGAAAATTTCCAAAAGCATTGAGAAGAAAAAAAAATATACATCAAAGCACAGCTTGCTGCAGGATATTGAAGCCTTTGAAAAAGCTATTGAAAATTATGAAAGCGCATTAGGAAAAGAAGAAGCTTCGGAAGGGGTATGGATGCTTTCCAACATGCTGCATTATGCCGAAAAGCAAGTAGAGAAAATTAAGATTATAGAGCGTGCATTTACGCTAAACATGAATTTTAAAGACCTGAAAGGGCGTGATAAAGACCTTGAAAAATTCCTTGCACCGGAATATTACCCATTCCGGATATTAAGGGAAAACCTTAGCTTCTCTTCTACAATATTCCGACTTTCGCTACGGCTCACGCTGACTATTGCCATGGGCTTTATTATAGGGCTTATATTCCCGCTGCAAAATGTGTACTGGATTTTGCTCACCATAGTGGTTATTATGCGGCCGGGGTATGGGCTTACAAAGCAAAGGTCTTACCAAAGGATTATAGGTACCATTACAGGCGGCATTATAGCTTTTGCATTTTTAAGTTTTGTGCACCATCCTGTTATTACAGGCACACTGGCTATAGTATGCATGATAATGGGCTTTACCTTTACTGCTATAAACTACCGCATTGGGGCAACGTTTGTAACCATATATGTAATATTTGTGTATAGCATGCTTAATCCTGATATAAGCCATGTAATACAGTACCGCATTATTGATACTGTGGTTGGGGCACTGCTTGCTTTTGGAGCCAATTATTTCTTTTGGCCTTCTTGGGAATTTATAAATATGCCAGCCCACATTAAAAAATCTATTGAGGCCAACAGGGATTATCTGCAGGAAATTTCGCTTATGTACAATAAAAAAGAGGGGGTGCCCACCTCATACCGGCTGGCCCGTAAAAATGCTTTTGTAGCTTTAGGGAATTTTATGGCCTCCTACCAGCGCATGGCGCAGGAACCCAAGTCAAAGCAAAAAAAGCAGCAGCAGGTTTATAAGCTGGCAGTACTTAACCATACCTTACTATCATCACTCGCATCATTGGGAACTTATATACAATCCCGAAAAACATCAAAGGCTTCCGAAGCTTTTAATGTAGTAGTACAGGCAGTAACTAAAAATATGGATAATGCAGTTATGCTGATAAATATGGGTGAAGAAGCTTCTGAAGTTAATTTTGCCGATAAAGAGGAACTTGCCATGCGCTTTACAGAACTCAAAAATATAAGGGCACGCGAACTCAGGGAAACCGAATTAACCCATGAGGAAGAGTTCAGGCTGAGGATGCAGGAAGCTAACCTTGTAATTGAGCAACTTGTATGGCTTAATACCTTGTCGGAAAAAATTGTAAAGGCTGCAAGGCAACTGCAATTTGGGAAATAAAACACCATCCTGAAAATCATCAGGATGGCATTATTGTTTATACTTTAAAAGTTTATGAAATTACTCCACTGCCTATAAGTTCATCGTTAATATACCAGGCGGCAAACTGCCCTTCGGTTATTGCGCTTTGCGGCTCATTGAATGAAATGTACATGCCGTTATCAAACCTGTGCAATATAGCTTTTTGCAGTGGCTGGCGGTAACGGATGCGCACCATAACTTCCATTGTTTCACCATCTTTTAAGGCCAGGTCTTCCCTTATCCAGTGTATCTCACTTTCCTGGATAAACAGTGCCCTGCGAAAAAGACCCGGGTGGCTGTGCCCCTGCCCTGTGTATATGGCATTGGTTTTTACATCTGTGGCAATTATAAAAAGCGGTTCTTTTGTACCACCCACGTTAAGCCCTTTTCGCTGCCCTATGGTATAGTAATGTGCTCCCTGGTGCCTACCTACCATTTTGCCCATTTCAGGGGTATAATCAAGATTCTTGGCTTCAAAGGCCAACTGCTCTTTTACATTACTGAATTTTGGTATGTCAATTTTATAAGCGGCTGCATTGGCATCCACCTCATAAATTAATCCTTCCTTAGGCTGTAGCTGCTGCTGCAAAAATTCGGGCAGCCTTACTTTTCCTATAAAGCATAAACCCTGCGAATCTTTCTTTTCGGCGGTGGCAAGCTCCATTTTGGCAGCTATATCCCTCACCTGCGGCTTTGTTAGCTCCCCAATGGGAAATAATGCTTTAGCAAGCTGCTCCTGCGATAGCTGGCACAAAAAATAGGACTGGTCTTTATTACCGTCAACTCCGGCTAAAAGGCGGTGTATTTGTTTTCCGTCTTTTTCTATAGTATCCTTGCGGCAATAGTGCCCTGTTGCTACATAGTCGGCACCAAGCCCAAGGGCAATTTTCATGAAAACATCAAATTTTATTTCCCGGTTGCAAAGCACATCAGGATTAGGCGTGCGCCCTTTTTCATATTCGTTAAACATATAGTCCACTATACGCTCTTTGTACTGCTCGCTAAGGTCAACTGTTTGGAAAGGGATGCCCAGTTTCTCAGCTACAAGTAAAGCATCATTGCTGTCTTCCAGCCAAGGGCATTCATTGGATATGGTAACCGAATCATCATGCCAGTTCTTCATAAAAAGCCCAACAACATCATATCCCTGTTCTTTAAGCAGGTATGCCGCAACACTGGAATCAACTCCTCCCGATAATCCTACAACTACACGTTTCATTTTAAATATTCTGAATTCTGCTGCAAAATTACAACAAAATTATTTACGCTGCCCTGCTTCGCCTTTATCCTCCTGTTTTACAAGCTTGCCGTTTTCATAAAACTTCCATTGCCCCACCCTTGCGCCATTACTATAATCGCCTTCTGCAACCACCTGCCCGTGGCTGTCTTTAAAAATGGCGTGCCCATGCAGCTTTCCATCCTTATAATGCGACTCTTCCAGTTGAAGCCCTTTTTCTGTATATTTTTTATAAACCCCATTTCTAACCCCGTTGGCATACTGTGCTTCTTCCGCAATTTTCCCGTTAGCAAAATAAACTTTCCTTACACCTGTAAGCTGCCCCTTGGTATAATGCTCTGTAAGCATAATGGTTTCCTTGCCCGGGTGGTAAAATTTCCATTCACCCACACGCTGCTTGTTTACCTCTTTCCCCTCACTGGCTTTTTTCCCTTTTTCTCCATAAAAAACAACATAGTAGGAACCGTCTTTTAAGGAAAAATCCCTTGTAGCCATAAGTGACGACACTGAGTCATTATTAAAGAATTTAAAAACGCCTGTTTCCTTCCCATGGTTAAAAGTGCCTTCATATCGCGGCAGTTTAGTATCCTCATATATACCCTTCCACAGGCCGTGCCTTTTGCCCTGATTATCTGTTTTATTAATTTGCTGTGCTTCCACATTTATAATGCCGAAAAGTAATATCAACAATAAAGAAAAACGGATTTTCATAAATCTGTGCTTTTAATCTGAAACTCTAATTATAAGTTTTTATTGTTATGCATAAACCATGCAAAATAGTAAAAAAGCACCCCTTTGGGTGCTTTTATTTTATTTCTTGTTTTGCCTTGTTTTTTGCTGTTCCTGTGCCTGCTCCATCATTTCCTGCATTTTGCGCTGAAAACGGCTTTGCGTTTTTGGCTTGGATTTGTTCTCCTGTATTATGGCATGTACTTTATCCTCTTTTACAATATGGTTTTTAATTACATACATAATACCAATTGTAATAAGGTTGGAGATAAAGTAATACAAACTTAAGCCCGATGCATAGTTATTAAAGAAAATAAGCATCATAACAGGTGATATATATATCATTATCTTCATTATCTTGCTCATATCCGGCATGCCTTCCTGCGGTGGCTGTGCCATAGACTGGTCGCCCGTTGTCATTTTCATGTAAAAGAATATGGCTACTGATGCCAGTATAGGGAATAAACTTACATGGTTGCCATAAAACGGTATATAAAATGGCAGATGAAGTACTGAGTCATAAGACGAAAGGTCGGTTGCCCAAAGGAAACTCTTTTGCCTTAAATCAAAGAATGAAGGGAAAAACTGGAATAATGCATAAAAAACCGGTATCTGCATAAGTGCAGGAAGACAGCCGGCCATTGGGCTTACGCCCGCTTTGCTGTACAGCTTCATGGTTTCCTGCTGTTTTTTCATAGGGTCTTTTTTGTACTTCTCATTTATTTCCTGTATTTCAGGGCGAAGCACCTTCATTTTTGCCTGTGAAAGGTAGGATTTATAGGTAATTGGCGACATTACAAGCCTTACCAGGATGGTAAATAATATAATGGCAATACCATAAGGGATAAATGAACTTAGCAGTGTAAATACCGGAATAAAAATATAACGGTTTATCCACCCGAAAATACCCCAACCCAAAGGCATAACCTCATCAAGGTTGCGGTCATACTCATTAAGTATCTTATAATCTGCCGGGCCATAATACCAGTTCATATTATAGCTAAGCTCCCCGCCTTTAAACTCCAGCGGCACTTTGGCGGTAAAATTTTTGGTAAATATGGTATCCTGCTTTTCGTCCTTCACGAGGTTTTCAGAAGTAAGGTCGGCGGTTTTAAAAGGGGTATCTGTAAGCAGTATCGAAGTAAAAAAGTGCTGTTTGTAAGCTATATAAGTAACATTATCTGCCTTCTCAGCCTCGTTTTTACCCTGTCCTAAATAATCGTCCTTACCTTCTTCATATTCATATACAAGCTCAGTGTACCTGTTTTCATATGAAACGCTTTTTTCGTTCCTGTAGGCTTTAAGCTGCCACTCCAAATCCATTGGCTGGGATGTATCCACTATTTGCGAAAGCCCCTGCGTGCGGATTGAAAAATCCATCATATAATCATTATGCTTAAGCACATAACGATACTCAAGGAATTCATTAGGCCCTGCCTTTAATCGCATGGTTAGTACTTCGTTTTCGCCTTCTTTGGTTTTAGCAGGCTCAAAGTACATATCCTTGGTATTAAGGATGCGGTTATCCTTAGTTTTAAACTGCAGGTTAAAATTGGCATTATTATTTTTTATAAGCTCAACCCTTTCGTTAGAGCCTTTTTTAAACTGCTCAAAATTATTCATGTTGGCTTCAGCTATATATCCTCCTTTATTGGATATACGCAATGTTACCAGCGGGTTTTTAAGCTCTGTAATACCATTTTTAGCGGAAGGCAGCGAAGCACTGTAAGCAAATGCACCCAGCGAGCCCTTAAGCTTTTCAATCCTTACAGAATCGCTAAGCGTGCTGTCCTGCATTACAGAAGCCGTTTTTTGTTCGGGTATCTGTTTTTGTTTAGCCTTTTCTATCTGCTCTTTTTTGGCTTTTTCCTTATTAAGCTCTTCCTGGGTAGGCGTTTGGTTGTATATCATCCATAAAAGGATAATGCCTATTAAAACAAACCCGGCAATCGACTTAAAGTCTAACTTCTTTTCTTCCATTTATTAAAATAATTGTTACTCTTAGCATTTGCCTTTTACCGCAGCCTCAATAAATTTTACAAACAGCGGGTGCGGATTGGCAACAGTACTTTTATATTCAGGGTGATACTGTACACCTATAAAAAACGGGTGGTTTTCCAGCTCTATAATCTCAACCAGCCCTGTATCGGGATTAATACCCGATGCTTTAAGCCCAGCTTTTTCAAGCTGTTCTTTGTATTTCCCGTTAAATTCATACCTGTGGCGGTGGCGCTCCATAATTTCTTTCTTTCCGTATATGGCACCGGCAAGCGAACCTTCCTCAAGCTGGCATTTCCAAGCACCAAGGCGCATTGTACCGCCCATATCGGTTATGTTTTTCTGCTCCTCCATTATATTGATAACAGCATGAGGCGTGTGCTCATTCATTTCGGTTGAATTGGCATCGGCCAGCCCAAGAACATTGCGTGAATATTCTATAACCGCCATTTGCATACCCAGGCAGATACCAAAAAACGGGATATTGTTTTCCCTTGCATAGCGCACCGTTTCAATTTTACCTTCTATTCCCCTTCCGCCAAAGCCCGGTGCAACCAGTATACCATCCAGCCCTGAAAGCTTTTCGGCAACATTGTCCTTATCAATATATTCAGAATGGACGCTTATTACATTTACTTTCGTTTCGTTGGCCGAACCTGCATGGATAAATGCCTCCAGTATGGATTTATAACTGTCCTGCAACTCCACATACTTGCCCACAAGCCCAATATTAACTGTGTGCTTAGGGTTTTTAAGCCTGAAAAGGAACTGGTTCCACTGCACAAGGTCGGGTGTATTTTTTTCCGGCAGGTCAAGCTTTTTAAGCGCAACTTTATCCAGCCCTTCCTCAAGCATAAGGTTAGGCACATCATATATAGTAGATGCGTCTATCGACTGTATAACCGCTTCCCTTTTTACATTACAAAACAAAGCCAGTTTCTGCCTTAATTCCGAAGATAATTCATGTTCTGTACGGCAAACCAGTATATCAGCTTTAATACCGCTTTCCATAAGTGTTTTAACCGAGTGCTGTGTTGGCTTGGTTTTAAGCTCGCCCGCAGCAGCAAGGTAAGGAACCAGCGTTAAATGAACTACTATACCATTATTTTCGCCAAGCTCCCATAACAACTGCCTTACAGATTCTATATACGGCAGCGACTCTATATCGCCCACAGTACCACCAATTTCGGTAATTACAATATCATAATCACCTGAATTGCCTAATAGCTGCATGCGCTCTTTAATCTCGTTGGTAATGTGCGGTACAACCTGTACTGTTTTACCTAAAAACTCGCCCCTGCGCTCTTTCTCAATAACCGAAAGGTAAACCCTCCCTGTAGTTACGTTGTTTGCCTGGGACGTAGGCACATTCAAAAAACGCTCATAATGCCCAAGGTCAAGGTCAGTTTCCGCACCGTCATCAGTTACGTAACATTCGCCATGCTCATAAGGGTTAAGCGTTCCGGGGTCAACATTAATGTAAGGGTCAAATTTTTGTATGGTAGCCCTGTAGCCCCTTGCCTGCAATAATTTTGCTAATGACGCCGCTATTATCCCCTTACCAAGGGATGATGTAACGCCGCCCGTAACAAAAATATACTTCGTTTGATTCATTATGCTTTATTGTTGTTGTGTTGTTGTTGCTGTTTTAAAAAACGAGGCAAAAATAATGAAATTAATCTGGTTATCTATCAATTTGGTGCGCGATTGTTACCGCAACAGATAAATCTTGAAGTTGGTTTTTGTTACGGCTTGGGGAACTGCTTTTGTATATTGCGCACAAGATGCTCAAGCCCGTTTAGCTTTAACTCATAAACCAGTTGCAACTGCTGCCCCAGCTGCCCTTTGGGAAAGCCTTTATTATTATACCACATTATGTAATATTCCGGCAGGTCTATAAGGTAACGCCCCTCATACTTGCCAAAAGGCATTTTGGTATGCGCAAGCTTAATAAGCTGTTCTTTCTGGTTATCCAAAAGCGTATGGTTTTTTAGGTTTCGGCAAAAATACGGCACGAAATTGGCATGGCATACTAAATAATTGGTTACTTTCGTTCTCATGGTTATGAAAAAAGCAATAATATACTTATATATATTTATGCTGTTTCCTTTTTTTACACAGGCACAGGAACAGTTTTCGGTTTACTTTGACAGTAATAAATTTGAACTTAAAAAAGCTGAGGCTGACCGGTTATATGCCTGGGCAGAAGCCAATAAAAGTTCAAAAATACTGGCCATTAACGGCTATACCGATGAAGATGGCAGTATAGGGCTAAACGATACGCTGGCACAGCGCAGGGTAAGCCATGTGCATGGCATTGTGAAGGATAAGGTAAAAACCCGCGATGACTTTAAAACCCGTAGTTTCGGTAAACTGCATAAAATGTCGCCCGTAAAAGCCGAGAACCGTAAGGTAACGGTATATTACCTGCGGGAGAAAGACCTTGGCCGGGAAAACGAAATACTGGGCATAACCCCGCCACCTGTTAAAAAAGCACCTGTGGTTTACCGCGATGAAATAACCATACGCGACCCAAGGGGCAATGAGGAAATAGTAAAGCTTGATGTTGATTTTATGAAGCGGGTGGGCGAAGCTAAGCCGGGCGAAAAACTACAGATTAAAAACCTGAACTTTTTTGAAAACACTTTTGCCATAGTGCCCGATTCCAGGCCGAGGCTTTTTGAGCTTTTGGAAATTATGCGCACTAACCCACAACTTAAAATAAAACTGGTGGGCCATATTTGCTGCATGCAGGGCGACCCAAAAAAATTGTCCTACCAGCGGGCAAAGGCAGTTGCCATGTTTTTAAGGCAGAACGGCATAGCAAGGGAACGTGTTACTTTTGAAGGGCTAGGCACAACCGAACCTTTATACCCCCTGCCCGAAAAGAATGAGGAAGAACGCGCCGCTAACCGCAGGGTAGAAGTTATGGTGTTGGAGAATAATTGATTGGAAATGCAATTAGTATTGTAATTATAGCTCTTTTAGCTTTTCAGGATTTTTCTCAAAATATTCATTACACTCTTTTCCAGACCATTCTTTTTTTGCAATATATTTGAATATTAAATCCTCATCAAAAACTAATTCAATAGATGCTCTTGAAGCATTGCCAACATAACTTGTATAAAATGAAAAAGATTTACTTTCTCCTGAATCTAGAGTATTATAATCAACATATCCATCATCACTTGTAATTTCATTACCATTTTTATCTTTATAAACAACCTTATATTTTAAATTTGGTACAGAGAATGTTGAATAATTTTTAACAATTCCTTTTCCAGAAGCCGAACCTCCATAACCAGATTCCCAATTCCAATTAACAACTTTTATATTTTCTTTAAGCTCTAAGTAAGTATCAAGAGCTTTATCAAGCATTACTATTTTAGACTTTTTTATTCTTTTAAGAATTACTTGATCAGTAGTATCTATTCTTTTATCTATGCAACCAGCATTTACACCAAATACGTAATTGTCATTTTCTACAAAATCTGTTAATCCTTTTGAATCTATTATCTGTAATAAAACCTGTTGAATCTTTTTAATAAAAAATATTAGACGAAAGCAAAAATAAGCAAAACGGTTAAGACCGTTCATATACAGTGGTTTATAAAACGTGAGGCAAAATTTGGAAGTAGGTGTCCGACAAGTTTTAGGCTTAAAATAACAAGGTTAGGTTACTAAATCGTTAGTGAATTGAACCAACCGAATGATAATATAACAGTTTATATTTCAGTCTTTTGCACCACTTTTCATATTCCCTTGTAACTCAATGAAAGTTAATTTTAAATGTTAAACAATTGAGTTATGGAACAAGAGAAAAGATCCACGTTCAAGCTGCTTTTCTACCTGAAGAAGAATGAACCTAAGAAGAACGGGAATGTCCCTGTTATGGGGCGTATCACTATTGACGGAACACCAAAATCCTTAGTACCAAACTCGACATCAACCCACACAATTGGGATTTAAAGCACGGAAGGGTTTTGGGTAAAAGTGCCCAGGCACTGAGTACCAATCTTAAATTGGATAATATACGGGTGCGTATCAATAAGATTTACGATGATATGCTCAAAGATGAAGGCTTTGCAACTGCACAAAAAGTAAAGCTATCATTTTTGGGAGTTGGCGTAATGGATGATGCCATCCTTAAAGTGTTTAAAGACCAGAATGAGGATTTTGAAAGAATGGTCAGCAAGGGCAAACGTTCTCAAAACACCTACAATAAATACAAGACCGTTTACAATCACCTGTCCGAATTTATCAGGGAACGCTATCACAGGGAGGATATGGCGTTTCGGGAACTTACCTCAGACTTTATCCGGAGTTCGATTTCTTTCTTCGTATAGATAAGGGATGTACACATAATACGATTTGGGTTTATACCATGCCGGTTATTGCTTTGGCGGAACTGGCAATTAAAAAAGGCTTGATTCGACAAAACCCTTTTTAAGATTATGAAATCAGCATGGAGGAAACTGATCGCAGCTATTTTTTAAAAGAGGATGTAGAAAAGTTAATGCTTCTCAAACCGTCCAAATCCAAATACGAACTTGTAAAAGACCTCTTTATTTTCAGTTGCTTTACAGGGCTTTCCTATATTGATATTCAAAAGCTGAAATGGAGCAATATACAGTCTCTCTTTGATGGCCACCAATGGATCATTAGCAGAAGGAAAAAATCAGATGTTGCTTCAAACGTCCGCCTATTGGAAATTCCAAACGTATTATTGAGAAATACAGGGGCGTTACCCGTAATGAGTATGTTTTTCCTGTTCCATCCAATGCTACTTGTAATAGTCATGTAAAGAAATTGATAGAGGAAGCGGAAATTGTTACAGAACAGAAAGTAACCTTCCATACTGCACGTCACACATTTGCTACCATGTTCCTCACTGAAGGTGTGCCACTTGAAAGCCTTAGCAAAATGATGGGGCATAAAAATATTTCCACCACACAGATTTATGCCAAGATCACAAGTCAGAAAATTAGTAAGGACATGGATTTAGTATCACAGAAATTCGCCGGAATGGAAGCAGCATTTATTGATATGGAAGAAGAGGTTGCTTCCTGACATTTATTGCTTTTAAAACTATAAGCACGGTTAAATCCTGTTTTTTTTGTTTCAAGAAACCAAGCATTCTTAAGAAATTCTTTTTTAAATTTACTTTTAACAATCCTATAAACAACCAAACTATGTCCTTATGTAAACTATGTCTTGAACGCGAAGCAAACAAAAAGAATACGCACTATCTTACTGATGCAATAATCCATACCTGTCTAAATTTGGACGGAACAAATGAACGTGAAAAAGGTCTGTACTTTGCCTTGGATAATACTAATCCGTTCATTGATTTCAATTTTCAGCGACTCGATGAATTAACTTTGGAAGCCACAATCGGAAGAAAACCTACAGATGAAGAAATTGAAAATAATGAGAAAAGAAGGAATTCCTACTAGTCAACAACCAAAGTCTCAATCTAAAAATGCATCAGGTAGAGAGTACACTTATGACGCGCCGAAAGAGGGAGGTGGAACACAAACAAAATCAGTTCAGCAACAAACTATGGATAGAAGTCACCAAGGTCAATCCCATTGGGAAGCTGGTAAAGTAAAAACAGATGCCTATGGAAACACTAGAACTAATAGCCATGGAAGGCCAAAACTTCAAAATGATAAATCTAAAGTAGACTATTAATGGAGACAAATGAACAAAAAAAAAAGGCGTTTATTTGGCAAAAAGTACTTGCCAGAATATTTAAAAGAATTAAATACTTTAACTAATATTGAAGTAACGCCGCAGGAATTAATATCTATTGAGAAAAGCGACTTAATAAATACGATTAAGCATGATGTTTCAAAAAACATCATGCTTAATTTTAATGATAAAGAAAAACTTTTAATATTGATTGGAAGGCTTATCAATATTAAAAATGGACCCAGCTATTTATATACAACTTATGCTAAAGATTGTGGACTATTAAAACTAAACAGTATCAATGATTTTAATATTAATTTCAATTTTACTGATGAACATGCAGGTTTCATAAAATTTATACTACAAGATTTATCTAATGAAATTAGTTTAGATTTCTATGAAGAAGACGGTGAGCAGTTATTGGAAATAGAAATTTCTGGTAATGAATGGTGTCAGATAGAAATTGACCATTAAATTGAAAACCACCTTTGGGTAGGTTTTTTATAACCGCTTCCAAACCCAATGTACCACTACTAACTTCAATATTACCAAAGCAACTACACCCTGTCAGCCCCACAATTACTAAGGTTGGTGTTGTAAGAAAAAAGTTAAAGCGGATATTAAAAGTGATGTACGTGCTATAGGTAAAGCAATAAAAAAACTTTAAAGTAAATTAGGAGGATTTATGTTCAGTACTGACTGGTAGTGGGGGTGCTAAGGGAGGTCAGGACCTAATTAGAAGAGCAGAAAGAGGGAAGGATAATGATGATGTGGATATGATGGATGCAAGTGGTATTGAACAAGCTGGTAGTTTCGCTACTGTAGGTGGGCCTAATAAATATAAAAAAGCTACAAGTTCTCGAGGGAAGGTTAAAAAAGTAGCCGAGAAATTTAAGAAAGGAATGTCTGACAGTAAACGGATTGAAAGGTTTGTAAAAACTGGCTCTAGTGAGCCTTTCAACGTTGCAGGAGCAGATAACGATACAACCTCATACACACTTCAATATTACACCAACGCACTAATGAAAAAAATATTTCTTATACTTTTTACTGTATTTCTTATTTCCTGTAACGATAAAATGACAGTGAAAGAAAATTACAATAATGGTAATTTAAAATCCATAGAAATATTTGATGAAATGATGCTTATAGATTCATCTATTTATTACTACGAGAATGAGCCTGCTGTTAAAGCAGTGAAGTGGTGGAAAGAAGGTGAAGCATATTATGAAAAAGATTTTTTTATTAATGGAAAATTACAAAGAGAAGGTAGGCTTTTAAAAGATAATTTTAGAGTTGGTAAATGGAACTTGTATAGTCCCAAGGGATATTTAAACGAAATAATCGAATATATGGATATAGGAAATAAAGAATATCTTAATCAGTCATGGAAATTAGATAAAAACTCAGACACATTATCCGAAGGAAATTATTACAAGCTAATAAGAATGAAAGATACTATAAGTTATTCAGATGTGAATCGAATACATTTTTATTTAAAACAGCCTATTTTTCAAGATCGTGATGTTTATGTCCTTATTCCTAAAAAAGGAGAAGATTTAAAGTCTAATTTTGAAAATGAAGCACTTATTAAATGGGACACAGTAAATAGTATGTCTGTTGTATTTAGTCAGCATCCTATATATAGTAAACTGAAGTATGATGTTCTTTTTGATATAGCTCCGAGAAGAAAAGGTAATGATACTATATATGGTATACTACTTGAAAAAAGTACAAATACTAAAGTAGATTATGATTTTGTTACAAGAAAAATTTACTTTAAACTACCTTATTTTTCGAAATAGGAATTAATACTTTTAAAAGAATAAAATAAGTTTATTAAACCGTCCATATGTCGTAATATTATGCTAAAAATCATAATCATCAAAATTTGAATCGCTATTGTTTTTATTTCTATTGAGGAAATATAGAATAATAGCGAGAATAATTAATAGCAAAAATTTAAAGAATGAGTTCATTATATCAATAGAGCATAAATTGGACTACAATATATGTTATTGTTGCATTAACAATGGAAAGTGAATTGTTGCTTTTGGGTTAAAATATTAGCAAACTATGCGAGCCTAGCGTTTAGGTTTATGAGTCGAATTTTAATGCAAAATTATTGAGGCTTTCCCTATTATTGATAAGTATTTAGCATATCAGTAATATAACGGTAAGGAGTACCAAGATGAGTTAGGGCTTAACATGTACGACTACGGTGCAAGGAATTATAACCCAGCCATAGGCCGCTGGATGAATATTGACCCATTGGCGGAAGTATCAAGACGATGGTCGCCTTATACTTATGTTATGATAGCCCGCAGGTATTTGTTGACCCCGATGGATATGTCATATATGGATGAAGTATGCTTCAAAATGAGCTAAAAACCCCTATTCTGACCCCTACGTTTTTTAATAACTCTAAAACTCCCGTAAACCTACACGTTTCAAAATAGATTCTGACCCCTTCGTGGTCACTTAATAAAAAAGCCCGCTTTTAGCGGGCTTTTTTATTAGAATTATCCTCTCTATTTATTGTTTTTACCAAATAATTTTGCCCATTGCTTTTTGTTTAATTGGGGAAGTTGTCCTGTAACGCCTGATTGAATATGAGAAATTACCGGATATATTTTCCCTAACATTTTATTGTAATAAATATACAGCTCGCTTCCCGCTTCCAATTGAACTGACTTTGTATCTCCCTTTTCAACGTCTTCGTAAGATGTAATTAATTCGTAAAGGGCATCTAAATCAGATTCTTTGAACATAAAAAATTTATATACATCAGAATGTTGGAATTTTGTATCACTATACGTCAAAATGCATATACCTTGCTCTTTTTCTAATTTAGCCCAAAGCTGACCCATTGGTGCTATTGAACCTATTAGTTCTGTATCGCTTGCTTTAGATTCAGAAACTTTTAGTTGAGCGAATGAAACACTCATAATCATAATAGCGCAGATAGTAAAAATTTTTTTCATGGTTTGATTTGTTAAGTTTAATATAATTAAGCGGCTAATATAATACAAAAATTCTAATACCAGATTTTTTTTCACATACCTTAAATTTTTTTTTATCTGTGTTCAAAAACTTACTATATTTAATGGAGTTAGCATAGAATTTGTAGTGAGAAAAGTAAGATTAGAATATATATTAACCCCAAAAATCAGGCGCGGTGTAAATGTTACAGTTGCTGCGCTATGCTTATTAATGTTTATGAACTGTAATTCGAAATTTGTTGAAAGCCAAACAGTATTTGACCTCCCTGTAGAAAAAACTTTAAACGAACTGCTTGCAGGTTATGATACAGATGGAGATAAAAAGATAACCAAAGATGATGCTCCCAATAAGGATTATTTTATGGTGAGCACCAAAGGCGACACAGTTATAATAAGAAACACTTATTATTTAAGCAACCTTTTACAGGAACTTGCCATTGCGCATGAAGACAGGCAGGAAAACGTGCTTATAACCTTAAGCCGCATACAGGAACCCCCTGCCGAACGTATATCCAGAAGGATAAAAAACCAGTTTTGGGACGACCTTACCCGAACTATAGACGAAGAGGGCCTAAACCGCATTATGGGCGACGAAAAAATGCATGATGAAAGGCAGCGCATTTATATTCCGTATGATGATGAAGTAGGCAGGGCTTATTTTAGCTCATTACAGAAAAAAAGGCCTAACCTTGATATTGTTATACTTCCAAAAGAGATAACGCCTGAATATGTACAATCCATTAATAACGAACCGGGAATACTTGCCCTTAAAATTGAAGACGGTAAGGGAGTTCCTTTTGTTGTGCCCGGAGGCAGGTTTAATGAAATGTATGGCTGGGACAGTTATTTTGAGGGGATAGGGTTATTGCTGGACCACAGGCTGGACCTTGCCAAAGGTATGGTTGACAATTTTTGCTACCAGATAAAACATTACGGAAAAATACTTAACGCCAACCGCTCCTACTACCTTACGCGTACCCAACCCCCGTTTCTTACTTCATATATCAGGAAGGTATATAAAGCCATGATTGGCAAAGACAAAAAATGGCTGGCCGAATCGCTTTCAATAGCAATACAGGAATATGAAGAGGTATGGATGATGCCCGGCGGCAGGCTTACCGAAAACGGACTGAACCGCTATCATGCCGAAGGTATTGGTATTCCGCCGGAAACAGAACCCGGCCACTTTAAGGCTATCTTAAAAGAATATGCTGAAAAATATGCTTTACCGGTAAATGAGTTTGAGGAAAAATATAAAACCGGTGAAATAAAAGATAAAGAACTTGATATGTATTTTGTTCATGACCGGACTATGCGTGAAAGCGGCCATGATACCACCTGGAGGCTGGATGACAGGGCGGCTGACCTCAATTGTGTTGATGTAAATTCGTTATTATATAAATACGAAAGGGATTTTGAGTTTTTAATAGGTACCTATTTTAAAGATGGTTTTGTTGCAGAGAATGGCAGGACCTATACACCGGAATATTGGCATGATAAAGCAGAGAAACGTAAAGCACTGATGCATAAATACCTTTGGGACGAGAAAAAAAATTGTTACTTCGATTATAATTTTAAAACCGGTAAGCAATTGGATTTTATGTCGGCTACAAATTTTTTCCCGCTTTGGGCAGGACTATGCACGCAGGAAGAAGCCGATAAACTTGTAAAAGTACTTATGCAGGAATTAAAGGCAGAGGGTGGATTTCTTGCTTCAACAAAAGAATCTACAGATAAATATGCAACCAATGATGTACAAAGGCAATGGGATTATCCCTACGGTTGGGCACCCCACCAAATGATGCTTTGGAAAGGTCTGACCAGGTATGGCTATGAAAATGAAGCACGCGAAATGGTTTACCGCTGGCTTTGGACTATCACCCAAAATGCGGTTGATTATAATGGTACCATTCCCGAAAAATATGATGTAGTAAACCAGACACATAAAGTATATGCCGAATACGGCAATGTAGGAACCGAATTTGCCTATATTACCAAGTCAGGTTTCGGGTGGATGAATGCCTCCTACCAGTATGGGCTAAGCCTTTTGCCGCAGGAGTACATTCAAAAGCTGGACAACCTGGAAAAACCGGATGATGTTTTTAATGAATAGGTAGTGCCTCTTTATTATCCGGGGCTTCCTTGTCTTTTTTGCCTGTATCGAAAATAATACCAAACATCATAATTATTATTGTCAGTAAAATAACCTGCACCACCACTGATTGTGTGAGTACAGGTATCTGCTGGTCGGGCGATACCTTTAAAAACAATAATACTGTTATTAACCCACGGGGCGCAATATAAAATAAAGGCTGCAGGCTCATTTTACCCCATTTCAGGAATAGTATGCGCAGTATGTATATGGCAAGCACTATAGAAAGTGAGAAAGGCAGTGCTTCAATGTCTATTATTTCTTCTGTTTCTATTACATATCCAAAAACCATGAAGAATAATGACCTTATAATAAAAGTGGCTTCTATTACTACTTCCTTAAAAAGCGACACTTCTTTATTTAATTTTACTAAATCGAACCTGCGGAAAATTTTAACGTTACGCAGTTCATCTAAGTTACCCAATACCAAGCCAAAAAACAGTATAAAAAGCAATGCCGGCAAATGATAAACTTTTGATACTTCATATATCAGTATGCAAAAAATTATTATCGGCCCGTATTTAATATGATGGTCTATCCTTGCCAATAAATAGGCCAGTAGCAAAGTAGCAACCAGTGAAACTACAATTTCAATACCAAACTGCCCAAAAAACAGAAAAGTGGTATTAAGGTTAAATGTTTCGTTTAAAGCGATAAAGTTGAAAAATATTACACCAATAATATCCGACAGGCTGCTCTCATAAATTATAAATTCACGCTTCTCCTTAGTAAGGTTAATAGCACTGGGAATAGCTATAGAGCTGCTTATAATACAAAACGGTATGATGGAAATGAGCGACTCCCTGAAGGAATACCCGAAAAAATAATAAAATACTGACGCTGCACCAACTGCAATAATTACAAGAGGTATTAAGGCTATAAGTGCTGATTTTTTAAGTATATGCAGTTTGCTGCGGTTTAGCTCAAGCTCCAGCGAACCTTCCAGTACAATAAGAATTAAGCCCAACCCTCCCAGGTAAGGGAGTAAAGGCTGCAGGTTAGGCACATCTATAGAAAAATAAGGACTGAAATATTTTAAAAGCCATCCCAGCAACAGGAGCAAAATAACAGTAGGAATTTTTGAATATCGCGTTGTTATATCAAAAAAATAGGAAATAAGCAGCAGTATACAAAGGGTTACAATAACGGTGGTTACCATGCGTATTCTTTTATAAAAAACTAAAGATATAGTATTTTATTTACGTTACAATAATTAATATAGGAAATTAAGGCACTAATAATCCATTAAAACTATATTCAAATAGTAAACTTAAACTTGCTTTTGCAGATAGTTTTACAACAAAAGTGTTTATTTATTACTTTTGGGCAATCATTAATCATCAACAATAAACACATGCAAAGCTTATTTAATCCAGATGCTAACCAGCTTGTAATACAGCGAATTAATAAACTAACACCTATCAGCCTTTCGGAATGGGGAAAAATGACGGTAAGCCAAATGCTGCTGCATTGCCAGCAGCCAATTAATGTTTCCAGGGGTACATTAGTATTAAAGCCGAATTTAATCAGTTTTTTGTTTGGTAAAATGGCGAAAAAGAAAATGGCGGGTGCACAGCCTTTTCGTCACAGCCTCCCAACTATCAAGGAGTTCAAAATTACCCATGAACCCGATTTTGAAACAGAAAAGCAAAACCTTATTGCCCTTGTAAAAACATTTAGCGATGAAGGCCATGCTGCAATTAAAGTTACCAAACATCCGTTTTTTGGGGAAATGACCATGCAAGAATGGGATACCCTGCAATGGAAGCACCTTGACCACCACCTGAAACAATTTGGGGTTTAAAAACTTAGCCAAAGTTGTAATTGGCAAGCAATAAAGTACAGCATAGTAATAAACTCTCATCCGGTTGCTTTTGCCTTTGCCTGCTTACTATGCTTAAAACTTTTAACTTTGCACCTCAAACTTTAAAACTACCGAATGCGTATTGATATTATAACAGTATTGCCCGAGCTTTTGCGCAGCCCTTTTGAAGCCTCGATATTAAAACGGGCTATTGACAAAGGGATTGTGGAAGTACATCTTCATAATCTTAGGGACTACAGCACCAATAAACATAAGAATGTTGACGATTACCAGTTTGGCGGCGGTGCCGGCATGGTAATGATGATAGAGCCTATTGATGCCTGCATATCCAAGCTAAAAAGCGAAAGGGAATATGACGAAGTTATCTATATGACTCCCGATGGTGAAACCCTAAACCAGGGCATGGCAAACCAAATGTCACTACTCAAAAACATTATTATACTTTGCGGGCACTATAAGGGAGTTGACCAGCGCGTGCGCGACCATTTTATTACCCGGGAAATTTCCATAGGCGATTATGTGCTTTCAGGTGGCGAACTGGCTGCGGCAGTTTTATCTGATGCCTTAATAAGATTAATTCCGGGGGTTTTAAGTAATGAAACCTCTGCCCTTACCGACAGCTTTCAGGATAACTTACTGGCACCTCCCGTATATACACGCCCTGCCGAGTACAAAGGCTGGAAGGTGCCCGATGTGCTTTTAAGCGGGCATAGCGCCAATATAGATAAGTGGCGGGAGGATATGGCCATAGAGCATACCAAAAACCGAAGGCCGGACCTGCTGTAATAGCATATAATATAAAGAGAGGAATATTACTTTTATTTAAAAAAATTTGAACAATAATATTTTTTATTATATTTGCACCCACTTTCGGACCAACCTCTGGCGATAATCGTGTATGTTGCTCTGATTCAAACTTTTAAAATTTAGAAATCATGTCTGATTTAGTAAAATTTGTTCAGGACGAATTCATCACGAAAAAAGATTTTCCGGAGTTCAATTCAGGTGATACAATCACTGTTTATTACGAAATTAAAGAGGGTGAAAAAACCAGGACACAGTTCTTTAAAGGTGTAGTTATCCAAAAAAGAGGTGCCGGTATTACACAAACTTTCACTATCCGTAAAATGTCAGGTTCTGTAGGTGTAGAGCGTATCTTCCCTCTAAACATGCCTGCTTTACAAAAAATTGAGGTTAACCAAAGAGGTAAAGTGCGCAGGGCGCGTATCTTCTACTTTAGGGATCTTACCGGTAAAAAAGCAAAAATCAAAGAAAGAAGAAGATAATCTTATTTCAATCAATACCAAAAGTCCTCCTGTACCTGCAGGGGGATTTTTTTTGCCATGAAACAGCCTAAATATTTAAGTAAAAAATTAGTGATAACTTAAATACTCAATCGTTTTTTTACCAAATTGCAACTGGGCTTTTCGTTTAGATTTTCCTATATTTGCGAGCCTTGCTTTTAATTGAGGTTTATAGGGCTAACATTTGTTTTACGGCCTTTTAAATCTTTGGTAAAGCAGCCTTACAAACAAATAAACTAGTAATCAGCCTGCCGTAAAAGCAGGAATTAAAAAACCTTAAACAATGTCAAAAGCATCAAAAATCTTTTACACGATAACTGATGAAGCCCCAATGCTGGCTACCCACTCTTTCCTGCCCATAGTTCAGGCGTTTACTGCACCGGCTGGTATTGAAGTTGAAACCAGGGATATTTCGCTTGCCGGCAGGATTCTTGCCAATTTTCCTGAAAACCTGACCGAAACCCAAAAGCAAGGTGATGCCCTTGCCGAACTGGGTAAGCTTGCAAAAACCCCAGAAGCCAACATTATAAAGCTGCCTAATATATCAGCATCTGTACCTCAGCTTAAAGCTGCTATTAAAGAGTTGCAATCGCAGGGGTACAATGTGCCAAACTATCCGGAAGAACCTAAAGACGATACAGAAAAAGAAATAAAGGCACGCTATGCCAAAGTACTTGGCTCGGCAGTAAATCCGGTACTAAGGGAAGGCAACTCGGACAGGAGGGCTCCCAAAGCCGTTAAAAATTATGCCAAGGCCCACCCACACTCTATGGGCGCATGGTCATCCGGTTCAAAAACGCATGTTGCAAGTATGGATCATGGTGATTTTTACGGTAGTGAAAAATCAGTTACCATGCAGGATGCTGATGATGTAAAAATTGAATTTACTGCAAACGACGGTACTGTAACTGTTTTAAAGGAAAGTACCCCCTTAAAGGCAGGAGAAATTATAGACAGCTCAGTAATGAGCATGCAGGCTTTAAAGGAATTTATATCAAAACAGGTTGAGGATGCAAAACAACAGGGTGTACTGTTTTCGGTACACCTGAAAGCAACGATGATGAAGGTTTCCGACCCTATTATTTTTGGTGCTGTTGTAGAAGTTTACTTTAAGGATGTTTTTGAAAAATATGCAGGCCTGTTTAAAGAGCTTGGTGTAGATACAAGAAACGGCTTAGGCGATGTTTATGCAAAAATAGCAGGCACTGCACAGGAAGCCGAAGTTAAAGAAGCTTTAAGCCAGGCTATGAAAAGCGGCCCGGCACTGGCTATGGTTAATTCTGATAATGGTATTACCAACCTGCATGTACCTTCGGATGTAATAGTAGATGCCTCTATGCCGGCAATGATACGCACATCTGGCCAGATGTGGAATGCCGAAGGCAAGCAGCAGGACACAAAAGCTATAATACCGGACAGGAGCTATGCCGGAGTTTATACTGCTACTATTGATTTTTGTAAAGAAAACGGCGCCTTTGATCCTTCTACTATGGGTAGCGTTCCTAATGTGGGGCTTATGGCGCAAAAAGCCGAAGAATATGGCTCGCACGATAAAACATTTCAACTTAATGCTGATGGCGTTGTGCGCGTAATTGATAAAAGCGGCAATGCGCTAATGGAGCAAAAGGTACAAAAGGGAGATATTTTCAGGATGTGCCAAACAAAAGATGCCCCAATTCGCGACTGGGTTAAACTGGCTGTAAACAGGGCACGCCTTTCAGATACTCCTGCTGTGTTTTGGCTGGACAGCCACAGGGCACATGACAGGGAACTTATAGCCAAAGTGGAAATGTACCTTAAAGAGCATGACCTAAGCGGGCTGGATATACGTATAATGAACCCTGTTGAAGCTACTAACTTCTCCCTGCAAAGAATTAAAAACGGGCAGGACACCATTTCGGTTACAGGGAATGTATTAAGGGATTACCTTACTGACCTTTTCCCGATACTTGAATTAGGTACTTCAGCAAAAATGCTTTCAATTGTTCCTCTGATGAATGGCGGAGGTTTGTTTGAAACAGGTGCAGGAGGCTCGGCTCCAAAACACGTTCAGCAGTTTGAAGAAGAAGGTTACCTGCGCTGGGATTCATTAGGTGAATTCCTTGCACTTGGTGTATCACTTGAGCATTTGGGACAAACTTTTGGCAATGACAAGGCACTGGTACTTTCTGAAGCACTGGATAATGCCAATGAAAAATTCCTTGAAAATGATAAATCCCCAGCACGTAAAATAGGACAGATTGACAACAGGGGCTCTCATTTTTACCTTGCCCTGTACTGGGCACAGGCACTTGCTTCTCAACAAAAGGATACAGTATTAAAAGCTATATTTGATCCTATTGCAAAAGAACTCACTGAAAATGAAGCAAAAATAAATGAAGAACTTATAGGGGCGCAGGGCAAGCCGCAGGAAATTGGGGGTTATTATCATCCTGATTTTGATAAAACAGATGCTGCCATGAGGCCAAGCCACACGTTGAATGCCATATTGAAGAAATTGAAATAATTTTCAAAGTATATACTACTAAAAAAAGCTGCAAATTGCAGCTTTTTTTAGTATGTGGCATTAAAAGTTATATACATTTGCTTAAAAAACAGCCATGTACATAAACCCAAAAAATGATCTTGACATACTTTCAGATACATCGGTTATAAAACTGGTAGCGCTTTTAAAGGATAACGGTACAGAAGTAACGGTAAAGCCCGGAGAGGCAGCAATACGCGAAGGCCAGGTATGTGATTTTTTCTTTTTTGTGCAGTCAGGTTCATTTCGCACCTATCGTTATATAAATGATAAGGAAGTAATAATTGGATTTTCATTTAAAGGCGATATTGATACTGCCCCTTATGCTTTTATTACCAATTCGCACAGTACCGAAACAATAGAGGCTATCACGCAAAGCAGTATTATAAAGGTGCATCGCAGTACTTTGGATGCGTTGACAGAAACACACCCGGGAATAAAAAGTTTTACACTCAACATGCTGGTACATTATATAGAGGTACTGGTTAGGCGGCATATTGAATTTAAAACCTATACAGCCGAGCAGATATACCGCACCCTTTATGACAGGCAACCTGATGAAGTGCATAATATCCCCCTAAAATTTATAGCTTCCTACTTAGGCATTTCGCAGGAACGCCTTAGCCGGATCAGGAGCAAGCCTTTTAATTTGACTTAGGTCAATTCCCAAAATAAAATAGTAAAATACTTTTGCAGCATCAATCAAAAAAAAAACCAATATGAAATGTATTAAGTATTTATTATTTGCTGTTTCGTTTATCTTATTTTCATGTAGTAATGATGACGACAGTACTGAACACCCAATTGTTGATGTAAAAGCCAAGTTACAGCAGGTAATGGATAAGGCTGCTGCATCCGGCTTTCCCGGTTTGAGCCTTACCGTAAAAAGCACGAATGAAACCTATACGCTGGTTTCCGGTAAATCTGCACTGCCATCAACAGCTATGGCTGCAGGCAACCTTCATTACATGCAAAGCATATCAAAAACATTTACGGCTGCCGCCGTAATGAAACTTAAGGAAGAAGGCAAAATTAATCTTGGTGATAAAATTAATGTATATCTTCCAGCTTCTGTATGTGATAACCTGTCAAATGGCAATAGTATAACAGTACTGCAATTAATGAACATGACTTCAGGCCTACCCGATTTCCTGGAGCATCCTGACTTTTTAAATGATGTAGTATCCGGTGAGCTTCCTATGAGCAGCAGCCAGATATTAAGCTATGTGTATGGCAAACCTGCGCATTTTACACCCGGAAGTAAATTTGAATATTGTAATGTAAATTATCATTTGCTTGCCCTGATTATTGAGAGCATTACAGGTAACCATCATGATTATATTACCAAAAAAATAATTCAGCCTGCCGGATTAGGCTCAACCGTTTATCTGCCAGGTTCAGGGTTACAGGCAGCTCCTGCCAATGCTGTGCGCAGTTATCTCAGTGATTCAGGAAATTATACTGATGTTACTGGCTTACAGTTTGGCACTGTAATGTCTTTCATTGGTGACGATGGCATTATAGCTACAACGCAAGATGTTGCTGATTTTTATGTTGCGCTTTTAAATAAAAAGCAGATTGTATCCCAAAGTTCTGTTGATGAGATGATGTCTGGAATTCAATTTTCAGGAAAACAGCAATATGGATTAGGTTTGCATTTATATAAAACATCAAAAGGCTTACAGGCTGTTGGGCATAACGGGAGCGGTGCAGGTGCCGCAGCAGAAGCTTACTATTTTCCCGAAAAAGAAGTAACATTGGTACTTGCCACTAATGTTGGAACACTTTTAGATGAGGAAAAAACTATTGCTTTTGAACGATTAAAGGTAAGGTTATTTGATATTGCACTGGGTGCGAAATAAGTTTGCAGAACTCTTGGATTTTGGACAGAGCTATAAAATTACCAAATTTAAATGCCAAATGATATATAATATTAAATTTCTGTAAAAAAACGATTAGTTAATAATTTTTATCTTACAAATACGTTATTCAACCATTCAATCAGTCATTAATCAAAAAACAAACAGTCATTCAGTTATGAAATTAAATTTACGGATTTACTTTACTGTAGTTTTATTTCTAATTTTTTCCCACGCATTTGCACAGGAAAAATTTACATTAAGCGGTACAATTTCAGATCAGGGAAGTAATGAAACATTAATAGGCGCAAGTGTTTATATTAAAGAAACACAAACTGCCGTATCGGCTAATGAGTATGGTTTTTATTCCGTTTCATTACCCGCAGGCACATATACAGTACAAATAAGCTATGTAAGCTATGGCACTATTGAGGAAACAGTAACACTGAACCAGAATGTGCGAAAAAATTTCAGCCTGCAAAGCGGCACACAGGAACTTGAAGAAGTGGTGATTTCCGATAATAAAAGAAGGGCTGAAATAAGAAGGCCGGAAATGAGCGTAAATAAGCTCACTGTCCAGGAAATAAAAAAAATGCCTGTAGTGCTTGGCGAAGTAGATGTGTTAAAGTCTATACTGCAACTTCCCGGGGTTACTAATGCGGGTGAAGGCTCATCAGGCTTTAACGTGCGCGGGGGTGCCGCTGACCAGAACCTAATATTACTTGATGAGGCTACCATATTTAACTCCTCCCACCTTTTCGGGTTCTTTTCAGTCTTTAATTCAGATGCCATTAAAGATTTAAAACTGTACAAAGGCGGTATACCTGCCCGTTTTGGCGGAAGGGTTTCATCTGTACTTGACATTTACCAGAAAGAAGGAAACAGTAACGAATTTCATATGAATGGCGGTATAGGTATCATTTCCAGCCGGATACTGGCAGAAGGCCCCATAGTGAAAGAAAAGGCCTCTTTCCTTGTAGGCGGGCGGGCTTCCTACGCCCATTTATTCTTAAAACTGTCTGACAATGATAACTCGGCTTATTTTTATGACCTTAATACCAAATTAAGTTATAAGCTTAATAACAATAACAGCCTTTACCTTTCCGGTTACTTTGGCAGGGATTTGCTCAGCATCAGTGAAAGTTTTAATAATATTTACGGCAACACTTTGGTAAACCTGCGCTGGAATCATCTGTTTAATGAAAAGCTTTTTTCCAACATGTCGTTTATTTACAGCGATTATTACTATGGCCTTAAGCTGGATTTTATAGGGCTTGACTGGGATTCAGGCATTAAAAACTTTAACTTCAAGTATGACCTTAAACATTACATATCCAACAATTTCAGGCTTAACTACGGTGCAAATGCCCTTTACTATGATTTTAACCCGGGTACAGTTTCACCAAGTGATGATTCATCTACTATAAATTATGAGCAGCTGGATAAAAAATATGCGCTGGAACCGGCGTTATATATTGATGCAGAACATAATTTAACAGAGAACCTTTCGGTAAGTTATGGTGTGCGTTACAGTATGTTTTACAGGATGGGCGCACAAACTATAAATACTTATGCCAATAACCAGGCGGTTACATTTGATGATGAATTGAAGATATATGAAAAAGCCGACCCAACAGGAACCAGGCGTTATGATAGCGGCGAGGTTATAGCCGACTTTAACAACCTTGAACCCCGCGCCGCTGTTTCATATGCGTTTGATGACAACCAATCGGTTAAAGCCAGTTATAACCGTATGGCGCAATACCTACACCTGATATCCAATACCTCGTCGCCCACACCGCTTGATGTATGGGCCCCAAGTGATAATTTTATACAGCCGCAGATACTTGACCAGGTGGCATTAGGCTATTTCAGGAATTTTAAAGACGATGCTTATTCACTGGAAACCGAGGTATATTATAAAAAAATAAAAAACAGGATAGATTACATTGACGGAGCCGACCTTATAGCAAATAATGCAATAGAACAGGTTGTGCTTAACGGGCGTTCGAGGGCATATGGCCTTGAAGTGCTTTTCAGGAAAAATGAAGGCAACCTTACAGGTTGGGTGTCCTATACCCTGTCGCGTTCAGAGCAGCAAACCCCCGGCAGGAGGCCGGGAGAAACAGGTATTAATAATGGAGACTGGTACCGCGCGGGTTATGATAAAACCCACAACCTTTCTGTTACCGGATCTTATGAATTGAATAAGAAATGGTCGTTCGGGGCAATATTTGCCTTGCAGTCAGGGCTTCCGGCTACCTATCCGGTAGGGCAATACCAGTATGGCGATGTAAACATACCCGTATTCGGGGGAAGAAATGAAAACCGCCTGCCTGCTTATCACCACCTGGATATTTCTGCAACCTACACGCCTAAGCCTGAAAAAACAAAAGGCTGGCAGGGTGAATGGGTTTTCAGTATTTACAATCTGTATAACAGGCAGAACGCTGCGTCAATCACCTTTAGCCAAAATGAGGATAACGGGAATAACGAAGCCCGTAGGCTGTCTATTTTCGGTATAATACCAAGTGTTACGTATAACTTCAGATTTTAATTTGCCATGAAAAATATAAAGATATTATCGCTTTTAGTTTGCATTATATTCTTCACTTCCTGCGAAGAAGTTGTTGATATTGACCTTGATACCGCCGCCCCCCGCCTTGTTGTTGATGCTTCGATAGACTGGGTTAAGGGTACTGAGGGAAGCCAGCAGACCATAAGGCTTACAGAAACCACAGGGTATTATAATAAAGAAGTGCCTGTTGTTACAGGGGCAACTGTATTTATTACCAATAGCACAGGTACTGTTTTCAATTTTACCGAGGATGCAGGTACA
Source organism: Flavobacterium sp. MK4S-17 (assembly GCF_009848495.1). GTDB lineage: Bacteria > Bacteroidota > Bacteroidia > Flavobacteriales > Flavobacteriaceae > Flavobacterium. The sequence goes on from NZ_WWEP01000010.1 coordinate 85,494, forward strand.
GGCAACTATATATGCAATGATTTTGTACCTGTAATAGGTGAAACCTATACCCTTACCGTTACGCATGATGGTGAAACATTTACAGCTACAGAAACCATGTATGCCGTACCTGAAATTACCAATTTTGTACAGGATGATGAAGGTGGTTTTTTAAATGAAGATGTAGAGGTAAGGTTTTATTTTCAGGATGATCCTGCAGAAGATAATTTTTACCTGATAAGGTTTGATGCCGATGTAATTCCGTATCCTGATTATGATGCTCTTGAAGACCGCTTTTTTCAGGGCAATCAGATGTTTGGCATTTTTAGCGATGAGGATTTAAAACCGGGTGATGAGCTGGGCATTAAGCTTTATGGCATATCCGAGAGGTATTATAACTATATGCTGTTACTCATTTCCATTGCGGAAGGTGGTGCAGGCAGTGGCCCTTTCCAAACAGTGCCAGCCAATGTAAAAGGTAATGTACTGAACCAGACAAACCCTGATAAGCCTGCTTATGGTTATTTCAGGCTTAGTGAGGTAGATTCGAGGGTTTACGAAGTGCAATAGGATATTTTGGCGTATTTTTGTGGTTAAACATAAGTATATGTCATCTCACCACATAGTACGCGACGACCAGGAACCGGCATTAATTATTGCCAATGGCGCTGAATGCAGCAAAGAGCTTTTGGGGCAGTTGCTGGAATGGTCGCCACTTGTTATTGTGCTGGACAGTACAATAGAGCGTGTTGTGGAGCTTGGTATAAAGGTAGATGTATTACTGGGTGATTTTGACAGGGGGTTTAATCCTGAACAATACCGGGATATGCAATATCCGCTGGAAATAATATATGCGCCTGACCAGGATAAAACCGACCTTGAAAAAGCTTTTGATTATCTTATAAGCCGGAATATACCTGCTGCAAACGTCATCTGGGCTACAGGCAGGCGCGCTGACCATACTATTACCAATATTACCAATATTGTCCGCTTTCGGGATAAACTTAAAATTGTAATACTGGACGACCATAGTAAAATTTTCCTGCTACCCAGTAAGTATGAAAAATGGTATCCTGCAGGAACCCCAATTTCACTTATACCTATTGGGAAGGTGTCAGGCATCGTAACACAAAACCTAAAATACCCTCTGCTTGATGAGGAACTGACAATAGGCTACCGCACAGGAAGCAGCAATCAGGTATTGAAAGACGGCATGGTTATAATTGAGCACAAACAGGGTGACCTAGTTATGATGGAGTGCTTTGATTAGCATATAAGCAAACCTGTTAACCTGAACTGGCAACTAATCATTATCTTTGTATAAAAGCTAAGAAAATGAAGTTTAAGGTAGTATCGGATTACAAACCTATGGGAGACCAGCCCGCAGCCATAAAACAGCTAAGTGCAGGAGTAAATGCAGGCGAACGTTTTCAAACCCTGCTGGGGGTTACGGGTTCGGGTAAAACATTTACAATGGCAAATGTTATAGAGGAAGTGCAGCGCCCAACGCTTGTACTGGCTCACAATAAAACGCTTGCCGCGCAGCTCTACAGTGAGTTTAAGCAATTCTTTCCGCATAACGCTGTGGAGTACTTCGTTTCGTATTACGACTACTACCAGCCCGAGGCTTATATACCCGTTACCGGGCTTTACATAGAAAAAGACCTGTCTATTAACGAGGAACTGGAAAAAATGCGCCTCAGCACTACCTCCTCCCTGCTTTCAGGCAGGCGGGATGTACTTGTTGTGGCATCAGTATCCTGCTTGTACGGTATCGGTAACCCGGTTGAATTTCAAAAGAACGTTATTTCCATACACCGCGACCAGGTAATATCGCGCACTAAATTATTGCACAGGCTTGTGCAAAGCCTTTATGCTCGCACAGAGGCCGACTTTACTCCCGGCACCTTCCGTATAAAAGGCGATACGGTAGAGGTTTTTCCAAGTTATGCCGATGACCCTTTCCGTATCCATTTCTTTGGCGATGAAATTGAGGAGATAGAAGCTTTTGATGTTAAGGCAAGCCAGGTTATAGAAAAATATGACCGGCTGAATATATATCCTGCCAATATGTTTGTTACCAGCCCCGATGTATTACAGGGAGCTATTTGGGAAATTCAGCAGGATTTGGTAAAACAGGTAGATTATTTTAAGGAAATAGGAAAGCATCTTGAAGCAAAACGCCTTGAAGAGCGTACTAATTTTGACCTTGAAATGATACGCGAGCTTGGTTACTGTTCCGGTATTGAAAACTACTCCCGCTACCTTGACCGCAGGCTGCCCGGCACACGCCCTTTCTGCCTGCTGGATTACTTTCCTAAAGATTACCTTATGGTTATAGATGAAAGCCATGTTACCGTAAGCCAGGTGCATGCCATGTATGGCGGCGACCGCTCACGAAAAGAAAACCTTGTGGAATACGGCTTCCGCCTACCGGCTGCCATGGATAACCGCCCATTGAAGTTTGAGGAGTTTGAAGCGCTGCAAAACCAGGTGGTATATGTTAGTGCCACCCCTGCCGATTATGAACTCCAGAAAAGCGGTGGCGTTTATGTGGAACAGGTGATACGCCCCACAGGGCTGCTTGACCCTGTAATTGAAGTGCGCCCAAGCCTTAACCAGATAGATGACCTTATAGAAGAAATACAGCAGCGTGTTGAGGTAGACGAACGTGTGCTGGTTACAACCCTTACCAAACGTATGGCGGAAGAACTGGCAAAATACCTTACCAAAGTTTCCATTCGCTGCCGTTATATACACAGTGAGGTTGATACACTGGAGCGTGTGGAAATTATGCAGGATTTGCGAAAAGGGCTGTTTGATGTGCTTATTGGCGTTAACCTGCTTAGGGAAGGGCTGGATTTGCCCGAAGTATCGCTTGTGGCTATACTGGATGCCGATAAAGAAGGCTTTTTGCGCAGCAACCGTTCGCTTATACAAACGGTGGGCCGTGCAGCACGTAATGTTAACGGAAAGGCTATTATGTATGCCGACAAAATAACCGACAGCATGCAGCGCACTATTGATGAAACCAACTACAGGCGCGAAAAACAGCATAATTTTAACTTGGCTAATGGTATTACACCTAAAGCACTGAACAAAAAGGTGGAAAGTGCATTAAGCAAAAGCCCTATCAGTTCCTATCATTATGATAATGCGCCCAAAGCAGCGGCAGAGCCGGACACAGCATATATGGCAAAAGGCGATATTGAAAAGCTGATACGTGAAAAACGCAAGGCAATGGAAAAAGCAGCTAAAGAGCTGGATTTTTTACAGGCAGCCAAACTCAGGGATGAAATAAAGGTACTACAGGAAAAGGTGTAATTATTATATGCAGCCTGCAACAAAACTAATCCTCATTAAAATACTCCATACGCTGATATGGATATTTTTTAATGTAGTTATTTTCTATCTGCTGTATGCTGTTATTTCAGGGAAGTTTGATAAATGGTTATGGATTTGCATATCTTTATTGATAGCAGAAGGATTAGTACTGTTAGTATTTAAAAACACCTGCCCCGTAACAATAATTGCCAGAAAATATTCCGACTCAGCGAAACATAATTTTGATATTTACCTGCCGGAGTGGCTGGCAAAATACAACAAGCAGATTTATACTACTATTGTGATTATAGCCCTTATAATACTCGCTATTAAACTACTATAATTTACATCAGTATTATACTTTTTGCTATATTGCTATAGCAAACCAAATAAAATGAAATTTATTTTCCGCTTCCTGTTATTTACTATACTAATGGTTTACACCAAACCCGCTTTGGCGCAGGGTGATGCTGTAACAAAACAAACTGATTCGGTTATTACTGCTAATATAAGCGATTATAAATTAAAGCTTGCCCTGCTGGAACAGCAGCGGCAGGCAGATTCGATAAAAAAAGCGGCGCTTGAGGAGCAGATAAGCTCCCTTAAAACTACTGATAATACCAAAAAAGAAGAATTGCAGCAGCAACTGGACGCGCTTAATGAAAAAGATGCACAAAGGCTTGCCGAAAAAAAGGCACGTATTGATTCGCTCCGCACCACAGCAAAAGGCTATCCTGTAACCGGATTTTTTAATGACACGCTTTTTACCATTTACAGCAAACTCGGCAGTTTTTCAGCCCACGACAGGGCAAAAGCCATAAGCGAGCGTATAAGGGTATTGGGAGACAATTATGTATTTCACGCCGATTCACTTAAAATAGTAAACGCAGAAAATACTGCCGACCTTGTTTCTGGTGAAAGCATTATTATCAGTATTTCGGAAAATGATGCATTGTGGAATAACACTACGGTAGAAAACCTGGCTAAAACCTATAAAAAAATTATTGGTGATGCCGTTGCCCATTACAAAAATGAAACCAGCTTTATTACGCTTGCCAAGGAAATAGGGCTGGCCATACTTGTTATATTGGTACTGGTACTGATTATCCGCTTTTCAAACAGGCTGTTTCGCTGGACTGCAATTAAAATACAGCAGCAGGAAGGCAAGCGGATAACTGGCATAAAAATTAAAAACTACAGCCTTTTTGATGCCCAAAGGCAAATAAGAGTGCTGCTTACTGCAAATACTCTGGTTAAATGGATAGTAATACTTATACTGGTTTATATTGCACTCCCTATATTGTTCGGTATTTTTCCGTGGACGCAAAATTTTGCGGAAACTTTGTTCAGTTATGTGCTTTCGCCGATAAAGAAAATAGCTTTTGGCTTTTGGAACTATCTGCCCAACCTTATTACCATACTGGTCATAGTGTTTGTATTTTATTATGTGCTTAAGTTTGCAAAATTCCTTAAAAATGAAATTGCTACAGGCAACCTTACCATAAATGGTTTTTACCCGGACTGGGCCAACCCTACTTACCAGATTGTAAGGGTACTTATTATAGCTTTTATGCTTGTTATAATATATCCTTACCTTCCCGGCAGCGGATCGCCTGTTTTTCAGGGGGTTTCTGTTTTCCTGGGCTTTCTTTTTACGTTTGGTTCCATGGGCTCGCTTTCTAATATTATAGCAGGGCTTGTTTTAACCTACATGCGACTGTTTAAAATAAACGACCGGGTAAAAATTGGGGATGTGGTAGGCGATGTAATCGAAAAATCATTATTGGTTACGCGCGTGCGCACTATTAAAAATGAAATTATTTCAATTCCCAATTCCACCGTAATGAACAGCCATACTATAAATTATAGTAGTGATACGGTTGATAAAGGGCTTATACTGCACACTACTGTTACTATAGGCTATGATGTGCCATGGAAAGACATACAGCAGGCACTGCTTGATGCAGCCGGCAGGACAGAGCATCTTTTAAAAGAGCCAAAACCCTTTGTGCTGCAAACCAGCCTTGAAGATTTTTATGTGGCTTACCAGATAAATGCTTATACCAAAGAAGCTAATAAACAGGCGGTAATTTACAGTGAATTACACAAAAATATTCAGGATTGCTGCAATGAAGCAGGTATTGAAATTATGTCGCCGCATTACAGGGCGGCACGCGATGGCAGTATGAGCACAATACCTGCAAACTACCTGGATAAGGATTACAAAGCCCCGCCGTTTAATGTAGCTATCCAAAATGATAAAGAAAATAATAACGAATAGGTTAAAATGCTCTTAAATGGCAGATTTTAAACTTTAATCCTGCTAATTTAAGGGCATGAAAGCTAAAACCGCAAACCATTCAGCCGGTAGTGTAACCGAATTTACAATCCATTCACCTGAATTAGAAAGGGATAAAACAATTTGGGTGTACCTGCCTTACAATTATCACGAGGGTAATACCCGCTTTCCTGTAATTTATATGCATGACGGGCAAAATGTTTTTGACCATGCCGAAAGCCCTAAACGGGAATGGCATGTTGAAGAAAAACTGAATGACCTGCATTCAGAAGCAATAATTGTTGGTATAGAGCACGGGGGGAGCAACCACCGTATTGATGAAATGACTCCTTATAAAAACGAAACGCACGGCGGCGGCCATGCTGATGATTACCTTTTATTTATTACTGAAACGCTAAAACCATATATTGACGATAACTTCCGCACATTAACAGATAAAGCAAATACAACAATATTCGGCAGTTCTGTGGGTGGGCTTATTTCATTTTATGCGTTATTGAAATATCCAGAGGTTTTTGGTAATGCAGGTGTATTTTCCCCATCCTTTTGGTTCAGCGAGGATATTTATAAACTTATGGAAACAATTGAGCGTATTGAAGGGCGCATTTACTTCATGTCGGGCGACCATGAAAGCAGTGCAATGGTTCCTGATATGGAGAGGATGGAAAAGCTGGCAAAAGAAAGGGTAAAAAATAATGGACAAGTACACAAAAAGATTGTACACAACGGGCACCATAACGAAAAATTATGGCGTAAGGAATTTAAGGATGCTTACCGCTGGCTGGTAGAAAATAATTAATTGTGCTGTGCATGAAACAGCGCGAGCAGTTTGGCAGGATCAATAAGGCCGCTGGGCGACCTTTGCATTTCCAGCAAAACACTTTTCATGGCAAAAGGGCTCAATCCCATATTAATACCCATTTCGCGAATGGCAACCTGCTCATTATCATGCAAAACACCATCAGCGTGCATAAGCAGGGCAAGCCTGTAAAACTGTAATATGCGCTGGTCTTCCGATTTTATAATAACCTTTTCCGCCTCATGGGCAAAAAGGCTTTCAAAATCAGTCTTCTCCACACGCAATTGCGAGGCCACTATAGTAAGGAACTGATATTCGCGCTCATGTATCTGCCCGTCAATTTTTGCAAAAGATATCATCTCCGACAAAAGGCTTAATTTTTCTTCATAAGTACTCATTGAAATTCCTATTTTTAGCTAATTTATTCTTTTTGATGTTAAAAACCAAGCTAATTATAATACCTGTAATATCTTTGCATAATGAATAACAATGATATATTTAAAAAACTGCGTGTGGCATTACAGCTTCGCGATGACCAGATTGTAGAAATATTACAACTTGCAGATTTCAGGATTTCCAAGGCGGAACTGGGTGCTTTTTTCCGCAATGCCGACCATCCTAATTATATGGAGTGCGGAGACCAGGTGTTGCGTAATTTTTTAAACGGGCTTATTATACACCTGCGCGGAACAAAAGAAAACCCCAAAAATCCTAATGAGATATTATCTAAAAATAAAGCTGCACTTAAAACAACAGCTTCTATTCCTAAACCGGCAAAACCAAAAACCGGCTTAACAGAGAAATTACCGGCAAAGAACAATAACTACAAAGCAAAAAAGCAACGGCCTATTGTTGAAAAAGTAAAATTTAATAACGGGAAGAATAAAAAATCATAAGCGGTTTGCATAAACTGGATAACATTGATTACCTTAATTCCGGTAATGCTGTACAGCAAGAAGCATACAGGATACTTAAAGATTACAGGGTTATGCATAACTTACAGGATTTTACACCTGTACTTGCAGGCACTATACCGCTGGAAATAAATATTGCTGACAGCGACCTTGATATTGTTTGCTACTGGCAGGATAAAAAATTATTTACAGCTAATATAACCCTCCATTTTTCGCAGTATAAAAATTACAGTTTACGTGAAGCGGAAGTTAATGGGCATCTTTCCGTTATTGCTAAGTTTTTTATAGAAAATTTTGAGATTGAAATTTTTGGCCAAAATATACCTGTTGCTCAACAATATGGGTATAGGCATATGATAATGGAGTACAACATACTGCAGCAAAAAGGCGAAAATTTTAAAAACAGCATAATTCAACTGAAAAAGCAAGGATATAAAACCGAACCTGCTTTTGCATTGCTGCTTGGCCTTGAAAGCGGCAATCCATATGAAGAGCTGTTAAATTATGAGTTGCACAAAAAATAACCTCTGATTTTAACAGATGTATAAAACGTTCCTAAATATATGTTAAGTAACCTTTTATTAAAAAGAGGTTCAACCGGTGTTTTGTAAATTTGGGAGAACAGTCCCAAACCCTTGGGCAAAACACCTTACATGAAAATTATTACTATTTCTTACCGGTTACCGCTGTCTATAAAAAAACAAAAAGGAAAAGTAAAAATTACACAAAGCGCAGGCGGCCTTGCCACAGCAATACTCTCCTACTCCCAAAAAAGCGATGTAAACCTTACCTGGGTTGGTATTGCTGATTTTGATAAAACAACATGGGAGAACAATAAAGACCGCTATGACCGTAATTTTGACATAGAACCTGTTTTCCTGGAAAGAAGCCTTAACCGACAGTTTTATAATATATTCAGCAATTCGGTGCTTTGGGCATTATTTCATTATTTTCCTTCGTATGTAGAATATACCGATGCCAGTTTTGAGGCTTATACAAAGGCCAATGCAATTGTGGCCGAAAAGGTTAACAGTATATATGAGCCAGGCGATATTATATGGATACATGACTATCATTTTATGGGGCTTGCCAAAATAATCAGGGAATATCATCCTGATGCCAAAATAGGCTATTTCCTACACATCCCTTTCCCTAATTTTGAACTGTTCCGCATACTGCCCAACAAGGCAAAAAAATATATACTGGAAGGCGTTTTAGGCAGCAACCTTATCGGTTTCCACACATGGGATAATGTAATACATTTTACCGAATGTGTAGAAAAGATACTGGGACTGTCCCATAAAAATTTCCTTTTCAGCCAGGACACCCACAGGTCCAAAATCGGCTCCTACCCTATCAGTATTGACTTTGATAAATTCCATGATGCCTTTGATAAAGAAAATGTTATCACGCTAAGGAATGAAATTAAAAGCCTGTATGAAGATAAGCGTATTATATTTTCTGTTGACAGGCTGGATTATACCAAAGGTATAACCAACAGGCTGAATGCATTTGAAAAATTCCTGCAAAAATATCCTGAATGGCGCGAAAAGGTGGTTTTCCTTCTTGTGCTGGTTCCTTCGCGCGAGGAAATCAAGAAATACGGAGAGCGTAAGCGGATGATAGAACTAACTGTAGGGCGAATTAACGGAAACATGGGGAATTATAAATGGACGCCTATTGTGTACCAATACCAATCGGTTGACTTTGATAAGCTTATAGCACTTTACACCAGTGCTGATGTAGCACTTATATCGCCTGTGCGTGATGGTATGAATTTAGTTGCCAAAGAATATGTAGCTTCAAGAAAAGATTTAAAGGGTGCGCTTATATTAAGCAGCATGGCTGGTGCTGCCAAAGAGCTTAAAGAGGCTATTACCATAAATCCTTTTGATGCTGAAATGATTGCCGATAAAATATCACTGGTATTAAACATGAGCGAAGACGAACAGCACAGGCGCATTAAAAGGATGCAGGATTACATTAAAAAGCATGATGTTTTCCATTGGGCAGAAACTTTTCTTAATGATACGGAAGAATCCCATAAACAGGACAGCAAATCTAAAATGCTGCAAAAAGAAGAGCGTAAAGGGCTTATTGAGAAATTTAATACTGCTTCCAAAAGGCTTTTATTGCTGGATTTTGACGGTACACTTGTTAACCTGCAGTCAAGGCCAGAACTGGCAACACCTGATGACAGGGTAATAAATATATTAAGTACACTGGCAGAAAACCCTAAAAACGAGGTGTGGATAATAAGCGGAAGAAACAGGGAGTTTTTACAGCAGTGGCTTGGGCATTTGCCCATCGGGCTGGTGGCCGAGCATGGCGGTTATATTAAACGGGACGACTGGCAGCCTGTTATACAGGGCATACCCGAATGGAAAGGGCAGGTAGTTGATATTATGCAGAATTATGTTGATACCAACAGTGGGAGCTTTATAGAAATAAAGGAATTCGGCATAGCTTTCCACTACAGGAATGTAGATGAAAAACAAGGGTTCAACTCATCCAGGGAATTATTGATGCTGCTCAAAAACCACCTATATAATACCCCTACGCAAATTATTGACGGTAATAAAGTAATAGAGGTAAAACACTACATGGCACACAAGGGCACAACCTGTAAAAATAATGTGCTGTGCGGCGACCATGACTTTGTGCTTGCCTTTGGCGATGATAAAACGGATGAAGACCTTTTTGAAATGCTTACCGCTGAAAATGAATATTCTGTAAAAGTAGGCCCGGGTAATACATTTGCCAATTACAGGCTGGAAAGCGTGGAAGAAGTGCTTTCATTTTTGGCAACACTTGCAGGCCTAACAGCAACTGAAGAAAAACAGTTAAACTAATAACAACATAAGTTATATAAACAAAAAGCCCCGCTTAATGCGGGGCTTTTTGTTTAAATGTCTCGTCCTGAAAAAAGTTGACTAATAAATGTCAACATTATGGAAAAACATGAGAATAGT
>NZ_WWEP01000017.1 GCF_009848495.1 Flavobacterium sp. MK4S-17
AATTCAATTGAATTTCCGGAAGCCTGTCAATTGTTTCCTTTTAAAAATTATTGTTTAAGTACAATCTTCTTGACAGATACCTGACCTTTGTTTTCAATCTTTACAAAATATACACCATCTGCACACCCTGCAATATTTACCTGTGTGCGGGTTGAAGAAGGATATTCCCTCTTGATAATCCTGCCAAGGTTATCTATTACAGTAATTTTTTCTATTGTAACAGTTCCTGTTTCAACCGTAAACTGGCCCGGGCTCGGGTTAGGGTATATTTTCAATTCTCCTGCAAAAGTAGTTTCATCAGTCTGTAAGCTAGTAACAAGTACACAGTCGCTGTAAATAGAGTCACAACCAGGAACCATAATTTTTACCTGGTAATATCCGTTTTCAGTAGGGCTAAAACCCTGTGCGGTAGCACCCGGAATGATTACCCTGTTATCATCAACACATTTATACCATTGATATGTAATGCCGGAGCCTGCCATTAATGCTGCAATAGTTCCGCCATTCATTACAACTTCCTGTGTAACAGGCTGAATAGTTACATAAAAACTTCCCTGAGTACTGCATGGTATGTTGTCATAATAATAATAAACTGTTTGGGAAGAATAAATTGGGGTACCTTCTTCCAATGGTGCTCCTTGACTATTGTCTCCACTGTAAAAATATCCCTCCGGTAATTCCGGCAATATATAAGTACCGCAGGAAACAACGTCAGCCGGGGCAGGTGGCATTGTATTTACCGTAATAGTCATAGTTACAGGTACTGCACATTGCCCGGGATCAGGGGTAAAAGTATAAGTTGTTGTAGCCGTACTATTAACTGCTGGCGACCAGGAGCCATTTATTCCATTGTTTGAGTCTATCGGAAGACTACCCGGGTTTACTCCTGCACAAATCGGAGGAACCTGGTCAAACTCAGGGATAATGTAAGGGTCTGTATTCACGGTAATAGTCATTGTTACAGGTAGTGCACATTGTCCCTCATCAGGTGTAAATGTATAGGTTGTTGTAGCCTGATTGTTTAATTGTGGTGTCCACTCACCAAATATCTGTTCGTTTGAGGAAGTAGGAAGCGCATTTAAATAGCCACCCGCGCATATTGGCTCTACCTGAGTAAAAGTAGGCACCCTGTTTGGAGGCAATGTTGCTTCAATTGTCATTGTTGTTGGCACCGCGCATTGTCCCGGCGCTGGTGTAAAAGTATAAGTAGTGGTGGCCATATTGTTAATTGCCGGCGACCATGAACCATTTATTCCATTTGTTGAATCAACAGGAAGTTCGGCTAAATAACTTCCCGGGCATATAGGCCCAACCTGGTCAAAAGTTGGTACAATATCTGCATTTAATACTTCTATTGTCATTGTGGTTGGCACAGCACACTCCCCAACATCAGGAGTAAACGTATAGGTTGTGGTTTGCATATTATTGATTGCCGGCGACCATGAACCATTAATGCCGTTAGCAGAATCTATGGGAAGGTTAAAAGATTCGCCTGCACATATTGGCTGTATCTGCGTAAATGTTGGTGTTACAGGAGCTGTACAAGGTACAGCGCAAACAACATATCGTATTCTGTTAACATTTTGACCGCCACATGAATTATTGGAATGAAGGAAAAACCTGATGGTTCCTGTGTTATTTCCTGAAGACCAGGTTACAGGTGTTATTCCCGAACTTAAAAGCGTATTTCCATCGGCAGTTGTAATAGTTATATGATCTGTTGCTACAGAGCTTGTAAATGTGTACGTTTTATTAGGCACAATTGCAACATTGGAATATTCACCCGCCCATGATAAGTTTGATATTACTTCTGGCGCTCCCGTACAGGATGGGTTAAAAGTCTGTTCCGGGTATAAGCCTGAATAGCCCGACGGTACATTTGTACCGTTACATACAAGTGCATTTGCTGTAGTAAAACTTCCGGTTACCCATGTACTGTTTATGCCTGTATTACATTTTACCCTTATCCAGTAATAATAAACAGTAGAAGGGCTTAAGTTTTGTAGCTGAATCTTACTGCTACTTGTATTGATTGCAGAAGTGCCGGAAGGGGCAACATTTTCTGTGCCTACATAATATTGGTAAATACTAGATAGCTGAGACCAGCTTAACGTTGCGGAATTAGATGTTATGTTATTTATTGCGTGGCTTGTAACACCATCACAAACAGGAGTAACGCAACTAATTGATTTTGTCCTTTGTACACTATTAACAGCACAGGAAGAATTCGAGTTTAAATAGAAGCGCGCAATCCCTGAAGTTGAGTCTGAGAACCATGTTAACGGTGTTGGCCCTGCTGCATAGGTTTCTGTCCCGTCTTCATTGGTAATAGTAATATAGTCAGTGGCTACACTGCTTGTAAATGTATATGTTTTAACATCAGCAATGTTAATGTTTGTAAACTGCCCTGTAAAGGCACTGGTTGTAATAACTTCGTTAGTACCGCTGCAGGCCGATGTAAATGTATCTAAAGGCCATAAACCATTTACAGCACCATTACATCCGGTTGTGGCTGCAGGTATTGTGGTAAACGACGGGCCGGCTACCCAAAGCCCTGCTCCAGTAATACAAACGGAGCGAACCCAACTGTAATATGTTGTATTAGGTGCTAATCCGGAAACTGTACCATAAGTATTAATGGTATTGGCTACTGCCGGAATGTTGTCAGACGGAGGCGTATTAGCCAATGTTGCCTGGAACTGATATCCAACTGTTGGCGGATTAGCAGGAGATGTATAGCTGAATGTAGCTGAGTTTGATGTAATATCTGATATAGCTATATCGGTTGGCAAGCCACAGGTATTTGGTGACACACAGGTAACCTTTTTTGTCCTTTGTACATTGTCTTCGCCACAGTTTATATCAGCATGCACGAAAAAGCATATTTCATCATTATTCGTATTGGAAGACCAGGAAAGAGGCGTTGGCCCATGTGCAAGCAGTACTGTCCTTTGTGCATTTGTAATGGTTATATAGTCTGTAGGTACAGAACTTTCAAAAATATAGCTTGTAGATTCTGTAATATCTATTAAAGTATATTGTGCCGTAGACGCAGATGTTGTAATAACTTCAGGCCCTCCGTTACACATTGGTACAAAACCGCTATTAGGGTATCCATAACCGGTAAAGCATCCACCTGCAAAAGTGGTAAAGCTTTGCCCTGCAACCCAAGGTGAGGATCCACTACCACAAACTGAACGTACCCAAACATAATAAGTGGCACCCGGAGTTAAATCAGCAATATTTGCATTTCTGTTGGTAGTTACATTATCTGTTGCAGGATAATTATCTGCAGGAGCAGTATTATCTGTTGAGTAATAATATTGATAACTGCTTGCATTTCCTGTCCAAGCCAGCCTTGCCGACCGGGCGTTAATATTAGAAACAGTAGCTGCGCCCGGCGCAACACAGTTATCTGTACATTGTATAAATTTATCCCTTACCGAGCTGGAAAAGCCACAGGCAACCTGTGAATGAAGGTAGAACCTGACTTTTCCTGAAAAAGCCCCTGAATTCCATGTTAATGGCGAAGATCCTTTTGCCAGCACATTCGTTCCGGCTTCATTGGTAATGGTAAGGTAGTCAGTCCCTATGGTACTTTGAAAAATATATTGCTTGTCGGCTGAGAGGTTTACGTAAGAGAATTGGCTTGCCGCACTTTCACCAATATGCTCCGGGGTTCCGTTACAGGCAGGTGTAAAAGTTTCCATAGGGTAAATTCCGTAAAATGCCCCATTACAGCTTATATAGATTGAAGAAATTGTCCTGAACACACCACCGGAAACCCACGGGGTGCTTCCACCACCATTACAACTCTTTTTTACATAGTAATAATAAACCTTATTTGGCTGCAGTTCATTTACTATAACACCATTAGGCCTTGTCCCTCCGGTTAATGTTATTCCAACATTAGGAGCTGTATAGGGTGAAGAAGTAACACAAACGAAATAGCTAACTCCCGGTTCAGCACTATTGGGTGTCCAGGACACAAGGGCGGATGAAGAAGTAATATCTGAAACTTTAATACCTGCCGCCCAGGTGCAGCTACCCGGAACTGCACAGGTTATATAACGGGTACGGTCAACAGATTCTGCAACACAACCTGCATCAGAATGTATAAAATACCTTACTACGCCGTTAAAGTCGTTTGAAGTCCAGTATAATGGTGATCCGCCTGTAGCAAATACTTTATCCCCGGCTTCATTTGTAATAGTTATATAATCTCCTGTATCAGAACTTGCAAAGGTATATTGCCTGTTGGCAACAATATTTACATAACTATACTGCCCTGCTTTGGAGTCGGTTGCAATTATTTCACTTGAACCGGTACCCGCCGGGGTGAATATTTGTTCAGGATACAATCCAAAGTAAGCTCCGTTACAGCCGGATAGAGGGTTAGTTTTAAAACTTCCCCCCGGTATCCAAGCACTTTTATTAGTACCGCATACTGAGCGTACCCAAAAATAATAGGTTGTGTATTCTGAAAGGCCTCTCAGCGGGTTAATTATATTAGTAGCTGAGGTTGCTGTAGGATTTACACTTTCCGAGGGTGTATTGCCTGAATTATTAAGATAAACCTCATAGCCGCCACTGGGCAAAACAGAGGGTGCAGACCATGTTAATTTAGCAGTAGTCGCTGTAATATTTGAAACTTCCAAGTTGTTCGGCACACCACACGGCAGGGTTTGGCATGCAATTGTCCTGGTCCTGTTTGTATTTTCAGTCCCACATCCTGAATTAGTATGGATATAATACCTTACTACTCCTGATACAGTACTTGAATTCCATATTAAAGGTGTTGTACCTGTTGCATAAACAGTTGTACCATCCAAATTAGTTATTGTAATATAATCAGTAGGCACTGAACTTTCAAAAGTGTATTGTTTATCAGTCAGCACATTAACATTGGCATATTCTCCTGCCCTGCTTTGCGATATCTGCTCGGCATTACCGATACAGGCGGGTGTAAAGGTTGCCTGGGGATACAATCCGTAAACAGCACCATTACAGGCCGTCCATGTATTTGTTGTAAATCCGCCGCCGTAAACCCATACCCCTTTTTGCTGGCCACAATTTGAGCGAACCCAATAGTAATAAGTGGTCCCGGCATTTAATCCGCTTAATACTTCAACAGCGTTTGTTGTTGTAGTTGCGGTAGCAGCGGCAGATGGCACCGGTGTTATCATTGTAGTACTTGCATAAACTTCATAACCTGAACCCGGTGCTGTGGCCGGAGCTGTCCAGCTGATACGGCAGGAATTTGATGTTATGTTTGAAACCCCAAGTGCTGTTGGAGTACCGCAGGAAGGCAAAGGCTGAGAGGCAATATATCTTGTCCTATCTGTTCCCTCATCGGAACAATTGGAATCAGCGTGAATATAGTAACGCAAGTTAGTATTATATTCAGGAGTATAGGTTAACCCGGATGGACCATGCGCCAAAACTTCGTCATTAAAATTAGTCAAAGTAATGTAATCCGTAGGAACAGATGAGGCAAAAGTGTATACCCTGTTTGTTGAAATATAAATTAAATGTGCATACTCACCAGGTTCGCAATTATTATTTATTATTTCAAACGCACCAGTGTTTAATGGTGCATAACTATTAAATGGATATTGGTATCCGTTAGTACACTGCCCCATGGCATTTGTAATAAAAAGTAAAAAAGCCAGGAGGCTAAGCAGGGTAATTTTTGTTTTCATAGATGGTGGTTTACTCTTTGTGTAATTTTATATGGAGGTTTTCAAATTCTTATTGGTTATTTTAAAAAAGCTGTAAATGTATGTTAATAGTACATTCTCACCAAAATTAAATCATCATAACTTATAAAATTCAGAGAATGTATAAACGTAGCGGTATAGGATATATTTGTAGGTATATTTAGGATATTCGTTTTCTCAGGGTAAAATTTATTTACAGAATATGCTGATTTTGAGCTATAAGTAACGTAAAGATTACTACATTCAGGCAACTAATTTTTCCCTTCTTTCTCGTTAAGATATTTCCAGTAGCGTTTAGGGACGTGCTGTATATGCAGCTTCATATTTTTACGTGCAGGTATATTGGTGCTGTTAAAATAATCTTTCCACAACATTGAGGCCAGCTCTTCTTTTTCGTCTGTAAGTTCCGCAGGCAGTTGAACTTTGCTTGTATCTACACTGGCAATAAACTCATATGTTATCTGTTCTACCGTATGCAGGTTATAATATAAACCGTATTTGCGTTTTACATCATAAATTATCCATTGCTGGTCAGCATATCTATCCCTGAAAAATTTGGCTACCAGCGGCAGTACATTATAATCAGGTTCAATAGGGCAGTAATAAATTCCGTCAGCCGTTTTCTGGAAACGTATAAAAGCCTTCATCCTGTGGCGCTCGCGGCTTATTTTACGTTCCATTTGCGTTATCGCCATAACATGCGGATTGCCGAAATTAGCTTCGGCGCCCTTTGGATTGTCAAAAATATACCGTGCAAAATCAAACATATCCTGAAAAACTTTTGCGTCTTCGGCAAGATGTACTTTATAAAAAGTTTGCGCCCAATTATTGCTTAGCTTTTTTCTTAAGCCATTCCATACACGTTTGGTCTTTGCTTCGTCATTTATAATCTCATGGCTTTCCTCCACCATTGACGGTTGGTAAATTTTATCCCATATCAGCCGGACTTTTACTGGCTTAAGCTCATAAAAATCAAATACAGCCGTAAGAAGCCCTTCAAAACTTCCGTCAAAAATATAGGTTACCATAATTAAAATAATGAAAGCTGGTTTTGTGCGTTTTTCAGGTACTTACTGCTGCTTTCGGCAAATATAAGCCCTTTTAGGCGCGGTGCATCAGGCTCATTAAGCAGGTAAGGGCTATCGGCACAGCGGATAAAGTGTTTAGCGCGATTATAAGCCACGCCGATTTTCTGGAGCTGGCCGCTGCGCAACCTGCCAAACCTGCGCGCCTGGATAATTTTTTGTGCAGACCGGACACCTATACCCGGAACGCGTAATATCATTTTATAATCGGCATAATTAATATCAACAGGAAACTGGTCGAGATTACGCAGTGCCCAGCTTAATTTGGGATCCATATCGGTATCCAGGTGTGGATTTTTTGGATTAAGCAGTTCCTGTACATCAAAGCCATAAAAACGCATCAGCCAGTCAGTCTGGTATAATCTGTTTTCGCGGAGCAATGGAGGCTGGCTGCCAATAACAGGCATGCGGCTATCATAACTGATAGGAATATAGCCGGAATAGTAAACCCGTTTCAGCGAAAAATTTTTATAATATTCGTTAGCACTGTACATAATCTCCATATCCGTTTCGGGCGTGGCACCTATAACCATTTGGGTACTTTGCCCTGCAGGCACAAATTTGGGTACGTGTTTTATAAGCCCGGTTTTCTTTTCATCTTTAAACTGCTTTATATTACCCTGAATAAAACCAAGCGGTTTCTTTACATCATCATGTGATTTATCAGGAGCGAGTAATTTTAGTCCTGTTTCGGTAGGCATCTCCAGGTTTATACTCATGCGGTCGGCATAAAGGCCAGCCTCAGTCAGCAGTTCTTCACTTGCACCGGGAATAGTTTTAAGGTGTATATAGCCGTTAAAGCGTTCCTCAAAACGTAATTTTTTTACAATGCGAACCAGGCGCTCCATTGTAAAGTCTGCATTTTTAAAAATGCCCGAACTTAAAAATAACCCTTCAATATAATTACGGCGGTAAAAACTCATAGTGAGCTCAACTACCTCATCAACTGTAAAAGCAGCACGCTTTACATCGTTACTTTTGCGCGATACACAAAAAGCACAGTCATAAATGCAATGATTGGTAAGCAATATTTTAAGCAATGACACACAACGGCCATCTTCAGTATAAGTATGGCAAATTCCGTTAGAGCTATCACCAATTCCCTTATTGTTATTTTTCCTGTTTCCACCGCTTGATGAGCAGGAAACATCATATTTTGCCGCATCAGCTAATATGTTTAGCTTTTCTCTTATCCTGTCACTCATATTGTATTATTTTCTACAAAAATAAGAAAATAATCTTATCATAAAAATGGTCAAAGTTTTTTTAAAACTAAAAATGAAACTAATTGTTTGCTGCAAAATTTTTTAGCAGTCTATATAAAGTTAAGCTGGCAAGGTATGATTTGCCAAAAACTTTTTGTGCACTTTTGAAAATTTTGCAGGTGGCCTGAAAACAAAAAAACCTGCAAAATAACGTTTTGCAGGTTTTACGATACTTTTTGAAAATTTTGCTTTGTTTTGAAAAGCCTTAAAATTCAATAAAAGTGGAGAAGATGGCTCCCGAACCTTTTATATTTTTGCATATTAAAATTTATCATAAACACCTTCATTTTCAGTACAATATACAGTATATTTGTACAGTTCGATAAAGTATAATAACGTTTAATTTAATCAAAACGACAACCCAGACGACAACTGTATAATGGCAAATGTAAGATTTAATTTAAAGAACAGGAATGAGAAAGAAACTTTAGTAGTTTTAGTATTTCGCTATGACGGGAAGAAGTTTGTTTACTCTACTGGGCAAAAAATAAACCCGGAGTATTGGAATGATGAAGAGCAGAAAGCACGTAATAATAGAAATTTTAAAGGCGCAGTAGAATTTAATGCCTATCTTGAAAAACTTCGGTATCATACGCAAGACATTTATAGAAAACACCTCAACGATTCAAAACCTCTTTCCCTCAAAGATTTTAAAGCTGAATTGGATATTGCCCTCGAAAAAGAGCAACGCAAAGAAAAGCCTTCATTACTCCAATTTATAGATGAATTTATCAAACGTAAAGAAGAAGCTGGAAAGCCCTATGGCTCAATTCAGGTATATAAGAAAACTCTAAAACATTTGACCGATTACACAAAAAAATATGGTGTAGTGAACTATGAGGATATTGATATTGACTTCTTAGGGAAGTTTACAAACTTTCTGTACTCCGCTCCACGTTCATTTTCTGTAAACTATTCGCTAAAGCTCATTCAAAACCTGAAACTTTTTATGAATGAGGCAGCTGAATACGGCTACCATATAAACAATGCCTATAATAGCCGAAAATTCACTATCAAAAAAGAAGATGTTACACACATTTACTTATCAACCGATGAATTGGAAAAAATCTACAATGAGGATTTGACAACCAACCAAAAATTAGACCGTGTAAGAGATACTTTTATTGTGGGATGCCTAACGGGGCTTCGTTTTAGTGATTTTAGCAAAATACAGCCTCAACATATTAAAAAAGTGGGAAATGTTGAGGTTCTTGAAATCGTTACTCAAAAAACGAGACAAAAAGTTACTATACCAATATCTTCAAAAGTGAGGGCTATTCTAAATAAATATAATGGTGTAATGCCACGACCAATTTCAAACCAAAAGATGAATAAATATCTTAAAGATTTGGGAGAAAAGGTAAAAATCAATGATAATGTAGTAAGTGTTAGGACTGTGGGTGGCATTCGTACAGAAATCGTACAGAAAAAATACGAACTGATTAGCACCCATACTGCTCGGAGAAGTTTTGCCACAAATTCTTTTAAAGCTGGCGTGCCAGTCATAAGTATTAAAAAGATAACTGGGCATTCTACAGAGGCAAGTTTTTTACAATATATAAAAATTTCTTCTGAAGAAAATGCTGTATTAATGGCTCAAAATGACTTTTTTAAATAATAATAGTTAAACCAACAAATTAACTATTTAATTTGAGCGAAATTAAATAACTCCTTCATTTTCAATAAATTATTTTAAAATTTATTTTGATAGTTACAAAAAATCACTTTACTTTGCTCTCAGAATTGACACAATTACCTGAACGTTCATTTAAGTTAATTTAATTTGTCCAAAACAGTTAGACGTAATATAAAAAGTGCCATTTAGCGCCCAGCTAAAGAAATACAACCTGAAGGATAGAACTGTTTGAAATTAATCAATGTTTAATTTTAAACTAAGGATATTATGTCCATGTATCTTGAAGGCGTAAGCGTAACCGAACTAAAGGCTCTTATTAAAGAGACCGTAAAAGAAGAATTTTTGGCCGTCCTGAACGAGCAAAAAGAAAATTCCCAGAAAAAATCTACAGAATTATTGACCAGAAAGGAGACCTCTGCAATGCTTGGTATTTCCTTAACTACTTTACATGCTTGGATGCGGGAGGGTATATTGCCTTACTATCGCATAAACAGCCGCATAAGATTTAAAAGTGAGGACATCCAAAACATCCTTGCCAGCCCTACAAATCTTAAATATTCCCATAAGAAACATTAATTATTATTAACCAAAAAAGGCGCATCATTGGAGTGAATACGCCTTTTTATAATTCATTTAGCAATGACAAAGATAGCACTTAAAGACAATAGGTTCACTATGATTTATTACAACGTTATGATAGAACTTGAAATTGATTTTGATGAATACCTCGTTTTGGAAAGGATGCTGCATAGGAGCAAATCCAATAGCTATTCTGAGGGTATTTCTGCCTTATCAAAATACTTAGGGTTTAAGTGGCCAACTATTAAACGAAAGATAGAAAATTTAATGATGAAGGGCTATATACAGCATTTTGACAAAGGGGAGCCATACCTTATAAAACATAACGTCAAAGATGTTTTTGAAGGCAAAACTGGTAACTATTTGAAAATATATCATGCACATCGGAGCAAGTACAAACTTTCAGTTAAACATTATGGAATGTTATATCTCATTTACTCTTTATCAAAAAGAAAAAAAAATCGAGTTGCAATAGCTGGAATGAATTTGTATATATCGGTGCTTGGTATAAGTGATAGCCATTACAATCATACAAAATCAGATTTTTTAGCCCGGGGCTTTTTAGTCGATAGTCGTAGCCACTTCTTAAAACTTAGTGATGAATTTTTTGAATGGTTTGCAAGCCAGGAAAATATGGAAAGTGTATAAATCCAGCAGAATAAAACTGTTTGTTTACTACCTGCAAAACTACAGTTTAATCCCTGCAAAGGATATAGCCAATTATGGCAAGTAAATATAGTAAAATAATGCATACATATAATACTATATATAAAACGATTAATAACACTTTATAATAGCTGCACAGTTTGCAACTGTACAGCATCATTACAACAAGAGAAAGTATTATTAACAACTATTAAAATTAATTTTATGAACCAGCAAAATCCCGGTAACGGAAATTACAGGAATGCAGGGCGAAAAATGGGAAGCTCTAACAAGTTTACCAAAGAAGCCCAGGAAAATCTACAGGCCATCCTTGTAGAGAATTTTGAAAAATTGGAGCGGCTAATGAATGCCTTACCTCCTGATGAGAGAATTGTACACCTTAAGAATTTTGCTAAAATTCTTGTGAAAGGTAATGATGAAACCTCAACTGGTGTAAAAGAGGTTATTTTTGAGCAATTGTTACCCCATTACAAAAAAATGGGGCAGTATCTAAGCCATGTAGACCCGGACAGGAAAATTAGGGAAGCCCGACAATACCTTCAGTTACTTAATCCCCAACAAATTCAGGAGATTATCGTAGACATGAATAAGCGGCAGAATATCAAGATGTACTAATTAGTGGTGGTGATAAGGCATATTTGAGTCTTATCTGAGATTGAAAAAGCCATTGAACCCACGATTTGGCAAAAGTGCTTCAAAGTCTATGGTTTTCAATGGCTTTATTAATTTAAAGGGTGGTGATACCCCCCACCTTTAAAGCAAAAAGCATACTCTTTCCTATAACCTACTTAGATATTCTCCTCTGGCTTACATTTTTTAATGAAAACTAATATTTTGTCTTTAGGAAGTCTGCAATATCAGATTTTATAAGAGTATATCCCAGTTGCCAGGTATCAACTTCTGCTTTTAGCATCTCATACGATTTTAGGATAACCTGTACCCAGCTATCATACTGTTTAAAATCGGTATCTTTTGAGAAGCCAGCTTTAACTTTCTGATGCGACACTTTTAGCTTGTCAATTTTTGTTTTTAATTGTGATAATAACTTTGAAGCAGCATCCGGCTCATCCGAATTTAAGACCTCATCAAACAGATTAATTGAGGAATACAAATAAGTTGCTGATTTGAAAAATTCGCAGTCGTTTTTTAGATTTTGCCCGGAAACTCTTGTAGAAACTGCTGCAAATAAAAGCAGGAAATAAAGTAAGTTTTTCATTTGTTATTATTGATTTGATTTAAAAGCATTTTTTAAGCCCTATACCCATACGCTCATCTGCATCTGCCTTTTTTACCCAGTAATTACGGAAATCATATTCCACAATATTTATATCCTCTCCATTATCTCTATAAACAACATAGTAAGTATATCCATCAGTTTCATCTTTGAATTCGCAACGGAGTGTACCTACATATTCCTTTGTATATTCATCGCCGGAATAAATTTTAATCCCGGTATTTTTGAATATGGGATGCGTCCAGTCTGAAGGATTAGATTTCGCCGCTAAAACTTTATTAGGGATATAGTTGATAATAGTAGTATATGTGTCATATTGACTGCCTAATTTTGATTTTAAAGCCTTGTAGTAATTTTTTTTGAGCATAGGTAAATTATCTCTTTCATTTGAGTTAAAGTTTTGTGTTGCGCCTTTACTCAACTCAAAACTGATAGTGTCTGGTAATGAAAAATTACATGAAATTATGTACTGACCTTCATAACTTTTAACAACACTATCAGCCCATTGCTTTTGAAATAATTTTAAAGATTCTAAATCAATATTAGGCTTTTGCACAATTTTCTTAACTAAGCGATCTTTTTTAATTACAGGGTTTACAACTTCATCTGAGCTACTTTTTTTAACCTCATCAGGCAATAGATATGCCCCCCAGCCATATGCTACTAATGAGAGTATCAACAGAAAAATACGCAACCCATTTGAAAACTTAGGTTTATTTTGCTGAGGGTCTTTATTTTCAAAAAAACTACCCCATAAGGTTAAAAGAAAGATAGCCCCTATAATCCAAATTAAAGATGACTTCCACGAATGGAAAAAGCCAAAAATTATAAAAATGAGATAAAGTAGTATGCCTAAACCTAAGACAATTTTGATGAGGGTTTTAATGTTTTTCATATACTGTTTAATTGGTTACTTCTGTAAGTACTAAAAGTATATGATACCATTATAAAAAACGGACGTGCCACGTATCACATTGCTCACAGTGGTTCGGCAAAACCATATACAACAACGGAACAGGCACGCCTTGCAGGCGCACTTAAAACCGTCTTGCTGTATAATTGAAATTTTGCCGATTTCTGTGAACAAGACTATTTAGTACGAATATGTTACACCTCTGATGAGGTTTATTTTCTAAGACAAATTTAATTAAATTTGAATGAAATTAAATATATTATGAAACTATTACTCATATTTCTTCTTTATTCTTCAATGGCTTTCTCACAAAAAGTTTTTATAACTGAAAATCGTTCGGAAGCTGATTATATTGTTTACGTTACTACCGATAAGTTTGAAGCTGATTGGATAGTAATGAGAACCGAATGGAGGAATCAAGCAAAAGACGGTGTTTGGTTTATTGAAAAGGAATGGAAGAATCAAGCTGACTTTAAAATATATATTACTACAGATAAAAGCGAGGCAAAGAAAATCGTTTATTATACCGAATGGAGTACAGAGATAAAATTTAAAAGAGATTAGTATTTAAATTGATTAAATTTGTATAAAAATTAAATTGAAAACAAGTCCGCTAAATACTCTTTTATCCCAATTGGGGATTCAGGATACTGTTTATTTTAGAAATAAAGAAAACAGTTATAGCTTTGACTTTCATATTGATATTAAAAATAAGCTCACTTCTATTTTACCAGACGCTATTTATATATTCAATAATCAGCCTCTAATTTTATTCTTTGATTTAACTTCTGATAGTAGTCGG
Source organism: Flavobacterium sp. MK4S-17 (assembly GCF_009848495.1). Classification (GTDB taxonomy): domain Bacteria; phylum Bacteroidota; class Bacteroidia; order Flavobacteriales; family Flavobacteriaceae; genus Flavobacterium. The sequence goes on from NZ_WWEP01000017.1 coordinate 13,901, forward strand.
GAAAACGACATCCACAAAAAAGTTTGGTCTTTCGATAATTCCCCTATAGCATTTATAATAAAAAATGATGAGGTCAATATATACAATGCTTTAAATTATATAAAACAAAAAGATAATACTGGCAAGCTCGAAAAGATAAACTTAACGACAGAGCAGAGAAACCAAAATTTTTCCTTTTGGAATCTGCAAAGCGGAGAAACATGGAAATGGCTACAAAATGAATATTTTGAAAGCAAATCAAAAAAAGCTACAAGAAGGAGGGTTAATGAACGGTTGTTTCAAAATATAAAAGAAGTGCGAAAGCACTTAACCGATGAAACTAAAGATAATCATTTAGATGATAAACATGCAAACTCCTTAATATTGAGGCTGATTTTTATCAGGTATCTTATTGATAGGGAGATTAAAATAGATGATGATTTCATTGAGGGAGATAATATTAATGATAAAAGGAAAAGTTTCAGCATTCTAATCAAACAGCCTGAAAAACTGAACCAACTTTTTACAAACCTGAATGAGAAATTTAATGGAGTATTATTCAAAGAAGTAGATATTCAAATTAATCAAGAACAATCTAATTATTTAGCAAATGTATTTAAAGGAGAATTACAGGATGAAAATTCTCTTTTTAATGGCTATTTTTTTGAGATATTTGATTTTTCAATTATACCTGTTGAGGTTATTTCCGGAATCTATGAATCCCTAATTGATGAGGAAACCAGAAAATTAGATTCCGCAGTTTATACGCCATCATATTTAGTAGATTATGTATTATCCGATACGGTTGATAAATTTTTAGAAAATAGTCCTTCAAGTGATTGCTCAATCTTTGAAGTAGCAGTAGGCTCTGGTATCTTCCTTGTACAATCATTGCGCAGGATGATTGAAAAGGAAATTAATCTTAATCCAGAGCACACAAATGAGAAATTTAGTTTAAAAATTCGGGAAATTGCTGAGAAAAATCTTTTCGGGATAGACGTTAATCCAGAAGCATTAAAAATCACATGCTTTTCAATATATATAGCTCTATTAGATTATCAAAAACCCAAAGATATTAATGTTTATCATTTTCCTGAACTAATTGGTAGAAATCTTTTTGAAGCGAATTTTTTCGACAGTAAACACGAATTTAATGAGATTATTAAAGAGATAAGACCAAAATATATATTAGGAAATCCCCCTTGGAAACGAAAAAAAGACGATTCTATACATACCGCATGGCTTAAAGAAAATAAAAAGACTGTAGGAAATTATGAAATTGCCCAGTCATTCTTATTAAGAGTAAAGGATTTTATGAGTTATGGGACAGGTGCAGCTTTAATTGTAACAAGTACTATGTTTTATAACATATCTAAAACCAACAAAAAGTTTAAGCATGAGTTTTTATCTACTTATTGTATTGACAAATTTTTTGACTTATCAGCTGTTAAGCAGTCTCTTTTTGAAACACAGGAAAGTCCAACTACTATAGTATTTTTTAACCTTTCACATGAAAAGGAATATTTAAGTAATATTCTAATTCACCAAAGCCTTAAAGTTAATTCATTTTTGAAAAACTTTAAAATGTTAGTTATAGAGAAATTTGATAGAAAAAACATTTCGCAAAAACATTTTATTGAATATGATTGGATGTTCAAAGTTGCACTGTATGGAAACACTTTAGATTTAGAATTCCTTAAAAAGATAAAATCTAAAGGCTCATCTTTATTGAAGAAAATCGACAATAAAACGATATATGCGGGGGCAGGAATAAAATCAAATACAGGAACCAATTTCGCAGAAGAATTGATAAATCTACCCCTTATAGAGAATTCTGACATTCAAGAATTCTATACACCTGTAACTGATTCTAATAAAATTTTAAAATCTGAGGATGTATGGTATGAAAGTGGAAGAAAGAAACAACTTTTTTTTGGCAATAAAATTTTAATCAAAGAACAAGCTAAAGATTGGTCAAGACTTGTTATATCTTATAATAACCAAAATTCAGTATATAAAAATGGTGTTAACGGTATTTCAAGTCAAGATAATAATGATCTCAAATTCATATATTCTTTATTAATATCCAATATTTATACCTACTATATTTTTTTAATATCAAGCGGATGGGGAGTAGCTACCAGACCACAAACACGCTGGAAAGAAGAATATTTATCTTTCCCAATAGTTGAAACAGATTCGGAGGTAAAGAGCGACTTGATAACCCGTGTAAATACTTTGTTGCAAGATTACAATGAGTTCTATAATAGTTTTAATCTTGGTGAACCAACCGTAAATCAACAAGTATTATTTGATATTAATTACATTGCAAATAATCTTTATAGCGTTAATAAACATGAAGAAGCACTTATTGATTATGTAATGAATGTTTCTCGATACCAATTTCAAGAAAGTAAACAACAATTTTTTACAAAAAAAATTGATGGTGATAAAGACTTTCTTGAAAAATATATTAATGTATATATTGATGAATTTAGCAAAATATATAATGATGAATATATCCAGGTTGAGGTATATCCTTTAAATTATTTTATTGCGTTGAATTTTGTATTTTCTGATAAACCGAATGAAGAAAATATTGTATATCCTGATAAAACTAATGAAAAGGACGTTTTAAAAAGGTTAGCCAATAATTTGAGTATTGAACAAATTACAAATACTTCGGATGCAAATAAAAACTTATTTATCCAAAAAGATATAAAGGGATTTGAAAATGATTCTTTTTATATTATTAAGCCAAATGAATATAAGTGCTGGCATAGTGCAATGGCATGGTATGATGTAGCAGAATTTAAAGCTAAAATTCAAGAAGCAGAATTAAATAATTTAAACCATTCCGATAATGGGTTCTGAAGCGGATAAATTTATAAAAAATAGGCTTTCAAGAACCGCAATGATTGATAGCCGGATAAAAAAATTACTGGCTTATATAATTGATTGTTATAATAAGACTGTTGAGGATGGCAAGCAATATGATTATTCTAAAAGAGGGAAAATCAGTCAGGAGAATTTTTTAAGGAATGGACTGGTTAATGACTATTTAAGATGTAACCTTAATTCTTTAAACTCCGGTACAGAATATTATACCGTTATTAACAAAGAATCTAATGAAACTTATACCAGTGCAATTGATGGCTTAACACATGATGACCCGATTGACATACATATAGTAGATAAAGCGTTGCAAGCCTCATGGAATACAGACAAACAAATTTACTATGCCTTAGAGTGTAAAAGGATTAGTCAATTATCCGATTCGGCTTCTTATATAGGGGATATAAAGAAATCTACAGAAAGGGATTATAAGGGAATGCGTCTCCCTTATGAAGGTCAAATAGCATTTATAGAAAATTCTAAACTGACGCATATAAAAATTGCTGAAGACATAAACAAAAAACTATCAACACATACATCCATCATAACCAATAAACCGTTAGAGGCCGTTCAAATTAGTAATTCATTTAATGGCTCTTATATTTCTGTACATAATAAAATCTTTGGAGATAACGCAAATTTTACAATACACCATCTTCTTTTTGACTATTCAGCCATTGTAATCCAGTAAGATATAAATATGATAGAATTTGAACAAAAAGACATACTTATATTAGATTATATAATTGACCAATTAATAGCAGGCTATACAAGAATTAATGTTGATGATTTAATAAGGCAAGGATACTTAAAAATTAATCCAGAAGAAGAAGATGTATATCTCAAAGCCGTTAATGAATTTGACAGGCTGCTACACATAATTCAAAGTTATGACTGTGCTCATTGCCATTTTAATGAAAATGATGATATAGGTTCGTATGTTGAATCAAATTCAAAGACCGCTTTCTTTTATAACTCTGGAGGGTTTAGAAAAGCATATTCTGATTTAATTGCATACAATAAACACAAAGAAATTGTAAAAAATACAGAAATTAATAATTCAAGACTTTCTAAATGGCAAGTAAAATCATATTGGTATGTATTTGCTTTTGCGTTAATTGGTGGTCTCTATAGTATTTATGATGTAATAAATGAAGCTACTAAAGAAGATTCTAAAGAAATAATTTTGCAGAAAGGATTAGAAAAAGAAGTCCAGGAATTGAAAAATACAGTAAATGTTATTGCCAAGAAGTTAGATTCTATTGCAAATAAACCTGAACAAAAACAGCAATAACGACAACCCTGACGACAACTAAAAACACAAAACCCTTATAACTCTTTAAATTATAAGGGTTTATGGTTTTTCTTTGTGGAGAAGATGGGAGTCGAACCCACGACCTCTTGCATGCCATGCAAGCGCTCTAGCCAGCTGAGCTACATCCCCATTGGTTTTTGTGAGGGCAAATATAATACAAATACTTTTCAATATACAAATATTAAAAACCCAAACTTTAAAAATATGCTTTTGCAGTATTTAAAATTGAATTATTTTTACTGAAAACTATAAATATGGACGCATCACATAATAATGGCTATTTAAAAACTGATATTATTAATAATGTAGCAACTTTAACATTCAGCCATCCTGCCAGCAATTCATTTCCTTCTTATTTACTGCAGCAGCTTACTGAAGAACTGGAAAAATTAAGCCATAATGCAGATGCCCATATTATTGTTTTAAAAAGTGATGGAGAAAAGGCATTTTGCGCAGGTGCCTCTTTTAATGAACTGCTGGAAGTATCTAATTATGATGAAGGTGCGAGATTTTTTTCGGGATTTGCAAATGTAATTAATGCTATGCGAACCTACCCCAAACTTATAATAGGTCGTGTGCAGGGCAAGGCAGTAGGCGGCGGCGTTGGCCTGGCGGCCGCATGCGATTATGCCCTTGCCACTACCGATAGTGCAGTGAAATTATCTGAATTCACCATAGGCATTGGCCCATTTGTTATAGCTCCTGCTGTTGAACGCAAAATGGGAAAAGCAGCCCTTACCGAAATGACAATTGCAGCGCATGAATGGAAAAGTGCACAATGGGCACAGGAAAAAGGGCTATATGCAAAAGTTTTTAGCACTATTGCCGAACTGGATAATGAAGTGAAAAACCTTGCCGAAAAACTTGCAGGCTATAATCCGGAAGCGCTTAATGCCATGAAAAAAGTTTTATGGGAAGGCACGGAAAACTGGGATGCGTTACTTGCCGAAAGGGCAAAGGTTTCCGGCAGGCTTGTACTTTCGGAAGCTACAAAAAAAGCACTGAGCGGCTTTAAAAAATAATTTCGCCCCTACCCTTTAGCCAGCCTGTTATGCTCAGCCTTTCCCGCTTTACGGGCTTAACCTCATGCTCCAGCAACTGGCTTTCAAAAATTACCATCCTGCCCTGCATGGGGTAAACATCCAATGAGGTTTCAATGGCACCTTCATTAAAGTATAACGTAAGTTCGCCTCCATAGGCTGCTTGCCAGTCTTCATCGTTAAGGTAGCAAACCATAGAAAGTTTTCGCCTTTGGTCATTTTGAAACGTATCAAGGTGGCGTTTATAAAATGTGCCTTCAGGATATACTGCATAATGAAATTCCTTTTCTGCAATACCCATAAAACAGGTGCGGTTAAGGTAATCGGTAAAATCGCTTATCTTTTCAAAAAACTGCTTTTCTGCCGCATTGCACTTTGTTTCATCCAGCCAAAGGATAAAATCTCCGCGTATAGCCTCAACAACCTGCTCATTAGCCATGTTGCCTATGGCCGATTTCCTGAATTTGTCTTCTTCATATTTTTCAAGCAGGCTTTCCCTGAGGGCAAGCACTTCGGTAACAGAAAAGAAATTTTCGACAATGCTGTAGCGCTTTTCAAGCAGGTCGGCTATTACTTTTTCATAAAGCGGGTTTAATGTGGCGGCTTCCATATGCATTTTTAAAAAGCGAGCAAATATAATCTGAAAACCAATATGTTTTTCAAAATAATAGTCATGATATTATTTAGTAAATTTGCGGCTAATAATGCAATAAAGAAATGAGCAAAATCAGGATAACCAAACAGTTTACATTTGAAACGGGGCACGCCCTTTATGGCTATGACGGCAAATGTAAAAATGTGCACGGCCACAGCTATAAGCTATCTGTAACTGTAATAGGCAGCCCAATTACAGATACTGGCAATGTTAAATATGGCATGGTGATAGACTTTGGCGACCTGAAAAGCATTGTAAAGAAAGAAATTGTTGATGTTTTTGACCATGCAACAGTTTTTAATAAAAACACACCCCACATTGAGCTTGCTAAAGAACTTAAGGACAGGGGGCATCATGTAATACTTGTAGATTACCAGCCCACAAGCGAAAATATGGTAATTGATTTTGCAGAAAAAATAAAGCGCAATCTTCCGGGAAACATAAAGCTTTTCTCACTGAGGCTGCAGGAAACCGAAACTTCTTTTGCAGAGTGGTATCAAAGTGATAACGAATAACTATTTATATTCCTTCAGCTCAAAGGTTTCACCGTTAAAAACCCCATAAGTAAAATACCCTATCCAGTCGCCCAGGTTTATGTACGTTGAATTTTCCCCAACCTTAATAGTCATGGGCAGGTGCCTGTGCCCAAAAACAAAGTAATCATAATGTTTTGTTTCCAGTTTTCTTTTGGAATATTGCACAAGCCATTCATTTTCCTCTCCTAAAAACTTCACATCCGCATCACCGGATATAAGTTTATTTTTTACCGAAAGATATTGCGCCAGGCTTACTCCCAAATCAGGGTGCAGCCAGCGGAAAAGCCATTTTGAAAAAGGATTTATAAAAACCTTTTTCATCCTTTTATAGCCTTTATCCCCCGGGCCAAGCCCGTCTCCATGCCCTATAAGGAAAAGCCTGTTGTTAAATGTAAACTCCTGCGGCCTGTGGTACACAGGTATATTCAGTTCTTTTTCAAAGTAATCATGCATCCATAAATCATGGTTGCCAGTAAAAAAATACACAGGTATCCCGCTGTCCCTTATTTCGGCAAGCTTGCCTAAAACCCTAACAAAACCTTTAGGTACAACTTTCCGGTATTCAAACCAAAAATCAAAAAGGTCACCCAATAAAAAAATCGCATCTGCATCTTTCCTTACTTCCTCAAGCCATGCCACAAATTTTTGTTCCCGTGGAAAACTTTTTTCAGGTGTTGGTGCTCCAAAATGCTGGTCAGATGCAAAATATATTTTCAAAATAAACGCGTATTTTTTATAAGCCCAAATATAACAATCCTGCCCGAATAATTAAACGTGTTAAAAGAACTGCTAAAACTCACAAAAATTTATATTTCTAACAATTCAGCTGAAATTTGTTTTTTTTAGGATTTTTTTAAACATAATGCATTTTTAATACCATAGGCTTTTATTTTTTTTAACTATTTTCGGAAACTAAACATAAACTACTAAATAATATGAAAAAAATTACTTTATTAATCTTAATGCTTTTTACAGCTTTTTGCGGTTTTGCACAGCTTCCGCAGGAGGGGTTTGAGGCATGGCCCCCAACTGAGTGGCTTATACTGCAAAATGATGTAGGCACAACAGTTTTTTGGAGACAAAGCGCATTAAATAATGATGCTGAACCTCCTTACGAAGGGGATTATTCGGCTTTCCTGGACAAGTCTAACCTGCCGCCTAACTTTGATACACCGCAGGATTGGCTTGTAACCAAAGAATTTACAATGCCCGACAACCCTGAACTTCATTTCTTTTCCAGGCTTACATTAGGAGGTAATGATGGCTCGCTTTACAGGGTTATGATTATTGACCTTACTGAAAACCCGGGGGCTGATGTAAATGATTTTTCTAATTATACACAGTTAAAGGAATGGAATGAAATTGAAATAAACCCAATACAGACACAATATACCGAAAAGATACTTTCTTCACCCGATATACCTGATACTTATATTGGGCACCAAGTACGTATGGCCTTTGTAATGGAAGGCAACAATGGCGACCGCTGGTTGATAGACAATGTAATGGTGGTGGAAAAATGTAATGCGCCAACAGGCCTTTCGGCAGATGATTTTGGGCTTACCAGTGCTACATTCAGCTGGACTGCCTCTGCCAATGCCGCAAATTATGAAATAGAAGTTGTGGAGGCAGCAGCATTGCCTTCGGGAATTGCAGACTATACAAGTACCACTACATCTTATACTGCTACCGACCTTACTGCAGGCACTGATTATGTATTTTATGTAAGGGCTGAATGTTCTGTAAGCGGTGCCAACAGCTGGAGTGAGTGGGCCGGCCCGTTTGAATTCAGCACTATTCCTTACGGAGATACCTGCGATGCGCCTATAGAAATTAATACCGTTTCCTATTTTGAAACATCGCATACAGATAATTTTGATGATGACTACAGTGGCGCACCGGGCACAGGCTGCAACGCAAGTGGCAGCTACCTTAACGGAAACGATGTTGTTTATGCCTACAGTGCATCCTTTACAGGCTCTATAAACATAAACCTTAGCAATACCGGCCCTAATGCCGGAATATTTGTTTATGACAGCTGTGATGCTATTGGAACCAACTGTATTGCAGGAGGCTCAGGCAATGCCACAACCCCTGTTAATATTGCCACACTTGCCGTTACTGCCGGCGAAACTTATTATATAGTTATATCTACATCGGGCACTACACAATCTACTCCTTATACATTAACAATACAAAGGGTAAACTGCGAGCCGCCTGTAGGGCAGCCCACAACTGCTATAACCGAAACCTCTGCGCAACTTTCCTGGACAAACCCAAGTGGTGCCACTTCATGGGAAGTAGTACTGCAAACTCCCGGCACAGGTTTGCCTTCGGGATCAGGGGAAACTGTAACAGATAATCCATATATCCCAACAACACTTACAGCAGCAACACCCTATGAATATTATGTAAGGGCAGACTGTGGTGACGGCACATTCAGTGCATGGGCAGGGCCTTATTTGTTTAATACGGAATTATGCAACCCTGCCAACCAGTGTACCTACACTTTTGTGATGACGGACAGCGCTTTTGGCTGGGATGGCAATACAATGACAATAAGCCAAAATGGTATAGAGGTTGCCACCATTGGGGAAGACTTTACATCAGGCACAGGGCCAGTAGAAGTTGAAGTGTCTTTATGCAACGGCCTCCCCTTCCAGTTATTCTGGAATGCAGGCGGTTCTTATGCCAATGAGGTAGCGGTTGCCATAAAAAACCCTTTTGGCCAAACCATTTTTACAAAGCCTCAAGGAGCAGGCGCCCCAAACAGTATAGTATACTCAGGTATGGCTAACTGCCTTGAAGCCGAATGTATGGCTCCTGAAGACCTTACGGCAATTAATATTGGCGATACCGAAGCAGGACTGCAATGGGGAGGCCCGGCGACTGGTGAGTGGGAATATGTAGTTGTTCCTACAGGAGACCCCGCCCCTGCCGACACCGATTCAGGTACCAGTACTACAACTAATCCGGTAACGGCCGGTGGGCTTACCGCTAACACTACTTATGATTATTATGTAAGGATTATATGTTCTGACACGGAAACCAGCCCTTGGAGTGACCCATACACATTTACCACAGCTTCCTGCCCTTTTGCTGACCAGTGTGTATATCGCTTTATAATGACCGATGTCTTTTTCGGCTGGGATGGCAATACAATGGATATAAGGCAAAACGGCGTGACTGTAGCTACCATAGGAGAAACATTTACAACAGGTTCCGGCCCTATAGTGGTGGAGGTTCCTCTTTGTGGCAATCAGCCTTTTGAGTTGTTCTGGAATGCGGGAGGCTCTTATGCAAATGAAGTGGGGGTAGCCATACAAAACTCTTTTTACCAGACAATATATACAAAACCTATAGGTACGGGTTCTCCAAATACAGTATTATATACCGGCAATGTTGACTGCGGCAATGCCGAGTGTATAGCACCTACAGGGCTTGATTCTGACAATATAACCGCTTTTGCAGCAGACCTAAGCTGGGATGGGCAGGACACAGGAAACTGGGAAGTATATGTTGTGCCAGCTGGTGACCCTGCCCCTACTGCAGGTACAGCAGGAGAAGCCGCAACCGTAAACCCGTATAATTATGACGGACTTGACCCTGAAACTGCTTATGATTTTTATGTAAGGATACAGTGTAATGGCGGAGCAGACTGGAGCCCTTGGGGTGGCCCTCACACTTTTACTACCATAGCAACCTGCCTTGAGCCTACGGATCTTAATGCCATAAATATAACAGAAGCAGCAGCCGAACTGGAATGGACAGAATCTGGAACGGCAGATGAATGGGATGTTTATGTAGTACCGGCAGGAGACCCTGCCCCTACTAATGCAACTGAGGGAACAGATGCCCTTACTAACCCTTTCCCGATATCTAGCCTTACAGCAGGTACATCTTACGAGTTTTATGTACGTGCCGTATGCAGTGGCACTGACGTAAGTGAATGGTCTGGCCCGTATGAATTTAATACCAGTGTGTGCAGCCCTTCATTACAGTGCGTTTATAATTTTATAATGACCGATGACTTTTTTGGTTGGGACGGCAACACTATGGATATACGGCAAAACGGTGTTACGGTTGCTACCATAGGCGAAACATTTACCAGTGGTACAGGCCCTATAGTAGTTGAAGTACCATTATGTAATGGTATTCCATTTGAACTGTTTTGGAATGCCGGCGGCTCCTATGCTTACGAGGTAGGGGTGGCTATAGAAAATCCGTTCGGGCAGATAATATATACAAAACCTATCGGCGAGGGTTCTCCTGACACATCCCTGTTTACAGGAATGGCAAACTGTGATACCCCGGCATGCCTTGCTCCTGAAGGGTTATATGTTACCAGCATAGGCGATACTACTGTTGAGCTTGGCTGGGAAGGAGAGGCAACAGGCTCATGGGAGTATTTTGTTGTACCTGCCGGAGGCCCTGCGCCTGCTGACGGCACACCGGGAACACCTGCAACAACAAATCCAGTTGAGGCAGGCGGCCTTACCGCTGGTACTGAATATGATTTTTATGTAAGGCAGATATGCTCTGGTACTGAAACCAGCCCGTGGAGCGAAGCATTTGATTTTACAACCGCATTATGCCCGCTGGCCGACCAGTGTGTGTATACTTTTGTAATGACAGATGAGGCTTTTGGCTGGGATGGCAATACAATGACGATTAGACAGGGAGGCGTAGAGCTGGCAACTATAGGAGAAGATTTTACCAGCGGTACCGGCCCTGTTACTATTGAAATACCAATGTGCCATGATATACCTTTTGAAGTATTTTGGAACCCTGGCGGCTTCTACACCTCTGAAGTAGGTTTGACAATAATTGATCCTTTTGATGATGAGTTATTTACAAAAGCACCCGGAACACCGGGTTCGCCAAATGCTGTATTATATAGCGGGACTGCAAACTGTACCCCGCCGCCATGTGATAAACCTATAAACCTTTATGCTGATACTGATTTAACTTCTGCTTCTATAAGCTGGACATCTCCGGATGATGCTGAAGAATGGGAAGTGGTAGTAGTACCGCAGGGCGACCCTAACCCTGAAACCGGTACAGCAACAACTTCAATGCCTTATCTTGTTGAAGATCTTGAAGAGTTAACCTGCTATGATTTTTATGTAAGGTCGGTTTGCCTTAACGGGCTTGGTTACAGCAACTGGACAGGGCCATTTACATTTTGTACAGCAGTTGAAAATGACGACTGTGATGAAGCTACCGTAGTAAATGTAAACCCTGCGGGAGAGTGTGTGGAATTTGCTACCGGTACAGTAGTTGGCGCTACGCCATCTTCACAGGTAAATGGCTGCTTCGGGTCTGCTGATGACGATGTATGGTTTGAATTTGTGGCAGAATCAGACACCCATATAATTACACTGAGAAATATTACCGGCTCTACAACCGACCTTTATCATGTAGTTTACGAAGGCGACCAGTGTGGCAGCCTTAACCAGTTATACTGCAGCGATGATAATTTAAGCGAAGCTACAGGGCTTACTCCGGGCAACACATACAAGATAAGGGTTTATACCTATTCTTCAACTCCTTTCCAAACATCGGAATTTGAAGTTTGTGTAAGGACTCCGGTGCCGCCAATTTATGTAAGCACTACAGATTATACAGTGGAAGAACTTGTTACCGATATATTTTATGAAGATTCAGAATGTGCTTTGATAAGCAACATTACATCAAGCACAGGTTCTGATTTTGGACTTGTAAATGGCATTGGTTACTTTACGCAAAACGGTTCCGATTTCCCTATGGAATCAGGGCTGTTATTGGTAACCGGTAACGCTAATGATGCTCCCGGCCCTAACAACAGCCTAATATTCAATGAATTTGATGCAGGCTGGGACGGTGATACCGACCTTGAGGAAATGCTTGATATTGAAACGGGAGAAACGTATGACGCTTCCTACATCCAATTTGATTTCGTACCGCTTATCCCTGTTGTGAGCTTCGACTTCCTTTTTGCTTCGGAAGAATATAACGGCGGCTCATTCGAATGTGATTATTCAGATTCATTTGCCTTTATCCTTACTGATAATGATACAGGCGAATCGGTTAACCTTGCTGTAATACCGGGAACTGATATTCCTATACAGGTTACCAACATACACCCTGACAACGGTTATTGCGATGCTATAAATGAAGATAGGTTTGGCAAATACAACCTTGGCGATGATTCTGATTTTGCGGCAATCAACTTTAACGGGCAAACCAAGCCAATGACGGCTATATCGCCCGTAACACCTGGGCACAACTACACCATAAAGCTCGTGATAGCCAATGAGGGTGATAATTCATACGCTTCAGCTATATTCCTGCTGGCAGGCAGTTTCAATTCAGGAAGGATTAACATAGGTGATGACCTTCTTGTTGACACAGGAACAGCAATATGCGACCAGTCTGAATTCCTTCTTGAAAGCGGGCTTGATGCTGATGATTATGATATTAAATGGTTCTTTTATGATGATGAGATAGAAGGTGAAACAGGTGCGGACCTTTTGGTTACTGTACCCGGAGAATACAGTGTTGAAGCTGTTTATAATGGTACGGACTGTACTTCTACAGGAACAATTGTAATTGAGTTTTATCCTCCTGTTGAAGAAATTACCGGAGAGCCTGTTGACCTTGTAAGGTGTGATGCCGATGGTACCGCTACCTTTAACCTGGAAGATAATACTCCTGTAGTATTAAACGGGCTGGATCCTGCCGACTTTACAATTTCTTACCACTTAACAGAAGATTTTGCAGAAAACGGTGGCCCTGCGCTTGGCCTTTCTTATGAGAATGAAGTACCGTTCCAGCAAACGGTTTATGTAAGGATGGTTTATAATTTATCAGGCTGTGTGGGTGTTAAGTCTTTTGACCTTTTAGTGGATGACCTTACACCTGAATTCGAAATAAATGATGACTTCTCAATCTGCGAGGGAAGCAGTGCTGAAATTACTGTTGTTCCGGGCAATTTTGCTGAGGATGATAGTAACGTAACCATTTCATGGACACACGATACCAATCCGCTTCCTGATGATTCTGTTTCTATTACAATTACAGAGCCGGGCGTTTATGAAGTTACTGTTGATAACGCAGGATGCCCTGTAACCAAATCAGTTACTGTTACAGAAGTTGTCATACCTGTTCCGGATCAGCTTACTGATGTAACCGAATGTGATGCTTATACGCTTCAGCCGCTCACGGTAGGTAATTACTATACCCAGCCCGAAGGTAATGGCACCATGCTGAATGCAGGTGAAATTGTTACAGAGTCCCAAACGTTATATGTATATGCCGAAACCGGTACTACACCAAACTGCTGGGCTGAAACAAGTTTTGAAGTTACAATTATAAACAGCCCTGATCCTGTAACACCGGGCGACCAGACAGTATGCGACAGTTATATACTTCCTGCGCTTGCAGAGGGTAATTATTATACGCTGCCTAATGCTGGGGGAACTATGCTTAATGAAAACGATGTTATAACTACTACACAGGAAATTTGGGTTTATGTAGCTACAACCGGCGGGCCAACTACATGCCCTGCGCAGGACAGCTTTACTGTAACTGTATTAACAACACCTGTTGCAGATGATATAGCCGATGTAACAAACTGCGACAGTTATATTTTACCTGCATTAAGTCCCGGTAACAATTATTATACAGGAACCGGGGGAACAGGGACTATGCTGAGTGCCAATGATGTTATAACACAATCTCAAACCGTTTATGTTTATGCAGAAAATGGCATTTGTACAGATGAAACAAGTTTTGATATAACAATTGTTACAAGCCCTGTGGTAGATGTAATAAGCAACCAAACAGTGTGTGGCAGCTATACGCTTCCTGCGCTGGGTGTTGGCAGCTATTATACAGGCCCGGGCGGTACAGGCACTATGATGAATGCGGGTGAAGCAATCACTGGAGAAGGGATACATACAATTTACATTTATGCAGAAACAGGAACCACACCAAACTGTAGTGATGAGTCTGTATTTACGGTAGATATTCAGCCAACTCCGGTTGTAACTGTTCCTGCCAGCGAAGTTGTGTGCGACATTTATACATTGCCTACGCTTAGTGTTGGCAACTACTACACTGCACCGGGCGGTACCGGTAATATGCTTAGTGCCGGCAATGTAATTATAGACAGCCAGACACTATATGTATATGCCGATAACGGGGTATGTTCCGATGAAGGTGAATTTACAGTAACTGTTATACCAACCCCTACGCTTTCCGCTATAAGCGAAGGATGTGAAGAAGGCGGTTATACTCTGGGTGTTGTATTTGATGCCGATGATGAAACCGACCAGGGCAATGCTGCTTATGCATGGAGCAGGACAGAAGGCGGGGCTGTTATCAGCACAGACCCAACCCTTACGGTA
>NZ_WWEP01000031.1 GCF_009848495.1 Flavobacterium sp. MK4S-17
ACCGCTTTTCCAAATTTATTTCAGGGGTTTTTTTAATGTTTTTTTATCCCGAAAAATAAACCGTTGAAAACTACAGCTTTGCAAATGAAAAAAATTTGAACTTTAGTCGGCAAAACTAATATTATACAAACTTTGTCAAATGTTGCATTACTATAATTAACAAATTATATTTACAATCCTTATAACATAATATGAATTAGAAAACCAATTAAAATGACAATATGAATATATCAGTAAAAAAAGGAGTAACTCAACTGGTTTTCGGTATGAAACAAAAAGATGTTGAAGATTTATATAATTTACCTGACAGGCAGTATAAAGACGATGACGGCAATATAATATACCTGTATAATGCTAAAAAGATGCGGCTAACGTTTTATGCCGACGAAGATTACAGGCTTGGCTATATAATAGCTTCGCATCCTGAGCTTGAAATATTTTCAGAAAAAATAATAGGGCGTAAATGGGAGTTGGTTAGCAGCATTGCCAAAAACAAAGGCATTAAAGATTTTGAAAAAGAAACCTTTGACAGTGTTGACAGCTATTTTAATGAAAGCAACTGGATCATTTTTCAGGTAGAGTTTGGTGAGGTGCTGCGCGTAGAGCTTGGTGCAATTATAAATAATAAGACTGATGAATTTGAGTGGCAATTCAAATAACATAATTGCAGCAATAAAAAAAGGGCATCATTATGATGCCCTTTTTTATTATTTGCCTGCCGGCATGCTTTCCAGCATTTCAAGTTCAAAAATAAGGTTGCTGTTTGGCGGTATCATGCCCCGCCCGGCTCCCCTTTCTCCATAGCCAAGGTGCGATGGAATAAATATTATGGCCTTATCACCTACAGCCATTTGCTCCAGTCCTTCTATAAAGCCCGGTATCATTCCAGATTTTGTACCCGCTTTAAAAGGTATAGGCACATAAGCCCCGGCAGCATCCTTTTGTGGAATATAATTGCCAAAGGCTTTTGCCACGCCAGCATCACTGGAGTCAAATAAGGTAGCGGTGCCATTATCAAGGTAGCCTGAATAATCTATATATACTTCGCTGCCCGGTATAGGCTTTTTCCCTGAACCTTTTTCTGTTATCACATACATAAGCCCTGAAGGTGTTTTGGTTGCAGCAGCTTTCATTTTATCAAAATAAGCTATTTTATCAGCTTTATTTTTAGCCAGTTCATCAGCTGCTTTTTTTTGCTCGGCAGCCGCTTTTTCATAATATTCACGAAATACTTTTGGAGCATTAAATTTTTTAGCCTCCTTGCCAACACGGATAATTTTTACCGTTTTTATATCATCCCCCTGCTCTATCTGGTTTACTACATCCTGCCCTTCAACCACGTGGCCAAAAACAGTATGCAGCCCATCGAGGTGTGGTGTAGGGTTATGCGTTATAAAAAACTGGCTGCCATTGGTAGCAGGCCCGGCATTAGCCATAGAGAGCACACCTGCCTTATCGTGCTTTAAATCTGTAATTTCATCAGCAAATTTATAACCGGGGCCGCCGGAGCCATCTCCGTTAGGATCGCCACCCTGTATCATAAAGTTTTTAATTACACGGTGAAATTTAAGCCCGTCATAAAATGGTTTTCCTTTAAATTGTTTATCTACCATTTCATTTTTCCCTTCGGCAAGGGTAATAAAGTTTGCCACTGTAAGCGGTGTTTTTTTGTATTCAAGCTCAAGCAGGATTTTACCTTTATTGGTTTCTATCTCTGCATAAAGCCCATCTGCCGGCGGTACATCTGAAGCAGATTTTGTAACTGAGTTACATGAAAAAAACAAAGCGATAAAGCTTATTAAAAAACTTGTCATTGGTTTCATTATATTAATTAATTATCAGCTCTTTTTATTGTTTACCTCACTTTCGGGTTTTATATCGTTAAGTGTTACAGTGCATATAAGCGGCTGGTTAATGCCGATTTTGTTGTCATCACCATGATAACCAAAGCCCATGTGAGAGGGAAACAGGAAGGTTACTTTTTCGCCTTCGTTCATTAGTTTAATGCCATCCCTTAATCCCATCATTATATTTTGCTTATCTACATAATATACCTGCGGGCGCAGCTCAACTTCACTGTAAATTACATTCCCTTTTATATCCTTAATTTCATAATCAAAAAAGGCAACATCGCCTCTTTTCGGCCTTATGGAATCCAATTTATTTTCTACCTGGTAATAATACCAGTAGCCCTTATCTGAAGCATGGTACTTAATACCAGGATTGCTCTTAATAATGGAATCTATCTGCTGCTCCTCATTTGCAATCAGCTTTTTATTGCGCTCTACAGACTCATTCATAAAAGTACCCGATGTGTGCGATACCGGTTTCCTTGCCTGCTGCCGGGAACACGCCGAAACGAGAACCAATACCGGCAACACCACCAGCAATAACTTCATTTTATTCATCTCATTCAATTTTAGTGTGCGCTAAAGTAGCAATAAATTTTTGTATGGTGGCTTCCAGTGTGTCAGTAGATTTGCCGCCTGCTGCATTAATATGCCCGCCACCGTTAAAATGCTCCCTTGCATACTGGTTAACATCAAAATCTCCTTTGGATCGGAACGATATTTTTATAATGCCTTCTTCTTTATTTTCAGTAAAAAAGGCAGTAAAAACAATATCTTTCATGCTTAAACCATAATTTACAATCCCCTCGGTATCTCCCTTGCTATGCCCAAAAGAATTAAGCTCTTCCTGGCTAAGATAGGTGTAGGATGTATTATAGGCCGGCAATACTTTCATATTCTGCAAAGCCCTTGCCAAAATTTGTATCCTGTTATGCGAATGATTATCAAAAAGGAGGCTGTGTATCTGGCTGTTATCAATCCCCTTATCAATAAACTCTGCCACTATACGGTGTGTAGTACCTGTAGTGGAAGGATAGCGGAAAGAACCGGAGTCGGTAACAATACCCGTATATAAACAGGTTCCGATAGTTTTATCAATTTTATCCTGAAAGCCCATCCCTTTTATAAAATGATAAATCATTTCGCAGGTTGAACCATAAGAAGTATCAGAAAAAATATATTTTGCATAATCACCAGGTTTTTGGTGATGATCTATCATTATAAAAACACCATCCACTTTTTTAAGTGCCGCTTCCATTAAGTCGCCGGTACGGCTCAGCACATTAAAATCAAGCGTAAAAATAATTTCGGCATCATTTAGTATTTTTTCTGCTGCCTCTGTCTGCTTTTCAAAAACAACTATTTTTCCTGCATCCGGCATCCATCCTAAAAAATCGGGATAATCATTTGGGGATATAACTGTTACATTATGCCCTGTTTTAGTAAGGAAGTGGTATAATCCTAATGATGAGCCAATAGCATCACCATCGGGGTTTCTGTGGGTTGTAATTACAATTTTTTTTGGTGAGGACAATAATGCTTTTACTGCCTCACTATCTTGAGGTTTCATCATTTTGCGAATTTACATCTTTTTCCTTTATACAGGTGTAGTGTTTAAAAGCAAAAAGAGAGCCAAAAATAACGCATAAACAATATATGTATTTACAGTTAATTAAACTTTAAGGATTGCAGGCTCCGGGAAATATCAAAATATAACCCTTTAACGTTATAGGAATTATCTTTTAATGACAGATAATCATATTTAAAATCTATCAGTTCCTGCCTGCCGCCAAACTCAAAACCCAGCACTCCAAGCATTTCATATTCATTAATAGTATTGATTACATAAAAGCTGCTTTGTTGTGTAATACCATCGCCTGAACTTGTTATAGCATCTATAATCATGGCTGACTGCTTCATTTCATCCGATGCTTCTTTATAGCGTTGCAGTTCCTTTAAGCAAAATATACGATATTCCTTCATCCTTAACCTGAACGGATAGCTTTCCAGCACCTGGGCAGAATACTTAAGTATCAATTCAAGGTCTTTCCTGTCGGCGTTATTTTTTTGTAACAACTGGTTTAATTTTTCCTCAGCCTTTGTAACACTATAAGGTTTATAATTGCTGCTGAAAGAATAACCGTAATACAAATGCCTTTTTTCATTTAATGTAAGGGTACTGTCCGCCCGCTTATACCTTTCGAAAAGATTGTCAAAATACAGTGGGGATTTTTTATTCTTCACATTTTTCTCAATGCTGTTATAGTCAGGCGGTTCAGTGCCTTTATTTTGCGGCCGTGCAGTAACCCCCAATAGTAACAATATGATACACAGCTTTTTCATTCTTTTTTAGTTTGGATAAATTAAAGATAATTAAAATACTGCTGCCCGGTTATAATTTTATGTTATTTAATAGTGTATCAAAATCAGGTTTTCATTTCCCGATTTTATATCTATTTTTGCACATGCAACACAACGTACTTATTTTAGACTTCGGTTCGCAATACACACAACTTATTGCGCGAAGGGTTCGCGAGTTAAATATTTTCTGCGAAATTTTCCCTTACAACCATATTCCGGCTGACCTTTCATTATACAAAGCCGTTATTTTATCAGGCAGCCCTTTTTCAGTAAGGGCTGAAAATGCCCCACATCCCGACTTATCGCAAATCCGTGGAAAAATGCCTTTACTGGCAGTGTGTTATGGCGCACAATACCTTGCACATTTTCACGGAGGTGAAGTTGCCCCGAGTAACATTCGGGAATACGGAAGGGCAAACCTTGCCTATATTAAGGATGGTGAACCTTTTTTTGAAGGTGTAACAGCAGCCAGCCAGGTTTGGATGAGCCATAGCGATACAATTAAACAGTTACCCAATAATGCCGTAAGGCTTGCAAGCACTAAGGATGTAGAAAATGCCGCATACAGGATTGAGGGTGAAGACACCTATGCCATACAGTTTCATCCTGAAGTTTACCATTCTACAGATGGAAAACAAATGCTGGAAAATTTCCTTGTAAAAATAGCCGAGGTTCCGCAAAACTTTACCCCTGACACCTTTGTTGAGGATATAGTTGAGGAGCTAAAGGTAAAACTGCAAAACGACAAGGTTGTACTGGGCCTTTCGGGCGGGGTTGACTCTACCGTAGCCGCAGTGCTGTTAAATAAGGCTATAGGCAATAACCTTTACTGCATTTTTGTAAATAACGGGCTGCTGCGCAAAGATGAATTTGAAAATGTGCTGCACCAATATAAAGATATGGGGCTTAATGTTAAAGGAGTTGATGCTTCTGACCGTTTCCTGTCGCAACTGGCAGGAATAGAAGACCCCGAAATAAAAAGAAAAACTATAGGGCGTGTATTTATAGAAGTTTTTGATGATGAAGCCCACCAGCTAACCGATGTTAAATGGCTGGCACAGGGTACTATTTACCCCGATGTTATTGAATCGGTATCAGTAAAAGGGCCTTCCGCAACAATAAAATCACACCATAATGTAGGCGGCCTGCCTGATTTTATGAAGTTGCAGGTGGTTGAGCCTTTGCGCATGCTTTTTAAAGATGAAGTGCGTCGGGTGGGCGCCACTTTAGGTATTGACCCTGAGCTTTTAGGCAGACACCCTTTCCCGGGGCCCGGCCTTTCGATAAGGATATTAGGAGACATTACGCCTGAAAAAGTAAGAATATTGCAGGAGGTTGACCATATATTTATACAGGGGCTAAAAGACCATAGACTATATGATAAAGTATGGCAGGCCGGTGCAATATTATTACCTGTAAACAGTGTGGGGGTTATGGGTGATGAACGTACATATGAAAAAGTAGTAGCCCTGCGTGCTGTAGAATCTACTGATGGCATGACAGCCGACTGGGTTCACCTGCCCTATGATTTTTTAATGAAGGTTTCCAATGAAATTATAAATAAAGTAAAAGGTGTTAACAGGGTGGTATATGATATTAGTTCTAAACCACCTGCCACCATTGAGTGGGAGTAATAAAAAAAGGCTGGGTTTGAACCAGCCTTTTTTTATTATTGTTACTCCTATATAATAGGGTTATCGTGCAGTTTAACCCGATTATTTTTCAGATTATCTATAAACTAGTTTAAAAACGGTTTTGGTATAGTTTTTTTTATATTTTTATGATACTTTTAACAGTCAAACTAACCCCAATTTGATATGAAAGCAAAATTACTTTTTACCTTTCTTTTAATTCTTTTAAATTACGCCCATTCATACAGTTACAGTATTATGCAACAGCAGCAAAAAACTGCAAGGGCCGCTACACACCGTGTTGCTTTGGGAGAAACCGTAGTACTCATCGCTAAAAAATATATGGTAACCCCGCATGATATTTATGAGCTGAACCCTGAGGCAGTAAATGGGTTAAGTGCAGGTATGATATTAAAAATACCTACCGATAAAAGTGTACAGGTAAGCGCCCCTGGCAGTACTGCAAACGAGCATAATAATTTTGCCTTATTAAACGACAGGGCAAAAAAAGCCGAACATGACACCTCAGCACAGGATGAAAATAATTATGTGAGCAGCGGAACGCAGCAGGATAACCCGAAAAACAGCAGCCTTACTACAGAGCATAATAAAGCTGTTCCATTAAATATAAGTACTGCACAGCAAACTGAAGATATTACCAAGGATGAAATGTATGCCAACCCGGCCGAAGTTACACATGATGTAATATCAGGGGAAACATTAACGGAGCTTGCAAGAAAATACAACACAACTATTGCAGCCATTACTAAGGCTAATGAAAAAGCATTAAGGCATGGCCTGCAAATTGGGCAGACCCTTACAATACCATCAGGGACAAACCCTTCGCCAGAGATGCTTGCAGCCGAAACAGGCGGAATAGTACATGATGTAGTTTCAGGTGAAACCCTAACAGGCTTGGCAAGAAAATATAACACGACTATTGAAGCAATTACCGATGCTAATGAAAAAACTTTGAGGCGTGGCCTGCAAATAGGACAACGTATAGTTATTCCTGCTGCTGCTGAAGGCCACCAAGACAGCAACATGACCGAGAATAGTACTGTTTTATCAACACAATCGGTTATGCATAAAGTAGAAAACGGTGAAACATTGACAGGGCTGGCAAGGAAATACAACACATCTATTGAAGCAATAACTGCCGAAAACAGCAACAAGCTAAAACGCGGCCTGCAGGCAGGGCAAACGCTTTCCATTACAATAAATAAGCAATAATGCTGTTATACCGTTACTGGTTTTAACGGAAAATTATAAGTAATAATAATACAACAAGCCGTTACAAAACTTACCTTTGTAGCGGCTTAATTATTAAATAGCTTTACAGTATGAAATACCTGATAGTGTTGTTTTTGGCTTTGACTGTATATACCAATGCCTACAGCCAGGATTATAAAAAGCATAAGGTTGAAAAAGGCGAAACCGTAACCGATATTGCCAAAAAATATAAAGTTACACCTTATGATATTTACAGGCTTAACCCCGACGCAAAAAACGGACTTAAGGAAAATACAGTTATACTTATCCCGTCAGCTTCAGGTAAAACAGCAATAACTGCCCCTGCAAAAGAGCAGCCCTCTAAAGTTGCCAATACCATACATGAAGTAAAAGCGAAGGAAACCCTGTACAGCCTTTCAAAAAAATATAATGTATCGGTTGAAGCTATTGAAAGTGCCAACAGTGAAGTTTTAAAAGAAGGCCTTAAAATTGGGCAAAGCATAATTATACCTATAACAGGAAGCCCCGTTACTGCTCAGGTTAAAGCCGCTGAGAAAGCTGATGCCCGCGAGGATGTTGATGCTTATATATACCACACAGTAAAAGAAGGTGAGACTAAATATTCCATAGCCCGTGATTATGGTATTACTCTGCAACTTCTTGAGGAACTAAACCCTGAAGTGAAAGATGTGCTTCCCCTTGGTTTCAATTTAAAACTTATAGATAAGCCGGCGGTAAAACAGGCAGTAAAAAATCCTGAATTTATAACTTATGTAGTACAGCCAAAAGAAACTTTTTACAGCCTTACCAAAGCTACAGGGTTAACAATGGAAAAAATTATTGCCCTTAACCCACACGCACAGGACGGGCTTAAAGAAGGAATGGAGCTAAAGCTCCCTGCAAATACTAAAGTTGAAACTGTTTACAATAAAACCTTAAATAACCTTATAAGTACAATTGACAGGGCTGAACCGAAGGAAATAGCCCTGCTCCTGCCCTTTAATCTTAACAGGGTAGAATCGGACACGTTACGTTCTCAGTTACTGCGCTCTGATAAGTTCCTTAATATTACACTTGATTTTTATGCCGGTGCCTTAATGGCTATTGATTCTGCAAAAGCGTTAGGGCTTCCTCTAAAGGTAAGGATAATGGACTCTAAAGAAACATCAAGGTCTTCTGATGTTGCCTCTCTGAAATCAGGTTTATATGCTGCTGATATGGTTATAGGCCCATTTTTTCAGAATAATGTGGAAACTACGGCAGCAATGCTTTCTGAAAAGAAAATACCTGTAATATCACCGCTTTCAAAAGATGCCAGCAAATCGCAATACAACAATCTTTTTCAGTCAGTACCGTCTCAGGAAACTGCTAAACTCGCGCTTATAGAATACCTTAAAAGCAAAAACGGCAATATAATAGCCATTGTAGATGCTAAAAAGAACAGTTCCAAAACATTTATAAAAAACAACATACCGCAAATATTATTCGCTCCGCTTAATGCTGACGGCACTATAAATGAAGCCTCCTTAAAAAGCCTTATGGTAAAAGACAGGACAAATTATATTATACTGGAAACAGAAAGTACAAGAATGATGGTAAATGCAACAAAAATGCTTGATGCAGCTTTAGCTGATTACCCCATACAGCTTGCCGTAATGGACAGGGTTGAGTTACTTGAAGACGATGAAGTGCCTTTACAAAGGCTTGTAAACTTAAAAATGCTGTATCCATCTGTAAACCGGGACAATATGTCGCCTGAGGCCATGCTATTTACTAAGTCTTTTAAAGATAAAAACGGGATAATGCCAAGCCAGTATGCCACCCGTGGATTTGATGTAACATTTGATGCCATATTACGCGTTTTCCAGCCGGAAAACATAAGCGAGGTTATGTTTACAAAAATTACTGAACAGGTAGATAATAAATTTTCATATGTTGTAAAAAATGGCAGCAACCTTAATGCAGGTGTTTACATTTTATATTATGATGAAGATTACGGAATTAAACAAGCACAATAATATGACTTCAAAGGTAACTTACCTCGGCGATTTAAGGACAACATCAACCCACCTACATTCCAATACAGAGATTATTACAGATGCTCCTTTGGATAACAATGGTAAAGGAGAAGCCTTTTCACCAACCGATATGGTTGCAAATTCACTTGCTACCTGCATTTTTACAATTATGGGTATTAAAGCAAGGGATATGCGTATATCATTAGAGGGTTCAACTGCACAGGTTACTAAAGTAATGCAGGCTTCACCAAGAAAAATTTCAAGTATAGAAATTACATTTGATATGAAGTCAGAAGCTGATGAGAAGTCGCGGACAATACTGGAGCGTGTTGCAACAACCTGCCCCGTGTACCTGAGCCTTAACCCTGATATAAAAAAGGAAATTACTTTTAATTGGTAAATATAATTAGCCTAAAAAATACCTAGCACTAGGTATTTTTTTGATTTACAGGTATTTGTAGTTTTGAATAAACATTTTAATCATGAAAAAAACTACAAGCCTTTTATTATTTATCTTATTTTCTTTTTGTGCTGCTGCACAAACTACGAGATATGTTAGCCCTATAGGTAGCCCTACTGCTACAGGATTAAGCTGGGCAGAAGCCTCTACAAACCTGCAGGCTATGATAAATGCTTCTTCTGCCGGAGATTCCGTTTGGGTAGCTGCGGGTGCTTACTTTCCCTCAGATTTTAGTACGGATAATTATTATACTTTAAAAGAGGGGGTTAAAGTTTTTGGCGGCTTTCCTTTGGGAAACCCTGAATTTAATGACCGAGATTATACCGAAAATGAAACCATGCTGATTGGCAGTACTACTAGCGTAATACGTAATACTAACCTTACAGCAGCAACAGAGCTAGACGGCTTTACTATCAGAGATGGGTTTGCTAATGTAATTGGTAATTCTGAACCCGATCAAGATGATTTTCTAAATCCTCTCAACAGGGGTGGCGGTATGTATAATGACAACAGTTCGCCTACATTGCGAAACATTATTTTCAAAGAAAACACTGCAATATATGGTGGTGCCTTATATAATTATAGCTCTTCACCAACGCTTACAAATGTAACTTTTCAGGAAAATGTGGCTTATGAGGGAGGGGCTGTATATAACCTTAACAATCCTAATTTTAATATCTCTGCACCGCAGTTTAGCAATTGCAGTTTTAATAATAATACCGCTTCATCAAACGGGGGGGCTATCACTTCAAGGGGAGGAACTCAAATAAACTTATCATTATGTACATTAACAAATAATCTGGCTGTTTCAGGAGGAGCAATAATAGTAGACGCTAATGCCAAAGCGATAATAACCAATTGCACAATTAGTTTTAATAATGCTACCGGCAGCTTTGGGGGCGGTGCTATTTGTTCCCTAAATAGCGTTTTAAATATTACTGAAAGCACATTTACAAGTAACACGGTTAATAATAGTTCTTATGGTGGAGGAGCTATTATGGTAGGAGGTGGAAACTCTACAGCATCTACTATAAATAATGTAACTTTTACTAATAATTCTGCAGTTGGGGCTTTAAATGGCGGGGCCATATTTGTAATACTGATGGGTGATGGCACTAAAGCTCCTATAGTAGAAAATTGTGCATTCATTAATAATATTGCTGCTAATGGAGGTGGTATTGCTCTTGAACAAATAGCCGCATCTGAAGGTGCAAGAATAAAAAATTCAACTTTTTATAATAATGTCGCTTCACAGTCTAATAGTGGTGGAGGTGCTATTTATAATGCTCTTTCAACCGGAAATTACATTTATAATTGTTTATTTAATACTAATTACGGACAATTTGGAGGTGCTATATTAAATTTCAATGCTTCATCTGTAATAATAGCAAATAGTAGTTTTACAGGAAATTCAGCAGCAGTTGCCGGTAATACAATTGCTAACGGAAATAATTCAACTGCACAAATATACAATTCAATAACTACCGAACAATCTCCTATATATAATCAAAGTGCTTCAAATATAACTACTTTTTACAATTGCATAGTTATGGGAAGCGGGGGCAGTGCCAACTGGAATAGTAATTTTGGTACTGATGGCGGTAATAATATTGATGCAGATCCTATGTTTAACAATATTCAATTGGGTGACTACAGCCTTCAATATGGTTCTCCGGGTATAGAAGCAGGAAATGTAAGTTATTACCCAGGATTGTTTACCGACACTGATTTAGCCGGAAATGCAAGGTTTGATAATGCTACTATTGACATTGGTGCTTACGAATACCAGTTCAATATGGGAATTGATGAGAACAAAATAAACAAAAACAGCCTTGTAATATACCCCAATCCTGTTAAAGATATAATGAATATAAAAACTGATACAGAAATACAAGCAATTGAAATTTATAACACATTAGGTCAGCTTATAAAGCATTTTGATCTCCATTCACTACAGGAAACAGTGGTTAATATAAAAGATCTTCAAAGTGGGAACTATTTAATAACGGTGATTACAGATAATGGCAAAATAACAAAGCAGATTATAAAACAATAATTTTTTGAGTTAGTTGTAACAAAAAGGCTTCTTGTGAAGCCTTTTTTATTGTATTTCAATTTCAACCCGCCGGTTTGCCACCCGCTCGTCTTCTGATTTTTCAGGCAAAGAATATATTGGCCTTGTACTGCCAAAACTTTTGTATGACAGCCTGCTTTTATCAATACCGTTAAGGATAAGGAAATTATACACCGCCATAGCCCTTTTTAATGAAATTTGGTTTTGCTCTACCTGCTGGCAGCAGATATGGCCCTGTACCTGTATTTTTAATTCAGGGGTTTCTTTTAATACTTTCAGCAACTCCTCCAATACAGGTTTTGATTTAGGCAGTACAACATCAGAATTATTGTAAAAATAAAGATTAGGAAGTTTTAGTTTGTCTCCTTTTTTAGCCTCTTTAACAGCCTTTTCAAAAGCACTCTCCTGTTTTACAACAGTATAGTGTATTATCGCCTTCCTGTTTTTTGCCATATTGGATGATAGCGGGAAATCTTCACCAAAACCTTTAATATCAAGGCTGTCAACAGTAGCTATGCCATTTTTTTCCAACTGTTGTAACACATATTCCGCCCTCCGTTCAGAAAGGTCTATATTATAATAAAAGTTACCTGTACTATCGGCATAGCCATATATTTTTTCAACTAGAGCATTTTTGTTATCGGCTATCCACCTCGATAAATTGTATGATGATGTATTGTTAACCTCATCAATATCAAAGTCAAAATACACTGTAAAAGTATTTTGGGCTTTTACTGAAAAACAAAAAAATAATGCAAGCAGGTAAATGTATCTCATAAAAGTAAGGTTAGTCAAAATGATAACGCCAAACAGAATTTAATAGTATAAAAAAGCCTGCCGTATTACGGCAGGCTGCTCAAAATAATTTTATAATAAATATTACCTGGTAAATAATAATTCCCTGTACTTGGTAAGAGTCCATATTTCATCATCAACAAGCAATTCCAGCTTATCGCAATGGTTTCTTATTATATCAAAATAAGGCTTTACCTTATCACAATAGGCGTGTGCCATAGCTTCGGCATTATCAAGTGTGTTTGCTTTTTTACGCTCTTCGGTCATTTCCTCTACCTTTGAGTTTATGGTGGCTATATGTTCAGATATTTCCTTTATAAGTGTAATCTGTTCCCTGCCAATATTCTCATAGTCGCTGCCAAAAATCTCTTTAAGCCCTTTTACGTTTTCAATAAGTACATTTTGGTAACGTATAG
Organism: Flavobacterium sp. MK4S-17; assembly: GCF_009848495.1. Taxonomy (GTDB): domain Bacteria; phylum Bacteroidota; class Bacteroidia; order Flavobacteriales; family Flavobacteriaceae; genus Flavobacterium. The sequence continues at coordinate 12,839 of NZ_WWEP01000031.1, forward strand.
CAGTAGGTATAACGTGGTTGCGGGCAATATCGCCAAGCACTCTTCCTTCTATCTGGATTTTTTTGGCATATTCCTCAAGTTCAATTTCATAGCGCGCCTCCATTTCCACATGGTTCATAACTCCAAGTTCCTCAAATAATGCAAGCGATTCTTTAGAAACCTTTGCCTTAAGTGCTTTAGGTGTTGTTTTATGGTTGCTCAATCCTCTTTTTTCCGCTTCCTGCTCCCACTCTTCACTATAGCCGTCTCCTTCAAAAAGAATATTCTTGGTTTCTTTTATATATTCACGAAGTATGTTGAATATGGCATCATCCTTTTTCATGCTTTTGCTTTCAATAAGCGCATCAACTTCTTTCTTAAAGTCGCGCAGCTGCTTGGCAACTATAGCATTTAATATAGTCATGGCATTGGCGCAGTTTGCACTGGAGCCCACAGCCCTGAATTCAAATTTATTTCCGGTAAATGCAAAAGGCGAAGTCCTGTTCCTGTCAGTATTATCAAGCAATACATCTGGAATTTTACCTACAACATTAAGCTTAAGGTCGGTTTTTTCTTCCGGTGACAGTTTGCCGTTTGAAACTCCTTCAAGTTCTTCCAGTACTTTGGTAAGCTGTTGTCCTATAAATACAGATATAATAGCAGGCGGTGCCTCATTAGCTCCAAGCCTGTGGTCGTTTGATGCTGTTGCTATAGATGCCCTTAGCAACTGCTCATGTTTATAAACCGCTTTAATGGTATTTATAAAAAATGTAAGGAACTGAAGGTTGCTCATAGGTGTTTTGCCCGGGCCTAAAAGATTAACACCTGTATCTGTAGCCATGGACCAGTTGTTATGCTTACCGGAACCGTTAACACCCTTAAATGGCTTTTCGTGTATGAGGACTTTAAAGTCATGGCGTTCGGCAACCTTTTGCATAACATCCATAATTAGTGAATTATGGTCTACAGCAAGGTTTGCTTCCTCAAATATAGGTGCAAGTTCAAACTGGTTAGGCGCAACCTCATTATGGCGGGTTTTTACCGGAATACCCAATAACATACACTCGTTTTCAAGGTCTCTCATATAGTTAAGTACCCTTGTTGGGATTGAACCAAAGTAATGGTCTTCCAACTGCTGCCCTTTAGCCGAAGTATGCCCTAAAAGGGTACGGCCGGTAAGGATAATATCGGGCCTTGTATTAGCAAGTGCAGAGTCTATAAGGAAATATTCCTGCTCCCACCCTAAAGTGGCAGTTACCTTTTTTACATTTTTATCAAAATAGCGGCAAACATCTGTAGCAGCTTCATCTACGGCTGCAAGTGCCCTTAAAAGTGGTGCTTTATAATCCAGTGCTTCACCTGTATAAGAAACAAACACCGTAGGTATGCAAAGTGTAGTTCCAAATATAAAAGCAGGAGAAGTAGGATCCCATGCTGTGTAACCCCTCGCTTCAAAAGTATTCCTTATACCGCCGTTAGGGAAACTTGACGCATCTGGTTCCTGCTGCACAAGCTGGCTCCCGCCAAATTTTTCTACCGGGTCGCTGCCATCAAATGAAGTTTCGAAAAAAGCATCATGCTTTTCGGCTGTAGATCCTGTAAGTGGCTGAAACCAGTGGGTATAATGTGTAACACCTTTTGAAAGTGCCCATTCTTTCATACCCATTGCTATATAATCTGCCAGTTTCCTGTCAATTTTAGTTCCATGCTGCACTGCACTTTTTACTGCCTGATATGCTTCAGGAGTTAAAAACTGGCGCATTGCCTTATCGTTAAACACATTACTACCGAAGATAATTGATTTTTTATCAAGCTCTTCAACTTTTACAGGCTTTCTGCCTGTGGCTTCTTTTACAGCCTGAAAACGAAATGTTGCCATGAAACAATAGTTATAGTTGTTATTAGTATTAAAAAACTTTGCAAATATATTATTTTTTTATTCTAAAAATAAGTTAGCCCTATTTTTTACAGGGCATAACATAATATTTTTAGTAAATATAAAATCACACCCCCTAAATAAATATCCTGTAGCAAACAAAAATGATATTTAAAGCCCTTATGGTAAAGATAACAAATTATAAATACCTTCTGATTACATATTCTTCAAAAAAAATCTTACAATTCCCGTTTTCGCCTTACAATTCCCAACAAACTGTTAACTGTGTTAAATATTATATAAGCAAATTGGCAAATGAGTATTGATTATATAATTTTAAGCTTTGTAATTAATAACCTAAATAAATAAGTATGAGAAATAAAAAATTAGTATTGGGAATTGCTGCGGGAGCAGCAGCCCTTGCAGGTGCCGCAGTATATGCTTACAGGAAAAGAGCGCAAAAAAGAGAATTTACCGATAGTGTAGAAGAAGCTAAACATAATATGAAAGGTAAACTGGACGAGTTAAAGCGTAAAGCCAAAAAAGAATACAAAAATTCTGAAGCCGATGTAAAATCTGCCATGAATGATGCAAAGCAACGGGCAAATGAATGGGTGAACCGGGCAAATGCCTAAAACCATAAAACTACATTAATAAAGTGTCATGAAAAATAAAAAACCTGTTGGTAAGAATTTAAAGAATTATACCAGCCTTATAGAACACCTTTCTTCCAAAACTGTACAACAAAATGAATTGGAAGTATTGCCGGAAATACTTTTTATTTCCACTTATCCGCCAAGGCAGTGTGGCATTGCCACTTACACGCAGGACCTTATCAAGGCACTGAATGACCATTATATGAATTCATTTTCATTACAGATATGCGCGCTGGAAAATGATAATGAAAAACATACTTATAATGATGAAGATGTAAAATATATTTTAAATACATCATCTCAGGAATCATATAAATCGCTTGCGCGCACTATTAATGAAGATGAGAATCTGAAAGCGGTGCTTATACAGCATGAGTTTGGACTTTTTGCGGAAAGCGTAGCGCATTTTAATGATTTTATAAACGCTATAGAAAAACCTGTAATGGTTGTTTTCCATACAGTACTTCCGGGCCCTAATGATGTACTAAGGGCTAACGTTCAGCATATACTTAACCGTGCCGATTCACTCATTGTAATGACTAACAATGCTGCGGATATACTTGTGTGCGATTATATTGTTGACAGGGATAAAATAAGCGTAATACCACACGGAACCCATTTTGTTCCCCATGTGGACAAAGATGAACTTAAAGCAAAATACGGTTTTGAAGGGCGTAAAATACTTTCAACTTTTGGTTTGCTAAGTTCAGGAAAAAGTATTGAAACCACACTGGATGCTCTGCCAAGCGTAGTTAAGGAAACTCCTGAAGCCTTATTTTTAATAATCGGGAAAACGCACCCTACTGTAGTGCTTAATGAAGGAGAGGCTTACCGTGATATGCTGGTAAATAAAATTGAAGAACTGGGGCTTAAGGAAAATGTAAAATTCATTAATAAATACGTCCCGCTTGAGGAATTGCTGGAATACCTGCAAATGACAGATATTTACCTGTTTACATCAAAAGACCCCAACCAGGCCGTTAGCGGTACATTTTCCTATGCACTTAGCTGTGGCTGCGCAATTGTATCCACACCTATTCCGCATGCCAGGGAAGTATTGGCGGGAGATACAGGCATAACTTTTGATTTTGGCGATTCGGAACAATTGGCTGAAGCCATTAATAAATTGCTTTTTGATGAGGAGCTAAGAAATGTAATGGTACTTAACGGGCTGCATAAAATTGTACACACAGCCTGGGAAAACTCGGCTGTGGCACATGCCAAGCTTATTCAAAAAACAGCAGGCAATGCTATAAAACTGCATTACAGGAATCCTGAAGTCAACCTTTCCCATATAAAAAGGATGACTACCGATTTTGGGATGCTGCAGTTTTCCCAACTGAACAAGCCGGATATACATTCAGGCTATACCCTTGATGATAATGCACGCGCACTGATAGCCATGTGCCAGCATTATAAACAATCAAGGGATAAAAATGACCTTGAGTATATAAATACCTACCTTAATTTTATTGGGTTTTGCCAGGGCAATGACGGGAGGTTTATGAACTATGTGGACATAAACAAAAACTTTACTGCCCAAAATAATAATGAAAACCTTGAAGATTCTTCAGGCCGTGCCATGTGGGCATTAGGCTATGTAATATCCTTATCCCCTATACTACCTGAAGAATTGGGCAAAAAAGCGGAGGCAATGTTTTTAAGGTCATTATCCCTCACAAAAAATATTTACTCAACAAGGGCAATGGCTTTTGTTATAAAAGGGTTGTATTATTATAACCGCCATGTTTCTGACGCTGATACATTAATATACATTAAAATGTTTGGCAGCCGCCTTGTACAAATGTATCGCCATGAGGCAGAAGATAACTGGAAATGGTTTGAAAGCTATTTAACATATGCCAACTCTGTATTGCCCGAAGCATTATTGTTATGCTATGCCATAACCGGTGATGAGGAATACAGGGATGTTGCTAAAGAGTCATTTGATTTCCTTTTATCTGTAATATTTAACGAAGGCTCTATTAACGTGGTTTCAAACAGGAGTTGGTATTTTAAAGGCAAAAGGCGTGAGCAGTTTGGCGAACAGCCAATAGATGTAGCCTATACCATTTTAGCTTTAAGAAAGTTTCATGATATTTTTAAGGAAGAAGAATATTTAAATAAAATGGAGATAGCATTTAACTGGTTTTTAGGCAACAACCATTTACAGCAGGTTATTTATAACCCCTGTACGGGAGGCTGCTTTGACGGGCTGGAAGAACACAGCGTAAACCTGAACCAGGGTGCTGAATCAACCGTAAGTTATTTAATGGCCCGATTAACTATTACCAAATACTTTGGCAATCCGGGAAATATATATTTCAGGAGAAAAAGCAAAGCTGCAAAAACTTCAGCTTTAAATTCGCTGAATTTTTAATACGTATCCAACTAAAATAAAAAGCCCGCTCGTTAGCGGGCTTTTTATTTATTTAAGTTTAGCTTATTATTCTATAACCTGAATTTCAGGAAGGCCTCCCCTTTCCCGGCTTAGTGCATTCATAACTGCCTCATAGTCGTTCACATTAACTGTGCTGGAAAAATAGCCCGGTACAATTACAATCCTGAATGTCTGGTTTTGTGTAAGCTCAGGTGTAAGCGCTAAATCATAAGTTGACTGAAGGTAAATATTTATGTCACTTTCTGTAAAATCAAATACATAATCAAGCTCACCCTCATCAAGGTAAAGCGTATGCGGTACCGACTGCCATATAGGTTTGTTACCGCTTAATCCAATCTGCCTGTAAACCAATACCACATCCGAAGAATAGATAGCAGGGTTTAAAGGCTGTACTATTGAATAACTGGGTGCAAGGAAATTTACATTAACCTGGAACACCTCGCTGATTGTATCGTTATCTACATTGTCATCATCGCTGCTGCACGACGATAGTGAAAACATTCCCACTGCTGCAAAAAGTAATAATATCTTTTTCATAATTTAAAGTTTTAAATGGTTTTATAAGTATATTTCAAAAACTGAACCAAAAAATTATTTATAGGAAAATATTTAAAATTTATTTTTATAATCTATTTTAAAACATTGATAATTAGTCATTTTTAACAATAAAATTAATTCCGCTATTATTATCAAGTTTTAAAATATACATTCCGTCTGCAAGATTAATAGTAGGAATAGTTGTAGTATTGAAATTTAAATTTCCCTGCTGTACAACCCTGCCCATCATATCTATAACATTATAAGTTAACGTTTTGGTATTCTCTTTTAAGTCAATGTATAATTTATCAGTGGCGGGATTTGGGTAAACACTTACTACCTCATCATAATGATAGGCAGCAACAGAAAGGCTTTCGATGTAAGGTTGCAGAAAGGCTTCCAGATTAAAACTATGCAGTTTAGGAGGAATGTTTACAAACGGTGGCTGTACAAAACGCTCATTGGTTATAAAATAATTTAGCCCGTTTATTGTACTTATACCTTCTGTCTGGTGAAAAGGCAGTGTAACGTTAATCTTTCTCTTATTACCTGTAAAGAAATCGCTGTCATTAAAATTAAAGTCGTATAATAAGAACAAAAACGGCTGTAACAAATTACTATAACCGCTTAATACTATTATTTTTTTACCCTCAGCATATGCCGCACCGGTTATTAAACCGTTTACGTTATAAGATGTTTGTAATTGTGCTGTATAATTTCCGGCAGTTTTTGGTAATGCATATACACTTGTCTGCCTGCTTACCCACTGTTTTGTGAACAGGTAAAGGCTGTCTCTATATGCTATAAAAGCCTCACAGTCAAAATCGGTACTGTTGCTTCCTGATGGCGAAAAGTCTGTTTGGTTAGAATAGGCAAAATTAATGATTTCCGGTTGGGCATTTCCTGATACCAGTCCTGCCTTACTGATTTTTAGTATTTTGAGGTTTGTCCTGTTACCATTGCTGTTATTACCAAAATCGCCAATATATACATAATCATCATCCTGGGTAATTTCTTCCCAATCCTGATTGGAAGCCCCCGTTGGATATTCAAATTCAATTACCCCTGTAATTGTATCTAAAGCATATAAATTACTGTCGGTATTATCATTATGGGTAAATAAATAATCGCCCCAATTGATGAGCCCTGAAGTTTCTTCCAGTTCGTTCGGCAGGTTTGCTGAATAATCGGGTGCTATGGCTGCAGGGGCATACATACAATTCCCATTATTAATCGTTGCGGCAGGATTATAATTAAGTGCAAGCGGATCTGTACACCCCGCAACCTGTGCCATGCACTGTACCGACATGATTAAAAATAAAAAGGTATAATAATAATTCTTTTTCATAGCTATTTTATTATCAGTGACATATATAAAATTACAAATCACACTATGGAATAGCTATGCTTTTAAGTTTCCTTTAAATCTTATTTATTCGTTAAATAAGGTTTGGTATTAAAAAATAGTAACGAATTTTAAATAAAAACTTCTAGTCATGAAAAATATATTTAAGGCGTTACTTGCGGGATGGGGAGCCAAAAAACTTGGCTTTGGATGCTTTGGTACCATTATAGCATTTGCAATTATATATTACCTTTTAGGATATGTATTTTAAAACAAAAACCTCCCATTGCGGGAGGTTTTATTATTTATAAAATTTAAAACTTTACATATTCCTGCGGTACTGTCCGCCTACTTCAAACAGGGCAGCAGTTATTTGCCCCAGTGAGCATACTTTGGTAGCCTCCATAAGCTGTTCAAATATATTTTGGTTTTGTACAGCGGCATTCTGTACTTTATTTATCTGTTCTATAACTTTTTCTTTATTTGCTTTTTGAAGGCTTTCAAGTGTTTTTATCTGGAACCGCTTTTCTTCTTCCGTTGCGCGTATTACTTCAGCAGGAACCACTGTTGGTGAGCCTTTGGAACTCAAGAAAGTATTAACACCGATTATTGGGAATTCGCCTGTGTGTTTCAATGTTTCATAATAAAGGCTCTCTTCCTGTATCTTGCTTCTCTGGTACATGGTTTCCATAGCCCCAAGTACACCTCCACGTTCAGTAATACGGTCAAACTCTGCAAGCACGGCTTCCTCTACAAGGTCAGTCAGCTCCTCAATTATAAATGAGCCCTGAATTGGATTTTCATTTTTGGCAAGCCCAAGCTCTTTGTTAATAATAAGCTGTATTGCCATTGCCCTGCGCACACTTTCCTCTGTAGGTGTAGTAATTGCCTCATCATAAGCATTGGTATGTAAAGAGTTGCAATTATCATATATAGCATATAATGCCTGTAATGTAGTACGGATATCGTTAAAATCAATTTCCTGCGCATGCAGCGAACGTCCCGATGTTTGTATATGGTACTTAAGCATTTGGGCACGTTCATTGGCGCCATATTTGTTTTTAAGTGCTTTTGCCCATATCCTTCGCGCTACGCGCCCTATTACGGCATATTCAGGATCTATCCCGTTACTGAAAAAGAACGAAAGGTTTGGCCCGAAATCGTTAATATTCATACCCCTGCTCAGGTAATACTCCACATAGGTAAATCCATTAGCAAGTGTAAAGGCAAGCTGGGTTATAGGGTTTGCCCCTGCCTCTGCAATATGGTAGCCCGATATAGATACTGAATAGAAATTACGTACATTTTTTTGGATAAAATACTCCTGCACATCACCCATTAAACGCAGTGCAAATTCAGTAGAAAATATACAGGTATTTTGCGCCTGGTCTTCCTTTAAAATATCTGCCTGCACCGTACCACGAACCTGGCTTAGCGTACGCACTTTTATATCATTATATACATCTGCCGGTAATACCTGGTCGCCGGTAACCCCTAAAAGCATCAGCCCAAGGCCATCGTTACCTTGGGGCAGTGCACCATTATACTTGGGGCGGTCAACACCTTTTTCTTTATAAATGTTATTTATTTTTTCCTCAACTTCAGCTTCCAGCCCGTTTTCTTTAATATAAATTTCGCACTGCTGGTCTATAGCGGCATTCATAAAAAAACCTAGCAGCATTGGTGCGGGCCCGTTAATAGTCATACTCACAGACGTCATTGGGTGGGCAAGGTTAAAACCTGAATACAGCTTTTTAGCATCGTCAAGGCAGCATATAGATACTCCTGCATTACCTATTTTACCGTAAATATCAGGGCGGTAATCAGGGTCGTTGCCATATAGCGTTACACTGTCGAAAGCAGTAGACAAACGCTTTGCAGGCATGCCAAGGCTAACATAATGGAAACGCCTGTTAGTCCTTTCAGGGCCTCCTTCGCCGGCAAACATACGTGTTGGGTCTTCACCCTCACGCTTAAACGGGTAAAGCCCAGCCGTGTAAGGAAACTCTCCCGGAACGTTTTCCTGCAGGCACCATTTTAAAATATCACCCCAGGCCCTGTATTTTGGCAGTGCCACTTTTGGTATCTGCGAATGTGAAAGCGATTCGGTATGCGTTTGTATTTTTATTTCCTTATCCCGCACCTTAAAGGAGTACACAGGATTTTTATATTTATTTACCTTTTCATCCCATGTCAGTATAATTTCCCAGTTGTAAGGGTCAAGGTTCATTTTTTCACGGTCAAATTCCTTTAGCAGTAAGGAAAGGAATTGTTTTTTATCTTCAGCGTCAACTGATACAGATGCTTCATCAATACCTGATTTATTTATCTCCGGCAGCTTTCCGCTAACAGTTTCTATGGTTTTATATAACCCGTACAGTTTTTGTGCCACTTCCTGCTGTGCATCGGCAACCTCATCATACTTACGGTTATTTTCAGCAATTTCGCTTAAATAACGTGTACGGTTTGGTGGAATTACATAAATTTTCTCACTCATTTCACGGGTAATTTCAAAAGTCGATTTTAAATCTCCTCCTGTCCTTTCCGCAATCTTGTCCATAATGGCCTTGTAAAGTGAGTTCATGCCAGGGTCATTAAACTGCGAAGCAATAGTACCAAAAACAGGCATATCATCAGGATTGGCATCCCAAAGGTTGTGGTTGCGCTGGTATTGCTTTTTAACATCACGAAGTGCATCAAGTGCACCGCGTTTGTCAAATTTGTTTATTGCCACTAAGTCTGCAAAATCAAGCATATCAATTTTTTCAAGCTGGGTAGCAGCACCAAATTCAGGTGTCATAACATACAGGGATACATCACTATGGTCAAGTATTTCAGTATCGCTCTGCCCTATCCCCGAAGTTTCAAGCACTATCAGGTCATATTTTGCTGCCTTAAGTACCTGTACAGCCTCTGCAACATATTTTGAAAGCGCAAGGTTGCTTTGCCTTGTTGCCAGCGAGCGCATGTAAACCCGCGGGTTGTTTATGGCATTCATCCTTATGCGGTCGCCTAACAACGCTCCTCCTGTTTTACGTTTAGATGGGTCAACAGAAATTAAACCGATAGTTTTTTCAGGAAAATCTATAAGGAAACGGCGCACCAGCTCATCTACAAGGGATGATTTTCCTGCACCGCCTGTACCTGTAATACCCAATACAGGTATGTTTACAGATTCATTTTGTTTGTGTATGGTATCAAGTGCATCTTTTGCAATATCAGGAAAGTTCTCTGCCGACGATATAACACGGGCAATAGCTGCCGGATTCTTTTCGGTTAAATGTTTTAATTCACCATTCAGTTTATCGCCAACAGGAAAATCAGATTTTTCAACAAGGTCATTAATCATTCCCTGCAGTCCAAGTTCCCGCCCGTCATCGGGTGAATATATCCTTGTAATACCATATTCATGCAGTTCCTTAATTTCTTCAGGCAGTATTACACCGCCGCCGCCGCCAAATATTTTTATATGCCCTGCCCCTTTTTCTTTTAAAAGGTCATGCATGTATTTAAAATATTCATTGTGCCCACCCTGGTAAGAAGTCATAGCTATGGCATTGGCATCTTCCTGTATGGCTGTATTTACCACTTCTTCCACGCTGCGGTCGTGCCCCAGGTGTATTACTTCAACACCTGTTGACTGTATAATGCGGCGCATGATATTTATAGCTGCATCATGCCCGTCAAAAAGCGAAGCTGCGGTTACAATTCTTACTTTATTTTTAGGAATATAAGGCTGTACTTGTTGCATGTTGAAATATATTCAATATTAAGCCCGCAATTTACGTATTTCTCAAAAAACTACAACTACAGCTATTTAATAAATTGGCCCACTGCGCCATTATTAATAAATAAAATCCGTGTGCGGTATGAATAGGCTTTCACCTGTGTAGGATACCAGTTCCGGCCGCTTTCTGCAAGTATAAATAAGCCGTCGTCATCTCCTGACACCGTAAACTTTTCACTCCTTGGCTGCCTGTGGAATATAGGCACACCAAACTTATTGTACAGCATATCGGCAAACTGCGGTACTTTGCCTATTACAAGGCCAATTTCGCTTACACATATAATATTAGAGGCTCCAAAAGGCTTACCGGCAAACACCTTGTTAGCATAACGGGTTATAATTTCAACTATATTGCCATTATTGTCGTAAAAATAAAAAGAGCGGGCATCCCAGTTGGTAAAGTCTGCAATATCCTGTCCATCCTGTATAAGTATAACAGGCGTTTTAGCTTTTATAGTTTCATAAGCTTCATAAAACCTGTTGTTAGGCACATCAAAGGCAAAATGATATACAGGTTTCAGGTTTTCCGATTTCCTGAAAACCAAGCTTGTATATCCTGCTTTAAATATTATTGTTGAGGCATCATCCTTATGGTAGGGCTTTAAACCTAAAACATTTTTATAAAACCGTTCCGTTTCAGCAAGATTATCGCTTAAAATTTCAAGCTCCAGTATTTTCATTCCTCGCAGGTTTATTCATCAGCAATTTACCAATTATTATGCAGTTAATGGTTAATGTTTATTAAAAGCTGTTTACGGCTGGAATAATTTTTGTTTACCTTGGCACAAAAATAAATACCAGCCAAATGAAAAAAGTTTTAACTCTTATGATTGCCTGCCTTGCCCTTTCCGGCTGTGCCGAACTGCAGCAGGTAGCATCGCAATTGCCACAAGGCGGAATACTTTCTAACGCAGATATTGCTGCCGGATTAAAGGAAGCTCTTGACAAAGGTATTGACACGCAGGTAACCAAGCTGACCCAAACCGATGGATTTTACAAAAATGAGCTTGTAAAGATACTGCTGCCTGCCGAACTGCAAAAAGTTGATAAAACCCTGCGGGGAATTGGCCTTGGCAGCCTTGCCGATGAAGGCTTAAAAATGCTTAACCGTGCCGCTGAAAATGCAGTAAAGGAAGCAACTCCTATTTTTGTGAATGCTGTAAAGCAAATGACAATTACCGACGCTAAAAACATTTTGCTGGGTAATGACCGTGCAGCTACCGATTACCTCCAAAGGACTACCTCATCTCAACTTTATGCCAAATTTAATCCTGTAATCAAATCATCTTTCAGTAAGGTAGGTGCAGATAAGGTATGGAGCAACATTATCACACAATACAATAAGGTTCCTTTAGTACAGGATGTGAATCCTGACCTTACTGATTATGTTACCAACGAAGCGCTTAAAGGTGTATTTACCATGATAGCTATTGAGGAAAAAGACATAAGGAACAACATAAATGCCCGTACCTCCGCATTACTGAAAAGGGTGTTTGCAATGCAGGATAATAAATAGCTAATTTTTTAAAAATCAGATATATAAAATAACAATGCCTTAACATTGTAACGAAAATTAATTAGTTAATTTGCACCATCAAATAAATGGTTTTCTCACATTTGGTTAGGGTTAGTTAGAAAAATGCCGGTACACACATCCCGGCATTTTTATTATCATAAATATTTTATAAGCCGTTTACTGTATTTGCTCCCATTTGCTACTTTTACATAAAAATAGAGCGAGTGAAAAAGAGCGTATTTATAGTATGCCTTATGTTATGCTATACAGGCTTTGCGCAACAATGGCATTATACCTTTGATGCTGCGCAAAAGCAGGCTGCCTCCGAAAATAAAAATATACTACTGGTATTTTCGGGCTCCGACTGGTGCGGTAAATGTATGGAACTGGAACGGATAGTGTGGCAGAGCCATGAATTTAAAAATGAAGCTGAAAAACGCTGGGTTTTGCTTAGGGCCGACTTTCCGCAAAAAAAAGGTATGCCCGAACCTGTGGATATAAATGCCGAAAATATAGTACTTGCCGAAAAATACAACCGCAACGGCTTTTTTCCTTATATAGTTTTACTGGATAAAAATGGCAGGATACTGGGCAAAACAGGCTATGAAGAATTTGAAAATGCTAAAGAATATCTTTTCCTTTTAAAAAACCTTTAATCCAGCCTTTGCTGTAACTGCTTAAAGTAGGCAAATGCCCTTACCATCCTGCTGCCATACCATGAAAACATTTCCCCATCCACAAAAACCGTTTTAGCATGGTGTGTAAACCTGCCTATTTCAAAAGCATCTTCTTCCTTAAAGGGATAGGGTTCAGAGGAAAGGAACACCACGTCAGGGTCGCCCTCTATCCTTATTTTCTGGATAATTATTTCCGGATACCTGCCACGTGCTTCATATATGTTGGTAAAATTATTAAGCTTGAGCATTTCATTGATAAAAGTATCGCCGCCAGCTGCCATATAAGGGTTTTTCCATATAAAATAAGCAGCCTTTAGCTGTTCCCGCCCTTTCATAAAGTTACGGAAATCATTAAGGCCGTAGTTTATCTTGTCAATCCATTGCTGTGCCTTTGTGCGTACCGAAAATATTTTGCCCAGTTCGGTTATCATATCAATACTGTGCTGTATAGTAATTATGTCACTTGTCCATACCGGGGCAATCTCTCTTAACTGCTCTACTATTTCTTCGGTGTTTTCCTCTTTATTGGCTATAATTATATCCGGCTGTAACAGTTTTATTTTTTCATAGTGCACCTTCTTAGTTCCGCCAATAATTTTTTTGGTGGATTTTAAATGGTAAGGATGCACACAAAATTTAGTAATACCTACTATATTTTCCTCTAACCCCAAATCAAATAGCAGCTCCGTTTGCGAAGGTACTAACGAAACAATGCGTTTAGGCATTTCTGTCAGGGTTATGGTATAACCTGTCTGGTCGGTATATGTTTTTGAGGACATTATTTACCAGTATTATTTGCTAAAATCAGTGCCATTTCTTTTTGTACTTTTTGTGCCTGTATCCTTGCCTCCATAGCAAAATCTTCGGTACCGGAAGCGTAAATAACAGCGCGTGATGAGTTTACTAAAAGCCCTACATTACTGTTAAGCCCATAGCGGCATACCTCGCTAAGGCTGCCCCCCTGTGCCCCAATACCAGGAACAAGTAAAAAATTATCAGGTACAATTTTACGGATTTCCTTAAAATACTCTGTCTTTGTAGCACCAACCACATACATTAGGTTTTGGCTGTTTTGCCACGACTGCGAAGTTTTCAATACCGTTTTGTATAACTCCTCTTTGCCTGCTTTCTGCGTTTGAAAATCAAAAGCTCCCTCGTTAGAGGTTAGAGCCAGCAGTATGGCAAATTTATTTTTTACGGCCAGAAAAGGCTCTACACTGTCTTTACCCATATAAGGTGCCACCGTAACCGAATCAAAGTTCAGGTCTTCCAGAAATGCCTTGGCATACATGGCAGATGTATTGCCTATATCACCACGCTTGGCATCGGCAATGGTAAAAATCTCCGGATGCTTATGGTTTATATAGTTAATAGTTTTTTCAAGGGCTATCCATCCCTTAAGCCCGTAGGCCTCATAAAAAGCGGTATTAGGTTTATAAGCCACTGCAAGGTCATGCGTGGCATCAATAATAGCTTTATTAAATTCGAATATCGGGTCTTCCGTTGCCAGCAGGTGCTGGGGGATTTTATTTAAATCCACATCGAGCCCAATGCAAAGGAAAGATTGTTTTTGTTGTATCTGGTTGTATAGTTGTTGTGTTGTCATTAAAAAGTATTTGTATGCAAAAATAAGAAATATAAAAAATCCCGCCGTGGCGGGATTAATGCTATTAATAAACTTCGCTTTCTTTAAGCTTTTCTGTATTGTTAACCAGTTGCAGCTCATCAATAAGCTTTTGAAGGCTGCCGTTCATAACGCCATCCAGGTCATAAAGTGTAAGCCCTATCCTGTGGTCGGTTACACGCCCCTGCGGATAATTGTAGGTACGTATTTTAGCTGAACGGTCGCCACTGCTCACCTGGCTGTTACGTTTGGCGGCATCTTCCTCCTGCTTTTTGGCAAGCTCCATTTCATATAAACGCGAACGCAATACCTGTAAAGCCTTATCCTTGTTTTTATGCTGCGACTTCTCATCCTGGCATTGTGCTACCAGGCCTGTAGGTATGTGCGTCATACGCACAGCCGATTTGGTTGTGTTAACCGACTGCCCGCCGGGCCCTGATGAACAGAAAAGGTCAATACGTACATCATTCATATCAATCTGCACATCAAATTCCTCTGCTTCGGGCAATACCATTACTGTAGCTGCCGAGGTATGCACACGCCCCTGTGTTTCGGTTTGCGGTACACGCTGCACACGGTGCACGCCCGCTTCAAATTTAAGCGTACCGTAAACATCTTCTCCCGTAACTTCAAAAATTATCTCTTTAAAGCCTCCCGATGTACCTTCATTTAAATCTACCACGCTGGTGCGCCATCCTTTGCTTTCGCAGTACTTGGTGTACATCCTGAAAAGGTCGCCTGCAAAAATACTGGCTTCATCACCGCCTGTACCGGCACGTATCTCCACCATTACATTTTTGGCATCCTCAGGGTCTTTAGGTATAAGCATGAACTTTATCTCATCCTCAAGCTGTGGCAGCCTTTCTTTAGCTTCCTCAAGCTGAAGCTTGGCCATATCAACCATTTCGGCATCGCTGCCATCGGCAATAATTTCGTTAGCCTCCTCTATATTACCTGTAAGCCTTACATATTCCTCCCGCTTTTCCACAAGCGCTTTCAGGTCTTTATATTCTTTGTTCAGCTGAACATATCGCTTTTGGTCAGCAATTACATCCGGCTGTATAATAAGGTCTGAAACCTCATCAAATTTTTGTTTTATTATCTGTAACCTGTCTAACATACAACTTCTCCTTATTTCGAGGTGCAAAATTACGAATTTTTCCTTTGTTACAGCATATAACCGCCACTATTAAAATATACTGTAAATATTAAATGCACATACAATCCTTAAAATACCTACAGTTGGGTATTTTATTGTATATCAATTTGTTGAAAATTTGTAACCATAACATAAAAACAAACAACCATGAGAAAAATTAACAGACATTTTTTTGCGTTGCTATCCCTCGTGCTGGTTATTTCACTTAGTGCATGCAGTAACAGCGACGATAATGGCGATACCGGTGATGATGGCGGCGGATCATCTACTACAGCAAAGTTAGTGGGTGAATGGGAATATATTGGCTACCAGGATTATGAGGAAAATAAATTTTATGAAAATAGTGATGAATGTTACGGTGAAAATATTAAAATTAACGCCGATGGTACAGGCATATTTACTGTAGAAAACTGTAACACTACACCAGTTGCTTCCGCTTTTACCTGGGAAAAAATGAGCGGCAGCAATTATAAGCTTTTATTAATGGGAGAAAATATGACGGTAAAAATAACATTTCCCGACGGTAACAATAGGCTATACCTTCAATACAGCGATGAAGAAGGCTATGCAGATGTTTACCAGAAACAATAACACAAACCAAGCAATTGATTACCAAAAGGGCCGGAAGCAATTCCGGCTTTTTTATTTAGGAACAGGTATTACAGTAGCCCGAAATCCAACTGCTTATAGTTTCGCTTACATAACCTTCGGGCAATGTTACTTTAACTTTTTCATGAAGGCACTCAACCTTTTCGCATTTAAGGCACCTGAAATGAAAATGATCATGGCTATGCTGCTTTTCATTACAGCTAAGGCAAAGTGCAAAATAATATTTCCCATTGTCTGCCAAAATGCGGTGTGTAATACCATCTTCACAAAAACTGTTTAGTACACGGTAAATCGTTACCCTGTCCATTTCCCCCTTTACTTCAGCCTCAATCATCTCCTGGCTGAGTGCTGTGCCTGAGCTTTTTAAAATATTTAAAATTGACTGCTTTGCAGGTGTATTCCTTCTCTTCATTCTTTAATGCAATTTAGTTGCAATAGTACAAATTATAGCTATATTTGCCAAAAACATTATTATGGGCACAAGTTACGAAGTTATAATTATAGGCGGAAGTTATGCAGGGCTTTCTGCAGCTATGGCCTTAGGCAGGGCATCGAGAAACGTTTTGGTTATAGACAGTGGTAAACCCTGTAATGCCACAACACCACACTCGCATAACTTTTTAACCCAGGATGGCGAAACACCTGCTGCTATTTCTTTAAAAGCCAAGGAACAGGTATTACAATACCCAACAGTTCTTTTAAAAACCGGTAAAGCTATTAAGGGCGAGAAATTGGACAACAGATTTATTATTACAACAGAAGCTAATGAAATCTACAGTTCTGATAAGTTGTTATTTACTTCGGGGGTTACAGATGTAATGCCGGATATACCCGGGTTTTCAGAATGCTGGGGCAAAACAGTTATACACTGCCCTTACTGTCATGGGTATGAAGCCAAGGATCTGGATACCGCAGTAATTGCCAATGGTGATGCCGCTTACCACTACAGCATGCTTTTACCACAATGGGCAAAAAGCCTCACTTTATTTACCAACGGAAAAGCAAACTTTACTGATGAACAGCTAAACAAGCTCCGCCAAAAAAATATTCCTGTAATAGAAACTGAAATTGCTTCATTACATCAGGATAACGGGCAACTTAAAGATGTTATACTAAATGATGGCAGTAAACATCAATTTCAGGTAGCTTACCATAAACCTACACAATTGCAGCACAGTGATATACCGGAACAATTAGGCTGCACCATAAATGAATATGGCATATTAATAACTGATGAAATGCAGAAAACAAATATTTACGGCATATATGCTGCGGGCGACTGCTCGGCACTAATGCGTTCGGTTGCTAATGCGGTGGCTTCAGGCAATAAGGCGGGCGCTTTGATAAACATGGAACTTTGCGTAGAAAGTTTTAATAAAGTAAACTGATAAATATCATGCTATGTGCTTTATAAAATTGCTAACTTGGCTTGATAAAACCAATTATGTATGAAAACAAAGTTTACATTTTTCGCATCAGCCATAGTGTTACTAATGGCAGTTTCGTGCAATTCATTTAAAAAGGATGAAACAAAAGAATTATTATCGGAAGAAGAAACCACCGATAAATATAACCAGATAAAAGAAATGGATTGGCTTATTGGGGAGTGGCAAAGCCACTCATCATCAAATAATACTACTGAGGTTTGGAAAAAAGCTGATGACTCTACTTTTGTTGGTTATGGTTATACCCTAAAAGACAGGGACACCATCTCGTTTGAAGATATAGTACTTGACCAAAGAGGGGATTCATTACATTATATAGTAACAACCCGCTACCAGAATGATGCAAAGCCTGTATCATTTACACTAAAAAGTTTTACTGCTAATAAATATATTTTTGAAAACCTAAAGCATGATTTTCCCACAAGGATAACCTATCATAAAATAAGTGAAGACTCCATTAAGGCTGAAATTTCAGGAATTTCGAATGGCGAAACGGCTATTGTAGAGTTTCCTATGGTAAGAAAGAAATAATATAAAAAAGAGGCTGTATTAAAACAGCCTCTTTTTTTTACTTTAAAGGTATATTCTGTAAAATTTCCAGTACAAACTTCCAGTATTTTTGTGCGGAAGATATACTTGCCCTTTCATCGGGGCTGTGTGCCCCCTTAATAGTCGGCCCAAACGATATCATATCCATATCAGGATAGTTAGTGCCTAATATACCACATTCAAGCCCTGCATGGCAGGCAACCACATTAGGCTCAGCATTATTCTGCTTTTTGTAAATATCTTTCAATACTTCCAGTATCGGGGAATTTACATTTGGTGTCCAACCCGGATAGGAACCTGAAAAAGTTACCTCACACCCTATCAGTTCAAATACCGAACGTAATGCATTGGCAAGGTCAAGCTTAGCGCTTTCAACCGAAGAACGTGTAAGGCAGCCTATGTGTATTTTACCATCTTTAACTATAACCCTTGCTATGTTGTTGGACGTTTCCACAAGCCCCTCCATATCGGCACTCATGCGGTACACGCCATTATGCGCGGCATACAGTGCACGTGTAAGCCCTTCCTGCACGCCCAGGTCCATTACCTTGGCGGGTAATTCGGTTTTCTCAATAACTATCTCAAGATTAGGCTCTGTTGTTTTAAACTCGGATTTAATGTCATTTATTACTTCCTGTATATCAAGATTAAAAGCTTCTTCAAAAATATCAGAAATGATTACCCTTGCAAAACTTTCGCGGGGAATAGCATTTCGGAGGCTCCCTCCGTTTATCTCTGCAACCTGCAGCCCAAAGTTTTCAAAACCATCAAACAGGAGGCGGTTCATAATTTTATTGGCATTACCAAGGCCTTTGTCTATATCCATGCCGGAATGCCCTCCGTTTAAGCCTCTTACTGTTATATTATAGGCAATAGAATTTTCAGGCACTTCCTCTTCAGTATAATCACGCACGGCGGTTACATCAACCCCACCTGCACAGCCAATATCAATTTCATCATCTTCCTCTGTATCAAGGTTAAGTAGTATTTCCCCGTTTAATAAACCTCCTTTAAGCCCCATTGCACCTGTCATCCCTGTTTCCTCATCAATAGTAAACAAGGCTTCAATGGCAGGATGCGGAATATCAGTGCTTTCCAGTACAGCCATTATAGTGGCTACGCCCAGCCCGTTATCGGCTCCCAGTGTTGTGCCTTTGGCACGCACCCAGTCGCCGTCAACATACATTTCAATACCTTGGGTATCAAAATCAAAATCTGTACCTGCATTTTTTTGGTGCACCATATCAAGGTGACTTTGCATTACAATAGTTTTGCGGTTTTCCATACCCTTAGTTGCAGGCTTTTTTATAATAACATTACCTACTTCGTCCACTATTGTTTCAAGGCCCAGCTTAGCACCAAAATCTTTTATAAAAGCTATTACCTTTTCTTCTTTTTTTGAAGGACGGGGCACAGCATTTAAATCAGCAAATTTATTCCAAAGTGCTCCTGGCTCAAGGTTTCTTATTTCCTGGTTCATTCGTTTTTATTAGTTTTTTTGTTTGAATACAAAGGTAAGGGTACTGATTTAAAAAGCTAAAAGCATAGCTATTTATTTTGACAACATGGCTATAATGGAAGGCACATCCTTATCGGCTACTTCACCCAGCCAGATGTTATGGGGCTGCAGGCACACAATAGGCGCATTTTTACAGTTGTCGGTACATTCCATGCAGTTTAGTAAAATTTCCTTTTTAAGCCCCTGCTCCTTTAATGTATGTTTTAAAGCTTTTCGTAACTCTTTACTGTGCTTTCCGCACTTTTTACCATTGCACAAAAAAATAGCCTTTTCCCGGGCATCAATCTTTTTCATAGGCTTCCAATTATTTTCAATACAAAAATACTACTTATATTTACAATCATTATCCTTGTTAAATGAATAAAAAACTCCTGTTAAGCCTTTTGCTACTGGTACAGGTTATAATTGTAAACCTGCTTTCCTTTTTCCCTGATTTTATTGAAAATTATTATAGCAACGGGCTATACCCTTATATAGCAAGAACATCCCGCCTTATATTTGGCTTTTCTGGCTTTTCAGTTGGCGATATTATTTATGGGGCAGTACTGTTTTTAATCATAAAATGGCTGTGGAAAAACAGGAAAACTTGGCGCAGAAACTATAAAGCAAACTTTTTGGATATAGCAAGTGCAGTTTCGGTTTTTTATTTTCTTTTTTACTTTTTATGGGCATTAAATTACCACAGGGTTCCGCTGCACGAAAAAATGGATATTGATAAAAAATATACTCCTGACGAGTTGGTAGCCTTTACAAAAAAGCTAATTGCAAAAACCAATAGTTTGCAGGAAACCATTACAGGCAATGACAGCTTAAAGGTTAAAAACCCAGCGCAAAAAAGCGAGATTTACACAATAGCCATTAACGGATACCAAAATCTTGAAAAGCAGTATCCGCAGTTTAATTATGAAAATTTAAGTTTAAAATCTTCATTAATCAGTACGCCATTGTCCTACATGGGGTTTGGCGGATATTTAAATCCTTTTACCAATGAGGCGCAGGTAAACAGCAAGCTGCCAAAATACAACTACCCTACAACAACCTGCCATGAAATGGCCCACCAGATTGGTTATGCATCTGAAAGTGAGGCAAACTTTATAGGCTACATGGCTTCAATTAATAATAATGACATTTATTTTCAGTATTCGGGTTATTCATTTGCTTTAAAATACTGCCTGCGAAATATCAGCAAAATTGATGAAGAACAGGCAAAAAGCCTCTTGCCGTTAATAAATAAAGGCGTTAGGCTGAATTTTAAGGAAAGTGAGGAGTTTAACGATGAATACCAATCGTTTATTGAAAATATATTCAAATATTTTTATGACAGTTACCTTAAACTAAACCATCAGGAAGAGGGCCTTGAAACCTACAGCAAATTTGTTGGCCTGCTGGTAAATTATTATAAGGATAAAGAATTATAGCTTATAGCTGTAACATTTTTAATAACACGGCTACTTATTGCAGTATGAATCCAACACTGGAAAAATCTTTTGTTCAGCAACTTCAGGAAAACCAGAACCTGATACATAAAATATGCAGGCTGTATACAGACAGTGAAGATGCGCACAAAGACCTTTTCCAGGAAATTACCATACAGCTATGGAAAGCTTACCCACAGTTTAGGGGCGATTCTAAATTTACCACCTGGGCATACAGGGTGGCACTTAACACTGCCATAACCCTGTACCGAAAAAAATCGAGGACAGTAAATACTATCGAATTTAACAGTACAATACATAAAATAAACCAGGAAGATTATAATTATGAGGAAGAAGAACAAATTAAATTATTGTATAAAGCAGTACAGCAGCTAAATGATATAGAGAAAGCACTGGTATTTATGTACCTGGAAGATAAAGATTATAATGAAATTGCCGAAACGCTTGGTATAAGCGAAGTAAATGCAAGGGTAAAAATGAACAGGATAAAAGGCAAACTGAAAAAAATATTAAATCCGTAAAGGAGCTATGAAAGAACTTGATAAATTAAAAAAACACTGGAAAAGCAGCGAAGAAAGCTATCCCCGTTTTTCGGAACAGGAAATTTATGCCATGCTGCATAAAACTTCCTCTTCTGTAGTGAAATGGATAGTGATTGTAAGCATACTTGAGTTTGCTTTATGGACATTTATTTCATTTCTTATAAAAGATTCCCAGACATCGAAAAGGATTGATTCGATGAATATAGAGTATATTACTATCCCAATGACGGTTATAGGTTACGGCATTATATTATATTTCTTTGTTTTGTTCTGCTTAAATTATAAAAAAATTACAGTTACAGATAATGCCCGGACACTGATGCAAAATATACTGAAAACAAGGAAGGCAGTATCAAACTATATAATAGTTAACCTTGCCTATATATTTATAAGCTCAATAATAATATTTATAGCCTTGTTTAAGCATGATGCCAAGCTTATAGATGCAGTACACCGCTATGAAGCAAACGGAAATGCAACAGCATTTTATTTAATATATTTCGGCACTGCTGTTGCCCTTCTGGCAGTATTTATATTTTTCCTGTGGCTGTTCTATAAGTTAATTTACGGATTGTTGTTAAAACGCCTGCACCGCAATTACCAGGAACTGAAAAAAATAGATTTTTAGTACTGCGCAAAATGAGGAATCTGGTTATATTACTATTATTACTGTTCATTACAGCAGGTTATAGCCAGGCAGAAAAAAGCCTGCTATGGAAAATATCGGGTAACGGGCTGGAAAAACCTTCTTATCTTTTTGGTACTATCCACATTACCTGCGATGCTACATTAAGCAGTAAGGTTCTTGATGCACTTGATAAAACATCGCAGCTATACCTTGAACTGGATATGGATAACCCTGCCCTTTCATTAACCGTAATGAAATATGCAACCATGAATGATGGCAGTAAATTAAGCACACTTGCCACAAAGGAAGATTATGACATAGTAAGTAAGTTTGTATTAGAGCATACTGGTATATCTATAAGCATGTTAGATAATTTTAAGCCTGTTTTTATTGATATGATGCTTATAGATAAAATGCTAAAATGCCCTATACAGTCGGTTGAAGCAGAGCTGATGAAAGTTACAAAAACACAGCACGAAGAAGTGTTTGGCCTTGAAACTGTTGAAGACCAAATGGCTGCTTTTGAGGCAGTACCTTACCAAAAGCAAATGGATGAACTGGTAAAAAAGGCCAAAGAAGGCATAGAACCGCTTTATGAAGAATACGAAGAATTAATGGATTTATACAAACAGGAAGATATTACCGCAATAATGGAATATGTAAAGGCTAATACTGATGTTGAGCAGGCATTGGAATTACTGAATAAACGAAATGAAAACTGGATACCTGTAATAGAAGCCACAGCAAAAAATAAACCCACTTTTTATGGTGTGGGCACTGCACATCTTCCGGGCAAAAATGGCGTAATAAACCTATTGCGGAAAAAAGGCTACATAGTAGAAGCTGTAAAATAAAAGAGCTGCAAACGCAGCTCTTTTATTTTTAAAACTTAACACCAAATTTTGCGGCTTCTGCTTTTGCCTTTGGTATCAGCTTTTTGATATTGTTTATCCTTGTACTACTGGATGGGTGTGTACTTAAAAACTCCGGTGGTGCAGAACCTCCGGCATTGGCTTCCATCCTTTGCCAGAAATCTATCGCCTCCTCCGGGTTATAACCTGCTATTGCCATAAGTGTAAGCCCTATTTCGTCAGCTTCATTTTCATGTTTCCTGCTAAATGGCAATATGGCGCCATACTGTGTGGTAACACCATAAGCCTGCTGGTATATCTGCTGCGCCTGCTGGCTTTTACCTGAAGTTGCAACAGCCACTCCTACTGCACCAAGTTCCTGTATAGTACCTACACTCATACGCTGTGCTCCATGGTTTACAAGTGCATGTGCCACCTCGTGCCCCATAACGGTTGCAAGCCCTGCATCATTTTTTGTAATAGGCAGTATGCCGGTATATACTACTATTTTTCCTCCGGGCATGCACCATGCATTAACAGCAGGATCCTGTACTAAATTATATTCCCACTGGTAACCGTCAAGATAGCCTTTATAGCCGTTTGCATTTAAATACTTCTCTGCGGCTGCCTTTATCTTTTGGCCAACACTCACTACATTATTTGCTGCAGATGTACCTTTAACAACTTTATTCTCTTTCAAAAATTCATCATACTGCTGAAAAGCCACAGGAAAAATTTCTCCGTTTGAAACGTAATTAAAATACTTTTTCCCTGTAAAAGGGTTAGTTTGGCATGCAAACATTAGTAATAGCAATATTGCCGAAACGGTTAGCACACTTTTTTTCATACTTATACTATTAAATTATATTCAAAATTAGTAAAATCATTTCATAAAGCATTCCGAAAAAATGATGGGTATCGTTAAAGTATTGTGAATGTAAAATTTAATAAATTGTTTTGTAGGAAGTATAATTTTCAAAAACTATGCATGCATTGTAATTAAAAGATAAAGCTATACCTTAGTGTAATATAAATTGAACAATAATGCCAGGAAAAAAACAAAAACAAGCTATAAAAATACCTGTATTAATAAAATTATCAATTCGTGTACTGGAAATCCTATCAGTTAATCTGGCAGCAAAATTTGCAATGAAGCTGTTCAGGACACCCATACGTTTTAAATTACCAAAACGCGAGGAAGAAATGAACAGGGTTAGTACGCAGGAATATGTATTCATACCGGCTATAAATAAAAAAATACGGGTATATATTTTAGGGGAAAGCAAGAATAAAGTTTTACTTGTTCATGGCTGGAGCGGACGCGGCACGCAGCTATATTCTATAGCACAAAAACTTATAAAGCAGGGCTATAGCACAATAAGTTTTGATGCTCCTGCACATGGTAAGTCAACAGGAAAAACAAGTGATATGACAGAGTTTATAGCTAGTGTACTTGAACTTGAAAAAAAATACGGGCCGTTTCAATATGCCGTAGGGCATTCATTAGGAGGTATGGCAATTTTAAACGCTGTTAAAGGAGGACTAAGATTAAAAAAGGCAGTAACAATTGGCAGTGGTGATATTATTAAAGATATAATGGATGATTTTGCTGAAAAATTAGGTATGAAAATTGCTACTTGTAAAGCGATGGTAAAACAGTTTGAAAAGGAATTCAATACAACCATCAACAGTTATTCTGCGTATATAGCAGCACGGGAAGTTAATATACCGTTGCTGGTAATACATGATGAAAATGATACCGATGTGCCTGTTAAGGCAGCATATCATATAAAAGATAATTTACCTAAAGGTGAACTTATGATTACACAAAAGCTGGGGCACCGCAAAATTTTAGGAGATAAAAATGTTATTAAACGTATAATTGAATTTTTAGAAGAATGAAAAAGATTATAATACTGTTTATTTTAATGGGGCTTACCTCGTGCCAGGGACAGAACAGGAAATCAGATACTAAGACTTCCGGTACCGAAAAGGCATCTGCTGATAAAACTTCGGGAAAGTTTAAGGTAAATAAAACAGAAGCCGAATGGCGTGCTGAATTAACTCCCGAACAATTTGAGGTATTGCGTAATAAAGCCACCGAAAGGCCTTATACTGGAAAATACGACAAGTTTTTTGAAGATGGTGTGTATGTATGCGCCGCTTGCGGAAATCCACTTTTTAAGTCTGATACAAAATTTGATTCGCATTGCGGTTGGCCATCATTTGATCAGGCTATAAAAGGTTCTGTAATATATGAGCATGATACAAGTTATGGTATGGACCGTACAGAGGTAATGTGCGCAAACTGTGGCAGCCATTTGGGGCATGTTTTTGATGATGGCCCAAAAGAAACAACAGGAAACCGCTACTGTACCAATTCAGTGTCCATTAAATTCATACCTGCAGAAGAACTCAAGAATAAAAGCAATTAATTAATATGAAAAACTATAAAATACAAAAATCAGAAGCTGAGTGGAAAGAACAGTTGGGAATGGAAAGGTATAAAATCCTACGCCAGGCTGGGACTGAATTTCCCCATAGCGGACAATACAACCTTCATTTTGAAAAAGGGACTTACGTTTGCGGAGCATGCGGAGAACCGCTTTTCGAAAGTGATTCAAAATTTCAGTCATCATGCGGATGGCCTTCATTTGATGAATCTATACCTGGTAAAGTTGAATATGTAAAAGATACTTCTTTCGGCATGTTAAGAACAGAAATACTTTGTGCCAACTGTGGCAGCCACTTAGGGCATGTATTTGACGACGGGCCTACAGATACAGGACAAAGGTACTGTGTAAATTCGCTTTCTGTGGATTTTAAAGAATAAATTAAATAGAATGCCTCTGAATTAAGCAGAGGCATTTTTATTTACAAAAACAATCCATAATTTTAAGTATATGGATTTATTTATGGAAAATACAGACTGGGCAAAGGCATTACAGCCAATAATAGATAAATATAAGGATAAAAAACATCCTTTGGATTACAAAAACCTTTACCAGTTGGTAGTTATGGTTGTACTCTCTGCTCAGGACAGCGATGCCCATATTAATAAAGTAGCCCCCGGTTTTTTTAAAAAGTATCCAGATATGCAGGCTCTAAGCAAAGCCAACACAGCACAGCTAACAGAAATACTTTCTGAGGTACGTTTTCATGGCAATAAAATTGCATGGCTACAGGAAATAGCATCTGTCATAAAAGAAGATAAAAATATTCCAAAAACTATGAAAGAGCTTACGGCCATAAAAGGCATTGGCCGAAAATCGGCAAATGTTATAATGAGAGAAGCCGGTGCCAAAGCTGAAGGTATATTAGTTGATTTACACGTGGTAAGGGTAGCCCCCCGCATAGGTATTGCTGAAGGAAAAGATGCCAATAAAATAGAAAAACAATTAATGGAAAAATTACCACGAAAAATGTGGGGTGATATTGGTATGGCTATTTCGCACTTGGGTAGGGAGGTATGCCGGCCAACAAATCCTAAACACCACGAATGCGTTATTAAAAATGTATGCCAGTACTGCCTGAATAAAGGCAATACTACTTAGGCTATTAGGTTGTAAATCAATGTGCCTAGTAGTAATAAAAGTAATATTACCACTATCCCTAAAACAATCATAACCCATTTTAAAGCCTTTAGCACACTTCGCAAAGATTGATGTTCTTTACCTGTTATTTTTTCTATTAAGTTTAATGAAGCTGCAGAAACAATAAAAAAATCATCAATCCAGCCAACAACAGGAATGTCAGGAATTATATCAAAAGGGCTTATAGTATAAAATACACTGACAATAGCTAAAACAGATGCCCATACAGTCTGTTCTTTTTGTTTACTCTTCATACATCATATAACAACAGCCAGAGGAAAATAGTATAATTTAGAATAAGATATATTCATGATATAATAATACAACCTATAAAACAAAAAGCCCTTCATGATTTATGAAGGGCTTTTAAAAGAAAGGCGACGACATACTCTCCCACAAGATGCAGTACCATCTGCGC
>NZ_WWEP01000024.1 GCF_009848495.1 Flavobacterium sp. MK4S-17
GCGTGTAGTGGGGGTCCTGCTGTGCCGAAGCATCTAACAAACCCGCTAACGCAAGAAATGCTGAAAGATAGAGTTTCTTCATGTGTAGTTTTTTTGGTTTAACTGAAACATCAACATAATATTGTACAATCCAGCTGGCTAAAGGTAATTATTTTTAACACATTTAATTGTTTATTGCTAAAATTTAACCCCTAAAATAAAAGAAGGCTTTTCCGAGAGGAAAAGCCTTGAGCATATTTATAGCTGTGATTATATTTTCTTTCCGGCAGCCTTCAGGTTTCTTTCAATCTGGTGCGCCGGCCGTGTCCATTTTGGTTTCTCTCCAAGAGGGATGTATTGAGAATCTTCGGCCTCAACAGTAGTGGGTTGGGATATTTTGGTAAATGGTTTTTGCGGGATTAACCCAAGCATTTCAAACATCTTCATGTCTTCATTTACATCAGGGTTAGGAGTAGTAAGCAGTTTATCGCCTGCAAAAATAGAATTAGCTCCTGCAAAAAAGCACATAGCCTGGCCTTCGCGGCTCATTTGGGTGCGTCCGGCCGAAAGCCTCACCTGGGTTTCGGGCATTACAATTCGTGTGGTAGCTACCATGCGTATCATTTCCCATATTTCAACAGGTTTTTCATCCTCCATTGGTGTGCCCTCTACAGCCACCAGTGCGTTGATAGGAACAGATTCGGGTTGCGGATTTAATGAAGCCAGTGCAACCAGCATGCCTGCCCTGTCTTCTATACTTTCACCCATCCCTATGATACCGCCGCTGCATACTGTAACGTTGGTTTTGCGTACATTTTCTATAGTTTCAAGTCGGTCTTCAAAGCCGCGTGTAGAAATAACTTCTTTATAATATTCTTCTGAAGTGTCAAGATTGTGATTATAAGCATAAAGGCCTGCCTCTGCAAGACGTTTTGCCTGGTTTTCAGTAAGCATACCTAAAGTACAGCACACTTCCATATCCAGTTTGTTTATAGTGCGCACCATTTCCAGCACCTGGTCAAATTCCGGCCCGTCTTTAACGTTTCGCCAAGCAGCTCCCATGCACACGCGTGATGAGCCACCAGCCTTTGCCCGCAATGCCTGTGCTTTTACCTGCTGCACGCTCATAAGGTCATTGCCTTGTATATCTGTATGATATCTTGCTGCCTGCGGGCAATAGCCACAGTCTTCGGGGCAACCGCCCGTTTTTATAGATAAAAGTGTTGAAACCTGTACTACGTTAGGGTCATGGAACTGCCTGTGTATTGATGCCGCTTCATAAAGAAGGTCCATCAAAGGCTTATTGTAAATTACTATAATTTCTTCCTTTGTCCAATTGTGCCTTTTTGTAACCATAAACAGAAAATTGTATTGCTCCAAAAGTAGCAATTTCCGTTTACGTACAGAAGTTTCGAAATAAAAGAATGGAATTAGTTATGCGCAGCATCATCTACCTTGTTGATTTTCTCAACTTTATCTTTCCAGTATTGCATTAATGCAAATGATACTATGGCACATGCAGCAAGCCCTTCTATAAACAAACCTATACAAAACTGGTATAATGATGGGTCGCCGCCAAAAATGTAGTTTTCAACAAAAGTATCTAAATAGGCTTCGCCACCCCTGTATTCAGCATAGGCAATAAAAGCAAATATGGTAAGTATAAGACTGGTAAAAGCGGTAAGGAATGCAGAGCTTAAATTGGTAAAGTAACCATCAATACCATCTTTATAATCCTGCTTAATAGTGCGGTTAACACCATAAATTACAAATATAAAGTTTACAAGCCTCAAATAAATATTATCTGCCAGGCCTGACACTTCCATAATAAGGAAAAAAGCAGCTATGCCAATAAAAATAATGATACCGTTAATTATTATTCTGGAAACTTTCATAGCGTTTGGTTTTTGCTTTAGGTTAATAAATGGTTTATTTAAATTTAGTATATACTGATTAAAGTACGCTTAATTATAAACCTAAATTAGCCATAAAATGGCAAAACCAAATATCAATTAATAAAACTTTAATAAAAGAAGTATGATTAAATAATTGCTTTAACTATTGTTTTACAAGGTTGCCATCAGCATCATAAAGCAATATCCACGGGCAATGAAAAAAGTAATTCCAATCCGTATTCGCAAGGTCTGTATCCGGGTCAATTAAAGTTTTCCATTCATGCCCGTTAACCGATGCTTTTGAATTGGCATATACAGCCACATCTATACCTTGAACCTTGAAATCCTTTTTGATATATTGTGCGGTTTGCCAAATCATATCAGCTTTGGATTCCATACTGTTTTTTTGCTTTGGGGTTAAAACTTTACGGATGTTATAAAGTATTGTTTCACCCGTTGCTTTATTTACAACCTTAAAAAAAGTGCTTCCGCCTCTTGAACGAAGCATCATTCTCCAACTCAGCCTGTGCCCTTCTTCTGTCCACAAAACATCACCTTTTATTAGGTGATGGCGAAGCGGTAAAAATAGCTGTACTATTATATAAGGTATAAAAAAATATTTTAAGACAACCTTACCCTCATCAGTATAGCCTGGATTAATTAGCTGTGGTTTTTTCCTGAAAAATAGTTTCCTGATTTTTTCGGGCGGGTAAAAGAATACCACAAAGGTTAATGCAAAAAAGGGGAAAATACCTATTTGCAGTGTGATGGAATTAAAAATGTGGAATATAAGCGATGCTATAAATGCTATTGTCCTTGTTTTTTTAAAGAGCAGCAATGGTATTACAAGCAAATCAAAGAAAATACCTGCGTAGGCTATAAAAAGGTAAAACCATTTTTGGGTTGCTATTTCATGAAAAGCCCCGCTTGTGCTTCTGTCCAAAAGGTTTTTTGTAAAAGTGCCGTCCAGCCAGTCAGGGTAAAATTTAGCTATGGTTGCAAAAAAATATACTATTGCCACCTGTGCTATCATTACCCATGAACACCATGCCGGCATGGATAATTTTTTTATTTCAGGATTTTGCTTTGCATCAACCGAGGCATACCTGTTTGCCGGCAGGAAAAGCATAATGATACAAACAAGCAGGAGGAGGTAATAATGGTTGTTGTAGGAGGTTTTCTGCATGAAGTATGCGCCTGCCCATAAAACTGTATATAAGCCCAGTGTTATGCGGTATTTGTATCCTATCATAACCAATAGCCCCAGGACTCCCATTACAGCAAAATAATAATACATGCCATTGCCCGGTAAAGGCTGGAGCCATTCCATACCTATATGTGAAAAGGTAAATTGCGGCCTTACAAGGTTTTCTTTAACCCATCCGGTTAATATGGCGCCAAAGGTTTCGCAGGCCAGCAGGAAGCCGAAAAAAATCCTGAATACAATAAGAGGGGCATTGTCTATTTCGCGAAACAGGTGTTTTTTCATAAGGGATATTCTTTAAAATATTCCATAGAGTGTATTTTATCTTTTTCCAGTTGTTGTTTTAGTGCATCAACTGACTCAAACTTTACCTCATCACGCAACTTGTAATGCAGGTTAACAGCCAGTTTTTTACCATATAAATCAGTGTTCGGGATAAAGAAATGAGCTTCTATTGTCTGGCTGGCTCCATTTACTGTAGGCCTGTTGCCAATATTCATCATACCGCCCACCGCAGTACCGTTTATAAGGGCTGAAATAACATAAACACCATTTGCAGGTATTAATTTATAATTTTCCTTAATGGTTAAATTTGCTGTAGGGAAGCCTATTGTCCTGCCCAGTTTTTTACCTTCGGTTACAACACCCGTAATAAAATAAGGATAGCCCAAATATTTATTGGCGGTTTTTATATTACCGGCCTCAAGGGCATTTCTTATTTTTGTAGAACTCACGGAAACTTCATTTACTTCCAGTGCCGGAATCATTTCAACTTCAAAACTGTACTCTTTACCAAAAATTACAAGGTCGTCAATAGTTGCAGTGCGGTTTCGCCCAAACCTGTGATCATATCCTATTATTATTTTATGGATATTGAGTTTCTCAACTAAAATATCCCTTACAAACTCTTCGGCTGTCAGCCTTGAAAAAGAATGGTCAAAAGGATGTATTATTAAATTATTAATACCGTATTCTTTAAGCAGCAGGGCTTTTTCGGCAATAGTATTTAAAAGTTTTATATCTGTATTTTGCTGTAAAACCATTCGCGGATGCGGGAAAAAAGTGAGCACTACACTTTCATATCCTGTTTTACGGCTGCTGTTAATCAGTTTGTCCAGTATTTTCTTGTGGCCTTTATGTACACCATCAAAAGTGCCTAATGTAATGATGGTTTTTTTATTGGAGGTAAATTCCTGTATGGAGTTAAAAATATTCAAATTATTTCCGCATAAAAATCAATAAAACAAATTTACTATTTATGTAATACAGTTTAGCTTATTTGGAAATTTTATTTAGTATATCGGGTTTTGTTAAAATTGCAGATAATCAACAGGATAATTTTACTTTTTTTAATAGGCAAAGAATTTTATTGCTAACTTGTGCCGCTAAAAAACACATACACTCAAAATGAATAAAAATTTACTATTGGCGCTAATAGCTGTTATTACATTTTCAGCTTATGCCCAAAAGCCTCTCTGGAACAGTATTACCGAAGCTGAAATAGGGAAGGCAGAAAAAACAGAAATGGCTTCCATGCCTGTAAAATACCAACTTTTCAGCCTTGATTTAGAGGCGTTGAAGCAAAGGCTTTCCGTTGCGCCTTCAAGGGATAACTACAACGGGCAATCAAATGTTATTGTTACTTTCCCTAATGCCGAAGGAAAGCTTGAAAATTTTAGGGTATATGAAGCTTCAATCATGCATCCCGAACTTGCCGCAAAGCATCCTGATATTAAATCTTATGTGGGTACGGGTGTAGAAAATCCCGGTAAAACTATAAGGTTTAGTACTACAATTTTTGGTTTACATACCATGACGTTTTCTGAAAAAGGTTCATATTATATTAACCCTTATACAAAAGACCTTAATAATTATATTGTATATGCAAAAAGCAGTTTGCGTCCTGCCAGGACTTTTGGCTGTACAATAGAAGGTGAAGAAGAATATGCACAAAGAATGGCATCTGAAATGGTACCTACGTCTACTATGGCGGGTGATGGTATTTTAAGGAAGTATCGCCTTGCTTTGGCATGTACTATTGAATATGCTGCTTTCCATGTAAATCAGGCAGGTTTACAATCAGGTACTGAAGCTCAGAAAAAAGCAGCAGTCCTTGCAGCTATGAACGTTACCATGACGAGGGTGAACGGCATTTATGAGAGGGATATGGCTATAACTATGGAACTTGTGCCTAATAACGAAAATGTGGTATTTGTAACTTCAGATAATTTTAATAATGATAATGCCGGAACATTGCTTAGCCAGTCGCAAACAGTTATAAACAATGCAATTGGTTATTTTAATTATGACATTGGCCATGTGGTAAGTACAACGAGTGCCGGTGGAGTAGCACAATTAGGATGCGTTTGTTCTGCCGATAAAGCAAGAGGTATCACAGGAAGTTCTGCCCCGGTAGGAGATACATATGATGTTGATTATGTAGCACACGAAATGGGACACCAGTTCGGAGCTACCCATACCTTTAATAATGCTAATCAAAGAACCGCCTCAACCGCTGTTGAGCCCGGAAGCGGAAGTACAATTATGGCTTATGCAGGTATAAGCCCGCCAAATGTCCAAAGTAATTCAGATGATTATTTTCATGCCGCCAGCCTTGCACAAATGTTTAATTTTGTATTAACAAGCGGCAATTGTGCTGTAACACAGAGTAATGGTAATGCAGCACCTGTTATTCCTGCATTAAATTCTTACACTATTCCCAAGAGTACTGCTTTTATATTAAAAAGCCCTCTTGTTACAGATGCAAATAATGATGCCCTTACATATTGCTGGGAACAAACAAATGCCAACGGTGCATCATCTACACAGGATAATACTCCATTTGCAACCAGCACATCAGGCCCTAATTTCAGGTCATTGCCACCGGTTACATCACCTGACAGGTACATGCCTTCCCTTGAAAATGTTTTACAGGGCAACTTAACTCCTACATGGGAAGTTGTACCATCTGTAGGCAGGACTCTTAATTTTGCATTAACTGTTAGGGATAATTATGTGCCTAACGGCGGTCAAACGGCCAGAAAAGATATGACGGTTACCGTTAGTGGATCAGCAGGGCCGTTTAGAGTGACTTCGCAAAATGTAGAAGGTATTTCCTGGCAGCAGGGAAGTACCCAAACTGTAACGTGGGATGTTGCCGGTACTACAGCTAATAATATTAATACTACCAATGTAAATATATTATTATCTACTGATGGCGGGCAGAATTTTGATACGGTATTGGTTTCCAACACTCCTAATGACGGATCTGAAACCATCAATGTACCCAATGTTGCTGCACCTTTTTGCAGGTTAAAAGTTGAACCTGTTAATAATATCTATTATGCGGTAAATAGCACTCCATTTGCTGTTGGTTATACAGTAACTACAACATGTAATACCTACACTAATAACACTCCCTTAGCTATACCCAATGGCGTTGATTCTTTTAGTTCATCTTTAATTACCGTTCCAGCGGGTCAAAATGCTACGACTTCAAGTGTAAATGTTAGTGTTAATATCAGCCATACTGATATAAGTGATCTTTTTTTAGCAGTTTTGGGGCCTAACGATTCTCAAGTAACATTATGGAACACACAATGTTATGTGCAAAATATTTTATATAGTGGACTAAATGTTAAGTTCAGTGATGCAGGGTCAGCAGTTAGTTGTAGTTCACCTACTACTGGAATAATAACGCCTTGGGAAAGTTTATCTGCTTTTAATAATATTAATGCGGCAGGCAACTGGTTATTAGGATTAATAGATCCATATCCAGGACCTAGCTCCGGAACTTTAAACTCTTGGTCTGTTGAAATATGTTCTCAGCAAATTACTGCAGGAACAAACGAGTACGGACTGGATAACTTTACTTTATATCCAAACCCAAACAACGGTAGCTTTACTGTTGGTTTTGATTCAACTACCAGTAATGATATAAAAATAGCTGTTCACGATATGAGGGGCAGGGAGGTATATAACCAGTCGTACACCAATACAGGAATTTTCTCGGGAAATATTAACCTTGGTGCAGTGCAATCAGGTGTTTACCTTGTAACCGTTCAGGACGGCAGTAAAAAAGTGGTTAAGAAAATAGTGATAAACTAACAGGATAAATACTGAATAAAAAATGGGCGCCTTAGCGCCCATTTTTTATTTTAATGACATTATAATGTTTTTTGTTAGCTGCCCTTCAACAAGCTCTGGTACAGAAATAGTAAACTGCTTTTTCCTGTAATGTAATGAACCGGAATTAACTTTATAATACCCTGCTTTGCCTTTGCAAAAACATTTAACGCCAAACAGCATTTTTGTTTTCTGAATATCTTTCCCTGTCAGGTTTAATTTAGATGTAGTTTTGTCAACTTCAAATACAACTTCCTCATCGTAAAAATCATCCTGGTATTCAGGATTGCTGTGTTTTGAATAGGTATATTTTATAACTGATTTTTCTTTTGCATCTTGCAAGGCATAATATAATTTACCTGTGCCATCTGTTTTTACATCCAATGCTTTGCCATGCATTATTTCAATAGTGCAAGCGCCGTTTTTTGGACAATTTTCAGGATTTAGTTGCTGTATATCAGATATCATTTTATGTCCGCTGCATCCGGTTAAAATTAAAACCGAGAATAATAAAAACTTTTTCATAATGACCTATTTACCGTTAAAGCTGCTCATGGTATTCGCAATTCCTGATAATACAAATGATTTTATGGCTTCAGCCGAAACATCAAGCCTTTCAGGAAGTGTTGCTTTTTCCTCCTCATCCCACTCGCCCAATACATAATTTACCTGCTGTCCTTTTTTAAATGCATCACTTATGCCGAAACGAAAGCGCGGATAATCAGAGGTGTTTAGTAGCTGTTGTATGCTTTTTAAGCCATTATGGCCGCCATCGCTGCCTTTGCCTTTAATGCGTATTGTCCCAAAGGAAAGATTGAGGTCATCTGTTACAACTAATAGATTTTCAATCGGGATTTTTTCCTGTTCCAGCCAGTATTTTACCGCTTTTCCACTAAGGTTCATATAAGTATTCGGCTTTAATAAAAATACGGTTCTTCCTTTTATTTTAAGTTCTGCAACAGTGCCAAGTTTTGCAGTCTTAAAATCTGCATTTTCCTGCCCTGCCAGCCTGTCCAGTATTTTAAAGCCAATATTGTGCCGTGTATTTACATATTCTGCACCAATATTCCCAAGGCCTGCAATAAGATATTTTTTCATTGAATCTTCGGGTTGTTTAATTCTTTTGGCGAATAACGATTTAAACCAGTTCATATAGCAAATATAAGCCTTTATTACATTAGCTTAAAGGCATAAAAAAAGCGTCCCTTTTGGGACGCTTTGTATTATATGAAAGATAATTACTTTTTCTTTCCTTTTGCAGCACCGCCTTTTGCAGCTTTTGCAGCTTCCTGTGCAGCTTTCATAGCAGCACGTGAAATACGTACCTGTGCCACTACAGTGTTGTCCGGATGAAGCAATTTGTAGTTTTCCTGAGCAAGCTCTGTAACATAAAGTTTGTTACCCATCTCAAGGTTGGTAATGTTAGCCTCAACAAAGTCAGGCAGGTCTTTAGGTAAAGCTTTTACCTTAAGTTTACGCTGGTTTAAGCGAAGCACACCACCGGCCATAACACCTTTAGAGTTACCTGTAACTTTTACAGGAACTTCCATAGTGATTTCTTTATCCTCATGAAGCTGGTAAAAGTCAATGTGTAAAATTTTGTCGCTTACAGGGTGAAACTGTATATCCTGAAGGATAGCATTAAATTGTTTGCCGCCTTCAAGGTCAATTACCACAGTGTGCACGTTAGGAGTGTATACAAGATTTTTAAAATCCTTGTCTTCTGCAGTAAAGTGTACTGGTTGTTCTCCTCCGTATAACACGCAAGGAACCATTCCAGCATTACGTGCCGCACGCGTTGCCGCTTTGCCCACGCTTTCTCTTTCAGATCCTTTGATCGTAATTGATTTCATTGAAATAAAATATAATTAATAAATAAAAATTTACATTAAAAATTTACCGCTTATAGAGTTGTTGTTCTGCACTTTGTGCATCACATCGGCAAAAAGGTCGGCGCAGGTTACCACGCGTATTTTACTGCTCTGCTTTTTAAGCGGTATGCTGTCAGTAACAATTAATTCTGCCAGCTCCGAGTTTTCAATCTTTTCATATGCATCACCCGAAAGTATTGCATGTGTACATATAGCCCTTACGCTTAGTGCACCTCTCTCCATCATCATATCGGCAGCTTTTGTTAGTGTCCCACCGGTATCAACCATATCGTCAACCAGTATAACATTGCGGCCTTTAACTTCGCCTATAAGCTCCATGGCTTCAACTACATTGGCGGCCTTCCTGTGCTTGTAGCATATTACCACATCGCTTTGAAGGAATTTTGAATAAGCATAAGCCCTTTTAGAGCCTCCCATATCCGGAGAAGCTATAGTAAGGTTTTCAAGGTTCATTTCCTTAACATGCGGAAGAAAGATGGTTGACGCAAAAAGATGGTCAACCGGCTTCTCAAAAAAGCCCTGTATCTGGTCTGCATGAAGATCCATTGTCATAATCCTTGTGGCTCCTGCGGTTTCCAGCAGCTTAGCTACAAGTTTAGCTCCTATAGGAACCCTTGGTTTATCTTTCCTGTCCTGTCTTGCCCATCCAAAGTAAGGTATAACAGCCGTTATATGCCTTGCAGAAGCCCTTTTTGCTGCATCTATCATTAGTAGCAGTTCCATTAGGTTGTCCGAGCTTGGAAAGGTTGAGCAGATGAGAAAAACCCTTAATCCCCTTATCGATTCTTCGAAAGAAGGCTGAAACTCACCATCACTATATTTAGAGAACGTAACTTTCCCCAGCGGAACGCCATAGCTTTCGGCTATTTTTTCTGCCAGGTACACACTTTGAGAACATGCAAAAATTTTTGCTTCCGGCTCTTGGTACGACATTTCAATTCGTTGTTTTGTAGTTAGTTAGTGTTGTGTCGTGTAAACGAGGTGCAAATTTAGGAATTTAATTTAACCCTGAAAGCAAATTATTCGGTATTTTTCCTCAAATTAAATAAATATTTTTAAATTTGCCCTCACAATAAAAAAGCCTGGATGGCGGAATTGGTAGACGCGCACGACTCAAACTCGTGTACTACGGTGTGTGGGTTCGATTCCCACTCCAGGTACTTACAAAAAGGAGGAACATTTGTTCCTCCTTTTTTATTTAACTTATAACGGGATATTACCATGCTTGCGCTTTGGTGTATCAACTTTTTTATGCTCCAAAATACTAAAAGCCTTAATTAGTTTCCTGCGGGTATCCTTCGGTTCAATAACTTCATCTATAAACCCGCGTTCGGCAGCCCGGTATGGGTTGGCAAACTTTTCGGCATACTCGGTTTCTTTTTCAAGGAGCTTGGCTGCCGGGTCTTCCGCCTCCGAAATTTCACGTTTAAATATAATTTCACTTGCCCCTTTGGCTCCCATTACGGCAATCTCTGCTGTAGGCCAGGCAAAGTTCAGGTCGGCGCCAATATGTTTGGAATTCATTACATCATAAGCACCGCCATAGGCCTTGCGTGTAATAACAGTAACACGCGGTACGGTAGCCTCGCTAAGTGCATAAAGTAATTTGGCTCCGTGCACAATAATACCGTTCCATTCCTGGTTGGTGCCCGGCAGGAACCCGGGTACATCTACCAGCACTAAAAGCGGGATATTAAAACAATCGCAAAAACGGGTAAAGCGTGCAGCCTTAACAGAACTGTTTACGTCAAGCACACCTGCAAGGTGCTGGGGCTGGTTGGCAACTATGCCAATACTCCTGCCACCGATGCGGGCAAAGCCTACAATAATGTTTTCGGCATAGTTTTTATGTACTTCGTAAAAAGAATCCTTATCTATAATACCGGAGATAACCCTGTGCATGTCATAAGGTTTATTGGCACTATCGGGAATTATATCCTGTAATTCCTCACGTATCTCATCTTCAAGCTTTATAGGAACATACGGCGTAGTTTCCCTGTTGTTTTGAGGCAGGTAGCTCAGCAGTTTTTTAATATCCTCAAGGCATTCCACATCATTGGTAGAAGTTATATGTGCTACGCCTGATTTTGTAGAATGTGTGCCTGCTCCTCCCAGTTCTTCGCTGGTAACAGTTTCGTTGGTTACCGTTTTAACCACATTAGGACCTGTAACAAACATATAGCTGGTGTTTTCTACCATCATGGTAAAATCAGTCATGGCAGGTGAATAAACTGCTCCGCCGGCACAAGGCCCCATTATGGCTGATATTTGCGGTATAACGCCGCTGCTTTGCACATTGCGGTAAAATATATCGGCATAACCACCAAGAGAGCGTACACCTTCCTGTATCCTTGCCCCTCCTGAATCATTAAGCCCAATCATGGGGGCACCGGTTTTAAGCGCCATATCCATAACCTTGCATATCTTTTCTGCATGGGTTTCAGATAGTGCACCGCCAAAAACTGTAAAGTCCTGTGCAAAAATATATACCAGCCTGCCGTTTATGGTTCCGTGGCCTGTTATAACGCCGTCGCCAAGGTACTTTTCATTTTCCATTCCAAAATCGGTGGTACGGTGGGTAACCAGCATACCTATTTCTTCAAAGGAACCTTCATCCATAAGGTATTCTACACGTTCGCGGGCGGTAAGCTTTTTCTTTTCGTGCTGTTTTTCAATACGTTTCTCACC
This sequence comes from Flavobacterium sp. MK4S-17, assembly GCF_009848495.1. Classification (GTDB taxonomy): domain Bacteria; phylum Bacteroidota; class Bacteroidia; order Flavobacteriales; family Flavobacteriaceae; genus Flavobacterium. The sequence continues at coordinate 11,784 of NZ_WWEP01000024.1, forward strand.
ACCACCCAAACGGGCTTTTGCAATCTTATCGTTTAATATTGTTATCTTATCTTTCATGGCTATTGTATTGGCAGTCGTAAAATCTTTTGGTCTTCAAGGTACTGTTTCAGGGCTATATAAGCAGCAATTTCAGCTTCAGTATCGGTTTCCAATTGCAGTTTTTCGCTGTCATAATATTTCTTTACAAAATGCGTATCGAAATCGCCCGAACGGAAAGCCTCATGCCTGCACACAAACTTACCAAAAGGCAGGGTAGTACTCACACCCTCAACATGATAATCATTAATGGCTTCAATCATAAGCTCAATAGCTTCCTCCCTCGTTTTGCCGTAGGTAATCAGCTTGGCAAGCATGGGGTCATAATAAATGGGCACGTCCATGCCCTGTTCAAAACCATTATCTACACGTATGCCTTTACCCTGTGGCAGTTTATACACATCCAGATGCCCTACACTTGGTGCAAAATCATTCAGTGGGTCTTCGGCATACACACGAAGTTCTACAGCATGACCTTTTATTTCAAGCTCTTCCTGTTGTATATCCATTGCTTCGCCACGTGCTATTTTTATCTGCATTTCTACCAGGTCAAGCCCAGTAATCATTTCGGTAACCGGATGCTCCACCTGCAGGCGGGTATTCATTTCCAGGAAATAAAAGTTTTTGTTTTCATCCAGCAGGAACTCCACCGTGCCGGCCCCAAGATAATCGCATGCTTTTGCCACCTTAACGGCAGCCTCGCCCATTTGTTTCCTTATTTCTGGTGTTAAAACAGATGAAGGAGCTTCTTCCACCACTTTTTGGTGGCGGCGCTGAATGCTGCACTCCCTTTCAAAAAGGTACAGTATGTTTCCGTGGCTGTCGGTCATTACCTGTATTTCTATATGGCGGGGTGAAGCCACATATTTTTCTATAAAAACGGAACCATCACCAAAGGCAGAAGTAGCTTCGCTTATAGCACGTTCCATCTGCGATTCAAAATCGGCTTCCTTCTCTACTATCCGCATACCTTTTCCACCACCTCCGGCTGATGCTTTTATAAGCACGGGAAAGCCTATTTCTTTTGCTACTTTTTTTGCGTTTTCCACATCGGTAATGGCCTCATCAAGCCCGGGAACCATAGGTATGTTATACGCTTTAACGGCATCTTTTGCGCCGAGCTTGCTACCCATAATGCGTATGGCATGGGGCTTAGGCCCAATAAAAGTAATCCCGCTTTTTTCAACCGCCTCGGCAAAATTGGCATTTTCACTTAAAAAGCCATAACCGGGGTGTATGCCATCTACACCCAATGCTTTGGCTACTTCTATTATTTTATCGCCTAACAGGTAGGACTGGCTGGAGGGAGCCTCGCCAATATAAACAGCCTCATCGGCAAATTTTACGTGCGGTGCATTTCTGTCGGCTGCCGAGAATACCGCTACGGTTTTAATACCCATTTTTTTAGCGGTCTGCATTACTCTTATGGCAATTTCGCCCCTGTTGGCTACTAGTATTTTTTTCATACTTTACTGCTATTCAAATTCAATTAATAACCTGCCTTTATCTACGGCATCTCCTTTTTTAACGGCGATAGATTTAATTATGCCTGCCCGTGGGGAATTAAAGGTGTTTTCCATTTTCATGGCTTCCAGTACCAAAAGCGGGGTGTTTTCCTCTACTTCCTGCCCAACGGTTACATTAATTTCCAGTATAAGGCCGGGTATGGGTGCTTTTATTTCATTTACCTGTTTGGCATTGCCCACTTCAAATCCCATTTGTTTAATGAGCAGATCCAGTTCGTTGGCAATGTTTACAGTATAACTGTTGTTATTAACCGAAACCGTATATTGTTTTGCAAGGAAATCGGCAGAAGTAACTTTTGCCGTAAAAGGGGTGTTGTTTTTTAATATGTGATAGTGCTGCGGTGCAGTATTTATGGCATCAAGCCCGGAAAGGCTTTCTTCAGAAACATCAAAAACACTGCTGCCGTTTACCGTTAGTTTATAGGCATTACTCATATGTAAAATTTGTTTGAGGTGTAAATATACTTAAAAGAAAACGTTTTCGGGTATCACAGTTTTTTCCTTTTTTTAAGCAGTACCACAGTAAGGGCCAATATTCCCCAGAAAACGAGTTGCCAGTTTACCATGTTCCATCCACCAATCTGCCAGCATTTAATTCCTGCGAATGTGCCAAGCGCACCACCTATAAAATAACTTGTCATATAGGCTGTGTTTATACGGCTGTGGGCTGTTTCATCCAGTGTATATATAGTGGCAACATTGGTTACCTGAGTAGCCTGTACGCCTACATCTATAAGCAATACTGCTATTGTAACTGCCACAACAGAGAAGGGATAAATCATTACGGCTATTATACCTGCTATTACTATGGTAACAGAAAACAGCAGCGACCTTTGCGTATTTCCTTTATCTGCAAGTTTTCCAAACAGCGGAGCCAGTAATGCACCTCCTATTGCCAGGATGCCGAATAAACCGATAATATCAGTTTCGTAATTAAACGGGCTGCCACTTAAGTGAAATGTAAGTGTTGTCCAGAAAGAACAGAAAATACCAAATACCAGTCCGCCAAGCAGTGCTGTTTTACGCAATAACGGAAAACGCTTTAGCTGGTATAATGTAGATGAAAGGAGGTTTGCATAATTACCGCTAAAGGCAGCCTTAATATCGGGTAACGAAAAATATATTACTATAGTGCTTAATAATACCATGCCGGCAGCTATGCCATATACATAACGCCAATTAAACAAGCCTGCTATAACACCGCTAAACACCCTTGCAGCCAAAATACCTACTAATATCCCTGTAAATATTATGCCTACGGTGCGCCCACGATTTATTTTATCCATACTGGCAGCCATTGGCAGTATTACCTGTGCTGCAACGCTCATTAAGCCTGTTAAGAGGCTAAAAATGCATAGCCAGAAAAAATTTTCTACAAAGGTTGTACCTATAAGCACACCTGCCAGGAGCAACATTAAAATGATGATTAGTTTTTTCCTGTTCAGTTTGTCGCCCAACGGTGTTAAAAAAAATAAGCCTAATCCATACCCTGCCTGTGCAAGTACCGAAACTATCCCGGCATCACTTTCGGTTACATCAAAATTGTGCGATATATCCTTTAATATAGGTTGATTATAATATATATTGGCTACACATATACCAGCAGCTACAGACATTACTGCTATTTGTGTTTTAGTTATCTGTTTTACTTCCATGCTTGCAGTTGGGCTATGCTACTTTTTTTATGACATAAGTAACTATTGCCCATATTATAAACTGATTGTTTTCAGTTACTTCAATAGGCTTGTAGTCGGTATTTTCGGGCATAAGGTAAAGGCTGCCGTTTTCCATCTTGAGCCGTTTTACGGTAAATTCGCCATCTATAAGGCAAATGGCAATTTTGCCGCTGGCAGGCTCAAGGCTGCGGTCGGCTACCATAATATCGCCGTCATCTATACCCGCATCCTGCATAGAATGTCCTTCGGCCTTTACATAAAATGTTGTTATGGGGTTTTTGGCAACATATTTATTCAGGTCTATTTTATACTCCATAAAATCAAGCGCGGGCGATGGAAACCCTGCTTTTACTCCCGATGTTATAAAAGGCAGCTGTATATCGCTTTCCTGCCCGGCAGGATAAAAAGTAAGTTTCGGCTTATTTTTTTTCATCTGCATTTAGCAATCAGTATTTCTTTTATATCAGTAGTGTAGCGTGGTGACAGCAGTTCCTGTTTCATATCCCATGTCTTTTCTGCCTGTGTAGCCAGGCGCACTATGCGGCTGCCCATTTTCAGGTTGGTACTGTCTATAGCTTTCATTAAAGCCTTGTGCTTCGGGTTTTCGTCCTGAAACATATTGAGTTGTTTTGCATTTTCGGGTATCAACTCGCTTACTATTACCCCGGCTTTCTTAAATTTTTTAGTATCGGTGTTTTCCAGTAACTGTTTTAGCAGGGAAATGGCGGTTTTGCTTATAGTTAGTGCAGAATTGGTGGCAAAGGGCAGCGTAGCGGCAAGGCTGTAATGGTACTTCGGGTTGTCAATGCTGTGCTTATCTGCCACCAGCATCACTATAACCGTATAGCATAAGGATTGCTGTTTACGCAGCTTTTCGGCGGTAACGGTTGCAAATGTAGAAACGCGTTCACGCAGCAGGTCAAAGTCTGTAAGCTGTTTTGGGAAACTCCGGGTTGTGGCAATGCTTTTTTTGTGTTCGGGCACCTGCCCGTCGCCAATGGCAGGAGTTCCTTCCAACTCATATTTTATACGCAGCCCTATAACGCCCATTTCCTTTTTTATCCAATTTTCAAGATGAGGTTCGGTAAAGTCGTATGCAGTAAGTACATTTTTAGCCTTTAGCTTGCGTGCGGTTCTGTAGCCTATGCCCCACACATCTTCTATTTTAAGCCACTTTAAGGCTTTTATGCGTTTCTCCTCACTATCCATTACATATACGCCGCCTGTCCTGTCCTGGTATTTTTTAGCTATCCTATTGGCTGCCTTTGCAAGCGTTTTAGTTGGTGCTATACCCACACATATTGGCAGGCTCAGCCAGTTCCATGTCTGGTTCCTAATTTGCACGCCGTATTGGTAAAAATCGGCTATGGTAATTCCGTTAAAGTCAAGGAAAGCCTCATCAATACTGTATATTTCTACATTAGGGGTAAAAAGTTTAATGGTTTCCATAACCCGATGGCTAAGGTCGCCATAAAGGGAGTAATTAGATGAAAAAACCTTTACATTATGCTTTTTCAGTTCATCCCGTATTTTAAATTCGGGTGCAGCCATGGGTATCCCCAGTGCTTTTGCCTCTTCACTGCGCGAAATTATACACCCGTCGTTGTTAGATAAAACCACAACAGGCTTACCCCGCCATTCCGGCTGGAAAACCCTTTCGCAGGAAGCATAAAAATTATTGCAGTCAATTAAGGCAAACATACCTGCAAAGGTAGCGAATTGTGCCTTTGCACGCCTGTTAAATATAGAAGTTGCACAACTATTAAACTTATATTAATTAGCTATGTTAACCCTGATTATAAGCTTAAAGAGCCGTAAATTTATAGTAGTAATTCAAAAATTTTATATTATGACTTTATTAAAAGATAAAGTAGCAGTGGTTACCGGTGCCGGGTCGGGTATTGGTAGGGCCATTGCCGAGGCGTATGCACAGGAAGGTGCAAAAGTTGTGATTTCGGATATTAACGAAGCGCATGGTGAAGAAACAGTTAAAGCTATAAAAGATGCCGGTGGCGATGCTTTTTTTGTAAATGCAGACTCATCTAAGGCGGAAGATAATAAAAGGCTTGTTGAAGCAACGGTTGAAAAGTATGGCAGGATTGACATTGCCTGCAATAATGCAGGTATAGGCGGCCCCGCTGCACCAACAGGTGAATATGATATTGACGGATGGGATAAGGTTATCGGTATTAACCTTAGCGGTGTTTTTTACGGATGCCGTTACCAACTGGAGCAAATGGAAAAAAACGGCGGTGGCAGCATAGTAAATATTGCCTCTATTCATGGTACTGTAGCTGCACCCAATAGCTGTGCCTATACGGCTGCTAAACATGGTGTGGTTGGGCTGACCAAAAATATTGCAGCCGAGTACGGCCAGAAAAATATTCGTTGCAACGCTGTTGGGCCCGGCTACATACACACCCCGCTGCTGGATAATAACCTTGATGAGGAGTCTATGAAAGCGGTAGCAGCAAAAGCTTCTATGAACAGGCTTGGTACCCCGGAGGAAGTGGCTGACCTTGTGGTATTTTTAAGTTCGGATAAATCATCGTTTACCACCGGCAGTTATTTTATTGCAGACGGAGGTTATACTGCTGTTTAAATGATAATAACCACAAATAAAAAAA
>NZ_WWEP01000021.1 GCF_009848495.1 Flavobacterium sp. MK4S-17
AGTTGGTTCAGAGCATCTGGTTTACACCCAGAGGGTCGGGGGTTCGAATCCCTCATCGCCCACTAAAATCTAACTTTATTTTTTATAAAGTACGCTAAATCGCATAAAACCTGCACTTTACGAAGTTGCAGGTTTTTTTATTTTATCACTGTACGGTCAAAATTTTGAAAACGTCCATAATTTGTGGCGCTTTTTGTGGCACCAAAGAAATTTTTAAAAATGTGTCACAAAATACAATGTAAAACAAGTATATTTAGCGGTGGTAGTATGACAAATAGAATCGAAGAAAGGTTGATTAGTTTCATCCTCTGGTAATCTAAATTAGTTCTTACTTCTTCTACTTGAATATGATTTTCTTCAACTGGGATATATTCTGTCTTAACTGATAATCCAGACAGTTCATTTTCTGCCATGTTGAGTGCTTTTGCAAGTGCTTTAAGGTTATGTACTTTTGGTACTATCCAGATTCTATTCTTTGGATAGTCCGACCGAAAATCCGGGAATTTGCAGAGAGTTCTTCCTGTATCAAATTTTGTAGCTCCCTTATCTGTTTGAATTTAGACATACTGATTTCTAAAATTCAATGGAGGCAGTAAATAATCTAAAAGTTTACAAACCCTAATCATTCAGCTATAGGCTAAAATACTAACTATACAAAGTCTAAAAAATCTTACTATTACAATCAAGCACAATTGTGCATTTCCAATTCTGCCATCACTGATGGCAGAATTAAGTCAAACTAACAACTCAATGTCACTTCTATACCAAGGATGGTAACAAGGCGTGTAACGGATATACTCCATAACCTATAGCTCCTTAAAGTATTTATGGTATGTTGGTAAAATCTTGATATCCGAAAGTGCCATGATTTTACTACGCCTAACCTTAATTTTTGGTTGTTTCTGCTTGTAACCAAGGTACAAGATGGGCACTAAGCAACGCAAAAATACGTTTAGGGAGCTGTCCTGTTCAAAGAGTTAGTGATATAATATTAATCAAGGCCCGATAGAAACACAATACATGCAATTTTAATTTATTAGATAAACTTGTCGAACTTTATGAGCGTTTGTTTCAGGCAGAAAAAGATAAAGTAGCTTACTTGGAGAATTTTTGTTTATCATTACCTAAAATTGCATTTCTCTCTTCTAATACTAAAATCCATAAAAAAAGCCTCCTGATTATGGACAAGAGGCAACCCAAATGTTTACACAACGGAATAATCCTTATTGTGAATTGCTTTCAAATTGTAGTGCAATATAATTAAATATCTTTTACTCACAATAGCAAAGTAGTAAAATACCTATTAATGGGTAGAAATTATTTCCATAAAAACATTATAATTGAATATTTATTATAATGTTATCATTTACAAATAAATCAACCATATATGAGTATTGTTTTAGGATTAGATTTGGGCACAAACAGTATAGGCTGGGCCTTAGTAGAACAGGATTTTAAACAGAAACAAGGAAAAATACTGGGAATGGGCAGCCGTATAATTCCCATGAGCCAGGATATTATAGATAATTTTGGAAGTGGAAAACCCACTGAAACCCAAACTGCTTCCCGCACAGGTTTCAGGGGTACACGGCACTTGCGCGAGCGTAGCTTACTGCGCCGCGAACGCCTGCACAGGGTTTTAAACATCTTAGGTTTTTTACCCCAGCACTTTGCCGCGCAAATAGATTTTGAAAAGAAATTAGGGCAGTTCTATGAAAATACTGAACCTAAGCTGGCTTACAATAATAAAGACTTTATCTTTAAGAAAGCATTTGAAGAAATGCTTGAGGATTTTAAGATACACCAGCCCGAATTAGTTAGTGGTGGTAAAAAGGTACCTTATGACTGGACTATTTTTTATTTGCGTAAAAAGGCGCTGACGCAAAAGCTAAGTGGTGAAGAACTTGCCTGGATACTTTTAAACTTTAACCAAAAACGCGGCTACTATCAGTTGCGTGGTGAAGAGTACGAGGAAAATAAGAATAAGGAAGTAGCTTTTTACTCCTTGAAAATTGTTGACGTTACTGCTGATGAAGAGCCTAATAAAAAAGGTGAAACATGGTATTCGTTAATTTTAGAAAATGGATGGATATACCGCCGTTCCAGTAAAATATCTTTAGTAGACTGGAAAGATAAGATCCGTGATTTTATAGTTACTACCGATTTAAATGACGATGGTAGTATCAAAACCGATAAAGACGGTGTAGAAAAGCGAAGTTTTAGAGCTCCCGGCGCAGATGACTGGGGACTTGTAAAAGCAAAAACACAGCATGAAATAGAGTCCTCAAATAAAACAGTAGGTACTTATATTTATGATGCCCTGCTTAAAAACCCTAACCAGAAAATCAAAGGCAAGTTAGTACGTACCATAGAGCGTAAATTTTACAAGGATGAGCTTATAGCTATTCTTAAAAATCAAATTGCATTACAGCCTGAGCTTTTTACAGACGAACTTTATAACGACTGTGTACGCGAACTCTACCGTAATAATGAGGCACACCGGCTTAATCTTAGTAAAAGAGATTTTGTACATCTTTTTGTAGATGACATACTGTTTTACCAACGCCCGCTACGCAGCCAAAAATCGTCTGTAAGCAATTGTACCTTAGAGTACCGTGTGTTTAAGACAAAAGATAAAGAAGGAAACACGGTTGATCAAAAAGAATACCTGAAGGCTATTCCTAAATCGCACCCGCTTTATCAGGAATTTAGGGTGTGGCAATGGCTTTTTAACTTAAAAATTATTAACAAAGATGATGATACCGATGTTACGTCTTTATTTTTAAAAACCAGTGAGGATTTAGAAAAGCTATTTGATTTTTTAATGTCGCAAAAAGAGGTTAACCACAAAGGCGTACTCAATTATTTGCTAACGCCGGTACTTAAAGAGAAGTTCCCATCTGCTAAACCTGCCGCATTTAATAAAGAACTTGCAAAAGAAATAGCTAAGTTCCGCTGGAACTATGTATTTGACGATACCAAGGAAAAAGAAGATGATAAATCTAAAACATACCCCTGCAACGAAACCGGTTTTGAAATAAGTAAGAGACTTAAAAAGGTAGAAAACCTTCCAGACGGCTTCCTATCCCCTGAGATAGAATATAGGCTTTGGCATATTATATATTCTGTTAATGATAAAAAGCAATATGAAGAGGCATTAAAATCATTTGCCAGGAAACACAGTATAGATGAGCACTCCTTTGCAGAAGAGTTTAAAAAATTTCCTCCTTTTAAAAGTGAATATGGTTCATTTTCAGAAAAAGCCGTAAAAAAACTGTTGCCCCTTATGCGAATGGGTAAGTACTGGGATTGGGATGCTATAGATGCTAAAACCAAAATCAGGATTGACAAGATAATAACCGGTGAATATGACGAGGAAATAAAAAACCGTGTGCGCGAAAAAGCAATTCACCTTACTACAAAAACTGATTTTAAGGGATTACAGCTATGGCTTGCTCAATATGTTGTATACGACCGCCATTCTGAAGCGGCATTGGCAGGTAAATGGGATTCTGTAACAGGCCTTGAAGAATTTTTAAAAGATTTTGAACAACATTCGTTACGCAATCCTATAGTGGAACAGGTTGTTACAGAAGCATTGCGTGTAGTTAGGGATATATGGGTAAAATACGGTAAAGGCGAAAAAGGTTTTTTCAATGAAATTCATGTAGAGCTGGGACGTGAAATGAAAAAAACGGCTGATGAACGTAAAAGGCTTACTAATAAAATTTCTGATAATGAAAACACCAATTTGCGCATAAAAGCTTTGCTGGCTGAATTATTAGTTGATAGTAATGTAGATAACGTACGGCCATTTTCACCCATGCAGCAGGAAGCACTTAAAATATATGAAGATGGAGTTTTAAATTCCAGTATACCAATTCCTGACGATATACTTAAAATAAGTAAAACAGCCCAGCCTACTAAATCAGAATTGCAACGCTATAAACTGTGGCTGGAGCAAAAATATTGTTCTCCATATACTGGGCAAATAATACCACTTAATAAGCTGTTTACGCACGAGTATGAAATAGAGCATATAATACCGCAAAGCCGCTATTTTGACGATAGTTTTAGTAATAAAGTAATCTGTGAATCAGCAGTCAATAAGCTCAAGGACAAGCAACTTGGGCTTGAGTTTATAAAAAAACACTATGGCACGGAGGTTATAAAGGGGCTTTATATAATGACTGAAGACACCTATAAATCTTTTGTAAAGGAAAACTACGCAAAAAACCCAGCTAAGCGCACTAAACTTTTGCTTGAGGAAATTCCTGACAAGATGATAGAGCGCCAGATGAATGACACGCGCTATATTAGTAAATTTATTTCGAAAACGCTGTCAAATATTGTGAGGGAAGACACTAACGATGACGGGGTAAATTCTAAAAATGTATTGCCCGGAAACGGACAGATAACAAGCATACTCCGCCAGGACTGGGGCCTTAACGATGTGTGGAACGAATTGATTATACCGCGTTTTGAAAGAATGCAGCAATTACGGACAGAAAAAGATATTTCAGAAGGTGTAAGTTTTATAGCCTTAAATAAGAATGGAAAACCTATACCGGAATTACAGCCTATTACATTACAAAAAGTTTTCCAGAAAAAACGTATAGACCACCGTCACCATGCTTTAGATGCACTGGTAATTGCTTGTGCTACCCGAGACCATATTAATTTGTTAAATAACAGGTTTGCAAAATCTAACGAGCGTTTTGACCTAAACCGCAAACTCAGAAAATTTGTAAAGGTATCTTACATTGAATCAAAAACGGGTGAAATAATAGAAAAAGAAGTGCCAAAAGACTTTTTAAAACCCTGGGGAACATTTACTGAAGATGCAAAAAATATTCTTGGAGGTATTGTAGTGAGTTTTAAACAAAACCTTAGGGTAATTAATAAAGCTGTTAACAAGTACCAAAGCTATAAAGATGAAAATGGAAATGTAAGGATTGGCAAGGACGGTAAACCTAAAAAGGATTTTATAAAACAAGTTAAAGGTGATAGCTGGGCGATACGCAAATCAATGCATACTCCAATGCCATATAGTAAAAAGATGTATGAATTTGAAATTTTAAAGATTAGTAAGAATGTAGGAAAACGAGAATTCATTACAGATGAGTTCATAAGGTCAGAGGTCGAAAGAGTATTTATAGCCAATAATTCTAAAGTTACTGACACTCAAAAATATTTAGATAAATATCCAATAATTGGCAAAACTAATATGCCTATTATTTCAACTGCATTTAAATTAAAGACTGAAAAATTTAGACGGAGGCAATCTATATTCGAACTTTCAAATCGAGGTCAAGGAGGTATAAAATCGGCTGAAGATGCAAAGAAATTTATTGATAAGATTCCAGACTTTAAAATAAGAGAAGAGCTATTGGAACATTTAAGAATTTCAAATGATGATATCAACAAAGCTTTCAGTATTGATGGAATTGGTAATTTTAATTCCAAAAGAAAAGTACCCATATACAGAGTACCCATCGCAGAAAGTGGCACTAGCCGATTTTCTGTTGGTGTAAAAATTGGCACAAGGCATAAATGGGTTGAAGCCGATAAAGGGACCAACCTGTTTTTTGCCATATACCAAGATGAAAACGGTAAGCGAAGCTATGAAACGGTTCCGTTGAATATAGTTATTGAACGCCAAAAGCAAGGGTTAAACTCAGTGCCTGAAACAAATGAGAAAGGCAATGCATTGCTGTATTGCATTTCGCCAAATGATTTGGTATATGTACCCACAGAAGAGGAAAGGGATCCTATGAAGGCTATAGATTTTAAAAACTTAACCAAGGAGCAAAAGAATAGAATCTATAAGCTTGAAAAAGCGTCTGGAACTGAAAGCTATTTTGTAAGGCATGATATTGCGTATTTGATTAAGCAATACGACGCGAAAACAAAATTAGGAGAGTTAGAAAGTCAGAATAAGCTGCAAACTACAATGACTCCAGATAGGATGAAGATATCTGAATTTTGTATAAAATTAAATGTCGACCGCTTAGGCAATATCACTAAAGCATGATGATAGTCTGAAATTTTTAAACCTAAAGTAAATGATAAAGCGAACCCTCTTTTTCGGCAACCCCGCTTATCTGAGTACAAAGAATGAACAGCTGGTGGTGAGTTTTCCTGATGAAGACAAATCACCAGTCACCATTCCAATAGAAGATTTAGGGTATATAGTACTGGAGCACCCGCAAATTACAATTACAGCAGGAGTTTTAACTAAGCTCATAGAAAACAAGACTGCCGTGATAACCTGCGATAAACAACACCTGCCCTGTGGTTTTTTGCAGCCGCTTACCGGCCATAGCGAACAAACCGAACGCTACAGGCACCAGCTAAATGCCAGTGTCCCACTCAAGAAAAACCTTTGGCAGCAAACTATTAGTGCTAAAATAAGCAACCAGGCTTATCATTTAAATGCCAGAGAAGTAGATGCCAAAAAATTAAGGCGTTGGGCAGATGAAGTCAAAAGCGGCGATTCAGAAAATCACGAAGCTATAGCTGCAGCATTTTATTTCCAGAACCTTTTTACACACGTACCGGACTTTAGCCGAAATCAAAAGGGTGTGGCGCCAAACGGACTATTAAATTATGGGTATGCAATACTAAGAGCCATAACCGCAAGGGCATTAATAAGTACGGGGTTATTGCCCTCTGTAGGTATTTTTCACAGTAATAAATATAATTCTTTTTGCCTGGCAGACGATATTATGGAGCCTTACAGGATATATGTTGATGCATTAGTATATAACTTAACCAAACGGGTTGATAATTTTGAGGAACTGTCTACACAAATCAAGGCGCAGTTGCTAACTATACCTGCACTGGATGTTGTTATAGAAGGAAAACGTAGCCCGCTTATGGTTGCTATGAGCCGTACCACAAACAGTCTATATGAATGCTATACAGGCGTAAGCAGAAAAATACTGTATCCGGTTTTTGAACTAACAGTATAAAAATGGTGTATGGGGCCTGACCATTACTCAAGATTAAACCAATATCGTACTATGTGGGTATTAGTGTTTTTTGATCTTCCGACAGAAACAAAAACTGATCGTAAGGCCGCAACAAAGTTTAGAAAAGAGTTATTGGACGATGGCTTTACGATGTTTCAGTTTTCAATATACCTGAGGTTTTGCGCAAGCCGAGAAAATGCAGAAGTGCATACAAAACGTGTAAAAAGAATTTTACCAAAACATGGAAAAGTAGGTGTAATGCAAATAACGGATAAGCAATTTGGCATGATGGAAATTTTTTATGGCCAGAAAGAAATGCCCAAGGACACCCCAGGACAACAATTAGAGTTGTTTTAGGATTAAAAATTCCTGATTTACATTTGAGAATTTGCTAAAAGACAGATGTTTTTTCAAATTCTAAAAACAACAGTAAATAACAGGATACCAGATTTTTAGCGCTGGTATCCTGTGAATCATCTACTAAAGATACAATTTTGAAAGCAATTCACAACTATCCCAGAATATTTGCCAAACCATTCTATCCTGTGAATCATCTACTAAAGATACAATTTTGAAAGCAATTCACAACAGGCTTAAAACAAAGCATTGATGATAGTGGCCTGTGAATCATCTACTAAAGATACAATTTTGAAAGCAATTCACAACTACCTCAAAACATATGATACTATCAGGAACCCTGTGAATCATCTACTAAAGATACAATTTTGAAAGCAATTCACAACACGCTGCAGGGTATTCTGAAACCATCTTATCCTGTGAATCATCTACTAAAGATACAATTTTGAAAGCAATTCACAACGTGCTTTATCCATTCTTAGTAATGATTGTACCTGTGAATCATCTACTAAAGATACAATTTTGAAAGCAATTCACAACAACCTATTCCTTTTTCTTGCAAAGGATATCCTGTGAATCATCTACTAAAGATACAATTTTGAAAGCAATTCACAACGTATTGTCGCTATCCCTGCGTACACGCACGCCTGTGAATCATCTACTAAAGATACAATTTTGAAAGCAATTCACAACCATACCTAATATACCCGTTGTAATGGTTCTCCTGTGAATCATCTACTAAAGATACAATTTTGAAAGCAATTCACAACGAATGATATCAAACCCCATTCTCTTTACACCTGTGAATCATCTACTAAAGATACAATTTTGAAAGCAATTCACAACTAAATCATTGAATAGCGACATCAGGAAGCGCCTGTGAATCATCTACTAAAGATACAATTTTGAAAGCAATTCACAACCGGTCTTCCTGGTCCTATTACTTCAGCAGCCTGTGAATCATCTACTAAAGATACAATTTTGAAAGCAATTCACAACAAAAACTTCCTGCTTAACATATTCTATGGTCCTGTGAATCATCTACTAAAGATACAATTTTGAAAGCAATTCACAACATCAAAATTGCTGATTGATAAATCCTGAAACCTGTGAATCATCTACTAAAGATACAATTTTGAAAGCAATTCACAACTGCAGTTTCCTTTTCTGCTTCTTTGCGTTGCCTGTGAATCATCTACTAAAGATACAATTTTGAAAGCAATTCACAACCCTTAAGCTCATTTAGCACCCTGTCCGGGTCCTGTGAATCATCTACTAAAGATACAATTTTGAAAGCAATTCACAACTGGAACCTGAAACTTTAACACCGGCTGTTTCCTGTGAATCATCTACTAAAGATACAATTTTGAAAGCAATTCACAACGAGCAAAGACATAAATTAAGGCATGAATGGCCTGTGAATCATCTACTAAAGATACAATTTTGAAAGCAATTCACAACTGTAAGCTTCGCAAATTTCCATAAAGGCGCCTGTGAATCATCTACTAAAGATACAATTTTGAAAGCAATTCACAACCGCCTGCCGATGTTGAAAAATAGCGATGTCCTGTGAATCATCTACTAAAGATACAATTTTGAAAGCAATTCACAACAGATGATGGTGATATCGACCAGTATAAGCGCCTGTGAATCATCTACTAAAGATACAATTTTGAAAGCAATTCACAACGCTAAAATGTTTATCAAATTTGCAATTCAACCTGTGAATCATCTACTAAAGATACAATTTTGAAAGCAATTCACAACGATGCTATGGGTGATGTTCAGAAAACTACACCTGTGAATCATCTACTAAAGATACAATTTTGAAAGCAATTCACAACCATCTTTCGGTAATTTCCCCAAAAGTGGAACCTGTGAATCATCTACTAAAGATACAATTTTGAAAGCAATTCACAACATTACCACTCCCATTATTGTCATTACCCTACCTGTGAATCATCTACTAAAGATACAATTTTGAAAGCAATTCACAACAAAAAAGGGCACTGCCTTACAAATTGGTGACCTGTGAATCATCTACTAAAGATACAATTTTGAAAGCAATTCACAACTGTTTTTGCTCTTTATTAATTGTTAAATACCTGTGAATCATCTACTAAAGATACAATTTTGAAAGCAATTCACAACTTAGTATCGTGCCATAGTTTCATTTGTTGCCCTGTGAATCATCTACTAAAGATACAATTTTGAAAGCAATTCACAACTGCGAAGTGTAAATACCCATTGGCACACTCCTGTGAATCATCTACTAAAGATACAATTTTGAAAGCAATTCACAACCTATTTTGCTTGGGTCAATATCTTCCATTTCCTGTGAATCATCTACTAAAGATACAATTTTGAAAGCAATTCACAACGAAAAACATATAGTTAATGGATTTGGCAACCTGTGAATCATCTACTAAAGATACAATTTTGAAAGCAATTCACAACTGATGTTGATGATGTTGATACAAATATAGACCTGTGAATCATCTACTAAAGATACAATTTTGAAAGCAATTCACAACCTAAATCAGAATAGATGTAGTTTTCAGCAGCCTGTGAATCATCTACTAAAGATACAATTTTGAAAGCAATTCACAACTTAGATTGCCTAATTTATTATTTGCTTTTTCCTGTGAATCATCTACTAAAGATACAATTTTGAAAGCAATTCACAACTAGTGATGTAAAAGTAAAGGCGTTAATTTCCCTGTGAATCATCTACTAAAGATACAATTTTGAAAGCAATTCACAACACACTTCCCGGTGGAGTGATATAATAAAGCCTGTGAATCATCTACTAAAGATACAATTTTGAAAGCAATTCACAACTTTTATTGGGTCGCCTTTGCAGGCAGGATTCCTGTGAATCATCTACTAAAGATACAATTTTGAAAGCAATTCACAACGGTAAGCCACAACGGCAAAAAACAGCGCACCCTGTGAATCATCTACTAAAGATACAATTTTGAAAGCAATTCACAACCCCAGCCTAAACGCTTTACCGCATCTCTTTCCTGTGAATCATCTACTAAAGATACAATTTTGAAAGCAATAATTTGGTATTCAGCAAAAATTGTGTGTACTGTACTTCTGTATTCAAACCCTTTATATTATCACTAAAATTTTTATCGATATTTTTTAAAAAAATATAAACTGTATCTTGTTTAGCAAGATGTTCTAAATCCTGGGAAAATGAAACAGTTGCAATAAATAGAAATAGGAATTTCAGCATTTAATTATATTTTATCGTATACAGCAGCAACCACATTAACTTTTTTTAGCTTAATATACTTTTTCTTTAAGTCTCTCTCGTCGAATACAAAAAATATTTTCCGTAATGAGTTTACATTTAATGTTTGAGGAAATAATTTAGCTACACCAATTTTTTCAACGTATTCAAGTTTAATAATGTTTGAACTATTTTCCTTAAGAAATTTTTTCCTTTTTAGATTTAGTACAGGATATGATTTTGCAGCATGAATAATAATCTGCTTACCGTCTGGCTCAATAATTCTATATTCAGAAAAGTTAGCATGTACTGTACTTATGTATTCAAACCCTTTATATTTTGTACTAAAACTTGTATGAATATTCTTTAAAGCAATATGTATAGTATCTTGTTTAGCAAGATGTTCTAAATCTTGTGAAAATGAAACAGTTGTAATAAATAGAATTAGAAGTCTCAGCATTTATTTATATTTTACTATAAAACACTGCAACTAAATCGACTTGCTTCAAATTGATATATTTTTTTTTCAGGTGCTCTTCATCAAAAATGAAAAATATTTTCCGGCTTGGATTTATTAAACCCAATGTTTCAGGGAATAGTTTGCTTACTCCGATTTTATCCACATATTCCAAGTTTATAATATTTAAGCCATTTTTTTTTAGAAATTTTTTGCTTTTCACTCTTAATAATGGATAAGGTTTAGCTGCATGAATCACGATGAGTTTACCATTTGGCTCAATAATTTGGTATTCAGCAAAATTAGGATGTACTGTACTTATATATTCAAACCCTTTATATTGTTTACTAAAACTTGTATGAATATCTTTTAAAGCAAGGTATATAGTATCTTGTTTAGCAAGATGTTCTAAATCCTGCGAAAATGAAACAGTTGTAATAAATAGAATTAGAAGTCTCAACATTTACTTATATTTTACTATACACAGCAGCAACCACATCAACTTTCTTTAGCTTCATGTGTGTTTTTTTCAAATCCCTCTCGTCAAATACATAAAATATTTTTCGGCTTGGGTTAATTAATTTAAAGGTTTCGATAAATACTTTTACAACACCTGTTTTTTCTATATATTTTAAGTTAATAATATTATTTTTATTTTTTTTAAAAAACTCTTTTCTTTTAACTGAGAAGAGCTGGTATGCCTTAGGGGCATGAATTATAATTTGCTTTCCGTTTGGTTCAATAATTTGGTATTCAGCAAAAATTGTGTGTACTGTACTTCTGTATTTAAAGCCTTCATACTGTTTGCTATAGTTCTTATCAATATCCTTTAAAGCAATATATATTGTATCCTGTTTAGCAAGGTTTTCTAAATCTTGTGAAAATGAAACAGTTGTAATGAACAAAATTACAAACCTCAGTCCTAAATCATATTTTGCTAAATAATACTCCAATTACTTCTACTTTTTTTAGCCTTACATATTTCTTTTTCAAATCTTCTTCATCCAATACAAAAAATATTTTTCGGCTTGGGTTTATTAAGCCTAATGTTTGAGCAAATAATTTTGCAATACCAATCTTTTCTATATATTCTAAGTCAATAATATTAAAAATGTTTTTATGTGTAAATATCTTTTTCTTTACACTATATACTGGATAAGCCTTAGGGGCATGGATTATAATTGGTATTCCATCCTCTCCTGTAAGCTGGAATTCAGAGAATTTTGGATATACCGTACTTCTGTATTTAAAGCCTTCATACTGTTTGCTATAGTTCTTATCAATATCTTTTAAAACAATATAAATAGTATCTTGTTTAGCAAGATGTTCTAAATCTTGTGAATAAAGATTAAGGTTTGCAATTAAAATAAATATTATAAATATAATTTTCATATTATTAATTTTTTAGAGCCATTGCGTCTAATCGAATATAATTAAGAAAGTAATATCTTTCTTTTGAATTTTCTGGATAAAGTGAATTGAAGGCTGTACAGTGTTGCAAACCTACCATGCTAATATAATTAAAGTAGTCATCCCAATTAAAGGCTTCTATAATATCTGAAGGTCCATAAGTGTTATCGTCTTTTAGCATAGGCTCATTTAAGAAATAATTTTCGTGTAATTCAGGATGTTCCACCCGGTTTATCTGTAGTGGTGTTAAAAGCTTGTCTTTTAACGGAGAAATTATATCTGCTAAAGTCGGTATCATATAATCCACAAAAAAGTTATGCTGGTTATTTTGGCCAACCAACCCTCCGTAATGAGTGTTTGCAGCCTCAACAAATGTCATTCCATTAATAACATCTAAACCAAATTGTGGGCCGGCATCAGGATACCGCATTTTTACGTTTAAAAAAGCATGTATCAGTTCATGAACAATTGTAACGGCTATACTTACATTTGAAGCATCATTTAAATGGCTGCGCGTTATGGTTATTTCATTATACATACTTTCAGGCGTTTTAGTTAGCTGTGATGTTGCATTTACATATGGATCATTTGCTTGGACGGCACCTATTTTAAATTTTATATTATGCACATCATTGTTGCCAAATAAATTTACAAATAAATTTTTATATTTATCCGATTGTAAAAGCTTATCATATATATCCCTAAATTTTATTTCCTCTACGGTATTTCCCTGTACCGCTGTCAAGTCAATATTGCCAGGAGAGCTGTTTGAGCGTATCATATCAAATTTTAGCCCAGTTTTCATCATTTGGTCAATAGCCTGCAGAGCAAAATTTTTATCAGCATCGGTATGATTTTGTTTTATATAATTAAAAACATCATCTTTTATGGGAGTATTGGTATTAAGGAAGTCTTTTTGATCCTGTTCAAGTCCCATGAAAAAATTAAGCTGAGGGGAAAGTTCCAACTGTGGCCCTGTAGTAATAGGGTTAGGATTAGGGTTTGTTCCACCGCCACCGCCTCCTCCGGGAGATATTCCACCACCTCCACCACCTCCAATAGATCCACCACCACCGGAGCCGTCCCCGGGGGCTTCGGTATCTATATAACTAACAACAGAACAGTTTACAGCCGTCCATTTGTAACGTACTTCTACAGGATTATAACCGCCTACCAAGTCACCGTTGTCTGGGTAGTAGTAATACGCTTCTCTAACATACGAACATGACCAATGTATATATATGGTTTTTAATGTTAGTTGTTCAGGGTCAAAGCCAGGAAGATTTTCAAATTCGGTTTTTTGCTCAATGTCATTAATTATTTCACCATTCTGTACTTTTTCAATATCTTCTTGAGTAAAGTTATATTTTACAAGAGTAGCATCATAACTGCCTTCAACATTACTCCTCAGCACAAGATTTTTTACAACATTATTATTGTTATTATCTTCTATTATCCTAAAAGTGTAATTAACTATTCCATTTGCATTAATCATCAGTACCCTGTCAGTATCGATAGTAAATTTATATTTTGTATTGTAAACAGATTTGTTGTTTAAAGGTTCACCCGTTAATTTATAATTTTTAATTATATTATAAATCTCTAATTTTTGGGTTTTTAAAAAATCCAGATTTACATAAGTTTCTGTATTTTTAGCTTCTCGGGTAGTTTCACTTATTTCATTTAAATCATCATTCTGACAGCTAACAAATAGCAGTAATACAATAGAGAAGGTAAGGATTTTGGTAACGGTTTGTTTCATAATTTATAAATGAGTGTTGTAAAAATATTTATGTTTATTTAAATAAGCTCTAAAACCTTTTCAAGTGCCATACCCCTGGAGCCTTTTATTAAAACAGTTTTTCCCGAAAATGATTTAAATTCACGGCTAAAATCCTCATAACTTTTATAGAATTTCAGTTGCGGATTATTAAGCTTATTGCTATAAAAATCCTTTCCGATAAAATAAGTTTCTATTCCGGTGTCTTCCACGCTTTCAACAATTTTTTTATGCTCATTGGTGCTGTCATTGCCCAGCTCAAACATATCGCCTAAAATAGCAATCTTATTGATGCCTTCCAGTTTAGAAAAATTATCTATTGCAGCCATCATGCTGCTTGGGTTGGCATTATAAGCATCAAGTATTATTCTATTGCCATTCCGCTCCATAAGCTGAGAACGGTTATTTGCAGGAATATATTCTTCAATGGCTTCTTTTATTTGTTTATCACTTACTTTAAAGTAGGAGCCTATTGCAATAGCAGCACTTATGTTGGCAGCATTATATATACCTATTAAATTGGAATTTATGGCTACGCCATTGTATTCTATCACTACCATAGGGTTGGCTTCGGTTTTACTTATTTTCAGGTCGCAGTTATAGCTGAGCGATGAAAAAGTGAAACGTGGCAGGTTTTCCGTTTTATCCTTTTGAATTTTATCATCAAGGTTTACAAAAGCGGTTTTAGTATTTTCCTGTAAATAGTTGTACAATTCGCTTTTTCCTTTAATAACACCTTCCACACCGCCAAAGCCTTCAAGGTGGGCTTTGCCAAAATTGGTAATATAGCCGAAGTTAGGCTCAGCAATAGAGCATAAAAATTCAATTTCTTTTTGATGGTTGGCTCCCATTTCCACAATACCTATTTCAGTATCATTATTAAATGATAAAAGCGTTAGCGGAACGCCTATGTGATTGTTAAGGTTGCCTGCTGTGGCCTTAGTGTTATATTTTTTGGAGAGTACTGCATTAATCAACTCTTTGGTAGTAGTTTTGCCATTACTGCCGGTTAGCGCAATAACAGGCAGGCCAAGTTGTCTCCTATGGTATCGCGCCAATTCCTGTAATGATGCAAGCGCATCATTAACCAAAAGCATTTGATCACCGGCTTTATAGCTTTCATCATCTATAACGGCAAATTTTGCGCCTTTCAAAAGCGCTTCCGCAGCAAATGCATTGGCATTAAATTTATCTCCTTTTAAAGCAAAGAATAAGGAGCCGGGTATAATTTTCCTTGTATCTGTTGATACCGAACCGCATTGTTGAAAATAGGAGTAAAGAACCTCTGTCGTCATATCATAAAAATAAAAAAGCCCTACGAATATAGGGCTTTTCTTTATTTGTTAAGAAAATTAATTTCTTGCTTTTTTTCTTGAATTCTTAGGTCCTACTTTAGACATTGCACAACGGAAACCTATGTAGTCAGTTGCCATGTCCTGAGGATAATACCTCCTTTGTGCAGGATCCAGCCAGTAAGCCCTGTCTCTCCATGAGCCACCTTTATAAACCCTTACATTATCATTAACTAAAGTAGTCCTTTTAGAAGATTTGTCATACTCCCTTATCATGTTACCTAAACTGTCTTTAGTAACAAGGTGTTTAGGAGAATCATACATTCTTTGCTCGTCAGAAAGTTCACCGCTTTCAGAGCCATTATCAAAGAACCTTGAAGATTGCCTGTCGCCATCCCTGTAGTTCCTGTTGTCGCTGCGGGTATAGTTCTGCCTTAAGTAAGTATCTTCTTCTGTAATTTGAGTCTGTGCTATTTGTCCCGGTAGGTTCCTGTACTGTATCCTGCCGTTGCTCAGCGTGTCATATTCTATAGTTTCAGCAGTTACAATTTCAGCCCTGCCATCTTCACCAATTTTATTCTTCATGTAAACGTTACCTCTGTAATAGTTGAAGTCATTAGCTTCATCGTCTATTATCGGACGGTAAACGTCTGCCACCCACTCTGCAACGTTGCCAGCCATGTCATAAAGGCCGAAATCATTAGGAGGGTAAGATTTTACAGGAGCTGTAATATCAGCGTTGTCGTCAGACCATCCTGCAATACCGCCGTAGTCACCGTTTCCTTGCTTAAAGTTAGCCAATTGGTCGCCGCGGCTCTGCCTTTTACCGGAACGTGTATATTGTCCTTTCCATGGATATTTTTTATTACCCCTGTACAGGTTATACTCACGGTTGCCTACAAGTGCTATTGCAGCATATTCCCATTCAGCCTCAGTTGGAAGCCTGTATTCAGGCAATATAAGGCCAGAAGTCCTTTGGGCATATACATTGGTAGCATCTTCTTTATCGGCAAGCCTGTTTCTTGGCCCTTTTAGTACAATTTCTTCGTTGCCGCCATAGCTTTTGCTTGGGCTCTCAAGGTAGGCCTCTGTACTGAAAGTGCTTTCTGCAGTAACATCTACTACTTTGGCATCTCTTTTAATATAGCCTTCTTTTTCAAGCACAGCCTCGTTTACACGGTCTGTCCTCCATTTACTGAATTCAACAGCCTGTATCCAGTTAACGCCCACCACCGGATAATCGCCATAGGCAGGGTGCCTAAGGTAGTTATTGGTCATGGTTTCGTTATAACCAAGCGCTTCCCTCCATACCAAAGTATCAGGTAATGCACCTATATATATGTTTTTGTAATTTTCTTCTGTTGGTGGAAAAACCCTTTTTAACCAGTCAAGGTACTCCATGTACATTACATTGGTTACTTCGGTTTCATCCATAAAGAAAGACTGAACGTGCTGCTGAGTTGGGGTGTTATTCCAGTCATGCATTACATCGTCAGCAACCCTACCCATGGTAAATGTTCCTCCTTCAACCTCAACCAGTCCCGGAGCAGTTTCCTGCTTTTTATACTTGGAGTTGTGCTGAAATCCACCTTTCTTGTCATTAATTTTCCAACCTGTGGCAGTAGAGGTGTTTCCTGAGCCTCCTTTTTTGCTACAACCTGTAAAACCAACGGTTACCGCCAGGGCGAGTAACAATTTTAAAGCTGTGATTTTGTTAATTTTCATCTTTCTGTAGGTAAATAAATTTCGTGGCGCAATATAATAATTAACCATTAAACCGCAACACGTTTTTAAATTTTTTAATGTTTTTCAAAAATTATGTTATATCTGTTTTTAGTTAACGCCTTTTTTAAAGTAATATTGCAACAGCCCGGTAAAAATATTTTTCAGTTGCGGGGTAATATATTAATAGTATCTGCGTTTTCTCAATGATGAAAAATAAGTTACTTATCCTTCTATTATTATTGGTTCCGGCCACGCTGCTTGCACAGCAAAACGGCACTATTGTGCTAAACTGGAAGGATAACGTTAAAACTACTATAGGTAATGTTACTTATAACGTTCCGCAATTTCAGCCGGAATTTATGGAACTTGATTTTTATCAAAAAACCATCTCCTTTGCAGCGAGCATACCCTTTAATACGGCGGTAGAGGAAAACTCGCTTGTAATTACCGATGCTGTTTATGAAACTATTACAGCCGCACAGTTGGGCGACCTTTCTCCAAGTAAAATTCCTGCGGACTTAAACGCAAAGCTGCACAATAAAAAAGCAAGGGAGCAATATTTCGCTATAGTTACGCTATCTCCTATTATAAAGGAAGGCAGCGGTTATAAAAGGTTAAAATCATTCAGTTATTCTTTCTCGGGGGCACCTGCAATTGCCTTGCGGGGAGGTATGGGTACGCAGGGAATAACCAATTCGGTTTTGGCAACGGGTTCGTGGTACAGGTTTTATGTGGAAAAATCAGGAGTTTATAAAATATCCAAGAGTTTTTTACAGCAACTTGGCTTTAATACCAACGTTGACCCCCGTACTATAAAGGTATACGGTAATGGCGGGCGCATGGCACCTTTGCTTAACAATACTGACTACCCAATGGACAATGCTGAAAATGCCGTTGTTTTTGTAGGGGAGGAAGATGGCGAGTTTAATAACAGTGATTACATATTGTTTTATGCCGAGGGTGTTGACAACTGGAACCAGGAAAGCGGCACCCATAATAACCTTTATGCCGACAGGTCATATTATTATGTAACATCTTCAGGCGGGCAGGGAAAAAGGATGCAGGCAATGCCGCAGCCATCACAACCGGCAGATATTGCCATTACAGCTTTTGATGAGTACCAGTATCATGAAAGGGATTTGGTTAGTATTGCCAGGCTGGGCAGGAAGTGGCATGGCGAACAATTTAACGTAACTAACGAGCAGAGTTTTGATTTTACAATTCCGGATATTGTATCAGGCAGCCCGGTATCTGTAACAGTAAGCGCAGCGGCAAATTCGCCTTCAGAAACATCTTTGGCTGTTAAAGCCAACAATGAAGACTTAGGGGTAATGAATTTTTCAGCAACTCCTGATGATAATTATGGTGTTGACAGGAAGCTTACGGGTTCTTTTACACCTGCGGGCGGTGCCATTAAAGTAACTTTGACTTACAGTAACGGTGGCGTGCCGGGCTCTAATGCTTGGCTTGATTATATTATAGTAAGGGCCAAGCGTAATTTGAGAGGTAACGGCAAGCAGTTCAGGTTCCGTTATAATGATGCGGCCAGCAATGTTGGTGTTGCAGAGTATCAGGTTGCAAATGCCGGCGGTATTTCGCAAATATGGGATATTACAGATATATATAATGCCACAAAAGTTGAAAATACAACAGGGCAGTCGCAGTTTTCTTTTAAGGCGCAGTTAGGCGAGGTAAGGCAGTACATAGCAGTAGCGCCGTCAGATTATTATACACCGCAATACGAATCAAAAACAAGGGTTGCCAACCAGAACCTAAAGGGTACAATTTTTAATAACCAGCAGGGCCAGTTCCAGGATATAGATTATATTATTATTACTCCGAAATTTTTACACTCCCCTGCCGAGAAGCTGGCTAATTTCCACCGCACAAAATCAGGGCTTAATGTTAAGGTTGTAAACCTTGAAAACATCTATGAGGAGTTTTCCTCCGGCAAGCAGGATATAGCCGGGATACGGAATTTTGTTAAATACGTTTATTTCAATGCTTCTTCTCCTGATAAAAGGATAAAGTACCTTAACTTGTTTGGTGATGCTTCTTTTGATTATAAGGACAGGATACCTAATAATACCAATATAGTGCCATCGCTCCACGCTTATGAGGAAAACGGGGCTAATTATTCCACAGTAACCACATTTGTCTCTGATGATTTTTTTGTGTTGATGGATCCCGGAGAGGGTAATTTGAGGTTTAATACTTTTCAGGGGGCTGATATAGCGGTTGGCAGGATGCTGGTTAGCAGTGTGCGCCAGGCAAATGAAATGGTGCAAAAGGTTTTTGATTATGTAAGCGAGGAGTCCTATGGAAGGTGGCGCAATGAATTTATTGTAATTACAGATGACCTGGAAGACAGTGGTTCTGAATTTATACCTACACTGGAAAATGCTGCTGCCACAATAAACGCACAAAGGCCATTTGTAAATATCCGGAAAATACATGCCGATGCCTATGTGCAGGAAACATCAGCCGGGGGTAACCGCTATCCTGAAGTAAAGGAGCAGATTGTGCGCACTATAAATTATGGGGCGCTGGTAGTAAATTATCTTGGGCATGGTGGTGAAGACGGTATGGCAAGTGAGAGGATTTTTGAAAAGAGCGATGTACAGAGGCTTACCAATAAATATAAATATCCGCTGTTTATTACTGCTACCTGCGAATTAACAAAATTTGATAATCCCTACAGGCCAACGGTGGGCGAAGACCTTTATTGGAGCACTACCGGCGGGGCTATAGCAATGATTACAACCACAAGGTCTATATTCATAAGTTCTGCATTTGATATAACAAAAGACCTGCCTGAAAAATTATATGCTTTCGGGTTAAGCGAATATCCTACAATGGCCGAAGCTTTAAGATTGTCCAAGGTTGCAATAGCGTCAGGCTCATTAAGCCTTGTGGCATTTGTGGGCGACCCCGCTTTAAAGCTTGCTGTCCCTAGGCCTAAAATAGAGCTTACGGAAATTAATGATGTGCCTGTTGCAGAATCTACGGATATTTTAAAATCACTGTCTTATGTTAAGTTGGCGGGGCGTGTTACAGATGAAGCAGGAAACCCGCTAAATACCTACAACGGTGAATTGGCAGTCACTGTTTTTGACAAGGAAATACAAAGGACAACACTAGGTAATGACGGAATAAAAAATTCAGCAGGGGCATTAATACTGCATAATTTCAATACGCTGGGTGAAACTATTTTCAGGGGTAACGCCAGCGTGGTTAACGGTAACTTTGAGTTTGGTTTTGTTGTGCCCCGCGATATTAAAATACCGGTAGGCGAAGGGCGTATCAGCTTTTATGCCAAAAGGGATAATATTTTGGAAGACCAGACAGGGTATGATGCTACTATAAAAATTGGCGGGGTAAATGAAAATGCTGCAGCCGATAATACGCCGCCCCGCGTCAGGCTTTACATGAACGACGAAACATTTATATCCGGCGGCATCACAAACGATTCTCCTTTCTTCCTGGCTTTCCTTGAAGATGAAAACGGTATTAATACGGCAAGCGGCATAGGGCATGATATGATAGCCATACTGGATGGGGATGAAACCAACCCTTATCTGTTGAATGATTATTATGAATCTGAAAAGGATAATTATACAAGGGGAAGCCTGCGCTTTCCTTTTACTGACCTTGAAAAGGGGCTGCATACCATAACCTTTAAAGCGTGGGATGTATATAACAACCTCGTTACTGCCGAAATACAGTTTGTTGTTACAGGCGACGATGTTATGAAACTGGAAAAGGTGCTTAATTACCCAAACCCTTTTGTCAGCTATACCGAATTCTGGTTTACGCATAACAAACCCTATGAGCCGCTTGATGTACAGGTTCAGATATTTACCGTGAGCGGCAAGGTGGTAAAAACCATTAACCAGTCGGTAACAACCGAAGGCTTTTTGTGCCGCGACATTAAATGGGACGGCAAAGATGATTTTGGCGACAGGATAGGCAAGGGGGTGTATATTTATAAACTAACAGTCCGTTCAACAGTGACCAACAAACGGGCTGAAAAATATGAGAAACTTGTATTGCTATAAGAAAATACTATATTTGTTACCTTAAAATTTCAATAAAAAGAATGAAAAAGATACTTTTATTTGCAGTTTGCCTTTTAGGAGCACAGTTAACTAAAGCGCAATCTGAAAGACCAATAACAACCGGTGTACCTTTCCTGCTAATTGCTGCCGATGCACGTGCGGCAGGTATGGGTGATATGGGCGTTGCAACTTCTCCCGATACATATTCCCAGCAATGGAACCCGGCAAAATATGCTTTTTCACTACAAAAGCAGGGTGTTTCTGCCAGTTATACTCCATACCTTACAGATATTGCCAATGATATTTCCCTTGCGCAGGTAACCTATTACAACAGGTTTCAGGAAAGGATGGCCTTTGCCGGAAGCCTTCGTTATTTTGGGCTTGGTGAAATTGAACTGAGGGAAACCATTGACGGTCCTGTAACTACAAGGAAACCAAGCGAGCTTGCGGTAGATTTATCTTACTCATTAAAACTTGACGAACAATTTTCAATGGCGGTAGCCGGCCGGTTTATAAGTTCTAATTTAAGGATACCCGAAGCTCCAGGAAGCAGTGGCGATGCAAGCGCAGCCATATCTTATGCCTTTGATGTTGCTGCTTACTACCAATCGGAAGAAACAGCTTTTTCCGATTTTAACGGGCGCTGGAGAGCCGGGCTTAACCTGCAGAACTTAGGCCCTAAAATCAGCTATGATAACGATCCTGAAATAAGCTCTAACTTCCTGCCTGCCAATATGAGGCTTGGTGGTGGTTTCGACTTTATTTTTGATGAATATAACAAGGTAGGGGTAAATGTTGAGTTTACTAAACTTTTGGTACCTACACCACAGGACCCTGACAGGAATGGAGACGGGGAAATAACTACAGAAGAATATAATGAAACAAACCGTGAATATAATGATATTGGCTGGGTTTCGGGTATATTTAAATCTTTTGGCGATGCGCCGGGAGGGTTTAAAGAAGAACTAAGGGAAGTTACTTATGCGGTAGGTGCAGAATATATGTACCAGGATGCCTTTGCTTTCCGTTTAGGATACTTTAATGAAAACGAATTGAAAGGCGCGAGGAAATTCTTTTCGCTTGGCGCCGGTTTCAGGTACACTACCATACGTATAGATGTATCATATCTTTTCTCTGCATCGCAGGTAAGGAATCCGCTGGAAAACACATTGCGTTTCTCGCTGTCGTTCAATTTCGGCGATGAATATTACGAATATTAGTGGATGGAAAAAATAAATGTAATCACATCATTTACCGCCTATAATTCTGCTGAAGAATTACCAAAAGAGGTAAATGAACTTATGAAAAAAGCTGTTGAGGCAAGGAAAAAGGCTTATGCGCCCTATTCTAAATTTCGTGTTGGTGCTGCGTTAGAGCTTGAAAACGGAGAAGTTGTTATAGGTTCCAATCAGGAAAATGCAGCCTATCCTTCGGGACTGTGTGCCGAAAGGGTTGCAGTATTCCACGCTGGGGCAGTGCATCCCGGTGTTACAATCCGGCGTATAGCCATATCGGCAGCATCGGATGAAAAAACCGTAACCGCGCCTATTCCTCCCTGCGGGGCTTGCAGGCAGTCCATAGCCGAGTATGAGCAGAAACAGGACAGCCCTATAGAAATTTACTTTATGGGCGAAACTGGGAAAGTGCTGCAGTCGGACTCGCTGAAAAATCTGCTGCCGTTAGTTTTCGACAGTCATTATTTATAAACAATACAGGGGATTTAATTAAATCCCCTTTTTTTTATATCCTTAAGTCGCAAAAAAATAACAAATACTTTGTGTAAAATTTTCGGTATTAAAGGGGGATATCTTATTTTTGCAATTCGCAAATTTGTATCAGGTACATTTTTGCACATCTATTTTAGTTGGAATTTTTTAAAATCACATCAGCAAATAATCAGCAATGAAAGAAATTACAAAGGAAGTTTATCTGAAATGGTATGAGGACATGCAATTTTGGAGAAAGTTCGAAGACAAGCTTGCGGCGTTGTACATTCAGCAAAAGGTAAGGGGCTTCCTTCACCTGTATAACGGGCAGGAGGCTGTTCTTGCGGGTGCATTGCACGCAATGGACCTTTCTAAAGATAAAATGATTACAGCTTACCGTAACCACGTGCAGCCTATAGGTATGGGTGTTGACCCAAGGAAAGTAATGGCCGAGCTTTTAGGTAAGGCAACAGGTACTTCAAAAGGTTTGGGCGGCTCTATGCACATTTTTTCCAAAGAGCACGGTTTTTATGGTGGCCACGGTATTGTGGGCGGCCAGATTCCGTTGGGTGCAGGTATAGCATTTGCTGATAAATATTTTGAAACAGGAGGCGTTACCCTTACTTATTTTGGTGATGGTGCCGCCCGCCAGGGTTCTTTGCACGAGGCCTTTAATATGGCTATGCTTTGGAAACTTCCTGTTGTATTTATTGTTGAAAATAATGGTTATGCAATGGGTACATCTGTAGAGCGTACTGCTAACCATACCGATATATGGAAACTTGGCCTTGGTTATGAAATGCCGTGCGGCCCTGTTGATGGGATGAACCCGGTAAAAGTTGCCGAAGCAATGCATGAGGCTATTGAAAGGGCAAGGCGTGGCGATGGCCCTACTTTCCTTGAAATGAAAACATACCGTTACAGGGGCCACTCTATGAGTGATGCCCAGCATTACAGGACTAAGGATGAGGTTGAGGAATACAAAAAAATAGACCCTATTACCCAGGTGCTGGATATTATTAAAGAAAATAATTATGCAACTGATGAGGAAATAGAAACTATAGATGAAAGGGTTAAGGATTTGGTTGCTGAATGTGAAAAATTTGCGGAAGATTCTCCGTATCCTGACCTTAACGTGATGTATGACGTTGTTTACGCACAGGAAGATTATCCGTTTTTACCACATAAACTACAATAACCATGGCAGAAATTATTACAATGCCGCGCTTAAGCGACACCATGACTGAAGGTACAGTGGCTACGTGGCTTAAAAAAGTGGGTGATAAAGTTAAAGAAGGCGATATACTTGCAGAAATTGAAACCGATAAGGCTACTATGGAATTTGAATCGTTCCATGAAGGTACTTTATTGCATATAGGAGTTCAGGAAGGTGAATCGGCCCCGGTTGATTCTGTACTTGCCATAATTGGTAAAGAAGGTGAAGATGTTTCATCTTTACTGGATGGTAAGGCGCAGCCTTCTACAGATGATAAAAAAGAGGAAAAACCTGCTGAAAGTACAGAGGATAAAAAAGAAGAGGCTAAGCCTGATGCTAAAGAGGAAAAATCAGCCCCGGCTGAATTGCCTGAAGGTGTTAAGGTAGTTACCATGCCACGTTTAAGTGATACCATGACCGAAGGTACAGTGGCTTCATGGCTTAAAAAAGTAGGCGATAAAGTAAGCGAGGGAGATATCCTTGCAGAAATTGAAACCGATAAGGCTACTATGGAGTTTGAATCATTTAACAGTGGAACCCTTTTATATATTGGTATTGAAGAAGGGCAGTCTGCACCTGTTGACAGTGTACTTGCCATAATTGGCCCTGAGGGGACAGATGTTTCCGGTATTGCTGAAAATTATGGTAAAGGCGGCAGCAAGCCTGCTGAAACAAAATCAGAAGAAAAACCTGCTGCAGAAAGCAAAGATGAACAGCCTAAGCAGGAAGAAACCCAAAAAGCCGCGCCTAATAATGATGGTGGCAGGATATTTGCCTCGCCGCTGGCACGCAAAATTGCCGAAGAGAAAGGTGTAAACCTTAACGAGGTGAAAGGTACAGGCGAAAATGGGCGTATCGTTAAAAAAGATATAGAAAATTATACACCTCAGGCTGCACAGCCTGCACAGGCAGCCCCTGCAAAAGAGCAGGCGGCAGCAGAAAAACCTTATATACCTGCAGGGGAGGTAAGCACTGAAGAAGTGAAAAACTCACAAATGCGTAAAACCATAGCGCGCCGCCTTTCAGAATCTAAATTTACAGCCCCTGAATACAGCCTTACCATTGAGCTTGATATGGATGCTGCAATAGCATCAAGGGGAGTTATCAACTCGTTGCCGGATACTAAGGTGTCATTTAATGACATGGTAATTAAGGCCTGCGCTATGGCACTAAGAAAACATCCGCAGATTAACACGCAGTGGAAAGATGATGTAACTGTTTATAACAAACATATCAGCATAGGTGTTGCAGTTG
This sequence comes from Flavobacterium sp. MK4S-17, assembly GCF_009848495.1. Lineage (GTDB taxonomy): Bacteria > Bacteroidota > Bacteroidia > Flavobacteriales > Flavobacteriaceae > Flavobacterium. Next base: position 25,471 of record NZ_WWEP01000021.1, read on the forward strand.
CGGTTGAAGAGGGGCTTGTGGTTCCGGTACTGAAATTTACCGACATGATGAGCTTATCTCAGATAGGTGCAAATGTAAAAGACCTGGCGGGTAAAGCAAGGAATAAAAAATTACAACCTGCCGAAATGGAAGGCAGTACCTTTACGGTGTCTAACCTTGGTATGTTCGGTATACAGGAATTTACTTCAATTATCAACCAGCCAAACTCTGCCATACTTTCGGTAGGTGCTATAGTTGAAAAGCCGGTTGTTAAAAACGGGCAGATTGTAGTAGGCAACACAATGACAGTAACCTTAACCTGCGACCACAGGACTGTAGATGGTGCTACCGGGGCACAGTTCCTGCAAACGCTTAAGCAGTATATAGAAAATCCTGTAACAATGCTGGTATAAGCCACATAGCTATCAAATACATGATACCCGCCTTTTGGCGGGTATTGTTTTAATATGCTATTATGTTTCGCCTTAAATTTCTTATTTTAGCCATACAAAGCTTTTTACTATGAAAAAGATTTTTCTTGCACTGGCTCTTTGGTGTTGTATTATTGCGGCCTGCACTGCCCAAAAAAATAAAAGGGCTGATAAATATGAAGTAACACAAAAATCAGTTGCCGATAAACTTAAATTTTTGGCGTCTGATGAATTGGGTGGGCGTGCCACTGCATCTGAAGGGATAGAAATTACGGCCAAATACCTTGAAGATATCTTTGCAAAAAATAGTGTTAAGCCTTATTTTACCACTTACAGGGATACACTGTCAAACTATCAGGAACCTGCTTATAACATAGTGGGCTATCTTGAAGGGAATGACCCTGAACTTAAGAAAGAGTATATAATATTAAGTGCCCATTATGACCATATCGGCCTATCTAATTTCCCTGTTGCGGGCGACAGTATATATAACGGCGCTAATGATGATGCTTCGGGGTGTGTTGCCGTTGCCGAGATGGTAAATTATTTTGCCAGGAGCAAATCAAACAAACGCAGCATCATGTTCTGCTTTTTTACTGCCGAGGAAAAAGGCTTGTACGGCAGCAGGCATTTGGCAGCCAAACTAAAGCAGGCTGATTTTAACCTGTATGCCATGCTTAATTTTGAACTCATAGGCGTGCCATTGGGTAAAGAGGCTGCGTCTTATATTACAGGTTATGCAAAATCTAACATGGCGCACAAGCTTAATGAATATGCTGGGAATGACATGCTGGTTGGTTCAAGCGAATTTGAGATGCGCTACCAGCTATTCAGGAGGGCAGATAACTATTCCTTTTATACGGAATTTAAAATTCCTGCCCATACCATAAGCACAACTAATATGGAAACGTTTACCTTATACCACCATGTGGATGATGAGTTTGACATGATGGATATTAACCACATGGCCGGGTTTATAAAACGAATGATACCGGCTGTTGAAAAGATGGCTAATGCCAGGGTAAAAGAAATAGTACTTACAGAATGATGAAGAATATAATTATAACGGGCACCAGCCGCGGCATAGGTTATGAACTTGCACTTATGTTTGCAGATGCAGGCTATAAGGTGCTTGCTGTATCCCGAAAGGCGCCGAAGGCATTGGTTGAAAATGAAAATATTACCTGCCTGCGTGTTGACTTAACACTTGAAACTGACCTTGTTCAGGTGAAAAATTTTATTAAAACAAGCTGGAAAAAGGTTGACGCCATAATACATAATGCGGGTGCATTATTATTAAAACCTTTTGAGCAGATAACAGCAGATGAATTTGAATACATTTATAAAGTGAATGTGTTTGGCGTTGCTGCACTTAACAGGGTTGTATTGCCTTTTATGTACAAAGGGGCACATGTGGTAACCATAAGCAGTATGGGAGGCGTTCAGGGTACAATGAAGTTCAGCGGGCTTGCGGCTTACAGTTCCAGTAAAGGGGCTGTAATTACATTGTCTGAATTACTGGCAGAAGAATATAAGGATAAAGGTATAGCCTTTAACGTGCTTGCACTTGGTGCTGTAAATACCGAAATGCTGCAACAGGCATTTCCCGGTTATAATGCACCGCTTTCGGCAGTTGAAATGGCTAATTATATATATAATTTTACATTAACAGGGAACAGGTATTTTAACGGTAAGGTATTACAGGTTTCCTCAAGCACGCCTTAAAGTGAAACATGTTATAGAGCCATACCTGCCGGAGCATGCTGTTGATAGTGTTTTTGAGCTTATAAAGGTATATGGCGTACACTTAAAAATTGTGAATGAACGTGTAACACGGCATGGTGACTACCGCCGCGATGAAAAAGGCTACCATCGCATTACGGTGAACGGGAGCCTTAATAAATACAGGTTTTTAATTACGCTTGTGCATGAGGTTGCACATTTGGCTGCATTTGAAAAATACGGACGCAATATAAAGCCCCATGGTGATGAGTGGAAATCAACATTCCAAAGGCTGATGGTACCGTTTATACGCCCGGAAATATTCCCGCCGCAATTGCTCCCATTGCTGGCAAGGCATTTCAGGAATCCGAAAGCCAGCAGTGATACCGATGCAACACTTTCACTTGCTTTAAAGCAATTTGATGAAAAGTCGGAAAAGAATTATATTTTTGAAATTCCTTACGGAAGCAGTTTCAGGATTTATAACGGCAAAATATTTAAAAAGGGGGCGCAGCGCGTTAAGCGTTTTGAATGTGTTGAAATAAGCACAGGTAAAATTTATCTTTTTAATCCTAATGCCGAAGTAGAGCTGCTGCCATAATTGTTAAAGAAAAAACAAACAATATTAAGTTTTAGGTATTAATAATACCTTTACTAATAAAACGTATACGGTTAATGAGTAATAAAAATTATTATGCAGTATTAATGGCGGGTGGAGTAGGATCCCGCTTCTGGCCCGTTAGTACAGTACAATATCCTAAGCAGTTTCACGATATGTTGGGCACAGGTGAAACCCTTATACAAAAAACGTTTAGCCGGCTTTCCAGGCTTATCCCTGCAGAAAATATACTTATCCTTACCAATGCCGCCTACAGCGGCCTTGTTATGGAACAGCTTCCTGAAGTAAACAAGGAGCAGGTTTTAACTGAACCTGCAATGCGCAATACGGCACCCTGTATTTTATATGCAGCTTTAAAAATAAAAAAACTGAACCCGGATGCTGTTATGGTAGTGGCACCCAGTGACCACTGGATTGAAGATGAAAGTGCATTTATTGATAACCTTCAACTTGCATTTAACCGTGCCGAAGAAGATAATGTTTTAATGACGCTTGGCATACAGCCAACTTTTCCCAATACAGGATATGGGTATATAGAATATAACAAGCAGGACACAAATACAATTAAAAAAGTAAGCCAGTTTAGGGAAAAGCCTAATTATGAAACGGCTAAAGCTTTCTTGCAAAGCGGCAACTTTTTATGGAATGCTGGTATTTTTATATGGAGCATAAAGTCGGTTACCGAAGCCTTTAAAAAATTCCAGCCGGTAATGTATTCACTTTTTGAAAGTGGTTATGACGATTATAATTCAGCTTCAGAAAGCAGTTTTATTGAAGAGAATTATGCCAAGGCCGATAATATTTCCATAGATTATGCAATAATGGAAAATGCCGATAATGTTTATGTTTTACCGGCAGTTTTTGACTGGAATGATTTAGGTACATGGGGTTCGCTTCATGAAAAACTGGCTAAGGATGAAAACAATAATACAGTAGTTAATGCAAGGCTTTTTATTGAGAATTCGTCAAATAACATTATCCGTACCGATAAGGATAAAACGGTTGTGATAGACGGGCTTAATGATTACATAGTGGTAGATAAGGAAAATATACTGCTTATATATCCTAAAGAGAAAGAGCAGGAAATTAAAAAGATTACAGAGCTGGTTACAAAGCACGATTAAACACGGCAGGAGGTAGGGTTTTAAAGCTTTAAAATGTTTATGTTAAAGTTATTGTATGATAATACATATCTTAACATAATTTTTACCTTTAAAGCCAAGCCAAAAACCAATTTATGTTTAAACCAGCCACTTTGCAAAAAGCAATATCCCTGCTGATATTTCTTTTCATTACACTATCATCTTACAGCCAATTACCCGATTTTAATTTAACTGTTACAACAGTACCGCAAACCTGCCTGGGCAACGGGGCATTAAATTTAAGCGTTTCGGGTACTAATCCTGCTGCATCTATAGATTATACCATTTACCTTCTGCCGGATACCACTAATCCTTTAACGGTAGTTACCTCCAATACTGTAAGCAATCTTTTTGCCGGGCAGTATCTGGTTGTAGCAACACAGTCGCTCGGAGCGGAGTCAAACCAAAAAACGAAAACGGTAACAATTGCCGATAATTATTCTCCCTTACAAATTGCATTGACCGAAACCAAAGTGCGTTGTGGTGCCGATGGTGCTATAACCGTCAGCCTTACTTCCGGGGAAGCAACAGGGTATTCAATAACAGGGCCGGTAAATTTGCCTGTACAAGCATCAAATGTTTTAAGTAACCTTGAGGCAGGCTTTTATCTTGTAAAAGTATATAATAGCTGCGGTGATGTGGAAACACAGAATTTTACCCTAACAGCGGCCCAAACATCTTTAAGTATAAATGCAGGTTCTATTACTACAGATGAGGTGCTGCCTGACTGTAATTCTATCGGCATAAGCCATGCTTATAATACTGAACCCGGCAAAGAAATATTTTTTCCCTTAACATTTGAAATTACGGTTTACCCACCCGGTGGTGGAACGCCTACTGTAATTACACAAGTTGTGCCTAACGGAAATGTCCTGAACGATGTTTTTGAAACATTAATACCTTTCTATCACGGGCAGCAATACAGTTATAATATTAAAGTTACCAATGCCTGCGGGGCTGTATATACTAAAAACGGCAATACAGTAAATGAAAAGATGGATACACAGGTTTCTATAGAAAACCCAAATTGTACCGATCTTTTCTTTAAGGTTAAAACTACCCTTTTTGTGCCGCCTTATACTGTGCAGTTTACGTCGGTTCCCGAAAACAGCAATTTTAATCCGATAGATTTTAATGCACAGCACCCCAGTTTTACAAGCAGCGAAATTCAGTATGGCGGAGTGGGGAATTCTGTTCCTGAAGGAGATTATACTATTAAAGTTACCGATGCCTGCGGCAGGATAGTAACTAAAAGTTTTGAAGTAAAAATGCCGGAGCCGGAGCCTGGTATAACACCAAAGGTTTTGGGTTGCAGCCCTACGGGAAGTATAGCCATTGAAATACCCGACAGGAATGTTACATCGGTTATAATTACTGGTGCACCCCAGGATTTTATCACTGCTTTCGGTGCGCTGGATTATGATGCTTCTGCCCTGATAACAGCCGGTTCCTTTTTAATGGAGGGCCTTCCTTTGGGGCTTTACGATTTTATAATTACCGATAACTGCGGCAAACAGTTTATCAGGGAAGATGTAGAACTTGCACCTAATTCGTTTAATCCTAATATAACGGTTACACAGCGCCCAGGCTGTAGTGCAGGTTTTGGCTCAATCAAGCTGGATGCCGAAAACAATTTTACTTCTGTTATTATTACACAGGGCCCTACAGGGCCTATGGATGTGTCTAATAATATTGTAACATCTGGTTCAAGCGGTGTGGGCGACTTTTATATGAATAACCTGCCTGCCGGAGGGCCTTATATTTTTGTAACAGTAGATGTTTGCGGAATAACCCGTACAAAAGAAGTTTTTGTTGAGGACTATGAAATTTTGAACAACAAGGTGGAACTTATACCCCATTGCGGCTCTTTTGATATATTTATAAACCACAGCAGTACAAATATTGCTATTCCTTCTTTCTGGCTTCAGCAATATAACGAAGCAACGGGTAAGTGGGGATATTTGGGCGGTGGGCAACCCTATACGGAAGGTACTTTACCCGGAGTTTCAAACTCTGTTAATCTTGTTAATAACAATACTACGTTAAACCTTGCTTACATAGGAAAGTTCAGGATTATAAAAGCATTTTACGTATTTAGTAATGGTGCTGCGGCAAATACCCGCTGCACAGATGTAATTAAAACCTTTACTTTTGAAGATGGCCCAAGGATTACAGATATATATAATTTTCCATGTGCCGGGGGCACAAACGAAGTAATTGTTGAGGTATTTGGCGTACCGCCTTTTACGTACCGTATTATTGAAAAAAACGGGCAGCCTTTTATAGTGGAAAATGGTACCAGCAATATATTTTGGGGGCTTGAAGCTGCTGAATATAAGTTTGAGGTTACTGATAACTGCGGCAGGGTAAGGCCGGCACCTTATACACTAAATGCACTTGACCCTGTTGCCATAACTGCATCCGGATTTTGTGAAGGTGAAGCAAGTACATTGTCAGTACAGCCATATTCATTCCTTAACTATGAATGGTACAGGCAGGATGCACCTGGGGTTATTTTAAGCAGCAATAGCGTTTTGGAATTTCCGGCTTACCAGTCGGCAACGCAGGCAGGAATATATGTAGTGAGCATAACATCACCATATGATGGTTCGTGCCTTAACCAAACGCTTTCCTATACAGTACAGGCTAATACTTTGCCAAATGCAGGGGCTGATGCGCCACCTGTTACATTGTGTAATGATGGAAGTACATTAACACTGGCATCCTATTTAGTACCGCCTTTTGACGGTGGAGGCACATGGCAGGATTTGGATGGCAGCGGGGGGCTTAACGGCGGCTCGCTGGATTTAACATCAATAACTCAGGGGACTTATACCTATAAATATACAGTAAATGGTATTTGCGGTACTTTTGATGAAGCAGTAGTTACATTAATATTTAATGATATACCTGATGCACCCACGGTATTGCCCGTTCCTGAAGTTTGTGAAGGCGGCGATGTACAATTACAGGCAAATAGCACCGAAGCGGGAGCATCCTACCAATGGAGCGGGCCTAATGGATTTACATCCGGCCAGCAAAACCCTGTTATTACAGGAGCGGGAACGCCAGCTACAGGAGTGTACAGCGTTACTGTAATTGTAAATGGGTGTACATCGGCACCTGCTACAGTTAATGCTACAGTTAATGCCTTTCCTGATTTTACAATATCCGGTGCAAGCAGTATTTGCGATGGACAGACTGCAGAACTTGAAGTGGTGGGGAATAACCTTCCTTTAGGAGTTACCTATACATGGTATCATGATGACATACTGCTGCCGGGGGTTAATGCTCCCGTTATTGAAATTTCGGAAACCGGTGTTTACAGGGCTGTAGTTGCCAATGGTTCCTGCGAGATGCCGCAGCAGTTTACAGTGGCGCTAAGCACCAACGCATTCACGCTTATTACGGATAACGGATGTAAAAACTATGAATATGTACTGTCGGTAACAAACCTTAATGATATAGATGTGCAGTCGATTGAATGGACAGGGCCGGAAGGTTATTCCCATTCAGGTGATGAAGCAGTAATAACAGGGCTTCCTACAGGGGATTATAAAGTGGTGGTTTTAAATACTGACGGCTGTAGTGCAGAGGCAGTAATTCCTGTAGAAAATACTTCATGCATTATACCGAGGGGTATATCGCCAAACGGGGATGCTTTTAACGAGAATTTTGACCTTTCCAACCTTGATGTAAGGCATATAAAAATATTTAACCGTTATGGGCTGAAGGTATATGAGAAAGATAATTATATAAACGAATGGTATGGCCAGTCTGATAAAGGCGAGCTGCCTACAGGGACATATTATTATGTGGTAACACTATCGCAGGGTAAAAATGTAACCGGATGGGTTTACCTGCAAAGGGAAATAAAATAAAAATAAAAAAGCTTAGGCAATGCCTAAGCTTTTTTTTCTGTATCGTGGTTTTCATCTTCTTCAGCTAAAAGGCTTTCCCGTAATTTTTTAAACAGGTCAGAAGAGTAAACAAACTCTATAATAGATTTATTTTTGGTTTGCAATACCTGTTCATTATTGCCTTCCCATTCCTTTACGCCATTTTTTAGGAAAATAATTTTCTCGCCAATCTGTAATACTGAGTTCATATCATGGGTATTAATTACGGTAGTAATATCATACTCACGTGTAATTTCCTGTATCAGTTCATCTATAAGTATAGAGGTTTCGGGGTCAAGCCCGGAGTTTGGCTCATCGCAAAAAAGGTATTTAGGGTTATTTACAATAGCCCTTGCAATGGCTACCCTTTTTTGCATACCGCCCGAAAGCTCATTCGGGAATTTTTTATTGGCATCTTTAAGGTTTACTCGTTCCAGTACAACATTAACCCTGTCGCGTATTTCGCGTGTTCTCTTGCTGGTAAACATTTTCATAGGGAACCCTACATTGTCTTCAACATTCATTGAATCAAAAAGTGCACTGCCCTGAAATACCATTCCTATCTCTGTCCTTAAATCCCTTTTCTCATCTGCGGTAAGTTCAGAATATATACGCCCGTCAAATGATATTGTACCGTTATCAGGTGTATGTATGCCCAAAAGGGTTTTCAGCATAACGGTTTTACCCGAACCGCTTCGTCCTATTATCAGGTTTGTTTTTCCTGTTTCAAATGTGGTGGAAATACCTTTAAGTACTTTAGTGTCCCCAAATGACTTCTCTATATCTTTAATCTCTATCATCAGCTTAACAGTAATTGGGTTACAATATAATTTACAAGTATAATTACAACGCTGGTCCATACAAACGATGTTGTACTTGCCTTACCTACCTCAAGCGCACCGCCTTTCATATAAAACCCATGAAATGAAGGTATGGTTGCCAAAAGGAAACCAAATAGGAATGTTTTAAGAAAGGCATAAAAAATATGGAAAGGAATAAAATCCGTCTGGATACCCTGTATAAATTCATCACTGCCCACAAAACCCCCATATACACCGGCAAGCCATCCGCCTGTAATGCCCAGGAACATGGAAATGGAAATAACAAACGGGTAAAGCAGTAGGGCAATTATTTTAGGAAAAATGAGGTAGTTTAATGTATTTACACCCATTACTTCCAGTGCATCTATCTGTTCGGTTACACGCATGGTGCCTATACTTGAGGTAATGTAGGAGCCTGCACGGCCGGCCATGATTATAGATATGAAAGTGGGTGCAAATTCCAGTATTACCGACTGCCTTGTGGCAAACGCAATAAGCGATTTAGGTATAAGCGGGTTGGTAAGGTTAAGTGCCGTTTGTATGGCAACAACCCCACCTATAAAGAAAGAAATGAATGCCACAATACCCAGCGAGCCGATTATAAGGTCATCTATTTCCTTGAAAATTAAAGGCTTCATAACCTTCCATTTGGTTGGTTTGCTGAACACTTCCTTAAGCATAAGGAAGTAAGAGCCTATCTGATGTAAAGCTTTAATCATTTAAATAGTAATATTAACGGCTAAAGTACCGAATTGTAGTCACTTTTTGCCCGTCCTTAATAGTTTTTTAATAATTATCTTATTAAAAAAGCTTCTCCCTTATCTTTTTCCAGCGGTAGTGCCGTATAAACTTTGCCTGGTGTTTATCTACCAGTAAAGGGCTGTTGGATTTTTTGGCTTTGAGGTAGCCATTAATATAATCAATAAAAAGCAAAGGCTTCTTTTTCCTGAGTGCCAGCTTTGCAGATGCTATTGCAGTAATGGCAAAGCCATAGCCAAGTGTGTAAAATGCTTCACCCTGTTTATAGCGGGCTGCTTTAGTATAGCTTGCACCTGTAGGTTTTAAGTGTTTTATTTTAAGGCTTTGCACGGTGGTAACTTTCCATCCGTAAAATTTTGCAAGTAATTCGTCAACAGTATCCCATCCCATAGCGGGCTTAAGTTTGCCTATCTGTAAAAAGCATTCTTTGCGATAGGCTTTAAAAGCCCCGCGGATGTGGTCTTTATCTGTAAGGCTTTCCAGCACCCAACTGCCGTTTTTAAAGATGTAGGCAAAACCGCCGGCCATTCCTGTTTTTTCATCTTCTTTAAAAACAGTAAGGATGGTTTCAAAGTAATCAGGCGGAAGTATAAGGTCGGCATCCAGCTTAACTATTATATCATAACTTTCATCTAAAACAGAATACCCTTTTAAGAATGCATTTATTACTTTACTGCCGGGCATATGCACTGCATCCGATGTATTATCTACAAGTTGTAGCCATTTATATTTACTTATAAAACGGCTTACAATATTTCTTGTGGCATCGGTGGAGTTGTCATTCACTACTACTGCCTTATTGGGCAGTACCGTTTGGGCTGCTAACGATTCCAGCATTTGTGCTATGCTTTCTTCTTCATTATAAGCAGGTATGATAACGTAGTATTTCATTAGATAAATAATAAATTACAAATGTCTTTAAATTTTTTATATTTATCCGCGCAAATTAAACTATAATCATTCTATGAGGAAGATATTACAATTTATTCTATTAATACCTATTATTGTTGATGCCCAAGTGCCTTTTCAAAACTATACTACTTCTAATGGTTCAGCAGAACGTATCGCAGGTTTTGGTGTTACTCAGACACCAAATGATTTTTTAGAAATAACTAATTCTACACAAGATGACAATATTTTCATTCCTTCCATATGGGGACATCAGGAATCAGATAACCGCTTTGTACTAAGACTATTTGCTTCAACAATAGCATCATTGGATAATGGAAATAGTCCAATAATGGTTTTCAGATCAGAATTAAGAAATTCGATTAATCTTAATGCACCTCAAGGAACTGTTTTTCCATGGGGTAATTCTGCAGCGGATGTATCTGTAAGACCAGTTTTTGCTTGGGAAAATGGAAATACACGATTAATGACAATAAGTGCTAATGGGAATCTCGGCCTAGGAACCACTTTACCAACTGCTTTATTTCATACGATAGGCACAGTAAGATTACAAAATCTTCCAAATAACACAAATCCAAGTTTTATGTTAGGAACAGATATAAATGGAAACGTTTATGAATATCCCATACCTACAAGTGGAACAGGAAATACGCAAGATATCGATTGGCTAAAATCAGATAATAGTGTGGCAACATCAATAAATGATAATATTTACACAAATGGTTTTGTTGGATTTAATATTCAAAACCCAACAGCGAATATTCATAGTAATGGCTCAATACGTTTTCAAAATTTGCAACGTTCTACTAACCCTTTAAATTTACTTGGCACTGATGTTGATGGTAATGTATTTGAATATCCTATCCCGGTTGTAGCTGCGTCTGATTCGGATTGGTTAAAAGTAGACGGAAATCAAGCAATAAATATTAATGATGAGATTTATACAAATGGAAAAGTAGGTATTAATACGAATGTATTTCCTTCTCATGTAGGAACTGAAGACGTGAGTTTTTATAATCTTTTTGTTACTGGAGGAATTCTTACAGAAGAAGTAAGAGTGTCTAAAGTAGAAGACTGGGCTGATTATGTATTTAGAGAAAATTATGACTTAGCCACTCTTGCTGAAGTAGAGAAATACATTCAACAAAACGGACATTTAAAGAATATTCCTTCTGAAAAAGAGGTAAAGGCGAATGGGATTAATCTTTTAGACATGAATAGATTATTATTAGAAAAAATAGAAGAGCTAACTCTTCACTTAATAGAGTTAAATAAAAAGCTGGAAAATCAACAAAGAGAAATAGATAAATTGATAGGGGTAAGGAGATGAAAATAAAATTTACAATTATAATACTTTTTATTATTATTAAATCATATGGGGGATGTGATATTTTATTTTCTTCTATTAGTAGCGATACCTTAAATATATATTTACATAAGAGAGGATTTTTTCAAGATTGTGAGTCGCATATATTATTATCTTCTCCTGAATTTAATAAAAATTTTATATATCGTGCCAATAATATAATAGAGACTTTTGGGTCATATAAAATTTCTTTAAACGGAGGGGCTAATATAACAATGAAGGCTGGGTTTACTGTTGTTTTGAAACCTGGGACAACTATATTAAGAGATAATAGTTATCTTGCTGCAATAGAAGAATGCCGCCCTTCATGCTCAAATAGTTTTACTGCAGATAAGTTTTTTAGTCCAAATGGAGACAATAATAATGATTTTTGGAATATACATGAGGTTAGTAATATGTCAGATATTGAGATTTATATATTTGATAGATATGGGAAATTGTTAATTAATTTTATTTATAATAAGCATAAAGGATGGGATGGTACATATAACGGTCAAAAACTCCCGGCCACGGATTATTGGTATGTTCTTCGGTATAAAGACTGCTACGGAAAATTATCGGAATTTTCATCACACTTTTCCTTACTACGATAAAAATGTTTAAGATGAAAAAAAATTAAAAATATAGGCATGCCCCATTTATTATACAAAGAAGTATATATAATAATCGTTACTTATAATGGTAGTATTTGGATTGATAAAAATATACAATCTTTATTACTCTCTTCATACCCTGTAAAAATTATAGTCATTGATAATAATTCAACAGATGATACTCTAAAATTACTTAAAAAGTATTCCACAGTAGATTTAATTCAATTAAAAAAAAATTTTGGTTTTGCAAAAGCTAATAATATAGGGATTCGTACCGCTTTGGATAAAGGAGCAGATTATATCTTTCTTCTTAATCAAGACGCATGGATATTTGAGGATACCATCCTCAATTTAATTGAAGTAATGAAAATGAGTAGTAAAAATGGAATTGTCAGTCCATTCCATTATGCAGCCACCAAAAGTGAACTGGATACTAGTTTTAAAACATATTTGAGCCGCTCATTAATTATTGATGCACAACAAAAATTGTATTCAACTGAATTTGTCAATGCCGCAGCATGGATGTTAAGTAGAGAATGTATTGAAAAAGTAGGTTTTTTCGAGACAATGTTCGGACATTATGGGGAGGATAGGAATTACTGTGATCGTGTTTTATATAAAGGATATACGATATTAATCACCAAAGAAGCTGAAATAGTGCATGATCGTCAAATTATCCGTAGCTTCAGTAAAGATCTTATCCAAAGTAAATATAAAATATTAACAACGCTTATAAACCCTAATCATAACATTCTACATGCGTACCTATTAGGTTTAAAGGAGGTGTTTGGATTGCCAAAATATTTCAGCAAATTTTACAACATAGGAAAAATAGTATATATGGTAGGTGAGCTATTGACATATTATGGAGATTTTATTATTAAATCTCGACAAGTGGTTAAAGCTAGAAAGCGCGCTTTATAATGAGAGTACAAAATTCATCCTTTGCAAAACAAGTTGTTTTGTACTCAATCATTAATTATATTGGTACCGCCATAGGTGTTGTTTCCACATTGCTTATTTATCCAAAAGATAAGGTTTTTCTGGGAACTGTGCGCTATGTTGAAAATATAGCCCAGCTTTTATATCCTGTAATGGTTTTGGGAGCTTCGCATGCGCTTATAAAATTTTACCCCACGCTCGACGAACAAAAGAAAAGGCAGCTATTTAACTACAGCCTGGCTTCCATAAGTGTAATAAGCATCATTGTATTTTCGGGGATATTGCTTTACGGTACTTTTGCTGAGGATGAAAATTCCATGCTGTTTTTCTATGCATTTCCCGTAGCTGTTTCACTGGCTTTTATTGAGCTTTTCAGGAAGCAGGCCCAGGATTTGCAAAAGCTTGCAGTGCCCACATTATTTGAAAAAATAATACCGAAGGTTGTATTGCCATTACTGTTTATAGCCTTATTTGCAAAAATATTAGGTGTTTTTCAGTCCCTGTTTTTGTATGCTTTAGCATATATAATTATATTTTTAATTACGGGTATGTATCTTTTCCGGCATTACAAGCCGGGCTTTAACTACAGGTTTTCAACGCTTTTCGGTTCTATTTCCAGAAAAGATTATTTCAGGTACAGCCTTTATGCTTTTGCCGGGAGTATAGGCTCGCTCCTTGCATTTCGTATAGATGGTATTTTTATTTTTAACCTTATTTCGGAAGAAGCGAATGGAACCTTTAATATAGGGGTTAACCTTGCTTCAACCCTGCAAATTCCCGCCATAGGTATGTTCGCTTTGTATGCCCCAATCATTTCAGGCTATTTACAGGATGATAATTTTACTGACCTTAATGTAAAATATAAAGAAACAGCCCGGCTGCTGTTTTTTATTGGGGCAGTTTTTTTTAGCTGTGTGGTGCTGGGGGTAGAAGATTTATTCCGCCTTTTACCTACTTATGAGCAACTAAAGGGAAGCATACCCGTTATTTTTATTTTGGGGTTTAGTGTGCTGATTAATATGGCAACAGGTTTTAATACCGAAATTATAACCTACTCCAAATACTACAAGTTTAATATGGTTGCCATATTAACACTTGTGGGGGTAAACATAGCTTTAAACCTGTTGTTTATATATCACACAGATTTAGGTTTTATAGGTGTAGCAATAGCCTCATTCATTTCCATGACACTTTTTAACCTGTCCAAACTTATATTTATATATAAAAAATTCAGGCTGCTGCCTTTTGATGCTGCGTTTTTTAAACTTGCAGCAGTTTTCGCCTTGTCAGGTGTTTTATGCTATTTTCTGCCGGGCTTTACTAACCCGTTAGCCGATTTAGTTTTTAATACAGGATTAAGCCTTACCATTAATATAACAACAGTGTATAGGCTAAGGCTTGTTTATCAGGTAAACGTTTGGATTGATAAAGTGATAGATAAGTTTAAAAGATAAACTTACACGCGGTAAACAAAAGCATTAATATTCATACCTGCACCCACAGAGGCAAATATCACCACATCGCCTTTATTAATTTGCTGGTTTTCCAGTTGCCCTTTTATCAGCAGGTCATACAAGGTAGGTATAGTAGCTACGCTGCTGTTACCAAATTTATGTATGCTCATGGGCATTACACCTTCCGGCGGAGTTTTATCGTATAGCTTAAAGAACCGTTGTATAATTGCCTCATCCATTTTTTCGTTGGCCTGGTGTATCAGTATTTTTTTCACATCATTAATTGCAACGCCGCTTTCGTCAAGGCATGATTTCATGGCATCGGGCACATGGTTTAGTGCAAATTCATAAATTTTCCTGCCATACATTTTTATATACCTTATGTCAGGGTCATGATTTTTATTATAAGAATTTCCGAAGAAAAGGAAATAAGCCTCATCATAGGTAAATGATGCCGTTTCATGCGCAAGTATACCGCCTTCATCATCTGTAGCTTCAATTATGCTGGCACCCGCCCCGTCAGAATATATCATACTGTCCCGGTCATGCGGGTCAATTACACGCGAAAGGGTTTCGGCCCCTATTACAAGGCATTTTTTTGCCATGCCCGATTTTATGTAAGCCTGTGCCTGTATAACACCCTCAACCCAGCCGGGGCATCCAAACAATATATCATAAGCAACGCACTTAGGGTTTTTAATCTTAAGACTGTGTTTTACACGGCTTGCCAGGCTTGGCAGTATATCCGATTGTATGGCTCCCTGCTTTACATTGCCAAAGTTGTGGGCCATAATAATATAATCAAGAGTTTCTGGGTCTATGCCGGCATCCTTAATTGCCTTTTCAGCAGCAAAAAAAGCTATATCACTGGTAAGCAGGTTATCCTCTGCATACCTGCGCTCTTCAATACCTGTTATCTGCCTGAATTTTTCGGCAACCACTTCATTTGAATAGATGAGGGGTATGCCCTGCTCATCCAGAAAATCGTGGTTTGCAAATTCTGCATTGGCTATTGCACGTGTTGGTATATAACTTCCGGTTCCGGTTATTTTAATATTCATATTGTTTGTTTATAATTTAAAGATACTTATAAAAAACGATAAAATAGTAAATTATGTTATGCGTGCATATTATTTTTTTGAAAAATTAATTTACAGTTTAATTTGTTGCAGGAAAATTAATTTTATGAGGCAAATAATTTTATTTTCATAACAGTGGCAATAGACTCAGCCCTGGTTTTTGCCCGTTCGGCAGTAGCTCCATTAAATAAATTATCAACTGTGGTATTAAAATGCTTAAGCCATATAGTAAAATGCTCATCAGTTAAACGTTCTTTACCATTAAGGTCAAGATGAACCTGCATAACATTTTTACGGTAGCTGCCTTTATAAAGTAAACTTTGCTCCCAAAAATCAGTTAATGAAGGCATATGTTCTTCAAGGTTAATTTTTGCAACATCCGTAAATATGTAATTTATGGCAGGGTCATTCAACAGCCGTGAGTAAAATTCCCACAACAGTTTTTCAAGGTCGGCGCGGTTTTCTATATCTTTCATTGTATAAAAAAAGCTGCCTTTAGGCAGCTTTGCTATAATTAATTTTCCATGTAAGCTTCAATGGGTGCGCAGGAGCATACCAGGTTACGGTCGCCATAGGCATCATCAACGCGGCGCACACCCGGCCAGAATTTATTATCGTATAAATAATCCAGCGGGAAAGCTGCTTTTTCGCGTGTATAAGGCAAGTCCCAGGAATCAGATGTAAGCATAGCCAGAGTATGCGGAGCATTTTTCAGCACATTATTTTTGTCATCGGCATTTGCTTCGTCAATTTCTTTGCGTATGGCTATCATGGCATCGCAAAAACGGTCAAGCTCCTCAAGGTTTTCACTTTCAGTTGGCTCAACCATAAGTGTGCCTGCCACAGGGAAAGAAACTGTTGGGGCATGGAAGCCATAATCCATTAAACGCTTGGCAATATCGGTAACCTCAATACCTTTAGTTTTAAACGGACGGCATTCTAAAATCATTTCGTGCGCTGCACGTCCCATTTCGCCTGTATAAAGTGTTTCGTAATAACCGGATAGCCTTTCTTTAATATAATTGGCATTCAGGATGGCATATTTTGTAGCTTCTGTAAGCCCTTCAGCCCCCAGCATGGTTATATAACCATAAGAAATAAGGCATACCAAAGCTGAGCCCCAGGGTGCAGCAGAAATAGCAGTAATGGCTTTATCTCCTCCTGTTTTTACTACCGGGTTGCCTGGCAGGAATGGTACCAAATGGCTTGCCACACATATAGGGCCAACACCCGGGCCGCCGCCGCCATGCGGTATAGCAAAAGTTTTATGCAGGTTAAGGTGGCATACGTCAGCACCAATCGTTGCAGGGTTTGTTAAGCCCACCTGCGCATTCATATTGGCTCCGTCCATATAAACCTGCCCGCCGTTTTCGTGTATAATTTTGGTTATCTCTATAATAGAGGCTTCATACACACCATGGGTGGAAGGATAGGTAACCATAAGGCAGGCAAGATTGTCTTTATGAAACTCTGCCTTTGCTCTTAGGTCTTCCACATCAATATTACCGTTTTCAGATGTTTTGGTAACCACTACATTCATTCCGGCCATATTTGCCGTAGCAGGATTGGTGCCATGTGCAGATGCCGGTATAAGCGCGATATTCCTGTGGCCTTCACCACGTGATTCATGATATGCCCTTATTACCATTAAGCCTGCATATTCGCCCTGTGCTCCTGAATTGGGTTGTAAGGTAGTGCCTGCAAATCCTGTAATTATATTAAGCTGGTGTTCCAGCTTTTTAAGCATTTCCTGGTAGCCTTCAGCCTGTTCAACAGGTGCAAAAGGATGGATGCTGTTCCACTCAGGCAGGCTCAGCGGAAGCATTTCGGCAGCGGCGTTAAGCTTCATAGTGCATGAACCTAACGATATCATGGAGTGGTTAAGTGCAAGGTCAAGGCGCTCCAGTTTTTTAATGTAGCGCATTAATGCCGTTTCACTGTGGTATTTATTAAAAACTTCGTGTGTCAGGAAACTGCTTTCCCTTTTCAGGTTTTGCGGTATAGTTGCCTGTGAAAGTTCTTTAACAGTTTCGGCGGTTTTACCTTCAGCTTCTGCAAATACAGCAACAATATCGTTAATATCCTGTAAAGAAGCTGTTTCGTTTAAAGCTATAGAAACGGTGTTATTATCTATATAATAGAAGTTAATTTCCTTTTGCTCTGCAATGGTTTTTACTTTTACTGCATCTGCTGCTTTTACAGTTACAGTATCAAAAAAAGTATTGTTTACCTGGCTAAGCCCTAAATTTTTTAATGCAGTGGCTACGGTAGCAGCAGAGCGATGTACTTTTTCAGCAATATACTGCAATCCTTTTGGGCCATGATATACGGCATACATACCTGCCATAACCGCAAGCAATACCTGCGCGGTACAAATATTAGATGTTGCTTTTTCACGCTTAATATGCTGCTCGCGTGTTTGCAGTGCCATGCGCAATGCACGGTTGCCGTTGGCATCAATAGTAACTCCTATTATCCTGCCCGGCATACTGCGCTTGTATTCTTCCTTAGTGGCAAAATAAGCCGCATGAGGGCCTCCGTATCCCATTGGGATACCAAATCGCTGTGTTGTGCCTACTACCACATCAGCTCCCATTTCGCCTGGCGGAGTTAATGCTACAAGGCTTAATATATCGGCAGCTACTGCTGTTTTTATTTCGTTGTTTTTTGCTTTAGCAATAAAACCTGCATAATCATTTACATGGCCCTGCTTGCCCGGGTATTGAAGTAAAGCACCGAAAAATGCTTCAGAAAAATCAAACTCCTCATGGTTTCCTATAACAAGTTCCACACCAATAGGTGTAGAGCGCGTCTGCAATACAGAGAGGGTTTGCGGCATTACCTCCTCGCTTACAAAAAACTTATTTACATTGTTCTTTTTTTGGTCACGGGTGCGCACATCAAATAATAATGCCATAGCCTCAGCGGCGGCTGTACCTTCATCAAGCAGAGATGCATTAGCTATTTCCATACCTGTAAGTTCAATAACTGTAGTCTGGAAATTAAGCAATGCTTCAAGCCTCCCTTGTGCTATTTCCGCCTGATAGGGCGTATAGGCTGTGTACCAGCCCGGGTTTTCAAAAATATTCCTTTGTATGGGTGCAGGTACAATAGTATTATGGTAACCCAAACCTATATATGAACGGTATAGTTTATTTTTATTACCCAGTTGCTGAATATGGTTTAAATATTCATACTCTGTCATGGCTGCATCAAGCTTAAGCGGGGCCTTTAACCTGATATCATCCGGCAGGGTTTCATATATCAATTGGTCCATATCATTTACACCAATTGTTTTGTACATATGCTGAAGGTCGTTTTCCCTTGGGCCTATGTGTCTTAAAGCAAAAGCATCTGTTCTCATTATATTTAACTAGGTGTTGTTTTTTAGTGGCACAAAAGTAATTATTTATGTTCAAATTTTTATGCGTTACATAGGGGTATTTTGTGAATGTTTCAACAATTGATAATAACTTTTGTGATATTCATTATTTTTACTGAATGAAACTTTTGCAGCAGCTTTTTAATATTTATATATATGGCAGCATACATGTAGCAGTATCTGTACTTTCGCTGGTGCTGATGACTAACCATATGTTTGCCCTGCCCTTTGATTGGGCTATAGCTGTGTTTGCCTTTTGCGGCACTATGTTCAGTTATAATTTTATGAAATACGACGGGCTTTTTCGTGTAAAAAAGGTTGCTTCCGCAAGAGTTAAATTCATAGTAGCGCTTAGTACAGTTGCCTTGGTAGCCGCCGGATTTTGCTTTTTTTTCCTAAGGGAGGTTACGCAAATAACTGCAGTGTTGTTTTTAGGCTTTACAGCACTTTATACCGTTCCGTTTTTTCCTAATACAAAAAGCCTGAGAAACTGGAGTGGTATAAAAATTTATATTGTGGCATTATGCTGGGCAGGGATTACAACCCTTTTGCCTTTATTAGACGCCGGTGTTGCCTTATCTACAGATGTTTATTTAAAATTTGCACAACGCTTCCTGCTGATAATTGTACTGATATTGATTTTCGAGATAATCGACCTTAAGGAAGATGACCCCCACCTGAAAACGATACCGCAGCAAGTAGGGGTTAAAAATACCAAAATACTGAACCTTTTACTTTTAATTCCTTTTTATGTACTGGAATTATTTAAATCGGTTATAGATGGTTACCAGCTTATAATAAACATAATACTGGTTATAGCAGTAGCACTGTTTACTGTTTTTGCCACCCCGAACCGTCCCAAATTATATACTCTTTTTTGGGTTGAAAGCATACCTATACTATGGTACGGCCTGGTGGTGCTTAAAAGTATAATTCACTAAAAGAAACTGCTTTCAAAAGTTAATTTAATTTAAAGCAAGCCAGCTCTTTTTAGTAACGCATCCGGTTTGGGTTCCTGCCCCCTGAAACGTTTGTATAAAATCATAGGATGTTCGGTACCGCCTTTGGAAAGGATATTATCCCTGAATTTAGTTGCAACTTCTTTATTAAATATGCCTTTTTCCTTAAAATATTCAAAAGCATCTGCATCCAGTACTTCAGCCCATTTATAGCTGTAATACCCTGAGGAATAACCGCCCTGGAAAATATGTGAAAAGGCAGTACTCATCGCGTTTTCTGAAACATCAGGATAAAGCTGTGTGGGTGCAAATTGCTCCATTTCAAAAGTTTTAACATCATTAATGTGTTGCGGGTTTTCGCTGTGCCAACCCATATCAAGCAATCCGAAACTTAGCTGGCGAAGTGTTGCCATACCTTCCATAAAGCTGGCGCTTTCCCTTATTTTTTCAATATATTCCATGGGTATCATTTCGCCGGTTTTATAATGGCGTGCAAAAAGTGCCAGTGCTTCCGGCTCATAACACCAGTTTTCCATAACCTGGCTTGGCAGTTCCACAAAGTCCCAATATACACTGGTGCCACTCAGGCTGGGATAGGTAGTATTCGCAAGCATGCCATGCAGCGCATGCCCAAATTCATGAAACAGCGTTGTAACCTCGTTAAAAGTAAGTAGCGACGGCTTTGTTTCGGTAGGTTTTGTAAAATTACACACGATAGAAACATGCGGCCTTTCGTTTATCCCGTTTTTGATGTACTGAGGTTTATAGGATGTCATCCATGCGCCATTACGTTTTCCTTTACGTGGGAAGAAATCAGCATAAAAAACAGCAATAAAGTTTCCGTTTTCATCTGTAACTTCATAAGTGGTTACATCTTTATGATATTTATCTATATCTTCAACCTCATTAAACTGCAATCCGTAAAGTTTTCCGGCTATGGTAAAAGCGCCATTCAGCACATTGTCAAGTTTAAAATAAGGCTTCAGCTTTTCATCATCAAGATTAAAAAGTTTTTGCTTCAGCTTTTCACTATAATAAGCACCATCCCATTTTTCCAGTTTTTCCGGCCCGCCCGTTTCCTTTGCAAAAGCGGTTAATTCACTAAACTCTTTTTGCGCGGCAGGTTTGGCTTTAAGTAACAGGTCATTTAAAAACTCTTTTACTTTTTGCGGACTTTCGGCCATGCGCTCTTCAAGTACAAAATCTGCATGCGATTTATACCCTAAAAGGTTAGCGCGCTCATGGCGCAGTTTTACTATTTGCAATACTATTTCCTGATTGTCAAACTCATTGCGTTTAAACCCTTTCGCGCCAAAAGCAATTGCCATTTCTTTGCGCAGTTCCCTGTTGTCTGCATAGGTTACAAAAGGCATATAGCTTGGAAAGTCAAGGGTGAAAACCCATCCTTCTTTTTCCAGGCTCATGGCAAGCTCACGTGCCGCTTCTACAGTACCTTCCGGTAATCCGGAAAGGTCTTTTTCTTCAGTAATATGCAGTTGGAAAGCGTGAGTTTCTGCCAGTACATTCTCGCCAAACTGTAAACTTAGTTTGGAAAGTTCTTTATCAATTTCGCGCAGCCTGTTCTTTTTGTCCTCCGGCAGGTTGGCCCCGTTGCGAGAAAAGCCTTTGTATTTTTTTTCCAAAAGTGTTTTCTGCTCTGTTGTAAGCTCAAGGCTGTCCCTTTTGTTATAAACGGCTTTTACCCTTTCAAATAAATCTTTGTTGAGCCTTACATCATTCCCAAATTCAGATAGCATTGGCGAAACTTCCTGTGCTATTTTTTGTATTTCGTCATTTGTTTCTGCCGAATGCAGGTTAAAAAAAATGGAAGAAACCCTTTCCAGCATTTCGCCGCTGTAGGACATGGCAGCAATGGTATTTTCAAAAGTTGGTTCTTCCGGATTGTTTACTATATCGTCAATTTCCTTTTTTGCTTTTTCAATACCTTCTGTAAATGCAGGCAGGAAGTCTTCATTTTTTATTTTGCTGAAAGGTGCTGTATCGTGCTTAGTGGTAAATTTATGTGTAAGTACATTCATAGTTTATATTGCCTTTATTGACAATTATTCATTTGTTTTCAGTTCTGCAGATGCCTTATTCACTGCGTCTTTAAGGCTAAGCTTATAGGCTATTATTTTAGCCTGTATTATTTTGTTTTGGCTGCCAAGTATTTGTGCTGCCAGTATGCCGGCGTTTTTAGCTCCGTTTAGTGCCACAGTAGCTACGGGAACTCCGCCCGGCATTTGCAATATGGAAAGCATGCTGTCCCACCCGTCAATAGAATTACTGGACTTTACAGGCACGCCAATAACCGGAAGCGGCGACATAGCGGCAACCATGCCCGGCAGGTGCGCTGCGCCGCCTGCCCCTGCAATTATTACGGCTATCCCTTTTGTATGTGCATCTTTGCTGAATTCATACAGTTTTTCCGGTGTGCGGTGTGCCGATACTATATCTACTTCGGTTTCAATGCCAAAATCCTTAAGGATGTTTATAGCTTCCTGCATTACGGGCATATCGGATATACTGCCCATTATTACTGCTACCTTCATAATTATTTACTGATTACCTTAATTGTATTCTTTACTTCTTCTGCTATTTTTCTTGCCGTGGCAACATCCTCATTAACTATTGTTACGTGCCCCATTTTACGGAAAGGCCTTGTTTCCCTTTTTCCGTATATGTGTGGTGTTACCCCGGGTTGGCTTAATATTTTTTCAATATTTTCATAAACTACATCGCCTGTAAAACCTTCCGCGCCTACAAGGTTTACCATTATGCCTGCTGCTTTACTACCGGTGTTACCCAAAGGCAGGTTTAATATTGCCCTTAAATGCTGTTCAAATTGCGATGTATAACTTGCTTCTATTGAATAATGCCCGCTGTTGTGCGGCCTGGGGGCAACTTCGTTTACCAATATATCGTCATCTTCCGTCTGGAACATTTCAACAGCCAAAAGCCCCACGTGGTTAAATGCGCGGCTCACTTCAAGCGCAACAGTTTTTGCTTTTTCGGCAACTTTATTATCAATTCGTGCTGGGCAAATAACATATTCAACCTGGTTGGCTTCCGGGTGAAACTCCATTTCCACCACCGGATAGGTTTTAATTTCTCCTTGCGGGTTTCGGGCAACAATTACCGCCAGCTCATTTTTAAACGGAACCATAGCTTCTGCTATGCACTGTACATTGGGTAAATTATCAAGGCTTTCTTTATTTTTTATAACTTTTACTCCCATGCCGTCATAGCCGCCTTCTGTACTTTTCCATACAAAAGGTATAACTACGCTGCCGTTTTCTACAGCCTGTTTTAAATCATGGGCGTTTTCAAATCTTTTATAGGCTGCGGTAGGTATATTGTTTTCAGAATAAAAATCTTTTTGTGTGCCCTTATTTTGTATCAGTTTTAATGTTTTTGGCGAAGGGTAAATCTTAATTCCTTCATCTTCCAGTTTTTCAAGGGCCTGTACATTTACATGCTCAATTTCAAAGGTTAGCACATTGGCCTGCCTGCCAAAGTTATAGACAGTATCAAAGTCCATAAGGCTTCCTTTTACAAATTTATTGCAGCCTGTTTTGCAGGGCGCTTCATCACTTGGGTCTAAAACATAGGTTTGTATATCAAATTTCCGGGTTTCGGTAAGGAGCATTTTTCCCAGTTGGCCGCCTCCTAATATTCCAAGTTTAAAATCGGAAGAAAAATAATTCATTTTTGTGTTGTTGTTTATAGTGCCAAAGATACTTAAAGCCTTAAAAATTTGCTATTAATTAAGCAATATTTATAAAAGCGGCCAGCAGGTGCAAGAGTAATTCCTGTAGTAATTTTACGTAATTTTAGCATTTGTGAAAGTCAATTATTACAAATTAAGTTGTAATTTGTGATTAAGAAAAGTTGTAGGGCCGTTTGAAAATTATAGAAAGATGAGGTTATCAGTAGAGCGCAAACCTGTAAAGGTATTACCGGATACTAAAAGGGTTATTGCACGTTTCTTTTTTAATGGGGAAGAACGTGCACTGGAGTTGATAAAGAAAATACTTGCAATGGATAAGGAAAAGGTGTTTTCCATAACATCACCCTTGCTGCAGGATTTTTCCAAAAGGCACAGGAGTATTACAAAAAAGCTTTTACAGCACTGTGAAAGGGTGAGGCCGATTATAGAAAAGCTGGGTGCTGACTATAATGCCCTGGATGAATTTACAAAACTGCTGATAGGTTCCTATTTTACCCATGAATATTCTATTGAATCGGCGGCGTTTTTCAATCCTTCGGTGGTTCAGGATCCTGACCAGACAAACCTTGAAGAAGGCCAGCTTCGTGTTATCTTAAGTTTTCGTGCGGTAGGAGAGGGGCATGTTTCATCGGTTGTTTTCCGCAGGGCTATTATTGACAGGAATAATAATATTACTGTAATACCGGCAGGTAATTATATTGATGAGGCCGAGAAAATACATAACCTGGTATATCATAAAAGGCAGTTTATAAAAAAGGCGCAGGAAGAAGACATAAACGATGAGTTTCTTAAAATAGTGGATGAAAAGCTGGAAGACCGCTTTGATTACCAACAGCTGAAGGCACTTATACTGGAAGTAAAAAAGAATACCACCGACAGGAAAACAATAATGCAGTATAATTCCATTTTGGCATTGTCTGACAGCTATCGCAGGATAAGCTTTTCAAAGGATACCGATATAAGCGACAGGGTTATTTTCCCTATTTCGGACTTTGAGATTAAAGGTATTGAAGATGCCCGTTTTGTACGCTTTACAGAGGATAACGGCAGGGTGGTATATTATGCCACATATACGGCTTACGATGGATTGCACATAATGCCCAAACTTTTAAAAACCACCGACTTTTACGAATTTAAAACCAGCCCGCTTCATGGGGAGGGTGCGCGCAATAAAAACCTTGCACTTTTTCCACGTAAGATAAATGGGCGGTATGCCATGCTTTCACGGATTGACGGCTGGAACAATTACCTGATGTATTCCGACAACATTAATGAATGGGAAAATCCTATTAAAATACAGGAGCCTGAGCACCCATGGGAACTGGTGCAGATTGGAAACTGCGGCTCGCCAATTGAAACAGAATACGGATGGCTGGTAATAACCCACGCAGTAGGCTCTATGCGCCGCTACAGTATAGGGGCTTCCCTGCTGGATATAAATAATCCTGAAAAAGAAATAGGCAGGCTTAAAGAACCTTTAATTATGCCCAACCCTGACGAACGGGAAGGATATGTACCCAACGTGGTATATTCCTGCGGGTCTATTATACATAATGGCGAACTTGTAATACCCTATGGGCTTTCTGACCACAGTTCGGGCTTTGCTACCGTAAATCTTAAAACACTGCTGGAAAGGCTTATGCAGGGCGGTTAATTATTTTCTTTTTTTAAAACCCTTCCCCCTTACTGTTGTATATTTGCCAAAATTTTTCAGGTATGGAGCAGGACGGGGGCAATAACAGCCGGTCCGGTTTCTTTAAAAAGAACCCGGTACTGAAAATCCGTGAATTCCTTTCATTTTTAAGCATACGGTTTGGGCTCATTTTTGCGCTCAACATGCAAATCACAATTATTTTTTATTGGGTTTACCATATAACCAATGATAAACTTGCGTTGGGTTTTGTAGGTCTCGCTGAAGTTATACCTGCTATAGGCTGTTCGCTTTTTGCAGGCCATTTTGTTGACCTTTCCGAAAAGCGTAAAATGGTGCTTACCTGTATTATAGCCTACATATTGCTAGGTGCTTCACTTTTTATACTTACCACACCTTATTCTTTTAATGCGCTTGGCCTACAGCCCACATTATACCTTATTTATTTCCTGGTATTTTGCGGTGGGGTAATCCGCTCCTTCATGGGGCCTTCGGTATTTTCACTATTCGGGCTTATTGTTCCGCGTAAAAATTATGCCAATGCTACAAGCTGGAGTAGTATGGCATGGCAGACAGGTTCTGTTATCGGGCCTTTGGCAGCAGGTGTACTTATCGCTTTTGATGGGGTTATAGCAGGTATGCTTGCAGTAGTTGCTGTAGAGCTGCTTTTACTTATACCCATACTCTCAATAAGTACAAAGCCCATACTTAAAAAGGAAAAGGAACCTATACTGCAAAGCCTTACCATGGGGATAAAGTTTGTTGTAAAAACACCTGCGCTATTAGGTGCACAGTTACTGGATATGTTTTCTGTACTCTTTGGCGGTGCTATAGCGTTGCTTCCGGTATATCAAAAGGAAATACTGCATGTAGATGAGGTTGGCTTTGGTATTTTAAGGGCTGCCCCGGGAATAGGCGCTTTGCTTACGCTAGGCATCCTTGCTTTTTTGCCATTGCGCACACATCCCGGCAGGAAACTTTTTGCTGCAGTAACAGGCTTTGCACTCTGTATAATTGGTTTCGGTATATCAACCAACTTCATACTTTCTTTTTTTATGCTGCTTTTTTCAGGTATGTTCGATGCTGTAAGTGTGGTAATAAGGAGTACCATATTACAGCTTGTAACACCTGACAATATGCGGGGACGAGTTGCTTCGGTAAATACTATGTTTGTTAGTTCCTCAAATGAGCTTGGCGATTTTGAAAGTGGCGTAATGGCGCACTGGCTTGGCACCGTAAGGGCTGTTGTGGTAGGGGGCTGCCTTACCTTGGGGGTAGTGGCAGTTACATTTTTCAGTGCACCGCAACTGCGTAAATTTGGCTATGAAGAGGAAGAAGTTAAAGAGTAAACCTTTACTTTATACTTTTAAGTACTTCCCTTGCGGCCACTTTATAAGCCGCGGTATGGTGTTGAAAATCCTGTTGTAATATATGTTTCAGTTCAGGGTAAATCCAATCCTGTTTTTTGCCGAGTAAATAAAGTGCTCTCATAGCATACGCTTTTGCAGCGACCTTGCCCTCCGGGTTGATTAACCAGTCAAAACAGGCTTCTGTAATAAGCTGTATATGGCCTTTTGTTAGAAAGTCGCTCTCCTCCTGGTGCTGTACGGCAAAAAGACAGATTTTTGATAAAGAGCGTATGGCACCATCATGTTTAAGGCTGCTTATTGAATTGCAGAAATGGTCAAGATAGGGTAAAAGCCATTCAATTTGCTGTTCTAATACCAGTTCAAGTATCCAGCAGGCTTTATGGTAATCCTTATCCTTAACATCCGTTGCCATGCCAAGCAAATCCGAAAACAGGGATATATCGGCTAATACCATGCCCGAAAGCTCATCGCGTATGGGGCGGTGTGCGGTACTGCCCGCTACTTTACGGCGAAATGAGTTTTTTATTTCCACAAAACGAAAATAGCAAAAATTAAAACAGGTAGCTTACAGAAATATTACCATAGTAATTTACGGGCTGCCCGGGGTAGTAATAGCGGGGTGCTGCACCGCCAAAACCAGTAGCATTAACAAGCACCATTGAGGCATAATGGGTATTGGTTACGTTATTTGCCCCTGCTGAAATGTGGGCTGTTAACTGTGGTAACGGGTTAAAGCGGTAGCCTGCCTTTATATTAAGCAGGTTATAAGAATCTGCATAGGCCGAATTAGCATCATTAAGCGGTATGCTGTCGGTAAAATAGTAATCGGCTGAAAAGTATAAGCCTGTACTGCTTTCAGCCAGTAAGCCTGCATTTAATTTATTTCTGGGTACGCCAGTCAGCTCATTGCCGGAATAATCGCTGCCGTTATTCATAAAATCCTTAAATTCATAATTACCTATAGAGGCACTTGCATACGGCTGAACTGAAAATCCTGCTGTAAACGGATAAAAATATTTAACAAGCGCTTCAATACCCTGGTGCAGTGTCTGGCCTGCATTTACACCAACATACCTGTCATCGTCCACACGCTGTGCTACAAGCAGGTTGTTTATCTGCATGTTGTAAACAGCAAATTCTGCATAAAGCGTTTTTTTGAGCAGGTAAAATTTACCGCCAATTTCAAAATTATAGCCGCTTTCAGGTTTAATGTCAGGATTTATTCTGCCTTCGGGAGTAAGTGTTTCTTCTATTGCCGGCATTGAAAAGCCCCGGCTTGCGGAGGCATATAATGTTTGTATTGGGCTAAACTTATATAATAATGATGCCTGTGGCAGCCAAATGGCTCTATATTCATAATCCTGTGAGGAAGCATTTTCAGGAGGAAAAGAGCTGTCGAGCCTGAATTGCGTTTTATTATAATTTAAACCTGCCTGTACTTCAATTTTTTTTGACAGTTGTACCCGCAGTTGGCTAAAGGCATTAATAAAGTTGCGCTTTTGTTCATTTTGTGTTAACCGTTCTCCCTGCAGGCTGCCTTTTCCGTTGTTTTGCTCATAAAGGTTTTCAAAAGTACCGCCTTTAAAGCCATCTTTAAAATATTCCATCCCTGCTATGAAGTGAAATTTTACACTCCCTGTGCTAAAATCTCCCGAAAATTGAGTACGTGCACCGTAGGCTATATTCTTCTGGGTTAGGATATCAAACGGGCGGGGCTCATAATTTTCTTTTGCATTTATAAACACCGATGTGGCATTTTCCAGCCAGCGGGCAGCCTGCCAGTTATAGGAAAGCCCACCTAAATAGGAGTCATATTCTTCATACCCTTTTGCAGCTTTCCAGGTAAAGGCAGCGGCACGCGGGTTATTTTCAAAAGCAGACTTATCTACAGAGCTTGGTATGTAGGCTTTCATATAAGTATAATTGCCAAAATATGTAAGGTTATTATTCCCTTTCCTTAAAATATCGCCTGCCAGTGTTATGCCTTCCCTGTTATAGGAACTGTTCTCCCTGTAGCCGTCGGTTTCCAATTTATGGTAATTAAGGTTAAGGCTGCCGCCTTTGGTTTCAAGCCCGTAATTTATAGTGTTCTTCGCTAAACCGAAAGAGCCGTGCGTACTGCTTACCGCAACACGGCTGCCTGGGCCAGCACTGTGCTTCGGGTTAATTATTATAGCACCCCCAAGCCCTGCACCATAAAGGCTGGAAAGCGGGCCTTTTATAATTTCAATAGTACTGATAGCTTCAAGGTCTATATCTTCTATAGTGGTTTCACTGTCACCCGATGTAAGCGGTATGCTGCCATAAAACGCCCTTATTTTATTTGTACCGTAGGGCGTGCGTGCACCGATACCCCTTATGCTTATCCTGTTGGTATTTAAGCTCCCTGATTGCATAAATATGCCGGGAAGCGTGTTAAGTACGGGAGCAATATCGCTAAGGTTATTGCGCTGTATTTCGGAGGGAGAAAGCAACCCTATTGCAGCGGGTGTATTCAAAAGGCTGTCATTAACATGATAGTTGCTTATAACCACTTCCTGCAAAACTTTGTTATTGCTTAGGGAGTCAGCAGGGGTTTGGGCTAATGCGTAACTGCACATTAAAAGCAATAGGCTATACCTGTAGGGCATAATTAATAATTAAAAAAGCTGCTTAAATATTTTCCAAACCATGTAGTGGAATACTATTTAAACAGCCTGTTGAGGTTTTGTTTATTTGTTTGCGCTTACCTTCCAAACGGTATTGCCGCTGTCATCATTTACAAGTAAGGAGCCATCATTCATAACGGTAACGGCAACAGGGCGTCCATATACCTTTGCTTTTTTCTCATCTGCTATAAAGCCTGTAAGGAAGTCCTCTGGCTGCCCGCTTGGCTTTCCATTTTTAAAAGGCACAAATAGTACTTTATACCCGCTTAGCACTGAACGGTTCCATGAACCATGCTGGCCTACAAATGCACCGTTTTTATATTTTGCAGGAAATGCATCTTTATCGTAAAACGCAATACCGAGTGAGGCTGTATGGCTGCCCACGGGAACATCTGGCACTATAGCTTTTTTTACCAGGTCAGGGCGTTTGCCTTTCATCCTTGGATCTTCAATCTGCCCAAAGTAAGAATACGGCCAACCGTAAAATCCGCCTTCTTTTACACTGGTTATATAATCAGGTACTAAATTATCTCCCAGTTCATCACGTTCGTTAACTGCTGTCCAAAGTTCATTATTTGCAGGGTTCCAGTCCATGCCTACCGGATTGCGCAGCCCGCTTGCATAAATGCGTTCTCCGCTTCCGTCAGGATTAATTTCAAGTATATTGGCACGGCGCACTTCTTCCTCCATGCCATGTTCTGCGTTATTACTTGCAGAGCCTACCGATATATAAATTTTAGAGCCATCGGCATTACTTATTAAGTTGCGCGTCCAGTGATTGTTATAACCGCCGGCCGGCAGGTCAACAATTTTTTCTCCTTTGCCCTCCAGTTTTAAGGTGTTATTTTTATAGGGGTAACGGTAAAGCCCATCGGTATTTGCTACATAAAAATAATTGTTTAACACAAGCATGCCGTAAGGCTGGTTTAAACCTTCCAGGAAAACATTACGGGTTTCAAATATTCCGTCATTATCCTTATCTCTGAAAACCGTAACCCTGTCGGCACTATTATGAGTGCCCGACTCTACTATAAAAACGTCATTGTTAGGAGCAATATAAGTGTTGCGAGGGTTTTTTAAATCGCCCGCAAATTTTGTAACGGTAAACCCCGCCGGGGCTTTTGGGGTACTGCCTTCCGGCCAGTCTTCCATACCGCTTCGTTTTGTTACTGATTCCGATGAGTAAGGTGCGGGTAATGTAATATCGCCTATAGCGGTTGTAACTGTTGTACTGCCCTGCTCTTTAGCCTGTTCTTTTTCTTCTTTAGTTACCTGCCCTTTGCAGGAACTTAAAAAAATAAGCCCCAAAAGCGCGAATGAAAGTGATGTTTTTTTCATGTTTAAGGTTGTTTGAAAGTGGATTTCAGATGAACGAATTTACTTATTTCAGCCTTTTATGCTGTAGTAAAGCCCTGAATATTAAATATATTTTAACATTCATAAAAATATTGCAAAATACTCAGGCTAATAAGGGCTGCTGTTTTGTAATTAGTATATTTGCAGTTTATTATTAAAATTATTGAAAAGTGATACAGCTTCATGACAAGCATTTTGTACCTTTTATAAATGCGGTTCAAATTAACGAAGCCATAGCCCGTATGGCACGGCAGGTTGAAAATGATATGGGGGACGAAATACCGGTATTTATAGGTGTGCTTAATGGTGCTTTTATGGTAGTGTCTGATTTTGTGAAACAGTATAAAAAGCCCTGTGAGGTTAGTTTTGTAAAATTATCTTCTTACGAGGGCACTTCCACAACCAATAGTGTAAAACAGCTTATAGGCTTAAATGACAGCCTTAAGGGCCGTACCGTAGTAATTATAGAAGATATAATTGATACCGGAAATACAATTGTAGCCCTTAAGGAAATGTTTGACGGTCAGGAAGTGAAACAGCTTAAAATAGCAACACTTTTCCTTAAGCCCGAAGCTTATAAAAAAGATATTAAGCTGGACTATGTGGGTTTTGAGATACCTAATAAATTTATAGTGGGCTATGGCCTTGATTATGACGGGCTGGGCCGTAACATACCTGAAATATACCAACTGCAATAATCAACTCAACTAAATACAATGATCAATATTGTGCTATTCGGCAAGCCGGGGGCAGGCAAAGGCACCCAGGCAGAATTTTTAAAAACCAAATACAACTTAACCCATATTTCCACAGGCGATGTGTTTCGTTATAATTTAAAAAATGACACGGAGCTTGGAAAACAGGCAAGGGCTTATATGGACAGGGGCGACCTTGTGCCTGATGAGCTTACAATTAAAATGTTGCAGGATGAGGTTGAAAAACACCCTGATACAGCCGGTTTCCTTTTTGACGGCTTTCCGCGTACTATTGCGCAGGCACAGGCACTTGATGCCTTTTTAAAAAGCAAAGGCTGGCAGGTAACCGCCACAATAGCACTTGAGGCTGACGATGAAGTACTGGTACAGCGCCTTTTAGAACGTGGAAAAACAAGTGGACGTGCCGATGACCAAGATGAAACTCTTATAAGGAACCGTTACCAGGAGTACAATGAAAAAACAGCTCCGCTGATGGATTATTACCGGGCGCAGGATAAATTTTATGCTGTTAACGGTATAGGCTCTATTGCCGAAATAACCGAAAGGCTAAGCCTGGTTATTGATAAGCTCAATTAAAACACAAGCATTTGGAAATAGCTATAATAGTTTTTTTGATATTACTGAACGGTATTTTCTCGATGTCGGAAATTGCGCTGATATCGGCACGAAAAAACCGTTTGGAAAATGCTGCAAAAAAGGGTAATAAAAGCGCGCAGACCGCGCTTGACCTGGCCAATTCGCCAAACAAGTTCCTTTCTACCGTACAGATAGGTATTACACTTATAGGCATATTGACAGGTATTTATAGTGGTGATAAGGTAACCGATGATGTAGAGGCATTTTTTATCCAGTATGAAGCCCTGCGGCCTTATGCAGAAAATATTGCAGTGGGTGTAGTGGTGGTTATTCTGACTTTTTTCTCTTTGGTTTTAGGAGAATTACTGCCCAAAAGGGTGGGGCTTACCTATCCTGAAGGCATTGCCAAGACTGTAGCACTGCCCATGAAATTCATATCGGTGGTAACTGCACCATTTATATGGCTTTTAACGGTTTCTACCGAATTCATGATGAAACTTTTAAGGATTCGCCCTACTGCTGACGGAAAGGTTACCGAAGAAGAAATAAAGGCAATAATCAAGGAAGGCACAGAAGGCGGTGAAGTGCAGGAAATTGAGCACGACATTATGGAGCGTGTGTTCCATATTGGCGACAGGAAGGTTAATTCACTTATGACACACCGTAAATCAGTAGCCTACCTTACTTTCGGTTCTGATAAAAACCGCATACGAGAGATAATGCTGGATGAGTTGCACTCGGTTTACCCGGTATGCGAGGATAATCTTGATGATGTGATTGGCGTGGTATTGCTGAAAGATATATTTGCCAATTATGAAAAAGAAAAATTCAACCTTAAGGAAATAACCAAAGAGCCGGTTTACTTAATAGAGCATACCTCGGCTTATAAGGCACTTGAAATTTTTAAGGAAACCAAAGTACATTATGCATTTGTAACCGATGAATATGGAGTATTTCAGGGTATAATTACGCTTAATGATATTCTTGAGGCATTGGTAGGGGATGCGTCAGACTTTTACCACGATGAATTCCAGCTTGTGGCTAACGCCGATGGTACCTGGACTGTAGATGGGCATTACCCGTTACATGATTTCCTTACTTATTTTGAGCTTGACGAACTGATTAGCGAAT
Source organism: Flavobacterium sp. MK4S-17 (assembly GCF_009848495.1). Taxonomy (GTDB): domain Bacteria; phylum Bacteroidota; class Bacteroidia; order Flavobacteriales; family Flavobacteriaceae; genus Flavobacterium. Next base: position 58,705 of record NZ_WWEP01000021.1, read on the forward strand.
ATGAGGTAACCACAGTGAGCGGGCTTATAATGACTGAACTCTCCTATATACCCAAAGAAGGGGAAAAGCTGGCATGGCATTTATATGAACTTCAGGTTTTAAAAATGGACGGGGTTAAAATTGAAAAGGTTTTAATCCGTTCAATAAAGGAATAAATTGCTTAAAATAGAAAAAAAATTACTTTTTAGATTTTTATTTAAAAATAAATAGTATGTTTGCTGTATTAATTTAATTTAAAACAGCATGAAAAAAATTTTATCTTTCGCAATAGCATGTCTGCTATTAACTGCCTGCTCAAAAGAACCGGGTTCTGTATCAGGTAACGTGTATTACAAGTATAATAATTTTGTGGGCAATAAGCCTGACTCCGGCGCAGAAATTAAAATGTACAGCCTTGCTGATGGCAATCAGGAGGTTACTTATGAAGCTACAACCGATGTTCAGGGTAATTATAAAATAGCAGATGTTGTTCCCGGTGATTACCTGGTTATTGTAAAATCTGAAAATACCACCGCTTTGGTGAGGGATATATTGATGCAGTTTAAAGAGAATTCTGAAGCTGTGAATACTATATTTGGTGTAGATTTAAAGGCAATAGGCCTTACATTAATAAGTATGATGGAACTGGAAATGAAGATGGATGAGGCAATGGCCGATGCTAAAGAAAATATATCTAATGCTGATGTGTACCTGAAAGATTATTATAAGTATTCTGATGAATTAAAGGAAAAAGAAAAGAAACTGAAAGAATCAATACCAATGGAATTTCAGGAAAAGTTTGGGCTTAAGGGTTCTGTAGCACCTAAAATGGAAGTAAAAGTTATTACTGTTGAGGAAGCTAAAGATGCGCAAAGCAATATTGATTTCGGAGTTACATATAATTAAGGTATATCAAAAATTTTATAGTAAGTTTACAGTGCCGTATAACGGCACTGTTTTTTTATAAATATTGATTAAAAAAGGAGATAATGACAGAAGGGAACTTTGTAGATTATGTGAAGATTTATGTTGCCTCAGGTAAAGGAGGCAGGGGATCTACACATTTGCACAGGGAAAAATTTATTGAAAAGGGAGGGCCTGATGGTGGTGACGGAGGCCGTGGTGGGCACGTATATTTAGTGGGCAATAAAAACCTGTGGACATTGTTTCACCTTAAATTTGCAAGGCATATAAAAGCGGGGCATGGCGGCGATGGTGGCAGTTCCCGCAGTACAGGTGCTGATGGTGAGGATAAATACATAGAAGTACCGTTAGGTACCGTGGTGCGCGATAAAGAAACCAATGAAGTGCTTTTTGAAATTACCGAAGACGGCGAACAAAAAATTATAGCTAAAGGCGGCAAGGGCGGCCTGGGGAACTGGCATTTCAGGAGTTCTACCAACCAGACGCCGCGTTATGCACAACCGGGGCTGCCGGGTGAGGAACTGGATATTATCCTTGAACTGAAAGTGCTTGCAGATGTAGGCCTTGTAGGCTTTCCCAATGCAGGTAAATCTACCTTGCTGTCGGTTGTAACATCGGCAAAGCCAAAAATTGCAGATTATCCTTTTACTACCTTAAAACCTAACCTTGGTATTGTTGCTTACAGGGACTTCCAGTCGTTTGTTATTGCTGATATTCCCGGTATTATTGAGGGTGCTGCCGAGGGTAAGGGGCTTGGCCATTATTTCCTGAGGCATATTGAACGTAACTCAACACTGCTGTTTTTAATTCCGGCGGATGCCGAAGATATTAAGGAACAGTATGAAATACTTTTGGATGAGTTGCGCAGGTATAATCCTGAACTCCTGGATAAAGACAGGCTTGTGGCAATATCTAAAAGCGATATGCTTGATGCTGAGCTAAAGGCCGAAATGAAGCAGCAATTAGATAAGGATTTTGAAGGGATACCTTACCTGTTTATTTCCTCGGTTGCACAGCAGGGCTTAACTGAACTTAAGGATAAGCTTTGGCAAATGCTGAATAATTAATTGTCTGCTATTTTTTTAAAAAACGCTTCCTTATAGGTTTCGCCTACGGGCAATTCTTTCTCGTTTACAAAAACCGAAAAATTATCGGTTGTATCAATATGTTTTAATGCTACTATGTAAGAGCGGTGTATTTGTATAAAATCATTAGCAGGCAGCAAACCTGCAATATTTTTTAATGAACTGTGGGTTATTACCATGCCTTTTGCAGTATGCAGGCAAATGTAATTTTGCAGGGCTTCTATATATAAAATATCACTGGTAAAAACTTTGGCAAACTTGTTTTTGCCATCCGTTTTTATAAAAAGATAGTTCTGTGTTTTATTTTCCTGTGGTTCCTGCACATTTTGCGGTGCAAGCTTTGAAACAGCTTTATAAAACCGCTCAAAAGATATTGGTTTCAGCAGGTAGTCAGCAGCATTAAGTTCAAAGCCTTCAAGGGCAAAGTCAGGATAGGCGGTTGTAAATATAATCTTAATCTTATCTGATAATATTTTAGAAAGCTGCAATCCTGTTAGCTGCGGCATCTGGATATCAAGAAACACAACATCAACAGGGTTGGTATTTAAATATTCAAGTGCCTTTAAGGAATCGTTGAAGGATGCTTTTTTATCCAGGTAGGAAACTTTTTCCACATGCTTTTCCAGCAGGCGTATAGCAGGCGGTTCATCATCAACTATTATACAGGTCAGTTTCATACTATTATTTTAAAGGGATATTTAAATAAGTTATAAAGGTATCGTTTTTACTGTTCTTTTCCAGGATATAGTTATTCCCATAGGCAAAGTTTAGCCTGTCGGTAAGGTTTTTATAGCCTATTCCGGTTGAGTAATAGTTTTCTCCCTGCTGTACATGATTAAAGGTTGAAACTTCCAGCCTGTCATTAGTAATAGTTATGGTTATACTAGCTTTTTTATCAGGCCTGTTCAGTACACCATGTTTAAATACATTTTCTGTAAAATGTATCAGGACAGAAGGAAGTATGCTTTGGTGCGTGTAATTACCGTTAATGTTAAATTCCAGATACATTTCATTTTCAAACCGGCGCTGTTGCAGGGCAATATAGTTTTTTATAAAATCAATATCATCTGAGAGCAACACCATTTCTTTATCATTTTCAGTTATAACATATCGCAAAAGGTCAGATAAAACCAGTAAGTCGTCAGCAAGTTTTTCATCTTTTTCAACCAGTTCACTGTAAAAGGAATTGAGCGTATTGAAAAGGAAGTGCGGGCTTACCTGCGATTTTAAAAGCTGGAATTCGGCTTTTTTATTTTCAATCAGTAACTGTTGGGCGCGGCGGCGGTAATTGTAAAGCTGCCATATAATATACATACCCGCGCTTAATATTACTGACGGAAGACCGAAAAAGAAATTATCTTTAAGGTAATAGGCAAACAGGCGTGAAGTTTCAAAGTAATTATGTATTCCTGTTAGTTCATAAACAATTACTTCCTGCAGCACATAGCGCACACCTGCAAACAATACAAGGGAAAAAGGGATTGAGAGTACATAAAAACCAATCTTTTTTTGCAGCAGCCACGGGCATAACACATAAAAATTAAGCAGGTAAATAAGGAAAACAGCTAAAAGATGGGTAGTGCTTAGCAATATACTGTAAAAATCGGTAACAGATTGTATATCCTCACCTTTTATGCCTATATCCCACAGCGTAAATATTATGTAAGCAGCCAAAAATAGTAGTAAATGGTATTTAAAAGGAATTTTGCTGTCCATGGTTATAAGTGTTTATCTTCCAAAAGTACATTACACGTATAAATAAAAGCATGTAATTGTACGAACCTGTATTTTCTTTAGATGAAACCCCTGAAAATTTATACAAAAAATAACAGCCATCCATATGTACTGTTTAATAAAGCTGAATTGCTGTTTCATCAAAAGTTTTAAAAGGAGCTTAGCCGGCATTGTAGTTTTGATTAGAATTTAAAAATAATTACAATGAAAAAAGCAGTATTATTATTTACACTTATAGGTGCACTTACCATTTCAGCACAGGAGAAAAAGAAACAGATACTTGTAATAGGAACATTCCATTTTTCCAATCCGGGGCGCGATGTTACTAAAGTAAAAACTTTTAATGTAATGAGTGAAAGAAGCCAGCAGGAACTGGAAAACATCAGTAATAAAATTAAGGCTTTTGCACCGGATAAAATATTTGTGGAGTGGAACCATGAACAGCAGCCTGCGCTTGATGCGTACTACAAGCGGGATACCGATAGCCTGCTTAAAAAAAATACAAATGAAATTGTACAGTTGGCATTGCGCAGTGCTAAAAAGCTGAAGCATAAAACGCTGTATGCTATTGATTATAATAATGCACTATTCCCTTATGACAGCCTTATTGAGGCGATGCAATATGCCGGGCAGCAGGAGATGATAGCTTTGGATGACATAAGAAGAAAAGAATATGAAACAGGACAGAATAAAAAAATTACTTCTTATACCCTTACTGAATTGCTTCTTGACATTAATTCTCCAGAGGAGGATAATGAAAATTTAGGCTGGTATATAACATTTGCCAACAGGGGAGGCAATAAGGATAGTTTTGCAGGAGCCTACCTGGTTTCAGAATGGTACCGCAGGAATATTTATATGTATTCACAACTGCAAAAAATCACATCTGCTGAAGATGATAAGGTAATGGTACTGCTGGGTGCGGGGCATACGGCTTTATTAAGGGATTTAATAAGGCATGATGCCATTTTTGAAATTGTTGAACTAAAAGATATACTGAAATGATACGCATTATAATTTTTATACTACTCACTTTTTTCGGGTATATCCAAAAAGCTTTTTCACAGGATACTCTAAAGTTAACAAAGCAGCAAATGATACAGGATATTGACCTGCTTGTGGATAGAGTGCATTATGCGCACATTAACTCTTATCATTACAGGAGCAGGGAAGAGTGGCAGGATTATATTGAAAATATGAAACAGGGACTGCCCGACACACTGGCACTTTTTGATTTTTGGAGAAAAACAGAGGAAATTTTTGTTTTTATGAATGATGCCCACACACGAACATATCCATCGGCATATTACAGGGATTATATAAAGGCAGGGGGCATGTTTTTTCCACTGAATATTAAAAAGGCCGGCAGTAACTATACTGTTTCAAAAGTATATGGTAATGATACTTTAATTAATAATAACCTTACCTACATAAAGTCTATTAATGATAAGCCTATTGATAGTGTGTTTGCCATGATGAAATTACATTCAGGGAAAGAACTTGACGCATTGGACGACAGGTATGTTTCAGACTCCTTTATTTTTTATTTCTGGAAAACCTTTAATTGGCAGCCTCCCTATACGATAGGTTTTATTAATGCATCGGGTAATTTACAATATGCAGAACTTGACGGCGTAACCTACCAGGATTTAAAAGAAAAGGAAGAGCGAAATAAAGCTGGAAAGCAGGTATGTGAACTCACTTTTATTAAGGATACTATTGCACTCATAAAAATCAGGGACTTTTACAGTATGTCGCGTAAGGGCTATAAAAAGTTTTACAGGAAAACGTTTAGGAAAATAAATAAACGAGAGGTTAAAAATATAATTCTTGACTTTAGGAACCATGATGGGGGAGATAGCCGCTATGGCGAAGACCTCGCAAAATATTTTGCCGATAAGCCATTCCGGGCAAGTGCGGCAACACACTGGAAGGTAACACCCGAATTCAGGACTAACTTTGCGCAAATGTATATTCCCGGTATTATGCGCTGGGCTAAATTCCTGTATGGTATCAATAAGCACACAAAAGCAATATACAGTGCAAAAGATAACGAGGTTGCGGTTGTAAACCATAAGCTTATAAAACCAAAGGCAACAGCACTAAGGCATCCTAAAAATGTTTACCTGCTTACAGATAATTATACATTTTCGGCAGGCTCCATGTTTGCAGCTATGGTAAAAGACTATAAGCTGGGCATAATAGTAGGGGAGCCTACAGGTAACTTATCGTCTTTTTATGCCGACCCGATATTATGGTATAAACTGCCCAATTCAGGTATTACATTTCAGGTTTCCACCAGTTTTAACCTGCGCCCTAACGGGCAAAATGATGACCATAGTATAGAGCCTGATGTTTATGTGGAAAGCAATCAGGATGCTCTGGAAAGAGCCCTGCAAATTATAATGAAATAGCAGGCAGTATTAAAGTTAAATTGCATGGCTGCGGCAAGCCTATTTGTAAAAATGCGTTATATTCGCACATTAATAAATAAAGTTTAATAGTGCATTTTTGTAACAAATATTCAAATTGGCATACTATTAAGCTTATAACAATTAACTTTTATCAAATCATAATGAAAAAACTTGTTTTATTCGTTACCATGTTTATCATGGTTTTACCCGTAAGGGCAGACGAAGGCATGTGGTTCTTAATGTTCATTGAGCGTTTAAACCACAGGGATATGCAAAAAATGGGGCTTCAGCTAACGGCAGAAGAAATTTACAGCATTAACAACCATAGCTTAAAAGATGCCATTGTACAGTTTGATGGCGGGTGTACAGCCGAAATTGTTTCAAAAGACGGTCTTGTGCTTACCAACCACCACTGCGGGTATGATGCTATTGCCGAGCTTTCCACTCCTGAGGCCAATTACCTTAAAAATGGTTTCTGGGCGGCTTCACGCAAAGACGAACTAAAACCAAAAAGCCTTTATGTACGCTTTTTTGTAAGGATGGATGACGTTTCTAAAAGGATACTTTCAAAAGTAAACGATAAAATGACAGAAGCGGAAAGGGAAAAAGCCATCAATGAGGAAATAGCCCTTATTGAAAAGGAAAATAACGAAGGAGGTAAATATACAGTTTCCGTACGTTCTTTCTTTCAGGGTAACGAATATTACTATTTTGTTTACCAGGATTATACTGATGTGCGTTTAGTAGGTACACCTCCTGAGAGCATTGGTAAATTCGGTGGTGATACAGATAACTGGGAGTGGCCCCGCCACACAGGTGATTTTTCTATGTTCCGCGTATATGCAGATAAAGATGGAAACCCTGCCGAATATTCGCCTGAGAATGTTCCGTTAAAGCCGAAGCACTACCTGCCTGTAAGCCTTAACGGTGTGCAGGAAAATGATTTTGCCATGATACTGGGTTATCCCGGCCGTACCAACCGCTGGATGCCTTCAGGGGGAATAGAGCAAAATGTAAAATATGCTTATCCTGCATGGGTTGAATCTTCAAAACTGGGCATGGATAAAATGAAGGTGCATATGGATAAAAATGATAAAGTGCGCCTTGATTATGCTTCGCAATATGCAGGTGTGGCCAATTACTGGAAAAACCGCCAGGGGATGATTGATGCCTTAACCAAGCATAAAACTGCTGCAACCAAAGCCAAGGCCGAGGCTGAGTTTAATAAATGGGCCAATAAGCCTGGCAACAAGGAAAAATACGGAAATGTTATAGCTACGCTTAATAATTACTACTCTAAAACAAATGAAAAAGCGCGCCATGACAACTACCTTGTAGGGCTGTTAAGGACAAGTGCATTTGCAGCATTGCCATACAGCATGGGCCGTGGGCTTGATGCGTATGCGAGTGCAGATGATGCTGCAAGGCAGCAGATACTTCCGCAGTTGCAGGCAGCTATAGACGAATATTATGGCAACCTGTATGAACCGCTTGAAAAAGATGTGCTTGCTGCACAACTTAAGCTTTATGCAACTAAATCTACAGGTTATAAAATTGCCCCTTATGTTGCAAAAATAGGAGCTGAGTATAATAATGACTTTAAGGCTTTTGTTGATAAGGCTTTTGAAACAAGTATTTTTACAACTAAGGAAAGGCTTGGCGAGTTTATTTTACACCCCAGCCTGGAAGTATTAAAAGCAGACCCTTTATACCTGCTTTCTAATGACCTGATTGCTCAGTACAGGGCTAAATCTGACGAGCAGGCTGAACTGGATGCTGAGTTCTCAAGGGCATTCCGTCTTCTTGTTCAGGGTATGAGGGAAGCAAACCCTGATGCAAAATATTATCCTGATGCCAACAGCACGCTTCGTTTAACGTATGGTAAGGTTAGGTCGTTGCCAAAAGATAAAAGGAATGATGCCAAAGTTAACTACTATACTACCATGAAAGGTGAAGTAGCTAAATACAAGCCAAATGACGAGGAGTTTGACCTGCCTAAAAAGCTGCTGGAAATGTATGAGAAGAAAGACTTTGGGCGTTATGCTGATAAAGACGGCTATATGCCGGTAAACTTCCTTACAGATAATGATATTACTGGTGGTAACTCAGGTTCACCGGTGCTTAACGGCAAAGGTGAGCTTATAGGTATTGCTTTTGATGGTAATATTGAGGCTATGGCCGGTGATGTTATATTTGATAAGGACCTGCAAAGGACTATTAATGTTGACATCCGTTATGTATTGTGGATAATTGACAAATTCTCAGGTGCAAAACACATTGTTGACGAAATGACAATAGTAAAATAGTTATAGTATAATATTTAGTGTTCTTTAAATCCGTGCTGCATTTGCAGTACGGATTTTTCTTTTTATGTATGTTCTATTTTAACTACATTTGAAAGATATTAACCATTTATAAAATGCGTACACACTTCATAGCCATAGGCGGCGCGGCCATGCACAACCTTGCACTGGCACTTCATGATAAAGGATATAAAGTAACCGGCAGTGATGATGCCATATTTGAGCCTTCGCGCTCAAGGCTGGAAAAGAAAGGATTGCTTCCGGCGGAGTTAGGATGGTTTCCTGAAAAGCTGGATAATACCATTGATGCCGTTATTTTAGGTATGCACGCCAAGCCTGATAACGCGGAACTGCTAAGAGCACAGGAACTGGGGCTTAAAATTTATTCTTACCCGGAATTTTTATACGAGCAGTCTAAAGATAAAACACGCGTGGTAATTGGCGGCTCGCATGGCAAAACCACAATTACAAGTATGATACTGCATGTAATGCACTACCATAATATTGATGTTGATTACATGGTTGGGGCACAGCTTGAAGGTTTCGATACTATGGTAAAGCTTACTGAAGATAGTGATTTTATTGTGCTGGAAGGCGATGAATACCTTTCTTCCCCTATGGACCGCAGGCCGAAATTTCACTTGTACCAGCCCAATATAGCACTAATAAGCGGCATAGCGTGGGATCATATAAATGTATTCCCTACGTATGAAAACTATGTGGAACAATTTGAAATTTTTATCAGCAAGATAACCAATGGCGGTATTTTGGTTTACAATGAAGATGATGCCGAAGTAAAGCGCGTTGCCGAAGCTGCAACAAACCCAATACGCAAGATACCGTACTATACTCCCGACTATACTGTAGAAAACGGTATAACTTATTTGCAAACTCCCGAAGGGCCTATGCCAATAGAGGTTTTTGGGGCGCATAACCTTAATAACCTTGCAGGGGCTAAATGGATATGCCAGAATATGAGTGTGGATGAAGCTGATTTTTATGAAGCGATAGCCAGCTTTAAAGGGGCGAGCAAGCGCCTTGAAAAGATTGGGAAAAAAGGCAATAATGTAGCCTATAAGGATTTTGCGCACTCCCCAAGTAAAGTGGCAGCCACAACAAAAGCTGTAAAAGAGCAATATCCTGATAAAACGCTTATAGCCTGCCTTGAACTGCATACTTACAGCAGCCTTAATGCCGAATTTTTAAAAGAATATGAGGGAGCACTTGATGCAGCCGATAAAGCAGTAGTGTTCTATTCGCCGGACGCTGTTAAAATTAAACAACTCGAAGAGGTTACTTATGAGCAGATAGCTAAGGCATTTAACAGGGAAGACCTTATTATTTATACCAATCCTGCTGCTTTTAAGGAGTATTTATTCAGCATTAAGCAGGACACGAAAGGGATTGCACTGCTTTTAATGAGTTCAGGCAATTATGGCGGCCTTAACTTTGATGAGGTTAAAACACTTTTGTAAACTGATAAAGGGACGGTATCAAAAGTGTTATTTGAATAAGTGAAGAATCTTAAGTGATTAATTATGTTAAGATACTTTTGTCATCGGAAAGACAAAAATATTTTTTTTACACTTTTGATACAGCCTATTTATTTTTTATATTGATAATGCCCTGTTATTTTATAACTAAATAGGCAGTCTTCCATTTCCTGTCCGCTGCCAATATTATGCACAATGAGGTGCCGTTTACCATCCCGTGATTTTTTATTTACCATAATGCCTATGTGCGGCAGCCCCGCCGGGAAGCGTCCATGTAACTATATCGCCGGGCTTATAATCTTCTGCTTTATTAGTAATAGGCTTAACCGTACCTTTTCGGGTTAAGAAAACCTGTAGGTTGGGTACGCGCCTGTGGTCAATATTGGTATCAGTGCCTTTAAGTCCCCAGTTTTTAGGATATTTAGAAAAGTTGGCTTTCATATCTAAGTGTACTTCTTTTTGCAGGTCAATATCAAGTTTGCGGTAGGCACGTATTACTACATCCGTACAAACACCAATTCCTTTGGGTACATCACCATTAGGATAAGGTATTTTATAATACTTTCCGTTATATCTTACCTTGTCTTTTGTTAGCGAAATGGCGGCATCCGAAAGTTTTTCATAAAAGCCTGATTGTATAGCAGGTAAAAAAGTGAAGATAAATAAAAATAGCAGTTTGTTCATAACCAGTTAGTTTTAAATAAAACGAAGCAATTTACATTCATAGTATTATGAGGTAATAATTTTGTTAAATTCGTACCCATACATATTGCTATGGAAGAAACCCAAAATTCCTTTTCAATTAAATACTGGGCAGAAGATGACAAGCCCCGTGAAAAATTAATGCTTAAAGGACGTGCAGCACTTAGTGATGCCGAGCTTATAGCCATACTTATCGGTTCGGGCAGCCGTAATGAGAGTGCGGTTGAGTTAAGCAAACGCATACTTGCCAGTGTAGATAATAACCTTAATGCCTTAGGTAAACTTTCGCTGCCACAGCTAATGAATTTTAAAGGCATAGGGGAAGCCAAGGCTATAACCATTGCAGCAGCTATGGAGCTTGGCCGGAGAAGAAGGGAAGAAGAAGGGATAGACTTAAAGCAGATTACTTCCAGCCGTGCTGTGTTTGAAATTATGCAGCCCATAATAGGGGAACTGCCCCATGAGGAATTCTGGATTATATTCCTTAATAACTCCAACAAGGTTATTTATAAAACCCAGTTGAGCAAAGGCGGTATAACAGGCACAATTATAGATGTACGAATTGTTTATAAAACCGCGTTAGAACATAATGCAACAGGTATAATACTGGTACATAACCACCCATCGGGGGCTTTGCAGGCCAGCGAACAGGATAAACATGTAACACGCCAGCTTAAAATGGCAGGGCACAGTCTTAGCATAAACGTGCTGGACCACGTTATTATAACCGAAAAGGCGTATTTAAGCTTTGCTGATGAAGGTATCTTATAAAATAAATAATACTAAATGGAAAACGAACTGATTAATGAAACTACATGGTGGCAGCGTAACAAAAAATGGTTTATACCTGTAGTTTTACTATTGTTGGCAGGTATGGCTTTTTTATTCAGTGGCAATAAATATATGGGCGATTTTGCACAGGCTTATACAGATATGCCCCTGTTTGAAAATGCGCTTGAAAAAGTTAAGGATAATAAAGAGGCTTTACAGTTGTTGGGTACCATCAAACCCATTGATAAAATGACGATAGCCGAGGGAGCTGTTGAATATTCGGATGACAAAAATAATATTACAGCTACAGTAACAATAAAAGGGAGCAAAACAAAAGCCAAAATGGATATAATTGCCAACAGGCAGGGCTCAGGTTGGAGTTACAGTTTACTAAAGGTAAGGACAAAAAAGCCCGTTCAGGAAATAGTAATACTTAAGGATTAACATATTTTCTTACGTATAAGCAGCCCGTTACAGTTTTATAATACTTCCAAATTCGCTAACTTGCAGTGCATATTATAAAGTGTAATGATAACTACAACTAACATACGGTTTTCCTATGGCAAAGGAACCATCTTTCATTTTCCTGATATTGTAGCCCAAAAAGGGGAAACCCTGTTGATAACCGGAGGTTCAGGTAAAGGTAAAACTACTTTGCTTCACCTTTTGGGAGGGCTTTTAAGGCCGCAGTCAGGGCAGATAATTGTGGATGATACCGACATTGCAACGCTTTCCGAAAAAAAGCTTGACCATTTCAGGGGGAAAAATATAGGGCTGGTTTTACAACAATCTTATTTTGTTGCATCGTTAAATGTGGTGGAAAATGTAGTTTTGGCTTCGTGGCTGGCAACCGGAAGGCAGGCAGCGGAAAAGGCAAAACAGCTTTTGGAGCAGCTTGATTTAAAAGAACAGATGCACAAACTGCCCTCGCAGTTAAGTATAGGGCAGCAGCAAAGGGTTTCCATAGCCCGCGCCTTAATTAACGAGCCAAGGCTTTTACTAGCCGATGAGCCTACTTCCAGCCTTGATGATGAAAATGCCTATAAAGTAGCCGATATGCTGTCGGCGCTTGCAAAACAGTTTGGTACTGCACTGGTAATTGTTACCCATGACCAAAGGCTTAAAGATCGTTTTCCTAACCAAATTACATTATCATGATTACTAAAATAGCCTGGAGAAATATTTGGTTTAAGCCGCTTAATACTTTACTTAGCATAATATTGCTTACGGCAAGTGTGGCTATTATTACTTTACTGATACTATTGCAAAAACAATTTGAAAAAAGCTTTAACAGCAATATAGATAATATTGACCTTGTATTGGGTGCACAGGGCAGCCCTTTACAGCTTATACTTTCATCGGTTTACCAGGTAGATGCCCCTACCGGGAATATAAGTTATGAGGAAGCAAAAAAATGGATGGACAACCCATTTGTTGAAACCGCAATACCACTTGCTTTTGGAGATAATTACCGTGGTTTTCGCATCGTGGGGACTACACCGGCCTATTTAAAAAAGTATGGTGCAGAAATTAAACAGGGCAGGATTTTCGATAAAAATTTTGAAGTGGTGCTGGGCAGTGCTGTTGCACAAAAAACAGGTTTAAAAACGGGAGATAAATTTTTCGGTTCACATGGTGACAGTGAGGAAGGAGAAGTGCATAAACACCATGCTTATATAGTAGTTGGTATAGCCTCGGAAACAGGAAAGGTAACGGATAACTTAATTGTAGGCAATATACCGAGTGTTTGGGCAATGCATGACCACGGCCACGAACATGCTGAAGGGGAAGCACATGACCATGAAGAAGGTGAACATGACCATGAAAGTCATCAACATGAAGACCATAGCCATGATCATGAAGGACATAGCCATGAAGACCATGACCATGATGCACACAATCATGATCATGAAGGCCATGAGGAGCACAATCATGAAGCACATAGCCATGATGCAGGGCATGACGGCCACGGGCATGAAATAGATAATGCGGAAGCGGATGAGCATATTGAGTGGCCTGTAAATGAGGAAGGAAAAGAAATAACCGCCGTACTCCTTAAAATGAAAAATAAAATGGCTATAATGACATGGCCGCGTATTATCCCTCAGAATACCAAAATGCAGGCTGCATCTCCGGGGCTTGAAATCAACAGGTTATTTTCGTTGTTTGGTATCGGGCTGCAAGCATTGCAATATCTTGCCTATGGTATCATGCTTATTTCTGGCATCAGTATTTTTATAGCGTTGTACAATACCCTTAAGGAGCGAAAATATGAATTTGCCCTTTTGCGTGTAAACGGAGCAACACGTTTCCAGCTACTGGCATTAGTACTTATGGAAAGCCTTATTTTATGTATTACAGGCTTCCTGTTTGGAACGATTGTTGGTAGGATAGCATTAAGCATAATATCCGGTTCTTCCGAAGAAGAATTTAAAATGGCTTTTAATCCCTTTGAGTTTGTTTGGGATAAGGAAGGATATCTGTTACTGCTCACTATCTTTGTAGGTATTGTGGCAGCAGTAATACCGGCTGTTAAGGCTTACAGTTTAAACATATCAAAAACACTTGCAAATGCGTAAATTATTTTTCTTTATACCTGTTCTGCTGATTTCTGCTTTCATGCTGACTTCTGTTGGCCAGCCTGAAAAAGCTTTTACTGCTGCCGGCTATACTACTGTAGTGGCAGACACCTTATCGTGGAAGCTGCTGGGGCAGATTAAGTATGAAAAGAAACCCAGCAAAGAATACCCGGAGGGGGTTATGTACCCTATTATAAACAGTACATTAAAAGCAAAAAAGAGCAAGCCTATTGTTATGAGCGGTTTTATTATTCCTATTGATAATAAAACTTATGCGCTTAGCAAAAATGTATTTGCATCCTGCTTTTTTTGTGGGCAGGCAGGCCCTGAAACCATAATGGGCATAAAGTTCAGGGAGCCGGGCATAAAACTTAAAACCGACCAGTATGTAACTTTAAAAGGTACTTTCAGGTATAACGATTCTGATGTGGATGACTGGATTTACCACATTGAAGATGCAGTAATTGTAAAGGGCAGGTAATGAGGATAAAGAATAAGAAGACCATATTTTTTGACCTTGACCATACATTGTGGGATTTCGAAAAGAATTCTGCACTGGCTTTTAATACTGTACTGGATAAATATGCTGTTAAAGTTGACAGGGAGGAGTTTATAAAGCAATATGTGCCCATAAACATTAAATACTGGAAACTGTACCGGGACGGGAATGTTACACAGGAGCAGCTCCGTTATGGCAGGTTAAAAGAAACCTTTGATATTTTAAATTATGTTGCTGCTGAAAATATAATTCAACAGCTTTCGGAAGATTATATAAAGCACCTGCCTTTATACAACCATCTCTATGACGGTGCGCTTGAAGTGCTTGAGTACCTTAAGGCAAAATATTCGCTTCATATTATTACCAACGGCTTTCATGAGGTGCAGGCAGGTAAATTAAAAAATTCCAATATCCACCATTATTTTCAAACGGTAACTAATTCGGAACTGGCGGGTTGTAAAAAGCCAAATCCTGCCATATATGAGTATGCGCTGAAAGCAGCCGGTGCAGAAAAGGAAACCAGTTTAATGATTGGCGACTGTATTGAGGCAGATGTACAGGGTGCGCTTGACTTTGGTATTGATGCTATTTATTTTAATGAGTTCCGTAAGGAAGCACATACCTCAATAAAACAGGTAAACCACCTTCTTGAATTAAGGAACCTACTTTAACTATGAAAAAACTACTACTTGTGTTTGCCTTGTTTTTATCAGGCATGGCATTTGCCCAGCAAAGCGTTAATGATTACAAATACATAATACTGCCCCGCGCTTTCGGTTTTATGAAAGAGCCTAATGAATTTAATCTTAGCCAGATTTCTAAGCTGATGTTTGAAAAATATGGCTTTGAGGTTTATTTTGAGCAGGACACTTTGCCCGACGATATGGTTATAAACCGTTGTAATGCCCTTTATGGTGATGTGGAAAAGGAACGGGCTTTTTTAAGCACCAATCTTTTTATTACATTAAAAGACTGCCGTGGCGAACTGCTTTTTAAATCGGCAACAGGAAAAAGCAAGGAAAAACAATTTCAAAGGGCTTATTATGAAGCACTGCGGGAAGCATCAAAATCTTTGGATGAGCTGAATTATGTTTATAAGAATGATAATGTTTTAACTTCATCATCAACAACTTCGCAGCCTGTGAGTACTGCAATGAAGGCTGATAATGAAAATTTACTTACTGCTGTGCCCACAGCCTATGGTTATGAGCTTATTGACGTTAAAAAGAAAACGGCGTTGAAGATGTATAAAACCTCTCAGCCGGATTACTATAGTGCAAAAATGGAAGATATAAACGGGGTGGTATTCAAAAAAGATGGTAACTGGGTTTTTGAATTTTACCGCAACGATCAATTGGTTTCCAATAAGCTGAATATTAAGTTTTAATTAGTTAATACCCATATTTATTTTTCCAGCGGTTTTTCAAAAATTCGCGCGTGGAATTTTCCCTGCTGTTATTACCCGGTTCATAAAACTTTGTGTCCTTAATTTCGTCCGGCAGGAATTGCTGTTCGGCAAAATTATTTTCATAGTCATGCGCATATTTATAATCGTCACCATAGCCCAATTCCTTCATTAGTTTTGTAGGGGCATTGCGCAAATGCAAGGGCACAGAAAGGTCGCCTGTTTGTTTTACAATCTGTTGTGCTTTGTTTATTGCCATATAGCTGGCATTGCTTTTGGGAGATGTAGCAAGGTAAACGGCACATTGGCTTAATATTATCCTGGATTCAGGGTAGCCTATGGTAGTTACAGCCTGAAAAGTATTATTAGCCATAATAAGTGCTGTAGGGTTAGCGTTGCCTATGTCTTCACTTGCCATTATCAGCATCCGGCGTGCTATAAATTTTAAATCTTCGCCACCTTCTATCATTCTTGCCAGCCAATACACAGCTCCGTTAGGGTCGCTCCCCCTCAGCGATTTTATAAAAGCCGAAATAATATCATAATGCTGCTCTCCCGTTTTGTCATAAAGCACTGTGTTTTTCTGCACAAGCTGCATAACCCTTTCATTGGTTATTTCAATAGTATCGCCTTCAGAAGCATTTATAATAAGCTCAAAAATATTAAGCAGTTTCCTTCCATCTCCACCGGAGAGTCTTATAAGCGCTTCAGTTTCTTTTAGGGTTATATTTTTGTGTTTCAGTATTTCATCTGTAACGATGGCGCGATGCAATAATGCCTCAAGGTCATCCTTAGTAAACGGGTTAAGAACGTAAACCTGACATCTTGACAATAATGCGGGAATAACTTCAAAGCTTGGGTTTTCGGTAGTGGCACCTATTAGTGTTACCCATCCCTTTTCTACAGCAGCCAGTAAAGAATCCTGTTGCGATTTACTGAACCGATGAATCTCATCAATAAATAAAATAGGATTCTTAGCAGTAAAAAGCCCGCCGCTCTGCTTTGCTTTATCAATAACTTCCCTTACATCTTTAACGCCCGCATTTATAGCACTCAAAACATAAAACGGCCTTTTGGATTCTTCGGCCATAATCTGCGCCAGGGTGGTTTTCCCTGTTCCCGGAGGGCCCCATAAAATGAGTGAGGGTATTATACCGCGCGCTATTTGCTGTGTTAATGAGCCTTCCGGCCCCACCAGGTGAAGCTGGCTGATATATTCTGATAAATGTTTTGGGCGTATGCGCTCTGCCAAAGGTGCTTCCATAGCGTAAAATTACATATTTATCTGCTACAGTTATTGGCTAACGATGTTAAACGCAGTTAATTTTTATGAATTATAGAAAGGGCTTTTTCCAGTATTTCATCATTGCCTTTTGCAATACCTGAAAGTGTCTGGTTAACATTTACATCAATTTTAATACCTCTGCGCTGTGTTGATGTTTCATCCGGGTAGTAAATGCCCAGCCCTGTGAAAACAGTTTCTATTTTACCCGGAAAATGAAATGGCTGTACATTTCCGTCAGAACCTGCGCTCTGGCTTCCTACAACTTTCACCTTATTGTTTCTCTGCAATGCCATAACCAGGAATTCTGCTTCACTTTGGGTAGCCTCACTCACCAAAACATATACATTACCTTTATAATGGCTATTGTTATTGCTGCCCAGCATATAGCCAATTTTTTTTCGCAGTAAGCCTGGAGATGTAACATCGGCATACGTATTCATAAAAAACACATCCTGTTTGGGCATTATATATGAAATAAGATTTAAAGTTGTTTGCCCGTGAGGGTAATTCCTAATGTCGATAATGAGGTTTTTATATTTTCTCGCCGCATCAAAGTTTTCCTCAAAATTACTGTTGCTTATGTAATCAAGGTTTATATAAGCTGTACTGTCAGGGTAATCTTTAATAATTATCTCCTCCTGATATTCATTCTTAATGCGTTTTTCTTCGCTTGAAAAAGTGGAATAATCTTTTAAATCAACCACAACTTCTATCTCCTTTCCTTTTCTCAGCAGGGTATATACCATAGTGCTTTTAACTGAACTTAATACATAAGGGCATATTATGCGTTGCTCACTTAGTGGGTTTGCACCTTTCATAATAGTGTTAAACTCCCTGTATTTTTCAATTGCGTTTTTACCTTCAATCTTTACTATTATGTCACCAATTTTTACTTTGCCATCATCCCATTTTGGTACACGCAGGCTTTTAACCATTATAGTACTGTCAATCATCATCACCCTGAAATTAGGTACATACCTACCATAAACCTCCCGGTCTAAATACTGAGATCTTATCATTGAGTGGCAATCATATAGCTTGCTGGATAATTCCTGGACAGCAAGGCTATACTGCCTGGCATTTTCAGCGTGGGAAAATTTGGGGATAAAATATAAAAGGAGCTCATCCCAATTCTCGCTCATGTCATTTTTATATACATAAAAATAGTTGATAATGTTCCAGTATCTTGAAAGTCCAAGCAGCCGGATATTTTTTTCGGGATAGTTACTGTCATTATATTTTTTTTCATTAGTAAAATTTATAGTCCCAATCCTGTTTTGTTCGGCAAATTCATTATCAGCAGCGTCATGGTTTATGAAAAGGAAAGAAAGGCTTTTTGCAATATCTTTATTAAAATATTTTTTATTGCCAAACCAGGCATTATCAATAAGGCAATAATCTTTTTCATTGTTTTGTATAGTTTTTTTCTCAGGTTTGGGAAACAGGGAGATAGTGCCTTTTATAAAATTCTGGTACTCCATTTTATCCATACTGCCAACGCGGCCAATATTTTTAAGGAAGTAATCATCCCAGTCTGTATCTGTCCCGTTAAAATTTCCATAGTATTTAAGGAATCCCCACACTTTAATAAAGTAGTATTGTTTTCCGGTTTCTGTAAATTCATTTACTTGGGCAGTACTTTTGTACTTTCCGTTTAAAAATACTTTATCTGTTTCAGGGTTCACACTTTGCGCAAGAGGTTTGTCAAAACACGATGTGAGCAGTATGGCTGAAAGCAATAAATAAAATTTTTTCATTACAGTAAGGTTGGTTTAAAAAATAAACGCATTACTTACAAGTTAAGTGTGTTGACTGACAAAATTTCACAAAATTAAAATTGGTTAAATTGTTGAGGTACGCATTACACAAAAAACCAATATAAAGTGAATGATAATCAGTTTAAATTCTCTACTTCAGTCCTCGCATGGCCGCTTTACTTTATACTGCTTCTTTGGGTAGTATACTGGTTTGAGGTTAAATTTGAAGACCTGACAACTTTGGGTATATACCCACGAACAATCCAAGGGTTAAGGGGAATTATATTCAGCCCGTTCCTGCATGGCAGCCTGGAGCATTTATACAATAACACTATCCCGCTATTTATACTTGTGGCGGCACTGCGTTATTTTTACAGGAGACAGGCAATTAAAGTAATAGTATATGGAATTTTGCTTTCAGGGTTTATAACGTGGCTTATTGGCAGGGAGTCTTATCATATTGGTGCAAGCGGGCTTATATATGTATTGGTAAGTTTTATATTTTTTAAAGGCATCCAAACGGGTTATTACAGGCTGGTTGCCTTGTCACTTACAATAGCTATGCTGTATGGGGGCATGATATGGTATGTTTTTCCCGATGCGGGAGAGGAAATATCATGGGAAGGCCATCTTGGAGGGCTTATAACCGGATTATTGTTTTCACGTATTTTTAAAACTCCTGAATATAAAAAACCTATAGTTTATGACTGGCAGCGGCCCGACTTTGACCCACAGCAGGATCCTTTTATGAAAAGGTTTGATGAAAACGGCAACTTTGTAAATCCTCCAAAACCTGAAGAAGAGGAAATAGCTGACGATGATAATTTGCAACAGCAAACACTCCCTGTAAGGATAGTATATAAATATGTGGAAAAAGCCAAAGGGGAAGATTCCGATAAAGAAATAAACGAGTAAACTTTATCAGTTTCGTTGCCTTACCGCCTCATATAAAAATGCGCCACAGGCCACAGATACATTTAGTGAAGATATAGTGCCAAACATAGGCAGTTTTGCCTTTTCATCCACAATTTTTAAAACAGATGGGTTAATGCCCCTGTCTTCAGACCCCATTATGATAGCGGCAGGTTCATTAAGGTTTATATCATAAATAAGGCTGTCCGTTTTTTCGGTGGCAGCAACGGTTTTAATACCCGAACCCTGCAAGTAAAAAATAGCATCCTTAATATGCTCAACCTTACATATAGGGACATTAAATACAGCTCCGGCCGATGTTTTAACGGTATCGCCGTTAACAGGTGCCGACCCTTGCTTCTGGACTATTATGCCATGCACGCCTGTACATTCTGCCGTACGTATAATAGCGCCAAAATTCCTTGCGTCACTAAGCTGGTCCAGTATCAGGAATAAAGGTTTTTCAACATTTTCCATAACCGAATCCACCAGTTCTTCTAACTGATAAAACTTAACAGGGGCTATTGTTGCTACAGCACCCTGGTGGTTACTTTGTGTAAGGCGGTTTAGTTTTTCTACAGGCACATAGCTAAAATTTATGCTTTTCTGCTTTATGGTTTTCATCAGTTCACGCATCAGGTCGCCCTGCGCATCTTTCTGTATAAAAACCTTATCAATTTCGCTGCCCGAATGTATTGCTTCTATTATTGCCCTTATGCCGAATATCTGGTGATCCTTTTCCATAGCCGCAAAGATAGCAAATTAGTATCCAGCTATAAGTTTGGCATATAAAAGTTTTCCTGTCAAGCATAGTATGCATATTTAATATAAAGCTAAAATTCACATTATACAAGTGCATTTATCATAACCCTAACTTAAAGATGAAGTAAACTTTTATAAAAGGCTTACGGCTAATTTTGGCAATTAATTTTTCTAAACCATTACACAACACACATCATGAAAAAAATTTACCTCTTGGGGCTGCTTTTATGCAGCATGTTTATGGAGGGCCAAACGCTGTACCCTTACCTGCAGGCCCCCACAAGTACATCTATGTACGTTAACTGGAAAACAGAGAGCAATCCGGAATCTGTAGTAGAATACGGCACTGCTCCTGATGCGCTTACTTTTACCGCAAACGGTACTAATAAAATTATGTCCGATACAGGGTATCCTGCCAATTATTATTACCATAGCGTAAAGGTTGAAGGACTTACGCCTAATACCAAGTATTATTACCGTATTAAAACCGGCAGCCTTACTTCAGATGTTTATTCTTTTAAAACCATGCCGCTTCCGGGGCAGGCAGCTACCGCTGACGGGCACCTTCGTTTCCTTGTGCTGGGTGATAACCAAATGCGCAATGTGCCGCGTTTTGATTCGCTGGTTTCAGCAGCTAAAAGGAAAATAGCAGAAAAATGGGGCAACAGTGCCGATCCTGCCGATAACATTGCCATGACTGTAATGGTGGGCGACCAGGTAGATGTGGGCACGCTTGACCATTATGAAAATGTCCATTTTAAAAAGAATAAGGCTTTGTCTGGTTTCCTGCCCATACAAACATTGGTAGGAAACCACGAAACCTACGGTACACTGGCGATGCAGGCATATTATGACCATTATGTACTGGATGAAATGTCTTATCAGGGAATATCATCAGGCACTGAAAACTATTATGCCAACCAGGTGGGAAATACTTTGTTTATTTGCATGGATACCGAGCATACCGGTGCACAGCAGTTAAACTGGGTTATGCAGGTGTTATCGGCTGCTAATAATGACCCTACTGTTGACTGGATTATATCCTTAGGGCACAGGCCTTACCAGGCAGAACAGTATGTAGGGGATATTTCACCCTGGATACGCAATACCGTTATGCCTGTACTGGTTACTTCGCCAAAACATATTTTACACATAGGGGCGCACCACCACCTGTACCACAGAGGGCAGCTTAAAAACACGCCTACTTACCAGATTATTTCCGGCGGGGTAGCATGGGACCAGTACTGGGGTATGTCGGTAGAGCAGGATTTTGAAGATGTACAAAAAACAATTTCCAACTGGCTGTACCAGATTATCGATATTGATGTAAACAATGGCACTTTTAATGTAGAAGCCTATTCTATTGGAAGCGTTTACAACTGGAAGGATAATGAACTCATGGATGAGTTTCACCGTTATAAGGGGCTTGATGCACCGCAGCAGCCAGCTATAACCAATAACTTTACAGGCCAGGATACAGAGCTGCCTGTTACTATCGAAACATCGGCTTATGCAACCACTACCCAGGAAGAACTTAACTCTACACAATTCCTTATTGGTAAAACAGCAGATTTTGCAATTGTGGAAAAGGATATTTACAGGGATTTTGAAAACCTTTACGGCCCTGTAGGCTCTCAGGTTGACACTACTGCAAATATTAATTTAGGGGTAGATATTACAAAACTTACTATTGCTGAAAATGAAATACCTAACGGGCAGTATTTTATAAAAGCACGCCACAGGGATAAAAACCTGAACTGGTCGCCGTGGAGCGAGGTTAAATCATTTAATGTGATTAACAGCAGTTATGCCGATGCCCAGATACAGCTTGATACTATAGCATACCAGCCAAGTACGCCAATTACAGTTTCTTTTACGGATGCTCCGGGAAATGCTACCGACTGGATAGGGCTTTATAAAATTAACCAGACACCTTCAGGCAGCAGCCCTTCACAGGTTTGGGCATATACTAACGGGCAAACCAGCGGTAGCATAACTTTTCCTAACGGGCTTTCTTCATACGGCAGGTATTATGCTACACTTATGGAAAACGATTCTTATAATGAAGTGGTTGACAGAAAAGAATTTTATGTTGGACCTTTCGTTCAGCTTGCTGTTGGGCAGGAAATGTACCAGTCAGGAAATCCTGTAACCATAAGTTTCCAAAATGGGCCTAACCTGACTAATGACTGGATAGGTATTTATAAGGTAGGTCATACGCCGGGTAACCAGAATTCGACACAATGGAAATATGTAACGGCTGCAAGCGGCAGCTTTACCTTTAACAACCTGGCAGATGGCTATTATTATGCAGAATATTATTTGCAGGATGGTTACAACAGTATAGGTAATAAAATATTTTTTCAGGTAGGGGAGCAGATTACCCAGCTTGCAATTAATAAAACAGTATATAACCTGAATGAAAATATTATAGCTACATGGACTGATGCTCCGGGTATAATAAAAGACTGGCTGGGTATATACCATGAAGGCGATGACCCGAACTCTGACCCTTTGGTGTCATATACTTATTTTGACGGGTTGCCTGAAGGCAGCAAAGTAATAGAAACCGAAGAACTGCCAACAACACCGGGTGATTATTTTATAGTGATGTTTACCAATGATTCCTACAATGAGGTTTCTAACAGGATATCTTTTGAAGTTGTAGATGAAACAGCCGGGCAGGATGAATTTTCATCGGCTAATGGTGTGGTAGTATATCCTAATCCGGTTAAAAAAGGGGAGCGCACTTATATAAAATCAAAATACCCTATTGAGCGTATAGATATGTTTGATATGACAGGAAACCTTTTTTATACTTCTCAAAATATAAATGACTATAATTTTTCGCTTATAAACCAAAGCCTGCCAACAGGTGTTTATATACTGAAAATTAAATCTAATAAAGTGTACACTGTAAAAGTAATTGTAGATTAATTCGTTTTGAATTAAGTTAGTAGTGTGTCAGGAGGCTGCCTTTACGGCAGCCTCTTTTTTGTTTAAAATGTTGCCCTGAAGCTGAGGTGTACTATAGAGTTGGATAATTTTATGGACTGGTCTTTAGTACTGCCGTTGGCATATACTATATTAAACAATCCTGTTTTGGTGAGGAGGCCAAACCCGAAGCCTAAACCTAAAAGGTTATCTTTAAGTCCTGTGGTTTTATCCTGAAAGTAGCCGTAATCTGTTATGGAATGTACATACATGTTAGGAGCAAGCACATAGCGGTATTCAGCCATAAGTGCGCCATACAGGCTGGCCTGCAGGCTGTTTTCATTAAAACCGCGTATGGAATTTATTCCCCCGAACCTGTAAAGTTCATTAACAATATACGTGTTGCTGCTAAGATAAAATGCCTCACTTTTAATATTAATTATATTGCGCTGGTTCAGGTAAAGGTTATGTGCCACATCATACTGCATAAAATACTGGTCTTCTTTCCCTCCGCTTTTCGATTGGCGGTTGCCAAGGCCTCCTTTAAATAGTAGTGTGGTTTTTTCAGGGAAAAGAAAATCATCTACATTATATCGGGAGTATTCATAGGTTGATGTCCAGAAAGTATTATCAAAATCGCTTAGCAGCGAATTATTGAGGTCTTGTATATCTACGGACTGTGTTTGCCTGAATCCGAGATATAATTTTGAATTATAGCTGAAATAGTAGCCCAGGTTCAGGTCGGTTACCGTATTTTGAAAAGTACTGTCCTGCTTAAAAATCATAAGGCTGGCTTTTAGGCCTACCGGGCTCCTGAATATATAAGGCAGTTCTGCACCTATATTAAATGTAGTTTGCTCATCACCATTATTCTTCCAGTTCAGGTTAAATTTTTCACCTGTATTAAGAACATTATTCAATGCCAGGTCCACATAGCCGTTAAACCGCAGCCTGTTTTCGTCTTCATCATTTGAAAACCCTATAAAACCGTCAAAAGAGTTTGTTCTTGCCTTTTTAATATAAACGTAAACCTTTGTAGTATCTTCCTTAAAAAGTATTTCGGGGTAGCGTAACTGGTTTACAAACCGCAGGTTTTTAAAATCGTTATTTATTTTTTGCAGTGTTTCCCGGTTAAAGGTTTTGCCTTTATACTGGCGAAGTGTGCTGCGCTTAACACCTTCAGGAAATTTGGTGTAGCCCTCCAGTATAATATCATCCAATATCCTCCTGTTTTCGATTTTAAGAGTTAAATCTGCATAAAGTCTGTTTTTGTACTTCCTGTAATTTACAAGCTGGGCAGAGCTTAATGAATAACCTTTGCGTTCTAACGCAGCTACAGTGCCCTGCATATAATTTTCTACTTCAACTATAGGTAATATAATAGTATCGTTTGCTATGGAAAGCAGCTCTTTGTCCCTGTTGCGCAGCAGCCCCGTATAAATATGTATATCAGCGGTTTTGTTGCCAACGGAAAATCTATACGCAAATGTTGAATCATTTATTTTTAAATGTGCGGTTTCCCGGTTTTCAAGATATCCTGTTTTAAATAACGCGGCTGAAAGCTGCTGTACCTCCTGCGAGATTGATTTGGCATTTTCATGCTTCCTTTTATAGGAAACAGAATCTATTATACCGGTTTCGGCAGTAGTGCGCCCCTCAATCTGCAGGTATAAATTTTGCGCCTGTAACGGCAGGCCGATAATCATGAGCAGGAATATGGGCAGGAAATTTTTCAACTTATAAATGTTATGAGGGTAAAATAACGTAAAATTTACCGAAAAAATATAAAGCATATTTTGCGGTTGGAATTCGTTTGAAAATTAATGATTTAAGATTTGTTTTATTAATTATAATTCCTACATTTGCAACCCCGTAAAAAGCGGGTTTTTTTAAATATAAGAAATTTTTAGTATTAATTATGCCTACAATTCAACAATTAGTAAGAACAGGAAGGGCCCAGATAACTAAGAAGAGTAAATCGGCTGCTTTAGATTCTTGTCCTCAAAGAAGGGGCGTGTGTACACGTGTTTACACTACAACACCTAAGAAACCGAATTCTGCAATGCGTAAAGTAGCAAGGGTTCGTTTGACAAACGGTAACGAGGTAAATGCTTACATCCCTGGAGAAGGACACAATCTTCAAGAGCACTCGATAGTATTAGTTAGGGGCGGAAGGGTAAAAGATTTGCCAGGTGTTAGGTATCACATCGTTCGCGGTGCTCTTGATACTGCCGGTGTAGCCGGAAGAACACAACGCAGGTCTAAATACGGCGCTAAAAGGCCTAAGCCAGGACAAGCTGCTGCAGCACCCGGAAAGAAAAAGTAATTTAAAGAACTTTTAAAGAAAAGACATGAGAAAAAGACAGGCTAAAAAAAGACCTCTTTTGCCGGATCCAAGGTTTAATGACCAGTTGGTTACGCGTTTTGTAAACAACCTTATGTGGGACGGTAAGAAATCAACTGCTTTTAAAGTGTTTTATGATGCTATCGACATCGTTGAAAACAAAAAGCAGGACGCTGAAAAATCAGCATTGGAAACTTGGAAGGATGCATTAACCAATGTAATGCCTCACGTAGAGGTAAGAAGCCGCAGGGTGGGTGGAGCTACTTTCCAGATACCTATGCAGATTAGGCCGGACAGGAAAATCTCTATGGCAATGAAATGGTTGATTCTTTATGCAAGGAAAAGAAACGAGAAATCTATGGCTCAAAGGCTTGCTTCCGAAATTTTAGCTGCTGCTAAAGAAGAGGGTGCTGCGGTTAAAAAGAGAATGGATACTCACAAAATGGCAGAAGCTAATAAAGCGTTCTCTCACTTTAGGTTTTAATTCATAAAGAAAACAATACAATGGCAAGAGATTTAAAATATACAAGAAATATAGGAATTGCTGCTCACATTGATGCGGGTAAAACCACAACAACAGAGCGTATCCTTTTTTACACGGGTAAATCACACAAAATTGGTGAGGTACACGATGGTGCTGCTACTATGGACTGGATGGCACAGGAGCAGGAAAGGGGTATTACAATTACCTCGGCTGCTACAACCTGTACCTGGAATTTCCCTACAGAGCAGGGAAAACCGCTTCCTGAAACACAGGGTTACCACTTTAATATTATTGATACTCCCGGACACGTTGACTTTACCGTTGAGGTAAACCGTTCATTAAGGGTTCTTGATGGGCTTGTGTTCCTTTTCAGTGCTGTTGATGGCGTTGAGCCACAGTCTGAAACCAACTGGAGGCTTGCTGATAACTACAAAGTACCACGTATGGGCTTTGTTAATAAAATGGACCGCCAGGGATCTAACTTCCTTGCAGTTTGCCAGCAGGTAAAAGATATGCTAAAGT
The DNA here is from genome assembly GCF_009848495.1 of Flavobacterium sp. MK4S-17. Classification (GTDB taxonomy): domain Bacteria; phylum Bacteroidota; class Bacteroidia; order Flavobacteriales; family Flavobacteriaceae; genus Flavobacterium. The sequence continues at coordinate 85,593 of NZ_WWEP01000021.1, forward strand.
CTAACGCTGTTCCATTGGTATTACCAATTGGTGATGAAGCAGACTTTAAAGGTGTGGTTGACCTTATTAAAAACCAGGCTATTATATGGCATGATGAAACCCAGGGTGCTACCTTTGATATTGTGCCTATTCCTGATGACCTTGTAGATGATGCAAAACAATACAGGGCTCAGTTAATCGAGGAGGTTGCGGCTTATGACGAAAACCTTCTTGAGAAATTCATGGAAGATGAAGATTCTATTACAGAGGAAGAAATAAACAATGCACTTCGCAGGGCTACTATTGACATGGCTATTATACCAATGCTTTGTGGTTCTTCATTTAAAAACAAAGGTGTACAGTTTATGCTTGATGCGGTTTGTAAATTCCTTCCTTCTCCGCTTGATAAAGAAGCTATTGAAGGTACAAACCCTGATACTGGCGAAGCTATTGTGCGTAAGCCATCTGCATCAGAGCCTTTCTCTGCACTTGCATTTAAAATTGCAACCGACCCTTATGTAGGGCGTCTTGCATTCTTCAGGGCTTATTCAGGCCGTCTTGATGCGGGTTCTTATGTATTTAACACACGTAGTGAAAGTAAAGAGCGTATATCACGTATTTACCAGATGCACGCCAACAAGCAAAATCCAATTGAGTACATCGAGGCTGGAGATATTGGTGCGGCTGTAGGTTTTAAAGATATTAAAACCGGTGATACACTATGTGATGAAAAACATCCTATAGTACTTGAAAGTATGAATTTCCCTGATCCGGTAATCGGTATCGCTGTTGAGCCTAAAACTAAGGCTGACGTTGATAAAATGGGTATGGCACTTGCAAAACTTGCAGAGGAAGATCCTACGTTTACGGTAAGGACTGACCATGCTTCAGGACAAACTATTATTTCAGGTATGGGTGAGCTTCACCTTGACATTCTTGTTGACCGCCTTAAACGTGAGTTTAAAGTAGAAGTTAACCAGGGTGAGCCTCAGGTGGAGTATAAAGAAGCTATTACACGTTCTGCTAACCACAGGGAAGTTTACAAAAAACAAACCGGTGGTCGCGGTAAATTTGCTGACATTGTTTTCAAGATTGAGCCGGCAGATGAAAACGTGGTAGGACTTCAGTTTGTAAACGAGGTTAAAGGTGGTAACGTTCCTAAAGAATATATACCGTCTGTAGAAAAAGGCTTTAAAGAAGCTATGAAAGAAGGGCCTCTTGCAGGTTATGAAATTGATAGCCTTAAAGTAACATTACTTGACGGATCTTTCCACCCTGTTGACTCTGATGCTCTTTCTTTTGAACTTGCTGCAAAGCTTGGTTATAAAGAAGCTGCCAGATCTGCAGGTGCAGTTATCCTTGAGCCGATAATGAAACTGGAAGTGCTTACTCCGGAAGAAAACATGGGTGATATTGTTGGTGACCTTAACCGTCGTCGTGGCCAAATTAACAACATGGACGACAGGGCAGGTTCTAAAGTAGTTAAAGCAAGCGTTCCGCTTTCAGAAATGTTTGGTTATGTAACTACACTAAGAACATTGTCTTCTGGTAGGGCTACTTCAACAATGGAATTCTCTCACTATGCTGAGACACCTTCTAACATTGCTGAGGAAGTTATTAAAAAAGCTAAAGGAAACGCTTAATCTTAAAGAAAATGAGTCAGAAAATCAGAATAAAACTAAAATCATACGATCACAGCCTGGTAGATAAATCTGCCGAGAAGATTGTAAAAACTGTAAAAAGTACAGGAGCTGTGGTAACCGGGCCAATTCCGTTACCTACACACAAAAAGATTTTTACCGTACTGCGCTCGCCGCACGTAAATAAAAAATCAAGGGAACAGTTTGAAGTAAGCTCATACAAAAGGCTTCTTGATATTTACAGTTCTTCTTCTAAAACTATTGATGCGCTTATGAAGCTTGAGCTTCCAAGTGGTGTTGAGGTTGAAATAAAAGTGTGATAATAAAAAGTAGATTATATTGAGTATCGGGAAGCATCCCGGTACTCAATTATTATATCTTATTAGCAAAACAAGAATTTTTAATTAATAATTATTTATATGTCTGGGTTAATTGGTAGAAAAATCGGCATGACCAGTATTTTCGATGAAAACGGAAAAAATATTCCGTGTACAGTAATCGAGGCTGGGCCATGTGTAGTTACCCAAGTCAGAACCAATGAGGTTGACGGGTATAAGGCGTTGCAACTTGGTTTCGATGACAAAGCAGAAAAACATGCTACTAAAGCGGCTGCCGGCCACTTTAAAAAAGCAGGTACTGATGCTAAGAAAAAAGTTGTTGAATTCAAGTATTTTGAAGAAGAGCACAACTTAGGTGATGTTCTTACTGTAGATCTTTTTAAAGAAGGAGAGTACGTAGACGTTCAGGGTGTGTCTAAAGGTAAAGGTTTCCAGGGTGTTGTTAAGCGTCATGGCTTTGGTGGTGTAGGTCAGTCTACTCACGGTCAGCACAACCGTTTAAGGGCGCCGGGTTCTGTAGGTGCATCTTCATATCCTTCAAGGGTATTTAAAGGTATGCGTATGGCAGGAAGAACTGGTGGAGAGAAAGTAACAGTACAAAATCTTACAGTTTTAAAAGTAGTGGCAGAGAAAAACCTTCTTGTACTTAAAGGTGCTGTGCCGGGACATAAAAACTCGTATGTAATCATTCAGAAGTAATGGAAGTAAAAGTTTTAGATATCAACGGAAAAGAAACTGGCAGGACGGTAACCCTTTCTGATTCAGTATTCGCAATTGAGCCTAACAACCACGCTGTATATCTTGATGTTAAACAATATCTTGCTAACCAAAGGCAGGGTACACACAAATCAAAAGAGCGTAACGAGGTAACCGGCAGTACACGCAAAATTAAAAAGCAAAAAGGTACTGGTACTGCACGTGCAGGCAGCGTTAAAAACCCTTTGTTTAAAGGTGGAGGAACAATTTTCGGCCCAAGGCCAAGAAGCTATTCTTTCAAGCTTAACAAAAACCTTAAGCGCCTTGCAAGAAAATCGGCTCTTGCTATAAAAGCAAAAGAATCGAATTTAGTGGTACTTGAAGATTTCAATTTTGAAACTCCAAACACTAAAAATTTCATTAATGTTTTGAAAGCTTTAGGGTTAGAGAATAAAAAATCTTTATTTGTATTGGGTGATACAAATAAAAATGTATATTTGTCGTCTCGCAATTTAAAAGCTTCTAATGTTGTAACTTCTTCAGAATTAAATACTTACGCTATAATTAACGCGAATAGTTTAGTTGTTATGGAAGGTGCTTTAGAAGGAATTGAGGAAAATTTAAGCAAATAATAGGGATATGAGCATTATAGTAAAGCCTATCATCACTGAAAAAATAACCAAAGACGGTGAAGTTTTTAACCGTTTTGGTTTTATTGTTGACAAAAAAGCCAACAAGATACAGATTAAGCAGGCTGTTGAGGCTGCTTACGGAGTATCTGTGGTTGATGTTAATACAATGAACTACAGGGCTGATAGAACAGTTAAGTACACTAAAAGTGGACTGATATCAGGAAAGACAAACGCTTACAAAAAAGCGGTTGTACAAGTACAAGAAGGAGAAACAATAGATTTTTACAACAATATCTAATAGAAAATGTCAGTTAGAAAATTAAAACCTATTACCCCGGGTCAGCGTTTTAGAGTTGTTAATAGCTTTGACACTATTACAACTGATAAGCCGGAGCGTTCATTGCTCGCGCCGAAAAAAAACTCAGGCGGTAGAAATAGTCAAGGAAAAATGACCATGCGCTATACAGGCGGTGGGCATAAGCAAAAGTATCGTGTAATTGATTTTAAAAGGGCTAAAGTGGGTGTTCCCGCTGTAGTTAAAACTATTGAATACGATCCAAACCGTTCAGCATTTATTTCCCTATTATCATATGCTGATGGTGCTAAAACTTATGTAATTGCACAAAACGGATTACAAGTAGGACAAACTGTGGTTTCTGGCGAAAATGCTGCTCCTGAAATTGGAAATGCATTGCCTTTAAGCAAAATTCCTCTTGGTACTGTTATATCTTGCATAGAGCTACGTCCTGGCCAGGGTGCTGTTATAGCACGTAGTGCCGGTACTTTTGCCCAGTTAATGGCAAGGGATGGTAAATATGCTACTATAAAAATGCCTTCAGGGGAAACAAGGTTAATCCTTTTAACCTGTATGGCTACTATTGGAGCTGTTTCCAACTCAGACCACCAGTTGATTGTATCTGGTAAAGCAGGTAGGTCAAGATGGTTAGGTAAGAGGCCAAGAACAAGAGCTGTAGCTATGAACCCTGTAGATCACCCGATGGGTGGTGGTGAAGGACGTTCTTCTGGAGGTCACCCACGCTCAAGGAAAGGTCTTCCGGCTAAAGGTTACAGGACTCGTTCTAAAGTTAACCCGAGTAATAAGTATATTATAGAACGTAGAAAAAAATAAGAAAGTAAGATATGGCACGTTCATTAAAAAAAGGACCTTACGTTCACTATAAATTAGAGAAGAAAGTTCAGGAAAATATAGAGAAAGGTAACAAAGCGGTTGTTAAGACTTGGTCTCGCGCTTCTATGATTACCCCTGATTTTGTTGGGCAGACTATTGCAGTACACAACGGGCGCCAGTTCGTTCCTGTATATGTAACAGAGAATATGGTAGGTCATAAACTAGGAGAATTTTCACCAACACGCTCTTTCAGAGGGCATGCCGGTGCTAAAAATAAAGGTAAAAAATAATAAGAAGCTATGGGAGTTCGTAAAAGAGAAAGAGCAGAGCAGATAAAAGAAGCTAACAGGCAGGTAGCATTTGCCAAGCTTAACAACTGCCCAACTTCACCACGAAAAATGCGCATTGTTGCAGATTTGGTAAGGGGACAAAAAGTTGAATCAGCTCTTAATATATTAAAATTCAATTCTAAGGAAGCTTCTCGCAAACTTGAAAAGCTGTTACTTTCTGCTATTAATAACTGGCAGCAAAAAAACAGCGAGGAAAGTCTTGAGGAAGCAGGCCTATTTGTTAAAGAGATAAGGGTAGACGGTGGTATGATGCTTAAAAGGCTTCGCCCGGCTCCTCAAGGTCGTGCACACAGGATAAGAAAACGCTCTAACCATGTTACTATTGTGCTTGGAGCTAATAACAATAACACACAAAGCAATTAATAAGCAGTATGGGACAAAAAACAAATCCAATAGGAAATCGCCTTGGTATTATCAGGGGTTGGGATTCTAACTGGTATGGTGGAAATGATTACGGTGATAAACTTGCCGAAGATCATAAAATCAGGAAATATATCCATGCCCGTTTATCAAAAGCAAGTGTGTCTAAAGTAATAATCGAAAGGACTCTTAAACTTGTAACCGTTACTATCACCACTGCCCGTCCCGGTATCATTATCGGTAAAGGTGGCCAGGAGGTAGACAAGCTGAAAGAGGAGCTTAAGAAAATTACTGACAAAGAGGTTCAAATCAACATCTTTGAAATTAAAAGGCCAGAACTTGATGCTTACCTTGTTGCATCCAGCATTGCGCGCCAGATTGAAAGCCGTATTTCTTACAGAAGGGCTATTAAAATGGCAATAGCGGCTGCTATGCGTATGAATGCAGAAGGTGTTAAGGTTATGATTTCCGGCCGTTTGAACGGTGCTGAAATGGCACGTTCTGAAATGTTCAAAGAAGGTAGGATACCTCTTTCTACTTTCAGGGCTGATATTGATTATGCACTTGCAGAAGCTCACACTACTTATGGTAGGATGGGTATTAAAGTGTGGATCATGAAAGGCGAGGTTTATGGAAAAAGAGATCTTTCTCCGTTAGTAGGTATGGATAAAAAACAATCCAAATCTTCAGGATCTCAAAGAGACGGAAGGCCAGGAGGCCGCCCGGATGGTAAATCTGGCCAACGCAAAAGAAAGTAATTATTTTAAACTAAAGAAAAATGTTACAGCCTAAAAGAACTAAATACCGCAAGGTACAAAAAGGTAAGATGAAAGGCGTTTCCCAAAGAGGACACGAGCTTTCTAATGGAATGTTTGGTATAAAATCTTTAGATTCATCTTTTATTACTTCCCGCCAAATTGAGGCTGCCCGTATTGCGGCAACCCGTTTTATGAAAAGGGAAGGTCAATTGTGGATTAAAATTTTCCCGGATAAGCCAATAACCAAAAAACCTCTAGAGGTACGTATGGGTAAAGGTAAAGGTGCAGTTGAATATTGGGCTGCAGTTGTTAAACCGGGACGAATTATGTTTGAAGTAGGAGGTGTACCTCTTTCTGTAGCTAAAGAAGCATTGCGTTTAGCTGCTCAAAAGCTTCCCGTTAAAACGAAGTTTATTGTTGCCAGGGATTTCGAAGCATAATCTAAATTTATTATGAAACAATCAGAAATTAAAGATCTATCTGCAGCTGAGTTACAAAGTAAACTTGGTGAATTACAGAAAACATATGCCGACCTAAAATCAGCTCACGCTATTTCTCCAATAGAAAACCCATTACAAATAAGAACTGTAAGAAGGTCTATTGCAAGGGTAGCAACTGAGTTAAGCAAAAGAGAGTTACAATAATTGTAATCCAAGCTGAAAGATGGAAAAAAGAAATTTAAGAAAAGAGAGAATAGGTGTAGTTACCAGTAATAAAATGGAGAAATCAATTGTGGTTTCCCAAACTACTAAAGTAAAACACCCATTATATGGTAAGTTCGTGTTAAAAACTAAAAAGTTTGTAGCGCACGACGAAAAAAACGACTGTAACATTGGTGATACTGTAAGGATTATGGAAACACGTCCTTTAAGTAAGTCAAAATGTTGGAGATTAGTAGAAATCATTGAAAGAGCGAAGTAATTATGGTACAACAGGAATCCAGACTTAAAGTAGCAGATAACACGGGTGCAAAGGAAGTTTTGACTATCCGTGTATTAGGGGGAACAAAAAGACGTTATGCCTCTGTTGGAGATAAAATTGTAGTTTCGGTAAAAGATGCAACACCAAACGGAAACGTTAAAAAAGGTGCTGTTTCAACTGCAGTTGTTGTACGTACCAAAAAAGAAGTGAGGAGAGCCGACGGTTCATACATCAGGTTTGACGATAACGCTTGCGTATTGTTAAATGCTGCTGGTGAAATGAGGGGAACCCGCGTTTTTGGTCCTGTAGCAAGAGAACTTCGTGAAAAACAATTCATGAAAATTGTATCATTGGCACCTGAAGTGCTTTAATTGTTTTAGAGATGATAAAGCTAAAGATAAAATCAGGAGACACAGTAAGGGTAATTGCCGGCGACCATAAAGGTAGCGAAGGTAAAGTATTACGTGTACTTCGTGAGAAAAATAAAGCGGTAGTTGAGGGCGTAAACATGGTGTCTAAACACACTAAGCCAAGCGCTAAAAACCCTCAAGGCGGTATCGTGAAGAAAGAAGCTCCTATTCATATTTCTAACATTGCACTTGTAGATCCTAAAACAAAGGAAACTACAAGAACGGGTGTTAGGACTGAGGGAGATAAGAAAGTGAGATTTTCAAAAAAATCTAATCAAGTATTATAGTGATGGCTTATATACCAAGATTAAAACAAGAATATAAGGACAGGATTGTTCCTGCCCTTAGAGACGAATTCGGCTATAAAAACGTAATGCAGGTTCCTAAACTTGAAAAAATCGTATTGAGCCGTGGAGTTGGTGCAGCTGTATCAGACAAGAAATTGATTGATTATGCAGTAGATGAGTTAACAAAAATAACCGGACAAAAAGCTGTTTCTACCATATCTAAAAAAGACGTTGCGTCTTTCAAACTTAGAAAAGGTATGCCAATTGGCGCTAAAGTAACACTTCGTGGTGAAAGGATGTATGAATTCCTTGACAGGCTTATTACAGCCGCCCTGCCACGTGTAAGGGACTTTAACGGAATTAAGGCTAATGGCTTTGACGGCAGGGGTAATTACAACCTTGGTGTTACTGAACAAATCATTTTCCCTGAAATTGATATTGATAAAGTAAACAAAATATCAGGTTTGGATATTACTTTTGTAACTTCTGCACAAACTGATAAAGAAGCGAAGTCATTATTAGCAGAATTAGGATTACCTTTTAAAAAGAATTAAGATATGGCTAAAGAATCAATGAAAGCCCGCGAGGCAAAAAGAGAGGCATTGGTAGCTAAGTATGCCGAAAAAAGGAAAGCTTTACTTGAAGCCGGAGATTATGAAGGTTTACAAAAACTACCTAAAAACGCTTCTCCAGTACGTTTGCACAACCGCTGCAAACTTACCGGAAGGCCAAGAGGGTATATGCGTCAATTCGGTATTTCACGTGTAACATTCCGTGAAATGGCCAATCAGGGATTGATACCGGGAGTTAAAAAGTCAAGTTGGTAATTAAGTTTAAAAGGAAAAAAAATGTATACAGATCCTATCGCAGATTTTCTGACCAGAATTAGGAATGCAGTAAGGGCTAACCATAAAGTGGTTGAGATTCCTGCTTCTAATCTGAAAAAAGAAATCACAAAAATTTTATTCGATCAGGGATATATTTTAAGCTACAAGTTTGATGACAACTCAGTACAGGGTACAATCAAAATAGCTCTTAAGTATGATAAAGATACCAAAGAGCCGGTAATTAAAGATATCCAGAGAATTAGTAAACCAGGTTTACGTAAATATGCAGGTTCATCTAACCTACCAAGAATCCTTAACGGATTGGGTATTGCCATAGTTTCTACATCAAAAGGGCTAATGACTGGCAAACAGGCTAAACAGCTTAATGTGGGTGGTGAGGTAATTTGCTACGTATACTAATAATAAAGACTTATACGATGTCAAGAATAGGTAAAAATCCAATTACAATACCAGCCGGTGTAACTGTAGAGGTTAACGGAGATGTTGTTAAGGTAAAAGGCAAAAAAGGCGAACTTACCCAAAACTTTTCTGATGTTACCGTTAAGGTTGAAGAAGGAACTGTTTTGGTTGAAAGGTCGTCTGATGATAAAGAGCAAAGATCTAAACACGGTTTATACAGGGCACTTATTAATAATATGATTATAGGTGTTTCTGAAGGATTTACAAAACAGCTTGAGCTTGTTGGTGTAGGTTACAGGGCTTCTAACCAGGGACAAAAACTGGATATTGCCCTTGGCTTTTCACACAATATAGTTTTTGAGGTTGTGCCTGAAGTTACTGTAGAAACTGTATCTGAAAAAGGTAAAAACCCTATCATTAAATTAACTTCTCATGACAAACAGCTTGTAGGGCAGGTAGCGGCTAAAATCCGTTCTTTCCGCAAGCCGGAGCCATACAAAGGAAAAGGAGTTAAGTTTGTAGGTGAAGTATTAAGGAGAAAAGCAGGTAAATCAGCTTAATAATCTTAAAAATTAAGACTATGTCATTAAACAAATCTGAAAGAAGACAAAGAATTAAGTTCAGAATCAGAAAGATTGTAAGCGGAACTGCTGCTAAGCCAAGACTTTCTGTTTTCAGGAGTAACAAAGAAATCTATGCTCAAATCATAGATGATGTTAATGGTGTAACTATAGCTTCGGCCTCTTCAAGAGATAAAGGAGTTGCTAAAGGTACCAATACAGAAACTGCTTCGGCTGTTGGAAAACTTATCGCTGAAAAAGCTTTACAGGCAGGTATAGAAACCATTACTTTTGACAGGGGTGGTTATCTTTACCACGGACGTGTTAAATCATTAGCTGAAGGCGCAAGGGAAGCCGGACTTAAATTCTAAAGAAATTATGTATCATAATTATAAAAATGTAGAAATAGTAAAGCCAAGCGGACTTGAATTGAAAGACCGCCTGGTTGCTGTTAATCGTGTTACTAAAGTTACAAAAGGTGGTAGGGCTTTCGGTTTTTCTGCCATTGTAGTAGTTGGTGATGAGAATGGTGTTGTGGGCCACGGCCTTGGTAAATCTAAAGACGTTTCTGAGGCTATTGCCAAAGCGGTTGAAGATGCCAAGAAAAACCTTGTTCGCATACCTCTTTCCAGCCAAACTGTTCCTCATGAGCAAAAAGGTAAATTTGGCGGTGCGCGTGTATTGCTAATGCCTGCGTCTCACGGTACCGGAGTTATTGCCGGTGGTGCTGTACGTTCGGTTCTTGAGTCTGTTGGTATTCACGATGTATTGTCTAAATCACAGGGTTCATCTAACCCTCACAATGTTGTTAAAGCTACTTTTGATGCTTTGCTTCAAATGAGAAGTGCCGCCACTGTTGCAAAACAAAGGGGTGTTTCTTTAGAAAAAGTATTCAAAGGTTAATTCAGGGAAATCATGGGAAAAATTAAAGTAAAACAAGTAAAGAGTAAAATCAACTGTCCGCAAACTCAAAAGCTGACTTTAGAGTCATTAGGCCTTCGTAAGATTGGACAGGTTGTTGAACACGATGCAACTCCTGCTATCCTTGGAATGGTAAACAAAGTTAAACACTTAGTTTCTGTAGAGGAAACTAAATAACAATTACAGAAATGGATTTAAGTAACTTACAACCGGCTGAAGGTTCAGTTCACAATAAAAACAAAAGGGTGGGCCGTGGTGAAGGTTCTGGCAAAGGCGGTACAGCCGCACGTGGCCATAAAGGTGCCAAATCACGTTCAGGATACTCTAAAAAGATAGGTTTTGAAGGTGGTCAGATGCCATTACAAAGACGTGTTCCTAAATTTGGTTTTAAAAACATAAACCGTAAAGAATATGCCGGTGTAAACCTTGACACGCTTCAGGCTCTTGTAGATAACGGCGTTGTTACCGATACTGTAGATTTTACTGTATTGGTAGAAAACCGCCTTGCTACTAAAAATGAACAGGTAAAGATTTTAGGAAGAGGGGAGCTTAAAGCAAAACTAAAAGTAACTGCTCACAAATTTACTGCAACTGCAAAAGCAGCTATTGAAGCTGCCGGTGGTGAAGCTGTAAGTTTATAATCTTTATAATAACATGAAGAAGTTTTTCGAAGCGTTTGCCAATGTCTGGAAAATAGAGGAGCTAAAAAACAGGATTTTAGTAACTCTTGGTTTATTGCTTGTGTACCGTTTTGGTGCGCATGTAACACTTCCGGGTATTGATGCTACAAAATTAAATGGCTTAACAAACCAGACTCAGGAAGGTATTGGCTGGCTTATCGATGTATTTACAGGTGGTGCGTTTTCGCAGGCATCTGTATTTGCATTAGGTATCATGCCTTATATTTCTGCCTCAATTGTTGTACAGCTAATGGGTATTGCGGTGCCTTACCTGCAAAAGCTGCAAAAAGAGGGAGAAAGCGGCAGGAAAAAAATAAACCAGATAACCCGCTGGCTTACTATTGCCATTACATTAGTGCAAGGTCCAGGTTACATATACAATCTGTACAGGACTTTGCCCGCCGATGCATTCATGTTAGGTTTCAATTCATTTTCGTTCCTGTTCTCTGCCGTTGTTATATTAACAACAGGTACAATATTTGCAATGTGGCTTGGTGAAAAAATTACTGATAAAGGTATAGGTAACGGTATTTCGTTATTGATACTTGTTGGTATTATTGCCAGGATGCCACAGGCTTTTATCCAGGAGTTTACTACTGTGGTTACAGAAAATAATGGGGGGCCTATGCTTCTTGTTATCGAAATAGTAGTGTGGCTTTTAGTTATTGTAGCTTGCGTATTGCTTACCATGGCTGTTAGAAAAATACCGGTTCAGTATGCAAGGCGTACTGTATCGGGCGATTTTGAGCAGGATATGATGGGAGGCAACAGGCAGTGGATACCTTTAAAGCTTAACGCTTCGGGCGTTATGCCTATAATCTTTGCTCAGGCTATTATGTTTATACCTGCAGCATTGGCAGGTTTATCCAAGTCTGATGCGGCTCAAACCATAACCACACAGTTTCAAAACGTGTTTGGTTTAGCCTATAATATTGTTTTTGCATTATTAATTATAATTTTTACGTACTTTTACACCGCAATTACGGTGCCTACCAATAAAATGGCAGACGACCTTAAAAGAAGTGGCGGTTTTATACCCGGTGTTAGGCCAGGTGTTGAAACCGGAGATTACCTTGACAAAATCATGTCACTAATCACATTTCCAGGTGCATTATTCTTAGCATTTATTGCCGTGTTCCCGGCAGTGGTGGTGAGTTTTGGTGTTCAGTCTCAATGGGCATTGTTTTATGGCGGAACATCGCTGTTAATTATGGTTGGGGTTGCAATCGATACTATTCAGCAAATAAACTCTTATCTGTTGAACAGACATTATGACGGTTTGATGAAAAGTGGTAAAAATAGAAAAGCGGTAGCTTAAAAAATTTTTATGGCAAAACAAGCAGCAATAGAACAAGACGGATCAATAATAGAGGCGTTGTCAAATGCCATGTTCCGTGTTGAATTAGAAAACGGGCATATAGTAATTGCTCATATTTCAGGAAAAATGCGAATGCACTACATTAAGTTGCTTCCGGGCGACAAGGTGAAACTGGAAATGAGTCCTTACGATTTGTCTAAAGCAAGAATTACTTATAGATACTAAAGCTATTAAAATGAAAGTAAGAGCATCAGTTAAGAAAAGAAGTGCCGATTGCATAATTGTACGCAGAAAAGGCAGATTATATGTAATTAATAAAAAGAATCCTAGATTTAAACAAAGACAAGGATAATTATGGCAAGAATTGCAGGGGTAGATATACCTAAAAATAAAAGAGGAGTTATTGCTTTAACCTATATCTTTGGTATAGGAAAAAGCAGGGCGCAGGAAATACTTGCAAAAGCCCAGGTTAGCGAAGATAAAAAAGTACAGGATTGGAATGATGATGACATCAGTGCAATTCGTGATGCAGTTTCTTACTTCAAGATTGAAGGAGAGTTGCGTTCTGAAATCCAGCTTAACATTAAGCGTTTAATGGATATTGGATGCTACAGGGGTATCCGCCACAGAGCTGGCCTTCCATTAAGGGGGCAACGCACTAAAAATAACTCCAGGACAAGAAAAGGTAAGAGAAAAACTGTTGCTAACAAGAAAAAAGCAACTAAATAATAAGTAAGTAGTATGGCTAAAGCGAGTACAAAAAAACGTAAAGTTGTTGTAGAGTCTACAGGCGAAGCTCATATTAACGCAACATTCAATAACATCATCATTTCTTTAACTAACAAGAAAGGTGAAGTTATCTCTTGGTCTTCTGCAGGTAAAATGGGTTTCAGGGGTTCTAAAAAGAACACTCCATATGCTGCGCAGATGGCTGCTGAAGATTGCAGCAAAGTTGCTCTTGAGGCTGGCCTTAAAAAGGTGAAAGTTTACGTTAAAGGTCCTGGTAACGGTAGGGAATCTGCCATCAGGTCTATCCACAACGGAGGAATTGAAGTTACTGAAATTATTGATGTAACTCCGCTACCACACAACGGATGCCGCCCTCCAAAAAGAAGAAGAGTTTAATTTTTTTATAGTATAATCACGACAGGATAAAAGGATTATCGGAGGATGACCTGAATTCATAATCCCCTGTCATTAATTTTTTAAAATGGCAAGATATACTGGTCCACAAACTAAAATCGCCCGTAAATTTGGTGAGGCGATTTTCGGAGACGATAAAGCCTTCGAAAAAAGAAATTACCCTCCAGGGCAACACGGCCTTGCAAAGAAAAGGGGTAAAAAATCTGAATATGCTATCCAGTTAATGGAAAAGCAAAAAGCAAAATATACTTACGGTATCCTTGAAAAGCAATTCAGGAACCTGTATGAAAAAGCCGCTGCTACCAAAGGTGTAACAGGTGAAGTGCTTTTACAACTTTGTGAAGCGAGGCTTGACAATGTTGTTTACAGGATGGGTATTGCCCCTTCAAGAAGGGCTGCAAGGCAAATAGTTTCCCATAGGCACATTACAGTTAATGGCGAAGTGGTAAACATTCCTTCATACCACCTTAAGCCCGGAGATAAAGTTTCTGTGCGCGAAAAATCAAAATCACTAGATGCTATTGAGCGCTCTTTATCTAATTCATCTCAGGTATATGAGTGGATAACCTGGAACAACGATACTAAAGAAGGTACTTTTGTTTCTGTACCTGCCAGGATACAAATTCCGGAAAACATCAAAGAACAACTAATCGTTGAGTTGTATAACAAATAATAATTGACATTAGTCGAAATATGGCAATATTTAATTTTCAAAAGCCCGATAAAGTTATAATGGTCGATTCTACGGATTTCGTGGGGAAATTTGAATTCCGTCCACTGGAGCCCGGTTATGGTTTGACTGTTGGTAATGCACTTAGAAGAGTTTTGCTTTCTTCACTGGAAGGTTATGCAATAACTTCAGTACGTATTGAAGGAGTAGACCATGAGTTCTCTACAATACCCGGGGTTGTTGAAGATGTTACAGAAATTATACTGAACTTAAAACAGGTTCGCTTTAAGCGCCAGATAGAGGATATAGATAACGAATCGGTTACCGTATCTTTTTCAGGAAATGACCAGCTGACTGCAGGCGATTTCCAAAAGTTCATCTCCGGTTTCCAGGTATTAAATCCTGAACTTGTTATTTGTAACATGGACAGCAAGATTAACATTAACCTTGAACTAACTATTGAAAAAGGAAGGGGTTATGTACCGGCTGAAGAAAACAAAAAGCAAAATGCGGCTATAGGGACTATTTTTACAGATTCAATCTTTACTCCTGTAAAGAATGTAAAATATACAATAGAGAACTTCCGTGTGGAACAAAAAACCGACTACGAGAAACTTGTATTCGAAATTATTACCGACGGTTCTATTCACCCTAAAGATGCGCTTACAGAGGCAGCAAAAACACTTATACACCACTTTATGCTGTTCTCTGATGAAAGGATAACACTGGAGGCCGATGAAATAGCACAAACGGAATCATACGATGAGGAATCATTGCACATGAGGCAGCTTCTTAAAACAAAGCTTGTTGACATGGATCTTTCCGTTAGGGCATTAAATTGTTTAAAAGCGGCTGAAGTTGATACATTAGGAGATTTAGTATCGTTCAATAAAAATGACTTAATGAAGTTCCGTAACTTTGGTAAAAAATCATTAACTGAGCTTGATGAGCTTGTTGCCTCTAAAAATTTACACTTCGGAATGGATTTAACGAAATATAAATTAGATAAAGAATAATCTGAACCGTATTCGGTTTAAATTACAGAAGCAATGAGACACGGAAAAAAAATAAATCATTTAAGCAGGCAAAGGGGGCATAGGAAATCTATGCTTGCCAATATGGCTTGCTCACTTATAGAGCACAAGCGTATTAATACAACTGTTGCCAAAGCTAAAGCGCTAAAACAGTTTATTGAGCCACTTGTAACAAAATCTAAAGAAGATACAACACACAACAGGCGTATTGTATTTGCTTACCTTCGTAACAAATATGCCGTTACCGAACTTTTTAGGGAAGTAGCTGCCAAGGTGGGCGACCGTCCGGGCGGATATACACGTATCATTAAGCTTGGTAACCGTCTTGGTGACAACGCAGATATGGCTATGATTGAGCTTGTGGACTTTAACGAACTATACAACGTTACTAAGAAAGAAGCTAAAAAATCTACACGCCGTAGCAGGTCTGCTAAAAAAGCTGAAACTGCTCCTGCTGCTGAGGCTGCACCGGCTAAAGAGGCTCCGGCTGCTGAAACTGAAGAAAATAAAGAAGCTACTGAATAATCATGAAGCAACTGATTTTTCAATAATATTAAAAAGGATAAACTTAACGGTTTGTCCTTTTTTTTTGGCTTTTTGTAATGCACTGCGCAAAATTTCAGTAAAACATTTTTTTAAAGTAAATTTGCAACCACAACAACACAACACTACATGAAATATTCTAACAGGAAACAAGCAATACTACTTTTAGCTGACGGTACAATTTTTTACGGAAAATCAATAGGCATTGAGGGTACTGTTTTTGGGGAGGTATGCTATAATACCGGTATGACAGGATACCAGGAAATTTTTACTGACCCATCGTATTTTGGCCAAATTATGGTGGCATCTAATGCACATATTGGCAACTACGGTACTAACGATGAGGAGATTGAAGCCGATAAAATAATGATATCAGGACTTGTTTGTAAAAACTTTAGCTTTAACCATTCAAGGACAAATTCAACAAATGGCTTAAAGGAATATTTTGATAAATATAACCTTGTTGCCATTTCAGATGTAGATACCCGTGCCCTTGTTAGCTATATCAGGGATAATGGCGCTATGAATGCCGCAATTTCTACAGACGGTACATCTATAGAAGAACTAAGGAAGCAGTTGGCACAGGTGCCGGATATGAAGGGGCTGGAGCTTTCTTCTAAGGTTTCTACTACAGAGCCTTACTTTATGGGTAATCCAGACGCTAAATATAAAATATCTGCACTGGACTTAGGAATTAAGAAGAATATATTGCGCAACCTTGTAAAGAGGGATTGTTATATTAAGGTTTTTCCTTATGATTCGAGTTACGAAGATTTAAAGAGCTTTAATCCTGACGGTTATTTTTTATCTAATGGGCCTGGGGATCCTGCACCGCTTTTAGTGGCACAGGAAACGGCACGTCGCATACTGGAAAAAGATGAGCCTGTATTTGGTATTTGCCTTGGGCACCAAGTATTGGCACTCGCAAACGGGATACCTACCTACAAAATGTTTAACGGCCACAGGGGTATTAACCACCCGGTGCGCAATATACTTACAGGGGAAGGAGAGATAACCTCCCAAAATCATGGATTTGCCGTAAGGAGGGAGGAGCTTGAAAAAAATCCTGAGTTTGAAATAACACACGAGCATGTTAATGATGGCACCGTGGCTGGGATGCGCATGAAAAATAAAAATTGTTTTTCGGTGCAGTACCACCCTGAAGCAAGCCCTGGCCCGCATGATGCCGGTTATTTATTTGACCAGTTTATTGCCAACATTGAAAAAAGTAAACAAAAAGCATAAAGTCTTGTTTTCTAAAACGTTTGCGTTTATAAGTTTTTGAATTTTAAAACATTTCGAATTTTAAATTCTATAAATTTGTTATTTAAACAAAAAAGTCAACCTTAAATTATTAAATTAAAACCGATGAGTATTATTATTAAAGTACATGCAAGGCAAATATTGGATTCGCGCGGAAATCCTACAGTAGAAGTTGATGTTATTACCGAAAATGGCGTATTGGGAAGGGCAGCTGTACCTTCAGGTGCATCTACAGGTGAGCATGAAGCTGTTGAATTGCGCGACGGAGGAAAAGCCTATATGGGTAAAGGTGTTGGCAAAGCAGTTGAAAATGTAAATACTGCTATTGCTGCAGAGGTTGTGGGAATGTCGGTTTTTGAACAAAATGCTATAGATAAACTAATGATAGAACTGGATGGCACTGCAAACAAGTCAAAGCTTGGAGCCAATGCTATCCTTGGCGTATCGCTTGCAGTGGCTAAGGCCGCAGCTAATGAACTTGGCCTGCCTTTATACCGTTATGTGGGCGGTGTTTCGGGTAATACACTGCCTGTGCCAATGATGAATATTATTAACGGTGGCTCGCATTCAGATGCTCCTATTGCTTTCCAGGAATTTATGATTATGCCTGTAAAAGCAAATAACTTTACCCACGCTATGCAGATTGGTACAGAAATTTTTCATAACCTTAAAAAAGTGCTGCATGACCGTGGCTTAAGTACGGCGGTGGGCGATGAAGGTGGTTTTGCACCTACTTTTGAAGGTACAGAAGATGCACTTGATACCATTAAAAAAGCTGTAGAAAATGCCGGCTACAAATTTGGTGAGGAAGTTATGATTGCGCTTGACTGTGCAGCTTCTGAATTTTATGTAAACGGGAAATATGACTACACTAAATTTGAGGGTGAAACCGGCAGCATAAGGAACTCTAAAGAGCAGGCAGATTACCTTGCAGAACTTGCAGAAAAGTATCCTATAATTTCTATTGAGGACGGTATGTATGAGGATGACTGGGAAGGCTGGAAGTATCTTACAGAAAAGATAGGCAACAAAGTTCAGCTTGTGGGTGACGACTTGTTTGTTACCAACGTTGAACGCCTTTCAAGGGGTATTGAACAGGATATTGCCAATTCAATACTTATTAAAGTAAACCAGATAGGCACACTTACCGAAACTATTGCGGCCGTAAATATGGCGCATAATGCAGGATATACTTCCGTAATGTCGCACCGTTCCGGTGAAACCGAGGATAATACTATTGCCGACCTTGCCGTTGCATTAAATTGCGGGCAGATTAAAACAGGTTCTGCATCACGCTCTGACCGTATGGCTAAGTATAACCAACTGCTCAGGATTGAGGAAGAATTAGGCGAAGTTGCTTATTTCCCTAAAGAAAAAGCTTTTAAAGTAAAAAGATAATATAGCGCTTAACTATAAAAAACAAAGGCTGCCTGTTGGCAGCCTTTGTTTTTTCAAATTCTAAATCAAACTGCATTAATTCTCAATAAGAAGTTAAATGTTAAACCAGATATAATACATTTGTTTAACATAATTTGCAGTTTATGAAAGCATTAAAGTTATTATTGCTTGTGTTTTGTTTTTGCCAAAGCGCTTTTTCGCAAAACAAAATTACCGACAGCCTTTTTACTGAGCTCGGCAAAGCAGGAAGCGATGCCAAAAAAGTAGAGTTGTATAATGCAATAGCGTCAGAATATATTGAAAATAATCCTGCCTTAATGATGCAGTATGCCCAAAAGGGGCTAAAACTGGCACAGCTTAAAAAACTAAAGGAAGGAGAGGCCTGTTCATGGCTCAATATGGGGAATGCCAATATTATGATGAGCCGTTATACCGAAGCATTAAAGAGCTTTACCAATGCCCAGGATATTTATGAAGGCATAAAAAAAGCCGGTAATCCCTCTGAAGAAATTATGAGCGGCCTTGCAAGGGCTTATGGCAGTATAGGTATAGTGTTTTCAGAACAAAACAATTATGCCAAAGCACTGGAATATTATTTTAAGGCAATAAAAATATACCGTGAAGCAGGAGAAGATGAAATTTTAGCTACAGCTTACAATAATATTGGTATAGTTTATAAAACGCAGAAGGAATATACCAAGGCCCTGCAATATTTCAATAAAGCATTGCAGCTTCAGCAAAAAACAGCAGATAATACTTCGGGCGTTACTATTACCAACATAGGTAATATATATTTCCTTAATGGTGATAATGATAAAGCACTGAAATCATATAAAAGTGCTGAGGAGTTTTTTAAGAAGCATGAAAATAAAAGGGGAGAAGCTGAACTGTATAACAGCTTTGGTAATTACTACAAAAAAACGGGCGACACACAGCTTGCTGAAAAAAATTATAAAAAGGCACTTGAAATTTTCCGGGTTTCAGGAGAAGATTACGGGGCTTCGGCATCAATGGCTTTTTTAGGGCAGCTTTACGCAGGGCAGCATAAAAATGAAGAAGCGTTGGTATTCCTGAAACAATCGGTTGATATGGCTGCCCGTATAGGGGTGCTGGAACAGGTTAAGGAATCGGAAAAAAGTATCAGTAGTATTTATGAAAGCCAGGGGGATTTTGCCGGGGCACTAAAGCACTATAAACTTTATACAGCAGCTAAGGATAGCATTAATAATGCTGAAAATATAAAAAACCTTGTACGCGAGGAAATGAACTTTGAAATGGAGCGCAAAGCCGAATTGCAAAAAGCTGAAAATGAAAAACGGGAGGCTGTGTATATAGAGCAATCTAAAAGGCACAGGCAGCAGACACTTTTTACGGGGCTTTTTGCCATTTTGCTGTTTGGGCTGGCTTTTGTTATTTATAACAGGCTACAGCTTAAAAAAACACTTACACTGCAAAAAGACCTTGCCGAGTATGAGCAAAAGGCACTGCACCTGCAAATGAACCCTCATTTTGTATTTAACTGCCTGGGGTCAATTTCCAGCTTTATAGTACAAAACGGAACCGATTCGGCTATAAAATACCTTTCAAAATTTTCCAAGTTAATGCGGCTTACCCTTGAATATTCTAAAGAGTCGCTTATCCCAATCGATAAGGAAATTGAAGGCTTGCAAAATTACCTGGAACTGGAGCAGCTCCGCTTTAATAAAATGTTTGATTTTACAATAACCAAAGACTCGGCTATTGAAGATGATATGGCCATACCACCCCTGCTTTTGCAACCTTTTGTAGAAAATGCCATCATACATGGTATAGTGCCTAAAAAAGAGAAAGGCAGTATCGTCATCAATTTCTCACTGGTAAATGATAAGTTGGTTTGCACTGTTACCGATAATGGGATTGGTTTTGCCAAATCAAAAGAAATGAAAGAAAACAGTGTAACTGTACACAAATCTATGGCACTGGATATTACAAGAAAGAGGCTTGAGGTAATACAGGCATTTACAGCAAAAGCCTCACATGTTGAAATAAAAGAAATTACTGATGAAGCAGGCAGGCCTTCAGGTACGCGTATTGTGCTTAACCTGCCCGTTCAGTTTGCAACCAATTAATTATGATAACAGCATTACTAATAGACGACGATTTAAACCTGAGAAACGGCATGAAAGGGCTGCTGGCACGATATGCGCCGGATATTAATATATTGGGCGAGGCGGACAGCGTTAAAAACGGTATTAAAGCCATAGAGCATTTTCAGCCTGATGTTGTTTTCCTTGATATACAGCTTGGAGACGGTACAGGATTCGATATACTGGAGCAGTTAATGCAAAAGCGGGGAAGCCTTTCGTTTAATGTAGTCTTTATTACTGCGCATGAGCAGTATGCCGTAAAGGCTTTTCGTTTCAGTGCACTGGATTATCTCCTAAAGCCGGTTGACCCGGAAGATTTGGCCAAGGTTATAGAGAAGATTAAAAAGGTGGTAACCGGTTCAGGTACTTATGCCCATATAGACCTGCTTCTGGAAAACATCAGAAAAAAGGTAGATAAGTTTAAGCGCATTGCACTTTCCACTTCAGACGGCATCCACCTGTTTGATGTGAGCGATATTATAAGATGCGAATCACAGGATAATTACACCAAGTTTTATATAAAAAATAATAAGCCGGTGTTAATAGCAAAAACCTTAAAGGAATATGAGGACCTGCTTTCGGAGCAGGGTTTTGAACGCATACACCAGTCGCACCTTATCAACCTTGCCTATTTAAAATCCTACATAAAAAAAGATGGCGGATATGCCGTAATGGCTGACAACAGCCATTTGCCTATATCGCAGCGTAAAAAGGAACGCCTGCAGGAATTGCTTAAATCATTATAAAATCATCAATTAAAACGTTATGAAAAAAAAATTACTTTTTATTTTACTTTTTTTACCTGCACTTGCTTTGGCGCAGGTAGTAAACATACCCGATGTTTACTTTAAAAACAAGCTGCTTTCTGCTAATGCTTCCAATGGTGTGGCTAAGGATAGTAATGATAACCCTATAATTATTGATGTGAACGGCAATAACCAAATAGAGGAAACGGAAGCCTTGGCAGTAATAGGGTTAAATGTTTCCAATGCATCAATAGCTTCCTTACAGGGTATTGAAGCATTCCTTAACCTTAAATCACTGGACTGCTCAACAAATAACTTAAATGCGCTTGATGTATCCATGCTGCCCGTGTTGGAATTGCTGGATTGTGCAGGTAATCAGTTAACCGGTGTGCAGCTTTCGCCTAACCTTTATAAATTATTTTGCACATCAAACCCGCTTACATCATTAAGTACTGAAAACCTGCCTAATTTAGTTCAGTTGGTTTGCATACAAACCAATATAGTATCGCTGGATTTAAGCAATTCGCCAAACTTTGAAGGTTTGCTGTGCACCAATAACAATAACCTTGTATCGGTAAACCTAAAAAACGGAAATTCTGAAAGCCAGGTGGGTGTGGCATTAAATCCTAATCTTGTTTATTTATGCGTGGACGATGAAGATGTGGAATCAGTACAACAATCGCTGGATGATTTGGGCGAGAATATAAATGTTAATGCCTACTGCTCATTTGTTCCCGGCGGCAGCTATAATACCATTAAAGGCAAGCTTACTTTTGATGCTGATAATAACGGATGCGATACAGGCGATGCGCCGCGCAAGTACATTAAGGTAACACTTGACGATGGCACGCAGTCAGGCTCAGCATTTTCCGACGGTTTGGGAGCGTATGCTTTTTATACCGGAGCAGGTAATTTTACATTAACACCGGAATTTGAAGAAGATTATTTTACTGCAGCCCCGGCTATGGCAATGGTTAACTTTCCAGCGGCTGATAACTCTGAATCGTTGCAGGATTTTTGTATTACTGCTACAGGTGTAAACCCTGATATTGAAGTGGTAATGGTGCCGGTGGTAGCTGCAAGGCCCGGTTTTGATGCAGTATATAAAATTGTGTATAAAAATAAGGGTAACCAGGTGCTTTCAGGAAATATAAATTGCTTATGGGACTATTCATTACTCGAGTTTGTCAGTATGGTTCCCTCTGCCGATATAGCCGGTGTGGGCAGTTATTCATGGAATTTTAACGGGTTACAGCCTTTTGAAAGCAGGGAAATAACCATGACGCTTAATGTAAACAGCCAGGTGGAAAATCCACCTGTTAATGCAGGCGATATATTGCCGTTTACAGCTACTGCCTCAATAGGTGCTGACGAAATGCCGGATGATAACATTTATATTTTAAATCAGGTAGTTGTAAATTCTGCCGATCCTAATAATATTGTGTGCCTTGAAGGGAGTACAGCACCTGCCGAAGCTATTGGCAAATACCTGCATTATATAGTTAATTTTGAAAATACCGGTACTGCCGCTGCTGATTTTGTAGTTGTAAAACATGAGTTTGACGAAACCCAGTATAATGTGGGCAGCTTGCAGATATTGAATACTTCGCACGGGATGGAAGCCAGGGTGAGGGGAAATGTTGTGGAGTTTATTTTTAAAAGCATTAACCTTAATGCTGCCGAGCATGGTAATATACTGTTTAAGGTAAAATCTAAAAACAGCCTTACGGCTGGCAGCCAGGTAGCCAACCGTGCCAACATTTATTTTGATTATAATTATCCTGTGGAAACTAACGAAGCAACCACTTTGTTTGAAACGCTGGGCAGGAATGATTATAACCTGGATAGCTCTGTTAAGGTGTATCCTAACCCGGCCGAAGGCCATGTTATCATTACTGCAGATTTTACCGTTAATACTATACAGCTGTTTGATGTTCAGGGCAGGCTGCTGCAAACTTCTGTAATAAATAATACTGAAGCTGAAATTGATATTTCAGGCAGGGCGGCAGGTATTTATTTTATTAAGGTAATTACT
Organism: Flavobacterium sp. MK4S-17; assembly: GCF_009848495.1. Taxonomy (GTDB): domain Bacteria; phylum Bacteroidota; class Bacteroidia; order Flavobacteriales; family Flavobacteriaceae; genus Flavobacterium. The sequence continues at coordinate 108,777 of NZ_WWEP01000021.1, forward strand.
GGCAAGGGTACTAAAGTAGAGAAGCTTGTAAAGAAGTAATTACAGATAGATATTAATTTTTTAAACATTTGGCAAAAGTCAGCATTTCATTGTGCTGACTTTTGTTTATTATATGCTTAATTAACTATTTTAATAAGTAATTTTCTTTATAAATAAATTGTAATTCACTAAATTCGCAGGAATATATTTTTAAACGTAATAATCTTTACTATTATCATGTCAAAAACTGCAATATTGGAATTTGATGGCAAAAAATATGAGTTTCCCTTGATTGTGGGGACTGAAGATGAAGTTGCCATTGATATTGATAAATTACGCGGAGAAACCGGCGCGATTACAATGGATCCCGGTTATAAAAATTCAGGTTCATGCAAAAGCGAAATAACATTCCTTGATGGCGAAAAAGGGATACTTCGCTACAGGGGCTACTCTATTGAAGACCTTGCTGAAAAATCTGATTTTCTTGAAGTTTCCTACCTTTTGGTTTTTGGCGAACTGCCAACTTCCTCGCAACTTGAAAAGTTTGAAAATGATATAAGGAAATATACCCTTGTTCATGAGGAAATGAAAAATATTATTGACGGTTTCCCTAAAACTGCCCACCCAATGGGAGTTTTGGCATCATTAACAAGTGCCCTTACGGCTTTTAACCCAAAATCGGTTAATGTAGCCAATGATAAGGAAATGTATGAGGCTGTATGTAAAACTATGGCTAAATTCCTTGTTATCGCTACCTGGACATACAGGAAGGCAATGGGCTATCCGTTAAATTACTATGATAACACAAAGAGCTATGTAGAAAACTTTATGCAGCTTATGTTTGCATTACCTACAGGGCCATACAAAGCCAACCCTGTTGTGGTTAATGCGCTGGATAAATTGTTTATACTGCATGCCGACCATGAACAAAACTGCTCTACATCTACAGTAAGGATGGTGGGCTCATCTCACGCTGGCCTGTTTGCCTCAATTTCGGCAGGTGTATCGGCATTATGGGGGCCGCTTCATGGCGGTGCCAACCAGGCTGTGCTTGAAATGCTTGAGGCAATACAAAAAGACGGTGGTGATGTTGAGAAATACCTTGCCAAAGCTAAAGATAAAGAAGATCCGTTCCGACTTATGGGCTTTGGGCACAGGGTATATAAAAACTTTGACCCGAGGGCAAAAATCATTAAGAAGGCAGCCGATGAAGTGCTAAACGACCTTGGTGTTGACGACCCTGTACTTTCAATAGCTAAGAAGCTTGAAGAAGCAGCTTTGCAGGACGAGTATTTTAAATCAAGGAATCTTTACCCTAACGTAGATTTCTATTCAGGAATTATATACAGGTCAATGGGTATACCAACAGAAATGTTTACCGTATTGTTTGCCATAGGAAGGCTTCCTGGCTGGATTGCGCAGTGGAAAGAAATGCGTGTAAACAAAGAACCTATAGGCAGGCCAAGGCAAATTTATACCGGCAGCCCGTTAAGGGAGTTTAAACCGATAAATGAAAGATAAATTTCAGCCTTTATAAATTTAAACCCGGTAGTTATTGCCGGGTTTTTTTATCATCCTAAATTGAAGATTATATAACAAAACCAAATATTGCCTTTAATAATTTTTATAATTGTCAGCTAATAAGTTATAATGTTAGGATTGTATATTATTAAGGGGCATTTTTTATATTTGCCAAAAAGCCAAACGCCATGTTGCAATTAAATGTAAAAAACGAAACATCAAAATTAAAGGCAGTAATACTGGGCACAGCCGAAAGCAATGGCCCAACTCCGCAGGCTCATGAGGCATACGACCCAAAATCGCTGGAACATATAATGGCTGGTACTTATCCTGTAGAGGAGGATATGGTTAAAGAAATGGAGGCGTTGAATGCTGTTTTTGAAAAATATAATGTAAAAGTTTACCGTCCTGAAATTATAAAGGATTACAACCAGATATTCAGCAGGGATATAGGCTTTGTTATAGATGATATTTTTATAAAAGCAAACATATTGCCTGACAGGGAGCGCGAACTGGAAGCCATACAATATGTGATTGACCAGATTGACCCTGCAAAAGTGGTTCGCCCACCCGAAGAAGTGCATATTGAAGGGGGAGATGTAATGCTTTGGGATGACCATATTTTTATAGGTACATACAAAGGCAGCGATTATAAAGACTATATTACGGCACGCACCAATATGCACGGTGTTAATTATATAAAGCAATTATTTCCGCATAAAACTGTAAAGGAATTCGACCTTGTAAAGTCAAGGATTGAGCCGCGTGATAATGCTCTGCACCTTGACTGCTGCTTTCAGCCCGTAGGAAAAAATAAAGGAGTAATTTATAAAAGTGGTTTCCGCGAGGAAGCTGATTATATGTACCTTGTAAATTTATTCGGCAGGGAAAACCTTTTCCATATAGAAAGGGAAGAGATGTATAACATGACATCTAATTTCTTTTCTATAGATACCAATGTGGTAGTAATTGAAAAAGGTTTCCACAGGCTAAAAAACTGGCTGCTTAAACATGATTTTATTGTGGAAGAGGTGCCTTATGCCGAGATTGCAAAACAGGAAGGATTGCTGCGTTGTTCAACCCTGCCATTAATAAGGGAATAATTTTAAGGATATGAAACAAATTACGGATACTATATTAATGATAAGGCCTGTTGCCTTCAGGATGAATGAGCAAACGGCTGTAAACAATTATTACCAAAAGGTGCTGGATAACCTTTTGCCAGAAACGGTTAATGCAAAGGCACAGCAGGAGTTTGATGCGTTTGTGCAAAAGCTGGAGTCGGTGGGTGTAAATGTTATAGTGGTTGAGGATACTGTATCGCCCGATACGCCTGATTCTGTTTTCCCCAATAACTGGGTATCTTTTCATCAAAACGGCGATGTGGCATTGTACCCTATGTTTGCCGAAAACCGCCGCAGCGAGCGTAGGGAAGACATACTTGAACTGCTGGAGGATAAAGGCTTTGCCATTGAAAATATTATAGATTATACCAGTGCTGAGGAAGAAGGCATTTTTTTAGAGGGTACGGGAAGTATTGTTCTTGACAGGGCAAACGGCAAAGCCTATTGTGCACTTTCACCACGGGCAGATGAAGAGCTGCTGATTGAATTTTGCGAAGACTTTGAGTTTACCCCAATAATATTTGAAGCTTTCCAAACGGTAAATGGTGAGCGCATGCACATTTACCATACCAACGTGATGATGTGTATCGGCGAAACTTTTGCTGTGATTTGTGCGGACTGTATAGATGATAAAAAGGAACGTAAAATGGTGCTTTCCAGCCTTAGGGAAGATGGAAAGGAAGTAATATTGCTGACAGAGGAGCAGCTTAACCATTTTGCGGGCAATATGCTTCAGGTAAAGGGCAGCAACAATAAAAGTTATCTTGTTATGAGTGCTTCGGCATACCAAAGCCTTACTGCGGAGCAGGTAGCAAAACTTGAAAAACACACAGAAATACTTTCTGCCAACCTTGATATTATTGAGGCTTGCGGGGGCGGTAGCGCCCGATGCATGATGGCTGAGGTGTTCCTGCAAAAACAATAGCAGCCTATGCTTTCAAAAAAAACAAAATACGGATTAAAGGCCCTTATCTATATTGCAAAGCAGGATGGATTTGGGCCTGTCCTTATTTCAGATATTTCAGAAAAAGAACGGATTCCAAAAAAATTTCTTGAAGCAATATTGCTCGACCTTAAAAAGTTTGGGGTTTTAGGCTCAAAAAAAGGTAAGGGTGGAGGCTATTATTTAATGAAAGACCCTAAAACCGTTACTGTGGCAACCTTAATCAGGGTTTTGGACGGCCCTATAGCAATGCTGCCCTGTGTAAGCCTTAATTTTTATGAGCCATGCGATGACTGCCCCGATGAGCAGGCATGCAGCCTGAACCACTTTATGGCGCAGGTTAGGGATAATACGTTAAACCTGTTACAGCAGCGTTCGTTGCATGACCTTGCATTTGCCTGAAAAAAAATTTATTATAATAGTCTATAAAATCTATAGAGTAATAGTATATTTGAAAAAAATACAAAACAACCATTATTATGATGGACTTGATAAAGCCGGGTAAAGGCGTTTCTATTAAAGACAGTCCTAAGATATCTGCCATTAAGGCGGTTACCTGGCGCATTGTAGGTACTATTGATACCATGATTATATCATTTATACTTACAGGTAATGCAACAATTGCTGTCTCTATAGGCGGACTGGAAGTGTTTTCAAAAATGGTATTGTACTTTTTGCACGAAAGGGCATGGGCTAAAATAACAAGGAAAGATGGAGAAGCACAAACTGAACTACCTGAATAAGGCACTTGAAGATTTACCTCTTAGCAGTGCAATTGCCTTTGTGCTTAAAAACACCGAAGGTAAAAAAGTGTTTTCAACATCCTTTGGTATAGAAGACCAGTTGCTTACGCATTATATAGCACCGCACGCTGATGAGGTTAGCATTTTTACACTTGATACAGGTAGGCAGTTTAATGAAACCTACGAAGTATTCCATAAAACCCAGAGTAAATACCCCTCATTAAAAATACAGACTTATTTCCCGGAGGAGGAAGATGTCAGGCAGTATGCAAACCAAAATGGTATAAATGGCTTTTATGACAGTATTGAAAAACGCAAACAGTGCTGTTGTATAAGGAAGGTTAAGCCTTTGCAGCGTGCCATAAGCGGGGCATCATTATGGATAACAGGATTGCGGGCAGAGCAGTCACCCAACCGTGAGGGAATGCAGTACCTTGAATGGGATGATGCCAACCGGTTAGTAAAATACAACCCATTACTGCACTATACTCTACAGGAGGTGGAGCAATTAACCACTATGAATAAAATACCTGTGAGCAGCCTTTATAAAAAAGGCTATTTAAGTATAGGCTGCGCACCCTGCACACGTGCGCTTTTACCGGGAGAGGATTTCAGGGCCGGGCGCTGGTGGTGGGAAAATGGCAAAAAGGAATGCGGGCTGCACATTCATTCAGATAAAAATTATTAATATGACAAAGCATACACAATCACACCTGCAAATGCTGGAAGATGAAAGTATTTACATAATACGCGAAGTGGCTGCACAGTTTCAAAAGCCTGTGCTGCTGTTTTCAGGGGGTAAAGATTCCATAACGCTGGCAAGGCTGGCACAAAAAGCCTTTTATCCCGGTAAGATACCTTTCCCATTCCTGCACATAGATACCGGGCATAATTTCCCTGAAACAATAAAGTTTCGGGATCAGTTGGTTAATGAATTGGGTGTTGAACTTATTGTGCGTTATGTACAGGACAGCATAAACCAAAAAAAAGTGCAGGAAGAAACCGGCAAATATGCCAGCCGTAATGCATTGCAAACAGTAACTCTGTTAGACGCTATTGAAGAGTTTGGGTTTGATGCCTGCATGGGTGGTGCAAGGAGGGATGAAGAAAAATCAAGGGCAAAGGAACGCATTTTTTCAGTGCGGGATGATTTTGGGCAGTGGGATGCCAAAAAGCAACGTCCTGAGCTGTTTAATATACTTAACGGTAAAATACACTTTGGGGAAAATGTAAGGGCTTTCCCTATAAGTAACTGGACAGAGGAAGATGTGTGGAATTATATAAAACAGGAAGGTATTGGCCTGCCTTCCATATATTTTGCCCACAGGCGCAAACTGGTAAAAAGGGATGGGGCTTACCTTGCCTATTCCGGATACCTGAACCTTGTAGATACAGATGAAATTACAGAAGCAACTGTGCGCTTCAGGACAGTAGGAGATATGACCTGTACCGCGGCTTTCCTTTCGGAAGCATCTGAAATTGAAGATATAATGTATGAAAATAAAGCTTCTAAATCTTCGGAAAGGGGTGCGCGTATGGATGATAAACGCTCGGAAGCGGCCTTGGAACAAAGAAAGAAAGGGGGATACTTTTAAATTATGGATTTATTACGCATAAATACGGCAGGCAGTGTTGATGATGGTAAAAGCACGCTTATAGGGAGGTTTTTGAATGACAGCCATGCACTGACTATCGAGCAGGAAGAACTTATTGTAAGGAAAACAAAAGAAAAAGGGCTGGATGACCTTGATTTTTCTGTTATAACCGATGGGCTTATAGCTGAAAGGGAGCAGGGTATTACTATTGACGTGGCGCATATTTACTTTTCATCGACCACCCGTAAATTTATTATTGCCGATAGCCCTGGCCATGTGGAATATACACGAAACATGGTAACCGGGGCATCAAACTCTGAGGTTTCAATTATACTGGTTGATGCCCGTAAAGGTTTGCAGGAGCAAACCCACAGGCATTATTTTATAAGCAACCTTTTGCGGCTTAAAGCGGTTGTTTTCTGTATTAACAAAATGGACCTGGTTAACTACAGTGAGGATGTTTTCCTTAAAATAGCTACCGATATCAATAAAATGACAGGAGATTTTGAGTATAAGCCTGAAATTTTTATTTTACCAGTAAGTTCGCTTAAAGGAGATAATATTGTAAACAGTTCGCTTAATATGCCCTGGTATTCAGGGGCAACGCTATCTGGAGTGCTTCACGGCATTAAACCGCGAAATACCGAAAACAACATATTCAGAATGGATGTACAGCAGGTAATGCATGTACAGAATAAAGAATTTAAAGATTACAGGTCTTACTCAGGCAGAATTATAAGCGGAGCAATAGCAGTGGGAGATATTGTTACCGCTCTGCCTTCGGGTTTAACCTCCAGAGTTGCTGAAATACGCAAATTTACAGCTACACCTGCCCAGGTCGTAGAGGGGGAATCAGTACAACTGCGCCTTGAAAATGATATTGATATAAGCAGGGGAATGATGCTGGTTAAGGAGCAAAACGAAAATCTTTTACAAAAAAATATTAGGTCAACACTTGTATGGATGGATGAAAAGCAGGCACTGCCAGGCGGCAAATATCTTTTACAGGCCGGTTGCCGTACAGCATTATGCAAACTTGAAGCCATACATGCGCTGATACCGCCCGAAAACCCTAAAGAACTTAAAGATGCTGCAAGCCTCCACCTTAACGATATAGCCACGGTAGCATTAAAAACTGCCTCACCCGTTTTTCTTGATGCTTTTGAGGATAACAGGAATAACGGGGCTTTTATACTTATAGACCTGCAAACCAACAATACAGTTGCCGTAGGTTTTGCCAAAGCATAAAATCCGCCATTGGCGGATTTTTTTTTATTTAAAATCTATAGTCTGCAATATATTTACAATAGAACTGCTTATATATTCCACACCAATGGCAATTACTATAAAGCCAATCACCCTTGAAATAGCTACTATGCCCGATGCCCCCAGTATGCGCGATAGGTAATGGGCGCTACGCATAACCAAAAATATAACTATGGCTACTGCTGCCATGGCAAGGCATGCCGTTACCTGCTGGTAAACCTCGGCATATTCCTGATACAGAGCTATTAACAATGATATGGAACCGGGCCCTGCAAGCATAGGTATGGCAAGGGGTGTAAGCGCTATATCATTACGCTTTTGGGCATCATTTTCAACTTCCTTATTAATACCCCGGGTTTTGCTAAACTTACCGGTTAGCAGGGAAAATCCTGAATTTACTATTATAAACCCTCCAGCTATACGCAATGCATCTATACTTATCCCAAAAAATGCCAGGACATACTGCCCGACAAAAAATGAAATCAATAATATAATAAAAACATTAATAGCAGCCCAGAGCGAAATCCGGGAGCGTTCCGCTTTACTGTCGTTCTGTGTAAGCCCTACAAATATAGGTACGGCGCCTAACGGATTGATAACTGAAAATAAGGCTGCAAAAATGTATATAAATAACTCCATGCATATTGTTTTTGTTAAGATAAAGATACTTAATATGTTTTATCGTACAAATTAGTATAGTTTATTATTTAAATTGTTAAAAAATTAACTATATTTGTTTGTGGTGCATCTATAATTGCGAACAGTTTACTTTTATTGTATTATTGATTATATAACTTTTAAAGGTTTGGTATATGAAAAGACTTCTACTATTCTTTGTACTGATAGCTTTCTCATCATGTGAGAAAACCACTGTTTTTTCAGAAACATTAAAAAATTTCAGCGATAACCGGTGGCAAATGAATGATGCCAAAACTTTTGAGTTTGAGGTGAAAAAAGATATTGCTTCCGCAGATATTGAATTGTTATTTTCACATATAATAGACCCGCAGTATCAAAATGTACCGCTTATGGTTACCATTACAAACCCTGATGGCACTGTTGGTGAAATTTATCTTAACCTGCAACTCAAAGATTCATCGGGTAAAACCATGTCGGAATGTATGGGGGATATATGTGATTTAAGGGTAGATTTAAAAGAAGGTATTGCACTGACAAAAGGCAAATATAAAATTACAGTACATAACGGATTTCCGGATAAATACCTCCCTAATGTATTGGCTTTGGGTATAGAAGTAAAGGATAAAAGTAAGTAATTGTTTTTTCATTGATTCAATAAAAGGCGGCTGTAATGGCTGCCTTTTTGCTATATTAGCTGTTATGAAAACCATTGTATGTGTATTTGTTTTCTTTTTTACTTTGGGGTGTTTTGCACAGCAGGTTTCGGGCTATATATATGACAGTAAAGAAAATTTCCCCCTGGAAGGGGCTTTTGTTTATATTGATGGTACTACCTATGCAGTAAGCACAGATGCCCGAGGTTTTTTTATGCTTACTATGCCCGAAAAGATTAATGCACCACTTGTTGTTAGTTATGTGGGTTATGAACTGTTTAGGGTAGAAAATCCTTTCAGCTATGATAAGCCTATAAAAATAATGCTGAAGGAAAATGTTATTACCCTTGATGAGGTGGTTATAAACAAAGGCCGGGAATTATTTTCCAGGCGGCAGATGCTAAAAGCTTTCAGGAAGCATTTTTTGGGGACATCAAAATATGCCAAATCCTGCCGTATAGAAAATGAAGATGCTATAAAAATTTATTATGATGCAGGAACCAACCAGTTAAAAGCATGGTCTGCAAGCCCGCTCCGTATTGTAAATAAGCAGCTACAGTATAATATAACGTTCGACCTTACAGAATTTACACTTAATTATAATACCACCACACTTTCTGACGCGTACCTTGAAAGCTCTTTTTTTGCCGGGGGAACTTTCTTTACTGATATTTCCGGCGGTAAGCCTCCCATAAGGAAAAGGAATACAGCCTATACAGGCTCTCAGGTACATTTTATGAAAACAGTTGCCTCGGGAAACTGGGAAAATGAAAAATACCAGCTTTATATTGATAAATTTCCCGTTTATCCTGCAAACTATTTCAAGGTTAAGGATACGTTGGATTATAAAAAAGTAAACCTTGTACTGCCTGAGAAAAAATCAAATATTGTAATGGCAGGCGGCAGGCAGCTACCTGTTAATAAATTTGCCACTACCCGGTACACCATATTGCGCGATAAAAAGGAACAATCATTTATTATTTGCAGTAACGGTTATTTTTATATAGATAAAGATGGCCTTTTCTTTCCTATTGACGGAGTGGTTTTTGGTGGTTATCTGGGCGAACTTAAAGTAGGCGATATGCTCCCTGCCAATTTTAGTTATAAGGAATAATGTTATAGATTGCCTAAATATGCCTTTTATATAACATGTATTGGCTAACTTTATAAAAAAAGGTTTTATGAGTACAGAAAAGAAAACACTGGTAATGGGAGCTTCTACAGAGCCGACACGCTATGCGTATAAAGCAATCAGGATGCTGCAACGATACGGTCATCCTGTAGTGGCTGTGGGCAAAAAAGAGGATAACCTTGACGGGGTAAAAATAGAGAGGGAACAGGTGCCTTTTGAAAATGTGGACACCGTTACACTATACCTTAACCCTATGAACCAAAAACAATATTATAATTATATTATAAGCTTAAAGCCCAAGCGTGTTATTTTTAACCCGGGAACTGAAAACCCGGAGCTTTATGCGCTTTTAAGGGAGAATAATATTGAGGTGGAAGTGGGCTGTACTTTGGTTATGCTTTCAACAAACCAGTATTAGTGCTTTTTTTGCCTGTTACCCACAATAAAAGGAAAGTAATCAGTCCGTTTATTACAATTAATTCATTGTCGAATACATAATCGCCAAAAAGTAAGGAAGAGTTAAGGCTGATAAATAATGTTATAAAAGGGGAGGCAAGGCAGATGAATGGTACAAGCTTATCATTTACATTCCTGCTTTTTAATAGCAGCCCGAAAGAATACAACCCTAACAATGGGCCATACGTATAGGATGCTATGCGAAAAATCATGCTTACCACCGAAGCATCATTAATAGCATTAAATACTATAATTACCAAAAACATCAGGAACGAAAAGGAGATATGAACCCAGTGCCTTGTCCTTACCATATTGGGGCGTTGCGCATTGGTTTGCTTGTCCATGCCAAGAAAGTCTACGCAAAAAGAGGTGGTTAGTGCAGTAAGTGCAGAATCGGTTGTGGCAAAGGTTGCTGCTGTTAGCCCCAGCAGGAAAATAACCGAAGGGATTATAGTAAGGTGCTTAAAAGCAATTTCAGGGAAAAGCAAATCGGTTCTCGGCGTTCCTGAAGCATCAGCCGGTATGGCAATACCGTTATTATTGGCATATATATACAATAACGCTCCAACCCCCAGGAAAAACAGGTTGATAACTACAAAAATACCTGTAAACGTAAACATGTTTTTTTGTGCTTCGCCTATATTTTTGCAGCTAAGGTTTTTCTGCATTAAATCCTGGTCCAGCCCCACCATGGCTATGGTAACAAATATTCCTCCCAACACCTGTTTTACAAAATGGTAGCGGCTTCCTATAAAATCTTCAAAGAAAAATATTTTGGAGTAACTGCTGTTTTTTACTGTTTCAAAAGCTTCCGGCAGGCTAAGGTTAAGGCTGCTGCATATAAACCATATAGTAAAAAACACCGAGGATACAAGAAAAAATGTCTGTAATGTATCGGTAATGATTATTGTTTTGAGTCCGCCTTTATAAGTATAGGCAAAAATAAGCAGCAGCGAAATTAAAACAGTTACCCAAAACGGTATGCCAAAAGCATCAAAAACATACCGCTGCAATACTATAACAACAAGATATAAACGAAATGCAGAGCCTATTGTCCTGCTTATAAGGAATATCATGGCGGCTGTCTTATAGCTGTAATATCCCATTCTTTCCTCTATATATCCATAAATGGAGGTAAGGTTCATTTTATAGTAAAGAGGAAGCAGTACTTTGGCAATTATTACAAACCCAATGGCATTGCCTAAAATAAACTGGAAATATTTAAACTGTTCGCCATTTGGGGAGCCCACTTCGCCGGGTACCGATATAAAAGTGACGCCAGAAAGGGCAGTACCAATCATGCCGAAGGCTACAAGATACCATTTGGAATTTTTATTGGCTTTAAAAAAAGCATCGTTACCGCTGTCTTTTTTACTTACAATGCGGGAAATGAGTATTAAGACTCCAAAATATAGTATGATTATAGAAAGTATGGTTATGGGCTGCATGAAATGTTTTTTACAAAGCAAGTAAATTTAATTGAAATTTAAACATATGCCTTATTATACATTTTGTGTTTAGTACATTTGCATATATGGAAATGTCATCAAAGTTGCTTGAAAAAGCAGTAGCAGAAATTTCACAATTACCCGGTATAGGCAAGCGTACGGCATTACGGCTTGCATTGCACCTGTTAAGGCAGCCTGAAGAACAGACAGTGCAGCTTTCGGGTGCATTAAAGGCTATGCGGCAGGATATTAAATATTGTAGGGAATGCCACAATGTTTCTGATGCTGATGTGTGCGAAATTTGCCTTAACCCATTGCGTGATAAAACTGTTATATGTGTTGTGGAAGATATAAGGGATGTAATGGCTATAGAAAATACAGGTTTTTTTAAAGGCAGCTATTATGTGCTGGGAGGTAAAATATCTCCTATTGACGGTATAGGGCCTGGCCAGCTTAATATTGCAACGCTTGTTGAAAAAGTAAGGCAGGGAACCATTAAGGAATTAATATTTGCACTTAGCTCTACTATGGAAGGCGACACGACTAATTTTTATATTTACAAGCAAATTAAAGATACCGGCGTGGTTATTTCTGCCATAGCGCGGGGAGTAGCTATAGGCGATGAACTTGAATTTGCAGATGAAGTAACACTGGGCAGGAGCATATTGCACAGGGTGCCTTTTGAAAATTCGCTCAGCAGGTAATTATCTTTGTAATTTACAACCGTAAAACATTTAATAACAGTTAAGTATTATTAATCTGAATATTAAAGGTGTAAGTAAAAAAGACAAAAAAAAGTTAAGTAAACATATAAATAATACTTTGTTAAAATATTAGTATATATATTTGCACGCATAAAACAAAACAACTTAATGCCAGCTACAATTCTTATAACAGGCGGTGCAGGATTTATAGGCTCTAACCTGTGCGACCATTTTATAAATAAAGAATATAAGGTAGTGTGCCTTGATAATTTTGCAACAGGCCACCGCAAAAATATTCAGCATTTGTTGTCAAACCCTGATTTTACACTTATAGAAGGCGATATCCGCAATATGGATGATTGCAGAAAATCGGTTAAAGGGGTGCAATATGTTTTACACCAGGCGGCATTAGGTTCGGTACCCCGCTCTATAGCTGATCCCATAACCAGTAATGATGTTAATATCAGCGGTTTTTTAAACATGCTGGTAGCAGCAAGGGATGAAGGAGTTAAAAGATTTATATATGCTGCCAGTTCATCAACTTACGGAGATTCTGAGGCATTGCCCAAAGTTGAAGATAAAATAGGCAAGCCATTGTCTCCTTATGCAATAACTAAATATGTAAATGAGCTGTATGCTGAAATTTTCAGTAAAACCTATGGTATAGAAACTATAGGGTTACGCTATTTTAATGTGTTTGGCAGGAGGCAGGATCCCAATGGTGCCTATGCTGCTGTTATACCAAAATTTGTTATGCAATTCATGAAGCATGAAAGCCCTGTAATTAACGGAGACGGGAATTACTCCAGGGATTTTACCTATATTGACAATGTGGTGCAAATGAACGAACTTGCAATGCTTTCGGAAAATCCGGAAGCTGTAAATACAGTTTATAACACAGCATTTGGTGACCGTACCACATTAAACGATCTTGTAAGCAGCCTTAAATTATATTTATCTGAATTTGATAACGCTATAAAAGAGGTTGAGGTAATTTACGGCCCCAACAGGGCCGGGGATATTCCTCACTCATTGGCAAGTATAGACAAAGCTAAAAAACTGTTAGGTTATAAGCCAAAATATTCAATGCAGGAAGGGCTTAAGCAAGCGGTTAAGTGGTATTGGGAAAATTTAAAATAATAAAGTAACTTATATATTCAATATATGAAAATTGCAGTAATAGGATTAGGTTATGTGGGTCTGCCTCTGGCAAGGCTTTTTGCTACAAAGTACCCCGTAATTGGATTTGATATCAATAAATCACGTGTTGACGAATTAAATTCAGGTAAAGACAGCACACTGGAGGTGGAAGATGAGCTTCTCCAGTCAGTATTAGTTAACAATCCTAATTCCGGGAACGGGCTGTATTGTTCTACAAATATTGATGATATAAGGGATTGTGATTACTATGTTGTTACTGTGCCGACACCTGTTGATAAAAACAACAGGCCGGACTTAACACCCCTTTATAAATCAAGCGAAACCGTAGGCAGGGTACTAAAAAAAGGCGATATTGTTATTTATGAATCTACAGTTTACCCGGGTGTTACTGAAGAAGAATGTGTACCGGTACTTGAAAGGATAAGTGGACTAAAATTTAATGAAGACTTTTTTGCCGGTTATTCGCCGGAAAGGATTAACCCGGGTGATAAAGAACACACTGTTGAAAAAATATTAAAAGTAACCGCAGGCTCAACGCCTGAAGTGGGTGAAAAGGTGAATAACTTATATAAGTCTGTTATTACTGCGGGTACTCACCTTGCGCCTACTATAAAAGTAGCTGAAGCGGCCAAGGTAATAGAAAATTCACAGCGCGATATAAATATTGCTTTTGTAAATGAGCTTTCGAAGATATTTAACTGTATGAATATTGATACGCATGCAGTTCTAGAAGCTGCCGGTACTAAGTGGAATTTCCTTCCGTTTAAGCCGGGACTGGTAGGTGGGCACTGTATAGGTGTTGACCCATACTACCTGGCACAAAAGGCGCAGGAAGTTGGCTATCATCCTGAAATTATACTGGCTGGGCGAAGGCTTAATGACAGTATGGGAGAGTATGTAGCTTCGCAGGTTGTTAAGCTGATGATTAAAAAAGGAGTTATAGTTAATGGCTCTAAGTTATTGATGTTAGGAATTACTTTTAAGGAAAACTGCCCCGATGTAAGGAACACCAAAATTGTAGACGTAGTTAAGGCCTTAAAAGAGTATGGGATTGATATTACTATTTATGATCCATGGGCAAACCCTGCGGAAGTTGAACATGAGTATGGTTTAAATACCATTAATGAACTTCCTCAAGAGAAGTTTGATGCTATTGTTTTAGGGGTGGCGCATAAGGAGTTTTTAGATACAGACCTTTCTTCGCTGAAAAAAGAGAAGAGCATAGTTTATGATGTGAAAGGTATTTTAGGAAATAAGGCAGACGGTAAATTATAACCTTCTGATAAGAGCAAAAAGAATGAGGATAAAAAATATATGTTGTATAGGTGCCGGATATGTTGGGGGTCCAACAATGGCAGTTATTGCACATAAATGTCCGGATATAAAAGTTACCATTGTTGATATAAATGAGCAGAGGATAGCAGACTGGAATGATGAAAATCTGGATAACCTTCCGGTATATGAACCAGGCTTGGCCGATATAGTTGCGTCGGCAAGGGGAAGGAACCTGTTTTTTTCTACAGATGTAGAAAAGGCTATTGATGAAGCTCAAATGATATTTATATCGGTAAACACACCTACAAAAACATACGGCCTTGGTAAAGGCAAAGCCGCCGATTTAAAATATATTGAGTTGTGTGCAAGGCAGATTGCCGCAGTTGCCAAAAATGATAAAATTGTAGTTGAAAAATCTACATTACCTGTAAGGACAGCACAGGCTATTAAAGATATTCTCGATAATACAGGGAACGGGGTACAATACCAGATACTTTCTAATCCGGAATTTTTAGCAGAAGGTACAGCTGTACAGGATTTACTTAATCCTGACAGGGTGCTTATAGGCGGCGACACAACAAAGGAAGGGCAGGAAGCAATAGAGGCGCTTGTTGAGGTTTATGCAAACTGGATACCACGCGAAAATATATTGACTACTAATGTGTGGTCATCTGAGCTTTCCAAATTAACAGCGAATGCATTTTTAGCCCAAAGGGTATCTTCAATAAATGCTATTTCTGAGTTGTGTGAAAAAACGGGAGCCGATGTTAATGAAGTGGCGAAAGCTATCGGGATGGATAGCCGTATTGGCCCAAAATTCCTTAAAGCTTCGGTAGGTTTTGGAGGCTCATGCTTTCAAAAGGACATCCTTAACCTTGTATATATAGCAAAATCCTACGGACTGCATGAAGTGGCCGATTACTGGGAGCAGGTTATTATAATGAATGACCACCAGAAGAGGCGTTTTGCATCTAATATTGTAAGGACATTATACAATACTGTTTCAGGAAAAAAAATAGCTTTTTTGGGCTGGGCATTCAAAAAAGATACGAATGACACAAGGGAGTCAGCTGCAATTTATGTAGCTGACGATTTACTTTTTGAGCAGGCAAATATTGCGGTATATGACCCCAAGGTAGAAAAAGGCACTATTTACAGGGACCTGGATTATTTAGGTACAAGGCCTGCTGATGCAAACAGGGAAAATGTAACGGTTTATACCGACCCTTATGAGGCCTGCCGGGATGCGCACGCAATTGCCATACTTACCGAATGGGATGAGTTTAAGCAATATGACTGGCAAAGAATTTATGACAACATGAAAAAGCCTGCTTTTGTATTTGACGGGCGTAATATTTTAGAAGGCCAGAAGCTGGAGCAAATAGGATTTGTTTTTAGTGAAATAGGCAAATAGCTTATAAAGCTAACGTTTTATGAATGTATTAGTTACCGGTGCTGCGGGATTTATTGGTTATCACCTGTGTGAAAAATTACTTTCCATGGGGCATACAGTGGTGGGGTTGGATAATTTAAATAACTACTACGATGTTAACCTGAAACTGCAAAGGCTAAGCCAGTTGGGCATAGCATCAGAGCCGGAATATAATGTTCTTGTAAATAGTGAAATACATGCAGAAAGATTCAGGTTTATAAAATTAAACCTGGAGGACAGGGAGAATTTACCATTATTATTTACCGATAATAAATTTGATTGTGCCTGCAACCTTGCAGCACAGGCAGGAGTGCGTTATAGTATAGAAAACCCGGATGTTTACATTGATAGTAATGTAACAGGTTTTGTAAATATACTGGAAGCCTGCCGCAATTATAATATAAAAAAGCTTGTATTTGCAAGCAGTTCCAGTGTATATGGCTTAAATGACAAAATTCCGTTTTCTGTAAATGACAATGTAGATAAGCCTATCAGTATATATGCCGCAACAAAAAAAAGCAATGAGCTTATGGCATATACATACAGCCATTTATTTGGTATAGAAACCGTTGGCCTTCGCTTTTTTACAGTTTACGGGCCGTGGGGAAGGCCGGATATGGCAATGTTCCTTTTTACGGATGCAATATGTAATGATAAGCCCATTAAAATATTTAATGAAGGTAACCTGTGGCGTGATTTTACTTATATAGATGATATAGTTAATGGAGTTGTAGCCACTATAACCAGGGAAGTACCGGGTGGCGAATTGTACAGGCTTTACAATATTGGCAACAGTAAGCCGATAAAATTATTTGATTTTATTACTGAAATTGAAAAAGTTACAGGTAAACAGGCGTTAAAAGAATATTTACCCATGCAGCCGGGCGATGTAGAAAAAACCTGGGCAGATGTGAGCAGGCTTCAAAAAGATTATGGTTATAGCCCTTCTGCTGATATAGATTACGGAGTCAGGCAGTTTGTAGAGTGGTATAAGAAATATTATCCTTGCAAGAATTAATTATTTTAAAAAATGAAAAAAATTCTGATTACCGGCGGGGCCGGATTTATAGGTTCTCATGTAGTTAGGCGTTTTGTAAAGCGTTATCCCGATTTAAATATATTTAATCTGGATGCTCTAACCTATGCGGGTAATCTTGAAAATATTAAGGATATAGAAAATCAGCCTAACTATGTTTTTATTAAGGGGGATATTACTGATGCTGATTTTATAAACTCCCTTTTTAATGAACATAAGTTTGAAGGGGTAATACACCTTGCGGCTGAATCGCATGTTGACCGGTCGATAACAGACCCCTTAGCATTTGTAAAAACAAATGTTATAGGTACCATGAACCTGCTTAATGCCTTTCGTGATTTATGGAAAGATAATTATGATGGAAAACGATTTTACCATGTAAGCACCGATGAAGTGTATGGTACATTAGGTACTGAAGGGTTATTTACAGAAACTACACCTTATTCTCCAAACTCCCCTTATTCTGCATCAAAGGCAGCATCAGACCATTTTGTAAGGGCTTATGGAGAAACATACGGCCTGCCTTACGTTATCACTAATTGCTCTAATAATTATGGGCCAAATCATTTTCCTGAGAAATTGATTCCGTTATTCATAAATAATATTATCAATAACAAGCCGCTGCCTGTTTACGGCGATGGAAAATATACACGCGACTGGCTTTATGTGGAAGACCATGCACGTGCCATAGACCTTGTATTTCATGAAGGTAAAAATCATGAAACATATAATATAGGAGGCTTTAACGAGTGGCAGAATATTGACCTGGTTAAATTGCTTTGCACTTTAATGGATGTTAAATTAGGGCGTACTGAAGGCGAAAGTGAAAAACTTATAACTTATGTAAAAGACCGCCCCGGGCATGACCTGAGGTATGCGATTGACGCTTCAAAAATAAATAAGGAACTGGGATGGGAACCATCTGTTACTTTTGAGCAGGGACTTGAAAAAACTATTGAATGGTACCTGAATAATGAAGAGTGGCTTAAAAATGTTACATCAGGGGCATATACCGAGTATTACAGCAAACAATATCAATAAAATTTAAAGCGGAGTATTATGAAAGGCATTATTTTAGCGGGAGGTTCAGGAACCAGGTTATATCCATTAACAATATCCGTAAGCAAGCAGTTGTTGCCTGTTTATGATAAACCTATGATATATTATCCGCTATCAGTTTTAATGTTGGCAGGTATTAATGAAATACTCATAATTACTACTCCGCATGACCAGGAAGCATTTAAAAAACTTCTTGGGGATGGAACACAGGTAGGCTGCCGATTTGAATATGCCATACAAGAACAACCAAACGGTTTGGCAGAGGCATTTATAATAGGCGCTGACTTTATAGGAAATGACAGTGTTGCCCTTGTACTGGGAGATAATATATTTTACGGTAACGGGTTAGGCACGCTTTTAAGGAGCAAGACAGATATTAAAGGAGCGGCAATATTTGCTTATCCTGTTAAAGACCCTGAACGTTATGGGGTGGTTGAATTCGATAAAGATCTTAAAGCTGTAAGCATTGAGGAAAAACCTGCGCAGCCAAAATCAAAATACGCAGTACCCGGCCTTTATTTTTATGATAACAGGGTAGTGGAGATGGCAAAAAGCGTTAAGCCTTCGGCAAGGGGAGAAAAAGAAATTACCACTCTTAACCAGATGTACCTTGAAATGAATGAACTGGAAGTAGGTGTAATGACCAGGGGTATGAGCTGGTTTGATACAGGTACAGTAGATTCCCTTGATGATGCCACAGAATTTATAAGGGTAATACAAAACCGCCAAAGTGCTGTTATAGGCTGTATAGAAGAAATAGCTTATGAACGCCGTTTTATAACTATTGAACAGTTAGAACAGGCTGCTGTTCGTTATGCAAAGTCAAAATATGGTGCTTATCTCAATGATATTATAAAAGAAAGAAGGGCATGTCTTTAAAAAAAACAGCCATGTCCGGCATGGTCTGGACATTTACCCAACAGTTTGGTTCGCAGGGTATCACTTTTGTTGTTTCATTAGTCATGGCAAGGATATTAGAGCCTGCCGAATTTGGCCTTATTGGAATGATTAGTGTTTTTATGGCACTTGCAACCTCTCTTGTTGACAGCGGGATGACACAATCCCTGATACGAAAATCAAAACCAGACCAGGAAGATTTTTCCACTGTTTTTTTCTTTAATCTTGGTATGAGTATTTTCATCTACCTGTTACTCTTTTTCTGTTCCCCATTAATTGCCGATTTTTATGATCAGCCCATATTAACCCCTATTGTAAGGGTTTATTGCTTGTCATTTATAATAAATTCATTTTCTGCCGTCCAGTTAACAAGGCTTACAAAAGAAATGAACTTTAAAATGCAGATGATGGTTGCATTGCCGTCAATACTGGTTTCAGGTTTACTGGGTATTGCACTTGCTTATCTGGATTATGGGGTTTGGAGCCTGGTTTGGATGGGGGTTTTCCAATCACTGTTCAGCAGCATCCAATTATGGATTCGTTCCGGATGGGCGCCTTCGTTCGTGTTTAATAAGGCAAAGTTTAAGGAGCACTTTAGTTTTGGTTATAATCTGGCCATTTCAGGGATATTGAATACAGTTTTTCAAAATATTTACCAGATAGTTATAGGACGTTTTTTTTCACCTGCCCAGGTAGGTTTCTTTACAAGGGCTAATGCCTTGAAACAATTGCCGGTTGTTAATATATCAAACACTTTAAACAAGGTAACATACCCTCTGTTTGCATCAATTAATAATGATGATGTAAGATTGAAAAGGGTTTACAGGCAAATTATGCAGACTGTTATATTTTGCCTTTCACCGGTATTGGTTTTTATGGGCGTAGTGGCAGAGCCGCTTTTTAGGTTCCTGTTTACTGAAAAATGGCTGCCGGCCGTACCCTATTTTCAGGTTTTATGTATAACAGGAATTTTATTCCCTATACATTCTTATAATTTAAGTATACTGAAAATAAAGGGCAGGAGCGATTTATTTTTGCGACTTGAAATATTAAAGAAAGTTATAATTTCAATCAGCATAATTATTAGTATCAGGTTTGGTATTATGGGTTTGATATGGTCTCAGGTGGTTACTAATTTTATTGCATTTTTTATAAACTCATATTATACTGGTAAATATATTAATTACCCTGCACTAAGCCAGCTTAAAGATATAATGCCGGCTATTATATTATCTTTTGCTGTGGGTATGGGGATTTATGCACTTGATTATTTCGCCTTGGTAACCACAGCAGATATAGTAAGGATAACTTTGGGGCCTGCTTTAGGGCTGGTGTTATACCTTGCATTTTCATGGCTATTAAAATTTGATTCCTATAACGATATTAAAAACATTTTATTAAGGAGATAAGGTTGTATTTATATACATGATGAATTTATTTATCTTTATTTGATTTAATAAAAACATATTTATTTAAGAAATACTTTAATTTGCATTTAACAGAAATAAGCAAGCTGAAATGATACCCGTAACAAAGCCCTTTTTACCTCCAATTGAGGAATATACTAAATACCTTGACGGAATATGGCAAAGGCAATGGCTAACCAATATGGGGCCCCTTGCCAGCGACCTGGAAATGAAGTTGAAAAATTATTTAGATGTAAAGCACCTGCTTTTTGTAACTAATGGTACGGTTGCCTTGCAAATGGCTATAAAGGCATTAGATTTAAAGGGGGAAATTATCACTACACCTTTTTCATTTGTAGCCACAACAAGCAGTATAGTGTGGGAAGGGTGTAAGCCGGTTTTTGTAGATATAGATAAAAACACCTTAAATATAGATGCCTCAAAAATTGAAGAGGCTATTACTGATAATACTACTGCAATATTAGCTACCCATGTATATGGCAACCCATGCGATGTACATAAAATTGAAGAGATTGCAAAAAGGCACGGGCTAAAAGTTATATATGACGGTGCCCATGCATTTGGAGTAAAGCTAAACGGGAAATCGATATTTGAATATGGTGATATATCTGTATGCAGCCTGCATGCTACCAAATTATACCATTCGGGGGAAGGAGGCTTAATTGTAACAAAAGATCCTGAATTACTTAAAAAGCTTGCACTCATCAGGAATTTTGGATTTAGCGGCCCGGAATCATTTGCAGAGTTGGGAATTAATGGAAAAAATTCTGAATTTCATGCAGCTATGGGTTTAACAAACCTTAACTTTATAGACGCTATTCATAAAAAAAGAAAAGAAATTACAGAATATTATAATAGTAAATTATCAGGACTTAAAGCTGTAAGGCCGGTTTGGCATAAACAAGGTACGCTGAATTATGCTTATTATCCGCTTGTTTTTGATAGTGAGGAGCTGATGCTTAAATGTATTGAGAAATTAAAAACTAACGAAATTGGCACGCGGAGGTATTTTTATCCATCACTGGCAAATACATTACCCTATCTGGAGCCCGCTGATTTTGATGTAACAGATAGTATTTCAAGAAAAGTTTTGTGCCTGCCCTTATATTTTGATTTATCTTTGGAGGAGGTAGATTTAATATGCAGGCTGTTATTAAGAGTTCAAAATAATTAATTATGATTTTAAAGAATTCAAATATTGATGAATCAGTTTTTAAAGCTAAAGATATTCACATTGAAAATTCTGAAATCAAAGCAAATTCATATTTATACAGGGATTGCAGAGTAATAAATTCTACAGTTGGTGAAAAATGTATAATTGGCGATTTCACTAGACTAACTAATAGTTTTCTAGAAAGATATAATAAAATTGATAGATCAACATTAATTTATTTTTCTAATATTGGAAGTCATACCTATTTTGGAAGCAACGATGTAGTTATGCATTCCGTAATTGGAAAATTTTGCTCTATATCTTGGGGAATCACTATTGGAGCTGCAAATCATGATTATAGTAAAATCTCAACGCACGATTTTTTTTATAATGATGTATATGGAATAAAACCTAAAGGTGAAGAGCCAGCGTATGAAAGGTTTATAAATAAAACTAATATAGGAAATGATGTGTGGATTGGTGCTAATTCTACAATTTCAAATGGTGTAAAGATAGGCAATGGTGCTGTAATAGGCGCAAATTCAATTGTAACAAAAGATGTTCCGCCATACGCAATTGTAGTAGGAAATCCTGCTAAAATTTTAAAATTTAGATTTAGTGATGATATTATTGCAGAATTAAATGAGTTACAGTGGTGGAACTTGTCGGAAAATATACTAAAAGATAATTATCAACTACTTAAATCCGATGATGTGAAACAAATAATAAAAACATTAAAACAATATTAAAATGAATATACTAGTAACATCAGCAGGCAGAAGAAGTTATTTAATAAGGTATTTTCAAGATATTCTTAAGGGTAAAGGTAAAGTATATGCGTCAAATTCTTCACCTTCACTTGCAACACAAGATGCTGATGGCAGTTTTATATCACCTTTAATTTATGATGATACTTATATAGATAGTCTCATTGAATTTTGTAAATCCAATGATATAAAAGCAATAATATCAGTTTTTGATATCGATTTATTAATTTTAGCAAAGAATAAAGAAAATATTGAAAGTCATGGAATAAAGCTTTTACTATCAGGTGAAAATGTTATTGAAATTTGTAATGACAAATGGAATACATATTTATTTCTAAAAAATAATAATATTGGCACGCCCTTAACATTTAAATCAAAGGAGACTGCTATAAATGCAATTAGTAGCAAAGAAATAAATTTCCCAGTTATCATTAAACCTAGATGGGGAATGGCGTCAATGGGTATATTTATAGCTGATAATTATGAAGAGTTGAACGTGTTTTACAATAAATCTTTAAAAGCAATAAATAATAGTTATTTGAAATATGAGTCAAGCCTAACACCTGAAGAAATGGTTTTAATTCAAGAAAAGCTTAAAGGTCAAGAATATGGGCTTGATGTAATTAATGATTTGAAAGGCAATTTCGTTAAGGTAATTCCAAAATCCAAACTTGAAATGCGAGCAGGAGAAACTGACCTCGGCCAGACTATAAGTTCTGATAATTTCAACTCTTTGGGGATAAAATTGAGTAATTTATTAAAACACGAAGTAATACTATCAGTAGATTGTTTTGAATATAATGGAGAGATTAAGGTAATTGAAATGAATTGTCGTATTTCGGGACATTATCCATTAAGTCATATTGCTGGAGCAAACTTACCAAAGCAAATAATTGAATGGCTCGAAAATAAACCTACTGACATGAATAATTTTAATTATAAAGAAGGACTTTTTATTACTAAAGATTTAGTCCCGAGAGTTGTGAATTTATAAAATTCTGAAATGAATCAATTACCATTAGTTAGTATATGTTGTTTAGCATATAATCACGAGAAGTATATAAAAGCTTGTTTAGAAAGCTTTTTATTTCAAATAATATCATTTAAAATTGAAATACTTATACATGATGATGCTTCAAGTGATAATACTTCTAGAATTATTAGGCATTATGAGTTGAAATATCCTGACTTAATCAAACCTATATACCAATTAGAAAACCAATATAGTAAAGGTATTCCAGTTTCTAAGATATATAATTTTTCTAGAGTTAAAGGCAAATATATAGCAATATGTGAAGGAGATGATTTCTGGACAGATCCTTATAAATTGCAAAAGCAGGTTGATATATTAGAAAGCAATGATAATTATGGCTTAGTCCATGGTGATTGTAATTTTCTATATTCTAACGGAAGAGAGGAAAAGAATGTTAACAAATACTCAACTAAAAATGTTGAATATACAACGAGAAATGACATATTTAATGGACTTATAGCAGCTGATTATAAAATAAGAACTGCTACAGTAATGTTTAGAAAAAGCCTGTATGATTCAATAAGTGATAAGATTGATAGTGTAAGAGGCAAATTTTTAATGGGTGATACACCAATGTGGCTTTTAATGATATCAAAATATGATTTTTGCTATATTGACGAAGTCCTTGCAGTTTACAGATTTTCAGCTAATAGTGCTTCAAGACCGGGGAATTTAGAAAAAAAATTACGTTTTAAATTGTCATCGGCTGAAATGAGAATATATTTTTTGAAAGATTACAATAAAAAAATTCCAGAAAATATAAAACTTATTTATAATAATGCTCTTTTAAATTATAAGCTATTTAACAACAATTATAAAGAAATGTACCAATTAATCGATCCACAACCCATACATTTATTTATAAATAAATACTCAAAAATCAATTGGATAAGAAGTATTCTTAAATTAAGAACAAAACCTAACTATTTCAAAATCATCATAAGTAAACTTATAAAATGAAAATAACACTCATAGCTGGTGCACGTCCGAATTTTATGAAAATAGCACCTATTATTCATGCTATAAAATCGGTACAGCAAAATGGTAAAAATGTTCAATATCGTTTAGTGCACACGGGTCAGCATTATGATGAAAAAATGAGTGATACTTTTTTCAAACAACTTAATATTCCTCCTCCAGATGCTAATTTAGGTTGTGGCGGAGGTACACAGGCTGAGCAAACAGCTGCTATTTTAATAGCTTTTGAACAAGAGTTAACCGCCAATCCGACAGATTTAGTATTGGTTGTAGGTGATGTTACATCAACAATGGCCTGTGCAATAGTTGCGAAAAAACTGAATACAGATGTAGCTCATGTTGAGGCGGGCATACGTTCTTTTGACCTTACAATGCCTGAAGAAATTAACCGTATGGTAACGGATAGCATTACAGACCTGTTTTTCACTACCAGTACATTTGCCAATGAAAACCTTAAAAAAAGTGGGGTAAGTGAAGATCGCATCTTTTTTGTTGGGAATGTTATGATTGATACCCTCATGGCAAATAAGCCTAAGTTTACCAAACCAGTTTTTTTCGATGAACTGAATTTAAAAGAAAAAGGCTATATAGTCATGACGCTTCATAGACCGGCTAATGTAGACCAGGGTGAGAAATTAAAAAGGCTTATAGATGAAATTGTAAATAATGTTGAAGGTATTCCCGTAATATTTCCAATACACCCCCGGACTGCAAAAATCTTTACCGATTTAGGTATTAAGGCAGATAATTTATTTATTGTAGACCCATTAGGATATCATGAATTCAATTATCTGGTACAAAACTGTAAGGCAGTAATTACTGACTCTGGAGGAATTACTGAGGAAACTACCGTAATGGGAATTCCGTGCCTGACTCTTAGGGATAATACTGAACGCCCTGAAACAATTGAAATAGGTACTAATATGCTGATAGGTACAAATCCTGCCAGCATAAAGCCTAATCTTGATAAATTGATTTCAGGAGAGTGGAAAAAAGGAGATATACCACCATTTTGGGATGGCCATGCAGCTGAAAGGATTGTTGATCAACTTATAAAATTATACAACTAAACTTGCTTCAGGACAAAAAATACAATATTGTACTTAAAAGTAACTTAAACGAAATCTTATTTTCCTATCTGCTTTTTTTTATATGGCCATTTATTGCTGTAATTGTGTCATTAAAAAACAACAGGCAGTTATGGTCTAAAAATATTATTTGGTTTTTTGTTGCTTTCTATGGTTATAATTTTGTTATTCCAAATGAGGGAGCAGATGGATTTGCATATCAGGAACGTTTTATAGAGATTGCACATACGGAATTGTCTTCCAATAGTTTTTCAGAATATTTATATGGTGGAGAAAACGGAACTGTAGATATAATAGAGCCGATTATATCTTATACTTTAGCACAGTTTACAGATAATCCCCAAATATTATTTGGAGTTTATGGTATAATATTCGGTTTTTTCTACTCAAGGAATTTGTGGTTTCTTTTATCTCATAACTACAAATGGTCATATACTAATTTTATAATTTTTATTTTATTCGCCTTTAGTATAGGTATTTGGGAAATAAATGGTTTCAGGTTTTGGTGCTCATGCCACATCTTTTTTTATGGAGCCTTTCCGTTTATTATGCAAGGCAAAAAAAAGTATATAATTTTTATACTCCTTTCTGCATTCATGCACTTCTCTTTCCTTTTTCCAATAGCGATACTTGCCCTTTACTATTTTGCAGGTAATAGGGTTCATATATATTTTATATTCTTTTTAATAACTTTTTTTATAGCAGAATTAAATGTATCTGCCGTAAGGGAGATATTAACCCTCTATCTGCCTGATATATTCAGTACGAAAATTGAAGCATATACTTCAGATGTTTATATTGATGTAGTTGAAGAACGGAGTGCGAATGTTACAATATTTAATACGTTAAGTAAATATATGGGTACTTTTATAAGGGTAGCCATGTTACTAATTGTTTATTTTAATTATAAAAAAATAAAAAACAGTAAGCCTTTAAATAGCCTGCTAAGTTTTACGCTGCTGTTTTATGGATTTGCAAATATATTTCAACTGATACCCTCTGGGGGTAGG
Organism: Flavobacterium sp. MK4S-17; assembly: GCF_009848495.1. Lineage (GTDB taxonomy): Bacteria > Bacteroidota > Bacteroidia > Flavobacteriales > Flavobacteriaceae > Flavobacterium. The sequence goes on from NZ_WWEP01000021.1 coordinate 135,296, forward strand.
TTTATTTCGGCAGCATCATTGTTTGTATTTTCATTATATTTTATATACACACAATACTCAACCAGTTTATTTGCCAGAAGATTTGTATATGTTGCAAGTCCTTTAATTTTGTATGTTGTTTTTTATAATTTTAAAATCATAGCGAAGGATACCTTTAGCTTGTATACCTTTAGCAACCCATTGTTAAACTCTATTTTTTAAGATAAATTTCTTTATGGATACAAAAAAAGTATTGATTGTTGCCAAAAGCTTTTTTCCAATGTTATCTCCCCGTGCGTTCCGTGCTACAGAACTGGTAAAGGAACTTGCAAGGCAGGGCCATGATGTAACAGTTTATATACCTAAAGAAGATAGCGTACACTTAGAGTTTGAAAAAGAACATAATATTGTTATAAAAGACTTAGGTAAAAATAAATTTCCTGAAATAACCTTTTCAGGAGGAGGTGTATCCGGTACAATTAAAAGGGGGCTCAAAAGAGCCTTAGGTTTATTGTTGGAATATCCTGATGTTCAACTGGTAGGCAGAGTGAGTAAAGCATTAAAAAATGAATCTGGATACGACTTGCTCATTTCTATAGCAGTACCTTACCCTATTCACTGGGGCGTGGCAGCATCAATAGGGAAATCACACAAGCCTGCCAAAGTATGGGTTGCCGATTGCGGAGACCCTTATATGGGCGACATATCAGATTCCTTTAAAAAACTGTTTTACTTTAAGTATGTAGAAAAGTGGTTTTTTAAGAAAACCGACTATATATCTATACCGATTGAAAGTGCCAAAAAAGGATATTATCCTGAGTTTCACAAAAAAATGGTTATTATACCACAGGGTTTTAACTTTGATGAAGTTGATAAAGGCAGTTATACGCCAAACCCTGTTCCCACATTTATATATGCAGGAGGTTTTATACCTGGATTTAGGGATCCGGTGCCTTTTTTAAAGGAACTTGTTACTATTGATAAACCTTTTAAATTTATTATATACACTAAAAATAATACTTTAATAAAGCCATTTATAAGCCAGCTTGGAGATAAGCTTGAAGTAAGGCCCTACATTAATAGAAATGAACTTTTAAAAATATTATCACAGGCTGATTTCCTGGTTAATTTTAATAATGCTGATGTGATTCAGTCGCCAAGCAAGCTTATAGACTATAAGCTTTCGGGCAGGCCAATTTTAAATGTAGAATATAGCAGTGTTGACAGAAAAGTTATTGATGAATTTTTTGATGCTAATTATAGCAATGCGCATAAAATTGATAATATAGATGATTATAACATCAAAAATGTAGCAAAGAAATTCTTAGAATTAACTAACTAATCAAAGCTTAATGAAAAATTTAATTAAAAATATTTCTAATATTCCAGGCTGGAGCACCAAGCGCAAAATTGTAGTGTTTGAAGTGGACGATTGGGGAGCCGTAAGGACAAGATCAAAAGAGGCGAGAGATACTATGATAGATGAGGGTCTTAACCTGAAGAAGAACAGGTTTGACTATTATGATACCCTTGCGGGGAGTACGGATTTACAAGCTTTGTTTGATGTTTTGTCCAAACATAAGGATAGCAAGGGAAATCCCGCTGTTTTTACTGCAGTTAGTGTTGTGGCTAATCCTGATTTTGATAAAATAAAGGCTTCAGGCTATAATGAATATTTTTATGAAGAATTAACCGAAACACTTAAAAGGTATTATCCTAATGAAGATGTGTTTTCCTTATGGAAACAAGGGATTGAGACAGGCTTGTTTTATCCTGAATTTCATGGAAGGGAGCACCTTAATTTTGAATTGTGGTTAGATGCCTTAAAAGATGGTGATAAGAATGTAATAGCAGCTTTTGAAAATAATAGCCTGGGTATTAAATCGGATTTATTACAGAAATATAAAGGTGGTTATCTTTCCGCTTTTGATTACAAAAACGAAAAAAGCCTGCAAATGCAGGAGAAAATAATACGTGAAGGACTTACTATTTTTGAAAAACTATTTGGTTATAAAGCCCGTCACTTCACATCCAGTGGATTACTGCATACTGCTAAGATAGATACCTTTCTGAATGATAATGGTATTAAGTATATAGATGTTGCAAAAAAACATCTGGAGCCTTTGGGTGAAGGAAATTATAAAACTAGAGTATATAAACTGGGACAAAAAAATTCCCTTGGTCAAGTGTATATTACACGAAACTCAAGGTTTGAACCTAACGATACTAATGCTGATAGCGTAGGTACTGTTTTAAAAGATATTGAAATTGCTTTCAGGTGGAATAAACCTGCTATAATAAGCTCACACAGGGTTAACTATGTTGGTTCTATTGATGAAGGCAACCGGGAAAAAGGTTTAAAAAATTTGAACGACCTGCTTGCAAATATAGTAAAGCGCTGGCCGTCAGTTGAATTTATGAATGTATCCGATTTGGGTAAATTAATAGAAGAAAAATAATATGTTTAAACATATTCTCAAATCGGCATCTTATAACCTGCAATCCATACCGGGTAAAAGGGTAGATGAAAAAATAATTATTATTGAATCTGATGACTGGGGCAGTATAAGGATGAGTTCGAAAAGGGCTTACAATTCATTACTGGATAAAGGTATTCCTGTAAATAAATCTTTCTATAATAAGTACGATTCACTTGCGAGTTCAGAAGACTTAGAAAATTTGTTCCATGTACTGTCAAAATATAAAGACAAACGTGGCAATAGTCCTGTTATTACCGCAAATACCATAGTAGTGAATCCGGATTTTGAAAGAATAAGGCAAGATAATTTTGAAAAATACCATTACGAACTTTTTCCTGATACTTTAAAGAAATACTCTAACACGCATCAAAATTCATTTGATCTTTGGAAAGAGGGTATTAAGAGTAAAGTATTTATCCCACAGTTTCATGGGCGCGAGCACCTTAATTATAAACGTTGGCTTTCATCATTAAAGCAGGGGAATAAAGATGCTGTTGCAGCATTTGATGAAAACATTTTTGGATACCCTTTAGATGCCAGGTCACCATTTTATACAAATTATATGGCTGCTTTTGATATTGATAATGAAAACGATATTAATGACCAGGTTTTAGCAGTTCAGCAGGGGCTTGAAATTTTTAAAGATATTATAGGGTATCCGGCAGAATCATTTATTGCACCTAACTATATATGGCACGATGCTATTGAGCAGGCTGTTGCAAAACAAGGCATTAAGCAGTTGCAAAGCGGCTTGTATCAGTTTAAGCCTTCCCTAAAAAAGGAGCAGTACAAAAAAGTAATGCATTATATAGGCCAAAAAAACAAGTATGGATTAAGCTATAGCGTAAGAAACGCTTTTTTTGAGCCTTCTTTCTCAACAGGCACTGATTGGGTAAATAATTGCCTCCATAGAATTGATGTTGCCTTTAAATGGAAAAAGCCTGCTATAATTTGCAGCCACAGGGTAAATTATATAGGCGCAATAGAAAAATCTAACAGGGATAACAGCCTAAGACAGCTTGATGTGCTTTTAAAAAAAATTACCCAAAAATGGCCTGAAGCAATATTTATAAGCTCAAATCAGTTAAATGACTACCTGAATGGAAAATAATAATACTAAAATATGCCTTATATCACCCTCATTACAAATGGGAGGGCTGGAAAGGGCTATGTCAGGTTTGGGTAATTATTTTAACTCGAAAGGCTATAAGGTATATTATATAGTTTTATACAGGTTTGAAAAGTTTTATGAGCTTAATGATGGTATAGAGTTAATAGAACCCGATTTTGATTATAACATATCGAAAGGGCTGTATTATATTAAAATGATAAAGTACATCAGGAAGAATGTAAAAAATATTAGCCCTTCAACCATTATGTCTTTTGGGGATTATCATAATGCTTTAGTTTTGCTGTCATTAAAAGGACTTAAATATCCTGTTTATGTTTCTGACAGGTCAAGCCCTGATAAGGAATTTGGCAAACTTGTTACCATGCTTAAAAAATGGACATATAAAGATGCAAAAGGAATTATAGCACAAACAAACCGGGCAGCGCAGCAAAAATATAATATGTTGGGTAATAATATCAATTTGGTAGTTATTCCTAATGCTGTAAGGCAAATAGAGCTTTATGATGTGGAAAGAAAACCACAAATATTAGGCGTGGGGCGCCACTATAAAGTAAAAGGCTTTGACAGGCTTATTGAGGCTTATGCACTGTTAAATACAGATTGGCAACTTGTGTTGGCCGGCGGAGGTGGCCCGGAAAGCGACAACCTTAAAGAGCTTGTAAAAAAACTAAATGTAGAGGATAAAGTTACTTTTCTGGGTAAGGTACTGGAAATTGACAAGGTGTATTCTGAGGCATCAATATTTTGCCTTACCTCCAGAAGCGAAGGGTTGCCTAATGCCCTTTGTGAGGCAATGGCGGCAGGAATGGCATGTATAAGCTTTGATATAGTTGCAGGGCCTTCGGATATTATTGAAAATGGTAAAAATGGTTTGCTGGTGCCCGATGGGGATATTAAAGAACTGGCAAAACAATTGCAAAATTTAATAACAGACAAGAGCTACAGGGAGCAATTGGGGATGGAGGCTTCTAAATTACAGCATCAGCTTTCGCTGGAATCATCGGGAAATAAATTTTTAAACTTTATAACTTCTCACTTGTAGTATGGCATATAATGAAGAATCTCCTCTGGTAAGTGTAATGATGCCGGTATATAATGGGATAAATACATTGCCACTGGCTGTTAACAGCCTGTTGAGCCAGACTCATGCTAACTGGTTTTGTATTATTGTTAATGATGGATCAACAGATGGTACTAAGGAGTATTTGGATAACCTTACTGACCCGAGGTTTAAAATTATTCATTTTGAAGTTAATAAAGGCAGGCCTTATGCAAGGCAGGCTGCCCTGGAAGCTGCAAAAGGAGAATATTTGGCATATCTTGATGCAGATGATTTTTACCATCCTGAAAAGATACAGAAGCAGTTGGATGTTTTTATCAAAAATCCTCAAATTAGCCTTGTAAGCTGCGGGATGGGCTCATTTAATGATGGTTTTCAGTTGGAAAGGATAAGATGTAATTACACCACTAAGCCTGTTAAATATAAAATGGGGCAAAACTATAAGCCAGCGCGTGCTGCAGCTATGGTAAGGCTTCCCGATGCCAAATTTATTAAATACAATCTCAACCTTAAATATGCACAGGATACGGATTATTTTGTGAGGTATATGGATGATAAATTTTATATCAATATAGAGGATGTACTTTATTTTTATTCAGAATTTAACTCGGTAACTAAATCAAAAATATTAAAAACATACTATTATGTATTAAGGAATAATGTTCTTACCTTTAAAAGTAGCCCGGCAAAGTCAGCTAAGGAATTTACTATAAATTCTTTAAAATTTGTATATACTGCTGTATTATCGCCGTTTGTAAGTAAGGATTATTTTTTAAAGAAAAGAGGCGCATACCCTGATAAAGCCGAATTACAAAAATTTAATGATGCTTTAAAACGCATAAACAGGAATGATTAATAATGAAAAAAATTCTTTATACAGCGTCAACTGAAATACATTTGCTTAGCTTTCATATTCCTTATCTTGAATGGTTTAAAAACCAGGGATATGAGGTTCATGTGGCATATAAAGGCACTAACCCCATTCCTTTTGCAGATAAACAATGGAATATTCCTTTTGGCAGGTCACCATTAGACAAAACAAATATAGAAGCTTACAGGAAGCTTAAAAAAATTATAGATTCCAACAATTATAACATTATCCACAGCCATACTCCTATGGCTTCTTTTGTAACCAGGCTTGCCTCAATTAAAGCAAGGAGGAAGGGTGCAAAAGTATTATATACTGCACATGGCTTTCATTTTTATAAAGGCGGGCCTTTAAGCAACTGGCTTTTATTTTTTCCGGTGGAATGGCTTATGTCTCATATAACAGATGGCATGATAACTATTAATAAAGAAGATTATGACTATTTACATTCAAAAAAATTTGGATGTAAAGGTAAGTATATGATTAACGGTATAGGGATAGACCCTAAGAGGCTTAAGCTTACGGATAAATCTCAAAAGCAGGCTACAAAGGAAAGCCTTAATTATAATAACAGAATTCTTGTTTTATATATAGCGGAATTTATTGACAGGAAAAACCATAGATTTATTTTAGAGGCAATGCCCGAAATTATAAAATCCTGCCCCAATATTAAATTTTTGTTTGCCGGAGGTGGTGTTTTACGGGATAAAATGATGAATTTTGCTTCTGAAAACAATCTTGATAACTATACCGATTTTTTAGGTTTTCAAAAAGATATAGGAAAGTTTATCTCTGTTGCTGATATAGGGGTTTCATCCAGCAAACAGGAAGGTTTGGGTTTAGGAGTGGCAGAGATGATGTTTAACGGCATACCGGTTATAATATCAGAAGACAGGGGGCATAAAGAATTAGTGCAGAATGAAGAAAACGGATTTATGTTTGCCCAGAATGACCATAGTGCATTTATAAACTATGTAAAGAGACTGTATGCAGATGAGGAATTAAGGAATGATATAGGCGCCAAAGGCCAGAAATCTGTTGATAAATTTTTAATTCACAATTCTTTGGCCCAAATGATACAAATTTATAAGGCATATGTATAAATTTTTCTTTAAAAGAGTTATTGATTTTACGGCAGCACTTATCGGGCTGGTAATTTTATCGCCTATATTGTTAATAGTCATAATTCTATTGTCGATACAAAATAATGGAAAGCCTTTCTTTTTTCAGGAAAGGCCGGGTAAAAATGCCAAGCCGTTTTATATTATAAAGTTTAAGTCAATGACAGATGCGCGCGATAATGAGGGTAAACTATTGCCTGATAATGAGCGTATAACAAAACTTGGAAAAATTGTGCGTAAAACATCTGTTGATGAATTGCCACAGCTTATAAATGTTCTAAAAGGGGAAATGAGCCTTATAGGGCCAAGGCCGCTGTTGTTTAAGTATATTCCTTTTTATAATGAGGAACAATTAAGAAGGCATGAAATGCGCCCGGGAATTACCGGTTGGGCACAGGTAAACGGTAGGAACAGTATAAGCTGGACTGATAAATTCAGGCTTGATGTATATTATATAGACAACGTATCTTTATGGCTGGATATTAAAATTTTATGGCTCACACTGCTTAAAGTTATCCGCAAGGAAGGCATAAATCAAAGTGATGACAGGCCTATGGAACCCTTTAATGGTAAAAATTAAAAGTAATGAAAAGAATTATCTACCTGGCCTATTATATGAAAGAGCTTGATAAAGCCAAGCTTAAAAAATTTACAAGTGAAGTAAAAAGGGCAAAAAATATATCGGGTTTTAAATTATGGAAAGATGTAATTTCTTCATCTTTAAAATACAATATATCTATACTTGATTATTTTTATTTCAGGTTTTATGAGCTTGACAGTGAGCAGCGTAAAGCTTATGCCGGAACAGGATATATGTATGAATACCAACTTAAAATGAATCCGCCTGCCCACCGCAATGTGCTGGAAGATAAAATACTGTTTCTTGAAAAATATAAAGATTTTGTTATAAGGAAACACAGTACCTATGCTGCTCTTAAAACAAATAAATCACTGCTTGAGGAATTTTTAAGTAATCCGTCTGGAAAACTGGTTGCAAAAGGTTCAAAAGGACAGGTGGGTGCTGAGGTTAAAATAATTAAAACCCAGGATTATACTGCCGAATCGCTTTTAAAATACATGAAGGAAAATAATCTTGACCTTTTGGAAGATTATGTTGTGCAGCACCCTGATATTATGGCGGTTTCACCTTCAGGTTTAAATACCATACGGGTTTTTACACAAATAGAAAACGGAAAACTTTATTACCTGGGTGCACGTTTCAGGATAACTATAAATTCTGCTGTAGATAATATGGCGGCAGGTAATCCAGCAGCCCCTATTGATATTGAAACGGGCAAAGTTAACGGCCCGGCAATTTTCAGCGATATAACACGCGAAGGCATAACTGTACATCCTATTACGGGAGCACAGATAGTTGGCTTTACCATACCTTTTTGGGAGGAGATAAAAGAAATGCTTGAAAAAGCAGTTTTTTTGGTTCCGGAAAACCGCTCTATAGGCTGGGATATTGCAATAACAGAAAAGGGGCCGGAGCTTATTGAAGGAAACCATAACTGGTGTAAACTTTTATGGCAGCTGCCGGTTAGGAAAGGCCTTAAAAACGAACTGGAAAAATTTGCTGTAAATGGCTAAAAAATTATTGATTATTGGTGCCGGTAATGTTGGGGGGTATATTTCTTACAATATTGAGGATTTTGGAGATTATGATGTTTTAGGGTTTTTGGATGACAATCCGGAAAAACACGGCAAAATTTTTTATGGCAGGGAGGTTTTAGGTGCTGTTTCGTCAATCGATAATTATCTTAGTGATGACTTAAGCGTAGTTATTGGGATTGCCAATCCGCAGGCTAAGAAAAAAACAGCGGAGCTATTAAGCTCCAAAGGGTTGGATTTTCCTAATTTCATCTCTAAAAATGTTTGGTTATCCCGCCAGGTAAGTATAGGTAAGGGCATTATATTGTATCCGGGTGTTTCGGTAAATTATGAAACTGAAATACAGGATTTTGTAATAATGAATATGAATTGTGCCATAGGGCATAACTGCACAATTTCCCGGTTTTCATCTTTGGCACCCGGTGTTAACCTGGCTGGTTTTACAAAGCTTGGAGAAGGTGTAGATATGGGTATAGGTGCTTCAACAAGGCAGGGTGTTGTTGTAGGCAATAATTCACTTGTGGGAGGTCAGGCTATGCTGGTTAAAAATATAGAGGAAAACGTTAAAGTTAAAGGTGTGCCTGCAGCAGAATTTTAATATTTAATGTTTAGCTAAATTTCAAATTAATACTTTTGCAGCAAATAAATCCACAATAATACATGGAGAAGAGTAAAATATGGCTTTCGTCACCACATATGGGTGGCAATGAGCAGGCTTATATAAAAGATGCATTTGACAGTAACTGGGTTGCGCCGCTTGGGCCCAATGTAAATGGGTTTGAACAGGATATTGAAAAATACCTTTCGCAGGATGTGTATGTTTCTGCCTTGAGTTCAGGTACGGCAGCACTGCATTTAAGCCTGATAATGCTGGGTGTGGGTGCCGGTGATGAGGTTATATGCCAGAGCATGACTTTTTCGGCAAGTGCCAACCCTATTGTATATCAGGGGGCTACGCCGGTTTTTGTAGATAGCGAACCTGATACCTGGAATTTATGCCCTAATGCCCTTGAAGATGCCATTAAAGACCGTATAGCAAAAGGGAAAAAACCTAAAGCTATCATTGCGGTACATTTATACGGCATGCCTTTTAAAGCTGATGAAATACTTGAAATAGCTAACAGGTATGAAATACCGGTAGTGGAAGACAGTGCCGAAGCATTGGGAAGTACTTACAAAGGAAAAAAATGCGGAACGTTTGGTGAGTTTGGGGTTTTATCTTTTAATGGCAATAAGATAATTACCACATCCGGTGGAGGTGCGCTGGTAACAAAAAGTAAAGAAAAAAAGGATAAAGCTGTTTTTTTATCTACTCAGGCAAGGGATAATGCCCCGCATTACCAGCATAGTGAGATTGGTTATAATTACAGGATGAGTAATATATGTGCAGGCATCGGCCGCGGACAAATGGAGGTGCTGGATGCCCATATAGAAAAGCGCAGGGCTATGAATAGTTTTTACAGCGGGTTATTTAAAAGTAATGATTCAGTTACTGTGCTTACAGAGCCAACTTCTGATTATTTTTCTAATCACTGGCTTAGTGCAATTACAATTTCACCCGATAATGACAAAAGCCTGACACGTGAAGATTTAAGAAAAGCATTAGAAGTTGAAAATATTGAATCCAGGCCATTATGGAAACCGATGCATATGCAGCCGGTATTTGAAAAATATCCTTATTACGGCGGCAAGGTATCCGAAAAATTATTTGAAGACGGGCTTTGCCTTCCTTCAGGATCAAATTTAACTGGTAATGAAAGAGATAGGATAAAAGAAGTAATTACAGGGCTTTTTTAAAATATTTTGAATATCTTTCAAAGATAAATACGGCAAAATGTTAAATTTGCATTAACATAAACTTACAACTAACTTGTGGATAATAAGATTAAAGATAATTTAAATCATGCTGTAGATCATGCTTTAGGGAATACTAAGCTATGGCAAAGCATCCACAATCTGGGATATTTACCAAGATGGATTATCCTTCTATTGGACTTACTTGTGGTTTCAATAACAGGTATTTTATCCTATATACTAATATACAGGACAGGGGTTTTATATGTAAAGCCAAGCCTTTTTGTTATTAGTATTCCTGTATATTTATTTATAAGTGTACTTTCTTTCAGGACATTCAGGACCTACTCCGGTATCATAAGGCATTCCTCTTACATTGATGCTGTAAAAATATTTTTCTCTCAATTTACAACAGCTTTCCTGCTCCTTGCAATAAACAGTATTTATAAAGCTGTAGAAGGCAGTTTGCTTTACCTTAACATAGGTATATTAATAAATGCCATTTTTTCGTTTAGCTGCTTGTTTTTATACAGGGTTTTGGTTAAACAGTTTTTTGAGAGCTATTTTTATAATATAAGGAAAGGCCAGTTAATAAAGGCTATTATTTATGGTACTGATGCTAATGCAATAGCAGTGGCTAATGCATTAAAATCGGAAGTTCCGGGAAGATTTAAACTGGTTGGCTTTATTGATAAATACAGCCAGAATAAATCGAAAATGATCCTCGGGCTGCCTATTTTACAGCACAAGAAAAAAGTTTCAATCCTTATGAGGGTTTTCGGGGCTCAGGCATTGATAATTGCCGATAAAAGCCTTTCGAAGGAAGAGAAACTTACTATAGTTGACGAGTGCCTTGAGTTTAATTATAAGGTTTATACAGTCCCTTTGGTTTCTGATTGGGAAGACCAGAAAGAAATATCTAAAAAAATCAAGAATTTCCAGATAGAAGACCTGCTGGAAAGGAAGCAGATTGTTTTAGATAATAAATCGATATCCTCTCAGCTTAAGGATAAAGTAGTTTTAATTACAGGTGCAGCAGGGTCTATAGGCAGTGAAATAGTAAGGCAGGTAGTGCAATTCAGGCCTAAATTAGTAATTATGCTTGACCAGGCAGAAACACCTTTGCACCACTTGGGGCTGGAAATGGGTAAGTTAGGGCTTGATATCAGGATGCTTACTATTATATCGGATGTAAGGAATAAAAGTGCCCTTACCGAATTATTCAAAGTTTATAAACCCGATGTGGTTTACCACGCTGCGGCATACAAGCATGTGCCTTTAATGGAAGAAAATCCTTCGCAGGCAATATTCGTAAATGTACAAGGAACAAAAAATTTAGCGGATTTGGCCTGCGAGTATAATGTGGACAGCTTTGTAATGGTATCTACAGACAAGGCCGTTAACCCCAGCAATGTTATGGGGGCAAGCAAGCGGATTGCAGAAAAATATGTTCAGTCGTTGTATGTTAAATTAAGTAATGATAAATCCTGCAAAACCAAGTTTATAACTACAAGATTTGGTAATGTATTGGGTTCAAACGGTTCGGTTGTGCCTTTGTTTACCAAACAGATAGAAAATGGCGGGCCTATTACTCTTACGCACCCCGATATTATTCGTTATTTTATGACTATTCCCGAAGCATGCCAGTTAGTTCTTGAGGCAGGTGCTATGGGTAAAGGAGGGGAGATTTTTATTTTTGACATGGGCAAGCCGGTTAAAATTATTGATTTGGCCCGTAAAATGATAAGGCTTGCAGGCTTTGTGCCTGATAAGGATATTGCAATAAAGATTATAGGCTTAAGGCCGGGAGAAAAGTTATATGAAGAGTTGTTGAACGATACTTCAAAAACGCTGCCAACGCATCATGATAAGATTATGATAGCCCAGGAAGTATGTGATGAATATGATACACTGCATATTTCTGTTAATGACCTTATAACAATAGCCAATGGCTTTGAAAATGAAAAGATAGTAGCTAAAATGAAAACTATTTTACCTGAGTATATAAGTATGAATTCCGGATTTGAAGCTTTGGATAGTAAAAGAGTGATTTTATAACTTAAAAATAATTTATTTTAATATAAATGCTATTCCATAAAAACTATATTTGCCCAAATTATATTTACCTGACCCAATTTAAAGAGAACTAAAGTCCTTAGTATGGCCAAAAAAATATTGTGTTTTTTTATGTTATCCCTGGTGTTAACATCCTGTGTTTCCAAAAAGAAGATTACTTACCTGCAAAATATTGATGAAATTCAAAACGGTAATAGTGAATCTTATGAGCCTAAACTAAAGCCGGATGATTTATTAATGATAATTGTTTCTGCACCCGATCCATCTCTTGCGGCCCTGGCCGAACCATTTAACCTTCCTGCCATAGGTATTATAAATTCCGGTAATGATGGTTTGGGCGGTGGAGTGCGTTATCAATCCTATCTGATTGATGCAGAAGGATATATTGACTTCCCTGTACTTGGAAAATTAAAGTTGGCAGGACTTAATAAAGCGGAGGCAGTGGATTTTATAAAATCTAAGTTAGACCCAAAATACCTTAAGGATCCAATAATTAATATGCGTATTAACAACTTCAAGATATCAGTTTTAGGGGAGGTTGCAAGGCCGGGAGCCTATTCTGTAGGTACAGAAAGGATTACATTGCCAGAAGCCCTGGCGTTGGCAGGTGACATGACTATTTACGGCAACAGGAAAAATATTTTGGTGGTGCGCGAGATGGAAGGGGTTAAGACCCATGCTTATATTGATATTACAAAAGCTGACTTTATAAATTCACCTTATTACTATTTAGACCAGAATGACCTGGTTTATGTTAACCCTAACCGGACAAAGGCGAATTCTTCTGCTGTAGGACCTAACATAACCGTGGGTATTTCGGCTATATCATTATTAATTACAATTATAGCGTTAGTAACCAGATAACATGCAACAAAATATACCTGTAATACAAAACGAAGAGGATAGCAAATTTAGGCTGCGGGAGTTACTGCTGGATTATTTGGTTAACTGGCGGTGGTTTTTACTGTCAGTAGTTATATGTATGATATGTGCAAAACTTTACCTGCGCTATTCTACGCCCAAATATGAAATATCATCTACTATACTTATAAAAGATGATAAAAAGGGAGGTATGGCCTCTGAGTTAACTGCTTTTAGCGAATTAGGCGCTCTGGCGAGCGTAAAAAGCAATGTTGATAATGAAATGGAGATACTTAAAGCCAGGACTCTTATTAAAAATACCGTTAAGGAGCTTGGTTTTAATATTACTTATTTTAATGAGGGTAAATTAAGGACATCTCAGGCCTATAAAAAGTCTCCGTTTAAAGTTAATTTTATAAACAGGGAAGAAGATTTTTATGAAACCGATACCACTTTCACCATTAAGGCATTATCTCAGGAAAAGTTTGAGATATATGATATGAATGAAAAAAAATCGGGAACCTATAATTTTGGGAATAAGATAAATACTGTCATGGGCGACATGATAGTAACTTCTACAGCCTTATCCGGTAAAACCCCGCAGATTATTGTAAAAATAAGCTCCTTGGATAAAGTTGCCAATACATACAGGGGGACATTGAAAGTTGCAGCAGCCAATAAAATGACCAGTAGTGTAATAACATTATCGGTTGTTGATGCTGTTAAGGAAAAAGGAGTTGACTTCCTGAATATGCTTATCCAAAAGTATAATGAAGATGCTATTAATGATAAAAATATGGTTGCAAGGAAAACAGATATTTTTATCAACCAAAGGCTTGATTCTATTACTAAAGAGCTGGATAGCGTGGAGCTTGATGCCGAGTCTTTTAAACGCAAAGAGCGGGTAACAGATATTGTTTCGGAAGCACAGTTATTTTTATCAACCTCAAATCAATATGAAGGGAATGTTATAGAAACAGCCTCCCAAATGAAAGTTGTTGACTACCTCATTAATTATGTAAACCAAGCATCAAATGATGATTTAATACCGGCTAATTTATTAGATGATGGAAGTTCCGTTAACTTAATAGGGGAGTATAACCAGTTGGTTTTAGACCTGCAGCGTTACAAGGAAAATGCTACTGCAGATAATCCTACAATTGCTAACCTTAATAACCAGATAGCCGGTGTAAGGAGTTCAATTAAGGAGAGCCTGCTAAACAAAAAATCTTCATTAAAAATAGCGCAGCGTGATTTACAAAAGCAGGAAAGGCTGCTTGGGGGTAAACTTCAGGAAGTGCCTCGCCAAGAAAGGGAGTACCGCGTTATAGACAGGCAACAAAAAGTAAAGGAAGCTTTATATTTATACTTATTACAAAAGCGTGAGGAAAATGCCATATCACTAGCTGTAACTGCACCTATATCTAAAGTTATTGATGAAGCCTATGCTAACCCTATACCTATTTCACCCAAAGGTAGAATGGTTTATTTGGCTGCATGCATGATTGGGTTATTTTTGCCTTTTGCTTTTATTTATGGTGCTAAACTTCTTGATACTAAAGTACACAGCAGGCATGACCTTGATGCGCTTTCCGTTCCGTTTTTAGGTGATGTTCCTAAGGCGGAAATGAATAATGAAATCATTACACTTAACAGCAGGTCAAGCACTGCAGAATCATTAAGGATAATCAGGACTAACCTCGAATTTATGCTGGGGCAGGTTCCTAATGGCACTGCCAAAACTATATTTGTTACATCAACAATACCTAAGGAAGGAAAAACGTTTATATCAGTAAACCTTGCTTCAACCTTTGCATTGTCTGGAAAAAAAGTTTTATTGGCCGGTATGGATATCCGTAATCCTAAACTGGATGAATACATCAATATCCCTTCAAAAGGGCTTACCAATTACCTTTCTACCAATGATGCTAATGTTAATGATTATATAGTTAAGCTGGATGGCTACGATAACTTTTATGTCCTCCCACCGGGTATAGTCCCGCCTAATCCTGCCGAATTGCTTATGCATCCTAAAGTAGAGATGATATTTACTGAATTACAAAAGGAATTTGACTATATAATTGTAGATACAGCGCCTATAAGCCTTGTAACGGATACGCTAATTATAGCTAAATATGCCCATAGCTTCCTATATGTAGTGAGGGCAAACCATCTGGATAAGAGAATGCTGTCTGTACCACAATCATTATATGAAGAGGGCAAGCTGCCTAATATGTCTATCATAATTAATGATACAGGTAAGAAAAAAGGCTATGGCTATGGTTACGGCTACGGCTATGGTTACGGCTACGGCTACGGTTATGGCTATGGGCAGGATGTACCCAAGAAAAGCTGGCTTGACAGGATTTTAAGAAGATAATTTAAAAAAGCTGTTATTATTAAGTGCAGCCAGCAGGGCGTCGTGTTTTTTCAACAGTATTTTATTTTTAAAAGACTGCGCATGCCTTTCATGGTGAACATCTGAACCGGTATAATCAATGAGGTTATTATCCAAAAGCTTTTTACAGATATCTAAAACTGGCTTACCATAATAGCCGGTTACTGAAAGCAGGTTGATTTGAAACAAACAGCCTGCTTTTTTTAGTTTTTTATACTCCTCAAAATTTTGGTGGTAAAACAGGTATCGCTCCGGGTGTGCAAGTACTGGTTTATATCCTGCCAATTGTAACTCAAACAATATTTCATAAAGCTGTATAGGCGGATTAAGGTAAGACATTTCTACCAGCACATAATTATCCTTTAATGTAAGTAGCGGTTCCTTTTTAAAAAGTTCTACAAAGGTTTCATCCAGTATATATTCAGCGGCAGCTTTTAACAGCCGTGATATATTATTTAAGTGTAAATGTTTGTTGGTTGTTTCTTCTGTTTCGAGTATGCCATCCCTGGTATTATTATACATCCCGGTTAAAACGTGCGGGGTTGTTATAAATTCCGAAAAGCCATATGAGTTTAGTGTTTGTATTAGCTGTACGGTATCCTCATTAGTTTTTGCACCATCGTCTATTCCGGGTAATAGGTGCGAATGGATATCTACATATCCTTCAGGAATTAAATCTGCCAATATAGCTTTAGGCTTATTAAAAATAAACAACGTTATAAATTTTAAGGATTAGTAATAGTATTTTGCTTTAATTTAACCTGCATCAATATCCTTATAAATATGATGATATTCGTAGCGGCTATTGGCAGTATCATAACAAAATGAGGCTTATTAAAGGTGAAAATAAGGTATAAAATTAATAACCCTATGCATATATATAATGTTATTACTATTGTATTTTTTTTCCCGGCTATTGTAAAGTACAATAATAGTAAAAACAACGGGTTAATTAATAAGGCATTATAGTTTTGTGTTATCTCTGTATGATAAGAATAGAAGCCTACAAAACAGAAGAAAAGCCCCAGCAGCCCGGTTAAGGCGAGATAGCTTCTTAGAACAGTTTTACTACGGGTAAAGAACATTAAAGCCAGCATAATAGCTGAGAAGAAGTAATAGTTATTCCAAAAAGGTTTGTTGCTTTCTTTTTCTTTGGCTTTATATACATGTACGGGGGGTAGGGCTAATCGCTCTCCTTTAATTTTAGTATTATCAACTCCTTCCAGCAGTTCCTGAGGCAGGAAAAGCTTATCGGAAACTTTATCGGTTTTATATCCAAACATGAGGTTGATGCCTAAATTTTCAAAAAACATATTGTCGAGGTATGAATGTATAATCTCCCTGTTGGTTTTACCCTTATCTGATGTTTCTTCAGAAATTTTTCCCGGGATATTCCTGCTCAAAATATCGGCTACCATGGTGGTACAGTTGCGGTCAATAAATTTATAGGTGTAGTAGCGCTTTTCCGATAGCAAGGTACTGTTAAGTTCATTATAAATGTTTTGTTTCTGGCGCTGGCTTATATCAAGCACCTGTTCATATACATCCCTGTTGTAGTAAACATACTGGTAAATAAACTCCTCATAAGAGCTGACAGAAACAAAATATTTAAGGTCGCCTTTAACAAATTTCAGGTAGAAATTGGGTGTGTCAAAATCAAACGTGCCAAAATTATATACCGCATCAATGTTGCTTTCCTTATCATATATACGAATAGCCGTATGCCCGAATACAGAATACAGTTCTTCACCCGGCCCGCAGGTAAGCAATGTGATTTCGGCTTTGTCTGAAAGCGGAATCTGGGCAAAAAAGTTTTGGCAATATAAAAGAAGAAGCGGTAAAACTAATAGTACTTTTAAACGGCGCATTTTGTTTGTTTTTATCGCCTAAAGATACCCAAATCTACCCTTAAAGAAAAAATATTTGAATATAGTGCGGCACTTTGGTCGCCAATATCAGTCAATGCATAGTCAACAGCTATGCCTTTATATTTAAAGCCTACGCCAATATTGGGCTGAAAACTTAATTTTTCCGAACCGTCAAGCTGTATTATATTTTGAAAGTTGCCGGCACCCGCACGCAGGTAAACAATATCAATATAGCCAAACTCTAACCCCACAGCCGGGTCTATACTCACTACTTCTGTAGAAATAATATCATTGGTTTGGGCAAAGCGCATATTAAGGTTTGCAGCAGCCAGTATGCTGTAATCATAGCGTATTACAAATTTCTTGGCAATGCCCAGTTGTGCCTTTGGTAATGTTATTTCTGTGGTTTCGGGCAGTTCCTGGTTTTCGCCCGGTACCGCATCTTTTATAGTTTCAAACTCGTCTTCGTCAATATTCCAAACATTATAGGTTGTGGTAATATCGCGAAGCATCAGGCCGAATTTCCATTCATTATCTGTTTCATACTGTATGCCTATATCAAAACCAAACCCCCATGAATTGGCAAATTTGCCTATTATACGCCGGATTACTTTTGCATTAACGCCATAGTTTAAACCATCAAGAGGTAAGGAGCGGGCGTAGGAAAAAATAACGCCGTAATCTGCTGCCGAAAAAAGGCTGATACGGTTATAGTCAATATTGCCTTCGCTGTCAATAAGCTGGGTTGTGTTCAGTATATCGTCCACACCAAATCGTATAAGCGATACGCCAAAAGCACTCCTTTCATCTATAGGCATGGCAAAGGCCGCATAGTCATACTGTGCAATATTGGCAAAATAGCTGGCATGCATTAAAGAAAGCTGCTTGTCTTCCACCTTTAGCAACCCTGCAGGGTTCCAGTACCCTGAATTTACATCAGAAGTATGGGCTGTAACCGCATTACTCATGCCCAGGGCAGCAGCATCAACCCCAATATTCATAAATTCATTGGAGTATTTCCTTACTGACTGGCCATACGAAATGATGGAAAGGAATAAAGGTGAAATTAATAATAACTTTCTCAAAGCTTTTATTTTGTGTGCAAATATGACATAAAAATCTCAATTACTAAACTCCATTTCTATTAACTTATTGTGTTAACTTTGCAGTAATAAAATTGCTTTACTATGTCCATAAAAAAATATGTTCCGAATTTTATAACACTGCTTAACCTTGCATCCGGCCTTATAGCTTTGGTGTATGCTTTTGATACTAACCTGCAAATGGCTTTCTTTTGGGTATGCATGGGTATCTTTTTTGATTTTTGGGACGGCTTCTTTGCAAGGATATTTAATGCGCAAAGCAAGGTGGGGCTTCAGCTTGATTCCCTTGCAGATATGGTAACAAGCGGGGTTGTGCCCGGCGTGGCAATGTTTCAGCTATTAGCCAATATTGTTGATTTAAGGGAAGAGTACAACCTCACTGCAGATAATTTTTATTTAGGCATTTTACCCTATGTGGGCTTTGTTATTACACTGGCCTCATGCTACAGGCTGGCTAAGTTTAATGTGGATACCCGCCAGACGGATTCTTTTATCGGCTTGCCTACACCGGCCAATGCCTTACTGATAATGAGCCTGCCGGTTATTTTGAACCATTCTGACGGAACAGGCTTTATATTTGAGGCATTAAGCAACCCATATGTGCTGGTAGCCATAAGCCTTTTAAGTGCTTTTATACTAAATGCTGAAATACCTTTGTTTTCTTTAAAAGTTAAGTACTTTAACTGGGAAACCAATAAAATCCAGTTTGTATTCCTGATACTTTCGGCACTACTGCTGTTTTTCTTTCAGTACCTGGGCATTCCGCTTATTATTTTATTATATGTACTGCTTTCAGTAGTTAATAACATTACTTCATCACGGCAGGTTTAGTATGAACCGTAATCCGGAAAGAAAAAGTAATACATATAGCAGGCCTGCTGCCCGAAGGAAAAAAACCAAGAAGATAACTCCGGGTATAATACTAAAGTATTCTTTCCTTGTTTTGCTTGTTGCTTTTTTAACGGCAATGGTTTACCAGTACCGTAACGGTCTGCTTTATTATTTAGGCTTTAAAACCAATAAGCGTGTGGAAGCCTTAACAAAAGAAGAACGTAAACTGGCTGATTTACGTATCTATGAAATTGTATCAAGGCATAAGGACAAAGTTTTTGGCATTGATGTTTCCCATTATCAAGGCAGGATTTCATGGGCAGACTTTAATGCTGAAGAAAATGAATTTCCTCTCCATTTTGTTTTTATCAGGGCTACAGCGGGAACTGATATGACTGATGCTGAATATTTTCGTAACTGGAAAGGGGCAGCGTCAAAAGGGTTCATAAAAGGGGCATACCATTATTACAGGCCAGACGAAAACTCCATCAGGCAGGCTGAAAATTTTATTAAGAACGTTAAGCTGAAAAAGGGAGATTTACCGCCTGTGCTGGACATTGAAAAATTACCAACCAGGCAAAGTACAGACAGCTTAGTAAGTGGCTTAAAGCGATGGCTATACAAGGTAGAACGGCATTATGGTGTGACACCCATTATTTACAGCGGTGAAAGCTTTTATACCGATTTTTTAAAAAAGGAGTTTGCCGGGTACAATTTATGGATTGCCAATTATAGTTTTTTTGAAGAAGAGATAAGAAAAGAATGGCTTTTCTGGCAGTTTACTGATAAAGCTCGCATAAAAGGCATTAACAGCAATGTAGATGTAAATATTTATAACGGCAGTTATGAAAAATTAAAAAGGCTTACTTTAAAGTAAGCCCTTCTTTATATTGCTTAAAAACTTTCATCATCCGGTACTTCCGGTGCTTTAACATGCTGTTGAAAGTCCAGCTTCTTTTTACGAAGCTCAAAGTTTTGCCCTAAATATACTTTACGCACCATTTCATCACTGGCAAGATCTTCAGGGACACCCGCCTTTAGGATACCGCCTTCAAACATCAGGTAGGTTTTATCGGTAATGGCAAGTGTTTCCTGTACGTTATGGTCGGTAATAAGTATGCCGATATTCTTATTTTTCAATTGTGCCACTATACGCTGTATGTCCTCCACAGCTACCGGGTCAACCCCGGCAAACGGTTCATCAAGCAGTATAAACTTTGGGTCGGTAGCAAGTGCACGTGCAATTTCGGTACGCCTTCTTTCACCACCCGATAAAAGGTCGCCCCTGTTGGTGCGTATGTGCTGTAATGAAAACTCGTCAATCAGTTCCTCCATTTTAGCTTCCTGCTCTTTTTTGGATAATTTGGTGAGCTGTAAAACACTTAAAATATTATCCTCAATACTCAGTTTCCGGAATACAGATGCTTCCTGAGCCAGGTAGCCAATGCCGTGCTGCGCTCGCTTGTACATAGGGAAATCGGTAATTTCCATGTTGTCAAGGAAAATTTTACCGCTGTTAGGTTTCACAAGCCCTACAATCATATAAAAAGATGTGGTTTTTCCGGCACCGTTTGGCCCAAGCAGCCCCACAATTTCGCCTTGGTTTACCTCAACCGAAATGCCTTTTACAACACTGCGGCCCTTATATGTTTTTACTAAATTATCTGCCCTTAATTTCATTTGCTTATGCTATACTTTTTAAACGGAGGTAGTACCTGCATTATTTTCCAGTGCTTCCCAAAATTCGTACGCCCTTCTTAAATGGGGTATTACAATAGTACCACCCACAAGTGTGGCTATGCCTAAAGCCTCCATAACCTGCTCCTTGCTTAAACCTTCTTTATAGCAGGTTTCCAGGTGGTATTTTATACAGTCGTCGCAACGCAATACCGCCGAGGCTACCAAGCCCAGAAGTTCCTTGGTTTTTACATCAAGCGCACCTTCCATATAGGCATTGGTATCAAGGTTAAATATACGCTTTATAATTTTATTGTTGTCGGCCAGCAGCTTGTCGTTCATCTTCTGGCGGTAATCATTAAACTCCTGTACTAAATCTGCCATTTCTTATTCTGTTTTAGCTTCTTTATTCTTATGCATTTTTGCCGAAATGAATATGCTCATTTCATACAGTATTACCAGCGGAAAGGTAACTATAAGCTGGCTTACCACATCTGGCGGTGTAACAACTGCGGCTACTATCAATATAATAACATAGGCATAACGCCTGTAGTTTCTTAAAAAAGCGGCGGTTACAAGCCCTACTTTCGAAAGGAAATAAATTATAATAGGCAGTTCAAAAACCAAACCGCAGGAAATAGCCGTTGTTTTTATAACGCTTATATAGGATTGCAGGTCTATGTCATTTTTAACCACTGCACTAATCCTGTAATTGCCCAGGAAATTAAGCGACAGGGGAGTGATAAGGTAATAACCGAAAAGCACGCCTAAAAAGAAAAGCAAAGAAGTGGTAATGATAAAAGATACTGCATACTTGCGCTCCTTTTCATACAGTGCAGGACTTATGAATTTCCAAAACTCCCAAAGTATAAAGGGAAATGCAAGTATAAAGCCTGCTGTAATTGCAGTCCATAAATCTGTTGAAAACTGCCCGTCGAGCGTGCGGCTTTGTATTTCAAAAGGCAGCTCGTCCATACAAAAACTCTTGTCGAGGTCATACTTTGTAGCTATATCACAAAAAAAGCGATACGTAATAAAATCACCTCTCTTTGGAGCGAAAATTATTTCATCAAAAATAAAATCGCTGAAGGTAAAAGCTATACATCCTCCAATTACTATAGCGATAGAACTTCTTACAAGCAGCCATCTTAATTCTTCAAGATGGTCAAGGAATGACATTTCGCCGGATTTATTCTTTTTTGATTTAGCCATTTATACCAATCCTTCTTTTAAAATATCGTGCAGGTGCAGTACGCCCTTATACTCTCCCTCGTCAACCACTACCAGTTGCGTAATGGCAAAATTTTCCATTTTATTAAGCGCATCCACAGCCATATCTGTTGTTTGTATTGTTTTTGGGTTTCTTGTCATAATATCGGCTGCTGTTACCCCTGCTATGTTATCCCTGTCATTCAGCATTCGCCTTATATCGCCATCGGTAATAATACCTGTTACTTTATTATTTTCCACTACCGCTGTAACACCCAGCCTTTTTTCCGAAATTTCAACAATTGCTTCTTTAATGCTGCTTGCAGGGCCTACCTGTGGTTTATGTGTGGTATCCAGCATATCTCCCACGCGCAGCAGCAGCTTTTTGCCAAGAGCGCCACCGGGATGGTATTTTGCAAAATCATCACTTTTAAAATCGCGCATTTCCATGAGGCACACGGCAAGGGCATCACCCAAAACCAGTTGCGCTGTGGTACTGTTGGTAGGGGCAAGGTTGTTAGGA
Source organism: Flavobacterium sp. MK4S-17 (assembly GCF_009848495.1). Taxonomy (GTDB): domain Bacteria; phylum Bacteroidota; class Bacteroidia; order Flavobacteriales; family Flavobacteriaceae; genus Flavobacterium. Next base: position 157,890 of record NZ_WWEP01000021.1, read on the forward strand.
CAGGCTTCTTTATCTACATACGCATGCAATACATAATCGGATTCGGTGCCTAAGAAAGATTCTTTATTGGCAGTCATCCCAATTAACACATTGCCAAAGCGTTTTAGTAAAGGCACCAGTACTTTAATTTCGGGGCTGTTGCCACTTTTTGATATACATATTACAACATCGCCGGGCTGTACCATGCCAAGGTCGCCATGTATGGCTTCGGCAGCATGTAGGAAAAGGGATGGTGTACCTGTAGAGTTTAGCGTTGCCACAATTTTGCTTGCAATTATGGCACTTTTACCAATGCCGGTAACCACAACCCTGTTTTTGCTGTTGTAAATAATTTCGGCAGCCTTGTAAAAATCATCATCAAGAAACTGAACAAGGGCAGCAATACTCTCACTTTCAGAAAGTATGGTTCTTTTGGCAGAAGCCAGTATAGCGTCTTTATTTATCAAGCTTTGCAAATGTTTAAAAAGTTGTGCGTATTAAAGATTTTTGTATCTTTATGTTCTGCAAATTTATGTAATTACTAGGAATAAATAATGGAATCGACCGAAATTGACTTACATAAAGAGTTAAAAAAATATTTTGGTTTTAACAAATTTAAGGGGCTTCAGGAAGATGTTGTAAAAAGTATAATAACAGGCCACAATACATTTGTTATAATGCCCACAGGTGGCGGTAAATCATTATGTTACCAATTACCTGCCCTGGTGCTTGAGGGTACAGCTATAGTAGTTTCCCCGCTTATTGCACTTATGAAAAACCAGGTTGATGCCATACGCAGCCTGTCATCAGAGCCGGGTACAGCGCACGTTTTAAACTCATCCCTTACCAAAACAGAGGTTAACCAGGTTAAAAGCGATATTACTTCGGGCATAACAAAACTGCTTTACGTGGCACCCGAATCTCTTACCAAAGAGGAATATGTAAATTTCCTTAAAGGTGTTAAACTGTCTTTTGTAGCTATAGATGAGGCGCACTGCATTTCGGAGTGGGGGCATGATTTTCGCCCTGAATACCGCAATTTAAGGAATATTATAAGGCAGTTGGGTGATGTGCCCATTATAGGGCTTACAGCTACTGCCACGCCAAAAGTACAGGAAGACATACTTAAAAACCTTGATATACCAGATGCCAATGTGTTTAAGGCATCATTCAACAGGCCAAATCTTTATTATGAGGTGCGCCCGAAAGCCAAAACGGTTGAGTCGGATATAATACGTTTTATCCGCCAGCATAAAGGCAAATCAGGAGTTATTTACTGCCTTAGCCGTAAAAAGGTTGAGGAAATAGCACAGGTGTTGCAGGTTAACGGTATTAGTGCCGTGCCTTACCATGCTGGACTTGATGCCAAGACACGTGCCAAGCACCAGGACATGTTCCTTATGGAGGATGTTGATGTAGTGGTGGCAACCATTGCTTTTGGTATGGGGATAGATAAACCTGATGTACGTTTTGTAATACACCATGATATACCCAAGTCGCTGGAAAGCTATTACCAGGAAACAGGCCGCGCCGGGCGTGATGGTGGCGAAGGGCACTGCCTTGCTTATTATTCCTATAAGGATATAGAAAAGCTTGAAAAGTTTATGAGCGGCAAACCGGTGGCTGAGCAGGAAATAGGTTTTGCCTTATTACAGGAAGTGGTGGCTTATGCCGAAACTTCAATGTCAAGGCGTAAATTTTTGCTGCATTACTTTGGTGAGGAATTTGACGAGGAAACAGGCGAAGGTGCCGATATGGATGACAACGTGCGCAATCCCAAGAAAAAATCGGAGGCAAAGGAACAGGTTAAATTACTGCTGGAAACAGTTAAAAATACACGCCAGTTATATAAGTCAAAGGAAGTTATTTTTACACTTACAGGTAAAATTAATGCCCTGATTAAAGCCCATAAAACCGATGTACAGGAGTTTTTTGGCAAGGGTAAGGATTTTGATGAAAAGTACTGGATGGCTTTAATAAGGCAGGTACTTGTGGAAGGCTACCTTTCTAAAGACATAGAGTCATACGGAGTGTTAAAACTCACACCAAAAGGCGGGGAGTTCATTACAAACCCGCAGTCCTTCATGATGAGTGAAGACCATGACTTTAATGAAAGTGATGAGGAAGCCACAGTAACTTCGGCAAAATCATCAGGTGTTTCGGATGAGGCCTTAATGGCAATGCTGCGCGACCTTCGTAAAAAGGTAGCCAAAAAACTGGGTGTTCCGCCATTTGTGGTATTCCAGGATCCTTCTTTAGAGGATATGGCTTTAAAATATCCTATATCTATAGAAGAATTAAGCAGTGTGCATGGAGTAGGTGAGGGTAAAGCAAAAAAATATGGTAAAGAGTTTGCCGAACTTATAGCCCGTTATGTTGAGGATAATGATATAATGCGTCCTGATGACCTTGTTGTAAAATCTACAGGAGCAAATTCGGGGCTTAAACTGTATATTATACAGAATATAGACAGGAAGCTTCCGCTAAATGATATTGCGAGGGCAAAAGGGCTGGAAATGGATGCACTGCTAAAGGAAATGGAGCAGATAGTATATTCGGGCACCAAACTGAATATTAAATACTGGATTGATGACATACTGGATGAAGACCAGCAGGAGGAAATACATGAGTATTTTATGGAATCGGAATCTGATAATATTAAGGATGCCCTTAAAGAGTTTGATGGGGATTATGACACCGAAGAGCTCAGGCTTATGCGGATTAAATTTATAAGCGAGGTAGCCAATTAAGCTTTTAAGGCAATAAATATCAACCGTGATTGTATAGCAATCACGGTTTTTTTATAGAGTTAAATTTATGATTTCATTTTTATGTCAGGACGCTATTTCTCCCCTGTGCGGTTTTAGCGCGTCCCTTACGGTTATCATATAGTCATCAGTAACAATCATCCATGCTGTGGCGTGCATATCATTTATTATATCAAAGCCCGTTATATTAAGCGGTAATTTCTCAATGGCTATATACTCCTTAAGGTGAATTTCATGATGTTCGGCAGTTTTTGCTGACGCCGGCCCCCTGAAATCCCATATCAGTTTAATTTTCCGCATACCTTCTTTTAAAATAGTCAGTAAAATTAGGGTATTTTTATATGTTGCCCTTGCTTGTAAAAAGAAATATAACTTATATAGTACTTTTTTTATATTTGCCCTGTAAGGGGGTACACATAAAATTATTATTTATGACAGATAAAAAAATTGCTGACTTAAGCGACAAGGAGCTTTTACAGCAAATGAATAAACTGAGGAACGGCAAAATTATTGATTCGTTAATTATTGGGTTTTCAATGGGTGTTGTGGTTTATAGTGCCGTAAACGGCTTTAATATTTTTACTTTATCTCCTTTCCTGATTGTTTACCTGATAGTGAAGAATTCAAAGAACAATAAAATTTTAGAGGGCGAAATCAAGAAGGAAATGGAAAGCAGGCGCCTAACTAAAAAAATCTAATCAAAAAATCACGTATTTAAGTTTATGGAAAAGAATAATTATTACAAAGGGCTTACAGATAAAGAACTGATAAAAAGAAAAGACCTGCTGAAAGGTGTGGTGATTGGATTTGGGATTGTTTTTTTAATTGGGTTTGCAATTTTGATTTATCTTTTTGCCACAAAGGGACTTAAGGAAATTCCTATGGGAGCACTAATTCCTTTTTTTGCTATGCCTTTAACATTTATTCCAATACTGATAAACTTAAATTTACTGCTAAAGGAAATTAAAACAAGAAATTTGTAACCGATGGAGGATAAATGTAAAAATTGCCATGAAAGCATTACAGGAAATTTCTGTATTAATTGTGGGCAGAAAAAGTATAAAAGGATTGACCGTAAATATGTATGGGATGAAGTGCAATACACTTTCCTGCATACCAACAAAGGGTTTCTTTACTCCGTAAAAAATATAATTAAAAATCCTGGTAAAACTGCAAGGGAATTTATTGAGGGCAACAGGGTTAACCATTATAAGCCTATATTGCTGGCATTTGTATTGAGTGGTATATCAGCTTTTATATCCTTTAAAATTATAGGATTTAAAGAAATTGTGAGTGAATATTACTCAAACCAAAACATGAATTCGGAATTTATGAGTGATTATGTAACTTTTACATCAAGTTACAATTCAATCATAATGTTGCTGCTAATTCCATTTTTTGCACTGATTACTAAACTGGCTTTTAGGAAATGGGGGCATAATTATTATGAGCATGTAATTATCAATGCTTATATATTGTCATTTTATACCTTAATAAACATTTTGCTGCTTTATCCTTTATTGTTTATCCTGAAGGATGACCATGAGCTTGTTATGTCTATTTCAGGTAAATCAATGTTTATAACCCCCCTTGTTTTACTATGGTTCTTCAGGTCATTTTATCATGAAAAGCCTTTAGGCCAAATACTTTTGCGCATGGTGTGGATAGTTTTATTGTTAATTGCAAGCTTTATAGTATTTATAACGTTAATTGCGCTTTTAGGGTTTCTTTATGCAACAATAAAAGGCCCGGAAGCTTTGCAGTACCTTAAACCGCAATAAATACTTTATTTTTATGAAAGCCTGCCCAAAATAAAGCAGAAGTATAATCAGTAGAAAATTATTTACTTTTGCGGCATGCCAAGAGAACTCCAGATACAGGTTGCGCCCGAAGTGGCTGCACAGCCACAATTGCTTGCTGCCCACGTTGCAAAGCTTATACAGGTTAAACCTGATGAGGTAAGCCACGTGGCTATAGTAAAACGCTCTGTCGATGCGCGGCAAAAAGCAGTAAAAATAAACCTTAAGGTAGCGGTGTATATTAATGAGGCTTTTAAGGAAAGCACCATACCGTTACCAAAGTATAATGATGTTTCCAACAGCAGGGAAGTAATAGTTATTGGCGCAGGGCCTGCAGGCCTTTTTGCGGCATTACAGCTTATAGAACTGGGGCTGAAACCCCTGGTTATAGAAAGAGGAAAGGATGTGCAGGAACGCCGCCGCGACCTGAAAGCCATTAACCGCGACCATGTTGTTAACGAAGATTCCAATTATTGCTTTGGCGAAGGTGGGGCAGGCACATATTCTGACGGCAAATTATATACGCGTTCCAAAAAGCGGGGCGATGTAGAAAGGATTTTAAGGTTGTTTGTTGCCTTTGGTGCATCGGAAGATATATTGGTGGAAGCACACCCGCATATTGGTACTAACAAGCTGCCCAAAATTATTAAAGCCATGCGCGAAAAAATAATTGAATATGGTGGGCAGGTATTGTTTAATACAAGGGTTACCGATATACTTGTTAAAAATAATTGTGTTGAGGGCATAGTAACACAAACTAATGATATTATAAAGGCCGACAAGATAATACTGGCTACAGGCCATTCGGCACGTGATATTTTTGAACTGCTGGACAGGAAAAAAATATACATAGAGGCAAAACCTTTTGCACTTGGTGTAAGGGCGGAACATCCTCAAAAGTTGATTGACAGCATACAATACAGTTGCGATTTTACCGCAGGGCGTGGTGAATACCTACCGCCGGCACCTTATGCCATAGTAAAGCAGGTGGGCGGCAGGGGCATGTACTCTTTCTGCATGTGTCCGGGCGGGGTTATAGCCCCCTGTGCCACCAGCCCGGGCGAAGTGGTAACCAACGGATGGTCCCCATCCAAACGCGACCAGGAAACTGCCAATTCAGGTATTGTGGTTGAACTTAAGCTTGAAGATTTTAAGCCTTTTGCCAAATTTGGCGCCCTTGCCGGAATGGAATTTCAAAAAAGTATTGAACAGAACGCATGGCATCTTGCAGGCGAAACACAGCGTGTACCTGCACAAAGGATGGTTGATTTTACCCAAAGTAAAATATCGGCAGATATACCTAAAACCTCTTATGTTCCCGGCACAACACCCGTTGAGTTGGGAAAGGTTTTCCCGGGGTTTATTACGCAAACACTAAGGCAGGGTTTCAGCGAGTTCGGAAAATCCATGCGGGGCTATCTTACTAATGAGGCCATATTGCATGCTCCGGAATCAAGGACGTCGTCGCCAGTACGCATACCACGCGACCCTGAAACATTGCAGCATGTACAGATTAAGGGACTGTTTCCCTGTGGTGAAGGGGCAGGCTATGCAGGCGGTATTATTTCCGCCGCCATAGATGGCGAAAAATGTGCGCTTAAGTGTATTTAATTTTTCAGGACTGCTTTAGTCTATTACTTTTTCCAAATCTTTATATATAAGGCTTATATTATTGGCAGTGTCTTTATTTATAGTGAAAGAAAGGTTTTTCAGTTCGGCACCGCGATACCCCATTCCTTTCGTTTTTGCTATATTATCGAGTTTTTCATCTATAATGTTTACAGTTAAAGTAGCTTTGGCACATATACTATCGCCGGAAATTTTTACATCCATGTAGGTTTTGCCATTTTCCTCACGGTAATCTTCCAGATAGTAATTAATACCGGATGGAGAAGCCTTTTTTAGTTCACTTACCAGTGCATTAATATATTGCTGCGATGAAGGTGGATTATTTTCCAGCGTATCATTACTGTTAAGGCATTGATTGCTGTTACAGCTTAGGGTTAAGAGTGAGAAACATAAAAAAAGTGAAAATTTATTCATTTCTGCGTTATTTAAGATTAAGATTACAAACGTAAAATGCAGCAGTTAAGTATCAACGCATGTTGTTGAAAGGTTAAAGCACTTTTAAAACGCAAAGATTTTCTTATTTTTGAAAGCTAATAAAGGGTATGGCAGAAGAAAAAGTAATACTGGTAAACGAAAAGGATGAGCAGATAGGACTCATGGCAAAAATGGAAGCCCATGAAAAAGCATTGCTTCACAGGGCCTTTTCGGTTTTTATACTTAATTCCAAAAATGAAATTATGCTGCAGCAGCGTGCTGCACACAAATATCACTCGCCCCTTTTATGGACTAACACCACGTGCAGCCACCAGCGTGAAGGTGAAACTAACCTGCAGGCAGGCAGCCGCAGGCTCATGGAGGAAATGGGTATTAAAACCGAACTGAAAGAACTTTTTTGGTTTATTTATAAAGCACCGTTTGATAACGGGCTTACAGAGCATGAGCTTGACCATGTAATGATAGGTTATTATGACGGCGAGCCTGATATAAATACCGAGGAGGCCGAGAGTTGGAAATGGATGGGTATAGATGCCGTTAAGGAAGATATGAAGGCAAACCCTGATATTTATACTGTTTGGTTTAAAATAATTTTTGAAGAATTTTACCACTACCTGGAAGAACATAAAATATAACCTGATGAAAGTAACCGTTAGCCGCAAAGCACATTTTAATGCAGCACACCGCCTTTACCGCCCGGAGTGGAATGATGAGCGTAATGATGCTGTATTCGGTAAATGCAATAACCCTAACTTTCATGGCCACAATTATGAACTTATTGTAAGTGTTACAGGCCCTGTTGATGCCCAAACAGGTTATGTTATAGATATGAAGATACTGAAGGATATTATTTATGAGGAGGTTGAAGTAGCTTTCGACCATAAAAACCTTAATCTTGATGTGCCCGAATTTGCAGGTGTTAACCCTACTGCCGAAAATATAGCCATAGTTATATGGAACAAGCTAAGGAGAAGGCTGGATTATACAATGGCTCTTGAGGTAGTATTGTATGAAACACCACGAAATTTTGTAACCTATAGAGGAGAATAATATGAGCATGGAATTATATCCATTAATTTTTGAACCCATACTTAAAGACAGGATATGGGGCGGGACAAAGCTTAGGGATAACCTGGGTAAACAAAACCTTCCTACCGAAACTACAGGTGAAAGCTGGGAGCTTTCGGCAGTGCAGGGGGATGTAAGCATTGTTAATAACGGACCGTATAAAGGCAAACCGCTTACTGAACTTTTGGATAGTTTTCCCCAAGAATTATTAGGCACAAAGGTTTACAGCCGTTTTGGTAAGCAATTTCCTTTACTGTTTAAGTTTCTTGATGCCCGCGAAGACCTTTCAATACAGGTGCACCCTAATGATGAACTGGCAAAGCAACGGCATAATTCTTTCGGCAAGACAGAAATGTGGTATGTAATGCAGGCAGATACCGACGCACGCATTATTGTAGGCTTTAAAAAGAAATCCAGCCCCGAAGAATACCTTGAGCACCTGCAAAACAAAAATCTTATTGAAATACTTAATGAGGTAAAGGTAAAAAAGGGCGATGTTTTCTTTCTGGAAACAGGAACCATACATGCTATAGGTGCAGGCATTGTAATTGCTGAAATACAGCAAACTTCTGATATTACATACAGGATTTATGACTGGGACAGGGTAGATGCCAATGGCAAATCAAGGGAACTGCACGTTGAGCAGGCACTTGATGCAATGAACTATAACACTACCGATACACAAAAGCAGTATACTACCGAGGAAAATAAAAGTAACCCGATGGTTGACTGCCCTTATTTTACTACCAATTATTTACCCATAAATGGTAACGCATCAATTGAAAAGGATGGGGGAAGTTTTTCGGTTTATATTTGTACGGAAGGGGAATATACCATACAATTGGAAGGCAAAAGCCACAACTTTAAAAAAGGTGATACCATACTGGTTCCGGCAGCAGTTAAGGCTTTTACGCTTAACGGCAATGCCACACTGTTAGAAATATATATTTCTTAACAAATTGAACCCGCTAATAATTGTAATTTTGCAACATTAATTTAAACAAATAATAAAAATGGCAAGCGTAAAAAATTTAAAAAAGGATATCAACTACGTTTTAGGTGATATTATAGAGGCAGTTTATATTTGGGAGATGACTACAACCGGAAAGCCGACTGCCGAATCTGACGCTGTGGTGGATGAAGCTATTGCAGTTTTTGACAGCCTTATTAAAAAAGTAAACCAAAAAGATGTAGAAAATAAAAAACAGCACTTCAGGCAAATTAATAAAGAGCTTGAAGATTCTGCTAAAAAGCTGGTAGACAAGGTGAACGATTTATAACGTAAAAACACTTGTAAAAAGTGCATGTTTTTTTTTGGAAATATCAGTTTCAGGATTATATTTGCACCCGAATTGAGATGCCGGTGTAGCTCAGCTGGCTAGAGCAGCTGATTTGTAATCAGCAGGTCGTGGGTTCGAGTC
>NZ_WWEP01000038.1 GCF_009848495.1 Flavobacterium sp. MK4S-17
CCGGAAATTCAATTGAATTTCCGGAAGTTTTTTTATACATTATAAACATCGGTAATATTCATCCACACTTTTCTTGTTTACTATTTTGCAGGCAGAGCCAAACGTTTTATGCCTGAAATACAACGTTAGTTCATTAAACGCCTTACATTATTCATTTACTAAAGCTGGAGCTATGCAAACAAATTATATTTACACTCTATTAAAAAATAATGATAGTTTTTAGTTGATTTAAGCTCCACGCAAAATTATGCGTGGAGTTTTTTATAATGTAAAGTTAATAACGCAGGTTAAAAGTTAATTCCTATTTTTGGGAGTGAAATTCCTTTACATGTTTAAGACTTACAAATTAATTATACTAATTGCTTTTAGTATTTTTTCAGGCACAGCATTTGGGCAGAGCAAATCATTAGACAGCCTCCAGAATGCACTTAAAACTTATACAAAAAAAGACACAGTAAGGGTAAACCTGCTGAATAAAATTGCAACTGAAATATTTGCCACAGATGTTGACAGGGCAATTATGCTTCTTAAAGAATCAGGTGAGATTTCAGACAAGCTTAATTATAAAAAGGGAAAGGCATACAGCATGCTTTTTACAGGCAATACGCTTATTAAAAAGGCAGAATACAAGCAGGCACTGATTAACTTTCAAAACGCACTGGCTATATATGAGGACCTATATGATAAGTTTGGTATGGCTAATTGCCTATTCAATTTTGGCAGGTCTTATTTTTATTTGGGTGATTTGGCTAAGGCAGAAAGCTATTATAAAAAAGCAATAGCACTTTGCGAGGAAACTGGTGACCAAAGGCGAATGTCGGCATCTTTATTGGGTTTAGGGGTTATATATGCCAGGCAGGCCGATTATGCCAAAGGTATTGAAACTTACAAAAAAGCGTTACAGATTGATGAAAAATCAGGTAATAAAAGGGGTATTGCAAACAACCTTATCAGCTTAGCAAATATATACAGAAAACAGGCCTTGTTTCCACTGGCACTGGAATATTACAGCAGGGGTTTGGAAATAAAACAGCAGATGGCCGACCCGCCGGGTATAGCCGCAGCATATAATAATATGGGCATGCTGTATGAAGATATGGATAAGGATAAAGATGCCTTGGAATACTATAAAAAAGCACTTGAAATATTTGAAAAGCTGAAGTATAAAAATGAAATTGTACTAAGTTTAGTCAATATTGGTATTATTTACATGAACCATGAAATGAGTGCAGAGTCCATGCAATGCTACCAAAAGGCATTGGCCCTTGCCCGGGAGATAAATTCTGTTAGTAATATAGGAAGCTGCCTGCTAAATATTGGCAGCCTGCACTATTTAAATAAAGAATATGATGCAGCACTAAGTAATCTTGAGGACGCAGCAAAGATTTTTAAAAAAATGGATTCAAAAGAGGAGCTGGCTTTCATTTATTTAAAAATGGGTTTTATCTATAAAATAAAGAAGGACTATAAGAAAGCACTTTATTATGCTTCTGAAAGTTCGGTATTATCCGATAAGGCAGGGCTGATTGAATACCAAAGGGATATTTCAAAACTGCGTTCTGAAATATATTATGAAAACCAGGAATATAAGCTTGCCTATGAAAACAGCGCAAGCCTGAATAAGCTTCATGACAGTATTTATAAAAAGGAAAATATTGACGGCATAGCGCAGGTAAAATATAAATATGAATTTAAGGACAGCCTTAACTCGGCTAAGCTGAGGGAAAACAGTTTAAAACGTACTGTAAAAGTTAAAGATGCGGAACTGATGACATCGCACAGGCGGACTATGTGGTGGATTGTTGGTTTTGCCTGCCTGCTTATAGCACTCTGTATTATACTGGCCCTGGTTAAAATAAGGCGTGTAAAAATGCGCAATAAGCAACTGCTTACAGAGCAGAAGCTTTTACGCTCGCAAATGAACCCGCATTTTATTTTTAACTCCCTGCAAAATATAAGGAGCCTTATCCACAACAAAAGGGAGGAGGAAGCCGTAAATTACCTTAACAGGTTTTCCAGCCTTACACGGCAGATTCTTGAAACATCAAACGAAAATTATATATCCCTTGAGGAAGAAATAGGTATTATAAAAAACTACCTGGCCATACAGCAGCTTTTATTCAGCCATCCATTTAATTACCAACTGGAGGTAGATGAGGAAATTGACCAGGAATCAGTTTTTATTCCACCGATGCTTACACAGCCATTTATTGAAAATGCTATAAAACATGGACTTTCCGGCAGTGCCGGTGCCGGAGTGATTAACATTAGGTTTTACCTGAAAGAGCAGCGGCTGTTTTTTGAAATTTGTGATAATGGTGTGGGATTCGGGACTTTAAAAAAAGAGGACGGGCACAAATCAATGGCTATGAATATTACCCGCGAAAGACTGATAAATTACTCCAAAAACCCCGAATCTATGGTGCATGCAGATAACATTACTGATGCCGATAAAAATGTTATAGGCGCAAAAGTTGTTTTTGAGATTCCATATCTTTATGAAAATTAATACCTATGTTAAGAGCTGTTGTAATTGATGATATAGATCCTATCCGCAAAGAGTATATTGCGCTGATTAAAGCTACATGCCCCACTGTTTCTGTAATTGGGCAGGCTGATAGTGTTGCAGCAGCTGTAAAGTTAATTAACCGGGAAAAACCTGACCTTGTTTTTCTTGATGTTGAGATGCCCGACGGTACGGGCTTTGACCTTTTGCAGAAGCTAAAGCCCTTTAACTTTAAGGTTATTTTTATTACAGGGCATGAGGACTTTGCCATAAGGGCATTTCGCTTTTCTGCAATAGATTACCTTTTAAAGCCGCTAAATCCTGAAGAACTGGCCGATGCGGTTAAAAAAGCTGAAGAATCAATGGACAGGCAGGTTTTTGATATGAAGCTTAATAACCTTTTTGCCAATCTTGAAAGGTCTAAAAACCTTCAAAAACTGGTTCTTAAAACGGCCGACAGGATTTATTCGGTTAATGTACAGGATATTGTAAGCTGTGAATCAGATAAAAATTATACTACTTTCAATTTTATTAATGCGCCTAAATTAATTGTTTCTACCCACCTCAAGGAATATGAAACCATGTTAGTCCCGCATAATTTTTTCAGGACACATAAATCACACCTTATCAACATGGCGTATGTTGACCACTTTATAAAAGCTGAAGGCGGCAACAGGATTGTAATGAAGAACAAGCAGGTTATCCCGCTTTCCGTGCGTAAAAAAGATGAGTTTTTAGTAATGCTTGACAGTCTTTAGCAAAACGGTTTTCATGAAAAGCCAAACGTTAGTAAACAATACTTCAACATTCGTTCATTGCCTGAAAATCGCATTTACTTTTAAAGTATTATTGTGATGTTTTAGTGTGTAGAACTTTACTTAATAATAATGTGCTTAATGCATAAAATATTTATCAAAATAATATAGATTTGCTGTCTATCTGAAAAAAGATATTGCTATAAGCCTAAAACTTTAGCATTATTCAATAACCAATTATTTAATACCCCACATGAAAAAACTTTACTTTTTATTTTTTGTGCTGCTCTCGGTTACTGTATTTGGGCAAACATACACGTTTACTACCTTTAATACTAACAATTCGGGCATTGCGTCAAATAGTGTGCAAGACTTTAAGCAGTCTTCAACAGGAACACTATGGATTGCCACCAATAATGGGCTCTCCGCGATGATAGGCAATAACTTTACTAATTATACAGTAAACAATTCAACCATCGCTACCAATTACCTGAACAGGATTGCAGTATCAGGTGCCAATGTTTGGGCTGGAACTTATCAGCAGGGGCTTGTGTACCGTAATGGTACTACCGGAGCCTTCTCAAACTATACAATGTCAAATTCTGGCATTCCAACCAATATGCCCACAGGCATTGCAACTGATAGCCAGGGAAACCTGTGGATGGCATCGGCATCTGGCCTGACTAAATTTAATGGTACAACCTGGACAACTTATAACACCTCCAATTCCCAGATAGGATCTAACGATGTAACATCGGTAGCGGTTGATGCTGGTAACAATGTTTGGATTACAAGCGGTAATTTGCTTCGCAAATTTAACGGGAACACATTTACCGTTATTACTGATGGTGTAGCTGAAATACTTAAAGTAACTCCGGGAGCCATTTACGTAAGTACGGGCGACGGCCTTGGTAAAATTGTAAATAACCAGTTTACCGATGTTTATTATGCAGATATTTCATGCCTTGCCAGCTGCAGTATAAAAGCTGCAGGCGTGGACGAAACTAATAAAGTATGGCTTGGGCTTGACAGTTGTGGTAACTATGAGGGAGGCATACAAAACTTTACAAATTGTACTACTTATACTACTTCTAATTCTGCATTGCCGCATAACAGCATTACTTCTATCCATGTAATTGATTCTAATGTTATTTGGGCAGGTACGCTTGAAGGCGGCCTTGTAAGGATGAACAAAACTGATGGGCCTGTATGCAACCCGCCAACGCAGCCTTATGTTGCCCAGTATGGGGATAACACAGCCTATCTTGCCTGGACACCGGCTAACCCGGCACCAGCGGCAGGTTATATATACCGTTATAATACTGTAAACAATGTTACGGGAGCAGGAGCTATAGAGAGTTCTACATCCCAAAACGGTGCAGGGATTGACCAGTTACAGCCAAGCACTACTTACTATTGGTGGGTAGCATCGGACTGCCAACCATTAACATGGGTTTCGGGAGGAAGTTTTACAACAGAACCTGCACCGTCAAATACCTGTAACCCTCCAACAAACCTGAGTATAAATCAATTTGAACTAACATCAACCAGTGTTAATATACAATGGGACGCAGCTATACCTGCCCCTTCAGGCTATTTATATGCTTATAATACAGTTAATACTGTTGGCGGAAATGATGGATATACACAAGGTACTGCTGCATGGATTGATGGCTTAACACCAAACACAACCTATTACTGGTGGGTAGCTTCAGATTGCCAGCCACAACAATGGGTACCGGGGGGAAGTTTTACTACACCGGCCGCATCTGGCTGTGGTATGCCTACTGCCTTATCAGTTTCAAATATCACGTCTAACTCAAGCAGGTTGAACTGGAATGCACCAGCCAGTGCACCTTCTTCCTATGAGCTTTATATTGTAACAACTAATACCCCGCCAACTGCCAATACTACTAATGTATTAACAAGTACTACTGCCGGGGTTGGCGTATTAAGCGGTCTTTCTGCTTCTACAACATATTATTACTGGATACGTTCAAACTGCGGTACAACAAAAAGTGCCTGGGTATCAGGTGGCAGCTTTACAACTATAGCTGCACTGACATGTAACGGCGCCAGCAACGGGTTATACCCTGCGGCTACTTTTACACCGGCATGCACGGGCGGTAACGAACAAATTGCCACTGACGCATATGCAGGCGAATATGCTAATGTAAATATATTGTCCAATAAACAATATACATTTACAAGCTCTATAACTACAGATTATATCACTGTTACCAATGCAACAGGAACAGTAGTTTATGCACACGGGCAAACACCTTTAAACTGGTCTTCAGATGCCACATCAGGGCTTATAAGGTATTACCTTCACAGCAATGCAAATTGCGGTGATCAGCAATCATCAAGGACACGTTCTATTAAATGTGTAGATGCTCCGGTATCTGGCTGTGGTGTGCCTACTGCCTTATCAGTTTCAAATATCACATCTAATTCAAGCAGGTTGAACTGGAATGCACCAGCCAGTGCACCTTCTTCCTATGAGCTTTACATTGTAACAACTAATACCCCGCCAACTGCCAATACTACAAATGTATTAACCAGTACTACTGCCGGTGTAGGTGTGTTAAGTGTACTTGCCCCTTCTACAACATATTATTACTGGATACGTTCAAACTGCGGCGCAACAAAAAGTGCCTGGGTATCAGGTGGAAGCTTTACAACTACAGCTGCACTAACATGTAATGGCGCGGCCAACGGTTTGTATCCTGACGCTACCTTTACACCGGCATGCACCGGCAGTAACGAGCAAATTGTTAATAACGCATATGCAGGGGAATATTCTAATGTGAATGTAGTTGGAAATAAAGAATATACATTTAGCAGTTCAGTAGCTACAGATTATATTACTGTAACCAACGCAACAGGAACAATAGTTTACGCAAGCGGGCAAACCCCTGTTAACTGGCAGTCAGGTACTACATCAGGGCTTATAAGGTATTATCTTCACAGCAATGCAAATTGCGGTGATCAGGAAACTTCAAGGGCACGCTATATTAAATGTGTAGACGCTGCTGTAAGCTGTCCTCCCCCGTCCGGTCTTTCAGTATCCAACATAACATCGAATTCAGTTAGAGTCCAATGGGTTATGTCTGCTAATAGCCAGGCAGCTTATGATATTTATGTTTCGCCTACAAATACCGCCCCGGGCCCTAATCCAAGTCCTATTGTTGCAACTAATACCACCAACCGCCAGTTATTACCAGGACTTAATGCCTCAACTGTTTATTATTATTGGGTTCGCACCTATTGCTCATCAAGTTCAAAAAGTGCATGGGTATATGGCGGTAGTTTTACCACTGCCCCTTTATTGGGCTGCAACGGTGCTACCTACGGTGTATATCCTGAGGCTACCTTTACACCGGCATGTACCGGTAGTAACGAACAGATTGTTAATAATGCATATGCAGGCGAATATACTAACGTGAATATATCAGCAAATAAGCAATATACGTTTAGTAGTTCTGTAGCTACAGATTATATCACTATTACCAACGCAACAGGAACAGTATTGTACGCATACGGCCAAACACCGGTTACATGGCAGTCAGGTAGTTCGGCAACACTTATTAGGTATTATCTCCACAGCAATACAAATTGCGGTGATGGGGCTACTCCAAGGGCACGTTACATTAAATGTACCGACGCCCAGGTAACGGGGTGCGGAATGCCTACTGCTTTATCTGTTTCAAACATTACATCAAACTCTTGCAGGATAGCTTGGACAGAGCCTGCTTCCACTACCACACCATCTAATTATGATGTGTATATAAGCACTAACAATACATGGCCGGAATACAATGCTAATCCAACCGCATCACCCATGAGTTCTATCCTTGTTAGCTACTCTCCACTGGCTGCTGGTACCACTTACTACTATTGGGTACGTTCTGTTTGTGGTTCTTCAAAAAGTGACTGGGCAACCGGAGGAAGTTTTACAACGCTGCCATCGCTTAATTGTAACGGTGCAATATTCGGATTATATCCTGAAGATACTGTTACACTCCAAAATGACGGATCTTCCGAACCTGTTGCCTATCAGGCTATGGCAGGGCAATATTCGAATGTTAATATAGCTGCCAATAAACAATATGTGTTTACAAGTTCTATTACTACAGATTACATTACAGTTACAAATGCAGACGGAACAGTTGTGCTGGCAAGTGGAACAACCCCACTAACATGGGTATCCGGCAATACATCAGGCACGGTAAGGTTTTATTTGCATGCCAATGCTAATTGCGAGCCAGATGATATGCCAAGAAATAGATTTATTGCAGGCACAACATTAGGTGTGGATGACTACATTAATGGTAAACAGATTTCTATGTATCCAAATCCAACTAAAGGGCAGTTTACAGTAGATGCAGGAAATACTATTCCTGATAACATTATGATTTTTGATAACATTGGGCGAATTGTAAGCACCCATAAGCCTAATACTGCTAAAACAACTTTGATGCTTGATGGGCTTTCCGATGGTATTTACTATGTGAAGGTTAATTATCAGGATAAGAATTATACAGAGAAGCTGGTTCTTAAAAAGGACTAATCCAAAAATGATAATATTAGTTTATAAAGCCCCGCATTAGCGGGGCTTGCTTTTATTAAAGTGACAGTGGATTTTCTTTTAAAGAGGATACATAATAGTATTACCATGTTTTAAAATTATAAAAGTTAATATATTAGCTGTTTTAAAAGCGAAAAATAATGAAGACTGCTAAAAAGAATTTATCGCCCCAACAAACAGAAGAGTTGCTTACGATTTTGCGAGGCCGCTTTGAGGAGAACATGCACCGCCATGAAACAATTAAATGGGATGAGGTTTTGGCAAGGCTTGAGTCAAACCCTGAAAAATTATGGTCGTTAGAGGAAATGGAGGAAACGGGGGGAGAGCCTGATGTGATTGGTGTTAATGATAAAGGTGAATTTATTTTTTTTGACTGCAGTGAGCAAAGCCCTAAAGGCAGGAGAAGCTATTGTTTTGACAGGGAAGCACTGGATGCGCGAAAGGAAAACAAGCCTAAAAGCAGTGCTGTGGAAACGGCACAGGCTATGGGAATTGAACTGCTGAACGAAGATGAATACCGCGAACTGCAAAAGCTTGGGGAATTTGATACTAAAACATCAAGCTGGATAAAAACACCGGAAGCTATAAGAAAACTGGGTGGCGCAATTTTTGCTGACAGGCGTTATAACACTGTTTTTATATATCATAACGGTGCTGAATCGTATTATGCTGCAAGAGGATTTAGGGGTAAGCTTTATGTGTGAATAATTATAGGATAAATCAACCTTACTCATAGTATCCTGGGTATTATTCAATTTTCACTAATTCAACATTGCCAGGAATACTCAATATAGAACTCATACCCTCATAAAACTCTTTTGGTTTACCGCGGTGTGTATTACTGTTAACCACCGCCAAAAAATGTATTTTTTGTGGTTCCCCGGCCAGGGTTAATAGTTTTTTTATTCTTGACTCTACATATACTCTATTTGTTAAATCTATAAAGGTACCATATATGCCTTCATTAGGTATAAATCTAAAGTAGCAGTTATAATTATTGGAATCAATTAATTTGTAAATCAAAGGCTTATCCAGTTCGTCTACTAATACAGTATTATTCTTTATCAGTTTATAATTAACTAATAATATATCCTGATAAATATAAAAATCAGCATTAGGTGCTTGAAACAAAAATTGGTTCACTTTACGTATTTTCAAGGTAAAGATGGTGTTATCCTGCTGGTACTGCCAGGTGCCTGTAAATCTATCTAATACATTATTAACATCTCTATAATAATCACCTTTTTCAATATTATTAGTTTCTAAATTATCATCTTCTAATGTTTTATATTGAAGTACAGGCGGTGTTTGTGCCTGCAGGTATTGCGAGGCAATAAACAATAATAGGAAAATATTTATTTTAATAAGCATCCTGGGGTATTATCCAATTTTCACTAATTCAACATCAAAGGGTATACTCAACATGGAACTCATACCCTCATAAAATTCTCTTGGTTTGCCGCGGTGTGTACTACTGTTAATCACTGCCCTGAAATGTATTTTTTGGGGTTCCCCGGCCAGGGTTAATAGTTTTTTTATTCTTGACTCTACATAAACACTATTTGTTAAATCATGAAAGGTACCTTTAATCCCTTTGTCTGGATAATATTTGGTATATCTATTATAACCAGGAGAATCAATTAACGTATAAACTAATGGCTTATCCAGTTGGTCTACTACTACGGTATTGTTTTTTACCAATTTATAAGTAACCAAAATA
>NZ_WWEP01000012.1 GCF_009848495.1 Flavobacterium sp. MK4S-17
TACGGCTGCAACAGCAACAGGGCTTTCAGCAGGTACTTATACCGTAACGGTAACGGATGCCAATGGTTGTGAAGCTACGCAGTCATTTACTATTACAGAGCCTGCTGCTATTCTAATCAGTGCGCAACCTGAAGATGAAACAGTTGCAGCGGGTGGAAATGCATCATTTACAGTAAACGCATCAAATGCTGACAGCTATCAATGGCAGGTAAGTACAAACGGTACTATCTGGAATGATGTTGCTGACGGAGGTACAAACCCTGTTTATTCAGGAGCAACTACAAGTGAGCTTTCGCTTACCAATGTGCCTTCCAGCTTTAATGATTACCTGTACAGGGTGGTTCTAACCAACAACGGTACATGTACTGTTGAGTCTGAAACTGCATTACTGACTGTAAGCAATAGCCTGCTTGCTGCAGATGATGATTTCAGTACTACAGTAATCAATCAGGGAACCGGAGGCGTAGCGGGTGATGTTACCGGAAACGATCTTATGAATGCCAATCCTGTTAATGATGGTGATATTACTATTACCATTACAGATGACGGAGGCATGACAGGTGTAACAATTGACACCGATGGTAACCTTACAGTTCCGGCTACCGCAACACAAGGAAATTACACTATTGTATATTCAATTTGCGAAATTGGTAATGCTACAAACTGCAGCCAGGCTGAAGTAACTGTTGTTGTATCCCCTCCTCTGTCACGTGAGGACTTTTATAAAGGTGCAGTAACAGTTTACCCTAACCCTGCAACTACAGTTGTGAATATTAAAATTTCAGATATCTCAATGTTCAAAAATGTAACTTTAAGCATTTATGATATTAATGGCAGGAGGGTAAAAGAACAATCTCTTGCAGGTAATTTGGAACAGGTTGATATATCTTCGCTGGAATCAGGCGTATATATATTCAATATATCTTCGGATAAAGGAACTATTACCAAAAAAATTGTAAAGGATAAATAAAAATAAAGCCTTACAATAAAAGCCGCCCTAATGGGCGGCTTTTTTATTTAACCAAACTTAAAACATTCAGTTTCAACACTTGTTAAAATAATATTGTTTCTTGTTAAGGATGAAACAAATTATGTTTTGTTTAATTATTTTTGAAATATATTAAACAAATATTTTGTATGGTGTTTCCTGTTTTATATAATGAAATAGTTGAAAGGATAAAAGCTATTAATCCTGTAGCTTATGCTGAAACAAGGAATTATACAAATGGAAAAGTTTCCATGCTGTCACCTTATATATCGAGGGGTGTAATAAGTACATCCTATGTTTATAATGTTATACGGCAAAATTATACAGCAAAGGAATGTGAGGCTTTTCTAAAGGAATTGCTTTGGCGGGAGTATTTTCAAAGGCTGCTTCAGCATAATAAAAACAGTGACAGGGAAGCCTTTTATCCCGACACAAACACAAAAAAAGGTATCCCAAATGCAATATTAAAAGCTGCTACAGGCATTGCAGCTATTGATGTTGCCATAAATAATTTATACCAATCCGGCTATATGCACAACCATATAAGAATGTACACTTCTTCCCTTTGCCATATGGCGGGTTATAATTTCCACTCTCCCGCCCAATGGATGTATTACCAATTACTGGATGGCGATGTTGCAAGCAACTACAGTAGCTGGCAATGGGTTTACGGATTACTGACAGCTAAAAAATATATTGCCAACCAGGAAAATATAAACAGGTTTTGCGGCACGGAGCAGCAAAATACCTTTTTGGATAAAACATATGAGGAGCTTGAAGGAATAAGCACTATTACTGAATTTGAAGAAAACAGCATCATACAGTTTTATACTATTCTACCTGAAAAAAAAGAGGTAAACTTTAATGAAAAGCCTATAGCAATATATAACTCTTATAATCTTGACCCAATTTGGCATAAAGATGAAGACATTAACCGAGTACTGCTATTGGAACCTTCCCATTTTTCAATTTATCCTGTAAGTGAAAAGGTTATGGAATTTATACTTCAGCTTGCAGGCAATATAAATGGGTTGCAGGTTTTTACAGGTGAATATGAGGAATTAAAGCAACAGTTTCCAAACCACAAGTTCATTGCAAAGGAACACCCACTATTCAGTTATCCCGGAGCAGAAACAGAATGCAGGGAATGGCTTGCCCCGAAAATTGACAGTCAGTACACTTCCTATTCAAAATATTTTAAGTCAGTTAAAAATAATTATGATGAGTACTTCAGGTAATATTTACGTAATTGCAGGTGCCAGCAGCGGTATTGGTTTGGAGCTTGCAAAAAAACTTATAGGCAATAATATTGTTTATGGCATCAGCAGGACACCCGGCGCGTTAAAAGGCAATGAAAATTACAGGCATATCAGGCATGATTTTTTAAGTGATGCACCATTGCCGGATATAGCCGAAAATGTAAAAGGACTTGCCTATTGCCCCGGAAGCATTACCTTAAAATCTGTAGAGCGCCTGTCTGCCGCAGATGTTGAAAGGGATTTACATATAAACGCAAAAGGAGCGCTTACATTTATAAAAAAATACCTCGGCAATGTAAGAAGTAACAATAATGGCACTATACTTTTATTTAGCAGTGTGGCTGTACAGGCAGGGCTGCCCTACCATGCCAGTATTGCAATGGCAAAAGGTGCGGTGGAAGGGTTAACGCGTTCGCTGGCTGCAGAACTGGCACCCGGCATATCTGTAAATGCCATTGCGCCATCATTAACAAATACACCACTTGCAGCACAATTGCTAAACAGTGATGCAAAAAAAGAAGCCAACAAGCTGAGGCATCCTTTAAAATCTATAGGCTCAGCAGAGGAAATAGCATCATTTGCACATTACCTGATTACACAGCCTACATGGGCTACAGGCCAGGTTTTTGGGCTAAATGGCGGTTTAGGGACTATAATAAAATAATTATGAAAATATTGCTTACAGGGGCTACCGGATATATTGCCCAACGCTTACTGCCTGTACTCCTGGAAAAGGGGCATGAGGTGGTATGTGTAGTGCGCGATGCAAAGCGCTTTAACAGGAATAAGTTTGAAAATAAGAACCTGATAAGCATTATTGAGGCCGACCTTTTGGAAAGGGACAGCCTTAATTCCTTTCCTCAAAATATAGATGCTGCTTATTACCTGGTACACTCTATGAGTTCTAACGGTAAGTTTAGCAGACTTGAGGAAAAATCAGCACGCAATTTTGTTGGGGCGATTAATTCAACTTCTGCAAAACAGATAATTTATTTAAGTGGCATTATTAATGATAAAGAGCTTTCAGAACATTTATCGTCAAGAAAAAATGTAGAAGAAATACTGGGCAGCAGCAATGTGCCATTAACAACTTTAAGGGCAGGTATTATAGTAGGTTCCGGCAGTGCCTCATTTGAAATAATAAGGGATTTGGTAGAAAAACTCCCTGTAATGGTTGCCCCAAAATGGCTGCATACCAAATGCCAGCCCATAGCCATACGCAATGTTATAGAATTTTTATCAGGTGTATTGCATGTAGAGGAAACCTACAACAGGCATTTTGATATTTACGGCCCTGACATATTAACCTATAAGCAGATGCTTTTGCAATTTGCCGAAGTGCGCAAACTTAAAAGGCGTATAATAACAGTACCTGTTATGTCGCCCAGGCTTTCCTCCTACTGGCTTTATTTTGTAACCTCAACATCCTATTCGCTGGCAAAAAACCTGGTAAACAGCATGAAGATTGATGTGGTTGCAAACCAAAATGATTTGCAGGAAAAATTGGGTATAAAACTGATACCGTATAAAGAAGCCATAAAAATTGCATTTGATAAAATTGAGCAAAACCTTGTTTTATCAAGCTGGAAAGATGCCTTTGGAAAAAGCAGGTTATATAAAAGCCTTTCAAAGCACATAAAAGTACCGGAATATGGCGTTTTTGTTGACAGGAAAACAGCTAAAACCAATAACCCCGAAGTAGCTACCGACAGGATTTTTGCCATAGGTGGCGAAGCCGGCTGGTATTATGCCGACTGGCTGTGGAGTTTCCGGGGGTTTCTTGATAAATTATTTGGCGGAGTGGGGCTTAAAAGAGGACGCAAGAACAGGGCATTGATTTCAGCAGGCGAATCGCTGGATTTTTGGCGTGTATTATATGCTAACCGCGAAGAAAAAAGGCTTTTACTATATGCGGAAATGAAGCTGCCGGGAGAAGCATGGCTGGAATTCAGTGTAAAAAACGGCATTGTTACACAAACAGCCACCTTCCGCCCATTAGGGCTGGCCGGCAGGCTTTACTGGTATGCAGTACTACCCTTTCATTATTTTATTTTTAACGGCATGATTAATAAAATTACAGAGAAAAATGAATAGCAATTTTTCTGCGGAAGATAAAGACAGGATTATTGAAATGGCATGGGAGGACCGTACTCCCTTTGAAGCTATTAAATACCAGTTTGGATTGCAGGAAGATGAAGTGAGGGCTTTTATGAAATCAGAGCTTAAATTCAGCAGTTACAAACTTTGGCGCAAGCGGGTTGAAAACTGCAGGACTAAGCATGCAGCCAAACGCAACAGCAGTATTTCACGCTTTAAATGCAGCAGGCAAAAAAATATAACCGGAAATAAAATTTCCAAACGCTGAAAGTATGAAAAAGCAACATCTCCCTGTAAAAATATGTACTGTTTGCAACAGGCCTTTTGCGTGGAGAAAAAAATGGAGTAAAAGCTGGAATGAGGTAAAATACTGCAGTGAGCGTTGCAGGAACAATAAAAATGAAAAAAGTATATAATACATTACGCCTTATACTGGGCGACCAGCTTAATATAAATCATTCCTGGTTCAGTAAACAGGATGATTCAGTATTGTATGCTCTTATGGAAGTACGTACTGAAACCGACTATGCCTGGCATCATATTCAAAAAGTTA
Organism: Flavobacterium sp. MK4S-17; assembly: GCF_009848495.1. Classification (GTDB taxonomy): domain Bacteria; phylum Bacteroidota; class Bacteroidia; order Flavobacteriales; family Flavobacteriaceae; genus Flavobacterium. Next base: position 4,898 of record NZ_WWEP01000012.1, read on the forward strand.
CTGCCTTTTTTGCAGCCATGGAAAATTTTTATACTGAATTGAAAGCTGCAGGCCATGCAGTAACTTATTTAAAGCTTGACGATAAAAATAATGAACAGGATTTTGGTAAAAACTGTAGCATGCTTATCAGTAAGTACAGTATAAAAAACTTTGAATATCAGCTTCCTGATGAGTACAGGCTGGATGCTGCATTATATGATTACTGCAATAAGCTAAAAATACAATATTCGGTTACAGATTCTGAACACTTTTTTACGAAAAGGGATGATTTAAAAAAATTCTTCTCAGGTAAAAAATCCATAATAATGGAGAACTTTTACAGGGAGATGCGGCGCAGGCATAACATAATGGTTGAAAATGGAAAACCGGAAGGCGGGCAATGGAATTATGATTCGGAAAACAGGAAGAAGCTACCAAAAAACCACAAGCCGCTACCGCCTTACTTATTATCTAATAACGTAAGCACTCAGTATAAAAGGATAGAAAAAGCAGCTATTAAAACCATAGGTGAAATTGAACCTGAAAACCTGCTATGGCCTGTAAGCAGAAAACAATCGCTAAAGCTGCTGGATTATTTTACAGAAAACTGCCTGCCGCTTTTTGGTACCTTCCAGGACAGTATGCACACTTCAGAATGGTCATTATACCACTCCAGGCTTTCCTTCTCCCTTAATACAAAAATGATTTCGCCCCTTGAGGTTATTGATGCAGCCTTAAAAGCGTGGAAAAAAGACCGAAAAAATATTTCACTTAACCAGATTGAAGGGTTTGTAAGGCAGATTTTAGGCTGGCGCGAATTTATGCGCGGAATTTACTGGATGAACATGCCTGAATTTGAAAATAATAATTTTCTTAATCATAGAAGGCAGCTTCCAGAATGGTACTGGACCGGCAATACTAAAATGAACTGCCTGAAACACTGTATAAATCAATCATTAAAACATGCCTATGCCCATCATATACAAAGGCTTATGATTACCGGTAATTTTGCGCTGCTGGCAGGTATTCACCCTAAATATACCGATGAGTGGTACCTTGGTATTTATATTGACGCTATCCAATGGGTTGAACTGCCCAATACAAGAGGCATGAGCCAGTATGCAGATGGCGGTATTACAGCAACCAAACCGTATACAGGCAGTGCCAATTACATTAGCAAAATGAGCAATTACTGTGATGACTGCTATTATGACAAAAACAAAAAAACAGAAGACAAAGCATGCCCTTTCAACAGCCTTTACTGGAACTTTCATGACAGGCACAGGGAGAAACTTAAGGACAACCCGCGCTTAGGGATGGTGTACAGGCTATGGGATAAAATAAAAAATAAAGCTGATATACTGAATAAAGCAGATTATTATCTTAATAACCTGAATAATTTATAATAGTTCGATGAACAAAAGTTAAAAAATATTATTTCATTTTAAATTTAAAAGTATTACTATTATTTTTGTCAGCAAATGTTTTAATGATGAGAGTAATATTGTCTAATGTAAAATTAAGGATAAACGAAAATATTTACTTAAAAGATCCTGAAACCACCCCATTAGGCAGGAAAATTTTAAGCCAAAGTATTTTGCTTATTGACGAGGTAGGTTTTGAAGCCTTTACTTTTAAGAAACTGGGACAAAAAATACAAAGCAATGAAAGTTCTATTTACAGGTATTTTGAAAATAAGCATAAGCTTTTAATCTACCTCACCTCATGGTACTGGAGCTGGATGGAATACCGGCTGGTTTTTGAAACTGCCAACCTTGTAAATCCGCATGACAGGCTAAAAAAAACCATAACTTTATTTACCGAGGAAATTAAAGACGATATAACCACCGAGCACATAAATGAGTCAGTTTTACAAAGGATTATAATAACCGATTTTACAAAAACCTTTTTAACTAAAGAGGTGGATGAAGAAAACAAGAATGGCTTTTTCCAGATATATAAACGGGTTATTTTACGTATTTCAGGCATTATTAAGGAAGTAAATCCTGACTATCCTTATCCTGAAAGTTTATCAAGTAATATTGTGGAAGGTTCGCTTCACCAGCATTTTTTAGGGCAGCACATTCAAACAATAACAAATTGTAATAACTCCGTTTCACCTGCAGATTTTTATATAGATATGGTGTGCAAAATTTTAAAATAACAGTATGACTCCGCTAAAACGATTTTATAACTTACTTAAGCTTGATAAAAAGGATGTATATCAAATTTTTATATATGCAGCTTTTTCAGGGCTTATAAGCCTTTCATTACCTTTAGGCATACAGGCTATAGTAAACTTTATACAAAGTGGGCAGGCAAGTGTATCCTGGATTGTACTTATAGTAATTGTAACACTGGGTGTAGCCCTTGTTGGCATATTAACCCTTATGCAGTTAAGGATAACCGAAAACCTCCAGCAAAAAATATTTATCCGCTCCTCATTCGAATTTGCATACAGGCTGCCCAAAATAACGTTTAACGCACTGTATGATAAATATCCTCCTGAAGTTGCCAACCGCTTTTTTGATACCCTTACCATACAAAAAGGTACATCAAAGCTTTTGCTGGATTTTACAACAGCACTTTTGCAGGTAAGCCTCGGCCTTGTACTGCTTTCACTTTATCACCCCTTCTTTATAATATTTGGTGTGCTGCTTGTTATTATACTATATATTATTTTTAAATTTTCATTTCAGGAGGGCTTAAATACCAGCCTTAAGGAATCAACATTTAAATATAAGGTTGCTTACTGGCTGCAGGAAATAGCACGAAATAAAACAAGCTTTAACAGGGAAAAAAGCTTTGATTATGCCCTTACTAAAAATGACCAGCTTGTAAACAATTATGTTTCCTTCAGGGAAAAACATTTCAATATAATTAAAAGGCAGTTTTCGCAGCTCATACTGTATAAAGTTTTTATAACTGCGGGGCTTTTATCTGTAGGCGGATTTTTGGTACTCAGCGAAAAAATGAATATAGGCCAGTTTGTAGCTGCCGAGATTATAATATTATTAGTTATAAACTCTGTTGAAAAATTAATAATAGGATTAGAGACACTATATGACGTACTGACTGCTGTTGAAAAAATTGGTAATGTTACCGATATGGAGATTGATGAAAACAAAAAGAAATTAAAAGATAAGGCTCCTGAAAAAAACATAACTATTGAAACAGAAGACATGAGTTACAGGTATCCGGATAACGATACCGATATTATTAAGAAAATAAATTTAAAAATTACACCCGGCGAAAAGGTATTCATTACAGGGATAAATAATTCCGGGAAAACTACTTTAGTGCGCCTGTTTTCGGGTTTCCTGTCCCCCACTTCCGGCACTTTGTATATTAATGATAATATAATGAAAAGGGCCGAAAGGGAATACTATAAAAATTTTATGGGCATAGTAATGCAGGAAGACACGCCGTTTGAAGGTACATTATGGGAAAACCTTACCTTTAATAATCCTTATGTAAATGGTGAGGACGTAAAATGGGCACTTAATGCAGTTGGCTTAACCAATACTGTAAAAAGGCTGCCGCAGGGGCTTGATACCCCGGTAAATCCTGACGGAAGGCAGTTAACAAGGTCGGTTGTGCAAAAAATAATGATTGCAAGAGCTATAGTAAGCCGCCCAAAGGTTTTGATTCTTGAAGAACCTACAATAAGCATGGATACAGAGTCAGCACGAAAAATAATAGATTTTCTTGTAAGTGCCGAAAACAACTGGACAATTATTGTATCATCTGTTGATGACAACTGGAAAAAAGCCTGCAACAGGCAAATTGAAATGGATAATGGTGAAATTAGTAACGATATAAAAATAACCGGCAATGCTTAATATATCAGACAACAATCCTGTGCATGTAGAAAACGGTACAGATTATGAGACGATAAAAGTGCTTAACAGCAGGCCGCACTATAAAATCCTTAACAGGATAATAGGCTTTGTATGCCTTTTAAGCGTTATTGGGCTGTTTTTGCCATGGACGCAAAATATAAGGGGTACAGGTGCCGTAACTACGCTGAAGCCAGACCAGCGCCCGCAAACAATACACTCGGCTATTGCAGGGCGTGTTGAAAAATGGTATGTACAGGAGGGTGATTTTGTAAAAAAAGGCGATACCATTGTTTTTATATCTGAAATCAAGGAAGAATATTTCGACCCTAATCTTGTAGAAAATACAAAACAGCAGGTAGACGCTAAAAAAATGGCGAGCGAATCCTACAGCGATAAGGTGGGAGCCCTTGAAGGGCAGATACAATCGCTGCGCACAGAACTGGGACTTAAACTTGAGCAGGCAAGGAATAAAATTAAACAGGCGCAGCTTAAAGTTAAAAGCGACAGTATGGACCTTGCCGCTGTTAAAACACAATTAACCATTGCACAAACACAGTTTGACAGGGCAGTAACTCTTAACAAAGACGGACTTAAACCATTAACAGAAGTAGAGGAAAAAAGGCTGAAGCTACAGGAAGCCCAGGCAAAAATAATTACACAGGAAAATAACCTTCTGGCATCTAAAAATGAACTGATAAACGCCAAAGTAGAAATAAACCGAATAGGTGCAGAATACACCGAAAAAATATCAAAAGCCAGCAGTGATAAATATACTGCGCTAAGCAGCCAGTATGATACTGATGCACAGGTTACCAAGCTGGAAAACCAATATGTTAATTACAGCATACGCAATGGGCTGTATTATATAAAAGCACCACAAAACGGCTATGTAAACAAAGCCCTGCTTAGCGGTATAGGCGAAACCATTAAGGAGGGTACGCCCATTGTAAGCATAATGCCGGCAGGATATGACATTGCCGTAGAAACCTTTGTTGACCCTATAGATTTACCTTTAATTAAAAAAGGCAGTAAAATAAGGATTTGGTTTGACGGATGGCCAACCATAGTATTTTCAGGATGGCCTGGCATATCTTACGGTACTTTTGGGGGGCGTGTAGTGGCTATTGAAAACTTTATAAGCCCAAACGGCAAATACAGGATACTGGTTTCACCCGATAAGGATGAAGAACCCTGGCCCGAACAGCTAAGTATAGGTGCCGGGGCACAAACCCTCGCCCTGCTTGATGTTGTACCGGTATGGTATGAAATATGGCGAAACCTTAACGGCTTCCCCCCTAATTATTATACCGCTCCCGGTATAGATAAAACAGCGGCAGCAACTCAAAATAACAGCAAAAAATAAGTATGAAAGCATTTTATATACTTATAATTTCACTGGTTTTTGCAAAAGCCCCGGTTAATGCACAGGAGTTTCAGCAGGATGTGCTTAGCTTCAGGGAGTATTTGGGGTATGTAAAAAAATATCATCCCCTTGTAAGCCGTGCCAACCTGGAAATTGATAAGGCGCAGGCGGGGCTGATGGAAGCCCGTGGCGGCTTTGACCCTAAGATTGAAGTGGATTTCGATAAAAAACAGTTTAAGGATAAAGAGTATTACTCTATTTTAAACAGCAGTTTTAAAATTCCCACCTGGTATGGTATAGAAATTAAGGCCGCTTTTGATAACAGCGAAGGTATTTATGTAAATCCGCAAAATACCACACCAAACCAGGGGCTTACATCATTAGGCGTAACTGTGCCCGTTGGGCAGGGATTGTTTATAAACCGCAGGATGGCCGACATAAGGCAGGCAAGGCTGCAGTTACAGCTTAGCGAGTCGCAGCAGCGTTTGGCAAGCCTGGAAGTTTTATATAATGCTTCACTTGCTTATTTTTCATGGTTAAGGCATTATAACGAAGTTGAAATGTACAGGGAATACCTTGATTATGCCAAGGTGCGTTATAACGGCGTATTGAAGTTGATTGAACAGGGTGATAAACCTGCCATTGACAGTATAGAAACAGGTATATCGGTAAAAAACCGGGAACTGGGGCTTGAAAATGCAATACTTAAACTTAACAAGGCACGCCTTGAACTGGCAAACTACCTGTGGATAAACGGTACACCTGTTGAGCCTGCAGAAAATTTAAAGCCAGAAATAAACCTGATGGAAAGTATTCCTGAAGTTTTAAATACAGCCCGGTCCGGAAACCCGGAAGAAATAATTGCAGGGCATCCTAAACTTAAAATGCTGGAAACAAAGATCGAAATGCTTAATATTGAGCGAAAGCTTAAAGCAAACTACCTGCTGCCAAAAATTGACCTTGGTTATTATTACCTTTCAGAACCTTCGCAATTTGATTCTTTCCGTACGGAAGATTATAAAATAGGGCTTAATTTTTCATTTCCTATTTTCCTGAGGAAAGAACGGGGTGCGCTTAAGCTGGCAAAACTAAAGTTGCAGGATACGCAATATGAACTTTTGCAGGAAAGGCTGCAGATTAAAAACAAGATTGATGCACAGATTACAGAACTGACATCGTTAAAAAAACAGTCAGGCCTGATTAATAACCTTGTGGATGATTACCGTAAAATGCTGGAAGCAGAGGAAAGGCTTTTTTCTTTTGGGGAAAGCTCCATATTTATAATCAACTCCCGCGAAAACAATCTAATATCGGCCATGATACAGCAAATATCGCTTGAAAACAGCTTTTTGATAAGTAATGCCGATTTATTCCGGGTGATGGCTGTTAATGCAGCTCCATAAAATTTATTTAAATTATTCCCATTCAGGTACTTCTTCAACTATACTTACTATAATTTCATACAGCTTCCAGTCAACGGCCTTTAAGTGCTTTACGGCGAGTTCCGCTTTTTCAGGAAGCTGTTCCATAATAACAGGCACTATAAAAACCTCGCCAAAAAAAACCTGTCCCTGCTCCCTCATCCGCACGGCTGAATCCTGTACCCAGTCCCACGCCTGTACTTCGGCAGCCAGTTTTTCTACAAGTTCTTCCTTTTTGCCTGTTTTCGTGTGCACAGGGTGGCGGTCCATTAAGTCCAACACAGCCGTTTTTAGCTGGGTAAAACCATCTTTTACAACAGATATCCCTATAAAAAGCGCAGCGGCAGCATCTGCCCACCACCAACCCATGCCTATGCCTATAATGCCTGCAATGGCTGCAAAAGCTGTCATATAATCGGCTTTTTGTGTATCAGCATCTGTAAACAATATTTTATTATGGAGATTTACCGAAATAGGTAATTTCTTAAAACCTAAAATCATGGCGGGTATGGCACTGTATAGTAAAACAAGTATCATAATCCAGCCCATCCATACCTGCCTGCCAAAAATTACTGTGCTGCCTATAGTGGCATGCTCAGCAGAAAAAAGTGTAATAACAGAGTCAACTACTATATAAATGCCCATGGCAAAAAGTGCCAGCGATCCGGCAAGGAATGCTATACCGAACACACTATGGTAGCCATAAGGAAAGTTTTTATTGGGGCTTTTGGCAAAGTATCTTGAGCCTATTAAAAAACTTATGCAGGGTATAAGCCCTAAAGCATCTTCAAGCGTTGCCGATTTCATTGCCTGTGATGTACCCATTACAATATACATGATTACTACTACGCTCAGCAGGTAAAAAAAAGTAATCCATTCCAGTTTTTTAGCCCTTTCAAATTGAGGTTTAAGTTCCTGCGGAAGTTCAAATTGCCTGATTTTCATTTCTTTTCTTTATAGTTTAACAGGTAGGTTTCAAGTTCATACAGCAGCTTGTTTTCGCCGCGTGCTACTAAAATGCAGTTATCGTTATCGGTATAAGTAGTGCTTAATCCTGCCTTTTCCTTCCACATAGTATTTTTCTTAAAGCCACCAACCATTATATGCAGTTTGTAATTTTCCATTTTCTTTATAAGTTCACTTTCAGTACCATAAATATAATGTACCTCTAAACCTTGTTCATCTGCAAACTCATTAATCATTTCTACCTCACTTCCTGCCGGCTCATCTGATACTTTAAAACTAAATGGCGGGTGGTGCACATAGCCAACTTTCAGTCCGCTGCTTTTGGCAGTAGCATAAGAATTTTCAGGGTCTTTAGGAAAAGAGCATGAGGCAAAACAAAAAAGGCTAAACAGGAAAAAAAATGTTTTCATTTTAAACAGTTTAAGTTCTGGAAAAAGACTGATTATCAAATTTAGCCACTATCGCTAAAATTTACTTTTAACATTATCACAAAATTTCTTACGTTAAAGGTGTAATTATCGCAACAGTATTGCATTATTGTAATTTTTAAATGTATCTTTGCATGCTTATGAAAAGGAAGTTTGCCTTATTAAACCTGCTGCTTATGGCTGTTGTATTGCTTACAACCGCCTATCAGTCTTTTCATGCTTTAAGCCATAGCAATCAATATGGGCACAGCCATGAAAAGCATGAAGATGAAAAAGTGAGGCATTTCGGCACAAACCATACACATGAACATGAGGATTGTTCAATCTGCGATTTTCACTTTGATTTTTTCGTGGCTCCACAGCAGTTTTGTCTTAGGCTTGATTTTCCTTTTCAGCAAATACACTACACTTTCAGCACTATAGAGGGTTCACCTTCTTTTGCCGGCAGCCTTTTTGCACACCGCGGCCCACCTGTACTGGTTTAAGAATATACCAACTTCTGTAATGGACAACATTACAGGTATGTATTTATTCCTGAACTGAATAATCATGAAAACATATTTAATATGCCTGTTGGCCCTGTTGGCAACAGGCGGATGCCTATACGCACAAAATACCCTTAGCGGTACTGTACAGGCTGTAACGAAACAACCTCTTGACGGGGCACATATACACATAGGGCAGTTGCATGCAAACAGCAGCCCTACAGGCTACTATGAAATTCATGGGCTCTCCCGTGGCAGTCATCGTGTTATAATTTCTTATATAGGGTATAAAAGCCTTGATACTATTATTACCATAAAAGAGGATATGGTATTAAATGCAAGGCTTATGCCTGTAAGTACCAAACTTGAAGAAGTTATAGTTAAAGCGGAAAGTAGTGCCGAAAAAAGCAGGAAAAGCACAGCATTAGGCACTGAAACCGTAAACAGCAATTATCTGCGCAAGAACAGGGGGGGCAGCCTTATGCAGTCGCTTGAAAATATTGGCGGTATAAGTGCAATAAGTATTGGTTCTGGGCAATCCAAGCCAGTGATAAGGGGGCTTGGCTTTAACCGTGTAGTAGTTACCGAAAACGGCATAAAACATGAAAGCCAGCAATGGGGCGCAGACCATGGGCTGGAAATAGACCAGTATTCAATAGGCAGTGTAAAACTTATTAAAGGGCCTGCTTCACTTTTATACGGTTCTGATGCTATTGGGGGCATTATAGAAATTGAAAAACCAAGGCCGCCACTACCCGGCACTTTAGGCGGCTCAGTTGAATTTACTGGCAAAACCAACAATAATTTATACGGCTCATCATTCAACCTGTTTGGCAGGAAGGAAAAACTATTTTTTGACGCACGTGTAACAGCTATTGATTATGCAGATTATAAAGTGCCTGTAGATTACATTAACATATATTCGTACAAGGCTCCGCTATATAAAAACAGGCTTAGGAATACTGCCGGCAATGAGCTTAACCTACATTTAACGGCAGGCTTTGTTTCAGAGGATTTATCTTCGGTATTTTATGTGAGCAATCTTAAAACCAAAAGCGGATTGTTTGCCAATGCCCACGGCTTGGAGCCAAGAAATGTAGATACCGGTTTGCACGATGCATCCGACAGGGATATCCAGAACCCATATCAGGATGTTAATCATTTTAAAGTTATTAACCGTACCAATTACAAAATGGGCAGGCATAATTTTGAAATGGAACTTGGGTATCAAAACAATTACAGGCAGGAATTTAGCGACTATATAAGCCATGGGTTTATGCCACCCGTTTATCCTGAAAGTATGACTATACCTGAAACTCTGGAAAGAGAATTCAGCAAAAATGTTTATTCGCTTAACCTACGCGATAGCTTTATAATTAATAGGCATGATTTAACCATAGGGTTAAATGCCGAATACCAGGATAACAATATTGGTGGCTGGGGCTTTATCATACCGGCTTATAACCAGTTTTCCACAGGAATTTTTGCTTACGATAAAATAGCTTTGTCCGAAAACCTGTTACTTTATTTAGGGGCAAGGTATGACTATGGCACTATTAAAACAGAGAATTATTTTGACTGGTTTACTACTGACGCAAACAGCACACCGCAATACCTGCAAAGGGCATTTGCCATGAAACGAAGTTTTGACAGCCCAAGTTGGGCTGTGGGGCTTAACTATAACCCCGGCAACTGGAATTTAAGGGCTAATGCCGGGCAAAGCTTCAGGATGCCTATTGCAAAAGAACTGGCTTCAAACGGGGTAAATTATCACCAGTTTAGCTATGAATTGGGCAATGCGGATTTAAGTGCTGAAAAATCATACCAACTTGATTTAGGTGCTACATGGCAGAATTATGGCCTGATGGTAGATGTATCGCCCTTTGTAAATTATTTCCCGAACTACATTTACCTTAACCCTACTCCTGAGTATGATTATGCCTATGGAGCCGGTAACCAGATTTTTAAATACACCCAAAGCAAGGTTTTGCGGTATGGCGGTGAAGTAAAAATAAATTACAGTTTTGCATCGCATTATACTGTTGGGGTTGTAGGTGAATATGTTTATTCCGAGCAGCAGTCAGGGCCAAAAAAAGGTTTTACGCTCCCCTTCTCCCCTCCGCCTTCAGCGCTGTTTAACTTTACCTATACTGATGATTTTAAAAATTTCAAAAATCTGTATGCAGGTATAGATTATAAGCTTGTTGGAGCACAAAATAATATAGTACCGCCTGAAAATAAAACTCCCGGATATAACCTGTTCAATTTTTCATTTGGGGGCGACATCCCTCTTAATAATAACCTTATCAATATAAATGTACAGGTTCAAAACCTGTTTAATGCAAGTAATTTAAACCATACCAGTTTTTACAGGATTATTGGTGTGCCAGATCCCGGCAGAAATATTATTATAACCGCCAAAATACCTTTCTCGTTTTAAATGCAGTCTAAAAGATACATAAAAGCTATTTATTCAATACTTATGGCAATGGTTTTCATGAGCCCTCAGCTACTGAACCCATTGCACATGGTTTTTATGCATCATCATGACAAACCTATTGTACACAATAAAACAGCTACACTTTCAGCCGATGAAATCCACTGTGCCTATTGTGATTTTCATTTCTTTCACTTTATAAATGAAACCGGTATTGAATACAATACACCTTATATACTGCATAACTTTAAAAAAGAAGCAGGCGTAAATATACAAAGTACGTTTAGCAATAATTTTTACGGCTCAAACTCCGGCAGGGCACCCCCTGTTTTATAAACTTCAGCATAGATACATAATACAATTAAAAGAATAACATTTATAACAACTTCAATGAAAAAATATATTTCAAAATTAACAACACTATTATCGCTGGTAGTAATTGCTCCATTAACATCATGCAGCAGCGATGACGATAACGGAACCATATCACCTAATATTGATATAACACTTACGGAGGTTGGCCATGGCGGCACACCGGCGCATGCCCATGCCGGGGAAGACCTTCACCTTGAGGCTGAAATAATAGCCAAAGCTAAAATTGCAAGCGTTGCAATAGAAATTCATAGTGAGGACAATAATGAGGCTCCTGAAATAACGGCTACATACAACGACTATAACGGCTTAATAAATGCTACATTCCATAAGCATATAGATATTCCTGCAACACAGCCTGCAGGTATGTACCACCTGCACTTAACAGTTACAGATATGGATGGAAATACTAAAACTGCCGAGACAGAAATCGAAATACTGCCTGCTGACAGTGAGGGCGAAATAAGCATTGCCCTAACGGAAATAGGCCATGGCTCAATTGGCAGTTCTCATGCGCATGCAGGTGAAGAAATGCATATAGAGGGTACAATTACATCAGTACATGCTATAGCAACAGTTTCCATAGAAATACATCATGAAACTAATGCCTCTGCGCCTGAAATTGAAGCAGAATTTACTAATTATGCAGGGCAGACCAATGTTAACTTTCATGAGCATATAGCTATACCGGCTTCACAGCCAACCGGGCCTTATCATTTCCACATCACGGTAACAGATGATGAAGGGCACACCCATACGGCTGAATATGAGCTTGAAATAGAATAATGGTATAATCTGTGCGGCGGTATGCCGCCGCACATAAATTTAAATTTATGAACAAAATAAAAATTTTAGGAAGCCTTTTTTTTATTGCGCTGGCCTTTAGTTGCAGCAGTGATGATTCATCCTCATCTGTAGATGATGTAAAACCTGTTATAGATACATCTGTTGAAGGTGCATTCCCTACCAGTTGTGCAACAGTTGCAAGAGGCCAGGTAATAAATTTTAAAGCCTTATTTAAGGATAATGTTGAACTGGGTGCTTACAGCATTAACATACACAATAACTTTGACCACCATTCCCATGACACAGAAGTTGGCTCATGCGAATTTGACCCTGTAAAAACCCCGGTGAATCCATGGGCTGCAACTTTCACCTATACTATACCTGAAAACAGTAAGGAATTTATTGCTGAACAGCAAATTACTATTCCTGAAGACATTGATGCAGGAGATTATCATTTTATGATACAGCTTACAGATGCACAGGGCTGGGCCACAATGAGAGGTATCAGTTTTAAAATTACAGAATAATAACTTTAGTGAAGTTTAATAACAAGAGTCCGATAATTCGGACTCTTGTTATTATTAACTCTATGCTTTAAGGTTTTTGTGCTATTAGCACACTTTGCTCTTTGCCTGAACAACCTTTTATTTTATATATACTGTTTTTACATTTACAAACTCCTTAATACCATTTTCTGCAAGTTCCCGCCCATAGCCTGAACGCTTAACGCCTCCAAAAGGCAAAGCAGGATCGGATTTAACCATTGCATTTATAAATACCGCACCTTCCTCAAAAAGGTGTACCTGTTTTTTTATGCCCTCAACATCTGTAGAAAAAACCGTTACCCCCAAGCCAAACGATGATTTATTGCTAAGTGCTACAGCTTCCTCAAATGAATTATATTTAATTACGGCAGCAACCGGGCCAAAAACCTCCTCTTTAAAAACAGGCATGTCAGTTGTAACATCAACCACTATGGCAGGCTTATAATAAGCATTTTTACGTTCGCCTCCTGTTAATATCCTTGCTCCCATTTCTACAGATTTGTTAACCTGTTTTTCCACATCTTCAGCAAGGTCAACGCGGGCAACAGGGCCTATTTCGGTTTCTTTATCCAGCGGGTTGCCATACTTTAAAGCTTCAACGCCTTTTTTAAATTTATCTACAAACTCATCATATACAGCCTCATGCACTATGAAACGTTTTGCGGCTATACAACTTTGCCCTGTATTTTGCATGCGTGCATTTACAGCCGTTTTTGCAGCCTTATCAATATCCGCATCCCTGCAAACAATAAATGCGTTGCTGCCGCCCAGCTCCAGCACAGATTTTTTAATTTCCTTAGCCGCAGCCGAAGCTACAGCAGCCCCGGCCTTTTCACTACCGGTTAATGAAACTGCTTTAATTATAGGGTTTTGGATTACTTTTTCAACCTGGCTGCCTGAAATTAAAAGGTTTTGGTACACACCATCCGGAAATCCGGCATCCTTAAATAAGGCTTCAAGGAGCTCCCCGCAGCCTGCTACATTGGATGCGTGCTTAACTACCACAACGTTTCCTGCTATAATAGCCGGTATGGCAAAGCGGAAAACCTGCCAGTAAGGAAAGTTCCAGGGCATTACACCCAGTATAACACCCAAAGGCTCATGCACAGTATAGCTTTCGGCAGCATCGGTTTTAATATGGCTGCCCTTTAGGAATTGTTCAGCATTTTCAATATAGTATTCGCATAAAAGCCGGCATTTTTTTACCTCGGCTACAGACTGCATAATAGGCTTGCCCATCTCTAATGTAGCTTGTTTTGCCAGCTTATCCTGCCCGGTTTTTAAACTAATTATTAAATTTTTGATAAATTTCAGCCTTTCATTAATATTAAATTTTTGCCATGAAGGTTGCGTTTTTTGGCTTAATTTTAACATTTGAATGACTTGATTATCAGTAAAATACTGATAATCAGCTAAAAAAGTTAAGTCGTAAGGATTGGAAATTGAAAACATTACTTACATTTGTGATTATTTGTTAAAATAAGACTGTTATAGCCTATTTTTAAAATTATTACATTTACGGAAAATTTCAAAGCTCCTAAAAATAATTAACTTGATTTTGTATGAAGAAAATTGTACTTCCATTTTTATTTTTCTGCCTCGGCACACTTCACCTAAGTGCGCAGGAAGAAGGTGAATCTGTCGGCAGTAACGACTTTAACAGGTGGTCTGTTGAAGCTAACGGTGGTTTTTCCAAAGCAGCTAACCCTGTTATGGAAGGCTATAATATTAAGGCTTTCAATTTATTTCATGCAGACCTGGGTTTCAGGTACATGCTTAATACAAAATTCGGTTTTAAACTGGAAGGTGGTTATGATGTTTTAAATGCCGATGGCGGCGGAGGGCTTGAAGATACGCAATCTACATTGATAAGAATAGGCCTTCAGGGTTATGCCAACCTTGGGCGTATTATGGAATTTGAGCACTGGACACAAAGACTTAACCTTTTAGGGCATATGGGGGTTGGTGTAGGCCAGCTTTCTAATGGCGATTTTTTTGACGGGCAGGATAATATAGGTAATTTCCTTATAGGTTTAACAGGGCAGTACAGGATATCTGACCGTGTTGTTTTAAATGCGGACTTTACCATGATAAACAGTTTTGCCCAGCAGAGAAACTGGGATGGCACATCTTATGACAGGGGTACAAAGCAAGGGTTTGACAGCACACTGTATAATGCTTCACTTGGACTTACAGTATATTTTGGAAAACACCAAAAACATGCCGACTGGTTTATTGATGAAAAATCGGATGACTTAGAAGAACTGGAAGACAGGATTGGGGAACTTGAAACAATGATGAACGACTCTGATAAAGATGGCGTTCCTGATTATCTTGATGCCGAGCCTAACACTATTACAGGTGTAGCTGTGGACAGCAAAGGGCGCACAATTGACAGAAATGAAAACGGAATACCGGATGAGCTTGAATCTTACATTGAAACAAGGGATACAGAGCTTAGAAAAGGAATCAGTTCTGATATAGCAGACCTGATAAACAGTGGTTATATTAATGTTTACTTTGACTTTAATAAAGACCAGCCGAATGCACAGTCTGTTAACGGTATAAACTTCCTTGTTAAATACCTTAAAGACAACCCAACTGTAAGCGCAGATGTTATAGGCTATGCAGATGAAGTGGGTAACACGGCTTACAATCAGGAGCTTTCAAGAAGAAGGGCTGAAAATGTTAAGCAAATACTTGTTGACTCAGGTATTGAAGCCTCAAGGCTTAATATAGTAGGTAACGGAGAGGATGCTTCTGTAAACAAAGACTCCAAGTATGCACGCCAAGTGGTGCGAAGAGTTACATTTATACTTAAAAACTAATTAAAGTTTAAATAAATTTTTAAAAAACCTCTGCATAATGCAGAGGTTTTTTTTATCTTTAAGAAAAAAGAAAATGAATAATAGAGATGAGGGAATACTTTCCCTGCGTGGCGGTACCATTGGAGAGATACACCCGCAATCTTCTTCAGAAGAGATATTTCAGAATAAAACCATACGCCCTATACTTAAATTACAAAACGACCTGTTTATAGAATCGTTTCTTAATTATGTAAACAAGCATAAAAATGACTTTTTTAACCTTACAACCGAAAAGAAACTGGTATTTATAGAAAATGCCATACACAAGGATATAAAGTTCCGTAATGCTTTAAAAGGCATGGTTATAGCCTTGTTTACTATTGAGGAATTCAGGGAATATATAAAAAATTCATCCAATCTTAATAAGAGGATGATGAATATGCTTATTGAAAGGCTTAAGGATAATGTGCAGCTTTTGATGCCGGAATACTAAAAAAGGAGCTTTAAGCTCCTTTTTTAGTATTCCGTATTATGAGTTTATTCCTTATTCAGGCTTTGGGGTTAATACCATTATTTCCTTTACACCATCCATAAGCACCAGCTTATCATTAGTTATTTTAGTCATATTTGCCTTTTCCAGGGCTTTAAAAAACCTGCCTTCTATATCAAGGCCCGGGCATGCCATTTTTGTTGAAACCAAACGGCTCATATTAATACCGCCTTCCTGGTTTAAATTATAAGAACCGCTAAAGCTGTTGCACCCTCCCTTGCCAGATACTTTGTTATCTGTACCAAAGTTTATGTAAGGAGTTGATTCGGTCATGGAAACATCAGTCCCGTTTATTGATTTAACCTGCCAGGTTTTGCCGGTTAATATCTGCTGCGGCTGCTCACCTTTTGCACTTCCGCATGAAGTAAATATTACTACAGTAAACAATACAGCAAATAAAGCTATTTTTTTCATAATCGATAATATTAAGATATAGCTTAAAGGTACTGCAATGGCAAGAGAGTGAAATATTATTTATAATAATTTTAATACCTGATTACTTACAATAGCCCATTGTATTTCCTGATCAGCCATTCTGCTGCAAGCGATACTGCAAGCAGTACCAATAGCCATATCCAGTCAATTAGTGGCTGCTTAATAATCCTTTCCTTTTGTATTGCTTTATAATCGGCATTATTAATAAGGTTTTCAATAAGCCCTGAAATAGTATCAGGATAGTAAACTGCCCCGGTGGTATTTTCAGCCAACTGTTTCAGCCTTGTAACGTCAGGATTCACAAATTGCTTTTCTATTTCAAAATCCAATACTTCAAAGGAACCGGAGTAAACAGAGTTGGATGAGGCCTCCTTAACCGTAAAGCTGTAATTGCCTGCCCTTAGCCCATCAAGGTTAACCTTATATTCGTTAGTGCCTTTCAGGAAATCATATGTTTTAACACTGTTGTCTGCCTTGGTTTTTAATTGAATGGTTAACCTTGCGTTTTCATTAAATTCATAATTCTTATTGAATGATTGCGCGGTTATACTTATTACTTCGCCGGAATTATAAAAATTCTCATGGTTTACCACTAATGATTTTCTTTTGGAATTGGTGGCAAGAAACTGAATTGTTTTATCAATAAAAACATCAAATTCATCAAAAGACTTTTTGCCAATATAATTTTCCATACGCCATTTCCATATCCCCTCTCCCAGTAAAAAAGCATTTCTTTTACCATTAGTTTCGCTGAAAGCAAAAAGAGGATTTTCGGTTTTCACATTGCGTATCCTTGCCTGTAGTAGCGTTGCCATATTTTGTCCTGCTGTTATAGTACCGAACGGGTGCTCCAACGGCGGAAACTGTTCAAAGCCTATATTATCAAGTGCAAATAAATTAAACTGGCTGTTAAAATCGGCAAGATAATCTTCCCGCTGTGCGGACATCCTGAATTTTAACTGCTGCTGGTACTGGTTAAGCAGGCTAAAATCTGTACTGTTGCCCGTAATTATCCATGTGGAAAGACCTGCGTTTTTATTCAGATCTAAAAGCTGCCTGAAGGATGCGTCAGGCTGGTATAAAATTAAAACATTATAATCATCTATAGCTTTAAGTTCAGAAGGTTTGAGCAAAGTAACCTTTCTTTGCCTGTTACTTTCAACAGAACGTTTTATTGTGCCCAGGTCAGGATGTGTAATGGCCGAAACCAGTGCTACTTCTGTACGTTGGTCTATAACCTCTACCGCAAAGTTTTTGCTGTTGTTATAGGTGTTTCGCTCCTGCTCTGTAGAAGATATAACCGCTTTATAGGTTTGCACACCAACTTTATCGGCAGTAAGTAAAACAGTAACAGCCTTTGCTTTATTGCCTGCATTAAACTGTACATTTTCCTTATGTACAACAGTATTACCTTTTGTAATTGAAAATACCGCTTTTAAGGGCTTATCCCCATTATATTGCAGGAAAACCTCAACAGGAAATTTATTTTTTAGCAACGCATACCTGTTTACATTAAGCTGGCTTATCTTAAGGTCGGTATAAACGGTAGTATCTCCTAAAACTACCGGGTAAACCGTGGTATTTTGATTAAAGCTGTATATATAGTCATTACCCAGTGTCTGGTTGCCATCTGTAAGTAAAACTACAGGATAGTTCCTGTTCCTGTACAGTTGTTTAAGGTTTTGGGCTGCCTGGTCAATATGTGTTTGCTTTCCCTTAAAGTCTGGTGCCGAACCGGTTTCAAACCCCTCATCAAAAGTAAAAAGCTGTACATCAAATTTGTCCTGCAGGCTTTTTGAGGACTGAATTTTTTCCAATAGTACTTTTGTAATACTATCCTGCCCTAACTCTGCTATTGATTGTGAATTGTCAACCAGTACAGGAAGGGGTGTTTTTACAATTTCATAACTCCTGCTTGTAATTACAGGGTTAATAAGCAGTATAAAAATGGAAAAGAAAGTTACAAAACGTAAAAAAGCCAGGAAAAATACTGTTTTTGTACGTTTCCCGGCTTTAAAAAGATATTGGTAAAACGATAACGCAAAAGCTACAATTGCAGATAGTAGTAATAATAAAACTGTTCCTGTAGTCATTGTATGGTTATCCTTTCAATGTATTTGATTTATAATTGCCGCTTAGGTTAACATACCGCCATCAACATTAAGCGTTTGCCCGGTAACGTATGCCGACATATCCGATGCTAAATATACACAGGCATTGGCAACATCTTCCGGTGTGCCGCCTCTTTTTAATGGAATATTCTCTGTCCACCCTTTAACAACATCCGCTCCCAGCTTTTCGGTCATTTCTGTTTCAATAAAGCCCGGTGCTATGGCATTGCAGCGGATATTTCTTGAACCCAGCTCCAGCGCAACCGATTTGGTAAAGCCTATAACACCTGCTTTAGAGGCGGCATAGTTAGTCTGTCCTGCATTACCCTTTACACCTACTACAGAGCTCATGTTTATTATAGAGCCATGGCGTTGCTTAAGCATGGTTTTCTGCACAGCTTTGGTCATGTTAAAAACCGATTTAAGGTTCACTTCAATCACCTTATCGAAATCCTCTTCAGAGATGCGCATAAGCAGGTTGTCTTTGGTTATACCTGCATTATTGATTAATATATCTATAGCTCCAAAATCAGCAAGCACATCGTCAACAAGCTTTTGTGCCTCATTAAAATCAGCAGCGTTAGACTGGTATCCTTTTGCTTTTATGCCAAGCCCGTTTAATTCATCTTCAAGTTCTTTAGCTGCACTTGCTGAAGCACTGTATGTAAATGCAACATTTGCACCATGCTTTGCAAAAACCTGTGCAATGCCACGGCCTATGCCCCTGCTTGCACCTGTAATAATAGCTGTTTTGCCTTCTAATAATTTCATAGGTGTTTGTTTGTTTTTTATTACAAAGCAACAAATATACTAAATTGTTTCAGGCTTTTCTATGCCCTGCAGAGTTTTGCTGTTTGTACTGTTTTATCCTATTTAAAACAACTGTTTGCTGCTTTTATTCTGCACTTCAATATTAATAACATATCAAGCTAAAAATAAGCCAGTTATATATTTCATTCACAAATATTAAAGTTATATTAAATATGCAGGCATAATAATTTATTATTGCTAATTTCACCACACAATTTAACGGTAAAACCTAATAATTGTTATTTACAAACCTATTAACAAAGAATGATTATGAAACTGGTGAAATTTTTATTGGCACTTCTTGCAGGCTTCGGACTTGTAAAATTCTTCGGTTATATAACCGAGTTGAATGAAGAAGAGGAATATGATATTTATGATGAAGAAGAGCATCCTCTTTTTGTATAGCGACATCTTCCATACTATATTTTAAAAACCCATACCTTTTTTATACAGGTACAGGGTTTTTGTGCTTAAATACATACTTCCAATAGTTATTTAACAATTTTCACACTTTCTGCTCCTATTAACTAATATAAAGTTAATATTCTCAATTTTAGGATATTGTTAGTACAATTCCTATAATCATATAGCTAATTTAGTACTGCAATCATTACAGATTCAAACTGTAAGAAAAACTAAAAAGCTATGATACATTCTGATGAAAAAATTCCTGGAGAAAACCAACAGGATCAAAACAAAAACATTGAGAAAAGAGGTGCAAACCCTATTGAAAACCACGCCCAAAACTGGAACGAAGAAGAAATCAGGGCGCAAAACCCCCAGGGAACAAGGCCGGAATTTGAAAGGAGTAATTTAAACCCGGACCGCGAAAAACGCACAGGAAGCAACCTAAGTCCTGACACGAACAGTGGTGACAGATAGAATAAAATTGAATAATAGTTGAACAATAAAATAAAAACGTTATGAGTAACAAAAAATTAGTTTTAGGCATTGCAGCTGGTGTTGCAGCCTTAGCAGTAGTAGGAGTAATTTGCAAACGTAAAGGATATTTTGACGGTTTTTCTGATAAAGCTGAAGAGCTTGGCAGCAACCTTAAAGATAAATTCAGGAGCGTAAAAGATTCTGCAAAGAAAAGGTTTGACGAAGTGGTACATAAAGGCGAGGACATAGCTGGAACACTATCAAAAGCTGAAAATGCATCCGGTAAAACCACGGCGGGTACAACTACTAACCCGGCAACTACCTAAAAAATCCAGGTAAATACATATATTTAAAGAAGGGAACTGTTATTCACAGTTCCCTCTTTTTTTATTCATTAAGCAGCTGGTTAAGCTTTGCTTTTTCAGCTTCAGGAAGCCCCGGCAAAAGTGTTTCAAAATAATGCCTGTAACCTTCTCTTTTTAAAAGTTTTCTAAGGGTTTCCCTGCCAAATTTTGCAAACTGCCATTTATGGTGCAGTGTGGCGTTTATCAGGTTTTCCCATACTATCGGGTCAGGCTTGCCTATATACAACAAGTTTGCCAATGCATTTTGCCTTACAGAACTTTCATAGGCAGGAGAAGCGTAATGCAGCAATTCGGCATAAAAATCCTCTTTTTCAGATTCCCTGTAGCCGTCTGTTTTATAAGCCAGTGTAAGCCATAGTATCCTTAAATTTTTATCATTAAATCCAATCCATCCGTCTGCTATAGTAAGCAGTTCCGTCCTCTTTTCAGGAAAACGGCTGTATAATACATTAAGTGCTATTTCTTTGGTAATATATGATTTATCATACAGCAGGGTTTCATATTCATCCTCAAACCCCTCGGGGATAGTGGTAACGGTGCGTGCCACTGCCTGGCGCAGCCTCATATTTCCATGTTGCATTGCATACCGCACAAGCTCAGCCTTTTCCTCAAAAGGAATATCCGCTGTTTGAAACAATACTTCCTCTTTTACAGGCAGAAACTGGTCGCTTTCCAGCACCTGCATAAAAATAGGCTTCTTTTCTTCAAAACGTTTGTCCGCCAATTCGCCCAGCTTAAAATAAAGCTGCATAAAGCGGTTTTTATTTAGTAATTCAATGGCTTCGGCAACTTCAAAATTTCCGCTTTCAAGCCACCGCTTTTTAAAAGCTGCGGTATCATAACCGGAAACTTTATTTATTTCAGCAAGAAAATCATCTGTCGTGGCATTTTTAAACGCATATTTTTCAAGGTAGTTTTTTACCGCTGTTTTAAAAACATCATGCCCCACTCCTTCCCTAAGCACATGTAATGCCCATGCGCCTTTCTGGTAAAAGCTAAGTGAACTGGCTTTTTCATTCAGTATTGGGATTGTATCTGTTTTTGAAGCCCGCTGTATTCGCTCGGCCATTTCATATAGCTCATAATAAAAGTGGTCTTCCCCAAATAACTCCATTTCGGCTAAAAGGGCGTAATAGGTGGCAAAACCTTCCTGCAGCCAATGGTGCTTACTGCTTTGGGCCGTTACCAGGTTGCCAAACCATTGGTGGGCAAGCTCGTGCGCATTTACATTAATATAGTTCCGGTCGTTAAAACCTATGGAATCAACCACAAAATCCTGTGAAAAAATGGTTGATGTTGTATTTTCCATCCCTGCATATAAAAAGTCCAGTACAGGTACCTGCCTGTAAATGCCCCAGGGATATTTTATCCCTGTTTCCTGTTCCAGGTAATTAAAAATATGCCTGCTGTACCTGTAAGTTGGTTCAAACTTTGCGGTATCTTTTTTACGCAGGTAAAATTCCAGCGGCGTACCCGATGCGGAGGTTTCACTGCGCTTTTCAAATTTGCCAATGGCAAGCATAACAAGGTAACTGCTCATAGGCTGTTCCATTCCGTAATGCCAAACTTCAGTATTGTTTTTACCTTTTAAGCGTTTATTCAGTTTACCGTTTGCCAATACAGTATAACCCTTTTCAAAAGCTACCGAAATATTAAAAATTACCTTCTCATTAACATCGTCAAAACTGGGCAGCCAGTGGCTTGTGTATTTACCCTGCCCCTGCGTCCATATCTGGTTGTAACTGCCATCCTTTACAAAGTAAAGTGTTTGGCGGGGCTTAGCTGTATAAATAAACTCAACCGTATTACTGCCTTTTTTATAGCCTTTAAATAATTTAAGCTGTGCTGCCGATTTTACCCAACCTGCTTTTTTACCGTTCAGTTTTACATCGTTAAACTCCATATTGTGTGCATCAATGTATATGGTATCGGGTTTATCAGCTACGTCAAAAATATATTTTACCCTGCCCTCCACTTGTTTATCAGGCACATTAAAAGCAATAGCAACAGTCGCTGTTTTAAAA
Organism: Flavobacterium sp. MK4S-17; assembly: GCF_009848495.1. Classification (GTDB taxonomy): domain Bacteria; phylum Bacteroidota; class Bacteroidia; order Flavobacteriales; family Flavobacteriaceae; genus Flavobacterium. Next base: position 27,506 of record NZ_WWEP01000012.1, read on the forward strand.
TCTACTCCTTTTTGCTGAGAAAACGCTGCTAACGGTACAAACAGGTAAAAAAAGTATTTTAAGGCGTGCTTCATAAACTAAGTTTTTGCAAAGTTAAGCAAATACCATGCACAACCGGGGAAATGACCATTAGTGTATAAGTTGCGTTATCATGATTTAACAACTTTTGTTATCTTAGCATCTCAAATCGTAACCGATATACTGGTATATAGGTCATCTGCCTTCTAAGCAGGCGGTCTTACAAATATAAGGACTTAAGCGCCCGGATGAATAACCTCCTTGAAACTCCCATAGAATACCTTAAAGGCGTTGGCCCTGCACGCGGCGATTTATTACGCAAGGAACTTAACATCCATAAATATGGCGACCTTGTGCATTTATTCCCAAATCGGTATATTGACCGCACACGCTATTACAGGATAAATGAACTGGTAAACAGTGGTGCTGAAGTACAGGTTGTAGGTAAGGTTATCAATATAAGGACAGTTGAGCAAAAGCGTGGCAGCAGGCTTGTAGCCACATTTACCGATGGTACAGGCGAAATGGAACTTGTATGGTTTCAGGGGCAAAAATGGGTTCGCGACAGTATAAAGATAAATGTACCTTATGTAATATTTGGAAAATGCACCCAGTTTAACGGGCAGTTCAGCATGCCGCATCCTGAAATGGAACTGCTTGCAGAACATGAAAAAAGCCTGCGCACCGCCATGCAGCCTATATACCCCAGTACCGAAAAGCTGTCGCAAAGGGGCATTACCAATAAGGTTATGGCTAAAATAATGCAGCAGCTTTTTATAGAAACGCAGGCGCTATTCAGTGAAACATTGCCAAAATCACTCCTGAAGGAATTGAACCTTATACCTAAAAACGCAGCACTGTTCAACATCCATTTCCCTAAAAGCCAGGAAATTTTGGCAAGGGCGCAATTCAGGCTAAAATTTGAAGAGCTTTTTTTTATACAACTACAGCTAATAACCAAAAACCTTATCAGGAAACATAAAATAAAAGGGCATGTATTTGATGTTGTAGGCGATTATTTTACTTCTTTTTATGAGAGGCACCTGCCTTTTGAACTTACCAATGCCCAAAAAAGGGTTTTAAAGGAAATAAGGCACGATATGGGGCAGCCTGCCCAAATGAACCGGCTTTTGCAGGGCGATGTGGGTTCAGGTAAAACTATTGTAGCTTTAATGAGCATGCTGCTTGCGCTTGATAACGGTTTCCAGGCATGTTTAATGGCCCCGACAGAAATTCTTGCCACGCAGCATTATAACGGGCTTACTAAACTTGCCGAACCATTAGGGATTAAAATAAGCCTGCTGACAGGCTCTACCAAAACCGCTGACAGGAAAATAATACATGAGGAACTTGAAAATGGTTCACTGCATATTATTATAGGCACCCATGCCCTGCTGGAAGATAAAGTACAATTTAAAAACCTAGGGCTTGCCATTATTGACGAGCAGCACCGCTTTGGCGTGGAACAGCGCAGCAAACTGTGGCATAAAAACGATATTCCGCCGCATATACTGGTAATGACTGCAACCCCAATACCAAGAACGCTTGCCATGAGCCTTTACGGTGACCTTGATATATCTGTAATAGATGAACTGCCCCCGGGCCGGAAGCCTATTAAAACAGTACACCGGTTTGACAATAACCGCTTAAAGGTATGGGCTTTCCTTAAAGAGGAAATTGCCAAGGGGCGGCAGGTTTATATAGTATATCCGTTAATTCAGGAAAGTGAAACCATGGATTATAAAGACCTTATGGATGGCTACGAAAGCATATCACGCGATTTTCCTTTGCCGCAATACAGCGTAAGCATAGTGCACGGAAAGATGAAGCCAGCCGACAAGGACAGCGAAATGGAGCGTTTTGCAAAGGGTAAAACCAATATTATGGTTGCCACCACTGTTATTGAAGTTGGGGTTAATGTACCCAATGCCAGTGTAATGGTTATAGAAAGTGCCGAACGTTTCGGGCTGAGTCAGTTGCACCAGTTGCGTGGACGTGTGGGCCGGGGTGCCGACCAAAGCTATTGCATATTAATGACCGGGCACAAGTTAAGTAATGACAGTAAAATAAGGCTGGAAACCATGTGCGGTACAAATGACGGTTTTGAAATAGCGGAAGTTGACCTGAAGCTGCGTGGCCCTGGTGATATTATGGGCACACAGCAAAGCGGGGTATTGAACCTGCAGATAGCCGACTTGGTTAAAGACCGTGATATTTTATCGCTTGCCCGCCACCATGCCGTAAAGCTGCTAAAGGAAGATCCATCGTTAGCTAAACCTGAACATGCTGCACTTAAAAATGCCTACATAGAAATTACCAAAAAGAAAAATATCTGGAATTATATTAGTTAAATATTTAATTATATTTGAAATAAATATTTAATTCATGGAATCAATCAATACTTTGGAATACAGAATATTTACTACCCGTAGTGAAGCAGATAAAGCTATTAATTCTTTGAAAGGTATATTAGAGGGAATAAATTTAGATGGTGTAGTTAATAAAGCAGAAATCAATGAACTTAATAAATGGGCTTTAACGCATCAAGCTCTCATAAAAAGAAATCCTTTCAAAGAATTTATGTATATAATACAAAGTTCTTTAATTGATGTAGATGAACTTAATCAAGATACAATACATGAAACTATTGAAGATTTATATTGGTTATGTCAAAAATATGAGCAGGATAGTTATTACTATAATGCGGTAACGGCTGACTTGCAAACTTTACAAGGATTATGTCATGGAATAATGGCAGATGGAATTATTAATGAAACTGAAATCTATAATTTAAATACTTGGCTTAATAGAAATGAACACCTTACATCTTATTATCCTTACGATGAGTTGAGAAGTTTAATTTTGTCTATTATTAGTGATAAAAAAATTGAAGAAGAAGAAATTTTGGTTTTAAAGGCGTTCTTTAAACATTTTATAAGATTGCATGACCAAGAAATCTCAAATAAGATAACTCAAGAAACTACAAGTATTAATATTGGAGGCTTATGTACGAGCGAGCCTGAAGTAATATTTGATGGAAAAACTTTTTGTATAACAGGAGTTTTAAATAGAGGGAATAGAAACGAATTAAAAAAAGATATTGAAAAGCTTGGAGGTATAACAGTAAATAGTGTCACTAAAAAAACTGATTATCTAATTGTGGGAGATAGTGGCAATCCAGCATGGGCTTTTGCCTGCTATGGCAGAAAAGTAGAAAAAGCATTAAACTATAGAAAAGAGGGACATACAATAATGCTAATACATGAATACGACTTTTTTGATATAATTGATGACTTAAAATAAGCAAATAAATCATCAATTAATAAATATCTTCTTCTGAATTTACTATTTTTAATAACCAAACATAATATTAAAAATAGATTTATGCAGTTTAACATATACTCCTTTTCCGAACTTATTACTGAAAAACTGGTAAACTGGGCAGAGGCTGTAATCAGTATGCTGCCTAATATTGTTATAGCTGCCATTATACTGGTTGTTGGCTTCTTTATAGCTAAATGGGTTCGCAGGCTGTCCCTGCGGTTAATACGTAAAATGTCGGCCAATGTAACACTCAATAACCTTTTCAGTTCAGTTATTTATATCATTTTTATTGGCATTGTAATTTTCACGGCACTATCTGTCCTAAAGCTGGACAGGGCAGTAACTACAGCCCTTGCAGGAGCAGGTATATTAGGTTTGGCACTGGCTTTTGCCTTCCAGGATATAGCCGCTAATTTTATGTCGGGTATTTTTATCTCATTCCGCAAACCTATACGTGTGGGGGATATTGTAAATATAAAGGATTATGGGCAAAGTAGTTGAGGTAAACCTGCGCGATACGGTTATAAGCACATTTGGCGGGCAAACCGTTATAATACCCAATAAGGATGTTTTTCAAAATCCTATAGAAAATTACTCCTACCTGAAAAAGAGGCGTTTTGACTTGCAGGTAGGTGTTTCCTACGGGGAAGACCTTGAAAAAGTAAGGCAGGTAACGCTTGATGCTGTTAAGGATATAGACGGCATTTCAAAAACCTTTGAAACCGCGTTTTTTTACGAATCGTTTGGTGACAGTTCCATTAATTTTTCCATTCGCATGTGGATTGACACAGCCGAGCAACTGGAGTTTAAAAAAGTAGGCAGTGAGGCTATCATCAGTATCAAAAAAGCATTTGATGCCAATGGCATAATGATTCCGTTCCCTATCCGCACACTGGATTTTGGTATTAAAGGCGGTGAAAAATTAAGTGAAATGGGACTTACTATTAATAATACCCAAAAATGAAAATAGCTACTTATAATGTAAACGGTGTTAACGGCCGGCTGCCGGTTTTATTAAAATGGCTTAAAGAGGCCCAGCCTGATGTTGTGTGTTTGCAGGAACTGAAAGCACCGCAGGAAAAATTTCCGCTGGAGGCCATTAATGATGCCGGGTATAATGCGTTATGGCATGGGCAAAAAAGCTGGAACGGGGTAGCAATATTAGCACATAATATTGAAATAAAAGAAGTGGGGCGCGGACTGCCTGGTGATGAGGAAGATTTACAAAGCCGGTATATTGAAGCTATGGTAAATGATGTGCTTATCTGCTGCCTGTACCTGCCAAACGGCAACCCTGCACCAGGCCCCAAGTTTGATTATAAGCTAAAGTGGTTTGAAAGGCTGAAAGCACGTTCGGCTGAACTTTTGAAATTTAATATACCTGTAGTGCTTGCAGGCGATTTTAATGTAATGCCCACCGAACTTGATGTATATAAACCGGAACGCTGGGTAAAAGATGCGCTTTTCAGGCCGGAAACACGCGAAGCTTTCCATTCGCTCGTGGCTCAGGGCTGGACAGATGCCTTGCGAAAATTATATCCTGACGAAAGAATATATACTTTTTGGGACTATTTTCGAAATGCTTATGGCAGGGATGCAGGGTTGAGGATAGACCACTTCCTGCTAAGCCCAAAACTTGAAGGCCGCCTTAAATCAGCCGGGGTTGACCGCCATGTTCGTGGCTGGGAAAAAACAAGCGACCACGCACCCGTATGGATTGAAATTGAGTAAAAAAGGCCCCTGATAATAATTCTTACGTTATATTTGACATAAAATATACTGCATGGTTTCCTACAACCCTAAAGAGTGGTTTTCTTTTATCTTCAGGTTTCATAAAGGCGATACTTTCCGTAAGCTTTTACCGGTTATGGCGGGTATAGCTGTATATTCCTGGGGCATTGCATATCTTGAACTTGAGTACTGGCAGCTTTCCCAAAGCAGCGAGATAAAAAATATTATTGTAGTGCACACCATACTTAGCTTTGTTATTTCAATGCTGTTGGTTTTCCGCACCAATACTGCCTATGACCGCTGGTGGGAAGGGCGGAAAATGTGGGGCGCGCTTGTAAACAACAGCCGCAACCTTGCCATAAAAATGTCAATAATGCTAAAGGACAAAGAGGATAAGGAAATTATGAAGAAACTCATCCCGGCTTATGCTTCAGTTTTAAGCCTGCACCTTAAAAATGCCGACATTAGCCATGAATTATTTGAAGACGCAACGCTATCTGCCGACCATTACAAACATAAGCCCAACCAGATTGCAAAAAACATGATTGCCCGCGTAAATGAATTTTATACATCCGGTAAAATTACAGGTGACCAGTTAATTATACTGGATTCTGAAATTCAATCCTTTACTGATATATGCGGTGCCTGCGAACGTATTAAAAATACACCCATACCCTATTCTTACAGTGCATTTATTAAAAAGTTTATTTTCTTTTACGTAATGACGCTTCCTTTTGGATATGTTTTTCAGTTGGGGTATTATGTAATACCTGTAGTGGTATTTATTTTTTATGTACTTGCCAGCCTTGAGCTTATTGCAGAAGAGATTGAAGACCCTTTTGGAACTGACCCCAATGACCTTCCTACCGATATAATTGCCGAGAACATCAGGAAAAATGTGGAAGAACTTATTTACTAACTGCACTTTACAATATCCTTAACAGCCTGATTTATAATATTTATGTAATATTAAAATAAAAACTGCTATGGAAAAGAACAGGAAAACAAATACAGAAACTACACAGGCAAATGATGATGTGAGCCATAATGCACATTACGAAGGGAAAGATAAACCTGCACAGTTTGATGAACGCGACCAAAATAAAAGTGCCGACGACTGGAATGCAGAGCAAAGCCGCACGGGCAGGCATAAATAGGCTCTGTAAATTTCTGGCTTTATCTTTGATGTAAAATAATATGATTTTACAGGCGTTAATTAAAAATATGCTTAAACTGTAATTTTGTATTTTTGTTTAAATCATCGGGTATTATACATGAGATATTTTTTCTTACTGGCATTCCTTTTTTTATCTTCAGCAAGGCTTTGGGCACAATATGATACAAAGCCTTCGGGCGGTATTGCCATACCCCGAAGCAACACGCCTATAACACCTACAGCGCCGGCAACAACACCGGTGGAAAGCCCTTTTAACCTTACTCCCGAAAAGAAAAACCTCCACCTGCCAAAAATTGAAGTTGGTGCTGAAAAGGAAAATAATTCCAGTGTGTTGCTGCAAACAGATAATTTTGTAAACCGGAGCCAGGAATATGCCGACAGGACTACTATTAAACCGCGTGGAGAATCCAACGAGGCCTTCAGGGGCAACCAGTTTTTTGGTGAACATAAAACTAACGCTAAATATGTACAGATACTTGCCCGCGATTTTGAATACGTAGATGGCGACAGGATTAAAATATTGCATAACGACAGGATAATAGTACCTGAGATAATTTTAGACAGTGATTTTAGAGGGATACAGATAACACTGGAGCCCGGCTTTAATAAAATAGATTTTGAGGCATTAAACCAAGGGACTTCCGGCCCCAATACAGCCGAATTCCGGGTTTATGATGATAAGGAAAATATAGTATCATCAAACCAGTGGAATTTAGCAACAGGATTTAAGGCTACAGTTATACTGGTTAAGGAAGTTACCGGCGAATAATAAAAAAATCCCGCCTTAAAGCGGGATTTTTTATTTATAGTAACTATACTTTTTTAATTAATCATCATTCATAGAAAGCAGGAACTCTTCATTATTCCTTGTTTTCTTAAAGCGGTCATTAATAAAGTCCATCGCTTCCACAGGATTCATATCGGCAAGGTATTTCCTCATTATCCACATGCGCTGTATTGTTTTTTCGTCAAGCAATAAATCATCACGGCGTGTACTGGAAGACGTAAGGTCAATGGCAGGGAATATACGCCTGTTGGCAATTTTCCTGTCAAGCTGCAATTCCATGTTGCCCGTACCTTTAAACTCTTCAAAAATAACCTCATCCATTTTGGAGCCTGTATCGGTAAGTGCTGTAGCAATAATACTAAGCGAGCCTCCGCCTTCAATATTACGTGCTGCACCAAAAAATCGTTTTGGCTTTTGTAGTGCGTTGGCATCTACACCACCACTCAATACCTTGCCCGAAGCGGGCTGTACAGTATTATATGCCCTTGCCAGACGTGTTATTGAGTCAAGCAGTATTACCACATCATGGCCGCACTCAACAAGGCGTTTGGCTTTTTCAAGCACAATATTGGCTACCTTAACGTGGCGGTCGGCAGGCTCATCAAAGGTTGAGGCTATTACCTCACCCCTAACGCTGCGCTGCATATCTGTTACCTCTTCAGGGCGCTCATCAATAAGTAATACTATAAGGTACACTTCAGGATGGTTCGCGGCAATGGAGTTGGCTATATCTTTCAGCAACATGGTTTTACCTGTTTTGGGCTGTGCCACTATCATACCACGCTGGCCCTTGCCAATTGGCGAAAACAAATCGATAATCCTGGTAGAAATAGTACTTTGCTTATCAGCAAGGTTAAACTTTTCATCAGGGAAAAGCGGGGTTAAATGCTCAAATGAAACCCTGTCGCGCACTACCTGCGGGTCATGCCCGTTAATTTTAAGCACTTTAACAAGCGGAAAATATTTTTCGCCTTCTTTTGGAGGCCTTACCACTCCTTTAACCGTATCCCCTGTTTTAAGCCCAAAAAGCCTTATCTGTGAATTGGAAAGGTAAATATCATCAGGCGATGCGAGGTAATTATAATCTGATGAACGAAGGAAACCATAACCATCAGGCATCATTTCCAAAACACCTTCGCTTTCTATAATGCCATCAAACTCATAATCAGGCTCACGGAAATTTTGCTGGTGCTGCTGTTTCTTTTTATAGCTCGGGTGGTTTGGGTTGTTGGCATTGGCCCTTTCTATTTGCGCCTGCCTTTCCTCCTCTGATAATTGCGGCCTTGCGGACTTTGCATCAGTATTATTATCAGTCTTGGGTTTGCTTTCCTTAACAGGAGTATTCTTTTTCCTGTCTTTAAGGTTTTGTGGTATATTTCTTTCCTGTTTTTTCTCTACTGCCGGAACTTCTTTTACTTCAGCAGTTTCAGTACGGATTGTTTCTGTATCCTGCCCTGCAGGCTTATCGTTTTTAGCAGCCGGTTTTTCTTCCCTTTGCTTAACTTCTGCTTTAGGTGCCGGTTTATTATCAGCAGCAGGCTTTTCCTGCTTGCTTATTCTTGCCCTTTTTGGTTTTTCTGCTGTTTTTTCATCAGCTTTATCTGCCGGTGCAGCAGGGTCAAAAAGCGTTTTAACTGTGGCAGGGTCTGCTGCCTGTTGGTCTAAAATCTGGTAAATTAAATCGTCTTTTTTTAAACCTCTGTATTTGTTGATCTTCGCTTTTTTTGCAATTTCCTGAAGCTCAGGAAGCTTCATTTCTTTTAATTCAGAAATATCAAACATGTAAAAATTTAGAGTTAAATTATAGTGTGTGTTAACGGGAAGTGTAAAATCTTTTTTGTTGGGAAAACATTATATACTTCGCGGAATGAAGTAATTATGATTTTGTAGTGCAATAATACAAATTTATTTTTAGTATGCAATAGCATTTTTTTAAAAAGAAAACATAATTTTGTGGAGCAAAACAAGCGGTAATGTTACAAAGAATACAAACTATATATCTTTTTATAGCATTTATTGCAACAGGTGTACTGCCTTTTGTTTTCCCTTTGTGGAAAACGGAAAATGGGCAGGAATACTTTTTTATGTTCGACCTGTCGTTCGTAGCGCTGTTCGGGCTTAGTACAACGCTATCGCTGGTGAGTATATTTACTTACAAAAAAAGGAAAAAACAGTTTGTAATGGGCAGACTGAATATAATATTGAATTTAATTTTATTAGGATTATTTGTATATCGGTCACTAAATTTATCCGGAGAGGCAGATCCTGCAAAGGCTGTTTCTGAGAAGGGTATTGGGATGATTCTTCCGATTATTTCTATCGTTTTTTTAAGCCTTGCCAATAAGGCTATCAAAAAGGACGAAGATCTCGTAAAATCTGTTGACAGATTACGATAAACCTTTTAACTTAGTTTATTAGTGCGAGAAAAAGCCGGGTTAACAGCCCGGCTTTTTTTATTAGCCCCGTTTACCAAGCTCTATTATTTCCAGTTGTTGTATTTTATCGCCTTCAATTACAAAGCGTAACATAGTACGCACCTGATGAAAGCCTTTAATACCTGCTGCTCCCGGATTCATATGCAGCAATCCCAGTTTTTGGTCGTACTGTACTTTTAAAATATGCGAATGCCCACAGATAAAAAGCTTTGGCGGATTCTGCATAATTTCATTACGCACCGCAACATTATACTTACCCGGGTATCCACCAATATGCGTTATCCATACATCTACGCCTTCGCACATAAACCTGTTATTTAAAGGAAATTCCTGTCGCGCATTATTATCATCAATATTGCCATATACCGCCCTAAGCGGCTTTATATTCTTTATAGTATCGGTTACCGATAAATCTCCAATGTCGCCCGCATGCCACACTTCATCTGCCTGTTTTACATATTTTAAAATAGTATCATTTATATAGCTATGGGTATCGGAAAGGAGCAGTATTTTTTTCATTTATAAACTACATTTTAAACAAAGTTACAAAACGTGTTATAAGGCAGCTTATGCATTATAATTTTACTTTTTAACCAGCCTTTATTTAAGTATCTTTGCGTGTAATTTTTCAGCAGCCAGTTTTGAGATATTTTATAGAATTTGCCTACAACGGAAAAAACTACCACGGCTGGCAATCGCAGCCCAATAGCATTACGGTTCAGGAAACTATAAATAAAGCATTGTCAGTTTTACTGCGGCAGCAAATTGATGTTGTTGGTGCAGGACGGACGGATACCGGTGTGCATGCTGCACGTATGTATGCCCATTTTGATTATCCGGAGATTGATAATGATTTATTGGTACAAAAACTGAATTCCTTTTTGCCAAAAGACATCGTTGTATATCGTTTTATACCGGTTGATGATGAAGCCCATGCCAGATTTGATGCCACAAGCCGTACTTATGAATATCACATTCATACCTTTAAGGATGCTTTTATACATGAAGGGAGCTGGTATAACTTTCATCACCTGGACGTGGACAAAATGAATGAGGCAGCAAAAATATTATTGCAGTATAAAGATTTTAAATGTTTTTCCAAAACACATACCGACGTTAAAACCTTTAATTGCGATATTACGGAAGCATACTGGGAAAAAAATGGCAACAGGCTTGTTTTTACCATAACTGCCGATAGGTTTTTGCGAAATATGGTACGGGCTATAGTAGGCACTTTAGTGGAAATAGGTACCGGAAAAATTACTGTTGAAGATTTACATATTATAATAAAAAGCCGGGACAGGAGCCGTGCAGGCTTCTCGGTTCCCGCACATGGGTTATACCTTACAAAGGTTATTTATCCGTATATTTAAGCCGTTTTAAATTGTTATGAAAGCCATAAAGTCATCCTCATTAAAAAAGTTAATGCTATTTGCAAAGCCTTACCGCACCCGTTTTACATGGGTAATTGTTTTTGCAATATCATTATCAATATTTGCCGCACTGCGCCCCTATTTATTAAAACAGACTGTTGACAGCTATATAAGCAATGCCGATAAGCAGGGACTGTTATATTACATATTATTGATGGGTGGCGTGCTCCTTCTTGAAGTAATATCTCAGTACTACTTTGTGTATTGGGCCAACTGGCTGGGACAGGATATTGTAAAAGACATACGCGAAAAACTGTTTAGGCATATTACCTCTTTCCGAATGAAGTTTTTTGATAATGAAGCTGTGGGAAGGCTGGTAACACGTACTGTTTTTGATATTGAATCTATAGCACGCATATTTAGCCAGGGATTGTTCATGATAATAAGCGACTTACTGAAAATGATTGTAGTACTGGCTTTTATGTTTTATATGAACTGGAAGCTTACTTTGATAGTTATACTTGCTATGCCCATACTGCTGTATGCCACACGCATTTTCCAGAAAAAAATGAAAGGCGCGTTTGAAGAGGTACGTGCACAGGTGGCTAATCTTAATACCTTTGTTCAGGAAAGGCTTACCGGTATGAAAATAGTCCAGCTTTTTAACCGTGAGGACATAGAATATGAAAAGTTTAAACAGATAAACAAAAAACATAATGATGCCTGGCAAAAAAATATTCTGTATAACTCCATCTTTTTCCCTATTGCAGATATTATTTCTTCGTTAACATTAGGTTTTGTTATATGGTATGGCGGACTTAATATATTAAACGGTGATAATATGACCACCTTTGGCGACCTTTTTGCCTATACCATGCTGATTAGTATGCTGTTTAACCCGTTAAGGCAGATAGCTGATAAATTTAATGAAATGCAAATGGGTATAGTAGCGTCAGACAGGGTATTTGAACTCCTGGATATGGAACAATACATACAGGTGCCGGGCCAGCAGGAAGCAGGGCATTTTAATGGTGAGATCATTTTTGAAAATGTCCGTTTCAGCTATATAGAAAACGAAGAAGTTATAAAGGGCATTAACCTTAAAGTAGAAGCCGGTGAAACCATTGCTATTGTAGGTGCTACCGGTGCAGGTAAGTCAACTATAATTAACCTGCTGAACCGCTTTTATGAAATTGACAGCGGCAGCATAACTATTGATGGTATTAATATATATGATTTTACACTGGACAGCCTGCGTAAACAGATTGCCATTGTTTTGCAGGACGTTTTCCTTTTTGCCGATACTATATTAAACAACATTACCCTTAATGAACCTGATATTACCCGAGAGGATGTTATCAACGCGGCCAAAGCCATAGGCGTACATGAGTTTATTATGAGCCTTCCGGGCGGTTATGATTATAACGTTAAGGAGCGCGGCGTTATGCTTTCTTCAGGGCAGCGTCAGCTTATAGCTTTTTTAAGGGCTTATGTAAGCAATCCAAGTATATTAATACTGGATGAAGCTACCTCTTCTGTAGATACGTATTCTGAAGAACTTATACGCACCGCAACCGATACCATTACGCAGGGAAGGACATCCATAGTTATTGCCCACAGGTTGGCAACAGTTGTAAATGCTGACAAAATAATTGTAATGGATAAGGGTAAAATTGTAGAGCAGGGCACGCACTACGACCTTATCAACCGGGAAACAGGCTATTATAAAAACCTGTATTACTCACAGTTTGCTATGGAAAATACAGAAGATGGTATGTAATGATTACCATAAATAAAAAAACCAGCCGAATGGCTGGTTTTTTTATTTATACTGAAGTTATATTACTGCTTCACTATTTTAATAGTTTTTACTGCATTACCTACTTTAACTTTGGCAAAGTAATTTCCTGCAGCAAGTGTAGATAAATCTACCTGGGCATTGCTTGTATTTAATTCTTTTTGCAATACGGTTTGTCCTAAAAGGTTATATATTTCCACACCCTCAATATCAGAAGTGTAAGAAAGGTTCAAAATATTTTTAACCGGGTTAGGATAGTAAGCAAAATTCTCTAAATTGTTATTTGCAACACTAAGCGAGCTTTGAGTCAGGCTGAAATTATCGATAAAAAATTCAACATCAGTGCCAGAAGCTTCAACTGTTTCTGCATAAAAAGCAAATTTAACGTTACCTGTCTGTGAAAATGCAATTTCAGGAACTGCACCTGCAGTAACAGGGTTTGTGGCATCCCAACGGGTAATTTCAGTCCAGTTTGTACCATTATCAGCAGTATATAGTAATGCTACAAAATCATCCGGCCCAAAGCTGGCAGGCGTGGTAACATTATACCCTGTAAGTGCGGCATCAAAATTTATATAGTATGTTCCTGCTGTTAAATTAAACAAAGGTGATAAAAGCCAGTCACTTGTTGCCGGAGATCCAAAAAGTGGAAAACCTTCATAAATATTTACAACCGCACTTTCAGAACCTGAAGTTTCATCATTTCCAAATGCATCTGCACTCCAATAATTTCCTGCATAAACAGGGCCTTCTGCCAAAGTACCGGAAGCAGTAGTCCAGCCCTCTCCTGGAAATTCTACAAAATCATTGGTGTAATCAGGTGCTACAACAGGCTCTGCCTCTGTAGTAAAGCTCCACTCAACACAACCTACTGCCTGGCCTAAAGTATTTCTCGGTACAATTTTCCAGTAAAAAGTTGTACTGTAGCCTGATAAATCAATATCAGCAGATGTAGTTTCAAAATTACCTATCAGGTTTGTAGCCTCACCCGGTTCTAAGCCATAATATAAATCATAAGTAATAGGTTCAGATCCTGTTGTTGGCGCATCCCATGCAAAAACTACATCGCCTACAGGAATATTGGTAGCCATATCTGTAGGTGTAGGGTTAGATGCACAAGTTGGTAAAACCAAAGAACTTGTGTCAATCATTTCCACATCGTCAATAAACCAGTCATCTCCATCGTTGTTTGACATTACAAAGGCAATATAAACCGATTGCCCGGCATAAGCACTAAGGTCAACAATTTTTTGTGAATACGTGTTTGAGAAATCAGATTCTGACTGTAAATCAACAACAGTAAAACTTGCGTGGTCAGTTTGCGAAGTTGTGGATATCCTTACAGTATATTCAGATCCATATTCACTTCCATAAGACTGGGATTGATAAAAAGAAAGTGAACTTGCACTGGCACTAATAGTTACCAATGGGGTTACAAGCCAGTCTTCTGCTACAGTACCATCCGAAGCAGCTTCATATTCAATATAGGCTGCTCCCGTGCCATTGTAGGCTTCTTCTGTTACGCCCCAGCTATTTTCAGGGCCCTCACCATTTGTCCCGGCATATACAGCCCATCCCGCAGGTGGAAAAACAGCACCTTCAAAATCTTCAGGCAGCTGAGCCTGGGCAGTAATACCAAATAAAATCGCTAATAAAAATGTAATTTTTTTCATACTCATTTTGGTTTATAATAAAGGCCACAATTTAATAAGTTTATATTTGCAGAACAATTATTTAATATAACTTTATTATTTAAAACAGTAAATTCTTACAATTGCTATTTTGTAGCCATATATAATTACTTTTATAAATTGTATTATTCATATAGAATGAAAGTGAAATGAAAAACCATTATAAAATATTAGGTGTAACACCCGGATGCTCTCAGGCTGAAATAAAAAAGGCCTACAGGACACTGGCTGTACAGTATCATCCTGATAAAAATAGTGGCAACCATAAAAGCGAGGAATTATTTAAGGAAATAGCCGAAGCTTACGGAATTTTAGGTGAGCCTGCAAAAAGGAATGCTTATGATTATGCCCTTGGTTATATTAAAGATTACAAGCATTATTTAACGGCTAAAGAAACCCCTGCATCTTACCTGACGTTATTTAAAAAAATAAAAAATAAAATATTTAATTCAGGCGGTCATATTAACAAAGAAGCCTTATTTATGGTTATGGACGATATACTTTGCGAAAAGAATATCGAATTTTTATTATTTGCCGATGCTCCAGCCACTAAAGGACTTATTATTGATGAAATATTGATTTCAGGTATTTTTCTTAAGGAAATACATAAAAATGCTATTTATGACAAATTAGTTAAGCTGGCGAATGGGAATCCATTTTTTTTACGTAAAATTGCAGTTTTAAAAGAATAGCCAAAAAACGTTATAATTTTTCTATATAGAAAATTTTAACATTATAAATAAATCCTTTGGCACATTAGTTGCGTATATAATAAACAGAATCTCATGATTGGGATTTTGTTAATAATTGGTTGGTTGGTTTGTTAAGTCCCGTCAGTACTCCTAAGTCTGGCGGGATTTACTTTTTAATTAAGGCGGCCAACTGCGCAGTAAGGTTTTTGCGTGAATATTGCTGCAAACCTATGGCGTGAGATTTCAGTTCGCCTTTACGGTAAGCATTAAAAAATTCAAGTAAAGTATTTTTTACTTTCTCAAGCTCATAATAAGTAGTAAAAACGCCTGTATTGGTGCTCTTGATAATGTGGGCGATATCTGCATCTTCCGGGCCGATAGCTAATATGGGCCTTTCTGAAACCATATACTCAAAAAGCTTGCCCGGTATTATGCATTTAGTATCAACAGAGTCTATTTCCACCAAAAGCAATACCTGAGATTTTCTTTGCTGTACCACAGCCTCTGCGTGGGGCACATATCCCATATTATTTAAATAAGGCATCAATTTAAATTCTTCCAGTGCATCCAGCACTTCCTGGCTTACAGCCCCTATCAGCTTTAATTCAAAATTATTTTTAAACTGTTGATTTTCCTTTACAAGCTCAGATAAAGCTTTCCATAAAATGCGCGGGTTGCGCTCCGAAAGAAAAGACCCTATATGCGCCAGTGTAAACTTTTCATCAGGTTTTTGCCTGCCAGTCTTTTCTACATCATAACCATTGGTAATAACCTCTACAGGCCTGGTGGTAATTGCTTCAAACTCTTTTTTTGTTGTAGGGCTGGTTACAATAACGGTATCAGCATAATTAAGCACTTCTTTCTCCAGTTCCTTATGTTTTTTAGCTGCTTTAGCTCCCAGCTTTAATTCTTTGTGGTAGCCAATGGTTGTCCACGGGTCACGAAAATCAGCAAACCAGTTAACCTGCAGCTGCTTTTTAAGTTCAAGCCCAATAAGATGAAGGCTGTGTGGCGGCCCTGTTGTTATAACGGTATCTATATTATGTTGCTGTATATAATGCGAAAGATATTTAACCGAGGGCTTTACCCAAAGCACGCGGGCATCGGGGATAAAAATGTTACCCCTTATCCACAGCATGGCACGCTGCACAAACGATTGCTTTTTTTTATGCGGGATTATACCGGAACTTATTTTTTTTGTATCACCCTTAGAAAAAACGGAAGCCCAGGCATAAGGTTCGGTTATCCTGTGCTTAATAATTTGTAAACTAAGGCTAACCTCATCCATAAGGCCTTCGTCAACCAACGGATAAGTTGGATTTTCCGGCACATATACTATAGGCTCAATACCAAATTCAGGAAGATACTTAACAAATTTCAGCCAGCGCTGCACTCCCGGCCCTCCGGCAGGCGGCCAGTAATATGTAACAATAAGTACTTTCTTTGTAACTTCTGCTGAACTTTGCGGCATAATTATGCTATAGCTTTATGCTTTTTATTGTGGATGTAAATTCCGCCAATTATCAATAACAGTATTACTATACAACTGGCAAGTGCTATAGTACTGCCTGTTTTTACAATTTGCGGCTCAAATTTAAATTCTATAGTATGCTTTCCGGCAGGAACCTGCATGGCACGCAGCACAAAATCAGCCCTGAAATGGGGAGTTAACTTACCATCAATATAAGCATTCCAGCCGTTGCCATAATACATTTCAGAAAAAACTGCCAGCCCATCATCTGCGTTGTCAGAAACATATTTCGCATAATTAGGTTCATATGACGTCAGTTTAATAGTAGCAGTACTGTCTTTTGCAAAAGTGGTTTTGCTTACAGCGTCAGGAAAATCATTACTGTTTACTATTGCTGTTTGTTTAGTATCTATTTTGTTTAAAGACAGTATTTCATCATCGGCACTCTGCACTTTTTTCACGTTGCTTACAAACCATGCCGGCCCATTTGCCGATGGATTGGTTACAGGTACATCCTGCCCGTCATTAGCCTGCAGTAGTACATATTTTACATTAAGCACATCAAGCACGGGGAAGCTTTTGGTAAGCAACATACTTTCCCTGTCAAGGTTGGTAAAAAGCTCGGTAAGTTTTGGTTCTACAACATGCGTAAATAACTGATCCATCCTTCTTGGGCGTACCGCGCTATACCCCCCCACCGATTTATGGAAATAAGATGTTTTGCCCTGCAACCTGCCAAAGGCTTCATATACCCTGTAATGGGTAGTGTCCTGCAATATATAATCATCAGCCTGCGATGGAGAAAAAGGCACATCAACTTCGCGTGCATTTACAAAGTCGGTACTGTTTACATAGTTTTTATCAATAAAAAATAAATCGCCTACCATTAAAATACCCACAAGCACTACAGCCGGTACAGCTTTCAGCTTTCCTTTTGCGTAAGCCCACAATAAACCTGCAGCAAGCAGTATTAATATACCAGAACGCAAAAGATCTGACGTGTACATGCTTTGTCTTTGTTCTTTAAGGGCTTCAACAAAAGCAGGGCCTATATCACCATATCCCTGTAAAATATTATTATCCTGGCCTCCTGTAAAACTAAACTGGGTTTTTATAAGAAACAGTGCAACAACAAGCCCCATTACCACACCGGCAGCATTATACAATTGCTTAAGCCTGTTATCACTATCTGTACTAAAAAAAGATTGCAGGCCCATAAAAGCCAGTACCGGCATACATAGTTCCAAAATTACCTGTATAGAGGAAACAGCCCTGAATTTATCATACATGGGCACATAATCTATAAAGAAAGTTGTAAGTGCCGGGAAGTTTTTACCCCATGATAATAAAAGGGATAAAACAGCCCCCGCTAAAAAAGCATACTTTATTTTACGCTTATCATTAAACAATGCCAGTACAGCTAAAAAGAAGATTATTGCCCCAATATAGGCAGGAGCCTCTACTATAGGCTGGTCGCCCCAATAGGTAGGTACTGAAGAAACAAACTGCTCGGCTTCATGCGGTGTTGCACCCTGCGAAAGTATAAACTCATACAAAGCAGAATCCTTCCCTACATTTTCCCTCGCCCCGCCACCAAAAAGCCTTGGGGCTATCAGGTTAAGGCTTTCAGCAATACCATAGCTATACTCTGTAATATAATCATATTCCATGGAGGCTTCCGTAGTATTTGGTGAGCCATCCGGATTAAAAGTCAGTTCACTTTTGCCTCGGTTGCTTATTTCTGCATATTCAGCAGTGGCCATAAGCCCGGTAGCGTTTGCGCCCACTGCCAGTATGGCAGCAACAGCAAAAATACCTATTGAAATACCAAGGTGTTTGTACTCTTTATTTTTTATTATACAAACAATAAAATAAATACCTAAAACAAGCAGCAGCAATAACAGGTAATAAGTCATCTGGAAATGGTTGGCATTTATTTCCAGTGCAGCAGCCAGGAGGGTTAACAGCCCGCCGGCAATATAATTTTTTCGGAATACCATTATTACTCCCGCCACTACCATTGGCATATAAGCTATGGCGTGCGCCTTTGCATTATGCCCTACTCCAAGTATTATTATAAGATAGGTTGAAAAGCCAAACGCTAGCGCACCAAAAAACGCTTTGAGATTATCAACCCTGAGGACCCTAAGTAAAATGAAAAAGCCTAAAAAGTACAGGAATAAATAATCGGCTGGACGTGGTAAAAAACGCAGTACCGAATCTAATGATTTTATATAATTGTGCGGGTAATTGGCGCCAAGCTGATAGGTGGGCATACCGCCAAAAGCACTATTTGTCCAGTAAGGCTCCTCCCCTGTTTCACTACGGAAATCATTTTGCTCCTTTGCCATTCCCGTGTATTGGGCAATGTCTGACTGGTATATTTTTTTGCCCTGAAGTACAGGGTAAAAATAAATAAGTGAAACAAGTACAAAGCCAATTATTGCAAGAAACTGCGGATAAATTTTATTCAGGTTTTTCATAAATACTTTAGGCGTTTAGCTTTTGTATAAACGCCGTGAAGATACTTAATTTCTATAAGACTGCAATTGCCGTTTTTACAATTCCACCTTAAAATAAAAATCCTGCTTATATGGCAGGATTCTACTATTCTATTTCCTCAAAGTCTATATATTCACCAACTTTTTTCTTTTCCTGCGGCTTTTGTGCCGGTTGGCTGTAATTGTTTTGGGTGTTATATTGCTGTTGGTTATACTGCTGCTGCTGATGAAAGCTTTGCTCTGCTTTTTTTACCACCTGCTGTACAATAACAGGTGCCAGCAGCCTGAATAAAAACTTAACTGCATAATATATAAGGAATAATATTGCTATTGTTTTCAGTACACCTGTAAATGACGCCGTTTCCATATCGTAATTTTTTCCAAAATTAAAAAATATAGCCCTTAAAATTTAAAATAGCGGGCATAAATAATAATAAAATATAGTATTTTTGGACTAATAACGTCAATAAGCAAGCCAAACATGACTTTCCTGAAAAAAATTTTTCCTTTAGTATTCCTGGGCACTGCCGCAGCTTCGGCACAATATACTGACCAGATTAATTCCAACAGGCCGGGAGAATCAATGTCGGCATTTGCTGTGGGTAAAACCGTGGCGCAGATTGAAGCAGGCACTTATGGCATAATGGAAGAACATGATGTACTGAACTATGAAGCAAAAGGTATGGGCTTTGACCTTACACTGCGTTATGGCCTTATATTGGAAGAACTTGAGCTTATTGCTGATATGCAATATCAGTTTGACCAGTACAGCAACGCTCTGGAAACCTTTAACCGTAATGATTTCAGGCAATTTACCATAGGTGCAAAATACCTGATTTTTGACCCCGATAAAAATTATAAGCCGGAGATTAATATTTATAGCTGGAAAGCCAACCGAAAGTTTAAATGGAGGTCAATAATACCCGCTGTTTCGGCATATGTGGGTGGTAACTTTTTAATGAATGACAACCCCTATACTTTTAAAACCGACAGGATAAGCCCAAAATTTATGCTTATTACGCAAAATCATTTTGGCAAATGGGTATGGGTTAATAATATTATTGCCGATAAATTCCTAACAGACTATCCAAGCATCGGCCTCATCTCTACCCTTACAAGGGGTTTTAATGAAAGGTGGTCAGGCTTTTTGGAATTCCAGGGCTATAAGAGTGATTTTTATGCCGATGGTATCGGCCGCATAGGTGCAGCCCATCTTTTAAACAGCAATTTACAGATTGATGCCTCTGTAAGCACCAATTTTAAAACCACGCCTTCTATCCTGTACGGCGGTATAGGCATATCCTGGCGGTTTGATGCCAATTATAAGGATATTGTCCTGTTTGGCGAAGGTGACAGGGAAGAAGAACTGAAACAACAACAGGAGAAGGAAAAAGATAAAAAAGCCAAACGAAGGAAAGAATTAAGAGAAAGGCGCAAAAAACGCCTTGATGATATGGAAACCCCTTCAGAAGATTAAACAATGATTACAATAAAAGAAGCCATAACCAAAAGTGAATTAAAAGAATTTATAAAATTTCCTTTTGAGTTATACAAAGCTAATCCCTATTGGGTTCCGCCATTAATAAGCGAAGAGTTTGAAACCTTTGATAAAACTAAAAATCCCGCTTTTGAAAATGCGGAGGTTAAGTTTTATACCGCATGGCGGCATAATAAAATGGTAGGCAAAACAGCAGCCATAATCAACTGGCAGGAAGTTAAAAGCCAGGGGTTGAAAAAAGTGCGTTTTGGCTGGTTTGATGTAATTGATGATATTGAGGTTACAAAGGCACTTTTGGAAAAGGCAGCCGATTTTGGAAGGGAAAACAATCTGGAATATATGGAAGGCCCAATGGGCTTTTCCAACCTTGACAAGGTAGGAGTGCTTACCGAAGGGTTTGACAGGATAGGTACAGCCGTTACATGGTATAACTTTCCTTATTATAAAGAACATTTTGAAAAGCTGGGCTTAACTGTAGAAAAGGAATACAGGGAAAGCATATTTACCATGAATGATGTTGACCCAAAACCTTTTCAGCGCGCCAGTGAAATGATAAAGAAAAGGTATAACCTGCGTGCTGTTAATTTCAATTCAACCAGGGAAGTCATGCCTTACGTTGATAAAATGTTTGACCTTTTCAATAAGTCGTATGAAAGGCTTTCGTCGTTTGTGGCAGTTTCCGATTCGCAAAAGGAATATTTTAAAAATAAATATATAGGGCTTATCAACCCTGAATATATAAAGTTTGTTGAAGATGAAAATGGCAATGTTGTAGCTTTTACCATAGTAATGCCTTCGTTTGCAGAAGCCTTAATAAAGGCAAAAGGTAAATTATTCCCCTTTGGTTTTATCCATTTGCTCAGGGCTAAAAAAAACAGTAAAGATGTAACCTTTTACCTTATAGGTGTGGACCCCGAATACCAAAACAAGGGTGTAACCGCAATTATTTTTGATGAATATTATAAGGTTTTTACTAAAAATAAAGTAAGGAACTGCATAAGGACACCGGAACTTGAAGAAAACTATGCTATGAACAACCTTTGGAAAAACTTTAACCCTGTTATACACAAACGCAGGAAAACCTATAAAAAAGATTTATAAAAAAAGCCCGCTTTAAGCGGGCTTTTTACTTACAACATATATTTTACTCGGCAGAAACATCAACTGTAGTCTGCTCTGCAATTTTCTTGTAGGTACCATTTTGCAGTTTTTCGCGTATTGCCTCATAAGCTGCAAGGGTTTCATTTATATCTTCCATAGTATGGCTGGCTGTAGGTATCATCCTAAGCAATATTATCCCTTTAGGTATTACAGGATATACAACTATAGAAAGGAATATATTATAGTTTTCCCTTAAATCGTTAACCATTACCATAGCTTCAGGGATACTGCCCTCAAGGTAAACCGGAGTAACACAGGTATTGGTGTCACCTATATTAAAACCTCTTTGCTTAAGCCCGCTTTGCAGTGCATTTACATTTTCCCAAAGTTTATTTTTAAGCTCAGGCATAGTCCTTAACATTTCAAGGCGTTTTAAGGCCCCTTTAACCAGTATCATTGGCAATGCCTTTGCAAACATCTGCGAACGCAGGTTATATTTAAGGAAATCAATAATATCTTTATCCGCAGCAACAAACGCACCTATGCTGGCCATTGATTTTGCAAATGTTGAAAAGTACACATCAATACCATCCTGGCATCCCTGCTCCTCTCCTGCCCCGGCACCGGTTTTACCCAAAGTTCCAAAGCCGTGTGCATCGTCAACCAAAAGCCTGAAGTTATATTTCTCCTTTAAGGCTACAATTTCCTTTAATTTACCCTGCTGCCCGCGCATACCAAAAACACCCTCGGTAATTACAAGGATACCGCCTCCGGTTGTTTCTGCCATGTTCACTGCACGCTCAAGGTTTTTTTCAAGGCTTTCCACATGATTATGCTTATAGGTAAAGCGTTTTCCCATATGCAGGCGTACACCATCTATAATACAGGCATGCGAATCAACATCATAAACAATTATATCGTTTTTAGAAACAAGCGCATCAATTATAGATACCATGCCCTGGTAGCCAAAATTTAAAAGGTAGGCTGCTTCCTTCTGCACAAATGAAGCAAGCTCCTGCTCCAGTTTTTCGTGCCATGAAGTATGCCCGCTCATCATCCTGGCCCCCATTGGGTATGCAGCACCATATTCCTGTGCTGCCTCGGCATCGGCCTTCCTTATTTCAGGATGGTTAGCCAGCCCAAGATAATCATTTATACTCCAGTTAATAACCTCTTTTCCATGAAACATCATCCTGTTTGACAAAGGCCCTTCCAGCTTGGGGAAAACATAATATCCTTCTGCCTGCGATGCCCACTTCCCTAAAGGTCCCTTATTTTTCTGGATCCTTTCAAATAGATCTTTTACCATATTCAATGTTTGTTTTAAAAACGCCCCAAAAGTAACTATTAAAATACTTTTCTCATAATAATTTTTTACAATACGCATAACATTACCTTAGCATTAAACAGTAATTGCCTGTAATTTTTATCCATATTGCCTGTTTATGCAGAACAATAAGCAGTATTCAGGTTAAAAATATGCTTATTCCACATATTAAATCTTATGAAACATTAAATTATTTTTATAGATTTACCGATTATTAACCAAAAACATTTACAAAAATGGACGCACAAAAAGTTGACATGTACCTAATGGCAAACGCCAAATATTTTCAGGGGCATCATGTAAATTATATCAGGGAGCGCTTATTGCTTCTTGATGATTCTAAATGGGGAATGATACAGTCTGTTGATTTAAAAGACCCTACCACTGTTTTAGTTGTTTCATTGCTTGCAGGCGGTTTAGGGATTGACCGTTTTATGATTGGCGATACCGGGCTTGGTGTAGGTAAATTATTAACCTGCGGTGGACTTGGTATTTGGGCCATTGTGGACTGGTTCCTGATTATGGATGCAACCCGCCAGAAAAACATGGAAAAACTACAACAGTATTTATAATATAGCATGACAAGGAACAGGCTATACCTGCTTTTGGGAATTGCAGTAACAGCCGGATACGGCTGGCTGGTTTATGGTATTTACACTTACAAACAACCCGCTGCGTTTACACCCTGCGTTTTTAAAAACGCTACCGGTATAGCCTGCCCTTCATGTGGCAGTACACGCTCTGTACTTTCAATAGTACAGGGCGATATTGCAAAAGCAATGCTTATTAATCCGCTCGGGCTGGTTATTACAGCAATTATGATTGCCGTACCCCTTTGGCTTTTTTTTGATATAACATCAGGAAAAAGCACCTTATATACTAATTACAGAGCTGCTGAAATCTGGCTGTTAAAAAAATGGGTAGCAGCACCTTTAATAGCAATAGTGTTGATAAACTGGATATGGAATATATACAAAAACCTGTAGAGAGGGATATTTACCCTTATGAGTATGAAAGCGCGTCAAACAGCTACTTAATGTGTGTGGTTTCGGTAATAGCAGGTTTGCCTTTACCTATAATCAACGTTATTGCATCTGTCGGCTATTACATGGCCCAAAGGAAATCATCATATTTTGTCAGGTGGCACTGCATACAGGCAATACTTGCACAGGCTATTATGGTTCCTTTCAACTCTGTAGCTTTTGGGTGGACATTGGGAATAATAATCAGCGACAGGCAGCCTACACTATTTTATGGCATCTACCTGTTTATTATTATCCTTTTAAATATTGTTGAGTTTGTTACTGTAATAATAACCGCAATACGGGTACGAAATGGCCACAATATGCGATGGGCTGTAATTGCAGACCTAACGGACTCCCTTTGCAGCAAAGAAGAAAGAGACCCTTACAGGATATAACTATGAAACTTGTTTTTGCCTCGAATAATAAAAATAAGATAATTGAAATAAAGCACCAGCTTCCTCCGGAAATTGAGTTACTGAGCCTGGAAGATATCGGCTGTTTTGAAGAGATACCTGAAACCGCAGAAACCATAGAAGGCAATGCCATATTAAAAGCTGACTATGTAACCAAAAATTATGGCTATAACTGCTTTGCAGATGATACCGGCCTTGAGGTAGAAGCCCTTAATGGCGCTCCCGGTGTATATTCGGCAAGGTATGCCGGTGAAGCTAAAGATGCAAATGCTAACATAAACAAGCTGCTGCATGAGCTTGAAGGAAAAGATAACCGCAATGCAAGGTTTAAAACCGTAATTACCCTAAACCTTGATGGCAGTCAGCACCTTTTTACCGGGATAGTAGAGGGAAAAATAACCAATTATAGGGCAGGAGATAAAGGTTTTGGCTACGACCCTGTATTTTGCCCTGGTGGGAAAACCCTTACTTTTGCACAAATTCCGCTTGAAGAAAAAGCATTGTTAAGCCACCGTGGCAGGGCTGTTGCGCAGCTTATACAGTTCCTTAAAAAGTAACCCACTGATTTCCAATTTATAACTTTAAAATAAATCTGCAAACCGCTATTAGCTAATCTCGTTAATAATCAGTACCTTTGCACCTATTTTAAAATTATATATGAACAAATTTGAACAATTAGGATTAAGCGAACCGCTTGTGAAGGCGATAAACGACCTGGGGTTTGAAACCCCTTCGGAAGTACAGGAAAAAGCGATTCCCCTATTACTTGAAAAAGATACCGATATAGTTGCACTGGCACAAACAGGAACAGGCAAAACGGCAGCTTTCGGTTTTCCGCTGATACAAAAAATAGATCCTGAAAACAGGAATACACAGGCACTTATATTATCTCCTACACGTGAACTTTGCCTGCAGATTACAAACGAAATAAAATTATACTCAAAATACGTTAAAGGGCTTAATACAGTAGCTGTTTATGGTGGTGCAAGCATTACAGAACAGGCTAAGGATATAAAGCGCGGCGCACAGATTATTGTTGCTACACCGGGAAGGATGCAGGACATGATAAACCGCAGGCTTGTAGATATTTCGCGTATAGATTTTTGCGTACTTGATGAGGCGGATGAAATGCTTAACATGGGCTTTTATGATGATATTGTTTCAATATTATCTACAACCCCAAATGAAAAAAGCACATGGCTTTTCTCGGCTACCATGCCACAGGAAGTGGCAAGGATAGCCCGCGAATTTATGAGGAAGCCGCTTGAAATAACGGTTGGCCATAAAAATTCAGGTTCATCAACAGTATCGCATGAGTTTTACCTTGTAAATGCACGCGACCGTTATGAAGCCTTAAAACGCCTTGCTGATGCCAATCCTGATATTTTCTCGGTGGTATTTTGCCGTACAAAAAGGGATACACAGGCTGTTGCAGAAAAACTTATTGAAAATGGCTATAACGCCGCTGCACTTCATGGCGACCTTTCACAGGCGCAGCGTGATGCAGTAATGAAGTCTTTCCGCAGCAGGCAGATACAGATGCTTGTAGCAACCGATGTGGCTGCAAGGGGTATAGATGTTGATAATGTAACACACGTTATAAACTACCAGCTGCCTGACGAAATTGAAACCTACAACCACCGCAGCGGGCGTACAGGCCGTGCAGGTAAACTGGGTACATCAATAGTTATTATAACCAAGAGCGAGCTTCGAAAAATACATGCTATTGAAAAGGTTATAAAGCAGAAGTTTGAAGAAAAAAATATTCCTTCCGGTATAGAAATTTGTGAGATACAGCTTTTCCACCTTGCCAACAAGATAAAGGATGTGGAAATAGACCACGAAATAGACTCTTACCTTCCTGCCATTTATGAAGTAATGAAAGACCTTAGCAAAGAGGAACTTATCAAAAAAATGGTTTCGGTAGAGTTTAACAGGTTTATCAACTACTACAAAAAGAACAAGGATATTTCAGCCGAAAAAGGCGGCGATAAGCGCGAATTTAGCAGTGGCAGCGCAGTGCGTTACTTTATAAACATCGGTTCGCGTGATAACTTTGACTGGATGAGCCTTAAGGATTTTCTTAGGGATACGCTTGGCCTTGGCCGCGATGATATTTTTAAAGTGGATGTTAAAGAGGGATTCTCCTTTTTTAATACCGATGGCGAACATGCACAAATGGTATTAGATACACTTAACAGCCTGCACCTTGAAGGGCGCAGGATAAATGTTGAAATTTCTAAAAATGACGGAAGTGCCAATAACCGCCGCAGGGACCACAATGGCAGAAGCAGTGGTAAAGGCGAGCGCAGGGGCGACTCATTTGGAGGCGGAAGAAGAAAGGATAATTCTTTTGACCGTTCGCCAAGAAGAAGCGACTCAAAAAGTGGCGGCTCAAGGGAAAGAAGGCCCAGAAGGAGCTAATTTGTAAATATTTTATTTATAGTGCATACTAACTACAAAATATCACGTTTGTTTATTACTTTTACATCACATAAGTTTTCAATGAGGTATTTTGTAGTTTTTTTATTGCTTTTTATTACGGCATTTTCCTTCGCGCAGAGTTCAGAACCTGAAAGTGTTAAGGGAACAATTATAGATGATGGCACATTACTGCCCATTGCCGGGGTTAATATAATAAACATCAATAAAGTTAAGGGAACCGTTACCGATAACAGGGGAAACTTTACCCTTGAAGCATCTCCTAATGATACCCTTCATATTTCTTTTATAGGTTACCAATCCTTAAAAGTAAGGGTAACAAATGACTGGGTTAAATTTAAAACCCAAACAAAAATACCTTTAACACAACGTGCTTATACACTTGAGGAAATAGTCATCAATAAGTATGAGCTTACAGGTTTTTTACCAATAGACTCCAAACTTAATCCTGTAAAAGAAAATTACCGCTATAGTATATCCGGTTTGCCACAGGGTTATGAAGGCGGCGAAAACTCGCCTAACGCCTTTAAGCGCCTTGTCAGCTCAGTACTAAATCCTGCTGACTTACTGCACAATATTTTCGGCAGAAAATCTAATGAAATGCGCAGGCTGAGGGAAATGAAAAAAGATGATACTGTACGCAACGCACTGGCTTCCAAATTTGACAGGGAAACCCTTGCCGCATTGCTGGGTGTTTCCAAAGACGAAATTGTACAGCTGCTGGAACGCTGTAACTATTCGGAAGACTTTATAAATACAGCAAATGACCTCCAGATTATGGATGCCATAAGCGGGTGTTATGAAGAATATAAAGTACTTAACCGGGATTAAACCTTTTCCCCTTCAAGGTACTTACGGGTTATAAAATCAATATCCTTAATTGATTTCCTGGCCCAGTCAATACGCTTTTCCAAAATTTCTTCCGCTGTCAGTTGCCATTCAATATCTGATTTACGCAGCCTGTTGGTTAAATTTTGTATCACTATGGCAGCAGATGAGGATATATTAAGGCTTTCGGTAAAACCTGCCATGGGTATATGCAAAAAGCCATCTGCCTGTTGTAAAACCTCCTGCGACAAGCCCATTTTTTCAGTACCGAAAAATAAAGCCGAACGCTGCTTAATATCAAAATCGTCTATAGGCGCAGAGTTATGGTGGGGTGATGTGGCAATAATCTTATATCCCTGTTTTTTTAATGTTTCAATACAGGCAGTAGTAGTGTCATACCGGTAAGCATCAACCCATTTTTGGGCACCAAGTGCTATTTCCTTATCTATTTTTTTACCATACTTCTCCTCTATAACGTGCAGCTCCTGTATGCCAAAAACCTCGCATGTCCGCATAACGGCACTGGTATTGTGCAACTGGAAAATATCCTCTATTGCTACGGTAAAATGTTTTGTCCTGCTTGAAAGTACCTGTAAAAAAGCCTGTTTCCTGTTTTCTGTTATAAAACCTTCAAGGTATTCAAGGTATGCTGAGTTGTTAGTATTTTTCATTTTAGGTATTGCCGTTAAAAATGTTTTATTAAATTAGGGAAACTAAAACCTAACCATGACACAGGAAGAGTTACTGCCGCAAATCTACAAAAAAGACGAGAAAGCCTTTACCCTGCTTTATGATATGTATGCCAAAAACCTGTATGGCATAATTTATAACCTGATAAGGGACAAGGAAGAAGCAGAAGACGTTTTGCAGGAAGTATTTGTAAAAATATGGAAAAATGTGGACAGCTATAATGAAAGCAAAGGCAGGTTCTTTACATGGATTTTAAATATAGCACGCAATGCTTCTATAGACAGGCTGCGTTCCAAAAGCCACAATAACAGCCGTAAAAACCTGTCATCTGATAACTTCGTACATATTCTGGATAGCAATAGTACCGTTATAAACAGGATTGATGCCATAGGAATAAAAGAGTTCATAAAAAAACTTAAGCCCAAATGCATACAGCTTATAGACCTTTTGTTTTTTAAAGGCTACACGCAGCAGGAAGCATCTGAAGAATTGGAAATACCACTGGGAACAGTAAAAACACAAAACAGGAACTGCATTAAAGAACTTAGGACAATATTACAGGTAAAATGAATAGTGAGGAATTAATAGAATCAGGAACGCTGGAGCTTTATGTTTTCGGGCTCCTGCCGGAAAATGAAAATAGTAAGATACAGGAAATGGCACAGGCTAACCCGGCAGTACAGGAGGAGATTTTAGCTATAGAAAAGGCTGTAATCAACCTTTCCTACAGTGCATCGCCGCACCTTTCTGCTGCCAATTATAACCGTATAAAGAAAAAGCTTATAGAAAAACACAACGGGGTTGTACAAATGGAAAAACGCAGTGGCACATCCGGTTACATTGGCTGGGCGGCAGCAGTTATACTTATGTTTGGCATAGGTTTCCAGTATTATAAATATAACCAGGCGGCACAGCAGGCAGAAACCGTAAAAGCTGAAAGGAATAAATTTGAGCAGATGCTTGCCACACTGCAAAAGCAGAATTCTGAAACTGAAAAGGCACTTGCCATTGTGCGGGGGCAGGATAATATAACTGTTGCACTTGAAGGGCAGCAGGCTTCGCCTGAATCTTATGCCAAGGTATACATTAATAATGCCAAAAATGAAATATATGTAGATATAGCCGGACTGCCAAAAGCTCCTGAGGGCAAGGTTTACCAGGTATGGGCACTTAAGCTTAACCCAATTACCCCTACCAGTATAGGCGTACTGGATGATGACAGTACTGAAAGTAACGGGATATATAAAGTAGATAATTTTGAAGGGGCGGAAGCTTTTGGTATCACGCTTGAACCTGCGGGCGGCAGTGCCAGCCCTACTTTAGAACAATTGTATACCCTTGGAAAAGTATAAACCATTATGAAGAAGAAACTGGTTGTGCTTAGCGGTGCGGGTGTAAGCGCTGAAAGTGGCGTGGCTACCTTTCGGGATGCCGGCGGGCTGTGGGAAGGGCATAATGTTATGGAAGTAGCCTCGCCTGAGGGCTTCCGGAAAAATCCTGAGCTTGTACTGGACTTTTATAATAAAAGGCGCAGGCAGCTTTTTGAAGTCTCCCCCAATAAAGCCCATACCACAATTGCGGGGATGGAAGATACTTTTGATGTAACGGTAATAACGCAAAACGTTGACGACCTGCACGAACGTGCCGGCAGTACCAAAGTTTTGCATTTGCATGGCGAATTGGTTAAAGCACGCTGTACACAATGCGAAACAGCAGTAATAGACTGGAAAGGAGATATTACAATCGGCACACTTCATCCTAAAACAGGAAAGCAGTTGCGCCCTCATATTGTTTGGTTTGGCGAGGCTGTGCCTGCTATAACACAAGCAATGGAAATTGTAAAACAGGCAGATTGCCTCATCGTGATAGGGACTTCATTGCAGGTTTACCCGGCTGCAGGCCTTGTGGATTATGTAAAGCCGGATACTCCCATTTACTATATTGACCCTAATCCTGCACAAATACCTAAGCTGTGTAACCCGCTTGAAGTAATTGCCATGAAAGGCAGTGTGGGAATGGAGGTAGTTAAGAAAAAAATGTTATTAAAGTGAGGTTGTAAATGAATGAAGTAAAGGAAAAAATTGATCAAATAAGATTAGTTTGGAATAATTACATACTAGAATATAAATCTTGTAGAAAGCATATTAACTTCACAGAAGATATCCAAACAAATTATATAGGAATTATCTTTGGGTATTTCGATGACACTTTGGAAATTATTTGCGATAGAAAGCCAAACATTAAATCATTTTATCAAAAATTTTCTCATCATATTAGCCTATTGCAGACAATTTATATTCATCAAGATTTCATTGAGGAAATGCTATACATTTTTAAATGTAACGTTACTAAAGGAGATTTGAAAAAAGACGAAAACTATTTTATAAATCGTGAGATAAGAAATGAATTAATTGGGCACCCTATACGTAAAAGTAAAATAGGTAATAGACTGATTTCAGCCTCCCTTTTTGGATACCAACAAAAACAATCACAAATTAGTTATTTAA
Source organism: Flavobacterium sp. MK4S-17 (assembly GCF_009848495.1). Taxonomy (GTDB): domain Bacteria; phylum Bacteroidota; class Bacteroidia; order Flavobacteriales; family Flavobacteriaceae; genus Flavobacterium. Next base: position 58,335 of record NZ_WWEP01000012.1, read on the forward strand.
GGTATCATATTGATAATGAACATAATTTTGACCTCCGAACTATAGATATAGCTTTGTTAATTGATAGGCATATTAATTTTTTGAATTTATATTTAGATAAAATTTTACAGAAGTTATCAAAAGTCATAAAAGACTATATTAAGGTTTTAGATGGTTTAAATAAAAGCATCAAAAAACAATCATTTGATACAATTATAAAAATATTAAGTATAACATTTGAGTCATTTTTGGAACACAAAAATCTATATAATGCCAGTGATATTTTAAAAATTTACAAATTAAAAGATGTGCATCCCCGCTATAGTAATTATATTAATGAATTTTTCTTTGAGTTAGAGAGTTCTATTTATGAAGCAAAATTAAACGCATCAAATTTTATAGCTTGGAAATACATCCCTCAAAATAAGTCAAATCACAGGGCACAAAATTTAAAAGTTAGTTTTTGTGACTATATTAAATTTGTTGACAATAATGATGATGACAATGAAAAAGTAAAACCAAAAGATAATATAAACCATAACAATTATGCACTAGGTAAATTATATAGTAAGCGCGATTATGCTAGTTTCGAACTATTTAGTAGTATTATCAAATCAAGCACTTCAAATAATAATTTAATTATAGAGGAGTTTGACCATATGAGAATAAATTATTTTAATGATATTGAATATTATTGCTCACTCTCATTGATTGAAAAAGAACTAGATGTTTAAAAACGAATGTTAGGATAATGTGATTTAGATATTCTTTTCAAAATATTATCTTTGCAGATATACCTATTTTAAACACACAACAAATGCAAATTTTATCTGAACTGAATGCCATATCTCCTATAGATGGAAGGTACAGGGGCAAAACTATGGCTTTATCTGCCTATTTTTCTGAGGAAGCCCTGATACGCTATCGTGTACTGGTTGAAATTGAATATTTTATTGCACTTTGCGAATTGCCTTTACCACAACTTAAAAATACAGATAAAAGCAAATTTCCGGCATTGCGTGATATATATAAAAATTTTACGGCAGAAGATGCCCTGCAGATAAAAGAAATTGAAAAAACTACTAACCACGATGTTAAGGCAGTTGAGTATTTTATAAAAAATGCATTCGACAGGCTGGGGCTTCAGGAATATAAAGAGTTTATACATTTTGGGCTTACAAGCCAGGATATAAATAATACCGCCATACCGCTTTCCACCAAAGACGCTTTTGAAAGAGTATATATGCCTTCACTCATCGGGGTAATTTCAAGGCTTAAGGAACTGAGTGTGGAATGGGCTGATGTGCCCATGCTGGCACGCACCCACGGCCAGCCTGCCTCCCCTACCCGTTTAGGTAAGGAAATAGGCGTTTTTGTAGAAAGGCTTGAAGAACAGCTGCGCCTGTTATTCAATATACCTTTTGCTGCTAAATTTGGCGGTGCCACAGGCAACTTTAATGCGCATTTTATAGCTTACCCAAATAACGACTGGCGCAAATTCGGGCAGGATTTTGTAGAAGGCTCTTTGGGCTTAAAACATTCTTTCCCCACGACACAGATTGAACATTATGACCATTTTGCCGCATTTTTTGATGCATTGAAACGTATTAATACAATCCTTATCGACCTTGACAGGGATATATGGACATACGTTTCAATGGACTATTTCAAGCAAAAAATTAAAGCGGGGGAAATAGGCTCATCGGCTATGCCACACAAGGTAAACCCAATAGATTTTGAAAACTCGGAAGGCAATCTGGGTATTGCCAATGCAATTTTTGAGCATCTTTCGGCTAAACTGCCTGTATCAAGGCTGCAGCGCGACCTTACCGACAGTACCGTATTGCGCAACATAGGCGTACCTATGGGGCACACGCTTATAGCTTTTGAAGCAACGCTTAAAGGGCTTAATAAATTATTGCTGAATGCAGAAAAATTTGAGGAAGACCTTGAAAAGAACTGGGCAGTAGTTGCCGAAGCTATACAAACCATACTGCGCAGGGAAAACTATCCCAACCCTTATGAAGCGTTAAAAGACCTTACACGAACTAACAAGGCTATTGATAAAAATGCCATACATGAGTTTATTGGCAATCTCAACGTATCGCAACAGGTAAAAAATGAATTACTGCAAATAACACCTGCAAATTATTTGGGAATAAATCCATAACTTTAGGCAGCAGATGTAATAATTTATGCCAAACAAAATACTTATCATTTTTGCCCATCCCTTATTCGAAAAATCGAATGCCAATGCTGCACTCGTAAGGCATATACCGCAATCGCCTAACATTACATTTCACGATTTATACCAGGAATACCCTGAATTTGATATTGACCTGAAGCGTGAGCAGGAACTGCTCATGCTTCATGATATAATTATATGGCACCACCCTATGTACTGGTACAGCTGCCCGCCGCTTTTAAAACAATGGATAGATATAGTGCTGGAGCATGGCTGGGCTTATGGCAAAGAGGGGAAAGCCCTAAAGGATAAAATACTGCTGCAGGTAATTACTACCGGGGGCAGAAAGGAAAATTACTGCGCCACAGGCCGCGACCGTTTTACTGTAATGCAGTTGCTGGAGCCTTTTAACCAAACAGCAAAAGTGTGCAACATGATTTACCTTCCGCCCTATGTGGTGCATGGTACACACTCCATGCCACGTGAGGTTTATGAAGAAGAAGGGAAAATGTATAATCTTTTACTGGGGTACCTTGAAAACAGGGGCATTAACCTTTCGGAACTTTTTAATTACTCCTATTTTAACGACTGGTTTAAAACTAAACTCAAGTAACTATGGCAGACAGCTTTTTTTTTCAGGCGATTATTTATCTGGCAGCTGCGGTTATTTGCGTGCCTATAGCCAAAAAAATAGGGCTTAGCTCTATACTGGGTTATCTTTTTGCAGGTATAATTATCGGCCCTTATGTGCTTGGGCTTATTGGGCAGGAAGGTGAAGATATAATGCACTTTGCCGAGTTTGGTGTGGTAATGATGCTTTTCATTATCGGCCTGGAACTGGACCCGTATAAATTCTGGAAAATGCGGCGTTTTATATTCGGCATGGGCTTTATCCAGGTAGCGCTAACTACTATAATATTATTCCTTGCCTGTTCGGCAGTATTGCGCTGGGAGTGGCAAACCACACTTGCAATATCGCTGGCATTAACCCTTTCTTCTACAGCTATTGTGATGCAGACACTAAAGGAAAAAGGGCTCACCAAAACATCAATGGGCCGGTCTTCCTTTGCAGTATTACTTTTCCAGGATATTGCTGTAATTCCTATACTTGCCATATTGCCGTTATTGGCTGATGGTGATATACACAACGAGGGAATAAGCCAGTCTTTAATAAGCAATTTATCTGCGTGGCTGCAAACTTTAATAGTATTTGTAGCTATCGCATCAGTATATTTCGGGGGGCGGTATTTAATAGTGCCGCTGCTGCATATAATTGCAAACACACGCCTGCAGGAATTATTTACAGCCTCGGCACTACTGCTGGTAATGGCGGTATCCTATATGATGCAGCTTGTGGGGTTAAGCCCTGCATTAGGTGCCTTTATGGCAGGTGTAGTATTGGCCAACAGCGAATTCAGGCATGAGCTTGAAGGCGATATTGAACCGTTTAAAGGATTGCTTTTAGGGCTGTTTTTTATAGGCGTTGGTGCATCTATAAACTTTAACCTGATTTTTGCCGACCCTGCCTTTATTATAATTTTCTGTACCATATTCAACATAATTAAGTTTTTTGTTTTATTGGGAATAGGGAAACTATATAAGAAAAGCTCAGACCAGAATATGCTGTTTGCCTTTGCCCTCAGCCAGGCCGGTGAATTTGGTTTTGTTATACTGGGCTTTGCCAACCAGCTAAACCTTATGCCTACCATGCTGGCCAACCAGATGATGGCGGTTATTGCGCTCAGTATGATAGGTACACCCTTCCTGCTCCTTATTAATGAAAAATGGATAGACCCCTATTTTGGTGTTAAGGAAAAAGCCAAAAATGATTATGACAAAATTGATGAAGATGAAAATAATGATGTAATAATTGCCGGTTTCGGTAATTTTGGAAGTACTATAGGACGGCTTTTAAAAGCAAACGGTATTCCTGCAACCGTATTAGATATGAATTCAGAACGGGTTGATTCCCTGCGGAAGATTGGCTTTAAGGTATATTACGGGGATGCCACAAGGCTGGAACTGCTAAAGGCAGCAGGCTGTGAAAATGCCAAAATATTTATTGCCGCTATAGATAACCCGAGGGTAAACCTAAGCGTTATTGAAAAGGTAAAGAAACATTTTCCGCACCTGAAAATACTTGCACGTGCCCGCAACAGGAACGATGCCTTTGAAATAGTAGATATGGGGCTTAAAAACTTTTACAGGGAAAATTTATACAGTGCCGTACACTTGGGTGTGGATGCATTGGTAGAACTGGGCCACCGCCGTTATACCGCTACAAGGCAGGGACAACGATTTATTAAATTTGACGAACAGGCAACCTTCAGGCTGGCAGAAAAACGCCATGACAAAAAAGCTTTCCTTGTAACATCTATGGAAGAAATTGAAATGCAGGAACAGCTTATAAAAAGCGACCTTTATACTATGCTGGGCGCCAATGACCACGCTTGGGAAAGTGAAGACCTTAAACGCGAGGCAACAATGGAGAATAATTCTGATAACAAATAAAACCGCTTATTTTCGGTAATAAAAAACAGCCCTGAATCAGGGCTGTTTTTTTTATTTAAATATTTTCAATTCATTTACCTGCTGTAATTAGGTGCTTCCTTAGTAATAGTTACATTATGCGGATGGCTTTCTGTTATACCGCTCGAAGTCAGCCTTATAAAACGGGAATTTTCCTGTAAAGCAGGTATATCTTTTGCTCCGCAATATCCCATGCCTGCACGCAGGCCGCCTATAAATTGCAGCATACTTTCGTATAACTCGCCTTTATAGGGCACACGCCCCACAATACCTTCGGGCACAAGTTTTTTTACATCATCCTCAACATCCTGGAAATAACGGTCTTTCGAGCCTTCATTCATAGCTTCTACAGAACCCATCCCCCTGTAAGATTTAAACTTCCTGCCTTCAAATATTATAGTTTCTCCCGGAGATTCCTTAGTGCCTGCCAATAAAGAACCCAGCATTACGCAATCGGCTCCTGCGGCAAGGGCTTTAGGTATATCACCCGTATAACGGATACCGCCATCTGCAATAACAGGTACTCCGGTACCCCGCAGGGCGGCAGCTACCTCCAGCACTGCAGAAAACTGGGGGAAACCCACTCCTGCCACTACTCTTGTTGTGCATATAGAGCCCGGGCCTATACCTACTTTTACAGCATCTGCGCCATTTTCGGCAAGGTATTTTGCTGCTTCGGGTGTGGCAATATTGCCTACCACCACATCAAGTTCCGGGAATTTACTTTTTACTTCTTTCAAAACTTTTACAACACCCTGTGTGTGCCCATGCGCTGTATCAATAATAACCGCATCTACACCCGCGTTAACCAAAGCTTCTGCCCTTGTAACGGCATCAGCAGTAACGCCAAGTGCTGCAGCAACACGCAGCCTGCCGAATTTATCTTTATTGGCAATAGGCTTTTGGGTTAGTTTTGTTATATCCCTGAAGGTTATAAGCCCTATTAGCTTATATTCAGTATTTACTACCGGTAGCTTTTCAATTTTATTTTCCTGTAAAATACTTTCTGCGGCCTCAAGGGTTGTGCCCTCGCCTGCCGTTACCAGATTATCGGAAGTCATAACCTCCTGTATAGAACGGCTGTTATCTTTTTCAAACCTAAGGTCGCGGTTGGTAACAATACCTTTCAATATCCCATTTTCATCTACCACAGGAATACCACCTATACCATATTCCCTCATGGCATTTTTAGCATCGGACACCAAAGCAGTAAGCGGCAATGTAACGGGGTCTATTATCATGCCTGATTCTGCCCTTTTTACCCTTCGCACCTCAGCTGCCTGCTTGTCAATAGTCATATTTTTATGCAGTACACCTATACCGCCCTCTCGTGCCATGGCAATAGCCATATCGCTTTCGGTAACAGTATCCATAGCTGCGGAAACTATTGGCACATTTAATGTAATATTTCGGGAAAATTTGGACTTGATGCTTACTTCGCGCGGAAGTACTTCAGAATAGTTTGGAACCAGCAATACATCATCGTAAGTTAAACCCTCACCGATGATTTTAGTTGTGTGTGCTTTCATCGTTGCAATTTGTAGTTAAATTGCATGCAAATATACATAATTTTTAATGATTTATGCTTGCCGAGACTGTTTTATATGTTGATTTATAAAGGTTGCACTAAACTCCTTAATCATATCCCTTACTTCCCTAAACTGCTTCATTACTTCTTCATCATTTCCTGTTGCTTTTGCCGGGTCAGGAAAATTATGATGAAATTTTAGGGCATTTCCAGGGAAAAAAGGGCACTGCTCTTTGGCATTATCACATACGGTTATTACATAATCAAAATTTATATTGCTGTATTCATCAACATTATTGGAAGTATGCATGGATATATCTATACCATCTTCCCTCATTACAGCAATAGCTTTAGGGTTTACCCCATGGGTTTGTGTACCTGCACTGTAAACTTCTGCCCTATTACCGCTAAAATGCCTGAGATAACCTTCTGCTATCTGGCTCCTGCAACTGTTGCCTGTACAAAGCACTAAAATTTTCTTTTTCATACCATTAACCATATTATATTAATAATGCAAAACTTGGCATCAAAGCCAAAAATTAACTGCAGCACAATAACTGATGTAGTTATTATAATTATCTTTTTATGCTTTTTATTTAAATTTCTTTTAGCATCAGCAGCACCCACTACCGGGTGAACAGCATGATTCAGCAGTTTTATGATTTTCATCTTCTTTTGTTATAACAGTAATGCCACAACTGTCAGGTGCAAGGCAGGTTGTGGTTTTATTTGTAAGTATAAAGTCACTTCCATTAAATTCAAGGCTGTATTTACCAATAGTACTTCCCTGATATTCTATTTCAATTTCCCCGTCTTCCAAATCCAGTTTCCTTTCTGAAAGTTTAATAATATTCAGTAGTTTATGTGGTTTTAGCCGATGCTCAATATCATTGGCACTCCATAACTGGAAATTTATATTTTTTTCTACACGTACAACGCCTCCACAATCAATAAAACGTTTTTCGATACATCCAACTTCTGTAACATGAAAATGAGCAGGCACATAGCTACTATCTTCAAGCCTGAAACTGACTTTATCAATTTGCTGTAGAATATTTTTAAACTCAGATAATTTCATAATTACTATTTTACGTTAACAACATTCTTCGTTTTTTTCTTTAAGCTTTTCAGAAATTCCTGAAAAATACTTCAATAGCTTTTCTACTGCTGTTTCATCAATGCAGTAACATATAGCAGTGCCTTCAATATTCCCTTTTATCAGCCCTGCATTTTTCAATTCTTTAAGATGCTGTGAAACTGTAGTTTGTGCTAAAGGCAGTTCATTAACAATATCGCTGCAAATACATTCATTTACTTTTAATAAATATTCCAGAATAGCTACCCGTGCCGGGTTTCCCAATGCCTTTGCTATTACGGCAACTTCATTTTGATTTTCTGTAAATAATCCTGTTTTAGTAATACCCATACCTATATTTATATATTGCAATATTACGATAAATATAGAAATAAAAAAATTATTGGTGACTTTTTTGATTAATGAAATTCACCAAACAGCTTAGTTGCTTCATTATACGCGCTTTCAAAGCTTAAGGAATTAAGGTGCGTTGTAACTTTCTGGGTTGTAAAGTAGGAAAGCATTTTTTCTGTCGGCATGTTACCTGTAAGGTCATCTTTCGCCATTGGGCAACCGCCAAAACCCTGGATGGCTCCATCAAAACGACGGCAACCTGCTTTATAGGCCGCATCTGTTTTTTCATGCCATTTGTCAGGTGTGGTGTGCAGGTGTGCCCCAAATTCAACATCAGGATATTTAGGTATAAGGTTGGCAAAAAGGTAATCAATTACTTCTGGGGTAGAACTGCCTATGGTGTCCGAAAGTGATAAAATCTTTACGCCCATACCGGCAAGTTTTTCTGTCCACTCCCCTACTATCTCCACATTCCAAGGGTCGCCATAAGGGTTACCAAATCCCATTGAAAGATATGCTACCACTTCTTTACCTGCTTTGGCAGCAATATTCAGTATTTCCTGTAATGTAATTATAGATTCGGAAATAGTTTTATGCGTATTACGCATCTGGAAATTCTCTGATATTGAAAACGGATAACCAAGATATTGTATTTCAGGATGCACTGCTGCATTTTCAGCCCCTTTGGTATTGGCTATAATGGCAAGCAATTTGCTTCTTGTGGCTGAAAGGTCTAATCCTGCTAATACCTCGGCAGTGTCCTGCATCTGCGGAATGGCTTTGGGCGACACAAAACTGCCAAAGTCAATAGTATCAAACCCAACCCTTAACAGTGATTGTATATAGGTTATCTTTCTTTCAGTAGGAATAAAAGCCTTAATGCCCTGCATGGCATCGCGGGGGCATTCTATAATTTTTACCTGCTCCATAGAAAACCAAAGATAATAAAGATTTTTAAAGATAGTAAACCTAAAATATCTTTACTATAGCCTAAATTATAATATCTGTAATTTTAAAAGGCTTATTGTGATAATATATTAATACAAGCCCTTTTCGAGTATTTTTTTATTTATGGCTTTTACCAAAGCCGGGCCTTCATAAATAAACCCTGTATATAATTGTACAAGGCTTGCACCAGCTTCCAGTTTTTCAATGGCATCCTCAGGCGTATGAATACCGCCTACACCAATTATAGGAAAAGACCTGTTGCTTTTTTGTGACAGGAAGCGTATCACTTCAGTAGAACACCTGCATAATGGTTTTCCGCTTAGTCCGCCTGATTCTTTTCTGTTTTCAGATTTTAAACCTTCACGGCTTAATGTTGTATTAGTGGCTATTACACCCGCTATAGCTGTTTCCTTTACAATATCAATAATATCAAGCAACTGGTCATCAGTAAGGTCGGGTGCTATTTTTAACAGTATTGGCTTAGGCATAACTTTAGCTTTATTTAAAGCCTGTAGTGCCATTAACAGCCTGGTTAATGGTTCTTTATCCTGTAATTCCCTTAAATTAGGTGTATTGGGCGAGCTTACATTAACTACAAAATAATCAACATAATCATAAAGTGCTTCAAAACAAATTTCATAATCTGTTACTGCCTCTTCATTTGGTGTTACCTTATTTTTACCAATGTTACCGCCAATAAGTACATGATTTTTCCCTTTGGGGTTTTTCTTCAATCGCTCAACTGCAGCAGCTACCCCGCCATTATTAAAGCCCATGCGGTTAATAATAGCATTATCCTCCTTTAAACGGAACAGCCTTTTTTTGGGGTTGCCTTCCTGTGGCTTTGGGGTAAGTGTGCCTATTTCTATAAATCCGAATCCACAACTGGACAATTCATGAAAAAGAGTGGCATTCTTATCAAGCCCGGCAGCAAGCCCTACGGGATTTTTAAACCTGAGCCCGAAAACTTCGCGTTCCAGCCTTTTATCATTAACTGTAAAAGCTGATTTTATCATTGAGGATACACCTGGTATCCTGCTTATAAAACGAAATGAATTAAAGGTAAAGTGGTGTACTTTTTCAGGATCAAAATGAAAAAGCAAAGGGCGTATAACTGATTTGTACATAGTTGTTGTGTTGTGGTGCAAAAATAACATTATCCTGACAATAATTACTAATTTTGATAAGAACCGATAAATCTCATATCCTTTTATGATAAAAGATATTTTTTATGAACTATTGGGAGTTTATACTAAGGATAAGTCTTTAATTCAGAAACTTTGGGCTGAAATAGAAACCAATTATACATCTCGTGCCAGGCATTACCATACCCTACAGCATTTGGAAAATATATTTAAAGAGTTATGTGAATGCTACGATGAAATTTCTGATTGGGATACCATACTTTTTTCATTATTTTACCACGATGTAATTTACAATTCATCAAAAAAGGATAATGAGGAAAAGAGTGTAGATGTAGCTGTAAAATGCTTACTTCAAATCAATTATCATAGCCACAGGATAGATTTATGTTGTCAGGAAATTATGGCTACAAAAAGCCATACAATAAATGATAATTATGATGTAAACCTTTTTACGGATGCCGACCTTTCAATATTAGGCTATTCTTGGGAAAAGTATGAAGAATACTATAAACAGGTTCGGAAAGAATACAGCATATATCCTGACTTTTTGTACAAACCCGGCAGGAAAAAGGTATTGCAACATTTTCTTGATATGGAAAGCATATTTAAAACTGAGTTTTTCAAGAATAAATATGAAAATACTGCAAGGACTAATATCCAAAAAGAATTAAGCCTGCTTTAAATATGATACTCTCAAATAAATCGTAAATTTGTGCTTCATTATTAATAAATATTAAAAAATGCAGCATATAATAAACCGTTTTATTAGCTATGTTACTGTTGATACAGAATCTGATCCTAATTCTGATACCACCCCAAGCACCGCAAAACAATGGGACCTTGCCAATAAGCTTGTAGAAGAGCTAAAAGCAATAGGCATGGAAGATGTTACCATTGATGAAAATGCTTATATAATGGCTACATTACCCTCTAATGTTGAGCATGATGTTCCGGTTATTGGCTTTGTATCGCATTTTGATACTACACCCGATTTTACAGGTGCAAATGTAAAACCCCAGATTATTGAAAACTATGATGGTGGCGACATTGTACTGAATAAAGAACAGGATATAATACTTTCCCCTGATTATTTTAAAGACCTTTTACAATATAAAGGCCAAACCATTATTACTACAGACGGTACTACCCTATTGGGTGCAGACGACAAAGCCGGTATTACCGAAATTGTAACGGCTATGGAATACCTTATAAATAATCCTGATATTAAACATGGTAAAATTCGTGTAGGTTTTACACCGGATGAGGAAATTGGCCGCGGTGCACATAAATTTGATGTGAAAAAATTTGGTGCCGACTGGGCTTATACAATGGATGGCAGCCAGATTGGCGAACTGGAATATGAAAACTTTAATGCTGCCGGTGCCAGGATAACATTTAAGGGTAAAAGCGTTCACCCCGGTTATGCAAAAGGAAAAATGATAAACTCTATGCTGCTGGCAAATAAATTTATTTCTGAACTGCCCGGTGATGAAGTACCTGAAAAAACTTCCGGTTACGATGGCTTTTTTCATGTTACAGGAATTACAGGGAGCATTGAGGAAACAGTTGTTCAGCTTATTATACGCGACCATGATAAAAAGAAGTTTGAAAAACGCAAGAAGCTGGTAAAGAAAATTGCTAAGGATATAAACAAAAAATACCGAAAGAAATTTGGTGATGATATTGTTATAGCCGAAGTTAAAGATCAGTACTATAACATGAAAGAAAAAGTGGTTCCTGTAATGCACATAGTTGACATTGCTGAAAAAGCCATGAAATCTTTAGATATTAAACCTATAATTAAACCTATTCGCGGCGGCACTGATGGCTGCCAGCTTTCTTATATGGGCCTGCCATGCCCTAATATATTTGCGGGTGGGCACAATTTTCATGGTAAGTATGAATATGTACCTGTAGAAAGCATGCAAAAAGCTGTAGAAGTGATTGTAAAAATTGCAGAGCTTACAGCAAAACAAAAAAATGGAAAAACAAAAAAGGAATAAGCAGCTATTTAAATAATAAGTATGCCTTAAAAAATCCCCATCATAAATTATATGATGGGGATTTTTATATTTTACTGCTATAAAACAGCAAGGCTACACAAACTTATATTTATTCGCCGTGTATTGCCGTGTTGCTGACCGGTTTCCGCATAAAGCGCCGGCGTAGGTTTCGCCCTGTACGAACGGGTGGAAAGTACAGCGCCCCTTACAGCCTCCTCGGCAAAGCTGACTACCCGTCATCTTCGCTTCGACATCATATAAGCAGTTTCACCTGTTTCAATGCTGTAAAGTTAGGCAACCATTTCTTATAACACTCTTAAGTGAAGCCTAAGATGTTGTTAATGTATAATGAGTACCATAAAAAAATCCCCATCTTAAAGATGGGGATTTTTTATTTTGCAGGTGCGTTTAACTTCTGGCTCAACTCAAGAGAAATCGCGCTGCGTTCCATTTTCAGTTTTCCTGCCATTGTTTCAACAACTACCGAATCATGGGCAAGTTCGGCAATCCTTCCGTGAATGCCGCTTTTGGTGATAATCCTGTCGCCCACCTTTAAATTCTTTTCAAATTCCTTTTCAAGTTTTTGCCTTTTTTGCTGTGGCCTTATCATTAAAAAATAGATAACCACAAACATTAAAATCAGTGGCAAAAACGACTGTATCTGTTCCATATATTATTTTCCTTTTACGGGGGTTACGCCTATACCGCCTGCTTTAGGGGTAACATTGGCAGTAAATTTAAGGGTTTCTGTACCTTTTTCTGTATTTGATGTTACAGTAACTGTTTTATTTTGGTTACCGCTTTTACCATTTGTATTAAATGTTACCTTAATTTCGCCAGAATCGCCTGGTTTAACAGGGGTTTTGGTATAATCAGGCACAGTACAGCCACAGCTTGGCTTTACCTCATTAATAATAAGGTCGGCACTGCCCTCATTAGTAAATGTATAAACATGTTCCACCTTGTCACCTTCATTTACAGTACCAAAGTCATACTCAAGGTTTTCAAATTTCATAACAGGCAGTTTACCTGATTCAGCATGGGCAATTTCAGCTTTTTTTGCTGTTTCTTCGTCAATGCGCAAAGCTGCATTTTCTTTACAGGAAACCGTAAACACTAAAGATGCTATGGCAAGCACAGCTACTGATTTTCTAATCATAATTTCAGTTTTTATAGTTTTACATTAAACCTCTTCCGGTTTTTATTAATTTATTATTGGTTTGATAGTTCTTTACCAGATTATCCAGTATACCGTTTATAAAAATACTGCTTTTAGGCGTAGAATACTCCTTGGCTATTTCCAGGTATTCATTTATAGTAACCTTTACCGGTATAGAAGGGAATTTTAAAAATTCACATATTGCCATTTTTAATATAATGGCATCAATTTCAGCAATCCTTTCGGTATCCCAGTTTGGTGTTTTATCAATAAACTCCTTGGCAAGCTCCACCTCATTAAGCACTGTTTTCCTGAACAGGTCCCGCACAAAATCCTTATCATCGGCATCTTTATAAAGCTTAGGTACCAGAAATGAATCATTACCGTTTTCCTTTACCTGCTTCAGTTGCTTGCTTATTAGGGTGTTAACCAAAGGTATATCATCAACCCAGGTAAGCTTGTAATCTTCCAGGTATTCATAAAGCTTTTCATTAGGCGCAATAACTTCAGTAAAAATATCGGTTACAAACTGCCTGTCTTCCTCAAAGTTATTGTCCCTGTTTTGCATATAGCTTTCATACAGGGTGCTTTTTTTTATTTCGTCCAGCAGTATAAGCAGGTAGTCATCGTTCAGCTTCCAGTTATTTATTTTCCTGTCTTCAAGCGCAATAGATAAAGTGTTACTGTCAGCAAGCAGCTGTAATACTTTATTATTTATAAATTTCCTGTTTGGGTTGCGTTCCTCGCTGGTGGCAAGATGTTTCCTGGCTGACTTATCAATAAAATCCTCCTCAATATTCCTTAATTCAACCAGTGCAGAAAGCATGGTAAGGTATAAGTCCCGGATGTTTTCAATACTCTGGAACAGGAATTTTTCTTCCTTTTCAAGGTTATCTGAATCTGTTTGGTGCATGGCATAAATAGACTGCATCACCTTAACACGAATATGTCTTCTGTTTAACATCCGCCTTTTAAGAACTTTTAAAAATTAACGAAGCGAAAGAGTTTTTCTTTCGCTTCGCAAAATTAATAATAATATTTTTAAGCCAATATTATTTAGCTGTTTCTTTTTTCTTATCGTCAATACGCTTTTGTGCTATAGACATAGCTGCCTGCTGGGTAGTAATACCGTTAGCTTCGGCAAAAGTGAATATTTCAAGCGTAGTGTTGTATATATTTTCGGTTTTCCTTAAAGCTTCCGCTTTATCATAACCTACTATCTCTGCATATACATTAATAATACCACCTGCATTGATAAGGAAATCAGGGGCATAAGCAATGCCTTTTTCCTGCAATACCCTGCCATGTATTTCTTCATTGGCAAGCTGATTATTGGCAGCACCGGCAATAACTTTAGCTTTTATCCTTTCAATAGTAAGGTCATTAATAGTAGCACCAAGCGCACAAGGAGCATAAATATCTACATCAGCACTGTAAACATCTTCACCTGTATATATAGTTGCTCCATATTTGGCAACCATTTCCTGCATCCTTGCCTCATTAATATCCGATACAGTTACAATAGCTCCTTCTTTAGTAAGGTGGCTTATAAGGGTTTCACCCACATGGCCCGTTCCTTGTACAAGTACTTTTTTACCTGCAAGGTTATCAGAACCAAATTTAAATTTAGCAGCAGCCTTCATACCCATGTATACACCATAAGCAGTTACAGGCGATGGGTTGCCAGATCCTCCCCTTGCTTCGGATATACCGGTTACATAAGGTGTAACATCGCGTATAATGTCCATATCAGGAGTGGTAGTACCCACATCTTCTGCTGTAATATATTTTCCGCTAAGGGAATGTATAAACTGTCCGAATTTCACCATCATTTCAGGAGTCTTATCGGTTTTAGCATCGCCAATTATAACAGCTTTACCACCACCAAGATTTAAACCTGATATAGCAGACTTGTAAGTCATACCCCTTGACAGCCTTAAAACGTCGTTTAGTGCCTCCCACTCATTTGCATACTTCCACATTCTTGTTCCTCCAAGAGCAGGGCCTAAAACAGTATTATGTATACCAATTATTGCTTTTAATCCAGTATCTTTGTCATGACAAAAAACAATTTGTTCGTGGTCATTAAAAGAAGCCTGGCCAAAAACAGGATCGGCTTTTGTAAGCTCGTTAGCTTTAATAACTTCTGCTATCATGGTAATAATTTTAAAATTGAAATTAATTCAAAAACAGGGTACAAAAATACACTTATAATTAAAACATTGCAATATAAAACGCTTTTTTTAGTTTTTCGATAATTAAAACAGTATATTTTAAATAGCCATATACAGCCGCCACAACAAGTAATTTAACAGTAATTGATTTAAATTTTACTATTACATAAATATTAAAATGAAAGAACTTCAATATTTAAATAAATATTTTAAGAAATATAAATTTCAATTTCTTTTAGGCATACTAATTACCATTGCCGCCCAGATTTTTTCCCTCTTTACACCTGAACTTATAGGTAACTCTATTAAAGCAATAGAAGAATTTCATAAAAACGGTAATGTGCCCGCATCTGTAATAAAAGATGAATTGCTTAACAATATATTATTGATTATTGCCACTACATTGATAGCGGGTGTACTTACATTTTTAATGAGGCAGACCCTTATAGTGATGTCCCGCCATGTTGAGTTTGACCTTAAGAATGAAATATTCAGGCATTATGAAAACCTTTCGCAAAGTTTTTATAAACGCAACCGTACAGGCGACCTTATGAACCGCATAAGTGAAGACGTAGGCAAAGTGCGCATGTATGTAGGCCCGGCTGTAATGTATGCACTTAATACCATAATTCGTTTTGCGGTGGTTATTACACATATGTATATAATATCACCAAAGCTTACTTTGTATACCCTGCTGCCTTTGCCATTACTAGCCTACAGTATATATAAAGTCAGTACACAAATAAATAAACGCAGTGCGCTTTACCAGCAAAACCTATCAAGGCTTTCAACCTTTACGCAGGAAATGTTTTCGGGCATCAGGGTTATTAAAGCCTATGCGCTGGAGCCGCAAAAGCAGGCTGATTTTACCGATTTATCACGCGACAGCAAAGCTAAAAACATGAGCCTTGCAAAAGTAAACGCGCAATTTGGCCCGCTAATGATATTGCTGATAGGCATAAGCAACCTGGTTGTAATATATGTGGGTGGTATGATGTATATAAACGGAAATATACCTGATATTGGTGTTATTGCACAGTTTATACTCTATATAAATATGCTTACCTGGCCCGTAGCCTCACTTGGGTGGATTTCATCAATGGTGCAGGAAGCGGAGGCTTCACAAAAAAGGATAAACGAATTCCTGAAAACAGAGCCTGAAATACAAAATGCAAATAATGAGCGTACTGCCGTATTGGGCTCCATAGCCTTTAACAACGTTACCTTTACTTATGAGGACACTAATATTACGGCATTAAAAAACATATCCTTTAATGTTAATAAAGGAGAAACACTGGCAATATTAGGCAAAACAGGCTCGGGAAAATCAACCGTGCTTTCCTTAATAAGCAGGCTTTATGATGTACAAAAAGGTACTATTACCATTGATGGGGAAAATATAAAAGACATTAACCTTTATGACCTTCGAAACAGTATAGGGTTTGTACCACAGGATGCGTTCCTTTTTTCCGACAGTATAAAAAACAATATAAAATTTGGTAATGAGGATGCCACAGAAGATGAAATTATTACAGTTGCCAAAAAAGCCGTGGTGCATAGTAATATTGAAGGCTTTACAAAACAATATGAAACCATTTTAGGCGAAAGGGGCATAACACTTTCAGGTGGGCAAAAACAGCGCGTATCCATCGCAAGGGCATTGATTAAAGATGCTCCTGTGTTGCTGCTGGACGACTGCCTTTCGGCAGTTGACACCGAAACTGAAGAGGCTATTTTAAATAACCTGGAAGAATTTTGCAGGGATAAAACCACAATAATAGTAAGCCACAGGGTATCCTCAGCAAAAAATGCAGACAAAATCATTATTTTGGAAGACGGAAAAATAATACAGCAAGGCACTCACAATCAACTGGTAAATGAGCAGGGTTATTATAAAGAACTGTATTTAAAACAGCTTTCGGAAAAAGAATTACAATAATTTGTTTGCATTATTTATATTTTTTTTAGATTTTTGGTTGCGACTAAACCAATAAAGTTAAGTAAAGGATTATGAGAGAAAATGACATGTTGGAAAAGGAAGAAATCTTTTCTAAAGTTTTAAGGGCAGGAAGAAGAACATACTTCTTTGATGTAAGGGCTACAAAAGCTGATGATTACTACATAACCATAACTGAAAGTAAAAAATTTACCGAAGAGGATGGTTCTTTTCACTTTAAAAAGCACAAAATTTATCTTTACAAAGAAGATTTTGGGGCGTTTAAAGAGATACTTGATGAAATGACAAACTATGTGCTGGACCAGAAAGGTGAGGAAGTAATTTCCGAAAGGCATCAAAAAGACTTCAGGAAGCTCTTTGCTGAAAAACCGGAAGAAACAGTAACCACAGAAAGCTTTACGGATATAAACTTTGACGATATTTAATAGAAACTGCCTTAGGGCAGTTTTTTTATTCTTATAAGTAATACTATATTTATCACTATATATATTCAGCTATTACACTTTGCAAAATAGTATTTAACATAACAAAAATGCCACGCTATTCGCGTGGCATTTTCTATTATCTATAATCTCGTATCTAAAAATCTTCTAACAGAGGTTATTTCACTTCTTCAAAATCTACATCCTGAACCTCGTCATCGCCGCCACCTTGCTGGCCGCCTTCAGGCTGTGCCTGTTGTGCACCTTCGGCCTGTGCTTTGTACATTTCTTCCGAAGCATTTTTCCAGGCTTCGTTTATTTTGTCAAGCGCCGGCTGTATTGTAGCAACATCTTTGGTTTCATAAGCTTTTTTCAGTTCCTCAAGAGCCGATTCAATAGGCTGCTTATTAGCATCTGAAAGTTTATCGCCAAACTCCTTAAGTTGTTTTTCAGTCTGGAAAATCATTCCGTCAGCCTCATTCAGCTTATCCACTTTTTCTTTGGCTGCTTTATCAGCTTCGGCATTGGCCTCTGCTTCCCTCTTCATCCTGTCAATTTCTTCCTGGGTTAATCCTGAAGCTTCGATACGGATGTCGTGCGATTTTCCTGTGCCTTTATCAGTAGCCGATACTTTAATAATACCGTTGGCATCAATATCAAAAGTTACCTCAATTTGCGGCACACCCCTTTGTGCAGGAGGAATACCATCAAGGTGGAAACGCCCTATTGTTTTATTATCCTGCGCCATTGGCCTTTCACCCTGCAACACATGGATTTCTACCGATGGCTGATTATCTGCTGCTGTAGAAAATACCTGCGATTTTTTGGTAGGGATAGTTGTATTGGCTTCAATTAACTTTGTCATAACTCCACCCATAGTTTCAATACCTAATGAAAGCGGGGTTACATCAAGAAGCAGTACATCTTTAACATCTCCTGTTAATACACCTCCCTGAATTGCAGCACCTATAGCCACAACCTCATCCGGGTTAACGCCTTTTGATGGCTTTTTACCAAAGAATTTCTCTACTTCTTCCTGTATCCTTGGAATACGGGTAGAACCACCTACTAATATTACCTCATCAATATCTGATTTAGAAAGGCCGGCATCTTTCAATGCTTTTTCGCATGGCAGCATAGAACGTCTTACAAGCTCATCTGCCAGTTGCTCAAATTTGGCCCTTGTTAATGTTTTTACAAGGTGTTTAGGCCCTGAAGCCGTAGCCGTAACATAAGGAAGGTTTATTTCTGTTTGTGTAGAAGAAGACAACTCGATTTTTGCTTTTTCAGCAGCTTCTTTCAAACGCTGTAATGCCATGGCATCCTTACGTAAGTCTACACCTTCTTCGCTGTTGAATTCACTTGCCAGCCAGTCAATAATAACCTGGTCAAAATCATCACCACCAAGGTGGGTATCACCATTTGTAGAAAGTACTTCAAATACACCGTCACCCAATTCAAGAATTGAGATGTCAAAAGTACCACCACCAAGGTCATACACAGCAATCTTCTGGTCTTTACCCGATTTGTCAAGGCCATAAGCCAGAGCAGCAGCGGTGGGCTCATTAATAATCCTTCTTACTTTAAGGCCTGCAATTTCACCGGCTTCTTTAGTTGCCTGGCGCTGTGCATCGTTAAAGTAAGCCGGTACAGTAATTACTGCCTCACTCACCGTTTGCCCAAGATAATCCTCGGCCGTTTTTTTCATTTTCTGCAAAGTCATGGCAGAAAGTTCCTGTGGTGTATAAAGGCGTCCGTTAATATCTACACGGGGTGTATCATTATCACCTTTAACTACTTTATAAGGTACATTTCCTGCCTCTTTAGAGCTTTCAGAAAACTTATTGCCCATAAAACGCTTTATGGAAGATATAGTTTTTGTAGGGTTTGTAACCGCCTGCCTTTTTGCAGGGTCACCAACTTTAATCTCACCGCCGTCAACAAAAGCAATTACCGATGGTGTAGTCCTTTTACCTTCAGCATTTGCTATAACTACCGGCTCACCGCCTTCCATTACGGCAACACAAGAGTTAGTTGTCCCTAAGTCAATTCCGATTATTTTACTCATCTTGTCTTGTTTAATAGTTTTTATTTCCTGATTTTGATTTTCTTGTTTTCACAACTGCTATATATAGTCAATCACTGTGCCAACAGGAAAAATAACATTAAAATGACAGGAGATATGACAAGATGACATTTTTAATTAATTCAATAGAAATAAGGCGTTGGCAAAAAGTATATTCCCGTTTTCCCAAAACCCACGGAATAAAGGGTCGTCAGCCATATAAACCACTTGCCCCCTTCCCTTATTTTCAACTGCAAAAGTTACAGTATCTCCCAGTTTCTTTTTCAGGCTGTTGCCGATAAAACCATAGCTCTTGTAATTTGCGGGTACATAAACAACGTTTTGGACGTCTTTTAATAATTGGTAGCGGTTATCGTTTGTTTTAAGGCTGTAATATACATTACCCAGCCCGTAACCAAGCGGATGTGTACCGTCAACCACATTTTCTATAATAGCCCCCGCAATTGACGAAGAAATTGCCCTGCGCTCTGCACCTTCATAATTATCAAAGCGGGCTTTCAGCAATTCCTCACTTTCAGCCTGCTGCTCGGCACTTTTATCGCCTTCGGTAGCAAAACGTGTAAGGCCAAAGCCGGGTGCATCTTCAAAAAGGTTTAATGCCCCTCCCATAGCTATAACTTTTCCCCCATTGGAAATAAAGTCGTTTATTTTATTTTTCAGCGGATCAGTAAACGTGTACCATCCATCTGGAAGAATAATGGTATTAAATTCACTAAAGTTTATTCTCCCTAAATTTTGTATGTCAATAATACTGACCGGATAATTGGCAACCTCGTCCATGTAAAACCATACTTCACCAAAATCGGTAGGGCTAATGCCGCTGCCGGAAAGCAGTAGTACTTCAGGCTTTTTTAAAATTGTATAAAATTCACCGCCCAAATCAGCGCCGCTTACTGAGAAACCAGATTCAATTACTTCATAATCGGGCTTGCAATCCAGTACTATGTTAAGTGTAATTTCAAAATCGGCAATTTTTGTATTATCAATTTTTAATACAATTAAATCACCGGGAGTTATTTTAATACCCCTGAAAGCCGATGCTTTGTTTGCCATGCGCACAACAATATTATTTTTGTGCAGTTCGGATAGTGCCTGTACTGCTTCCCTCCCATTCCATGGAATATAATAAGCATAAGCCCTGTCATATTCCAGCCTGCCTTTATAACTGCGTTCTTTTTTAGTTTTGAGGCCAGGCGAAGTTGTAAGTGCATAACTTTCCGTTCCGTATGCCAGCGGCAAAGCCCATGCGGTAATATCATAAGAAAGGCTGTCTGACAACCTTTGTACAGGTTCAAATAAAACCTGCGCCAATACAGCTTTAGGCTGGTGGGCATTAATAATAAGGTCGTTAGGCTCTACGGTAAAGTCCTTATTTTTGCCATGCTGATAGCTGTAACCTTTCAGTTTCCTGCTTTCATCTGCATAGGAATATTCAATTTTATTTAAATCCAGCAACTGTGCCATCTGCACATTTTTACCACTGTTTTTAACTATATAGGTTTTATATTTTCCTTTGGGATTTTCTTTACTATCTTTAAAATAATTGCTGAAGTTACCCACTAATTTTTCCCTTTGCATTGATGCGGTTTCTACTGCAGTTAGTACAGCCGCCGTATGATGGTCAATCCTGTCCTGAAGGGTTAATATATTTCCGTTATTCATTTTTACAGCCCTGCCTGCAACAATACCGCCCTGCTCATACGTCATACCCACAGCACCATTAAAGCAGGGATACGTATCGCCATAACTGGGATAAAATAAATCGAACCGTTCATGTGTATAATAGCTCCACCCCTCAACATCAAATTTTGCCGATGTATTTTCACCTATCTTATTATGAAATTTCTTTTGGTAGGCAGTAATAAAATCATGTATAGGTTCTGCAGCCGGCGGAAAAAAATAAGGCTCGTTATAGCCCATTTCATGTACATCCACATGTACCATTGGCATCCACTGATTGTATAAAACCATTCGCTGCTTCGTTTCTGCCTGAGTTTGCCAGGCCCAGTCACGGTTCAGGTCAAAAGCATAATGGTTTTGCCTGCCACCGGGCCATGGCTCCATATGCTCCCTGTCATTACTGCCGGGATGAGTATATTTTCCCGTAACATCATGCAGCCAGTTACCATAACGTGAAAAACCATCAGGATTAAGGCAGGGATCCAGTATTACTATAGTTCTTTCAAGCCATTTTTTAGTTTCGGGATTATCAGGGTTAACAAGGTTAAAAGCCACCTGCATAGAGCTCTCTGCACCTGCAGGCTCATTACCATGCACATTAAAGCTAAGCCATACCACTGCTATTTCATCTGCTATTTTTGGTGCATTTTCAGCCAGCCCTATTTTAAATAAGTGGTATTGGCGGATGCTTTCGGAGTTTTTTAAATTTTCGGGTGTAGAAATAATGTATGCATTAAGGCTTCTTCCCTGATTAGTAGTACCGTATGGCAATTGCTTTATAAAGCTTGAATTTTGTACCAGATATGTATAATAATTTTCAAGCTGGTGGTAGTAGGTTACATGGCTGCCATAGTCAGGCAGGAAATCGGCAGGGCTTTTAAGCTGTGCGGTTGCTATAAAGAAACATAAAAATAAAAAAGCAGAAAGAATTTTCTTCATGATGAAAAATTAAACCTCAAATTTATGAAATTTAGTTCTCCAAAAAGCCAACAAAACACTTCATTTAAATATTAAATAGCAATACTATTCGTCCACAATTCTTATCTTTGCGTGCTTTAAAAAGAAATTACCGATGCGCATATCCTACAACTGGTTAAAACAATTTATAAAATTAGACTGGAAATCTGAAGAAACTGCAGCTTTACTGACAGACCTTGGCCTTGAAGTGGAAGGAGTTGAAAAATTCGAGTCGCTTAAGGGTGGGCTTGAAGGCGTAGTAGTTGGACATGTACTAACCTGCGTGCAGCACCCCAATGCTGACAGGCTCCGCATTACAACAGTTGATCTGGGCACTGGTACACCTGTACAAATTGTGTGTGGTGCACCCAATGTTGCCGTAGGGCAAAAAGTTCCAGTAGCAACAATAGGTACTACGCTTTATGACAAAGAGGGTAATGCTTTCCAGATAAAGAAAGGAAAAATACGCGGGGAGGAAAGCCATGGCATGATTTGCGCTGAAGATGAACTTGGACTTGGTGAAGGGCATGACGGCATCATGATTTTAAAAGATGATTTAAAACCGGGAACCCCGGCATCTAAAATATTTAATATTGAAACCGACGAGGTTTTTGAAATAGGCCTTACTCCTAACCGTGCAGATGCAATGAGCCACTGGGGCGTAGCACGCGACCTGCGCGCAGGGCTGAACCAGAAAAATGTACATACGGAGTTGATTACTCCTTCTGTAAGCAATTTCCGTGTTGACAAGCGTACCTTAAAAATTGATGTAAAAGTAGATGACAGCAAGCTGGTACCACGATATTGTGGGGTTACTATATCAGGAATCACCGTTAAGCCTTCACCTGCATGGCTGCAAAACAGGCTTAAAGCTATTGGATTAACACCAAAAAATAATGTTGTTGATGTTACCAATTATGTACTGCATGAGCTTGGGCAGCCCCTTCATGCTTTTGATGCGGCTAAAATAAGGGGCAATAAAGTTATCGTTAAAACGGCAGCAGCAGGTACAAAGTTCACTACGCTTGATGATGTGGAAAGGACTTTAAATGAAGAAGATATAGTAATATGTGATGAAAATGGGCCAATGTGCATAGCAGGGGTTTTGGGCGGCAAAAATTCAGGCGTTACCGAAAGCACATCTTCCATATTTCTTGAAAGTGCTTACTTTAACCCGGTTTCAATAAGAAAAACTGCAAAAAGGCATGGAATAAGTTCTGATGCTTCTTTCCGTTTTGAAAGGGGTATTGATCCAACTATTACACAATATGTATTAAAAAGAGCAGCATTACTTATCCAGGAAACTGCCGGTGGTGAAATAACATCAGACATTATTGACATACACCCGAAAAAAATAGAAGACCATTCTGTATTCCTCAATTTTAATAATGTTAAAAGGACAATCGGACAGGAAATACCGGTGGAAACTATCAAAAAAATACTGGTTTCGCTTGAAATAAAAATAAGCACCATGTCAGAAATAGGACTTGGGCTTACTATTCCTGCATACCGTGTTGATGTAGAGAGGGAAATAGATGTTATTGAGGAAATATTAAGGGTTTACGGTTACAACAATATCAGTTTTACCCAAAAGTTGAATGCTTCTATTTCAAATTCTTCAAGAACGGAAGATTACAAGCTTCAAAACATTATAGCAGCCCAGCTTGTGAGCCTTGGCTTTAATGAAATGATGGCTAACTCGCTTACAACGCCAGATTATGTAAAGCTATCTGAAAATCTTAAAGAAGAATTTAATGTCACTATGCTTAATCCGCTAAGCAATGATCTTTCTGCCATGAGGCAGTCTTTATTATTCAGTGCGCTGGAAGCAGTATCATTCAACATAAACAGAAAGCGAAGCGACCTTAAATTATTTGAGTTTGGCAAAAGCTACCATAAACTGCCATCAGGTTATGATGAGAACAAACACCTGACACTTACGGTTACAGGTAACAGGTCAGCTGAAAGCTGGGCACAGCCACAACAACCGGCAGGGTTTTTCCTTTTTAAAAGCTATGTGAGCCTTATTTTTGAAAGGCTTGGCATAAGCAAGCTCCAAACACAACCTGTAAGCAACAGTATTTTTGCCGAAGGTATTGCTATAGTATATGGCAAAGATATTATTGCAGAACTGGGCACTATAAAAAAATCGGTTACCAAAGAGTTTGACATTAAGCAGGAGGTTTTCTTTGCAGACTTAAACTGGGATGCAATAATAAAGCTTGTATCTTCAAAAATAAAATATAATGAAATCTCAAAATTCCCGGAAGTGCGCCGCGACCTTGCCCTGCTTCTGGATAATGACGTTACTTTTGATACTGTTTATGCAATAGCCAGGCAAACTGAAAAATCTCTTTTAAAAGATATAAGCCTGTTTGATGTATATGAAGGCAATAACCTGCCGGAAGGTAAAAAATCCTATGCTGTTAGTTTTACATTACAGGATAGTAACAAAACGCTTACAGATGAACAGATAGATAAAATTATGAATAAAATAAGGCAAAACCTGGAAACACAGGCAGGTGCCCAATTGAGATAACTAATTTTATTCTTCTAAAATAAAAATCCCCGCAAATGCGGGGATTTTTATTTTAGAAGAAATTTTAACTATTATCCTTTCATTTTTGCTTTTATAGCTTTGTAATCATCCATCCTTTCCAATGCCTGATATACGTTAGCAAGTAAAGATAATACATATTGATTATCCGGCTCAAGCTGGTGTGCCTTTTCAAAATAAGGCATTGCTTTTGTATAAAGCCCATTCCTTTGCTTTTTAAGCTGGTCATAACGCTGGTTTTCCTTTGGCGTAGTGCCAAGACTGTTCATTTCATCAACAATCTTCTGCTCATCGGCAAGCATTAAAAGCCCAAGGTTAATATTGGCATTAACAAAATCAGGCCTTATTTGCAATGCTTTTTGATAATGCTTTATAGCTTCTTCTTTATTTGTAGCGGAGGTTACTACTCCAAGATTATAAAACAGGTCGGCATCATTAGGGTTTTTCTGTATAGCTTCATTAATCAGCTTTTTATACATATCCATGTCTTTGGTCTTCATGTATAAATCTGCTTCAGCTAAAATGAGGCTTACATCGTCAGGGTTGGCTTTCCTTGCATTAGTCATAGCCTGCTTAGCTTTTTCTGTTTCACCTTTTTGGGCATATATAAGCGCAATATTTTTTACAATTTCTCCCTTTAATGAAGGTAATCTTTCCACTTTAGGTTCAATATAATCACCTTGTTTAACCAAAAGGTCTCTGGTGGTTATATTAGAACCAAAAGACTCCACCTCACCAGTTTTTTTATTTTTAGCAGTATAAATTGTAGCCTCGCCTGTAAAACCTGATTTATCAAGCTCAATATAATAATCCAAAGCCTTATCAAAATCTTGTCCGTTTACAGCAGAAGCAGCTGCGTTATAAAGGCTGTACTGGTCTTTAGGATCCATCTTATAGGCAAGGTAATATAGCGGTGCAGCCTGCTTGAACTGGCTTTTCTGGTTTAACTGCGATGCCATTGTTGAAATACTGGATTTTATATTTGGGTAAATTTCCTCCTGTATTTCCTTTGTATGGTTCTTTTTACCATTCTTTTCAAGCTCCAGCACTTTTTCGTAATTCTCTACCGACTTTTGCAGGTTTACCATAGCCACCATAGGGTTTGTCATAGACTGGTACAGGTAATAATCTGCAAGGTAAAGGTGGTAATCTGCCTTCTGCTCGTTAGAGGCATTCCCCATTAATTGGGCTGCCTTATCCAGCAACTCTTTTGTCTTCTTATAATCTTCAGCATTGGGGTTATCATTATTATATAATTTCCTCAACGCTTTCAGCTCATCTTTTTGGGCATAAGTCCCCGCAGATAACAGCATTATTGAAGCTGCAATTACATATTTAATTTTCATATCTTTTTATTTAATTTATTCCTGGTTTTCATCGGCTGCCGGAGTATCAGTATCAGGCTCAATATAACCTGTTACCCCATTTTCAGCATCCTGGTTTTCCAACACTTCTTCCACCACCTCATCTACCGCTTCTTCCTCGCGCATTACCTTAGTTACGGCAGCTATAGAATCATTTCCTTTAATATTTATAAGACGTACACCCTGAGTGGCACGGCCCATAACCCTTAAATCAGACACCTGCATACGTATGGTTAACCCTGACTTATTAATTATCATAAGGTCATCAGAATCGGTAACGTTATTGATTGATACCAAGGCACCGGTCTTATCTGTTATATTAAGCGTTTTAACCCCTTTGCCTCCGCGGTTGGTAATACGGTAATCTTCAAGGCTTGAACGTTTTCCATAACCCTTTTCAGATACAACAAGTATCTCGCTGTTCATATCATTAACAGAAACCATGCCGATTACCTCATCATTATCATCAGCCAGAGTTATACCACGTACTCCCGAGGCACTGCGCCCCATAGGCCGGGTTTTACCTTCCTCAAAACGAACAAGCTTGCCCGATTTTACAGCCAGCAATACCTGGCTTTCACCTGTGGTTAATTTTGCCTCCAGTAATTCGTCATCTTCACGTATAGTAATGGCAGCAATACCATTTAGCCTTGGGCGCGAGTATTGTTCCAGTAATGTTTTTTTAACTATACCTTTTTTGGTGGCCATAATTACATAGTGATTGTTTATGTAATCCTGGTCCTTAAGGTCCTGCGTACAAATAAAGGCCTTAACCTTATCATCCATCTCTATATTGATAAGGTTTTGTATGGCGCGCCCTTTACTTGTTTTGGTACCTTCCGGAATTTCATAAACACGCATCCAGAAACATTTACCTTTTTGTGTAAAAAACAGCATATACTGGTGGTTGGTAGCCACAAACAGGTGCTCAAGGAAATCCTGGTCTCTGGTGGCAACACCTTTTTGCCCTACACCACCCCTGTTTTGCGTTTTATATTCGCTTAGCGGCGTGCGTTTAATATAGCCGGCATGAGATATGGTAATAACCACATTTTCATCGGCAATAAGGTCTTCAATACTTACATCGCCTCCGGCGTACTCAATTTGCGAACGGCGCTCATCTCCATATTTATCCCTTATTTCTATAAGCTCCTCCTTAATAAGGTTCATTCGCAGTTCTTTATTTTCCAATAAAGCCTTTAATTCAGCAATAAGTTTCATTATTTCTTCATACTCTGCCCTTAGCTTGTCCTGCTCCAGCCCTGTAAGCTGCCTTAAACGCATTTCAACTATTGCACGTGCCTGTATTTCAGAAAGCTTAAACCTTTCAATTAAATTATTACGGGCTTCCTCACCATCCTTAGATGCTCTGATGATTTTGATAACCTCATCAATATTATCAGAAGCTATAATAAGCCCCTCTAATATATGTGCCCTCTCTTCGGCTTTGCGAAGGTCAAATTTTGTACGGCGCACAACCACATCATGCCTGTGCTCTACAAAATAATGGATAAGGTCTTTAAGGTTAAGCAACTGCGGCCTGCCATTTACAAGTGCAATGTTATTTACACTGAAAGAAGATTGTAACTGCGTAAATTTATATAATGTGTTAAGCACCACATTTGGTACGGCATCGCGTTTAAGTATATAAACAATACGCATACCGTTCCTGTCCGATTCATCACGAATGTTGGCTATGCCCTCAATTTTCTTTTCATTAACCATATCGGCAGTTTTTTTAATCATTTCTGCCTTATTTACCTGATATGGTATTTCTGTAACTACAATACACTCCCTGCCATCAACTTCTTCAAAGTTTACTTTGGCCCTTATAACAACCCTCCCTCGGCCTGTTTTAAAAGCTTCGCGAACACCTTCATAGCCATACACCACACCGCCTGTTGGGAAATCAGGGGCTTTTATATGGGTCATCAGTTCGTCTATTTCAATATCATTATTATCAATATAAGCTAAGGTACCGTCCACCACCTCTGTAAGGTTATGCGGGGGCATATTGGTAGCCATACCCACTGCTATACCCGATGCTCCGTTAATAAGCAGGTTAGGCACCCTTGTAGGCATAACGGTAGGTTCATGCAATGTGTCGTCAAAGTTCAGTTGAAAATCTACGGTTTCCTTTTCAATATCAGCCATTATTTCTTCTGATATTTTGCGCATCCTTGCTTCGGTATAACGCATTGCCGCAGGGCTGTCGCCATCTATAGATCCAAAGTTACCCTGCCCATCTACCAAAAGGTAGCGCAGGCTCCACTCCTGTGCCATACGCACCATAGCGTCGTAAACAGATGTATCGCCATGGGGGTGGTATTTACCTAACACCTCTCCCACTATCCTGGCAGACTTTTTATGGGCACGGTTAGAAAAAACACCTAATTCATTCATTCCGTAAAGTACTCTTCTGTGTACGGGTTTCAAGCCATCTCTAACATCAGGAAGCGCCCTTGATACAATTACTGACATTGAATAGTCAATATAGGCCGATTTCATTTCATCCTCAATGTTAATAGGAATTAACTTTTCTCCTTCAGACATATATAATTAAATTAAAATTAAATTTTTTTACAAAACGTGCCAATATACGAATTTTAAACAGGATTTTGCCATTTTAACAATGCTAATTTTTATGTTTTATTAACATTAAAATCACCCTCAACGGTTAATAAAGTAATATTAAATCCTTTTTAAAATTCACATTTTTTTCGTCAATTAGCTGTCAGGACTTTTAATGGGTATGGTTTTTGTAAAATCTTACATAAATAAAAGTAATTTACACATAAGTAAAAATAGTGTTATGGATGATAATTTTTCACCAAGAGTCAAGGATGTAATCACCTACAGTAAAGAGGAAGCTTTACGGTTGGGCCATGACTTTATTGGTACGGAACATTTAATGTTGGGGATTTTAAGGGACGGAAATGGAAAAGCTATTTCTATTTTAAACAATATCTCTGTTGACCTGGATCATCTGCGCAAAAAAGTTGAAATATTAAGCCCTGCCAATCCCGGTGCAGAGCGTAATGATAAAAAAAACCTTCATTTAACACGCCAGGCTGAAAGGGCCTTGCGCACAACTTTTCTTGAAGCCAAGGTGTTCCAAAGCACATCTATAAGCACGGCACACCTGCTGCTTTGCATATTGCGCAACGAGAATGACCCCACCACTAAATTGCTTAACAAGCTAAAAATAGATTACGAAACGGTTAAAGAACAATTTATAAATATGACATCAAACGAAGAAGATTATCTTGAAAACCTGCCAAAGGCAGAGTCTTCCTACAACGATGATGCAGGACAAGATGACAGTATGCGCGAAAGCTCATTCAACAATCCTTCTTCCGGCAGTAAAGCAAACAAGAAATCGAAAACCCCGGTTCTTGACAACTTTGGCCGTGACCTGACAGAACTTGCCGAAGAAGGCAAGCTTGATCCTGTTGTAGGGCGTGAAAAGGAAATAGAACGTGTATCGCAAATATTAAGCAGAAGAAAAAAGAACAATCCTTTGCTTATTGGTGAGCCGGGTGTAGGTAAATCGGCTATAGCCGAAGGCCTTGCCCTGCGCATTGTGCAGAAAAAAGTATCAAGGATATTATTTAACAAACGTGTTGTAACGCTTGACCTTGCCAGCCTTGTTGCGGGTACAAAATACCGCGGGCAGTTTGAGGAGCGCATGAAAGCAGTAATGAATGAGCTTGAAAAAAACAGCGATATCATTCTGTTTATTGATGAAATACACACCATAGTTGGTGCAGGCGGTGCAACAGGCTCCCTTGATGCCAGCAACATGTTTAAGCCGGCTCTGGCAAGGGGCGAAATTCAGTGCATTGGTGCCACAACGCTAGACGAATACAGGCAGTATATAGAAAAAGACGGAGCGCTGGAAAGGCGTTTCCAGAAGGTAATGGTTGAGCCTACATCTGTAGACGAAACCATTATGATACTAAATAACATTAAAGGTAAATATGAAGACCACCATAATGTTATATATACAGATGAAGCTATTGACGCCTGTGTTAAGCTTACCAACAGGTATATGAGCGACCGCTTCCTTCCGGATAAAGCTATTGATGCGCTTGACGAGGCAGGTTCCCGGGTGCACATTACCAATATTGATGTGCCAAAGCAGATACTTGACCTTGAAAGGCAGCTTGAGGAAGTGCGCGAGCTTAAAAACTCTGTAGTTAAAAAGCAAAAATATGAAGAAGCCGCAAAGCTTCGTGATGATGAAAAACGCATAGAAAAAGACCTTGCCATAGCACAGGAGCAGTGGGAGGAAGATTCTAAAAACAACCGCGTTACCGTTACTGAAGATAATGTTGCCGATGTGGTGAGCATGATGACAGGGATACCTGTAAACCGTATTGCGCAAACGGAAAGCAACAAGCTGGCAAAACTTCCTGATTTAATTAAAGGCAAGGTTATAGGCCAGGATGATGCTGTGGCAAAAATTGCAAAATCAATACAGCGAAACCGTGCCGGGCTTAAAGACCCTAACAAACCTATAGGCTCCTTTATTTTCCTTGGGCAGACAGGTGTGGGTAAAACCCAGCTTGCAAAAGTACTTGCAAAAGAATTATTTGACAGTGAGGATGCCCTGGTTCGTATTGACATGAGCGAATACATGGAAAAATTCGCTATATCAAGGCTTGTGGGTGCACCTCCGGGATATGTAGGTTATGAGGAGGGCGGCCAGCTTACCGAAAAAGTGAGAAGGAAGCCTTATAGCGTTGTATTACTGGACGAAATTGAAAAAGCCCACCCTGATGTATTCAACATGCTGCTTCAGGTGCTGGACGATGGATATTTAACGGATAGCCTTGGCCGAAAAATAGACTTCAGGAATACTATTATAATCATGACATCAAACGTTGGTGCAAGGCAGCTTAAAGACTTTGGCCAGGGAGTTGGTTTTGGCACCGCTGCCAAAAAGGCACAGGCCGATGACTACTCTAAAGGAGTTATTGAAAGCGCGCTGAAAAAAACCTTTGCGCCTGAGTTTATCAACAGGATTGACGACATTATAGTGTTTAATCCTCTTGAAAAAGAACATATCAACCAGATAATTGATATTGAGCTTGATAAGCTGTATGCAAGGATAAAAGAGTTGGGGTATAACATCCAGTTGAGTGATAAGGCTAAAGATTTTATTGCCGATAAAGGTTTTGACAAACAGTTTGGTGCAAGGCCGCTAAAAAGGGCTATACAAAAATATGTTGAGGATGCTCTTGCCGAAGAAATTATAACTTCCAAAATTTCGGGTGGCGATGAGATTTTTATGGACCTTGATGATAACGGCCAGGAGCTTGTGGTAACTATTAATAAAGCCCAAAACCCTGCGGAATAATTAATAATCAATTTATTTAAATAGTAATCCCCTAAGCCGTACGGTTTCGGGGATTATTTTTTATAAAAATCCATGCTCCGCTTTTTACAATTAAAAAAAGTAGTATTTTAGAATTATATTTTAACCGGCATGTTTGATAAAGTCATTGTAGGCAGCGAAGAATGGTGTGCCTTTCCACAACTTGAAATCCCAACAATAAAAGCACGGGTTGACTCAGGTGCCAAAACATCTGCGCTTCACGCCCTTAATATATCACCTTATGAAAAAAATGGTGAGAGTTGGGTAAAATTCGATATAAACCCTATACAAAATAACACTAAGGCGGTAATACACTGCGAAGCCCCCCTTGTAGATAAAAGGGTGGTAAAAAGTTCCAGCGGATACCGCGAGCAGCGTTATGTTATAAAAACCCAGTTAAGGGTAGGTGAATCTTCCTGGGATGTTGAGGTTACACTCACCAACCGCGACTCTATGGGTTTCCGTATGCTGCTGGGGCGCGAAGCCATGAGCGGCAGGCTTTTGGTAGACCCTGAACAAAAATATTTATTAGGGCAGCCTACAATTGAAAAACTGCGGGAGTATTATGAAAAGACCGAGGAGCACAGAAAAGGGCTGCGCATAGGGCTTTTGGCCAGCAACCCGGAATTGTACAGTAACAGGCGCATTATGGAAGCCGGTGAGGCAAGGGGGCATGAAATGCATTTCCTTAACCTTAAATACTGCTACATGAAGCTTGATGCCGACACACCTGAAATACATTACAGGGGCGGTAGGGTACTTAACGATTTTGATGCCGTTATACCGCGAATACGGCCAAGCATGACATTTTACGGCTGTGCCCTTACCAGGCACTTTGAAGCCCTAAAGGTATTTTGCCTTAATTCTGCATCTGCAATTAGCCAGTCGCGCGATAAACTTTATTCACTGCAACTGCTTTTAAACAGCGGAGTAGATATACCAACCACCGGCTTTGCCAACTCTCCACTGGATACCAACGACCTGATTAAAATGGTGGGCGGCCCGCCGCTTATTGTAAAATTACTGGAAGGCACACAGGGAAAAGGCGTTGTACTTGCTGAAACTAAAAAAGCGGCAGAGAGTGTTATAAATGCTTTTAAAAGCCTTAATGCCAACATACTGGTGCAGGAATTTATTAAGGAAGCCAACGGGAAAGACCTTCGCCTTTTTGTTATTGACGGTAAAGTGGTAGCTTCCATACAAAGGGAGGCACTGCCGGGAGAATTCAGGGCCAACATACACTTAGGCGGCACGGCATCTATAATAAAAGCAACTGCCGAAGAAAAGAAGATTGCCATAAGGGCTGCCAAAGCCATGAACCTGAAAGTGGCAGGAGTAGATATTATCCGTTCCTCAAAAGGGCCGTTACTGCTTGAGGTTAATTCCTCTCCCGGCCTTGAAGGTATTGAAGGTGCGACTAATAAAGATATAGCAGGGGAAATGATTCGCGCTATTGAAAAGAATTTTAAAATTAAAGATTAGTTGCAGGCTTATGAGCGTGAGGTTTATACTTATAGTTTTTATAATAGGCGCATTATTTGTGGTATTCGGAGCCATGTTCAAGCTAATGCACTGGCCTAATGCTTCAGCACTGTTAACAATCGGATTGGGGCTGGAGCTTTTATCCGGCATCCTGGTTGTTTTTAAACTGATGAATAGTAAAAAATGAAAAAAATAATATTTACAATCTGCTTAATGTGTGGCAGCTTTTATAGTTACAGCCAGGCTGCTGATTGTTCTGAATTTAAAGATGGTACCTTTAAGTTTACCGACCCCGGCAGTAAAAAGGTATGTATTATAACACGTGACGGCGATACACAGACAGAGCGTATGGAAGACAGCCAGGAAACTTATACTTTTGACCTGAAATGGATTGATGAATGTACCTATACCATAAACCCTACTTCCTCTACCGTACAGAAAAGGAAAGAAGTTTTAAGGCTGGGTACAATGACAGTGAAAATTGTACCGGACAGCGACAGTACTTATACACAAACTGTACATGTGGCTAACAGCCCCAAATATAAACGCAGGGATAAAGTTTTAGTAGTAAGGGATAAAAAATAATATTTGCAATCAATACTTTATGTACTGACTTATTTCTCTTGAAAGGGGCTTAATTTCTTTATTACTTAATCATGATTCACATTGATATACTTACAACACCAAGATTAAGGTTAAGGGTTATAACCCCTGAAGTCCATAGTTATATTCTTGAAAATCATGATAATGAAAAATTACAGGCTTTTTTTGGCTTAGCAACTGAAGCAGATGCAGAAAAAGAAAGGGAAAAATACCACAAAGGCATTACTACTTATAAAACGTCCTTTAAGCATTTCCTCTTACTGGATGGCGGTACTGAAAATGTAATTGGCTGGTGCGGTTATCATACCTGGTATCCCGAGCATTACAGGGCGGAAATAGGCTACCACCTCTCTGATGATATTTATAAGCGAAAAGGATTAATGACGGAGGCTTTAAACAAAATACTTGATTATGGCTTTAATGAAATGCAACTGAGGCGTGTAGAAGCGCTAACTGCCCTGGATAACCATGCATCCATAAATCTCCTTAAAAAATTCGGTTTCCAATTTGAAGGCGTGATTAGGCAGCATTATAATGAAAACGGCATCAATACCGATTCCAATATGTATTCCCTGCTACAGCATGAGTTTAAACCGTTATAAATGCTTATTCAAAAACACTCTCATCAATTTGCAGGTGGTGCAGGAATGCTACGGTGTTTTCAATATCATAGTGTAATATCCTGTCATCCTCTACCAGTGGTACTTCCTCCCTGTAGGACTTAAGGAACATTTCTATAAATTCGCTTGACTGTAAAGGCCTGCGGAACTCAATGGCCTGCGAGGCATTCATAAGCTCAATGGCGAGTATGCGTTCTAAGTTATCTACTATTTTAAGTGCCTTTGTAGCGGCATTGGCACCCATGCTTACATGGTCTTCCTGCCCGTTTGAAGATACTATGCTGTCAACACTTGACGGAGTGGCAAGCTGTTTGTTCTGGCTCACAATACTGGCTGCCGTATATTGCGGTATCATAAAGCCTGAATTAAGCCCCGCATTGTTAACCAAAAATGCAGGTAGCCCGCGCAGTCCGGAAATAAGCTGGTAGGTGCGCCTTTCAGAAATACTGCCTAGCTCGGCAAGGGCTATGCCTAAAAAATCCAGCGTTAGGGCAAGTGGCTGCCCGTGGAAGTTGCCTCCTGAAATTATTCGGTCGCTGTCAATAAATATATTAGGATTATCGGTAACGGAATTTATCTCTGTACGGAAAACCTTTTTTACATAATCTATTGTATCCTTTGTGGCTCCATGCACCTGTGGTATGCAACGGAAGGAATACGGATCCTGAACGTGCTTTTTTACCTGAGTGATAATTTCGCTGCCCTCCAGTAATTCATTAAAACGGCTGGCAGTTACTATTTGCCCTTTATGCGGGCGAACCATGTGGATAAGTTCATTAAAAGGTTCAATACGCCCGTCAAATGCCTCAAGCGAAACCGCCCCTATAACATCTGCAAGGTAGGATAATTTAATAGCCTTAAGCAATACAAAAACACCATAGGCGCTCATAAACTGTGTGCCGTTAAGCAGGGCAAGCCCTTCTTTGGACTGAAGTATTATTGGTTCCCAGCCCATTTTTTCCAATACTTTTTCAGAAGGCTGGCGGAAACCATCGACATATACTTCCCCCTCGCCTATCAATGGTAATGATAAGTGCGCCAGTGGAGCCAGGTCGCCGGAGGCACCCAGCGAGCCCTGAGTATATATAACCGGGAGTATGTCATTATTGTAAAAGTCGATAAGCCTTTCAACGGTTTGCAACTGCACGCCCGAATGGCCGTAGCTTAATGACTGGATTTTAAGCAGCAGCATTATCTTCACTATGGCTTCGGGTACTTCTTCCCCTGTACCGCAGGCATGTGATTTTACAAGGTTTTCCTGAAGGCGGGAAAGGTTTTCGTTGGATATTTTTACATTATAAAGGGAACCGAAGCCTGTATTTATACCATAAATGGGTTCATCCTGTGTTTTCATCTTTTCATCCAGGTAGGCACGGCACTTTTCTATATTGGCGCGTGCCTCTTCCGAAAGGGCAAGCTTTTTATCCTCTGAAAGGATAGTGTTCACAATTTCAAGGGATAACAGGTCGGTGGTTATATAATGTATATTTTCCATTTTATAGTGAAGATTGGGGCATCAAAATTCACAAAACAATAATTAAAAAACAACATTTTTGCCTCTTTTTCAATTTAAGGCATATCAGATTGTATTTTAAGATAAGCTTTACCCACGTAATTTATAATGTCTGAAGCAGTAAATGACTGTATTCCTGTTTCCGGTACTGCAATATCGGCAGCCAGCCCATGCAGGTAAACACCAAAAACCGCTGCATCCTGCGGGCTGTACCCCTGCGCCAGCAACCCTGTAATCAGGCCGGTAAGCACATCACCACTGCCACCGGTTGCAAGCGCGGCATTACCCGTTGGGTTTATGTGTACTTCATTATTATAAACAATCATTGTGCGGGCATTTTTTGCCACTAAAACAATTTTATATTCTGCTGCAAAAGCTATCATTTTGTCCAGCCTTTCATAGTCGTCCTTGCAACTGCCCAAAAGCCTTTCGAGTTCTTTAGGGTGTGGCGTTAAAATACTGCCTTCAGGTAAAAGATTCAGCCATTCTTTATTATACGAAAGTATGTTTAGGGCATCAGCATCAATCACAAGGGGTTTATCCTGTTGCTTTATAAAATTGTATAATGCCTCCTGTGTTTGCTGCTCCTGCCCCAGCCCGGGGCCTATACCTATTGCATCAGGACTAATATCAAACCCAATATTTTCAATATGCTTATTGCCGTTAGTCAGTACCATAGCTTCCGGGAAATAGGACTGCAAAGCATTATAACCGCATTCCGGTGCAAAGGCAGTTACCAGTCCGCAACCTGACTTTAAAGCCGCTTTAGCCGAAAGGCACACTGCCCCCACCTTACCATAACTCCCCCCAATAATCAAGGCATGTCCCAGCGTTCCCTTGTGTGCAAAAGCAGGTATTGGCTTATATCTTTTTACAACCTCTATACTGTCGGTTAGATAATAACTTGTTTTTACGTTATCAACAGCAGCTTTGTCCAGCCCGATATCCAGCACTACTACCTTACCTGTAAAATTATAATTTGACGGCAGGTAAAATGCCAGTTTAGCGCATTGAAATGTAAGTACCACATCAGCCTTAACAGCAAGTTCTGTCTTTTTATCAAGATACAACCCCGATGGCGTATCTACAGCTATTACAAATGCACCACTGTTATTAATTATATTGATAATATCAATAAAATCATCATTAAGCTCCCTGCTGAACCCTATGCCGAAAAGCGCATCTATAACTACTGTTTTTCCTTTTCCGAAAGAGGATATTTCATTACTATTTTGCAGTGCTATACCTTCCTTGCCCAGCCGTTCGAAATTCAAAGAAAAATCAGCCGAAGGACTACCATCACCAATAATATTAAGGAATACTACGTAATTATCATTATGCAGCAGCCGCGCCAATACCAGCCCGTCGCCTCCGTTATTGCCTTTACCGCAAAAAATATGAAATACCGTTTCCTTATCGGCAAACTTATTTTTAATCCAGAAAAATGCCTGGGTTGCAGCACGCTCCATTAACTCAGCCGAGGTTATATTTTGCTTTACAAGGGTTTGGGCATCTGCCTCCTTAAGCTGTATGGCGTTAAGTATTTTCATTTCGGGTTATTGTAGGTTTACAGTAAAGTTATTACAAAAGCTAATCAGTTTAATAAATTAACTATGTTTTGACATTCATTAATTAAAGATTATACATTAATATTATCATTAAAGTAAGTTTTTCAATAATTTAGCAACCACAAACTTTTACAAACAAACACTAAATGAAAAATACAGCGCTTACGCACATACATGAAAAGCTGGGAGCTAAAATGGTTCCGTTTGCAGGTTATAATATGCCGGTACAATATGAAGGGGTTAATGCCGAACACGAAACCGTGAGAAACGGTGTGGGCGTTTTTGATGTGTCGCACATGGGTGAATTTTTACTGACAGGGCCAAAAGCGCTTGACCTGATACAAAAAGTTACTACTAAT
Organism: Flavobacterium sp. MK4S-17; assembly: GCF_009848495.1. Lineage (GTDB taxonomy): Bacteria > Bacteroidota > Bacteroidia > Flavobacteriales > Flavobacteriaceae > Flavobacterium. The sequence goes on from NZ_WWEP01000012.1 coordinate 95,962, forward strand.
GATGCTGCTGCCCTTACTGTGGGCAGGGCACAATACTCCTGCATGCCTAACGACAATGGTGGTATTGTGGACGACCTTATTATTTATAAAATAAAGGAAGAACAGTACCTTTTGGTAGTAAACGCAAGCAATATTGAAAAAGACTGGAACTGGATTTCATCGAAAAATGATATGGGGGTTGAAATGCGCAACCTTTCAGATGATTATTCGCTCCTTGCCATACAGGGTCCAAAGGCAGTTGAGGCGATGCAGCCGTTAACATCTTTAGATTTATCAGCAATAAAATACTATCATTTTGAAGTAGCCGATTTTGCGGGCATACCGCATGTAATTATTTCTGCAACCGGTTATACCGGAAGCGGCGGCTTTGAAATTTATGCAAAGAATGATGAAATTGAGCAGATATGGAATAAAGTGTTTGAAGCCGGGGCATCTTACGGTATAAAACCTATTGGGCTTGCCGCACGCGACACGCTAAGGCTTGAAATGGGCTTTTGCCTTTACGGGAATGATATAAACGATAGCACTTCGCCGCTTGAGGCTGGACTGGGCTGGATTACAAAATTCAGTAAGGACTTTGTAAACAGCGAAGCGCTGAAAAAGCAAAAAGAAGAAGGTGTAAAAAGAAAGCTAGTAGGCTTTGAACTAACAGAAAGGGGCATACCGCGCCATGATTATGAAATTACAGATAAGGAAGGCAATATAATAGGCATTGTAACATCAGGTACCATGTCGCCTTCGCTTAATAAGGGCATCGGGCTGGGCTATGTGCCTTCAGAATATGCGGCACCTGGCAGTGAAATTTTTATCCGCATACGGAAAAATGATGTGCCTGCCACTGTTGTTAAGCTGCCCTTTTATAAAAAACAGTAAACATGAAAAAAATTTTCGCATTTGCTTTTTTGGTGCCTATGGCACTTGCCGCACAACACGAAAAAGCATGCGGAAAATTTGCTGATATAAGCAGGCTTATACAGGAACGCCATATAAAACCTAAACCGATAGACGACAGCCTGTCGGTTTATGTTTTTAATACGGTAATGGATGAACTTGACAGTAGCCACACATTGTTTTTAAAAAGCGAGCACGACCTGCTGGCAAAACATAAAACAAGTATTGATAATTACCTTGATAACCGGGATTGCGCTTTTTTTACCGACTTTATAAGCCTGTACAGTAATGCGCTTTTGCGCTATAAAGGCTATATAGATGATATAGCCAGGGAACAAATAGGCTATAATACTAAAGACACCATCTATTTCTCTAAAAATGTTTTTCCCTACCCTGCCGGGAAAGAGAAAATAAAGTACTATTTAAGGAAGCGCATTATATATGATATACTTGAAGATGTAGCAAAACTGAGCAAGAACAAAGATTCGCTTACTGCAAATATTGATGTGTTATTTGCTAAATCAAAAAGTAAAATTATCGAGTCATATATTTGCAGGGCTGATGCGCTGATAAATCCCCCACAGGGTTTTGATAACAGCATCTATAACCTTTTCTTTTCTGCTTTTTGTTCTTATTTTGACCCCCACTCTACTTATTTTAATTATGATGAAAAGTCTTCTTTCATATCAACCATAGCTTCGGAAAATTATTCACTGGGGCTTTACATAAGCCAGAATGAAAAGGAAGAAGTTATTGTGGAAGATATTGTTCCCGGAGGCCCTGCCTATAAAACGGGTAAAGTGGATAAAGGCGACCAACTGATACAATTAAGTGTAAACAATACCGAATATATTGTTTCCTGTGCCGCAATGGAAACGGTTAACGATATTGTGTTTTCGGATTCCTATAAAAATGTTAGCCTGACACTCCGCAAAAAGGACGGAACAGTGTATAGCATCAATCTGGAAAAGACCATTATGAAAGCTGATGACCACACGGTATACAGTTTTATACTGGGTAATGAAAACCCCATAGGCTATATTAAAATACCCAGTTTTTATACTGCTATGGATAATAACAGCATAAAAGGCTGTGCTGATGATGTTGCCAAAGAAATTACCAAACTGAAAGCAGAAAATATAAACGGGCTAATAATAGACCTCCAGTTTAACGGGGGCGGCTCTATGGATGAGGTAATAAGGCTGGCAGGAATGTTTATTGATTTTGGCCCTTTGGCTATTATAGCCGATAAGTATATAACCGACAATATTATAAATGATTATAACAGGGGTATGCTTTATGATGGCCCTGTTGTAGTACTTGTAAATGGGTTTTCGGCATCGGCAAGCGAATTTTTTGCAGGTGTAATGCAGGATTACAACAGGGCTGTAATAGCAGGGAGCAATACTTTAGGGAAAGCTACAATGCAAACTATTTTGCCTTTAAATGAAGTTGACAATACTGATTTTGTAAAGGTTACAATAAGCCGTTTTTACAGGGTAAACGGACAGAGCAGCCAATACACTGGTATTATGCCCGATATAAAAATGCCGGCCCTGTTGGATAAACTACTGCCACGCGAAAGCAGTATGCCTACCGCGATAAAAAATGATAGCATCCCTGTAAAACTAAACTACAACAGGATTGAAAATAACAGCATAAAAAAGCTGGAAGCCTTGAGCAATATGCGCATTAATGATGATGAGGATTTTAAAGTAATAAACGATATAAATGAAGGGCTGGAAAAACTTTATGAAACTGATAAATCCCCGCTGCCGTTAACTTTTAATGCCGTATTTGCCGATGTACACTTAACCGATGCAATATGGGGTACCATAAACGCTGCAGCCGAAAAAGAAAATAATATTATTGTAAGGGACATAACTGCCCCTGAAAAAATATACATGCAGGACGATTTTTTAAAAAGCGTGCGCGATTATAAGATAAAATCTGTAAAAACAGACCCTTATATTAAAGAAGGCATTAATATACTGCTTGACCTTTACCGGCTTGAGCAAAGGTAACCACACCCTGCAACACGTTAAAAAATGATTTTGCAAAAACACCGAATAAGTTTATTTTTGTGCTGCAAATAAAACAATTATGGGAAGAGCGTTTGAGTTTAGAAAAGCCAGGAAAATGAAACGTTGGTCAGCCATGGCTAAAACGTTTACAAGAATAGGTAAAGATATAGTTATTGCTGTAAAGGAAGGCGGCCCTAACCCGGAAACCAATGCAAGGCTAAGGGCAGTAATTCAAAATGCCAAAGCTGCCAATATGCCCAAAGATAATGTGGAAAGGGCTATAAAAAAAGCATCGGATAAAGATACTGCAAACTATAAAGAGGTACTTTTTGAAGGCTATGCGCCACATGGCATTGCCATACTTATAGAAACTGCAACCGATAATAATAACCGCACCGTAGCCAACATACGCAGCTATTTTAATAAATGCAACGGTACACTTGGCACACAGGGTTCGGTTGAATTTATGTTTGACCATACCTGTAACTTCCGTATTCCTGCCGAAGGTCAGGATGTTGAAGAACTGGAACTGGAAATGATAGATTTTGGTGTGGAGGAGATTTTTGCCGATGAAGACGGTATAATGATGTATGCCCCTTTTGAAAGTTTTGGTGCTATACAAAAAGAATTGGAACACCGTGGTATAGAAATACTTTCTTCCGGTTTTGACAGGATTCCGCAGGTAACCAAGGAACTTACCGCCGAGCAACAGGCCGATGTGGAAAAACTTCTTGAAAAAATTGAGGAGGATGATGATGTAATGAATGTGTATCATACCATGCAGGAAGAATAATATTCTCCTGTTTATCAATAATTTAAAAAGCATCTGTTTCACAGGTGCTTTTTTGTTTTAATTTTTTTTATACAAACTGTAACAAATAGTAAACAGTAAAGTCATTATATAAAACCGGCCGGATAAACTTGAACACAGGTAGTGAAATAAATCTTTTATTAATGCAATGCAGGCAGGGAAGCCGCAACGCACAATTTGAAGTGTACAACCGCTATTATAAAGCTATGTATAACACTGCTCTGCGTATTGTAAAAGATAGCCACTGGGCCGAGGACATAATGCAGGAGTCATTTTTAAAGGCTTTTACAAAACTTGATTTATATAAAGGCGAAGTAGCTTTTGGTGCCTGGCTAAAAAAAATTGTTGTAAACCTTAGCCTTGATTATTACAAGAAAATAAGTAAAACAGCAATTGATTCTATAGATGGGCATTTGTATAAAGTTGCCGATGAAAATGACAACGAAAGTGTACTCGATTTTCAGCAGGTGCAGATACAGGAAGTAAAAAATGCCTTGCAGCAGCTAAAAGAAAATTACCGGATTGTGTTGACACTGCTATATATTGAGGGGTATGATAATGAAGAAATAAGTGAAATTTTAAAAATTACGCCCGGTAACTGCCGTACATTGATAAGCAGGGCTAAAGAAAGCCTTATAAATAAAATAAAGCAAAATGGACAATAAGGGAAATACAGACGAAATTTTTAACCGCTTTGCAGGCCAGTGGGACACAGAAGAACCGGGGCAGGGCCACGGGCAGCGTTTTCTCGCTAAGCTGGAGAGTAAAAAAAGAAAAAAGAAGGCTGTATATAAACTGTTTTACGCTTCGGCTGCGGTATTGGCAATACTGCTGGGCATATTTATAACCTATAACCCTCAGCCCGAAAAAAGCGACAGTACACAACTTGCCAAAATTTCCCCAAAGGCAAAAGAAGCTGAAGTTTACTTTGCTTCTATCATACAAAAGGAACTGGCTAAAGTAGAAAAGGAAAACAGCCCCGAAACCAAAGCTATTGTACAGGATGCATTAAAAAGGATGGAGCAACTGGAAAAGGATTATGATAAGTTAACCCTTGAGCTGATAGAAAATGGAGAAAATAAAAAAATAATACATGCCATGATCACTAATCTGCAAACCCGGATTGCTTTCCTGGAAGAGGTACTTACACAGATTGAAAACATTAAAAACATCAAAGAAAAATACAATGAAAATAACAACATTTAAATTTTTGCTGTTACTATATATAGTGCCCTGCATTGCATTTGCAGCAAAGCATACTAAAGAAAAAAAAATAAGTAAGGTATATAATGTCAGCAGTGATGCCGGCCTTGATATAACAAATAAATATGGCAATATATATGTTACTACCTGGGACGAAAATAAAACAGCCATAGATATTGTAATCAGGGTAAGTGCAAAAGATGAAAGGATTGTAGTAAAAAGGCTTAACTCTATTAACGTATTGCTTAACGCCACTAAAAGCAATGTGTCTGCTATTACCCAAATAGCCGATATGCAGATAAGGGGTAATATTACCATGGAAATAAACTATACAGTAAAAATACCTAAAAAGGGTAATATTAAACTTAGTAATGAATATGGGAATATTATTTTGGGTACAATATATGGTTCTTCCAATATCAGGTGCCAGTATGGTAGCTTTTCCGCAAATGAGCTTAACAGTAACAGCAATCTTATAAAAATAGAGTATTGTGGTGCTTCAAAAATAGATTTTGTAAAAACTGCAGATATAAAAATCAGTTATTCGGATATTTATATAGGAAACAGCTATGTGGTAAATCTTATCGCTGAATATTCGAACACTGATATTAAAAAATGTAACGAAATAAATTACAATTGTAGCTATGGTGATATTCAAATAGCCAATGGTGTTAAAGTTATTGGCAAGGGCGATTATTTAAATACTAAAATAGGCACTATAAGCAACTTAATTAATGTAACGGCAAATTATGGCAACCTGAAGGTAAACAACCGTAGTATCACTACAAAAAATATAGCAATCAATTCCAGCTACATGGGTATTGATTTTGAATTTAACCCCAACTACAATTTTGATTTTGAGTTTTCAACTCAATATGGAGGTGTAAGTGATACTTCAGGCATTCAGTACACCACAAAGCAGGAAAATGATAACCGGGGTTATTATAAAGGATATTATAAAAACAGTGGCCTAAACAAAGTTTATATTAAAACAGAATACGGACACATAAATCTCAGTAAAAATTAATAACAGACACTATGTAAATTAAAAACAATCATCAATTTATTAATCATCAATCAAAAATCAATCATCATGAAAAAATCAATCTTCTTATTGGTAGTAATCCTTAGTGCCTTTTTTGCAACAGCACAGGAAAAGAAAGTAGTAATTGGCAATGGCCATTTAACTAAAGTTACACGTAACGTGGGCGGATATAACAGCCTGCTGCTTCAAGGCCCTTTTACAGTAAAACTGGTATCGGGTAACGATACTAAAATAACTGTGGAAGCCGACAGAAATATCATAGATTTTGTAGTTACCGAAGTTAAAAACGGCGAACTGATTATTAAACCTATGGAAGGCAAACTGTTTAAAAGCAGCGGCAGCCATTTTATTACTGTAAAAGTACCATCAGGTAAGCTTAATGCTATCTCTCTACAGGGTTCAGGTAAAATAGTTTCCAAAAAACCTTTGAATAATGATGTTAAGCTTGACCTGGCCGGCTCAGGCTCAATTGAACTGGCCGCAGCAGATAATAAAGAAGCAATAGTACATACCACGAGTAACTCAGTAAAACTTGCAGGAACAGAAAATAATTAAGTCAGAAGAATTTTAAAAGAAAGGCATGGGGCGTGTTTAGACCGCTTTAGCTTTATATTCACTTCGAAAAGAAACCACCCTTATGGGTGGTTTTTTATTTATTGCGGTATATAAAAAAATAAACCCCGGCAATGCCCGGGGTTCTATATATATAATTATAATATTATTTTATAAATTCTATCTTTTGTGCAGCCTCAAGGTTAACACTGTCAAAAAAGCCCTGTTCATTCATCCACTCATCGCTGAATACTTTGCTCATGTAGCGTGAACCGTGGTCAGGGAAAATCATTACAATATTACTGTTCTCTCCAAATTCTCCGCTTTCAGCATATTGTTTAACAGCCTGTAATGCAGCACCGCTGGTATACCCCACAAACAGTCCTTCCTGCTTTGCTATCTGCCTTGCAGAATGTGCACTGTCCTCATCTGATACTTTTATAAACTTATCTATAACATCAAAATCAGTTGCAGTAGGTATAAGGTTTTTGCCAAGGCCTTCTATCCGGTAAGGATAAATTTCTTCGCTGTCAAATTCTTTGGTTTCGTGATATTTTTTAAGCACCGAGCCAAAAGCATCAACACCCAGTATTTTAATATCAGGGTTTTTCTCCTTTAAAAAACGGGCTGCGCCTGAAATAGTACCTCCTGTACCGCTGCAAGCAACAAGATGGGTAATTTTCCCATTGGTTTGTTCCCAAATTTCGGGGCCGGTGGATTTATAGTGGGCGTCTATATTTAAATCGTTAAAATACTGGTTAATATAAACAGAACCTTTAATTTCTTCATGCAGCCTTTTGGCTACGTTGTAATAAGAACGGGAATCATCGGCAGAAACGTTGGCAGGGCAAACATAAACCTTTGCACCCATTGCCCTAAGCATGTCTATTTTATCCCTTGATGATTTTGAAGTTACAGCAAGTATGCATTCATAACCTTTAATAATGCTCACCATTGCCACACTAAAACCTGTATTGCCCGAAGTTGTTTCAATAATTGTGTCGCCCGGCTTTAAAATTCCTCTTCTTTCGGCTTCTTCAATTATATAAAGTGCAATTCTGTCTTTTGTGGAATGCCCCGGATTAAAAGCTTCTACTTTAGCATAAAAATTTCCTTTTAATCCTTCTGTTACTTTATTGAGTTTTATGAGAGGGGTATTCCCAATTAACTCCAGAACATTATTATAGGCTTTTATTTCTTCTTTCATAAAAAATAAGTTAATCAAGGTAAAACCATGTGCAAAGTTTTAACCTCAAAACCTTGCAAAGCTAACAAAAAAAATTTAATTACTTTTTAATTCCTTCCAAATCTAACAAAAAACTGTACTCTTTAGCTACTTCCTTAAGAGCCTCAAAACGCCCTGAAGCACCACCGTGCCCCGCCTCCATATTAGTGTCCAGGAAAAGCAAGTTGTTATCTGTTTTTACAGCCCTTAGCCTGGCAACCCATTTGGCAGGTTCCCAGTACTGCACCTGAGAATCATGCAGCCCTGTAGTTACCAAAAGGTTAGGGTAATCCTGCGCCTTTACATTATCATAAGGCGAGTATGATTTCATATACTCATAATACTCCTTATTGTTAGGGTTACCCCATTCGTCATACTCTCCGGTAGTAAGCGGTATGCTGTCATCAAGCATGGTAGTTACCACATCAACAAAAGGAACCTGTGCTATAACACCATTATAAAGCTGTGGTGCCATATTTATAATTGCACCCATAAGCAATCCTCCCGCTGAACCTCCTTCGGCATAAAGGTGCTTTGGCGAGGTATATTTTTGCTCAATCAAGTATTTAGAGCAGTCTATAAAGTCGGTAAAAGTATTTTTCTTTTTAAGCAGTTTCCCGTTTTCATACCATTCACGGCCTAAATCTTCCCCTCCCCTTATATGGGCTATTGCATAAATAAAGCCCCTGTCCAAAAGGCTTAGCCTTACCGATGAAAAGCCATCATCCATAGAATGCCCATACGAGCCGTAAGCATATAATAGGAGTGGATTTGTGCCATCTCTTTTAATACCTTTCCTGTACACCATGGAAATGGGCACTTTGGTACCATCCTGTGCGGTGGCCCATACCCTTTTTTCCTCATAATTATTTTTATTGAATTTCCCGCCCAGCACTTCCTGCTCCTTTAAAACAGTTTTCTCGCGGGTTTTCATATTAAAATCGATAACAGAAGACGGTGTAGCCAATGACTGGTAGCTGTACCTTAATACATCAGTATCAAAATCAGGGTTTACAGATGTACCTGCTGTATATGTTTCGCTATCAAAAGGCAGGTAGTATTCATCGCTTCCATCCCACGGGCGAATCCTTATTTTGTTAAGCCCGTTACTACGCTCGCTTATTACAAGGTAATTTTTAAAAATATCAATATCTTCAAGCAAAACATCCCTCCTGTGCGGTATCAGGTCTTTCCAGTTATCCATGCCTGTTTTGCCTTCAGGGGTAACCATAAGCTTAAAATTGCTGGCTTTATCCTTATTTGTAACCACATAAAACTTATCATCGTAGTGTGATATGCCATATTCCATACCGCGCACCCTTGGCTGGAATATTTTAAATTCCCCGTCAGGCTTTTTGGCATCCAGTATCCTGTATTCGGTAGTAAGCGTGCTATGGGAGCCTATTACCAAATATTTTTTAGATTTTTCCTTATATACATAGGTTCCAAAAGTGTCATCTTCTTCAAAGTAAACCAGTTTATCATCCTCTGCAGATGTACCCAGCTTATGCTTGTAAATTTTATCGGAACGCAGCGTTACCTCATCCTTACGGGTATAAAAAAGCGTTTTGTTATCGCCCGCCCAGGTGGAACCGCCAGTTGTATTTTCGATTTTCAAAGGTAAAATTTCATTTGTTTCAAGGTTTTTAACCTGAATGGTATATTTTCTTCGTGAAACAGTATCCACACCAAAAGCTACCCATTTATTATCCTCGCTTACGTTAAGTCCGCCAAGGTTAAAGTAGGAATGTCCTTTTGCCATTTCGTTGCAATCAAACATTATTTCCTCTTTTGCGCTCAGGCTGCCTTTTTTACGTGAATATATAGGATAATCTTTCCCTTTTTCATAACGGGTTATGTAATAGTAACCATTATAAAAATAAGGTACGGAAGAATCGTCTTCCTTAATCCTGCCTTTCATCTCCTCGAAAAGATCTTCCCTGAACTTTTTAGTGTGGGCAGTCATCTTTTCATAATACTCATTCTCTTTATTAAGATATTCAATAACCTCAGGATTTTCCCTGTCATTAAGCCAGTAATAATTATCTGTACGAACATCGCCGTGCTTTTCGAGTTTATGTGGTTTTATTGCAGCTTTAGGGGGTAATACCGTTTTTAACATTTTATCTTTTGTTGTTTGTGCATTGGCTGCAAAAATAACACAAACGCTTGTGATAAGCAGGCTTTTTCTCATTCTTTTAAAAGTTGGTATATAACCATGCAATTTAATAATTTTGCAAAATATAAATCATTAAATTTTACAAAAATGTTTGGAGATATTATGGGTATGATGGGGAAAATTAAAGAAACCCAGCAAAAGATTGAAGATACCAAAAAAAGGCTTGATACAGTACTGGTAGATGAGCAAAGTAATGACGGTCTTCTTAAAGTTACACTTACAGCAAATAAGGCTATAAAATCAATCTCTGTTGATGATGCCCTGCTTGAAGATAAAGAGCAGCTGGAAGACTACCTGATACTGGTGCTTAACAAAGCCATTGAAAAAGCTACCGCCATAAATGAAGCCGAACTGGGCGCTGTTGCCAAAGAGGGCATGCCGAACATACCGGGGCTTGATATGTTTAAATAGAGTACCATTAACTAAGGGGTAAAACATATTAGTCCTGATTAACAAAAAAGTCATTACGGGCGGATAGTGGCAATTTAATAATTGCCTTAGTTGTTATCCCATCGTAATGACTATTTTTTAGTATAATAAACTTTGCCTTATCGCTATTGCCTAAAAACTAAGTTTGCTGAATGTTTCCAGTACATACTGATGCATTACTTCCTTATAGTCAAGGTGGGTAACTATACGCAGCTTGCCTTTACCTAAAGAACTGATAAATATATTCTTCTGCTTCAGCTTTTCAATAACCGAAGCTTCGCTGTATTGTGGTTTTACCGCAAAAATAAGTATATTGGTTTCTACAGGCTCAACACGTTCTACCCAGGGTAGCTGCTGTAAAAGCTCTGCTAACTGCTTAGCCCTTTTATGGTCGTTTTCCAGCCTGCCCACATTATTTTGCAGCGCATAAAGCCCTGCTGCAGCCAGATATCCTGCCTGGCGCATACCTCCGCCCAGTACCTTCCTTATGCGCAATGCTTTGTTAATATGTTGGCTGCTGCCCAAAAGCAAAGAGCCTACAGGTGCCCCCAGCCCTTTTGAAAGGCAAACGCTTATGGTATCAAACAAATCGCCAAACTGTTTTGGGTGCTGCCTTTTAGCAACAAGTGCATTCCAAAGCCTTGCGCCGTCAAGGTGGTATTTAAGGTTATGCTCCCTGCAAACCTGCCCTATTGCTGTAAGCGTTTCCATTTCATAGCAGGCACCGCCCCCTTTGTTGGTAGTATTTTCTATACATACAAGAGTTGTTAGGGGGCTGTGGTAAAAATCCGGCGGATTTACCGCCTCCTTAACCTGTGCAGCATCCATCATGCCCCGATTGCCGTCAATAAGCCTGCATGACACACCACTGTTAAATGCTGCCCCGCCCCCTTCATAATTAAAAACGTGCGCCCATTTATCACAAATAAGCTCATCCCCGGGGTTCGTGTGCAGTTTAATGGCTGCCTGGTTAGCCATTGTTCCAGAGGGAAAAAATAAAGCTGCTTCCATTCCAAATAAGTTAGCCACAGTATCCTCCAGTTCGTTTACCGTAGGGTCCTGTTTGTAAACATCATCCCCCACTTTTGCCCTGAACATATGCTGCAGCATTTCATGCGTAGGTTTGGTAACTGTGTCGCTTACTAAATTTATTTCCATATTATGAAAAGGATAGCTTATTTTTGCAAATACAAAACTACATGAATTTATGACAAATACCGAACAAATTAAAGGTATTATGGAGCGCCTTGGTGCGCTGAGGAGGTATCTTTGACATCGACAGGAAGTTAATTGAAATTACCAACGAGGAAGAAAAAACCTATGCCCCTGATTTTTGGAACAACGCCAAAGAAGCCGAACTTATTGTAAAAAACATCCGCTCCAAGAAAAAATGGGTGGAAGATTATGATAAAGCAATAAACATGGCAGAAGAGCTACAGGTTATATATGAATTTTATAAAGAGGGCGATGCTACCGAAGAGGAACTGGACAACCAGTACCAGCAGACACTTTCCCATATAGAAAACCTTGAGTTTAAAAATATGCTGAGCGATGAGGGCGACAGTATGAGTGCCGTATTGCAGATTACTGCCGGCGCCGGCGGTACAGAAAGCTGCGACTGGGCCAGCATGCTGATGCGTATGTATATAATGTGGGGCGAAAAACACGGGTATAAGGTTAAGGAACTTAATTATCAGGAAGGCGAGGTTGCCGGAATTAAAACCGTAACCCTTGAGTTTGAAGGCGACTATTCCTTTGGCTACTTAAAAGGTGAAAATGGCGTGCACAGGCTGGTGCGCATATCTCCTTTTGACAGCAACGCTAAAAGGCATACATCATTTGCCTCTGTTTATGTGTATCCATTGGCAGATGATACTATCGAAATAGAAATAAGTCCTGCAGATATTTCCTGGGAAACCATGCGTTCCAGCGGTGCTGGCGGGCAAAATGTAAATAAGGTTGAAACGGCCGTAAGGCTGCGCCACCACCCTACCGGTATTATAATTGAAAATTCGGAAACACGTTCCCAGCTTGACAATAAAACAAAGGCCATGCAATTGTTAAAATCGCAGCTTTATGAAATTGAGCTTAAAAAACGTCAGGCCATGCGGGATGAAATTGAAGCCAACAAAATGAAAATTGAGTGGGGTTCACAAATACGTAATTATGTAATGCATCCTTATAAGCTGGTAAAAGATGTGCGTACACAATATGAAACCAGTGATGTGGAAGGTGTAATGAACGGCGAAATTGATGAATTTTTAAAAGCATATTTAATGATGATGGGGCAGAAAACTGATGAATAGTTAAAAAAGCACATTTTTGTTAACAAACTTTAACACCCTATTATACAGTTTATTTAAAAAATTAAATTGTATTTTAGGGTTTTGTTTTATCACACCCGTAAACAACGAATGAGCGTAGTTCCAGATTTCCTGATCCCACACAACGAAAGTGCAAGGCTTAAAAAGCTTTATGACTATCAAATACTTGATACTCATTCGGAAGACACCTTTGATAAAATAGCAATGCTGGCTTCTCAAATATTTGAAACTCCCTTTGCTTTTGTAAATTTTGTAGATGAAGACAGGGTATTTTTAAAAGCAAATTACAGCAGTTTTCAGGGCAATTTTGCCTCCAGGGAAAAAAATCCGTGTGCCCTGGCTATATTAACTGACGATTTTACCGTATTTAATGATATTTTAAACGAGCCCTATTTAAAAGATAGTTTAGTGGCAACCTCTGCTGATGGGATAAGGTTTTATGCGGCTGCTCCATTAAAAACGCCCGAAGGCTTTTTAATAGGTACTTTGTGTGTAGCCGATACCCGCCCGCGGGAAAGTGTAAATGAAAAAGACCTGCAAATGCTAAAGGCACTATCAGAAGTAGTAATAAACAAGCTGGAAAGCAGGCTGAGGTATAAAAACCTGCTGCGTTCGCAAAACGAACTGATGAATATTACACTGCACGAAATAAAAAACCCTTTGGCATCCATAAGGCTGGCAAACGATGTTTTGCGGAAAGACCCCGAAAGGATTACCCCAATGAGCAACATGATAAAGGAGAGTGTAAACCGCATTCAAAGCAAACTGCACGACCTGCTGAAACATTCGGAAATGGAAGAAGAGCAGTTAAAGCTGAATATTGAGGAAACCGACCTAAGGGAGCTTTTGGATGTGCTGATAAAGAATTTTGAATTGCAGGCGGGCCGTAAAAGGCAGCTGATATTACTGGAATATGACAGCAGCCTTTCTCCTATACATATAGACAAAGCTAAAATTTCGGATGTTTTTCATAACCTGCTAAGCAATGCCCTTAAATATTCTTATTACGATTCTGTAATTACAATTGTTGTGAGGCAGGAAAATAGTATGGTTGTAGTAGAATTTAGGGATAACGGGCAGGGACTGGACAAATATGATATGGATAAACTGTTTATGAAGTTTGTAAAGCTAAGCTCCAGGCCTACTGGTAAGGAAACATCAAACGGGCTTGGGCTATCCATTTGTAAATCGCTTATTGAAATGCACAATGGCGAAATTTTTGCTACCAGTGAAGGCAAGGATAAAGGCACCACATTTTATGTAAAACTCCCGTTGCTCAAAAAAACTGAATTAATGGGGAATTAAAACATCGGTATACAAGATAAAAAAAGCCCTGCTTCGATAAGCAGGGCTTTTTTATGATTAATTAAATACGAATTAAAATAACCTTATAATATAGTATATAAGTGCAGCAATTACCGCTGATACAGGTATTGTAAGTATCCATGCCCAAAGCAGGCTTATGGTAACGCCCCAGCGTACAGCAGATATCCTTTTTGTAATACCCACACCTATTATAGATCCTGTAATGGTATGTGTTGTAGAAACCGGAATACCAAAATGTTCTGTAGTATAAAGGGTTATAGCTCCTGCAGTTTCTGCTGCAACACCTTCTAAAGATGTTACTTTAGTAATTTTAGAGCCCATTGTTTTTACAATTTTCCAGCCGCCGCTCATAGTACCAAGACCCATCATAAGGAAACTTGTTAACGGCACCCAGCCCCATTCGTTTATAAATGTTTTAAAAGGGTCGGCAGCATTAATAAATGCAGGGTCCTGCATTACATTAACATGATAAAAAATTACCGCAGCACCAATAATACCCATTACTTTTTGCGAATCGTTAGCCCCGTGGCCCAAACTGAATAAGGCCGAAGACACAAGCTGTAACCTCCTGAACCACTTATCAGCTTTTGCAGGGTTGGCGCGCTTGCATATATTCAAAATAAGTATGGTAATTAAATAAGCAACAAACATACCTATAAGCGGAGCCATAAAAATAAACAATACAATAGGTAATACTTTGGCATAATTAATTACCGTGTTAAGGTCGGCACCATCAACTGTAAAGGCATGCGCAATAGCTGCACCCATAAAACCGCCTATAAGTGTGTGCGATGATGATGAAGGGATACCCAGCTTCCAGGTAAGCAGGTTCCATGCTATTGCGGCAATAAGCCCTGCAAGGATAACCTCAAGAGTAATAAAGTCTTCGCTTACAGTTTTAGCTATAGTGTTACCAATTTTAAATTCACCAATAATATATTTGGATATAAAATAGGCCATGAAGTTGAAAAAAGCCGCCCACAATACAGCCTGGAAAGGCGTAAGTACCTTAGTGGCTACTATAGTGGCTATTGAGTTGGCCGCATCATGAAAACCATTTATATAATCAAAAGCAAAAGCTAAAACAATAATTATTACAAGTAACGTCATAATAAATAGTAGGGTTGAAAAGTAGGTTTATGAATGTTTTACGGCAATAGATTCCAAAACATTGGCAACCCCTTTACATTTGTCTGATGCTGTTTCCAGCGCTGCCAGCACTTCCTTATATTTAATAACGTTTAACGCATCTGTTTCGTTTTCAAAAATATCCGCAACAGCTTTATCAAATACATTATCCGATTTGCTTTCCAACTTGTTTATCCTTTTACAACAGTCAGCTAT
Source organism: Flavobacterium sp. MK4S-17 (assembly GCF_009848495.1). GTDB lineage: Bacteria > Bacteroidota > Bacteroidia > Flavobacteriales > Flavobacteriaceae > Flavobacterium. Next base: position 111,315 of record NZ_WWEP01000012.1, read on the forward strand.
ACCTTTAAGGTTCTTCATATTCTTAAGGTCGGCCACAGCAATTTGTATAAGTTGGCATGCCTCAAGGTTAATTTCAGTCATTTTCCTTATCGACTTGGTAATTTTCTCAACATGGTACAGGCGCATCCTGTTTGCCGCACCATACATATAGTCGGCCACATTATCAATAGCTGAAACAAGTGCATGAATATCTTCCCTGTCAAAAGGTGTAATAAAATTACGGCTAAGTTCAAGGTTAGTCTGGTGGGTTATACCTTCAATTATGCTTTCAAGGTTTTCCACTTCCTTAAAATATTCTTCCCTTTTGTCTTTAGGTGCATTAACTGCTTCATGAAGTTTTTCTGCCAGCAATACTAAATTTTGGGTAGCCTGTTCAAAAAGTGGGAAAAATTTCCTGTCCTTTGGTACAAGAAATTGAAAAATGCTGTTTATAGACATTGAACTGATTTTTGTTTCCGCAAAAGTACCTTCTCAATGTTAAGAAATGGTTAACTAATTATAAATAACAGGTTATGATTATTAAATAAATATTTACAGCCGTTAAAACTACACTTTTTTCATTATTTATTAAATTATCAAACGATTTCGTATTTTAGCACTGCAAAATACAAATCAATAATACACTTTCTTCAAAAATATGGATATTAACTTCAACAAGAACGAAGACCACAATAAACTTTTATTGTCAGAATTAAAACAAAAACTGGCAAAGGTAAAAATGGGTGGTGGTGAAAAAAGAATAGCCAAACTGCATGCCGAGGGTAAAATGACCGCAAGGGAGCGGATAGATTACCTGCTGGATGCCAAAAGCAACAGTATTGAAATTGGTGCTTTTGCAGGAGATGGCATGTATGCAGAACACGGGGGCTGCCCCAGCGGCGGGGTTGTAGTTAAAATAGGTTATATAAAAGGAAAGCAGTGTATTGTTGTTGCAAATGACGCTACTGTAAAAGCCGGCGCGTGGTTCCCTATTACAGGAAAGAAGAACCTGCGTGCACAGGAAATTGCTATAGAAAATAAACTCCCTATAATTTACCTGGTTGACAGTGCAGGTGTTTACCTGCCCATGCAGGACGAAATTTTCCCTGATAAAGAACACTTTGGGCGGATTTTTAGAAATAATGCCATAATGAGCAGTATGGGAATAACACAGATAGCTGCCGTAATGGGCAGTTGTGTGGCCGGTGGTGCTTACCTTCCCATTATGAGTGATGAAGCCCTGATAGTAGATAAAACAGGGAGTATATTTTTAGCAGGTAGTTACCTTGTAAAAGCTGCAATAGGTGAAAATATAGATAATGAAACCCTGGGTGGCGCAACAACACACTGCGAAATATCAGGTGTTACCGACTATAAAGCGAAAGATGATAAGGACGCACTGGACACTATAAAGAATATTGTGGACAAAATTGGTGATTATGAAAAGGCAGGGTTTAACAGAATTGCACCACAAAAACCCGCACATGAGGTAAAAGATATATATGGCATAATACCAAAATCACGTGCTGAGCAATATGATATGATGGAAGTTATTACCCGTTTGGTAGATAACAGTGAGTTTGAAGAATACAAGGCTGGCTATGGGCAAACTATTATAACAGGCTATGCCCGTATTGACGGCTGGGCTGTGGGTATAGTAGCCAACCAGCGCAAAGTAGTGAAAAGCAAAAAAGGCGAAATGCAGTTTGGCGGTGTTATATACAGCGACAGTGCCGATAAGGCAACCCGATTTATAGCCAACTGTAACCAAAAGAAAATTCCGCTGGTATTCCTACAGGATGTAACAGGCTTTATGGTAGGTTCCAAATCAGAGCATGGCGGTATTATAAAAGACGGAGCCAAAATGGTTAACGCCGTAAGTAATTCGGTAGTGCCCAAATTTACGGTAGTTGTAGGAAATTCCTATGGTGCAGGCAACTATGCCATGTGTGGCAAGGCTTATGACCCAAGGCTGATATTTGCCTGGCCAAGTGCCGAGCTTGCCGTTATGGGTGGCACACAGGCAGCCAAAGTTTTAATGCAGATTGAAGCCTCATCTTTAAAAGCAAAAGGCGAAAAAGTGGATGAAGCAAAAGAACAGGAACTTTTTAATAAAATAAAGGCCAGGTATGATGCCCAGGTTTCGCCTTACTATGCGGCTGCAAGGATTTGGACAGATGCCATAATAGATCCGCTTGATACACGCAAATGGATATCTATGGGGATTGAGGCTGCAAACCATGCCCCTATCGAAAAGCAATTTAACCTGGGTGTAATTCAGGTATAATAATTTAACTATAACTACATAAGGCCCTGAAATTTCAGGGCCTTTTCTTTTTACAACTACTTATTTTAATATCTTTATTTTTTAATTTCATACTATGAAAATATTACATGGAATTTTGCTGTTATTCCTGGCGTGTGTTAATGGCATTGCACAGGAACGCTATATAAAAATTGATAACTTCAGGTCTGATTACGTTAAAAGCCGCAATGTAGAAATATGGCTGCCACCCGGGTATTATGAAAATCCCGGAAAAAAATACCCTGTACTTTATATGCATGACGGGCAAAATGTTTTTAATAAAAAAGTTTCGGGATTTGGTGTAGCCTGGGAAGTAGACAGCACAGCAGAAAAACTGATTACTGAAAACAAGATAAAACCTGCCATTATTGTAGCTTCATGGAATACTAACGAATACAGGTATATGGAATATTTTCCTGAAAAGGCATCAGAATATTTTACCCGTGAAGACAAAGAAGCGATGCAGGGCCTTGTAAAGCTGATGAAGGTAGAATATAACTGGCTGGCAGATGAATATTTAAAGTTTATGGTTAAAGAGCTTAAACCCTATATAGATAAAAATTACCACACGCTTTCCAACAGGGAAAACACATCTGTTTGCGGCAGTTCTATGGGCGGCCTGATTTCGCTGTATGCCATTAGTGAATACCCTGAAGTTTTCGGGCAGGTAGCCTGTATATCCACCCACTGGCCGCTTTTATTTGACAACAATAACATGAGCCCGTCCGAATCTGTTCGGAAGTATATAGAGGAAAACCTGCCTTCACCAAAAACGCACCGTATATATTTTGACTATGGTACTGCCACGCTTGACCAGTATTATGAAGTACACCAGCAAAAGATTGATAGAATAATGAAAGCCAAAGGATACACAAAAGGCAAAAACTGGGTTACCAGAAAATTTGAAGGTGCGCAGCATAACGAACAATCATGGCAAAACCGTGTTGATGTAATACTTGAATTTTTATACAAAAAATAGTTTTAATGAAATTATCTGAAACCGAGCTGGAACAACTTGCACAACAGTTGCGATGCCCTGATGGAAATGAAGGGATAAAGGTTGCCGAGATGATGAACTTTACTAACAGTAACATTATCTCAAAAACTATTGACAACCTGCAGGTGAAACCTCATGATACCCTGCTGGAAATAGGCCCTGGTAATGCCAGTCATGTAAAGGATATTGTTAGTATAGTAGATTCTATAAATTATTACGGTATAGATATATCTGAAACTATGGTGGCAGAGGCCAAAAAGTTAAACATGGGAGTATCTAACGTTCTCTTTATGCTGTCTGATGGTGCAACCATACCTTTTAATGATAATTACTTCAGTAAAATTTTTACGGTAAACACTATCTACTTTTGGAATAATCCGGCACAGTATGCAAAGGAAATCTACCGGGTATTAAAACAGGGCGGAAAACTGAATATTGGTTTTATTCCGAAGAGCACTATGCAGCACATACCGTTTGCGAGGTATGGCTTTACATTATATGATACAGAAACAGTAAGTAACATTCTTAAAAATAATGGCTTTACTGACTGTACAGCTATAACCGAAACCGAACTGGTAAAAAGCAACAGCGGAGAAGATATAGAACGGGAGTTTGTTATTCTTTCAGCAATAAAAAATAAATAACACTCAGCCATGAGCAAACACTTTTTTTATATATTATTTTTTATATCTCTTTGCGTCTATTCGCAAAACTTCAGTCGCCGTGACAGCCTGCAGGGCGGCTTGCGCGCTGAGCGCACCAGTTTTGATGTACAGCGGTATGACCTGAATATAACTATTAACCCGGATGAGAAATACATCAACGGTTATAATGATATTACTTTCAGGCTGACAGCCAATACAAAAAAGATACAGATAGACCTGTTTGAAAACATGCAGGTGGATAGTATTATCTTTAATAATAAAAAACTTCAGTATATAAGAGATAATGATGCTGTATTCATCACTTTCCCTAAAATGCTGAAAAAAGGAAAAGAAGAAAAAATACGGTTTTATTATTCAGGAAATCCTCTAACAGCAAAGAACCCTCCATGGGACGGTGGATTTATTTTCAGCAGGGATAGTAATGGTAAGCACTGGGTAGGCGTGGCTGTACAGGGCACAGGGGCAAGCCTTTGGTATCCGGTAAAAGACCACCAGACTGATGAGCCCGATAAAGGTGCAACTATAAAAGTGGCTGTCCCTAACGGATTGATGAATGTTTCCAACGGCAGGCTTACCGGCACTGAAAGCCTTGAAAATGGTTATACCCGCTGGGATTGGGAAGTAAAAAACCCGATAAACAATTATGACATAACTGTAAATATTGGGGATTATGCCCACATACATGACAGGCTTGGCAGCCTGGACCTGGATTATTATGTTTTAAAGGAGAATGAAGAAAAAGCCAAAACCCATTTTGAGAAAGATGTAAAGCCTATGCTGCAATGCTTCCAGGAAAAGTTTGGCGAATACCCGTTTATTAAAGACAGTTATAAGCTGGTGGAAACGCCTTATTTAGGTATGGAACACCAAAGCGCAATAGCCTATGGCAATAAATATAAAAAAGGTTACCTGGGCTATGATATGACTATGACGGGCATAGGCCACCAGTTTGATTATATTGTAGTACATGAAAGCGGGCACGAATGGTTTGGCAACAGCATTACCAGTAAAGACATTGCCGATATGTGGATACATGAAGGTTTTACCACTTATTCCGAAACTATTTTTGTAGAATGCAGGCTCGGGTATGAAAAAGCAATGAAATACATAAACGGGCAAAGGTTAAATGTGACTAATGACAAGCCTGTAATAGGCATTTTTGGCATGAATAAAACAGGCTCCGGCGATATGTATTATAAAGGGGCACTAATGCTTAATACTATACGGCACATTATTAATGACGACAGCAAATGGTGGGCAATGCTTTTAAAGTTTTCGGAAACATACAAAAAACAGATAATTGATACTGAAACCGTAGTGCAGTTTTTTAATACTGAAAGCGGCTTGAACCTTACACCTGTTTTTAACCAATACCTGCGTTACCGGAACATCCCGATATTAGAGCTAAAACAAAATGGCAATAGCACAGAATACAGATGGAAAACCGATGCAGAAGATTTTTTAATGCCGGTTGATATAACCCTTAATGGCAAAGAGATGAGGCTGAATGCCACTAACAAGTGGCAATCCATTACGGGAAATGTAAAGGATATCGAGGTAAAAAAAACAAAGTTTTATATAAAGACAGAAATACTTTAAGCAGATGCAATGCTTTTGTCCCTTACTATTTTGCCTGAAGCTGTTTCGGTAAATTTTTCAACAAATAATATTTCCTTTGGTTTTTCAAATTTGCCCAGTTTGGAAAATACACTTTTGGCAACATCATAGGCCTCGCCCTCAATTACCAGCACGAGCTTTTCGCCCAGTTCATCATCAGGTATTCCTTTTACAAAAAAGCGCCTTTCAATTTTACCTGAAAGCTTCTCCTCTATCTGCTCAGGGAAAAGCTTAACGCCACCGCTGTTAATTACATTGTCAAAACGCCCCAGCCAAATAAATTCTTTATCATTAAGCACTTTAACCACATCATTGGTAATAACAGGTGCATCATTAACGGCTGGTGCATTAATTACAAGGCAATGCCTTTCATCTTCTTTAACTGTAATGCCCGGTAAAACCGTAAAGGCCTCTTCCCCTGCCTTTTTTGCTGCAATATGTGTTATGGTTTCGGTCATGCCATAGGTTTCATAAACCTTTGTTGGCAGTAACTGCAATTGCCCTGCTAAGGCTTTATCTACCTTTGCGCCCCCAAGTATTACCTTTTTTACCTGATGCAGTTTATCTAATGAGTGTTTTGCCTGCATGGGCACCATGGCACAAAAATCATAAATTGTATCGTTCCTTTTAAGCGGTTCAGAAACCGGTTCGGTAAGGTCAAGCTCCCAGCCCAGTACAAAAGCCCGCACCAGCATCATTTTACCGGCTACAAACTGGGTTGGCAGGCAATGCAATGCCTTTGTTTCAGGGCCCAGGTCAAAAAAAGCACCCGTAGCCAGGGCAGAGTTTACCATAGCCTGCTTGTTTACCCTTATAGCCTTTGGGGTACCTGTAGTACCCGATGTGGTCATTTCAATATATTCCTTACTGTCAAACCAATAAAGCAAAAAATCACCTATAGCCTTTTCGTATGGTTCACCTTCTTTTATAAAACTATAGGCAATGCGGCTAAGGTCCTCTTCATTTAAATGAAAGCCGTTCAGCCTGAAACTGCTGTGCACAAAATGGTAATCGGGTTTAATCATGATTGGTCAGGTTGTTGCTTTCTGTATCATTTAAAACAATACGCCCGGTTAATTTTTCCTTCCAGCCGTGCCATTTGTATTTCTTACTAAAGATAAATAAAAGAATAGGGAAAACCACAAAAACAGGGAGTAAAATATCAAACCCTGCCGAAGGTTCTGATAAATCCTTTAAGACAGAAGGCGTTTGGAAAGCACTCCAGTCAGAAGTAATTAAAAGTGCCGTAATAAGGTTATTGGCAGCATGAAACCCCAAGGCAAGCTCAAGCCCCTCGTCCATTAAAGTTACTATACCTAAAAAGAAGCCGGTACCAATGTAATACACAAGCAGTATCATACCCAGTTTGCCTACTTCGGGGTTGGCTATATGCAAAACACCAAATAATACAGAGGTTACTATAAGCGGCACCAGCCTGCTGCGTGTTGCTATGCCTATGCCCTGCATTAAATACCCCCTGAAAAGGTATTCCTCAAAACTGGTTTGCAGGGGTACCATAATTACTGCTAAAACAGCAAGTATGGCAAATTGCCGGGGGTTAAAGTTAAGCTCATAGTTTTCGGGCTGCGTAATATAAGCTATTACAATCAGTGCCGCCGTTACAAAACCCCATAACCCAAATGCAAAGCCTATACGCCCCCAATCTATTTTTGGCCTTGCTGTTGTTAGGCTCCTAATGCTTTGCTTGTGGAAATACTTTACCCATGCAATTAAAACAAAAAAGAAAATAACCAGCGGGAGCAAGGTTTCAAAAAATACCCGGTTCTGCCCTTTGCGGGCCACTTCTTCTTTCAATATCTGCTCTACATCAAGGTCAAGCATTTTTACTGCCAGAAAGTTAAGCAGCATCAATATAAAAAATACGGCGGGTATAGGAATGTACTTTTCAATACCAAACTTTTTGCCATAGGCCTGTTCTATATACATACGGTATATTTTAAAATTTTGTTTGCACTAAGTTATATCAATTTTTAATTTATAATGGCTTTCTTTGTGAAAAGAAACGCTAATAATGATTAAAATATACCATAACCCCCGTTGCAGTAAATCAAGGGAAGGGCTGCATATGCTTGAGGATGAAGGACGCGAATTTGAAATTGTAAAATATCTTGAGGAACTACCTACCAAAGCTGAGCTTAAAGAGCTTATAAAAAAGCTTGGCATTAAACCTATCGAGCTTGTAAGGCAAAAAGAAACTGTTTGGAAAGAAAATTACAAAGGTAAAAACCTGAACGACAGCCAGATTATTGACGCTATGCTGCAACACCCCAACCTTATTGAAAGGCCAATAATAGTTAATGGCGAAAAAGCAGTAGTAGCGCGCCCTGCCGAAGCAATGCGAACCATTCTTTAACAGGAAAATTTTAACGTTTTTTTAATAACCTCTCCTTAAACCATGGAGAGGTTTTTGCGTCAAAACCCCAATAAAATAGAATTTATTTAAAATAACCACTACATGAAAAAATTTCAGGCGGCAGCCTCAATGCTTTTTTTATTTATTTCGTTCTTATCATTTGCGCAGGGTGGCCCCGGCAATAAAGTAAAAATTACAGGAAAGGTAATAGACCAGGATACAAAACAACCGCTTGAATTTGCTACAGTAACTATACAGACCACTGATAACAATACTGTTAACGGAGGACTTACCGATGTTAACGGCCAGTACAACCTTGAGGTTGCGCCGGGAACATACAACATAAAATTTGATTTTATATCATTCAAAACAGTTACAATTCCATCAAAGGAGATAAACAGCGATACTAACCTTGGCGTTACACCCATGGCGCCGGACGCTACCCTTTTGCAGGAGGTTGAAATTGTGGCAGAACGCTCTACAGTTGAAATAAAGCTGGATAAAAAAGTATATAATGTAGGCCAGGATATGATTGTGAAAGGCGGTACGGTAAGCGATGTCCTTGACAATGTACCTTCTGTTTCAGTAGATGTTGAAGGCAATGTAAGCCTTCGCGGTAATGAAAGCGTTACCATACTTATTGACGGCAGGCCATCGAGCCTGGCGGGTGCAAATGTGGCAGATATATTGCGCATGCTGCCGGCAGATTCGGTTGATAAAGTTGAGGTTATTACCAACCCCTCTGCCCGTTATGATGCCGAAGGCGGTGGAGGTATCATAAATATTGTACTGAAAAAAGGTAAAGCACAGGGCTTTAACGGCTCTGTTACTGCTACAACAGGAGACCCTGCAAATCACGGCCTTATGGCAAACCTTAACTACAGGAGCGAAAACTTTAATCTTTTTTCCAACCTTGCCTATAATTACAGGAAAAGCCCCGGCAACTCCAAAACTGATTCTGAATATTATGATGAAGATGGTAATACTACGAGCTTTGTTAATGAGCGCAGGGAAAACACGAGGGAGAGAAAAGGTTTTAACGGTACTTTTGGTTTCGAGTGGTTCCTTGATGAAACCACAACCTGGACAAACTCTATGAGCGTGAGGAAAAGCTCCGGCGATAACCCTACTGACACCTATTACTATAATTACAGGCCGGATGGCTCGTTTGACTACACCCGTTACCGTTTTAACGGCGAGGATGAAGAGGATGAAAACTTTCAGTTTTCCACCAACTTTATCAAAAAATTTAATGAAGACGGCCACGAGTTGCGCATTGATGGCTCGTTTGCAAAAAATACTGATGATGAAAATGCCCGTATTAATGATATTATCATAGGCAGCTTAGACCCTGAGAATGATAACAGTTATGAAAGGACATTTAACAAAGAAAACGAAAACCGCAGCCTTGTCCAGGCCGATTATGTTTTGCCGTTTGGCGAAGGAAGCCAGTTTGAAGCCGGATACCGGGGCAGTTTTACCGACCTTACAACCGACTCCGGGGCAGAAGAACTTACAGGCGGCGTATGGAATGTAAATTCCAATTTTACCAATTTACTGGAGTATAAAGAAAAAGTAAATGCTTTTTACACGCAGTACGGCTCTAAATTAGGTAAGTTCTCCTACCTGCTTGGTTTACGCTGGGAAGACTCGAATATTGATGTAAACCTGCTTAACAAAGGAGAATTCAATAATAAAAAATACAATAACTTTTTTCCAAGCGCATTCCTTGCTTACGAGTTTTCGGAAACAAGCAATGCCAGCATTAGCTACAGCAGGCGTATTAACAGGCCGCGCGGTAGATGGATAAACCCTTTCTCCTCGCTGGCGAGTAACATCAATATATTTACTGGTAACCCTGACCTGAACCCGGCAATGACCAACTCATTTGATATAGGCTACCTTAAAAGATGGACAACCCTTACCTTTAATACATCGGCATATTTAAATATAACAGACGACTCATACCAGTTTGTAAGGCGTGAATCGGGCGAGTTTGTAACACAGGAAGTAAATGGGGTTGAAACAAGCATACCCGTAATACTTACCACCCCTATTAACCTTGCCAAAGAATACCGTTTCGGATTTGAATTTACCCTTAATTATAACCCATACAGGTGGTGGCGCATTAATGGTAACTTCAATTTCTTCAGGAACCAGACAGATGGTGATTATACCTATACAAATTACCTGGGTGAAGTAGTTACACAAAATTTTGATAATACCGCTTATAGCTGGTTTACACGTGTAAACTCTAAAATTAACCTCCCATGGAAAATTGACTGGCAGGTTAACGGTATGTATATGGCTCCCCAAAATAATGCACAGGGGCGCACTAAAGATTTTATAAGTGCCAATACAGCCATAAGCAAAGATATCCTTAAAGATAAAGCCACCATTACTTTAAATGTGAGCGATATATTTAATTCAAGGAAACGAAGGATGTACACCAATCTGCCACAGGTAGATTCTTATAGCGAAATGCAATGGCGCGTAAGGCAGGTAACACTTTCCTTTACATACCGCTTTAATATGAAAAAGAATGACAGGCAGCGCGAGCAGCGAGGCCAGCAGGATAACGGCGGAGATGATGAGTATATGGGAGGATAAAAAATAGAGGGGCTTTAAAGCCCCTTTATTTTTTTACCACTTTATCATACAAACCGGTAGTATTTAAATGTACATTGCTGTAATCAAGGTTTGGGCCCGGTGGCGGCATATTCTTTATTACAGGCCTGTTATAATAGTTACTTTCATTAAAAATTTCATTGTAACCATCATAAAAATCACCAAAGTTTACCTTGTGCACATTAGGTGCGAAAGAATAGAAAGCCTTATTTTCCGGCGACCTGAATAAAACCTCATCACCGGAAATAATATTGTAATTGCCAAAGCTTTGCTTTACGGCTACAGTCAAATCCTTAGGAAAAGGCACTTTGTCGTTTACGTCTTGCTGCGCAAAAGCCAATGTGCTTCCTAACATTGAAATTAAAGAACAAAACAACTTTTTCATACCAAAACTATTTTAATTGGCTGGAATAAATATAATAAAAAATAAAACAGCCTCAAATATGCAAAAGCATTTTTGAGGCTGTTACCATAAGCTGTTAATCTATTAAGGGAAAATACCCCTTTGTTTGTATGCCATTTCTATACGTGTAAGGGCTACTATATAGGCAGCAGTCCTCCAGTCGGTTTTGTACTGCACTGTAGTAGATATAACCTTATTAAACGCTTCTTCTATTTTTTTCCTAAGCTTTACAATTACGTCATCCATCGTCCATATTTCGCCATTACGGTTTTGAAGCCATTCAAAATAGCTGCCGATTACGCCTCCGGAGTTGCAAAGTATATCAGGTATTATCTCAATACCATTAGCAAGCAGTATAGCCTCTCCGTCAGTATCTGTAGGGCCATTGGCACCTTCAGCAATAACCTGGGCTTTAATGCTGGCCGCATTATCTTCAGTAATCTGGTTACCCAGCGCTGCCGGTATTATTATATCGCAGTCAATTCCGAAAAACTCGTCTGATTTGTAATCCTGCGTACCTTTATATCCTGTAATGGTTGCATTATCAGATTGGTAGCGCAGCAAAGCTTCAGGATCTATACCGTCAGGGTTATAAATTGTACCTGTAGCATCCTGAACGCCAACAAGTATTGCTCCGTTTTTATTCATAAAATGTGCTGCCCAGTAACCTACGTTACCAAAGCCCTGCACAATATATCTTTTGCCTTCAAGCGAAATGCCTTTTAGCTTAGCCCATGATTCCAGTGTTACCACAACACCAAAACCTGTAGCCCTGTCGCGTCCTTCAAGTCCGCCAGAACCTACCGGTTTGCCTGTTACCACGTGCTGGTTTTTAGAACGCTCTGCAGGAGATTTAGTACTCATGTAAGTATCCGCTATCCAGGCCATCATTTGGGCATTGGTATTAACATCCGGTGCCGGTATATCGTGTTCAGGCCCTATATTGTCGCCCAGGGCGAAAGTAAACCTTCTTGTAATCCTCTCCAACTCTGACTGTGAGTATTTTTTCGGGTCAAGCTGAATACCGCCTTTACCGCCACCATAAGGCAGTCCTGCCAATGATGTTTTCCAGGTCATCCATGTTGCCAGTGCCCTTGCTGCATCAATATCAACAGTTGGGTGGTAACGAAGCCCCCCCTTATAAGGGCCGAGCGCATTATTATGCTGCACCCTGTACCCGGTAAAAACTTCCACATTGCCATTATCCATTTTTACAGGGAAATGAACCACGATTTCGTTGTTTGTAATCGATAGGATTTTCTTTACGCTTTCATCCAGTCCCATTACAGCCGCAGCCTTCTCAAACTGGTTCTTAACGTTTTCATACATGCCCACTCTGGGCTTTATTGCTGTCGCCATATTTTATATAACTAACAATTATTTATAATAAAAGTTTCAGCTTTAAAAAAAGCATACAAATATATATCAAGTTTGTATTATAATGAACAGTATGATTAAGAATTTTATAAAAATTAATGATAAATTTTATGATTGTTTTAAATATCGCTTTTTAACACAAACTCAAAATAAAAATATCGTAAAAAACAAAAACATTGAATTTAAATTATCTTCATATTCAGTTATTTAGTTGCCCAGCTAAGCTATGCAAACCTTTTTTAACGTTATTACCTCTGCTTAATTTGGTATCTTTGCTTTTCATAAAATTATAATAATGAAAATTGAGCAGATATATACCGGCTGTATAGCACAGGCAGCCTATTATCTTGAAAGCAATGGCGAAGCAGCCATTTTTGACCCTTTAAGGGAAGTACAGCCGTATATTGACAGGGCCGCTAAAGACAAGGCCAGCATAAAATATATTTTTGAAACCCATTTTCATGCCGATTTTGTATCCGGGCATATTGACCTGGCTGCAAAAACAGGAGGTAAAATAGTATATGGGCCATCTGCAAAGCCTGGGTTTGAAGCCTACATAGCAACAGATGGTGAAGAATTTAAACTGGGAAACTATACCATAAAGGCTATTCACACACCGGGGCACACACTGGAAAGCACCTGTTACCTCCTGATAGATGAAAATGGCGCTTTACATGGCATAATTACGGGAGATACTTTATTTATAGGCGATGTCGGCAGGCCAGATTTAGCGCAATCCTTAACAGAGGAACTTACACAGGAAGTACTGGCTTCGCACCTTTATGATTCGCTTCGTAATAAAATTATGCCACTGCCTGATGATATTATAGTGTACCCCAGCCATGGCGCCGGCAGTGCCTGTGGTAAAAATATGAGCAAGGAAACCACCGATACATTAGGTAACCAGAAAAAAACAAACTATGCCCTGAGGGCAGATATGACCAAAGAAGAATTTACCAGAGAACTTCTTGACGGACTGGGTGCGCCGCCAGCCTATTTTCCACAAAATGTAATGCTTAATATAAAAGGCTATGAAAGCCTGGATACTATTATAAGCAAAGGCATGAGCGCTTTAAAGCCTGAAGCTTTTAAAGAAATGGCAAAAAGCAGCGGAGCCATAATACTTGATGTAAGGCACGAGAACGATTTTGTAAAGCAACACATTCCCGGTTCCATATTTATAGGCTTGAACGGAGGCTTTGCCCCATGGGTGGGCGCACTGATAAAAGATGTAAACCAGCCTTTGTTACTTGTAGTGCCTGAAGACAAAGAAACTGAAGCTATAACCCGGCTGGCAAGAGTAGGATTCGACAATACTCTGGGTTACCTTGAAGGTGGTATTGATACCTGGAAAAATGCAGGGTTTGACACAGACAGCGTACGCTCTATATCACCTGAAGAATTTGAAGAATCTTACAATAAAGACCAAAAACCTGTAGTAGATTCCAGAAAACCGGGGGAATTTAGTAGCGGGCATATTATTGATGCGCTTAATATACCGCTTGACTTTGTTAATGAACAGCTACAGGAAGTACCCACAGATAAAGACTTTTATATTCACTGTGCCGGCGGTTACCGTTCGGTAATCATGGCATCAATATTAAAAGCGCGGGGCTACCATAACATGATTAATGTTGAAAAAGGGTTTGGCGGGATAAAAAATACATCTGTTAAAACAACTTTAAACCAAACTGCAGCCATTTAAAAATTTTACTGTAGATAACATTACACATCAATTTTTAAATACTTTTGCAGCATATAAAACTGAAAAACAAAATGAAAAAAATTCTTTTATTTCTTACTGCCTCAGCGGTATTTGTTTCCTGTAAGCATCTTGCCGACAATGAATATGAAATTACAGGCAGCATAGACGAATCAATGAACGGAAAAGATATAGTACTTGAAAAACAGGGTGGCTATATGGGTTTTGTTCCTGTAGATACCGCCAAGGTTGAAAATGGCAAATTTGTATTTAAAGGTACTGCTGCCGAGCCATCAATCCATTTTATTTCTGTAGATGGTCAGCCAATGAATAAAGGTAACTTTATACTTGAGGAAGGCGAAATAAAGCTAACCGTAAAAGATAAGGATACTTTATTTAAAATGGAACAGTCAGGCACATACAATAATGATAAACTTCATGAATATTATGGATTGCTTGAAGGTATCAATAAAAAAATGATGGAGTATAAAAAGGTAAATACCGAGCAAATGAAAATTGCCCAGACTACCAATGATACAGTACTTATAAATAAGCTTCAAAAAGGCTATAAAGTTATAACTGATGAAGCTAAAAAGATAAATACCGACTTTATTAAGGAAAACCCAAAGGCATACATCAGCGTTTTAATGCTTAAGCAAATGGTAGCTACCAGCAGCCTGCCTGAAGAGGAGCTGAAAGAAATGTATGAAAAGCTTGATGCCGAGGTAAAGAAAACCAAGGAAGGCAAAGAAATTGCCGAACTGTTTGAAAACCAGAAGAAAGAAAAAGAAAACAAAGCCAATGTGGAAGTAGGTAAAGCAGCCCCGGGCTTTTCTGCACCTAATCCTGAAGGCAAAAATGTTTCGCTAAAGGATGCAATGGGTAAAGTAACCATTATAGATTTTTGGGCTTCATGGTGCAAACCGTGCAGGATGGAAAATCCTAATGTTGTAGCTTTATATAATGAATTTCATCCTAAAGGGCTTAATATAATTGGCGTTTCACTTGACAGGGAAGCAGATAAATGGAAAGAAGCCATTGCTGCCGATAAACTTGCATGGAGCCACGTATCTAACCTTAAATTTTGGGAAGACCCAATTGCAAAACAATATGGAGTACAGTCAATACCTGCAACTTTTATACTGGATGCAAGCGGTAAAATAGTAGCAAAGGATTTAAGGGGCGAAGAGCTTAGGGCTAAAGTACAGGAATTACTTGCTAAGTAATTTTTTAAATTGTATAATTTTAAAAGCGAACCATAACGGTTCGCTTTTTTATTTCTTTTACTTTCAACCCTTTATAAAATAGCCATAAAAATAGCTTGCAATATGTTTGTTTAGTTAAAAAACAACATTATATTTGCAACCGCTTTTGGGGAGATACTCAAGCGGCCAACGAGGGCAGACTGTAAATCTGTTGGGAAACCTTCGCAGGTT
>NZ_WWEP01000035.1 GCF_009848495.1 Flavobacterium sp. MK4S-17
CACAGAGGCATTAGCGGATGATACGGTACTTACCACAGGTACATATTATGTAGCACAGATAGTTGGAACTTGTGAAAGTCCAAGAGCTGCCGTTGAGGTAACTGTAAATGAACTGCCTGTTGCTCCGGTAGCTGCTGCACAGGTATTTTGCGGTAATGGTACGGTAGGTGAACTGGAGGCCGATATTGAAGATGTACTTTGGTATGCCGACGAAACCAGCACAGAGGCATTAGCGGATGATACGGTACTTACCACAGGTACGTATTATGTAGCACAGCTAGTTGGGACTTGTGAAAGCACAAGAGCTGCCGTTGAGGTAACCGTAAACGCTGTGCCGGACGCTCCTACAGGTAGCGAAACGCAACAGTTTACGGCAGGAGAAACCCTTGCTGACCTTGAAGTAGCAGGAACTAATGTTGCTTGGTATGAAGACGAAGCGCTTACAATAATGCTTGCTGATACAACACCTCTTGTTGACCAGGCTACATACTATGCAGCACAGGTTGAGGGAGAGTGTATAAGTGATTTCCTTGCTGTTACGGTAAGTGAAATTATGGCAACTGATGTTTTTACATTATCACAACTGCAATTTTATCCCAATCCTGTGAAGAATGAACTTAATCTTTCTTTTGCAGGTGAAATAAATACCGTTTCAGTATTTAATATGCTTGGGCAGGTTGTTGCCGATAAGCAGGTAAACGCTACAGATTGTAAAGTTGATTTATCGCACCTGCAGGCAGGCACTTACCTTTTAAGGGTTACATCAGGTAAAGGTGAAAGAACAATAAAAATCGTAAAGGATTAATTTAATTTACATATTCAAAAAAAGAAGCCTCCCTAATGGGAGGCTTTTTAATATAGTGAAAATACTAATCAAATTCAGAAGTGTAATAAAGCTTTACACTTGGGTATTTTTGCTCTGTCATTTGTATGGAAAAGGCTGAGTCTGCCAAAAATACCAGTTGGCCGTATTTGTCTTTCGCAAGAAACTTCTGCTTAATCCTCCTGAATTCTGAAAATTCCTCATTTTTAGGGTCATCAGGCTTTACCCAGCAGGCTTTATAGGCAGGAAAATTTTCATACGAGCATTTTGCCCCATATTCATGCTCCAGCCTGTATTGTATTACCTCATATTGCAGTGCGCCAACTGTACCAATTACCTTACGGTTATTCATTTCAAGCGTAAATAACTGCGCCACGCCCTCGTCCATAAGCTGGTCAATACCCTTTTCAAGCTGCTTGGCCTTCATTGGGTCAGCATTATTTATGTAACGGAAATGCTCAGGCGAAAAACTCGGTATCCCTTTAAAGCTCATAGTTTCACCTTCGGTAAGGGTATCACCTATTTTAAAATTCCCTGTATCGTGAAGCCCAACAATATCGCCGGGATAAGATACATCCACAATTTCTTTCTTCTCTGCAAAAAAAGCATTCGGGCTGGAAAACTTCAGGTTTTTGCCCAGGCGCACGTGCAGGTAAGGTTTGTTTCTTTCAAATTTACCCGACACTATTTTGACAAAAGCAAGCCTGTCGCGGTGCTTGGGATCCATGTTGGCATGTATCTTGAATACAAAACCTGAAAATTTATTTTCGTCAGGTTGTACTGTACGTGTGTCCGAGTCTTTTGGCCTTGGGGTAGGGGCAATTTCAATAAAACAGTCCAAAAGCTCACGCACCCCAAAATTGTTCAATGCTGAGCCGAAAAACACCGGCTGCAATTTTCCTTCAAGGTACTCCTGCCTGTTAAATGCCGGATACACCTCGCTTATAAGCTCCAGTTCCTCACGAAGCTTTTCAGCAGGCTTTACACCGATTATTTTTTCAAGCTCCGGCGATGCTATATCATCAAAAGCTATGGTTTCCTCAATATTTTTTCGGCTGTCGCCACTAAACAGATTTATATTCTTTTCCCAGATATTGTAAATACCCTGAAAATCATAACCCATTCCTATAGGAAAGCTTAAAGGTGTTACATGCAGCCCCAGTTTTTGCTCTACCTCATCCATAAGGTCAAAAGCATCCTTACCCTCACGGTCCAGCTTGTTGATGAAAACCAGCATAGGTATATTTCGCATACGGCAAACCTCAACCAGTTTTTCGGTCTGCTCTTCAACACCCTTTGCTACGTCAATTACCACAATCACACTGTCAACCGCAGTAAGAGTGCGGAAAGTATCTTCGGCAAAATCCTTGTGACCGGGCGTGTCGAGTATGTTTATTTTTTTGTCCTTATAGTTAAAGGCAAGCACTGACGTGGCAACCGAGATACCCCTTTGCCTCTCAATCTCCATGAAGTCGCTTGTTGCCCCTTTTTTTATTTTATTGCTCTTTACGGCTCCTGCTTCCTGTATGGCACCACCAAAAAGCAAAAGCTTTTCGGTTAATGTGGTTTTACCTGCATCGGGGTGCGATATAATGCCAAACGTGCGCCTTTTTTCTATTTCCTGCTTAAAACTCATTGATTATTTGTGTTTTATTAAAAACCGTGCAAAAATAACTTTTATGATTGGATTTAGGGCAATATTAAATATATAACTTAAGCCTGAAGTGCCTGTAATTTAAAAACTAATGCATTATCATAGCTGATATTGCTGAAAATACTATTTTTACACTTACAGCAATTGAGTAAAGCAATGCCATGAAAATTTTTACCAGGATGCTGGCTGTATTGTTTCCTGTTTATATATGCCTTCCTTTAAAGGCATATACACAACAGGAACCGCAATATACCCAGTATATGTATAATACACTTACGGTAAATCCCGGCTATACCGGCACGGCAGGCAGCCCCGATGCTGTTTTGCTGCACCGCACACAGTGGGTTGGTATTGATGGTGCACCCAGGACACAGGCCTTTTCAATACACACGCCTATTTTTGGTGAAAGGATAGGAGTAGGGCTTAGTGCCGTAAATGACAGGATTGGCCCTTCTGACGAGTTTTATGTTGACGGAAACTTTTCTTATATAATTCCACTTGGATATACTTCCAAACTGGCATTTGGGTTAAAAATGGGAGCCAGGGTTTTGAGTATTGACTGGTCAAGGGGAAAATTTTACCAGGAAGGCGACCCTTTGCTTAATGATAATATAAACAGCAGGATAAGGGCAAGTTTGGGAAGTGGTATTTATTATTATACTGATAAATGTTACGCAGGATTTTCCATTCCCAATTTTATACGTTCAGAGCGGTATGATGATATTGAGGAAGCCACTGTTGCCGACAGGCTGCATTATTATATTATTGGCGGTTATGTTTTTACTATAACAGACAATATTAAATTTAAGCCTGCGGTGTTGGCAAAACTTGTATCGGGCGCACCGGTAACTGCCGATTTTTCAGCTAATTTCCTTTTGCAGGAAAAAGTTACATTGGGCGTTTCCTACCGTTGGGATGATTCGGTGAGTGCCCTAGCCGGCTTCCAGATAACAAACAGTATTTTTGCCGGCTATTCCTACGATTATTCGGTTACAGAGCTTAATAAATACAATAACGGCTCGCATGAGTTTATATTAAAATTCAGCTTACAGCCCAAAACAACGCGCATGAAATCACCACGATTTTTTTAAATGAAGCCATGAAAAAAAGTATATTCTTACTAACCTTATTATGCTGCTTTTCAGCTTTGTCACAGCAAAAGTTGAAAAAGGCAGATAAGCTTTTTAATGAATATGCCTATATGGAGGCCGCAAGGGCTTATGAAGATTATCTTGAAGAAGACAGCACACCCTCTTACCGGACAATGCAAAGGATAGCTGATACCTATTATTATTTAAATGAAGCAGAAAAAGCATTAAAGTGGTATGATAAGCTAAAGAGCAGTGAGTTTAATGAAGTACATTTTTACCGTTATATCAGCCTGCTTCGTATAGCCGGGCAGTATGCAAAAGCAGATAAACTTATGGAGGCTTACCTGCGTAAAAGTAACAGTAAATGGCTGGAAATATATAAGAAGCAAAAACTGCATGCTGACAGCCTTAATACAACTATTTCTGCTTATAGTGTATATAATATTGATGCCAATACATCCAAGGCCGATTTTGGCACAGCTTTTTATGGCGATAAAATAGTTTACTCATCTGCGGGTGACAGTATAGGGAAAAAGCTATACTCATGGAATGGGCAGCCTTTCCTTGAAATGTTTATAGCTGACAGGGATACAGCAAATGGCAATTTATATAATAAAAGCCGTTTTATGCCCAAGGCACAAACTAAATTCCATAATGCCACGCTTACATTTTCGACTGACCTTTCAACCGTATATTTTACTGCAAACAGGGTAAAGCGCTATGGTGGCAGGGACGATGCTGCCAACGGGACTAATAATATAGAAATAGTTAAGGGGGTTATTAAAAATGATGGGTTTACAGAGATGCCGAGGCTTCCTTTTAATGAAATAAACTCTTCCAACGGGCACCCTGCCTTATCAGCCGATGGCAGGTGGCTTTATTTTACCTCTGATAGGCCAGGCGGGTATGGTGAAACTGATATATACAAAGTGGAGATAACAGGCGATAATACCTATGGCAAGCCCATTAACCTCGGCTCTGAAATCAATACGCCCGGTAAAGAAATGTTCCCTTTTATAATGGGTAATACACTATATTTTTCGTCAAACGGCCATTATGGATATGGCGGGCTTGATGTTTTTGAAAGCAGTATAGAGGAGAATAATAACTTTTCCATACCTCAAAACTTAGGAAAGCCGATAAACAGTAGTAAAGATGATTTTTCCTTTATTATTAACCATGAAAAGACATTCGGCTACTTTTCCTCTAACAGAGATGGCGGAAAAGGGGATGATGATATTTATTATTTTACCAAACAACCGGAAAAATGCAATTATACTATTACGGGCACTGTCAGGTATAAGAAAACAAAACTCCCTGTAGTAGGTGTAACTATTACCGTTAAGGATACTATCGGTAGTGAAATTGCCACTGCATTGACCCTGCCTGACGGCACTTATAAAATAACACTTGACTGCAGCCAGGATATCTCTGTTGCCGCAGCTAAACAGGGGCACACTAGGCAACAGCAGGAAATTATTATCCCAAATAATAGCGGTGAAACAAAAGATGTTGATTTCTGGCTTGACAGTTATAATGATTTGGTGGTTCGGGAAAATGGCATAGAGAATGTTGCCATTAATCCTATTTATTTTGAATTTGATAAATACAATATAAATGAGCAGGCTGCTGCAGAACTTAACAAGGTGGTTTATGTGCTTGAAAACTTTCCTGATGTTGTTATAAAAATAGAATCGCATACGGATTCAAGGGGGAATGATGATTATAACCGCACACTTTCAGAGAACCGCGCACAGGCTACCTATAATTATATACTTTCAAAAGATATTAATTCACAACGTATTGAAAGCGTTAAGGGTTATGGGGAAAGCAGGCTTATAAATAATTGTGGAAACGGGGCAGATTGTACTGAAGAGGAGCATCTTAAAAACAGGAGGTCTGAATTTATAATTGTGCGTAAATAGCTTTATAAACACCCTGAAATAGAGTAACTATACGTTTTTAAAACATAATAAGGGTAATTTATTGTTTAGTGTTGCTGAATTACTATTTTTGTTGATTGCAAAAAAGCAGGGTATAATTTTTGTGTAATACCTGCGTTTAGTAAACAACATTAAGTATTACAAACTATAAAATAATGAAACTCAAAAAAGTTCTTTTAGGTTTATCCTTGTTCATTACGGCGGTTTCTTTTTCACAAAACAGTACAAAAAAAGAAGTATTATTCACTATTGACGGTAAGCCGTATTATACAGATGAATTTATAAGGGTATATAATAAAAACCTTGACCTTGTAAAAGACGACTCGCAAAAAGACCTTGATAACTACCTTGATTTATTTATAGGATATAAGCTAAAGGTTAATAAAGCCAACAAGCTGGGGCTTCAGGAAGGCAAAAAATACCAGGCTGAATTAAAGTCATACCGCACGCAGCTTGCCAAGAACTACCTTACCGATACTAAAGTTACCCAAGGGCTTATTGATGAGGCATACAGTCGCTCGCTTAAGGAAATAAAAGCATCCCATATTTTATTTATTGTTGATGAAAACGCTTCGCCGGCAGATACTCTTAAAGCCTATAATAAGGCCATGGAGGTGCGTAAAAAAGCATTAGCCGGAGAAGATTTTGGCAAATTGGCAGCCCAGTATTCAGAAGATCCTTCCGCAAAGGAAAATAATGGCGATTTAGGCTATTTTTCAACGTTCAGGATGGTTTATCCTTTTGAAACAGGCGCATACAATACGCCGAAAGGGCAGGTTTCCAAACCTGTAAAGTCGCGTTTTGGCTACCACCTTATAAAAGTAAATGATATAAGGGATAACAGGGGCGATATTACCGTAGCCCACATAATGATAGTAAAACCTAAAAGCGAAAAAGAAGAAGAGAACGCAAAAGCAAAATCTACTATTGAGGATATTTACAGGAAGCTGCAGCAGGGCGAAGATTTTGCAAGCCTTGCCAAACAGTTCTCTGATGATAAATCAACTTCGGGAAATGGAGGTCTTCTCAATACTTTCAGTTCGGGAGAGCTTACATCTGTTGAGTTTGAAGATGAGGCTTTTGCACTCAACCAGCCGGGGGATTACTCAAAACCTTTTGAAACACAATTTGGCTGGCATATTGTAAAGCTGGTTAAAAAGGAGCCGGTTAAACCTTTTGCAGATGTAAAGGATGAAATTGAAAACAGGATAAGGCGGGATGAGCGCTCAAGGCTTATTGCTGAATCAATGACAGATAAGCTAAAAAAGAAATATACTGTAACTAAAAATGCTAAAGCTTTTGCGGCGGCTGCAAAACAGTTTAATGATAAGCTATATGCACAAACATGGGAGCTTCCGGTAAACGAAGCCCTAATGAACCAGGTTGTCCTGACTATCAACAACGATAAAAAACTAACGGTTAAAGATTTTCTGTCTTATGTAAACAGCCAGCAAAGGGCAGGTTTTACAGTTAAGCCCTTAAGCAGGCTTGCTGACGTGCTATTTGAGCGTTTTACTTATGAACAGCTTAATGTGTATTATAATGAAAACCTTGAAAACGAATTCCCTGAATTTGCTGCAGTAATGGAGGAATACCGTGACGGATTATTGCTTTTTGACCTGATGGAGAAAGAAATATGGGAAAAGGCAAAAACGGATACCATTGGGCTGAAAAACTTTTTTGAAGCAAATAAAAATAAATATCAGTGGAATGAAAGGATTAATGCCGATGTATTTTCTTCAACAAAAGAAGATGTAATTAAAAAAGCCAAGAAATATCTTAAGAAGGGTAAAGATGCTGAATATATTAAGAAAGAACTAAATGTGGATAATAAAGTCCATGTTATGGAAAAAAGCGGCGTTTTTGAAAAAGAGAGTGAGGCGTTGCCGAAGCTGGATAAATGGAAGGAAGGTATTTCGGATGTAGTTAAGGAAGGCGATTATTATTATGTGGTTAAAGTAAATGAGGTAATGCCTGCCGGGCCAAAAACCTTTGAGGAGAGTAAAGGCAGGGTTGTTAATGACTATCAGCAATATCTTGAAAGCAACTGGGTTGGCGAACTCAAAAAAGAGTTTACCATACAGGTGGACAAGGATGTTTTGGCCCATGTTAAAAAACAACTGAACCAGTAATGTTTAAAGGGGCATTGCTGCTATTGGGTGCAGCTCTACTGTTATCATGTAACAATACAGGTAATGAAACCGACACCAAAGCGGTGGCCAGGGTAAATAATTCTTATTTATATAATGAAGATCTACAAAACCTTGTGCCTGCTGGTACACCTAAAGAAGACAGTATTGCCATAGTAAAAAGCTATATTGACCATTGGGCTTCGCAAAAGCTTTTGTATGATGCTGCTGAGATTAACCTTAATAAGGAGAAACAGGAAGAGTTTAATAACCTGATACGGCAGTATAAGGTTGATTTATATACATCGGCTTATATAGAGGAAATTGTAAAGCGGAGTGTGGATACACTGGTAACAGAAGAAGAGCTGAAGGCATATTATACCGCCAATAAAGACAACTTCAGGACTACAAGCCCGCTGGTAAAATTAAAATATATACGCCTTGATAAAGATTATCCTAAATTTGCAGCAATTAAAAGTAAATTTTTAAGCGGCAGGAAGGCAGATGTAAAATCATTAAACAATATAGCCATACAGTTTAAAAGCTATGCGTTTAATGATACAACCTGGGTAGATGTTAATGAGGTGTACAGGAAGCTGCCCTTTATAACACCCGAGAATTTTGACAAGTATGTGAGCAGTGGCATATCCTATCAGTACCCTGACTCTACAAATGTTTATATTGTTAAAATAAAGAAGGTGCTGGAAAAAAACCAGGTTTCACCATTTGAACTGATAAAGCCAACACTTACGCAGCTTATAATAAATAACAGGAAGCTGGAGTTAATAAAGAAATTTGAAAAAGAGATAACGGATGATGCGATTAAAAACAGGAAATATGAAATTTATAAATAAAGGTATTGCCTTTATGGCTGCATTGTTTTTTGCCGGTACTTTAACCCTGCAGGCGCAGGAAATAATTAAAGACCAGGAATCTGCTAAAGACAGTGTTAAGCCAACTGCCAAAAAAGGCAGGATTAAAGTAGATGGTGTTGTAGCTGTAGTGGGCGATTATGTTGTTCTGGATTCTGACGTTGACATGATGTACAGGGAGTACCAGGCCCAAAACATACCTGTTAAGGACATAAGCCGCTGCCAGATGCTGGGCAAGCTGATGGAAGATAAGCTATATGCGCACCAGGCTATACAGGATAGTATTATAGTAAGTGATGCCGAGATAAATGACTACCTGGACAGGCAGATAGATAATTTTGTAGAGCGTTTGGGTTCTGTAGATAAAATGGTTGCTTATTTCAAGAAAAAAAATCTTGAGGCTTTTAAAACTGACCTCTATGAGATTATCAAAACCAATAAGCTTATAGAGCAGATGCAAAAGAAAATTGTTGATGAGGTGGAAATAACCCCCGAAGAGGTAAGACAGTTTTTTGCCAATATCAAAAAAGATGAGCTTCCGGTTTTTGGTGCAGAGATGGAAGTTGCCCAGATTGTTATAACGCCTGAAGTTTCACAGGAAGAAAAGCAAAAGGTAATTGACAAACTAAAGCAGATTAAAAAGGAAGTTCAGGATGGTGCAAGCTTTTACAGTAAGGCAGTATTATATTCTGAAGATAAGGGAACACTATCAAGGGGTGGTTTTATTAAAATGAATAGGAAGTCTATGCTGGTTAAGGAGTTTAAGGAAGCGGCTTTCAGCACGGATGAAGGACAAATATCTGAACCTTTTGAAACGGAATATGGATTTCATATTATTTACGTAGAAAAAATAAGGGGGCAGGAGCTTGATGTAAGGCATATATTAATGAAGCCAAAAGTAACGCCGGAGGCATTAAAGGCTGCAAAGGAAAAAATTGAACAGATAAGGAACAGGATAATAGCCGGTGAAATATCTTTTGAAGATGCAGCGCGTTCAGAATCTGATGAAAAGGAAACCCGTAACAGCGGAGGGCTTTTATTAAACCCGCGTACGCTGGAAACAAGGTTTGAACTTACAAAGATGGATCCAACACTTTATAATGATATAGCCGACCTTAAAGATAACGAGATTTCATTACCTATATATGAGGAAGATGCCGCATCAGGGCAGCGCTACAAAATCATGACTGTTTTAAACCGTTATGATGAGCACGTTGCCGATTATGCCAAGGATTATACTAAAATTAAAGACCTTGCTCTTAAAGAAAAGCAGCTAAAAGCTATAGGTAAATGGAGTGATGAAAAAATAAAGGAAACCTATATAAAAGTTAATGGTGAATACCGCGATTGTGAGTTTGCCAATAACTGGGTTAAAAAATAACCTGCTAAAATATTATTTATTAAGTTTGACAGCTTCATTCTTAATTAACTATAAACCTATACTATGTCAGACGTAGCAGCCATACAGAATTTAGTGCAGAAGCAAAAAATGCTTAAGCAGGAGATAGCAAAAGTTATTGTAGGCCAGGAGGAAGTAATAAACCAGATTGTACTCAGCATTTTTTCAGGTGGGCATGCCCTGCTTGTAGGAGTACCCGGTTTGGCTAAAACACTTATGGTAAATACAATTTCGCAGGCATTGGGGCTTGATTTTAAAAGAATCCAGTTTACACCCGATTTAATGCCGTCTGATATATTGGGCAGCGAGATATTGGATGAAAACCGCCAGTTTAAATTTATTAAAGGGCCTATCTTCTCTAATATTATCCTTGCGGATGAGATAAACCGTACACCGCCTAAAACACAGGCTGCACTGCTTGAAGCCATGCAGGAAAAGGCGGTAACCATAGCAGGGCACCACCATAAGCTTTCATTGCCTTATTTTGTACTGGCTACACAAAACCCCATAGAGCAGGAGGGTACTTACCCGTTACCGGAGGCCCAGCTTGACCGCTTTATGTTTGCCATAAAACTGGAATATCCCACATTTGCCGAAGAAGTGCAGGTGGTTAAAAGTACCACTACAGATACTTCGGCTACTATAACCCCGCTTTTTACTGCACAGGAAATTATAGACTTCCAGCAGTTAATACGCAGGATACCTGTTCCTGATAATGTAATTGAATATGCCGTTACGCTTGTGGGCAAAACCAGGCCGGGCAGCGGGCTCGCAAATGAATTTGTAAACACTTACCTTGATTGGGGCGCAGGGCCCAGAGCTTCGCAAAGCCTTGTCCTGGCAGCCAAGACCCATGCAGCGCTTAATGGAAAGTATTCGCCGGATATAGAAGACGTACAGGCAGTTGCCACGGGGATTTTAAGGCACCGCATTATTAAAAATTACAAAGCTGATGCTGAAGGTATCAGTGAAGAAGAAATAATAAAAAAGCTGTTTTAATTAACAGCTTTTTTATTTGCTTATTGGGTAATATATTTCTTTATTGTTATTAAATAGTTGATAAAATTATGTACTAAATAATAAATAGATTATTTTTTAGTTATATTTTTACCTTACAACTAAAAACTACAATGAGAAAATTGATTAAGCTATTGCCCGAAGTGTTTTTTATCGGGCTTGGAATTTTTTGGATAATTGATAACTATACCACATCAGGTCATATCAATTATATTGCTATTTTATTTACCTGGCTTTTATTCCTGCAATTATTTTATAAGCATAGGGTTTTGGGCCTTGTATATGGTGTTACTCTCGGATTAATCTCAGCTTACATGATCCTTGCAGTACTTTCAGATTTTTATAAGTATGAAGAAGTTACAACCGGTGCTTTAAGCTTTTTAGGCATGGCCGGAGGTATATTTATTTTTGGCTTTTTAATGGCATTTGCAATGGTATATAAATATGCCAGGGCAAAAACTATATATAATGAAAATGAACTGACGGTTACTTTTTAAGTGATAATCGGCATTAAAACAAAAAACACTGTAAATAAAGCTTTACAGTGTTTTTTGTTTTTAATAGATTTATTTATAAATCATCAATATAAATTTCATATTTTGATAATTCCTAAAAAAAACGTTTCATATCTTAAATAAATTACATTTTATTCATCAAAATAGAATGTTTCCAAATAATATTTCCATTAAACTAAAGAAACGCTAAAAATTTTTTAATTGATTTAAGAATTAGTAAATTTACAGACTTTTTAAACAAATGAACAAAAATTACTTACTATGGCTTTTGATATTGAAATGATCAAAAAGGTGTATGCCAATATGGCCGGGCGTGTGGATAAAGCACGGGAACTTGTTGGCCGTCCGCTTACACTTTCCGAAAAGATTTTATATTCACACTTATGGGAGGGCACTCCATCCCAGGCTTTTACAAGAGGGAAGGACTATGTAGATTTTGCCCCGGACAGGGTGGCCTGCCAGGATGCAACGGCTCAAATGGCACTGCTGCAGTTTATGCATGCAGGTAAAGATAAAGTTGCTGTGCCTACAACTGTGCACTGCGACCACCTTATACAGGCCAAAATTGATGCTAAAACCGATTTAAAAAGGGCAAAGGAACAAAGTAATGAAGTATTTGATTTCCTTTCTTCAATTTCAAATAAATATGGTATAGGCTTCTGGAAACCGGGAGCAGGTATTATTCACCAGGTAGTGCTTGAAAACTATGCATTTCCGGGCGGTATGATGATAGGTACTGACTCTCACACTGTTAATGCGGGCGGACTTGGTATGGTTGCCATTGGTGTGGGTGGTGCCGACGCTGTAGATGTTATGAGCGGTATGGCATGGGAACTTAAATTTCCTAAACTGATTGGGGTTAAACTTACAGGAAAGCTAAGTGGCTGGACTGCCCCTAAAGACGTTATACTTAAAGTAGCCGGCATACTTACCGTAAAAGGTGGTACGGGTGCTATTATTGAATATTTTGGTGAAGGTGCAAGGGCTATGTCATGTACAGGTAAAGGCACAATATGTAACATGGGTGCAGAGGTAGGGGCAACAACATCTACTTTCGGGTATGATGAGTCTATGGACCGTTACCTTCGTGCTACCAACAGGGCCGATGTAGCTGATGAAGCTGCTAAAATGGCTGACTACCTTACTGCTGATAAAGAGGTTTATGAAAGCCCTGAAAAATATTTTGACCAGGTTATTGAAATAAATCTTTCTGAGCTTGAGCCGCACCTTAATGGGCCTTTCACTCCCGATTTGGCTACGCCAATATCTAAAATGAGGGAAGAAGCCACTAAAAATGACTGGCCTTTAAATGTACAGGTGGGCCTTATAGGTTCTTGTACTAACTCTTCTTACGAAGATATATCACGTTCTGTATCTATTGCACAGCAGGCAGCCGATAAAAAGCTTAAGCCTAAGGCTAAGTTTACCATTACCCCTGGTTCTGAACAGGTGCGTTATACTATAGAGCGCGACGGCTTTATTGATACATTTGATAAAATAGGCGCAACTGTGTTTGCAAATGCATGCGGCCCATGTATTGGTATGTGGGACAGGGAAGGTGCTGAAAAAGAAGAGCGTAATACTATTGTACACTCGTTTAACAGGAACTTTTCCAAGCGTGCAGACGGTAACCCTAATACACTGGCATTTGTAGGTTCGCCTGAGCTTGTAACGGCACTTGCCATTGCAGGAGATTTAGGTTTTAACCCTTTAACAGACAAACTTATTAATGAAGAAGGTGAGGAAGTAATGCTGGATGAGCCGACAGGCCATGAATTGCCTCCGAAAGGTTTTGCAGTTGATGACCCAGGCTATCAGGCACCGGCTGAAGACGGTTCTAAAGTCCAGGTAAAAGTAAGCCCTGAATCAGAACGTTTACAGCTTTTAGCACCGTTTGATCCATGGAATGGCGATAATATAATGGGTGCTAAGCTGCTTATTAAAGCATTTGGTAAATGTACTACCGACCATATTTCAATGGCAGGCCCCTGGCTGCGTTTCCGCGGGCATCTTGATAATATTTCCAACAATATGCTTATTGGCGCGGTAAATGCCTTTAACATGAAAACAAACCTGGTTAAAAACCAGTTAACAGGTGAATATGATGCTGTGCCGGCAGTACAGCGTGCTTATAAAGCAGCAGGAATACCTACCGTTGTTGTGGGCGACCATAACTATGGCGAAGGTTCAAGCCGCGAGCATGCTGCTATGGAGCCAAGGCATTTGGGAGTTAAAGTTGTTATTGTAAAATCGTTTGCACGTATTCATGAAACCAACCTTAAAAAGCAGGGTATGCTTGCGCTTACATTTGCTAATGAGGCGGATTATGACAAAATACAGGAAAATGATACATTTAACTTTACCGACCTTAAAGAGTTTGCACCTGACAGGCAGATAACTATTGAGGTAGTTCATGATGACGGATCTAAAGATACTATTATAGCTAACCATAGCTACAATGAAAGCCAAATAGGTTGGTTTGTGGCAGGTTCGGCACTTAACCTTATTGCTGCTGCAAGCAGGGGCGAGGAAGTAAAAGCTTAATAATTTTTAGTTTATATAGTGGTAAAAACTCCCAATTGAAAGATTGGGAGTTTTTTTGTTAATAATATTACTCATAAAGGTTGATACTTTCAATGCAGAAAGCTATTTTTAAAGTATGTTTATTTAAAACTAATATATGACAACTAAATTGGCAAAACCCTTTTTGAAATGGGCTGGAGGGAAAACACAATTACTAAATACTATTCATGATAATTTGCCCAAAGGCTTTTTAAATCAGAAGTTTAGTTATATTGAGCCTTTTGTTGGCAGTGGAGCAGTCTTGTTTTCGGTGCTTAATAATTTTCCTAAAATTGAGAGGGCTATAATTAATGATATTAATCCAGATTTAACTAATGTATACAGAGTAATAGCATCATATCCTTCGGAGTTGATTTCTATCTTGAAAATTTTTCAGGCAGAATACCATGAGTTGTCAACAAACGATTTAAAAAAGAAGGAATATTATATTGAAAAAAGAACGCTATTTAATATTCGTTCAGAAGATAATATCATCCAAGCAGCGCTATTTATATTTTTAAATAGGAGTTGTTTCAACGGTTTATATCGTGTAAATAGAAACAATCAGTTTAATGTGCCTATTGGTAGTTACAAGAAGCCAATGATTTGTGATGAGAATAATATATTAAATGTAAGTAAAGCATTGCAAAGAGTTGAAATATTTACAGGAGATTATCAAACTATTTTGCAATATGTAGAGAGACCTGCTTTCTTTTATTTTGATCCCCCATACAAGCCGTTGAGTAATACATCTAGTTTTAACTCTTATGCTAAAGAAGAATTTGGAGATTATGAACAAATTCGATTGAGAGATTTTTGTAGAAAGCTTGATTCATTAGATCATTATTGGATGCTTAGTAATTCGGACGTTAGAAATAATGAGGTAAATGACAATTTTTTTGACGATATTTATTGTGAATTTAATATTTCTCGAGTAAGTGCCAGAAGAACCATTAACGCAAATCCAGCAAAAAGAGGCAGGCTCACAGAACTACTAATAACTAATTATAATAATGAACAAGCTTTGTCAATTGCTTAATATTCAAAATGAAGATGATTTGTTTGAAAGTATAACAAACACTTTTAAAGAAAAAATTACTCAATGGGATTATTTTGTTAATTGGAAAAAAGTTTTAGCTAATATAGCTCCTATTGAAAAAGAACTACATCTATTAAATTTTCTTATAGGTAAGGATGATATAGAAACAGAGGTTTTTAACTTAATAAAAGAATATCCAAAAATTGTTAAGACATTTCCAGTATTGATAGCTATTAGGGAGTTATCGGTTGATGTTTTAATTGATACTTCGGATTTCATATATAAAAAATATAATTTTAATTGTGAAATAACCGATGAGATCTGTATTGATCTTACGGAATTTTTTATTCATTCGGGTTTAGCAGATTTAATTAAAAGTAAGCATGTTACTAACTTTGTTGATTACGTTTTGGGTGTAGAGGTTGGTCTCGATAGTAATGGGAGGAAGAATAGAGGAGGATCGTTAATGGAGGCAATTGTAGAAAAATATGTTCAAGAAACTTGTGAAGAGATGGATATAGCCTACATACCTCAAGCAACTACATCAAAAATAAAAGATACATGGGGTATAGAAATCCAAGTTGATAAATCATCGAGACAATTAGATTTTGCTATAAATAAAAATGGTCAGCTTTATTTTATTGAGTGTAATTTTTATGGAGGTGGAGGTTCTAAACTAAAATCTACTGCGACGGAATATGTAAAAATGCATGAAACATGGAATGCTCAAAATATATTTTTTATTTGGATAACTGACGGGGCAGGTTGGAAGACTGCTTTAAAACCATTGAGGGAATATTTCGATAAAACAGATTTTTTATTAAATTTAGAAATGTTAAAAAATGGAGTTTTAAAAGAAATACCACAATATAATGGCTTGTAAAAAAGAACACTCACATACTGATACAATTGTAGAGGAATTACCTATAGACCAAGGTGGAGTAGGTAGACATAAATGTGCCTCTTGTGCATATGAAGCAGGTTACAAATATGGTTTATTGCGAGCAGAAAATATTAATTTAGAAAGCATCCTTGATAATATTGAGGAAAGCCAAAAGGGACAACGAAGACATAGAAGCCCTCACGCAGCATACTCTTTAGGATATTATCATGGTGTACTCGATAGCTACCAGTCATAATGCTCATACCTTTTTATAAATCAGATGATAAGAATTTTTATTTACTTGAAGGGGATTCAATGTCAATATTGCCAGAGTTCGAGCATAAATTTGATATGATTTTTGCAGATCCTCCTTATTTTTTATCTAATAATGGATTATCTATACAAAATGGTAAAATCGTAAGTGTTAATAAAGGAGATTGGGATAAATCACATGGATTTGATTATATTAATAATTTTAACAGAAAATGGCTTGCTCTTGTGCGAGACAAAATGA
Organism: Flavobacterium sp. MK4S-17; assembly: GCF_009848495.1. Taxonomy (GTDB): domain Bacteria; phylum Bacteroidota; class Bacteroidia; order Flavobacteriales; family Flavobacteriaceae; genus Flavobacterium. The sequence goes on from NZ_WWEP01000035.1 coordinate 16,442, forward strand.
AAGAAGATGCAACTATTTGGATAAGCGGTACAATGCATAATATATTTTCAATAGGGCAAATTCTTATCGAATTAAATTTTAAAATACTTAATATAGTTACTTGGGAAAAAAATAACCCTCCTCCTAACTTTTCATGTAGATATTTTACTCACTCAACTGAACAAATAATTTGGGCTCGTAAAAATGAAAAAGTTCCACATTATTTTAATTATGAATTGATGAAGCATTTGAATGGAAATAAGCAAATGAAAGATGTATGGAAACTACCAGCAATTGCAAGATGGGAAAAGTCTTGTGGTAAACATCCAACTCAAAAGCCTTTATCTGTACTCACTAGAGTAATTTTAGCTTCTACGAAACCTAATGCTTGGATTTTAGATCCTTTTACAGGAAGTTCAACTACTGGTATTGCTGCTAATTTGTCTAATAGGAGATTTCTAGGAATTGATTTGAACGATGAGTTTCTAAAAATAAGTAAATATAGAAAAATTGAAATTGAGGATCTTAATATTGCAAATCAGTACAGAGAAAAAATAAGTGGGTTTAATTCAAAAAATGAATTGAACCTGCTCTTATTAGAAGAGCCTCAAATTAATTATTCTGCAGAGTTAATTTTATAAAAAATCCGCCTTTTCCATAAGACGGATTTAATTATAAAAAAGTTAGTTGATTTAACTATTAATAGTAAGTATATCGGCGTACTTTGGCAATGTACTTTGCAAGGCGTATAACCTGATGACTGTAGCCATACTCATTATCATACCACACATATAGAACCACATTTTTGCCATCGGCTGAAACTATAGTAGCATTGCTGTCATAAATTGACGGGGCTGAAGTACCAACTATATCAGACGATACAAGTTCGTTGCTTAAGGAATATTTAATCTGTTCTACCAGTTCACCTTCAAGCGCATAATGCTTCATAATTTCATTAATCTCGGCTATATTGGTTGCCCTTTCCACTTCAAGGTTAAGCACTACCAGCGACCCATTAGGTACCGGTACGCGTATTGCATTAGATGTCAGCTTGCCTGTTAAAGAGGGTAATGCCTTGCTTACAGCACTTCCTGCACCTGTTTCGGTAATAACCATGTTAAGTGCAGCGGCACGGCCACGGCGGTATTTTTTGTGCATGTTATCCACAAGGTTTTGGTCGTTTGTGTAGGCATGTATGGTTTCAAGATGCCCTTTTACAATGCCAAGCGTGTCCTCAACTGCCTTTAGTACCGGTGTAATTGCATTAGTGGTACAAGAAGCGGCAGAGTAAATATCTACCTCATCCGGGTCATAATCATTATGGTTAACACCATATACAATATTTGGAACACCTTTTCCGGGAGCGGTAAGCAATACTTTTTCAGCCCCTTTTGTTAAATGGCGTTTAAGGTCTTCATCTGTTTTAAAAGCACCGGTATTATCTATTACAAGCGCATTGTTTATACCATATTGGGTATAGTCAATTTCTTCGGGAGCATTGGCACTGATAATGTGAACAGTCGTGCCGTTAATTATAAGCGCATTATTTTCAGGGTCAGCAATAACAGAGCCCTGGAAATCTCCATGGATAGAATCGTAACGCAATAAAGAAGCCCTTTTTTCAAGCAGCTCAGCATTTGGTTTTTCGCGAACTACAATTGCCCTTAGCCTAAGTTGCGTGCCTTTCCCTATTTTCGACATCATCTCGCGGGCAAGGATACGGCCTATACGGCCAAAGCCATATAATACAACATCCTTAGGCTGTATGCCGCCTTTTTCTTTTGCGTTTTTAAGTTTATCATGAACAAATGCTGTTGCATCGTTGTACTTGTCATCTTCAAGGTGGTATTCATAAGTAAGTTTACCTATGTCCAGGCGGGAAGGCGGCAGGTCTAGCGTTTGTATAGCGCGGGCTATTTCCACAGTGTCAAAAACATTAATTGGCTTTTGCACAAATTCCCCTGCATATTCGTGCAGGTTTATTATGTCGCTCACGTTCCTGTCGATTAGCTGGTTCCTGAAAAGTACCAGTTCAATTGACTTATCATACCACAGGTCGCTCACAATTTTTATGAATTCAACGCCTGCTCTTCTCCTGTCTGCCTGAAAAGAGAGTTCTTTTTCGTATAAAACGTTATTGTTCATGAAGATAAAGAATTTGTTTAGTGTTGTTGTTGGTGCAAAAGTATAGATTTCAAACGTTTTCGTAAAACTTTTTTTGCTGGCGGCAGTATTTATTTTTAATACTTAGGGTTTACTGTTAAAACATAATGATTTAATATTGTTTAAATTGTAAAACATGTTTTTATCTGCATGTTAATGCTGTTTTGTGTTATAATATTATAATTAAAACAGCAAGTGCTTATTTATTATAATGCTGCTTTTTTTAGCCTCTTGAATTTTTTGGAAGAAATAAAGCCAACAGCCGGATACATAAAACCGGCTATAAAAAAGATATGTGGCAAAAATTCTTTCTGCTCAAGGTACAACATATATGCTGTAAGTAATAATGCAGGCGACTCTACATAATAGCATATTATGCGTGCCTGCTTGGGTTTTATTTTCAGCGGTTTCCAAAAAAACAGGATAGTGAGTACTATAAGTGCAAGCCCGGTAATTATTCCGCCGGGAAAGTATAGCTTGCGGCTTATTTCATCAAAGCCTTTAATAAGCAAAAGAAGCATTGTAAGGAAATGCAGTACCAGCTCAAGTTTCCTGACTGTTTTTTTCTTCATGTAATTTTTTAGTTGCCTCAAAAGTAACCAAACGGCCTGCAAACTGTATTTACTTTATGTTATTATAATGTTGATTTATATATGCAAAAAGCCTCCCGAAGGAGGCTTTAACAATAAACAATATATAAGTAAGATGATTGTTTTATTTATATAAGGAACCTAACCAGCTGCCCATTGGCGGTAATCATTTCCACACGGGTGGTTTCGTTAGGCCTTTTGTTGGAAAGTATATCTGATACGGTTTCAATATCCTTTGCTTTTACATTATCTACGCTAAGTATTATGCCTCCTTTTAACTCGTCATAATAAGGCATATACCTTTCGTCTGTAATTTCCTTAATCCTTACACCATACCCAATCTTTAGTTTTTTCTTATCGGCAGCCGAAAGGTCTTCAAGGTCTAAGCCACTATAGCTGTATATTTCATTTTTTGTAAGGCGTACCGGTAAGGTAATCATTTCACCATCACGGCTTATTCCCACCTTTACTACATCATTAGGGCGTTTGGTAACTATAGCGGCATTAAGGTCAGAAAAGCCATTTACAGTCCTGTCATCAATTTTAACGATTATATCGCCGCTTTTAATACCTGCTCTTTCAGCACCGGAGCCTTTAACCACATCTTTTACATAAAAGCCCTGTGTTTCGCTTATGCCAAGCTCTTTAGAGGCATAACTGTTAAGTTCCCCGCCCTGCACGCCAAGCACGCCACGCTGCACATTGCCAAACTCCATTATGTCTTCAATAATTTTACGGGTGATATTAGATGGCACAGCAAAAGAATATCCCACATAGGAACCTGTCATAGAGGTAATCATGGTATTGATACCTATAAGCTCGCCCCGTGTGTTAACCAAAGCGCCGCCACTGTTACCGGGGTTAACCGCAGCATCTGTCTGTATAAATGACTGCAGGCCGTCTTTACTTAAATTTCTTGCTTTTGCGGAAACTATACCAGCCGTTACCGTTGAAGTTAAGTTATATGGATTACCTACTGCCAAAACCCATTCGCCTACCTTTATATTGTCTGAATTGCCAAAGGTGGCATATGGTAGGTTTTCTTTGGTATCTACTTTCAGCAGGGCTATATCCATTTTAGAGTCGGTGCCTACAAGTGTAGCTTTATAAGATTTGTTATTGTTAAGTGTTACTTCCAGTTCTGAAGCATTTTGTACTACGTGGTTGTTGGTAACAATATAGCCGTCGGCAGTAATTATAACACCGGATCCGGTTCCTATTTGCGGCTGTTGCTGCTGCCCGCCGCGATAGCCGAAAATATAATTCCACGGATTGTCGGAAACAGTGGCATACGAAACATTTTTAACGTGTACTACCGCATGAACGGCTTTGTCGGCCGCTTCGGTAAAATCTACATTTTCCGCGCCAAGGCTCACAGCCCTGTTGTATTGGTTTTGCTCAGGAGCAACTGATATGACAGAGGTTTCAGCATTATCATCAAATACCAGTTTATAAGCTCCAAGTGTAGTGGCACCGCTTAGTAATGCCACAAGGAATAAACTTGAAATTCTTTTCATAATTGTAAACAGTATTTAAAATATATGGTTAAATGTTAATAAATAAGTTAACGGTTTTACAGCCTAATTGCATGTCGTTTATATTTGTACTTTTGCCATACTATTCTGTAAAAAATGCAGCACACTTTTTATAAATACCAGGGTACCGGAAACGACTTTATAATGGTTGATAACCGTGAGAATACTTTTCCCAAAAATGATACCAAACTTATAAGCCATCTTTGCCACCGCAGGTTTGGCGTTGGTGCAGACGGACTTATTTTATTAGAAAACGATGATGTTACCGATTTTCGTATGGTATATTATAATTCTGATGGAAATGAAAGTACCATGTGCGGTAACGGGGGCAGGTGTATAGTGGCTTTTGCACACCAGCTTGATATTATAGAAAATGAAGCTGAATTTATGGCAATAGACGGCAGGCATAGTGCAACTATTGATGAAAAGGGCATTGTTTCACTACAAATGAAGGATGTAAATACCATTTCAGTTTATGAAAACTATGTTTTTTTAGATACAGGCTCACCACACCACGTTGAGATGGTGGACAAGCTTGATGTTTTTGATGTAAAAGGGGTAGGGGCGAATATACGTTATAGCGGCCTGTATGGTGATAAGGGCTCTAATGTAAATTTTGTAAGCCAGGAAGAGGCTGACAAATTTTCAGTGCGAACCTACGAGCGTGGGGTGGAAGATGAAACCTATTCCTGCGGAACGGGTGTAACGGCTGTGGCCATAGCCATGAAAATGCTGGGTAAAACAACGGCAGATGCAGTTGTACTTGAAACTCCCGGGGGTGAACTTAAAGTGTCGTTTACACAAAACGGCAGGCAGTTTAAAAATGTTTTTCTTACCGGGCCGGCAAAATTTGTATTTAAAGGTGATGCCGAATGGTAACATTGCAGGGTGATACTGTTTACTTGAGGGCACTGGAGCCGGAAGACCTGGAGTTTATCAGCCGGGTAGAGAATGATGAGGATATATGGGAGGTTAGCAATACTGTAGTGCCTTACAGCCGTTTTTTAATAAGGCAGTATCTTGAAAATGCACGGCAGGATATATATGAAGCAAAGCAATTGCGGCTTGCCATTTGTTATAAGGGCTCTTTTGACGCAGTAGGGCTTATTGACCTTTATGATTTTGACCCTGTGAACCTTAGGGCAGGCGTAGGCATCATTGTGTATAATACCGAACAAAGAAATAAGGGTATTGGCAGGCAGGCACTGGGGCTGCTGATTAATTATGCATTCAGCAAGCTGCACCTGCACCAGCTTTATGCAAATATTGATACTGCAAATACTGCAAGTATTAGTCTTTTTACTACTTTTGGCTTTCAGTTTGCAGGAATTAAAAAGGACTGGAACAGAAGGGATAATGCTTATTTTGACGAAGCTTTATACCAGTTAATTCAACATTAAACATACCAGGAATTGAAACTAAGAAGGATTATTGGGATAGTTTCCCTTGTGGTAATAACAGGTGCCACCATTTACGGTTATTTAATTTATAAGGATATATTTTCGGCCAATACAGCTTTTCCTGAAAGGGAAGTGGCGGTTTATATTCCCAGCAGGGCTACTTACAATGAGGTTGAGGAAATTGTAAAGCCCTATATTGAAGATATGGAGCGTTTTCGGATGGTTGCCGAAAAGAAAAGTTATACCGGCAACGTTAAGTCAGGAAAATTTATATTAAGGAGCGGCATGAACAGCAATGATATTATAAACTCGTTGCGCCAGCCCGTTCCTGTAAATGTTTCCTTTAATAATCAGGAAACACTGTATGAGGCCGCAGGCAGGCTTGCGCAGCAGCTTGAGCCGGACAGCCTTGCCCTACTGAAATCTTTTACAGATAAAACCTTTTTACAGGAAAACGGTTTTACCGAGGATAACGTACTCAGCATGTTTGTTCCTAATACCTATGAGTTTTTTTGGGATACCCCGGCAGATAATGTGAGGGAAAAATTGGCTAAAGAGTACAGGAAATTCTGGACACCGGAAAGGAAGGCTAAAGCAGAAGCGCTTGGGCTTACGCCTTTGCAAGTATCAGCGCTGGCATCAATAGTACACAAGGAAACTGTAAAGGCAGATGAAAGGCCTCGTGTTGCAGGTGTTTACCTTAACCGCCTTGAAAAGGGCATGAAGCTTGAAGCTGACCCGACGGTTATATATGCCATAAAAAAACAGACAGGTGATTATGACCAGGTAATTAAAAGGGTTTTGTATAAAGACCTTACTATTGACTCTCCATACAATACCTATAAATATGCAGGGTTGCCACCGGGGCCCATAGCTATGCCTGATATTTCTGCTATTGATGCAGTATTAAATCCTGAAAAGCATAATTACATTTATTTTTGCGCAAGTGTTACCAATATCGGCTATCATGAATTTGCTGTTACCGCCGCGCAACATGAAGTTAACCGCCAAAAATATGTAGCGTGGGTAAATAAACTTGGTATCAAAAGGTAGCTCTTTTGGGTAGTTAAATAAACAATTTAATCCCCTTTCAGTTACCTGTTGTTTGTTATAATGTTTTGTTAAAGTTAATATTTTTGCTAAAGTATTGTGTTTCAATTAAGTGATTTTTTATATCTTTGCCCGCTGTGAAATTTCACTGAGGTGACAGCTCGTGAGAAATCAATATTTATGATAAAAAAATGGGCATATTTTTTAGGTTTAATCCTTTTTATTGCAACAATCAGCTCTGGTTTTAAAACCAATAAAGCTAAACAATTTGGAAAAATCGAAGGCTTTCACTTAGCCGAAGATGAAATCATTAATTCTACCGTTCCTACTATAGATGAAACTGCTAAAGTAAACCTTGTACTGCCTTTTACAGGTAAGTCATTCATAGGTTTTAAGCAGGCAATAGCCATAAAAGAATCGCAGGGGCTTTATAAGCTGGTTAATCCTTATGGCTATATGGGTAAATACCAGTTTGGTAAAACTACACTTCGCGCCATTGGTATTTATGATACAAAAGAGTTTTTAAATAACCCCAGGTTACAGGAAAAAGCCTTTAAGGCATTGCTTTCCAAAAACAAATGGGAGCTAAGGAGGGAGATAGAACAGTTTGACGGTAAAACTATAAAAGGAATAAAAATTACCGAATCAGGCCTTTTAGCTGCCGCACACCTTGCAGGTGCCAATTCTGTAAAAAAGTTTTTGCACAGTAACGGAAACAGGGGTTTTCGCGATGGCTTTGGTACTTCCCTTAAAAGTTATATAAAAAAATTCGGGGGGTATGATACCTCCAACATTATAGCTAATCCGCAGCCTAAAGTACCACAGGATTCTTAATTGGTATTACAGGTTTATCAGGCACGAAAGAAAGTTCTTTTTCCACTTTTTTCAACCGTTGTTCCTGTATATCAATTTTCCTGTTTAATTTGCGCATTGGCATAACCTTGTTTTGCGATTGTATTTCAAGATACATCCTTTCCCCAAGGTGTAAAGCATACTCCTGCTTTAAAGCTTCAAGGTACTGGCCATATGTAGTACCTTTTAAAAACGTATCATTCAGCTTATCATTAGCCAGTATATAGCCGCTTAATTTATCCTGGAGGGATAAGGATTTGTTCCTTATTTTCCTGTAGCGTGTCATAAGCCGCAATTTTTGCTGCTTAGCCTTTGGCCGTATATACGCCAAATACAATACAAGCGCAGCAATTAAGGCTATAAAAATTACAATTTCAGGTGAGAGGGGCATGTTTGGTTTATTTGCCTACTAAATTAACTAATTTTATGAAAATAAGTATTAAATAATTATTTAGTTATCATTTCACTGAATACAATTATTAAAAATTCCCTCTTATTTATTAATTGTTTTGTAAGAGTAGCCGAAAAATAATAAATTGGCATGTAGATAAACGGGTACTTAATACTATGAATAAACTTACTGCCTTATTCAACCTGCATGACGGTGAGGATGACAGGGAAAAAACGCTGGAAAGCGTAAAAAAGAATATAAGCTATAAAGGTGCCAACCTATGGATACTTGCCTGCGCAATAATTATAGCTTCCATAGGGCTTAATGTAAATTCCGGGGCTGTGGTTATTGGCGCAATGTTAATATCTCCCTTAATGGGGCCTATAGTGGGTGCTGGTTTTGCTTTGGGTATTTATGACTTTACACTTTTGCGCAAGTCGCTTAAAAACCTGCTTAATTCTACCTTGGTGAGCCTTACGGTTTCTACACTATATTTTTATGTAAGCCCCTTTAAAGATGTTCAGTCAGAACTTTTGGCACGTACATCACCCAATATATATGATATACTTATAGCATTTTTTGGCGGTGTAGTAGGGGTTATAGCTGTTACAAGGACAGAAAAGGGAAATCCTATACCGGGTGTGGCTATTGCTACAGCTTTAATGCCGCCGCTTTGTACAGCGGGCTATGGGCTGGCTACCGGTCAGTGGGGTTATTTTTTAGGAGCTTTTTACCTGTACTGCATCAACTGTGTTTTTATTGGTATATCTACGTTTTTAATAATTAAATACCTTAAATACCCACCCAAAAAGCAGGTTAATGAAAAACAGCAAAAGCAGGTAAGGATTACGGTAACAATACTTATTATAGCTATGCTGGTGCCCAGCAGCTACCTTGCCTACAGCCTTTACAGGGAACAGCAGTTTAAGAAGAATGCCGACAGCTTTATTGATAGCGAGTTTACGCAAAAGGGTTACACGGTAGTGTTTAAAAAAACTAACTTTAAGGCACAGCCTAAAAAAATAGAACTGGCATTTTTATCAAAACGATTTGAGCAAAAAGAAATAAGCAAGCTGAATAAAGAGCTGAATGAAAACAAGTACCTGAAAGGCAGCGAGCTGATTATCCGCCAGGATAGCACCGACAGGCTTTCTGCACTGAAGGGTGATATACTGAATGAGATAAAAAGCAGTGAAAATGAACTGAATGAAAAAGATGTAAAAATTGTACAGCTTGAAAAGGAACTCGCAAAAAATAAGTTTGATAATGTAAGGCTTTTAAAAGAAGCAAAAACAGTTTTTCCATCGGTAACCGCGCTTTCAGTTTCCAACCATGAACTTGTAACTGCCAAAGACAGTATTATACCTGTAACTGCAGTGATTTATGAAAGCAGTAATGGTATAGCCGAAGATGACCTTAATAAATTCAGGAACTGGCTTAATGAGCGCCTTTCGGTAAAAAATGTAACGTTGTTCCGCAAGCAGGATGAAACACCACCTGACAATAACAAAGCTAAGAAGCGGAAATAGGTTCCAGTTTTTTCTTTTGCTTTTTGTTGTAAAGGCTTAGCAGCATAAAGCCGCAAACACCTGAAAGTACAGAGGCTACTAATACCGCAAATTTAGCCTCAGCCTGGAAATCAAGGCTTTTAAAGGAAAGTATGGCTATAAATATTGACATGGTAAAGCCGATGCCTCCCAGCAATCCTAACCCTAATACATGAGTCCAGTTTGTGCCCACAGGCAGTTCTGCTATTTTTGTTTTAACTGAAAGGTATGACATAAGGAATATACCAACAGGCTTCCCTAAAAACAATCCTAATACTATACCCAGGCCTAAATTGCTTGCAAGCCCTTCTGCCATGCCCGATTCAAATGTGATATTAGTATTTGCTATGGCAAATATCGGCATGATAATAAAGTTAACAGGCTTGGTAAGTGCATGCTCCAGCTTTTCAAGGGCAGACTCTTTATCATCATCAGTAGTGGGCAGCGTTAAAGCTGTAAGTACACCTGCTATAGTAGCATGAACGCCGGAATGGTGTATTAAATACCACATTACAATTCCGGGAATTATATAAAAGAATATATTAGTTATGCCAATGCGGTTAAAAATAAGCAGCAGGGCAAATACCGCGGCAGCATACATAAGATAGGTTAAATGCAATTCAGATGAATAAAATATGGCTATTACCAATATTGCCATTAAGTCATCAACAATAGCAAGGGCTGCAAGAAATATTTTCAGGCCTGTAGGTGCTTTATCGCCTAAAAGCGAAAGTATTCCCAGTGCAAAGGCTATATCGGTAGCCATGGGTATGCCCCAGCCATGTATGGTGTCAGGGCTTGAGTTATTAAAAAAAGTATATATAAGTGCAGGCACTGCAACCCCCCCAATGGCGGCCAGTACAGGCAGCGATGCCTGGCGCAGGGATGAAAGTTCGCCCTCAACAATTTCCCTTTTAATTTCAAGGCCTACCAGCAGGAAAAATATTGCCATAAGGCCGTCATTAATCCATAACAGTACAGGATACCTTAATTGTATTGTATCGTTTTCAAAGCCTACTTTATATTCAAGTATGCTTTCAAAACTTTCAGCCAGGTTAGTGTTGGCTATAAATAAAGATATTGCTACACAAATAAGGAGTAATATACCTCCCGCAGATGAGGAACTGAAAAATTCCTTGAATGTTTTAAGGTTAATTAATTTTGCCATGGTGCAAAAATACAAAATCAAACCGTTTTAGATGCGCTAAAGCCATGCCTGACACCAGTTTTTAGGGTATTTTAACATTTAATGCTTTCTTATCCCTTTTGAAAGAGTTATCTTGCATTTTTTGTAAATTAAAAAAGTAAATAATGATAAAAATTCAAAAGTATTCACCGCAGGAAAAACTGTCAGAAAGCGCACAGGATGATGTAGTAAACTTTTTATTTAAAAGCCTGCAGGAATATGGAGATCCTAAAAATGATATTAATAAAGCTATAAACTATGCCTTTGCAAAAGGCGGTATGATTTTGGTTGCCACTATGGATGATAAAATAGTAGGTGCCGTTGTGATAAATGAAACAGGAATGGGGGGCTATATACCGGAAAATATATTGGTATATATTGCAACCGACCCGGAATACAGGGGGCAGGGCATAGGTAAAAAACTTATGCAGGAAGCACTGGATGCTGCTGCAGGTGATATTGCACTGCATGTAGAGCCTGATAACCCTGCGAAAAAGTTGTATGAAAATCTTGGTTTTACTAACAAATACCTTGAAATGAGGTATAAACAGGTAAAATAATGGCATTTATAACACTGGATGCAGCTAAGCTGAAAAAGAATTTTGACTACCTGAATAATTTTTTCAGGGAACATGATATTGACTGGTCGGTAGTAACAAAAATATTATGCGGCAATAAAGAATACCTTACTGAACTTTTACGCATGGGTATAAGCCAGTATTCAGACTCGCGTATAAGTAACCTTAAAGCCATTAAAAGCATTGATAAAAATGCGCAGACCATTTATATAAAACCTCCTGCCAAAGGCGCTATTAAAGATGTAATTAAATATGCCGATATCAGTATGAATACTGATTTCCGTACAATTAAAATGCTTTCTGATGAAGCCAAGAAGCAAAATGTAACCCATAAGATTATTATAATGATTGACCTGGGCGAGCTTAGGGAGGGCGTTATGAGAGAGGATTTTATAGATTTTTATGCCCGTGTTTTTGAAATGGATAATATAGAGATTATCGGGTTGGGGACTAATCTATCCTGCCTTTATGGTGTGTTGCCCAATAACGATAAACTGATACAACTCTGCCTTTATAAACAACTTGTGGAAACCAAGTTTAATGTAAATATACCTTTCATTTCCGGGGGTTCATCAGTTACCATACCACTTGTAATACAGGGGCTGATACCTAAAGGCATTAACCACTTCAGGGTAGGTGAAACCCTGTTTATGGGGACAGATGTTTATAACAACAGCAAGTTTGAAAATATGGAGAATAATATTTTTAAGCTATATGCTGAAATTATTGAGCTTTATGAAAAGCCTTTGGTACCGTCAGGCGAAATGGGTACTAACCTTGAGGGCGAAAATATAACTTTTAAGGAAGAGCTTTATGGTAAGACTACTGTCAGGGCTATTATTGATATCGGCCTGCTGGATATCGGTATGAAGCATCTTGACCCTACAGATACCGATATTAAGTATGCAGGCGCAACTTCTGATATGGTAGTGCTTGATTTAGGCGAAAACCCTAATAATTATAAAGTTGGCGACCTCATTGAATTTACTATGGACTATATGGGTATAGTACGCATCATGAATTCAAGGTATATTGAAAAACGGGTTATAAATAAAGAAGGGCAACCGGTAAATGCTTAATTGTTGCTCACAACTTTATAGGTTGGGTCTTCAATAATATTCACATCAATAACAGCCTCGGCATTTTTAAGCAGGCGCATACAGTCTGCACTTAAATGTTTCAGGTGTACGGTTTTGCCGGCATTGTGGTATTTCTGTGTTATGGAGTTTAAGGCTTCAATCGCTGACATATCGGCTACGCGGCTTTCTTTAAAATCAATTATAACTTCATCAGGATCTCCGGCTACATCAAACTTTTCTGTAAAAACACTTGTTGAGCCAAAAAACAACGGGCCGTAAATTTCATAATGCTTTACACCATTATCATCAATATAGTGCCGGGCGCGAATGCGCTTGGCACTTTCCCATGCAAATACAAGTGCTGATATTACTACGCCTATAAGTACTGCAAGTGCAAGGTTGTGCAGCCAAATGGTAATAACCGCTACCAGTATACCGGTAATTATATCGTGTCGGGGCATTTTATTGATTACTTTAAAACTGGCCCACTCAAAGGTACCTATGGCTACCATAACCATAACGCCAACAAGTGCAGCCATAGGTACTTTTCCTATTATTGGCGCGCCAAAAAGAATGATAATTAAAATGGTTAATGCTGCCACTATACCTGACAATCTTGCCCTTGCCCCTGCAGAAAGGTTCACTAAGGTTTGTGCAATCATGGGGCATCCGCCCATTCCGGAAAAAAATCCGTTTAAAATATTTGCGCCGCCCTGCGCAAGGCATTCCCGGTTACTGTTACCTCTGGTGCCGGTAATTTCATCTACAAGACTAAGGGTTAGCAGTCCTTCTGTTAGCCCTACGGCAGCCATAATCAGGGAGTAAGGAAAAATAACCTGCAGCGTTTCAAGGCTAAGACTTATTTCCGGTATATGAAATGGTGGAAAGCCGCCCTGTACAGAAGCTATGTCTTCAACAGTACGTGTATCAATACCAAAAGCCATCACTACAATAAATACTATTATTATGGCTACGAGGGATGAGGGTACTGCCTTGGTGATTTTAGGGAATAAAATAACAATGGCTACGGTAAGCAGGGTTAGCCCCAGCATTATATATAAAGCTGCACCTTCCAGCCAGCTGACGCTGCCGTTTGCCACCTGTTTAAACTGCTCCAGTTGCGACATAAATATGATAACAGCCAAACCGTTTACAAAACCATACATAACAGGCTGCGGCACAAGCCTTATAAATTTCCCCAGCTTAAACAGGCCTACCAGAATCTGTAATATTCCTGCAAGTGCTACTGCCGCAAAAACATATTCTATACCATGCGACTGCATAAGAGCAATAAGGACTACAACGGTTGCCCCTGCGCCACCGGAAATAAGCCCCGGTCTGCCGCCAAAAACAGCCGTAACCAAACCCATTATAAAAGCAGCATATAAACCTACCAGTGGAGGGAAACCGGCCAGTATGGCAAATGATAAAGATTCGGGTATCATAGTCATGGCTACTGTAAGCCCGGCAAGTATTTCATTTTTATAATTTACTTTTTGCGAAAAGTCAAACAGTTTACCAGCTTTCATATATTACCACTTAATTTTAAAGAAGCGGCAAAAGTACAAATTAATAACCTAAACCTATAAAAGCGGGATAAGGTTAAAATTGTATTATTATTCTTAATAAAAAATTTTTAATGTAATTTTTTTAATTATTTTAGTGGAAAAAACTTACATGAAATTACCTGTACTACAAACTTTGCCATCACAAACAACAATCTTAATACGGCTGATGGTGGGTGGGGTATTTTTAGTGGAAGGATTCCAAAAATTGTTTTTTCCTGAGTTATGGGGAGAAGTAAGGTTTAAAAACCTGGGCTTTCCTGCCCCTGAGTTTTTCAGTTTAATGGTAGGTGTATTTGAAATTGTATGCAGTATATTAATCCTTATGGGCCTGTTGACCCGGTTGGCTGTAATACCTTTGGTTTTAATACTTTTTTCAGCATTTGCAGCAGCCAAAGCTGATATATTTATAAAGGAAGGTTTATGGGGACTGCTGCATGGAAGCAAATTAGACTGGGCTATGCTGCTGGGAAGTATTTTCCTTTTTGTAAAAGGCAGTGGAAAATGGTCGCTGGATTTAGCAATTTCCCAAAGGAGGAATTAAAACTTATGTATGATAAAAATGCTCGGCCTGTTGTGCAGGTCAGGCTTTTCCTTTTTCCACTGTGCAGCCGTTTTTGTTTTTATATACTCGGTTTCCAGTGTTATATCTGCAGCAATACACAAATGGGTTGATGGCTGCAGTGTATTTAAAATATCTTCCAGCAGCTTATTATTACGGTAAGGCGTTTCTATAAAAAGCTGTGACTGGTTTTTATCATGCGAAAGTTTCTCAAAATTTTTAAGTGCATTTTTCTTTTCGCTTTTCTCTATAGGTAAGTATCCATTAAAAGCAAAACTTTGGCCATTCATACCGGATGCCATTATGGCTAATAGTATTGAAGATGGCCCCACAAGTGGCACTACCTGTATGCCTTTTTCATGCGCTATTTTTACAATAGCTGCGCCGGGGTCGGCAACGCCCGGGCATCCTGCTTCGCTCATAAGCCCTATATTATAGCCTTCAAGGCAGGGCTTTATAAAATCGTAATGTTCAGTGGGTTCGGTATGTTTGTTTAAAACAGATATTTTAAGTTCAGGCTGCTTCTTTTCAGGAAGTATTGCCTTTATAAAGCGGCGTGCCGTTTTTTCATTTTCAACAATATAATGGTCTATAAATTCAATACTGCGTGCCACTGTTTCCGGTAAAACCGCTTTAGGTTCGGCATCAACGCCCAGTGGAACAGGAAGCAGGTATAATTTACCCATTACTTTCATGAATGTTCTTTTATAAGTTTTGTGGCAACTATGGCGCAGGCTTGTTCCAGCATATCATATACCCTGTCAAAATCTTCGGGCCCTCCAAAATACGGGTCGGGAACATCAACCATTTCTCCGGGAAACATTTCATCCATCATTAGCTTTACCTTAGCTTTAGCCGCTTCATCAGGGGCAAGCTTTAAAACATCCCTCAGGTTAGAGGAATCCATGACATAAATATGGTCAAACTCCTTAAAGTCGCTCACTTTAAACTGGCGCGCCTTTTGGCAGCTTATATTAAGCCCACGGGTTTTTGCAACGGCTATAGAACGCTTGTCTGGCTCTTGCCCGGCATGCCATCCACCCGTGCCTGCAGAATCTACCATGAATTTACCTGCCGGCAGTTTAGACTGCAATATGCCTTCTGCCAGTGGGGAACGGCAAATGTTACCCAGGCATACCATTAAAATTTTAACGGGCATTATATGGATAGTTTTTTGTTGATGTCCTCAACAAATTTACGAAATTGCTTATCGGTAGTTACAAGGTTATCTACAGTTTTGCAGGCATGTAATACAGTGGCATGATCCCTGTCGCCAATTTGCGAGCCGATATTGGCAAGCGACGCTTTTGTAAATTTTTTGGCAAAAAACATAGCAAGCTGCCTTGCCTGTACTACATGGCGCTTTCTTGTTTTTGACTGTAGTGTATCTATATCAAGCTGGAAATAATCTGAAACCACTTTTTGTATGTAATCTATAGATATTTCGCGCTTTACGTTTTTTACAAATTTTTCTACTACCTGCTTTGCAAGGTCTATGGTTACTTCCCTTTTGTTAAAGGAAGACTGTGCAATAAGGGAGATAATTGCCCCTTCCAGTTCGCGCACATTTGTTTTTATATTTTTAGCAACATACTCAATTATTTCTTCGGGCATTTCAACACCGTCCCTGTAAAGTATATTGTTTAGTATAGAAATCCTTGTTTCATAATCGGGCTGGTGCAATTCGGCAGAAAGCCCCCACTTAAACCTTGATAAAAGCCTTTGTTCTATATCCTGCATATCTACAGGTGCTTTATCAGAAGTTAAAATTACCTGTTTGCCGTTTTGGTGCAGGTGGTTAAATATATGGAAGAAAACATCCTGTGTTCCTGTCTTGCCTGAAAGGAACTGTACATCGTCTATTATAAGTACATCTATAAGTTGGTAGAAATGGATAAAATCATTTCTTGTGTTGCGCTTTACCGAATCTATATATTGCTGTGTAAAAATTTCTGCCGATATATATAAAACTGTTTTGTCAGGAAATTTGTCTTTAATCTCAACGCCTATTGCATGGGCAAGGTGGGTTTTGCCAAGGCCCACGCCGCCAAATATTAAAAGCGGGTTAAATGATGTGCCTCCCGGCTTATTGGCTACGGCCATACCTGCCGAACGTGCCAAACGGTTAGAGTCGCCTTCAAAAAAGTTATCAAAACTGTAATTGGCGTTAAGCTGCGATTCTATTTTTAAATTCCTTATGCCCGGAATTATAAAAGGGTTTTTAAGTTCAGGGTTTTTATTTTGCAAAGGTACATCAACCTCCTGTGGTTTTACAGGCGCACGGTGGGCACTGGGCAGCTGCTCTGTAAAAGGCTGCTTGCTGCCATAAGTGTTTTCCATCTTAATTTTATAGAGTAACTTTGCGCCGTTTCCAAGTTCTTTGGTTAGTGCAACTTTTAAAAGCTTTACATAATGCTCTTCCAGCCATTCATAAAAAAACTTGCTGGGTACCTGTATATATAAGGCGTTATCAGTAAGCTCAACTGCCCGGATAGGTTCGAACCAGGTTTTGTATGCCTGCTCCTGAATATTGTCTTTTATGAAAATAAGACAGTTTTCCCATACCGATTGCGCAGTTTTAGTCATAAATACTGAATATTATACGTTTATTAAAAGTTGTCTTACATTGAAGAATGAAAGAATTATCATTCCTGTTGGGAAGACAAATATGTAAACAAATTTTTTTAAAAAAAAACTTTAGGTGTATTGATTTTTTTAAAAAAAAATTGTAAGCATTATTTAGATAAATTTAAAACAAATTTAACAAAAAATAAATATGAATTTTCATGAAATTAAAGTACGTGTACGGTATGCCGAAACCGACCAGATGGGTGTGGTTTATCACGGCAACTACGCGGAATACTTTGAAATGGGCAGGGTAGAATGGCTTCGTAATCTGGGACTTAGCTACAGGTTTATGGAGGAGCAGGGAATTATGCTTCCAGTTGTTAACTTAGTGTTAAATTATAAAAAGCCGGCACGGTATGACGACCTTTTAACCGTGCGTACAATTTTTAAAAAACAACAGTCAGTTAAGATAGAATTTGAATATGAAATATACAATGAAAACACTGAGTTATTAACAACAGGCAGTTCAATACTTGTGTTTGTAGATATGAAAACCGGCAAGCCTGTTATGCCGCCGGGCTATGTCCTGGAAAAGATAAAGGGAGCAGATAAATAAAAAAACCGCGGGTGTAGCCCGCGGTTTTTTGTTGAAACTTATGATTTTATTTAATAAGCTCAAAACTTCGTTTTACAAATGCTGTAAGTTCTTCGCCTTTTAAAAGGTTTTGCGACAGTTTTGCAAGGTCAAGTGCCTGCTTAACCAGTGCTTCCCTGTGTTCTTTATCATCTGTGCTTAATATATTGCCTGTAAGTTCATGGTTTGTATTAACTACCAGGTTATACATTTCAGGCAAATTGCCCATACCAAACATTCCACCGCCTGTAGCGCTCATTTCTTTCATCCGGCGCATAAATTCAGGTTGTGTAATACGGAAGGGTGCCGCCTGGCTGTCCATAGCCTCAAGCTGTACTGTATAAGTTGACTTTGGTACAATTTCTTCTAAAACAGTTTTAAGCTTTTCTTTCTCTTCATCGTTTAGCTTGGAAATCTGCTCATCATCTTTTTTAATGAGCTTATCTATATGGTCGGCATCCACACGGGCAAAAGTAAGGTTCTCATTGTCGCCTTCCAGCTTTTGTATAAGGTGCGATACTATTGGCGAATCCAGTAGTAGTACCTCATAGCCTTTGTCCCTTGCTTCGGCAATATAGCTGTGCTGTGCATCTTTGTTAGATGCATAAAGTACTACAAGCTTGCCATCCTTATCTGTTTGTGCCGGGGCAATTTTTTCTTTCAGCTCATCAAGCGTAAAGAATTTATTATCTACAGTTGGGTACAGCATGAATGCACCTGCCTTTTCATAAAATTTAGGCTCGCTCAGCATACCATATTCCAGTACTATTTTAATATCATTCCACTTTTTCTCAAAATCCTCACGGTTTTCAGTAAATAAAGATTTAAGCTTATCGGCTACCTTGCGTGTAATATAGTTTGATATTTTTTTTACTGCGCCGTCAGCCTGCAGGTAAGAACGTGATACATTCAACGGAATATCAGGGCTGTCTATAACACCGCGAAGGAGTGTAAGGAATTCCGGTACAATACCCTCTACATTATCGGTAACAAATACCTGGTTTTGGTATAGCTGTATTTTATCCTTTTGAGCCTGTAAATCGGCTGAAAGCTTAGGGAAATATAAAATACCCGTAAGGTTGAATGGGTAATCAACGTTAAGGTGTATATTAAAAAGAGGTTCATCAAACTGGGTTGGGTATAGCTCATGGTAAAAAGCCTTATAATCTTCCTCGTTCAGGTCGCCGGGCTGTTTAGTCCAGGCGGGCTCAGGATTGTTGATTATGTTGTCAATCTCAATTTCTTCTGCTTTATAGTCTTCCGGTGCATCTTCCGGTTTTGGCAGGGTTTCTTTTTTAGTGCCGAATTTAATAGGCACCGGCATAAACTTGTTATACTTTTTAAGTAATTCCCTTACCCTGTAGTCTTCAAGGAATTCAGTGGAATCCTCTGCAATATGCAGGATAATTTCTGTGCCGCGCTCTGATTTTTCAGCCGGCTCTAATGTAAATTCAGGGCTTCCGTCGCATATCCAGTGTACTGCAGGTTCATCTTTGTATGACTTAGTAATTATTTCAACCTTTTCAGCCACCATAAAGGCAGAATAAAAGCCAAGGCCAAAGTGGCCTATAATCCCTGCGTCTTTGGCGCTGTCTTTATATTTTTCAAGAAACTCCTCAGCACCCGAAAAAGCAACCTGGTTAATGTATTTTTCAACCTCTTCTGCGGTCATACCAATACCCTGGTCTATAATGTGAAGCTTTTTGTTTTCTTTATCAATTTTAACTTCAATAATAGGGTTGCCATATTCTACATTAGCTTCACCAATGCCTGTAAGGTGTTTTAGTTTTAAAGTGGCATCAGTAGCATTTGATACCAGTTCACGCAAAAAGATTTCGTGGTCGCTATATAAGAATTTTTTAATTAAGGGGAAGATGTTCTCTACTGAAACATTAATTTTTCCTGTTGCCATAGTTAAATGTTTTATGTTGCTGCACATTTTTTTTCAAATAAGATACCAATATTATTTATGTGACAAATTGACACTTTGAGATGTTCAATTTGTTAAACACTATAATGTTTAAGAAAAGATTAGCATACTGCCCAAAAGCCTACAGTATGTTGTTTTAATTAATAGTATTCACTAATAAGTAATTTATACACGTAAAATTCCTGTTAAAAATGAACGGTTGCTTTGTAATGTATCTTTTATAATTAGTAACTTTAATCAGTGAATGATTAATTTCAATACCATTTTTTGACAAAAACCTAAACGTATGAAAAAGTTATTTTTAGCAGGGGTATTTGTAGTCCTGCTCTCTTCCTGTTCGTCGCTTGACACCAAATCGCAGGGTGGCATTAACGGTAACTGGACAATTACCCAGGTTACTTATCCGGGATCGGATTATATAAAAGTAAATTCATTTGACATTGCCGACTCTAAGTGTTTTGAAGGCAGTTCATGGAAATTTGTATCTAACAATAATAAGGGCGAAATGAGTTTAGGCAAAGCCGGATGCCCTGCTTTCAGCAGCCCGATTGTATGGTCTGTAACAAAAGAAGGCAGCTTTACCCTTAAGATAACCGAGGGAGAAAAAGCCAAAAGGGTTACACAGGGCTATTACTTAAAGCTAAGGAACCAAACACAAAGCTCTTTCCAGCTTGTGGATAATGTATCTGTAGGCGGTTCTAATGTAGAGGTTGTGTACCAGTTCCAGAAAATGTAAGTCAATAAAAACATCAAAATTTAAAATATGAAGACAATAAAAATTTATGCACTGTCATTTGCATTCTTATTCAGTGCAGGTTTCGTTTCGTGTGAAGCAGTAAAAAATACGAATAATACCCAAAGAGGTGTAGCTATAGGCGCAGCATCAGGTGCTGTAATAGGCGGCGTGCTTGGTAATAATCTTGGTAAAGGCGGCAATACGGCACTGGGTGCCATTATAGGTGGTGCTGTAGGTGGTGCTGTGGGCGGGGTTATTGGTAACCGTATGGATAAACAGGCAAGAAAGATTGAACAGACTTTACCTGGTGCTGAGGTTGAAAGAGTAGGGGAAGGGATTAAGCTAACACTTGGAGAAAACTCTGTGAATTTTGATCTTAACAAATCTTCACTTACCTCTAAGGCAAAGGCAAATCTTGACAGGCTTGTACCGGTATTTAATGAATATCCTGACACAAACATTCAGATATTCGGTTATACTGACAGCAGCGGTGCTGATGACTATAACCTTAAATTGTCTGAACAAAGGGCGGAATCTGTAAAATCTTACCTTGCAGGGAAAGGATTAAGTTCTTCAAGATTTACTACCATAGGCAAGGGTGAAGCCGACCCTATTGCAAGCAATGACACTAAAGAAGGAATGAGTAAAAACAGGCGTGTTGAATTTGCAATTACTGCAAATGAAAAGATGATAGAAGACGCGCAAAAAGAAGCTAAACAATAAATTGTGCTGTATGTATATAAAAAAAGCTGCCTTTAAGGGCAGCTTTTTTTATATATGTTTAAAGATTATTATCTCCAGTCGTTATCAGAACCATTGCGGCCAAGATATAATGTTAAGCCTATTGACGCTGTAAACATTTGCCCTACAAATCCGCTTTCTTCCAAGCCGCCATCATGATAAAAGCCATCAAAATCATAATGCTGTTTTATATTAAATATATAAGAGGCATCTAAATGTACTGCTAAACGGCTGCTGATGTAGAATTGGGGTGTAACACCTATAATTACATTACCAATATTATCTATACCGCTTTTACGGGTTGATTTTAGGTAGGAGTAACCCACACCACCATGCACCAAAAAGTTTACATAACCATTTGTCATATCCGGTACATATAATGCCCTTCCGGCATTATAAACAGCTTGTACAGAAAACCTTGTATAGTTGGTTCCTGCTTCTGTGCCTGATTCCCTGAACCTGTCACTTGCCAGGTCGCCCTTAAATCCCCAAAGGTCGTCAGCCATATACCTAAAGCCTACCCCTAAGTGATTAAGCCCGCTCATTGATGGATTCATTGCCCCGCTAAGGCCAAAGTCACCCTCAATAGAGTATTGTTCGGAACTCCTGAATTGTGAAAATGCTGTTACTGAAATCAGTAAAAATAATAGTGATGTAATTTTTCTGCCCATATAAACCTTGTTTGTGGAAAATTCTTGCAAAAATACTATAATAGCTATAGTAAACGGTTAATACTCTGTTAATATAAATCTTCCGGGGTTTAAGATGCGTGCAAATATATATGATAATTATATAATTATCAATTAAATATGTTGAAAAATAAATTAAACTGTTTTTAGGTTAAATCCTAAAGCTTTAAAAACATCATAATATACTGGCAGGGCAATTGTTATTGATAGTATTTAAATACTTTTGCACAAATTTTAGTTTAATGCTTACTGTTAAAAACATAACATTCGGATATACTGATAAAACCATTATTCACAACTTAAGCTTTTCTGTAAGGCAGGGGCAAAATATAGCGGTTATAGGGGAAAGCGGTTGCGGTAAAAGCACACTGCTTAAACTTATATATGGGTTGTATGACCTGAATAGTGGGGAAATAACATATAAAAATGAGCAGGTACTCGGGCCTAAATTTTACCTTATACCAGGCATGCCTTATATGAAATACCTGGCACAGGATTTTGACCTGATGCCTTATGTTACTGCTGCTGAAAATGTAGGTAGTTTTTTATCTAACTTTTATCCTGAAGAGAAACAGCAACGCACAAAGGAGCTGCTTGATATTGTTGAAATGGGTGATTTTGCCGATGTTAAGGCAAAGTACCTTAGTGGCGGGCAGCAGCAGCGTATTGCGCTTGCTAAAGTGCTTGCGCTTGAACCTGAGGTTTTACTGCTTGATGAACCTTTTAGCCACATAGATAATTTTAGGAAAAATGCACTTAGGCGCAATTTGTTTGCCTACCTGAAACAAAAGGGCATAACGGTGATTGTAGCTACCCATGACAGCACGGATGCACTTTCTTTTGCAGATGAAACTATTGTAATTAAAGAGGGAAGGCTTTTAGACAAAGCGCCATCAAAAGAAATTTACTATAATCCTAAGGATAAATATTCAGCCTCATTATTTGGCGAGGTTAATGAAATAAAGCTTGAATTGCTTACCCTTACACAAAATAGTGAGGAAACGGTGTTGATTTATCCGCACCAATTGAAAGTTACGGAAAACGGGCCCTTAAGTGTAACCGTAAGGCAATCTTATTTTAAAGGCAACCGATACCTTATCAAGGCTGCGCTTAACAGGCAGGTTGTTTTTTTTGAGCATTATAAAGAACTGCCGCCAAACTCAGAAGTTACACTTGCAGTGGACAGAAATGCTTTTGGATAGTTATAACATCTTTAAAATTAGCATTTTTTATTGCATATTGTGTATTTTTACATCCTTGTTTTTATAAAAAATATAATTAATGTATAATTCAAAAATTTCAGGATTGGGATATTATGTCCCTGATAATGTTGTTACCAATGATGATTTATCCAGGTTAATGGATACAAATGATGAGTGGATACAGGAACGTACCGGCATACAGGAGCGCAGGCATGTAATAAAAGGTGACGGCGATACAACCACTACTATGGGGGTTAAGGCTGCAAAGATTGCTATTGAAAGGGCCGGGGTAGATAAAGATGATATTGATTTTATAATATTTGCAACATTAAGCCCTGACTATTATTTCCCTGGCCCCGGCGTTTTGGTGCAAAGGGATTTGGGCCTGAAAAGGACAATAGGGGCACTTGATGTAAGAAATCAATGCTCCGGGTTTGTATATGCAATTTCGGTAGCCGACCAGTTTATTAAAACAGGTATGTATAAAAATATACTTGTTATTGGTTCCGAACTGCACTCCACAGGATTGGACATGACTACAAGGGGCCGTGCAGTTTCGGTAATATTTGGTGATGGGGCCGGTGCTGCAGTACTTACACGTGAGGAAGATAATTCTAAAGGAATACTTTCCACCCACCTGCACTCCGAAGGGCAGTATGCCGAAGAACTGGCTTTAATTGCACCGGGTATGGGCAAACGATGGGTAACGGATATTATTGCTGAAAATAATCCGGATGATGAAAGTTACTACCCCTACATGAATGGGCAGTTTGTATTTAAAAATGCCGTAGTGCGCTTTAGCGAGGTTATATTGGAAGGCTTAAAAGCCAATAACCTGCAGGTTAAGGATATTAACATGCTGATACCCCATCAGGCTAATTTAAGGATTTCGCAATTTATCCAGCAGAAGTTCGGGCTTACCGATGATAAGGTATTTAATAACATAATGAAGTATGGCAATACAACAGCAGCGTCTGTGCCTATTGCACTGACTGAAGCCTGGGAGCAGGGAAAAATAAAGCAGGGCAACCTGGTTGTGCTGGCAGCATTTGGCAGCGGCTTTACCTGGGGCAGTGCCATCATAAGGTGGTAATTCTATTTTCAGATAAAAAAGCAAAACCCCGGATTATCCGGGGTTTTTACTAACTACTAAACCTAAATATGAAAAACATTAATTGATTGATGAAAATCCTTTTTTAAAACATACCGCCACCTGTTTGTTTCGTGTTGTCATCACGGTACTTTCTTTGCATAGCCCTGTTTTTACCACCGCCAAACATATAATTAAGTCCAAAATAAACAGTACGGCTTTCCCAGGTAAACTCACCATTTTGCGGCCACGGCCTTTCCGAATCAAATGCATAGCGCATGGTTTGGAACATATCATTAAACCTAAGGCTTAAAGACATTTTATTATCCAGGAGTGTGTATCGTACACCCGAATCTATTTTATACATTTCCTTGCTGTTGTTCTGCACGCCGTTTACTGGTCCCCTGTAAAAACCGAACAATAAGAAGCTTAGCCTGCTGTTAGCCCTGAAGTTACCGTTAAGCCTTGCATTAAATGCATTGGCTGTAATTTCGCGTGTTACCATTTCAGTTTCACCTGAAGGCATTACTGTAGCAACAAGCCCCTTTTGTGAAATACTTGAAAAATCTATAGCCGGCTGTATATCAACCCATTTTGCTATACGGTAGTTGGCTGATATTTCAAAACCGAATGCATTGTTATTGTCAAAGTTGTCAAAACTCATTATCTGGTCCTGGTCATTGTCAGGAGTAGTCTCATTCGGGTACAGTACACGGTTTATCTCGTCATTTATAAGCCTGTAGTACACACCACCTGTTATAGATGAGCCCTGCCCGAACATTTTTGTATAGTTAAGCTCAACAGAATTGGTAAACTGCGGC
This sequence comes from Flavobacterium sp. MK4S-17, assembly GCF_009848495.1. Lineage (GTDB taxonomy): Bacteria > Bacteroidota > Bacteroidia > Flavobacteriales > Flavobacteriaceae > Flavobacterium. The sequence continues at coordinate 41,330 of NZ_WWEP01000035.1, forward strand.
CTTAGGTTAGGGTTTCCATAGGCAGTAACCAATGGGGTTGAAAACTCCCTTATCAGTTTCGTCTGTTCAATGCTTGGCCTGTCAACCCTGCGGCTGTAGCTAAGCTGGAACATATTTTTTTCGTTAAGGCTGTAGGTTAAATAAGCCGATGGATAAACTGTAATATAATCGTCCTTAAAAGTATTTTGCCCACGGTTAAAATTTGCGCTTACTTTATAGCTTTCAAGGCGTGCGCCCAGTTGATAACTAAATTTTTCAAACTTTTGCCCAAAGGTTGCGTAAGCAGAATAAATATCCATATCATAAGTATATTCCACATCCTGCTGTTCAGGAAATGCATCCAGCGCAGGGTTATTGGTATGGTATTCATTATCTGTCCTTATAACCCTTGCTTCGGCGCCCAATTCTAAAGTGCTTTTTTCGCTCAGCGGATTAACATAGTCAAGGTTTGCTGTAGCATTTTGGCGCTTATCAGTAAGGTCGTCAAAAAATGTTTCTTCGCCCGCACCTTCATAAATGGTATTATAATCTACACTTTGTGTACTCTTAGAGTCATTGTAATTAGCTTCAAAATCAAGCGTATGGCCTTCTTTGTCAAATTTATGCTTATAGGCAATATTATAGCTGTTATTCCAGTTGTCGCCGTCCAGTAAAGATTGCTGCATTAAATTGGTATCATTCCCATCAGGATACAGTACATCTGTATTTATTGTAGCCTCGCCTGTATAATAATTCTGGTTTGTATAAAAGGAAATGGTGTTTTTGTCATCTATATAATAATCCATGCCTATTTTGCCCAACACTCCTTCATTGTCATTGGTAACATCAATTTTTTGCAATAAGTTAATATCATTCCTTGTTACGTTACCACCGTTAAAATATTTACCGAAATTACTGCCTGCATTGGCAAAAAAGTTTACTTTACCCCTGCGGTAATTCATATCTAGGGAGTTATTGAACTTTGGTGTTTCACCAAAGGTAATACCTGAATTAAAACTGCCGTTAAAGCCGTCGTTGGAATTTTTATGCAGTATGATGTTGATTATACCCGACATGCCTTCCGGATTGTACTTGGCACTTGGATTGGTTATCAGTTCAATTTTTTTGATGGATGTTGAAGGTATTTGTTTTAATAGCTGTGCGGGGCTGATATTGGTTGGCCTGCCATCTACAAGTATCCTTACATTGGCATTACCACGTAATGATATATTACCATCCTGGTCAACATTTACAGAGGGTATGTTATTCATTATTTCAGAAGCCGTACCGCCTGCTGTGGTTAAATCCCTGCCTACGGTTATTACTTTACGGTCAAGTTTCTGTTCAATGGTTGAAACTTCCTTTACTATCTCCACTTCCTGCAGCATAGTAGCTTCTTCGGCAAGTAGTATTATTCCTAAGTTAACCTCTTTTTTTCCATCACTGAGCGCAGCATTTAAAGAAGCTGTTTTAAACCCCATAAACTGGGCTTCTACAGTATAATTATTAAGTGGAAGGTTTTTTATGATGAATTCACCTTTGTCATCTGTTATGCCGCCGGTTACTACAGTATTGTTTTCTTTCACTACAATACTAACATAGGGTAAGGGTTCTTTAGTTGTCCTGTCTGCCACTTTACCGGATATGCTTCCGGGGTTATTCTGGGCATATACAGTAAGCATACTGCCAAAAAAAAGCAGTGTAAAAAGCAATTTAAATTTCATGTCCGTTTAAATGATTGATGATTGATGAGGCAAATGTATTACTTTAATTACTAATATGCAATACAAAGTACCTTTTAATGCAAAATTTATTTTTTATTTTAATGCATTACTATCATAAGACATATAAGTATGTATTTTGTTACATACTTTTAAAGAAAAATTTTAATTTAAAATTCAGGCGAATTAAAATATTTTTAAGAACCATCCTGTAAAGGGGTTATTAATTTATGTTTATCTTTGCACGCTTTAAAAGAAATACAAATGGCATTATCACAAATACTTACTTCAAAAATTCAGGAAGCCTTGCAGGCTTTGTTCGGTATTACTGTTAATACTATAGAGTTACAGGCTACCCGACGCGAGTTTGAAGGTGATATAACCATGGTGCTGTTTCCTTTGCTAAAGCAGCTAAAAAGCAATCCTGCAGAACTTGGCAGTAAAATAGGGGAATATCTTACACAGCATACTGAAATAGCCGAAAAATTTAATGTTGTTTCGGGTTTCCTCAATATTGTTATTTCAGATGCTTATTATATCAGCTTGCTTAATGATATAAAAGGCGAGGAAAATTTTGGCTTTACAGTTCCATCAACAAGTGGGAAAGCAGTTATGGTAGAATATGCCTCACCAAATACAAACAAGCCGCTGCACCTTGGCCATGTGCGTAATGTACTATTGGGCTATTCGGTAGCACAGATATTGCAGGCTGCAGGGCAAAAGGTTTATAAAACCCAGGTGATTAACGACAGGGGAATACATATTTGTAAAAGTATGCTGGCCTATGAAAAGTTTGGCAAAGGTGAAACCCCGGAAACTGCCGGTATAAAAGGCGATAAACTGGTAGGGCATTATTATGTGGAATTTGATAAGGCATACAAGCAGCAGGTTGAGGAGCTAAAAGGCAAAGACCTGACTGAAGAAGAAGCCAAAAAACAAGCCCCGATACTACAGGAGGCACAGGAAATGCTTCGCAAGTGGGAAGCAGGAGATGCTGCTGTAGTTACCCTTTGGGAAAAAATGAATGGCTGGGTTTATAAGGGCTTTGATGAAACCTATAAAAATATTGGTGTTGATTTTGATAAAAATTACTACGAAAGCAATACTTACCTTTTAGGGAAGGATGTAGTGGAGCAGGGACTTAAACAGGGCGTTTTCTATAAAAAGGAGGACGGTTCTGTATGGATAGACCTTACTGATGAAGGGCTGGATGAAAAACTGGTGCTTAGGAGTGATGGCACATCTGTTTATATTACACAGGATATAGGTACTGCCATACAAAGGGTAAAAGATTTTCCTGATGTAGGGGGTATGGTATATACTGTGGGGAATGAACAGGATTACCACTTTAAAGTACTGTTCCTTATTTTAAAGAAACTTGGCTATAGCTGGGCCGAAAACCTTTATCACCTTTCTTATGGGATGGTTGACCTGCCAAGCGGGAAAATGAAAAGCCGTGAGGGTACTGTTGTGGATGCTGACGACCTAATGGATGAAATGGTTGTAACCGCCACCAGGATTTCAGAAGAACTGGGTAAGCTTGAGGGATATTCTGTCGAAGATAAGGCGCGCCTTTACAATATTATTGGCCTTGGTGCTTTAAAATACTATATATTAAAAGTTGACCCTAAAAAGCGTATACTGTTTAACCCTGAAGAATCGGTGGATTTTGCAGGTAATACCGGGCCGTTTATACAATATACCTATGCAAGGATACAGTCGCTTTTACGCAGGGCAGATTTTGACTATACCGTGCAAATATCTGCCACAGATGTTTCCCTGCATGAAAAAGAAAAGGAACTGCTTAAGATTATAGCACAGTTTCCGGAGGTTATACAGAGTGCGGCACAAAACCACAGCCCGGCTCAAATTGCCAATTATACCTATGAACTTGTTAAGGAATACAATTCCTTTTACCAAAGTGTATCGGTTTTAGGGGCAGAGGTAATGAAGGAAAAGATATTCAGGGTACAGCTTTCCAAAAAAGTGGGAGAAACCATAAAGGCTGCATTCAGCCTGTTGGGTATAGGTGTGCCTGAAAGAATGTAATAAACAGGATTTTTGTGAGCCATAATAAGCCTTATTTTATACAGTCATTTACAATAGTTGTATTGTCTGTAATTGCATTTGTGGTATTCAGGCAGTTTTTGCCCCGCAAAATTTTTACGGAAAGCGCACCCACTACCAAAAATGTGGTAATCGACAGCCTTTTGCTTGAGGCGGTACAGGAAACTACCGACACTGTGGTGAGAAAAGGCAAGGACACTCTTAGCAATGCCAAAATTACCTTTAAAAAAGATAACGGCATACAGTTTCCGGCCGAGACTTTTGAAAATTACAAAGGCTACCAGCACTTAATATCTTTTTACGAGAAACTGCTTCAGCTTGAAAACAGGCAGCAGGGCAATGTGCGTATTGCCTATTTTGGTGACTCCATGACAGACGGCGATATGATTGTGAAAGATTTGCGGACAAGCCTCCAGGATCGTTTTGGCGGAGAAGGTGTGGGCTTTGTAAATATCACTTCAGAATCGGCGGGTTCAAGGAGTACGCTCACACACCAGTTTTCGTCAAACTGGAAAACCCAGTCATATCTTAACATTAAGCATCCCAAAGTACCCTTTGGCGTAAACGGGCATGTATTTTTTACAAAGCATGATACTGTAAACCCGGTATGGGTAAAATACAGGGCTACTAACGGCAGGCATACAGCACAGCTTAATAACCCAACATTATATTACGGTAAGTCGGGCAATACACAGGCAAGTATAGCTGTTATTACAGGAGCAGATACCTTGTATAAAAAGCTGAACCCTGCCGAACAGCTTAATACACTTACTATAGCCAACGGAAACTTAAAGTCATTCCGGGCAGAATTTATTGCTGCCGATTCAATACCTTTTTACGGTTTTAATTTTGATGACGGCAAAGGCGTGCATGTAGATAATTTTTCCAATCGGGGTAATTCAGGGCTGCCTATTTCCATTTTTAATACAAGGCTGATGAAGGCTTTTAACCAAAAACTTGGTTATGACCTTATAATACTACATTACGGCACAAACGTACTTAATTACGGTTCCTATAATTATTCGTGGTATGAAAAGCGCATGGCAAAGGTGGTTGACCATATAAGGGAATGTTTTCCGGGTACTGCCGTACTGATTATATCAACTGCGGATAAATCTACCAAATATGAAATGGAGATGAAAACCGATTCGGCTGTTGTGCCTTTAACAGAAGCACAGAAAAGATATGCTGTGCAAACAGAGTCGGGTTTTGTTAACCTTTATATGCTAATGGGCGGCGATGGCTCTATGGTAAAATGGGTGGAAGAAGTACCCGCACTTGCTAATAAGGATTATACTCATTTTAATTTCCGGGGCTCCAAAAAAATAGCTGATTTTATTTATAACCAGTTAAATAATGGTTATGAGCAGTATAAAAAACTTAAAGGTTTTAAGCCTGCCAAGTCAAAACCGCAGCCGGTAAAAAAAGATTCGGTAATACATAATACAGATTCTACCCATGCGGAATAGTTTTTTAGCCCTGCTGCTTAGCCTTACTTTAACCAACTGTTTTTCTCAAACCGACAGCACAGAAGTAGCTACGGACAGTATAATTATAGACTCTGTTGAAGTGGTGCCCGATAACATTATAACCAATACATCGGCATTAAAGCTGCTCTTCGAAAAACTCAGCCTCCTTGAAGAGCAAAAGGCAGGAAAAGTAAATATTGTTCATATTGGCGACTCCCATATCCAGGCCGACCTGTTTAGCGGTACAATACGCAAAATGCTGCAGGAACATTTTGGAAATGCCGGCAGTGGCTTTAATTTTCCGCACAGGCTTGCAAAAACAAATGGCAGCGACTATATAAGATACTCCTCCAATATTTCGTGGGACAGCAGGCGGAACATCTATCCGCCCGAACAGGGCATGCAGGTAGGGCTTAGCGGTATTGCACTGGTTACCAAAGAAGATTTTATTATTGAGATGACCATTAGGGATACGGCTTATAATTTTAATACTATAAAGGTTATTACCCCGGGTGTAACACAGGATTTTGATATTGCCACAAGCTCCAAAACTATTGTGGTAGAATCAACAGTACCTAAAAAGATTTCCCACAAAATAAAAAGGGGCGAAGTGTTAGGCACTATTGCACGAAAATATGGCATTACCGTAACGCAGCTTAAAAATGCCAATGGTTTGCGTACTGATAATATCAGGGCAGGTAAAACATTATCTATCCCAACACAGGAAATGGAAAAAAAGGAAATAAAGCGTTCAGAATTTATTCCCCTGCCTTTGGCTGCTGATACTACCGAAAATTTTTATTACCATAGCGTAAAACGCATGGATAAAATATACCTTTTGCCAAATAAGGATGCGAAGCAATATAATTTAAATGGGATAGTGCTGGAAAAAGATTCTCCCGGCGTTATATATCACAATATCGGAGTTAACGGCGCAAAGGCATCTGACTATAATAAGTATCCTTTGTTCTTTAAACAATTACCTGTTTTGCAGCCTGATATGGTGGTTGTTTCATTAGGGACAAATGAATCATTTGACAAACTTACTACGGAAGAGTACATGGTACAGCTGAATATATTTATTGATAATGTGCGCAGTGCTTGCCCCGATGCCTGTATTTTGGTAATGACACCGCCGCCTTCTTTATTTAAACGGAAATACCCAAATACTTTTGTAGCCGACTATGCAAAAAACATACTGATGCAGGAAACAGTAAAACATTATGCTTCGTGGGATATGTTTACAGAGCTAGGGGGATTATTTGGTGTAAAGCGCAACGCTGCAAAGGGCTTAATGTCATCCGATAGGGTTCATTATTCAGTACAGGGATATCAGAAACAGGGAGAGATGTTTTCAGAAGCTTTTTTAAAAGCCTACCAGAATTTTAAAAACAACAGGGATTGATGCAGTTTACAGATATATTGCCACACGTGGGCTGGCAGGATGTGCAGGAGTGGTTTACTTACAACCCTAAGAAGCCTCTGCTATTTAATACAGGGCTGTTTTTGGGACTGTTTATTGTGTTTTACGGTATTTACCTGTTGCTTAGGAAAACATTTCATCTGCGTATTTTGTATGTGGTTTGCTTCTCTGTTTTCTTTTACTATAAATCCAGCGGAATGTATTTCCTGCTGCTGTTGTTTACTACAATAGTAGATTATACCTTAAGCTATTTTTTATACCGGGAAACAAGAGAGTTACAGCGGAAGTTATATGTTTGGTTTAGTGTAATAATCAACCTTACTTTTTTAGGGTATTTTAAATATACTAATTTCCTTATAGGCAATTATAACGACCTTTTTGGTGGTAAATTCTCCTTTTATGATGTTATATTGCCGGTGGGTATATCATTTTATACCTTTCAGTCCATAAGCTATACTATAGAAATTTACCGTAAGGAAATAACGCCTGCAAAAAATTACCTTGATTATTTGTTTTTTGTTTCCTTTTTCCCCCAGCTTGTGGCAGGTCCTATAGTAAGGGCTAAAGATTTTATCCCGAAAATTTACGAGAAGCTGTCTATCACCAAACAGGATGTAAATTATGGGCTTTTCCTTATTATTGGAGGGCTTATTAAAAAAACTGTTATTTCAGATTATATATCGGTAAATTTTGTTGACCGTGTTTTTGATTCGCCTAATAGCTATACAGCTTTTGAAAACCTTATGGCTTCCTATGGTTACACTATACAGATTTACTGTGACTTTTCAGGATATTCGGATATGGCTATCGGTATTGCCCTGCTTTTAGGTTTTGAGCTTCCGCCTAACTTCCATACTCCCTATAAATCGGCAAGCATAACCGAATTCTGGCGCAGGTGGCACATATCCTTATCAACATGGCTTAAGGACTTTCTATATATATCTGTTGGAGGGAATAGGCATGGCTCATTTGCCGGTTTCCTTTTTCCGGCTTTATTTTTCTTCGGGCTTATAGTTTGGGGTATTCAATATTCAGGTACAAGCAACTGGCCTTTAATTATAGGGGTAAGTGCATTGCTGGTTTTTATACTCACCTTTATGCTGTCAAAAAATAAAGAGAAAACCATGTACACCAATAGCAACCTGCTTACCACCATGCTGCTGGGTGGTTTGTGGCATGGGGCAAGCCTGCGGTTTATTGTGTGGGGTGCGCTGCACGGTATAGCACTTGCCGTGCATAAAATATTTATGGAATTTTTTCCCCCTAAAAAAGATGCAAAGAAAACAGCAGCAGGTGCTTTATGGCATTTTGTTTCGGTGGTGCTTACTTTTCATTTTGTAGCATTTTGCTGGATATTTTTCAGGGCAAAGGATTTTCCTACAGCTATGGATGTGTTGGATAATATTACCAAAGTAACCTTTAACCCGCAGCAGTGGCAAACTATAATTATGGGTTATAAAAATGTTTTTATGCTGATGTTTGCAGGCTATGTTTGGCATTTTTTACCTGAAAGCATAATAAATGCCATGAGGCAGGCTTTTAACAGGACGCCACTTGCAGGGAAAGCAGTTTTATTAGGTTTTGTTTACTGGCTTGTTTATGCGGCAGCTTCCGCAGGGCCACAGCCTTTTATTTACTTTCAGTTTTAAAAGCTAAATTTTATAAGTGCATTTGGTGTTCTTTCCAGTGCATAGGTATTTACCCTTTCTATATTTTCTGTTTCAGGGTTAATACGGTAATAACGGTTAATAATATTTTGCCTGTTAAAAATATTAAGTATGGATAACCCTAACTGTAAATTATATTTTTCAGCTATCTGAAGGGTGTAGTTAGCAGAAAAATTAAACTGCATAAAACTCCCTATATGAAATGCATTGGGTTGGGAGTAGGATACTGCAGGGCTGCCGTTATTGCCATAAACAGGAAAGTTGCTTAAGGGTGCAGTATAGGGCCTGCCCGAAAACCACCTTGAGCCCAAAGCAAGCTCCAGTTTTTTCCATTCATAAACCACTGCTGAATTTATGGTATGTGCTATCTGGAAATTACTTGGAAAGCTGGAAGTGGGGAAATCTTTAAAATTATACCTGTTATTATTCCATGTATAGCCCAACCAGGCATAAAAATCTTGAAACTGTTTTTGTATTAAAAATTCTGTGCCATAAACGGTATAACTGCCGGTAGCCTGCAACCCTTCATGCTGATCCTGAAATGCCTGTCCGCCTGTAGTAATACCATTCACTTTTTTGTAAAAGTTATCAATAGTAATAAGCCAGCCACGGTTTTTATAGGTCGCCCCGATAGAAGCCTGTCTGCTCTTCTGTACAGGTATATCATTATTATTGGCAAGTGTCCATCTCCTTTTTTCTATGCCCAGAAAATCATTTTGCAGTTCTACCACCTGAGACAGGGATTGGCTTTTTTGTTCTGCCAACACTTCAATCTGCCAATTGCCATTTATGAGATAATTAGCCTGCAGGCGGGGTTCGGCATAAAACATATCAAACTGCGTTATGTAATTAAAACGCATACCCAGCCTTGTGTATAAATTATTGCCATCTGTATGATATTCCATTTCCCCTGAAAGTGCATGTATATCTATATTTTCACTTATTTCAGTTGAAGCCGTTACTAAATTTGTTTCATCACGGTTATTAATAGAAGTAGTATTAAATTGGTAACTACTGTTTAGCTTTATAGTGCGGGTTAACGGACTACTGAATGTAAAATTCAGCCCTGCATCAAAAATTTCATTGTGCTGCCGGGTTACCTGGTTTGACTCAATGGAGGCATTGGTAGCATCAACATTATAACGCGAGCCATACAAAGAGAGCCCTATGCTTTTATTATCATCCCAATTTTTATTCCATGCAATATTCCCTCCCAGTGTCTGCTGGTCAAGGCTGCTCAATTTGGTAACTACGTTGGTTTCTGTAATAGTGCCTTCGGTAAAGTCGAGGTTGTTGTTTATGCCAATAATATTAAAATATAACGTATTGCCCCCCTTAAATTTTTGATGAAACTGCCCCGTAAAATCATAAAAATAAAATTCCTTATCACTTTTATAGTTTACATCGGTACTGTTATTTAACTGGGTTACAACGGTATTTTGAAAAATACGCTGCGAATATTTATTATAAGTGGGAAAATCAAGTACATCAGTAAAGGAACGTCGGGCAGAAAGCTCAACACCTGTATTTTCTGAAAGTTTTATATTGGTATAAGCATCAGCACTTATCATATTACTCCCTACACTTGCCGAAGTTTCACCTATTTCATTGGAACGCGAGGAAATATTCACCACGCTTGAAACACTATCGCCATATAACGCGGGCGTACCGTTTTTATAAATTTTTATGCTGTGTCCCAGGTTAGGATTAAGTGCGGAAATCAACCCAAAAAAATGGCCTGTCTGGAAAAGGCGTATGCCATTCCATAAAAATAGGTTCTGGTCATGTGTGCCACCCCTTACGTTAATATTGGAAACCGTTTCATCTATACTGCCTATGCCCGGCAGCTGCTGCATTGCCAAAAGCACGTCGGGCTCGATAAGCCCCGGCAGTATCCCAAATTTTTTAGGCTGGATACTGAAACCGCCATCTTTAAGTTTGGAGATTCCTTTGGCAAGATAGCGTTCTGTTACTATCTCATCCAGCATTAGTATGTCCAGTATTAAAACTATTTTCTGGCAGTCCGCTTCATTATAATCAGTAACCACTTTAAGGGGCTGGTATCCCAAATGGTCAATATAAAGCGTATCCGGCAGGTTTTGGGGTAATTCAAAATAGCCATCGGTACCTGTTACAATTTTTTGTTGGTTTCGGTACTGTATTACGGCATTTTCAATAGGTTGTCCTATTTCATCAGTAAGGTAAGCGCAAAATATTTTTTTTTGCGGCAGCCTACCTGAAAAAATTAAAATATTATTGCTGCTCTGTTTAAAGTTAAGGCCTGTGCGGTTGGTAATATACACCAGTTTGGCCTTAAGCGGCATGGTACCGGGCGGGGGGAATATGCTGTGCCCAAATATATCTTCCTCAAGGTAGCTGAACTTAATTTTATGTTTTTCAGCAATATCAATCAGGATTTTTTTTAATTCAATACTTTTCTTTTCGTCCTGCCCTAAGCACTTGGGGACAATTAAAAAAAATAAAAGTATGCTTAAAATACATCCTGTGTTTAACCTCATTCAGCAGACAGTATAATTTTATTACCTGCCCTTTCAGATTTTAAGTGATATACAGTTTTTACAATATCAAGGGCAGTGTTAAGGTCATTGGTGGGAATAGTCCCCGTAAAACGCTTAACCGGTACTAAAGGTATGGAAATTTCCACATTATACTGCCTTTCAATTTCTTTAGTTATGCCCTCCAGAGTTTCTTTATAAAACTCCGCTTCATTATTAATCCATCCCGGATTGTTGTTTTCTATATTTATGGTGGCTACAGCGCCTTTGCCATGTTCAATTATAATGCTTTTACCCGGCAGCAATAAAATGCTCTTGCCAGTATAGGAAACCTTAACTTTGCCTTCAAAACAGGAAACTTCCAGGCGGTTGCCACGCTCCTTAACATTAAACTGTGTGCCTACCACTGTAATAGTGCCTAAATCGGTTATAACATCAAAAGTTTTTCCTTTGGCTACTTTAAAAAAAGCTTCACCATCCAGTTCAATTTCGCGATTATTCTGCCAGTTCCATTTCCTGTATTCCACTTCGGTTCCTGAATTAAGCACAACCTGTGAATCATCAGGTAATAAAAATTCCGATCGGCTTGCATGGGCAGTGGTTACGGTAGTGGTATGCGTTGCATAAAAAAACATAGTTAAGCCCAATGTAATAACAAGCACTGCAGCTATTCTTGCCACCCACGGATTTAATTTTCTTATACGGCGCTTGTTTCTCTGCTTTTCTATGCGGTTGTAAAGCAAGTCCATATCTCCCTTAGGAGCTGTTAGCTGTGCAGAATATTCTTTTATTTTGCTGTATGTTTCAAAGCCGGGTGAAGCCATAAACTCCCTCAGTTCATTTTCATCCATTTCTCCGTTAAGCCACCTGGCAAGTGTAACATCATCTTTCATCTCAATATTCCTTTTTTGCTTAAACAGTTATAGTATAAAAATCCCTACCTTATATTTTCAATTTGTTTTCGTAATTCTACCAGGGCGCCATGTATCCTTTTTTCTACAGCCTTTATGCTTATTCCTAATATATCGGCTATTTCATGGTATTTTTTTCCGTCTATCCGGTGCAGCAGGAAAGCGGTGCGCTGTGCTTCGGTAAGTCCGCCTATAGCATTTTGCAGTTTAATTTTAAATTGCTCCTCTTCCATCAAAAATTCAGGACTTTGCCCGTCTGTAGCATTTGCCCCTGTTTTTTTTGCATATTGAAGTACCACTTTTTGGTGTGCTATATGGTTTAAGGAAGTGTTATTGGCTACTGTGTATAAAAATGATCTTGCTTTTTCGGGCGGCACATCGGCACAATTTTGCCATAGCTTAATAAAGGCTTCCTGCGCAACATCTTCTGCCTGGTCTTCATTGCCAAATTTATAAAAAAGGTAATTGCGCAGGGTTTTGGCATGCTTGCTGAAAAAAGCAGAAAACATTTTTTCTTCGCAGATACCGGTAAGCGCAATTTTTTTCATGGTGCTGTAATTGGGCGTTAAATTATAAAAAAAAATATACCTGCAAAGGCAATGTGCTATAACTTGGATAGTTTATAAAATCATTTTTTTTGTTAAATTACGGTAGGGTATTTTTATTTTTAAATGTTTTTATAATAAACCGTCATTTTAATTAATTGAGTAGTTGTGTTTTTTTAAATATTCAAGTTTTTTCCAAAGAACCGGCTTGATTTCCGAGCCGGTTTCTTTACCTCATTGCTTTAAACTAACTTAAAACACTTTATATGAACAAATTTTTCAAACTTTTAGCAGCTTTTGTCTTAACAGGATTTATTGCGGCATCCTGCAGCGATGATGATTCTGGGACTGTAAGTGCCGATCCTGATGCGCTGAACCTTAGCTCTGAGTTAACTTCGTTATTATCGGCATTGGCACTTAACCCAAACCTTACCGATTGTGTGAGCCTTGACCTGCCTGTAACTATACTTGTTTATGATTCTGACAACCAGCCGGATGGTACAATAGTTATTGATGAAGAAACCGATTTGGAAGACCTTATTGCCCAACTTGATTTTGATGAGTCTTATGCTTTTGAATATCCTTTGTCAATAAATGGATTTGGCGGAGAGTTAATAACAGTAAACTCAAATGACGAATTCCTGTCGGCACTACAGGACGAAATCTCGGAATGTGAAAATGCATCAGAAGAATGTGATACAGAAAACACGGCATATACTCAATTATTTAACAGCCTTAGCGGTGGTGAGCAGTTCACAATGGATACATTTACGCATGAGTACACATTCAGTTCAGACCAGGGCGGAACAATATGCAGTATAGGCTACAAAGGTGAAACAGCATCTGTTTCATACCTTATAGAAATACTGGATGGTAATGATAATGTGGTATATTCAGGTAACCACAGTTTTTCTGATACTGCTATGGAGTATGTTTCCATACCGGAAGTAAGTATTAACGCAAATGAAAATTATACTATTAAACGTTCTATTGGCTCATATGCCGAAGGGCAGGGCATAGGTACGGTAAGATGGGGTTTATCTACTATGCTGCCCGCAACCGCCAATGGCATAACGGTACACCAGGCGCGTTTTTATGGCGGGGGCGGCAGTACCAATCCTGACTATGGAATGGTACCTTATATAGATTTTGCATTTAAGCCATTGTAAATAAATTTCGTTTTTAGTAAAAACCGGCCTTATCAGGCTGGTTTTTTTATTTATAAGTTCCTAACTTCAAAATCAAATCCTTAAATTTGCACCTCTATAAAAGAATCACAGTTTATGTTTGATAATTTAAGCGATAAGTTAGATAAAGCTTTACATATACTTAAAGGGCACGGTAAAATTACCGAAGTTAACGTAGCCGATACTTTAAAGGAAGTACGCAGGGCATTGCTTGATGCCGACGTTAACTTTAAAATAGCAAAAGACTTTACCACAAGGGTTAAGGAAAAAGCTATGGGCGAAAATGTATTGACTACATTACAGCCGGGCCAGTTGATGGTTAAGATAGTTAAAGATGAGCTTACCGAACTTATGGGGGGCGATGCCACAGGCATTAACCTTTCGGGCAACCCTTCGGTTATTTTAATGTCAGGTTTGCAGGGTTCGGGTAAAACAACCTTTTCAGGAAAGCTTGCCAACTATTTAAAAACCAAGAAAAATAAAAAACCTTTGCTTGTAGCGTGCGACGTTTACCGTCCTGCGGCTATTAACCAGCTACATGTAGTAGGCGGACAGATAGGTGTTGAGGTATATTCGGAAGAAGGGAATAAAAACCCGGTACAAATAGCGCAAAATGCTATTGAACATGCCAAGGCAAATGGCTTTAATGTAGTAATTGTGGATACCGCCGGCCGCCTTGCGGTTGACGAGGAAATGATGAACGAAATTGCCAATGTGCATAAGGCTATAACCCCACAGGAAACACTTTTTGTAGTTGATGCCATGACAGGTCAGGATGCTGTTAATACTGCTAAGGCATTTAATGACAGGCTTAATTTTGACGGTGTTATATTAACCAAGCTGGATGGTGATACCCGTGGTGGTGCAGCCATTTCAATTAAGTCGGTTGTAGATAAACCTATTAAGTTTATTGGTACAGGCGAAAAGATGGAAGCGATAGACGTGTTCTATCCGAACCGTATGGCCGACCGTATTCTTGGTATGGGCGACGTAGTATCGCTTGTGGAAAGGGCACAGGAACAGTATGATGAAGAAGAAGCCCGCAAGCTTCAAAAGAAAATTGCCAAAAATGAATTTGGCTTTGATGATTTTCTTTCGCAGATACAGCAAGTAAAGAAAATGGGTAACATGAAAGACCTTGTAGGCATGATACCCGGAGCAGGCAAAGCCCTTAAAGATGTGGAGATTGAAGATGATGCCTTTAAGCATATTGAGGCAATAATCCATTCCATGACACCTAAAGAGCGCAGCAAGCCTTCAATACTTGATGCCAAAAGGAAAAACAGGATAGCTAAAGGTTCAGGTACATCAATACAGCAGGTTAACCAGTTGCTGAAGCAGTTTGACCAGATGAGCAAAATGATGAAGATGATGCAGGGCGGCGGTGCCAGGAACATGATGCGGATGATGGGCGGCATGAAAGGGATGAGGCCATAACAATAAAACATAAAGGCGCGGGTAACCGCGTCTTTTTAATTGGTATTCTATTCTAAACTAAATACAACACACAATGCAATTACTGGATGGTAAAAAAACTTCGGAAGACATTAAAAACGAGATTGCTGCCGAAGTAAACAAAATGAAAGAAAAGGGGGAAAAGGTGCCCCATCTTGCTGCGGTTATAGTGGGTAATGATGGTGCCAGCCTTACCTACGTGGGCAGCAAGGTAAAAGCCTGCGAGCGGGTGGGTTTTGAATCTACGCTGGTAAGGATGCCCGGCACAACATCAGAAATGGAATTGCTTAAAAAAATTGAGGAGCTAAACCAGGATGATGATATTGATGGCTTTATAGTACAGTTGCCACTGCCAAAACAAATTGACACCCAAAAGGTGATTATGGCTATTGACCCAAGTAAGGATGTGGACGGCTTCCATCCTGAAAACTTTGGTAAAATGGCACTGGATATGACATCTTTTATACCGGCAACGCCATTTGGCATACTGGAGCTGCTGGAGCGTTATAATGTGCAAACCACAGGAAAGCATACAGTAGTGATAGGGCGCAGCCATATTGTTGGCAGGCCCATGAGTATATTAATGGGGCGCAAGGGCTTTCCGGGTAACAGTACAGTAACATTAACCCACAGCCATACTAAAAATATAAACCAGATAACCACACAGGCCGATATTATTATTACAGCACTTGGCGTGCCTAATTACCTGAAAGCGGAAATGATAAAAGATGATGCCGTGGTTATTGATGTGGGCATTACCCGTGTTGCCGATGAAACATCTGAAAAAGGGTATAAAATAACAGGTGATGTTGATTTTGAAAATGTAAGCAAAAAGGCATCATTTATAACGCCTGTACCAGGCGGAGTAGGCCCTATGACCATTGCTATGCTCTT
This sequence comes from Flavobacterium sp. MK4S-17, assembly GCF_009848495.1. GTDB lineage: Bacteria > Bacteroidota > Bacteroidia > Flavobacteriales > Flavobacteriaceae > Flavobacterium. The sequence continues at coordinate 57,164 of NZ_WWEP01000035.1, forward strand.
AAAAAACACCTTATTGGCAAGAGAACAAAGAAAGTACAGAAATTAAAATCTGATTTTATAATTTAAAATAACATCCTAAAAGGTATTTTTCAGGATGTTATTTTTTTTTACAGTATTATGATTTCTTCACAAACTCTGTGCGAAGTACCATAGCCACTTTATTAACGCGGCAGTCTATTTCGGCAGGGTCGTCTGTAAGGCGTATGTTTTTAACGGTGGTGCCGCGTTTAATTACGGCAGATGAACTCTTTACTTTTAAATCTTTGATTACGGTTACGGTATCGCCATCATTTAATATGTTACCGTTGCTGTCTTTTACTTCCATTGTTTTTGTTATTGTGGTTTATTTTATTGGTATTGTTCGTGTTATTGGCTGGTTTCACAGCTTGTTTTGGCAGGCTGGCTTCTTCTGTTTTACTGCTTGGTGCAATAAGCTTGTTTAATTCTTTTATCTCAGCAGCGGTTAAATCCCTGTACCGGCCCAAAGGCACATCAAGCGATATATTAATTATCCTTATGCGCTTTAGTGCTGTAACCTCATAGCCCAGATATTCGCACATACGGCGTATCTGCCTGTTAAGCCCCTGTGTAAGTACTATCCTGAATACATATTTGCTAACCTGCTCTACTTTGCACTTTCGCGTAACTGTATCTAATATGGGTACGCCATTACCCATGCGCTGTATAAACCTGTCGGTAATTGGTTTATTTACAGTTACAATATATTCTTTTTCGTGATTATTGCGTGCGCGTAATATTTTATTTACAATATCGCCATCATTTGTCAGGAAAATAAGTCCTTCACTGGCCTTGTCAAGCCTGCCGATGGGGAATATCCGCTCCGGGTAATTTATGTAATCAACTATATTGTTTTTTACATCCTGATTGGTAGTACATTCAATACCCACAGGTTTATTGAAAGCAAGGTATGTGTGTTTACCTGTTTTTTCCTTAATTAATTTACCGTTTATGCGCACCTCATCATCAATGCTTATTTTAGTGCCCATAATAGCAGTATTGCCATTTATGGTAACACGCCCTTCCTCAATCAGCTTATCGGCTTCCCTGCGGGAACAATAACCTGTTTCAGAAATATATTTATTAAGCCTTTTCAGTTCTTCTGCCATAATGTAAAAATACAATTATCTGTATTATTCTTCTTTAAAAAGAAAGGAATAGATTTTATTATACAGGGCATCATCATGCATGCTGTGGCCAAGCCCTTTTGTTATATAAAACTCGGCATCGGGCCAGGCTTTTGCTATTTTTTTTCCTTCCCTGAAATTTACTACCTCATCTTTTACATCATGTACCAATAATCCTTTAGCGTTTATTTTTGAGGCAAAAAGGCTTCCGGAAAACTCATCGGTCTTAATCCGGAAATGGTCAAAGAAGTGTTTTTTAAGTAATTTAAAAACATTGTTGTTAAGGCTTAAAATACCTGCATAATTCGCCAGAATAGTATTTAGGTCGCAGGGTGCGCCCATTATAACCAGTTTTTTTATAATAGCATTAGGGTAATGCGATTGATAGTATAATGCCGTAGCACCTCCTAAAGAATGGCCTACCATATATTCAGGCTTGTATTTGTGTATGATAACATTGATGAATTCGGCATAGCGCGGTATGGTAAATTCATGGCCTGATGATAACCCATGTGCAGGCGCATCAAGTGCAATAATAGTATAGCCTGAGTTTTTAAGGTAGGGTATAAACTGCTCCCATCGTGAGGCATTGCTTTCCCAACCGTGTACAAGCAACAGGGTTTTATTATGTTTGCCCTGCCATGTGTAAACCTGGAAAACAAAAGAGTCATGCGTCATTATTTCAGCATCGGCTTCCCTGAGGATATCGGGTAATTGCTCCTTAATTAACCTCCCGTCCCGGGGCTCACTGAAAAACTTATAGGCTATACGGCTTGCCTTTTTTGGTGCTACATAACTAAGTAAGTTAATATATAAACCCAGCCCTTTTTTAAGTAAATAGGTAAAAAACTTCTGCATGGCAGTTAAAAAAACCCCGCATTGCGGGGTTTGCTATTTATATTTTGGAAAACAACTGTTCCATTTTCTCTTTTTCCTCATCGGCAAGTGCGCTGTCCACTAAAATCCTTCCGCTGTGTTCGTCGGTAATAATTTTTTTGCGGCTGGCAATTTCCATTTGTGTTTGCGGCGGTATGGTAAAGAAAGAACCTGCCGAAGCGCCCCTTTCAATAGATACTACTGCAAGGCCGTTTCTCACGCTGCCCCTTATCCTTTTATAAGCGTTAAGCAGCCTTTCTTCAATCTGCTGCTGGTACTCGGCTGATTTTTCAAGAAGGAAGTTTTCTTCTTTTTCAGTTTCAGACATAATAGCATCAAGCTCAGATTTTTTATGCTGAAGATGGGTTTTTTTAGCTTCCAGCTTTTCTTCCGACTGGGTAATGGCTTCTTTTTTATGTTCTATGGAAGCTTTCATTTCCTTTATATGTTTTTCGGCAAGCTGTATTTCCAGTTCCTGGAACTCAATTTCCTTGCTTAAGGAATTAAACTCCCTGTTGTTGCGTACATTTTTTTGCTGCTCGCTGTATTTTTTTATCGAAGCCTTGTGCTCATCTATGGCATTTTTCTTTTCTTTAATCTGGTCTTCAATAGACTCAAGGTCGTTTTTAAGTTTTTCAAGCCTTGTGGTTAATCCTGCAACTTCGTCTTCAAGGTCTTCCACTTCAAGCGGCAGTTCGCCCCTTACGTTCCTAATTTCGTCAATCCTTGAATCAATTAACTGTAAATCATAAAGTGCCCTTAACTTTTCTTCAACACTTAATTCCTTGGTATTCGCCATATTTATAAGTACTTAACTGGATTTGTATTTTCTTCCGATAAAATGATTGCAAAATTAGGGATTTTTTTCATAAGATAATCAACTATGTAATTTTTTGTATAGCGTTCACTCTCAAAATGTCCTATGTCGGCAAGCAAAAGCTTTCCTTCCGCTTCATAAAACTGGTGGTATTTCAGGTCGGCAGTAATGTAAGCATCTGCGCCTGCTGCTATTGCATTTTTAATGGCAAAACTCCCGGAACCGCCTAAAACTGCCACTTTTTTTATTTTTTTTCCTGTAAATGCACTATGCCTTATTCCGCCTGCCTGCATTTTTTCCTTTACCATTTGCAGGAAGTCCTCTTCTGCCATAGCGTTTTCAAGTTCGCCAATCATTCCAAGCCCTATATTTTGGTGCTTGTTTTCAAGGCTGTAAATTTCATAGGCAACCTCTTCATACACATGGTGTGCAAAAAGGGCTTTTAGTATTTTATTTTCCAGATGCTTTTCAAAGGTTACCTCTATTTTAATTTCTTTGCCTTCCACAAATTCACCTTGCTCTCCAATGGCAGGGTTGCTGTCTTCATTACCCTGATAGGTGCCCAGCCCCTGGGAGCTGAAGCTGCAGTTTTCGTAATTGCCTATATTTCCTGCGCCTGCATTAAATAAAGCATTACGGAGTTTGTCTACATTTTCGGGTATGGTGTATGTTACCAGTTTCTTTATATAATTTTCTTTGGGAATAAGTATCCTGGTACTGTGCAGCCCAAGTGCATTGCACATTATTTTGTTTACGCCATGCTTATGATTATCAAGCGCAGTATGGACGGCATAAATAGAAATGTCATTTTTTATGGCTTTTATAAGTGCGCGCTCCACATAGTTTTTCCCGGTTATTTTTTTTAACCCGGAAAAAAGTATGGGGTGGAAGCTTACTATAAAATTACAATTTTTTAAAACAGCTTCGTCAATAACCTTTTCAAGGGCATCATGGCAAACCAGCACGCCCGTGGCTTCATTATCAGCGTTTCCTGTAAGCAGCCCCGTGTTATCAAAATCTTCCGCATAAGATAGTGGCGCCATTTCTTCAAGTATGGCAATAATATCCTTTATTTTCATTTGGTTTATTTTCTAACCAAATATAATGAATGTATTTCTATCCGCAGAAGCTGTCAAGGTATTCACCATATTCAACCCCGGTGTCGGTGTCATCTACAAAAGCATTTCCGTTAGTACCCCTGCACACCCTGTAGGAATCTTCACCCGCAATTTCACAAGTCCTGCACGCACTGCCGCCTGTGTTGTTATCGTCGTCAGATGAGCATGCTGCAAATGTAATTGCAGAAAATACTGCTAAAGAGAATAATAATTTTTTCATAATACTTAATAATTAGCCTAACAAAAGAAACAAAATACTGGGCTTCCTGAAAAGCCTTTAGTAAAATATTATGAAAAAAGCCGGCTGATAGCCAGCTTGTGTTTAATTACAATTATAACCTAAAGACTCCTGTCCTGCCACATAGTCATCATAATCTACCCCAGTATCGTCGCCGTCATCAAAAGCAATTCCGTCTACATTACAAACTTCTTTAGTATTGCTTCCATCTTCAAAAGTAATGCTGCAGGTAACACAGCCTTCTTTAGATTTTCCGCCATCGTCATCAGATGAACAGGCTGCCACTGTCATTATAGCCAGGACAGCTACAGATAAGATTAATTTTTTCATAATAATAGGTATTAAGTGTTAGTGTGGCTAAATTATACAGCGTGTTACTATTAAAAAATACCTAATGGCGGGTATTTTTAAGTCAGCAGCCTGTTATTAAACCGAGAAAACAGTATTTTTGTTATAGTGAAATTATTGCGCAAAATACTTCTCCCTTTTTCTTTGTTATACTGGGGCATTACCCGTGTAAGAAATATTTTTTACAATAATGGCACGCTAAAATCATGGTCTTTCCCGCTTCCTGTAATTGCAGTAGGTAACCTTAGCACAGGAGGTACAGGCAAAACCCCGCAGACTGAATATCTTATACGGCTTTTAAAGGATAATTACAGGGTAGCTGTATTAAGCAGGGGGTACAAACGCAAAACACAGGGCTATATACTGGCAGATGCTGATGCAACAGCGCATACACTGGGTGATGAGCCTTACCAGTTCCATAAAAAATTTCCGGGTATTTTGGTTGCGGTTGATGCCAACCGCAAGAATGGTATTGAAAACCTTATGAAACTTTCACCAGATGTGATACTGCTGGATGATGCTTACCAGCACCGAAGGGTAAAAGCGGGATTTTATATTTTGCTGACGGCTTATGGCGACCTGTATCCTGATGATTTTGTTCTGCCGGCAGGAAACTTAAGGGAGGGCAGGAGCGGAGCAAAAAGAGCAAATATTATAATTATTACAAAATGCCCGCCAAACCTTACGGAAGCCGAACAGGAAAATATTATAAAGAAACTAAAGCCTGCAAAGCATCAACAAGTATATTTTACTTTTATAGAGTATGATACTGAAATTTACAATAGCAGCCAGGCTATATCTATAAATGAAGTAAAGAACCAGGAAAAACTGCTTTTGGCAGGCATAGCCAAACCCCAGCCGTTTTTTAAATACCTGCGGCAGGAAAATGATATCTGCAAAAGTTATCCTGACCACCATGACTTTACTGAAAAGGATATAGAGGATATACTAAAATTATCTGAAAGCAGGATAATTATTACAACCGAAAAAGATTATGTAAGGCTGGCCGGCAGGTTGCCGGATAACAGGCTTTACTATCTTCCTATAAAATCGTCCTTTATAAAAGACGGCAATAACTTTAACCAAACTATTTTAAACTATGTGGGAGCAAGTACAGGAAACAATAAAGTTTATAATAAATAAAACCGGTTTTAAACCGGAATATGGCATAATATTGGGCTCAGGGCTTGGAGGCTTTGCAGAAGACCTGGAGATTGAGCATATGTTGCCTTATAATGAAATACCAAATTTTCCCGTTTCTACCGTAGAGGGGCATAAAGGAGCATTGCTTTTTGGAACTGTAGGCGGCAAAAAAGTTGTAGCCATGCAGGGGCGCTTTCATTACTATGAAGGTTACTCTATGAAAGAAGTTACTTTCCCGGTAAGGGTTATGAAATTTCTTGGCGTACAAAAACTGGTTGTGTCCAATGCTTCGGGAGGCGTTAACCCATTTTATAAAGTAGGGGATATAGTACTTATTTATGACCATATCAATATGATGCCTGAGCATCCTTTGCGCGGAAAGAATGATGAGCGTTTCGGGCCACGTTTTGTCAATATGAGCGAGCCTTACAGCCGTAAAATGATAAGCAGGGCAAAAGAGCTTGCCCTAAACCTGAATATTGAAGTTAAAGATGGTATTTACCTCGGGCTGCAGGGCCCCACTTTTGAAACCCTTTCAGAATACCGTATGGTAAAGGTTTTGGGTGCTGACTGCGTGGGCATGTCAACCGTACCGGAGGTTATTGTGGCCAAACACATGGACATGGAAGTTTTTGGTATATCTGTAATTACCGATATGGGGGATGAGGATAACATTGATGAGGTAAATCACCAAGAGGTATTGCAGGCAGCACAAAATGCGGAACCCAAAGTACGTGAGTTAATTAAAGAACTGATAATTAAGTATTAAGACAAAATGATAAAATAGTATAAAATGCTCTCTGAAAAGACAGCATTTTATACTATTAATTTTTAATTAATTATCTTTTTTGATGTTACACTGCCATCATCAGTAGCAATTTTAAGTATTAAAACCTGATTGCTTAAATTACCTGTTTCTATTTTTAAAGTAGAAAGCCCTATATTATCCTGATTATATACAAGCTTACCTAACAAGTCATAAATTTTTACACTTGTAATTATGTTATAGGGTGTTTCAACTACAGTTGCGCCAGAAGATTTATAGGCGATTACCTGCTTCATTTTTGTAATATCATCTCTGCCTGCATTAGATTGGATGTTTACAGTGTAATCTTCTGTTTCACCATATTCTTGATCCTCATCGCAGGCAAGACCAGAGGTTGCACCCGAGGAGCCAACCGCGGCCACCCTGACTCTCATCCTCTTATTTCCTGATGTAGCCGAAGAAGGGATTGAAATGTTACCATTTACTACGCTTCCGCTGCCAACTCCGATAAATGTAAACTCCGATGCTTCAAAAGTTCCGTTACTGTTGTAGTCAATCCACACACTTACTGATTCATTACTCCAGCCATCGCCAACAGTTACAGCAATTGGATAGCTTGTGCCCGTTGTAAGTACAGGGGCGGGTAAAGTAGTAAAATCATTATAGCCGTCAACTCCGCAGGTACTTGCATTTGTAAGCGTAGATATTGATACATTAAGAATCAAATCATCGTCTGTACAATCTAAAAAAGGTTCGCAATAGGTTTGAGATTGTACTGCATGGCTGCCTGCTAAAAATACAAACACAAGAAATAACTCTACGTTACCAGCTAATTTTTTAATTTGTACTTCATTTTTTTTGAAAGTAATTTTGTTCATAAGCAAAAGAATTATGTTATACTTAATTTTGGATTAAATATAAATATAATTATCTCACTTTCAGAATTTTAAAAATTAAAATACTTTAAACAATCAATTTTTAGTAAAAATTAAATCAGAACAATATTTTTAGTGAATTCTTTAATTAACTACGATAAATTTTGAATTAACAATATTGATAATTAATGGTATAGCTATTTTATAAGACTAATTAAATCAATTATTCTTGATGAATATCCAATTTCGTTATCATACCAGCCCACCACTTTTACCATTTTATCTATAACCGAGGTTAATTGCGAATCAAAAAGGCAGGAATACCTGTTGCCTAATATATCTACCGATACTATCGGGTCTTCAGTGTAGGCTAAAATGCCTTTCAGGCCATTTTCAGATGCTTCTTTAAAAGCATTATTTATTTCCGCTATGGTAACTTCTTTATCCACATAACAGGTTATGTCCGTAAGTGAGCCATCGGGTACCGGCACACGTATGCCGCCACCGCCTATTTTACCATTAAACTGCGGGAATATTTTTGTAAGTGCCTTTGCTGCCCCTGTTGTTGTAGGCACTATAGATTGTGCCGCACCACGGGCCCTCCGCAGGTCTTTATGGGGCTGGTCGTGAAGGCTCTGGTCTGTAGTATAGGAGTGCACAGTGGTTATATAAGCCTGCCTGATACCGCACAAGTCATTAATAATTTTCATCATTGGTGCGGCATTATTGGTAGTACAGCTTGCGTTGGAAATTATAGTTTCGCTGCCATCCAGTATCTGTTCATTAACTCCTAAAACAATAGTTTTTATACGGTCATCTTCCGGTGGTGCGGAGAGAATCACCTTTTTAGCACCCGAAGCCAGGTGCTGTCCTGCCTGCTCCAGTGTTTTTATTTTTCCGGTACATTCCACAACTATATCTACACCTGTGGCTGTCCAGTTTAAACCGGAGATATTTTTTTCGGTAAAAAAAGGGTATTTCTTTCCATCTACAATCAGGCTGTCTTCGGTATAAGATACATCAAAGGGTAATATACCGTGAATACTGTCATACTTTAACAGATGCGCCATTGTACGCGTATCGGCAATATCATTAATTGCAACCACTTCAATAGCCTCGTTGCACAGCAGCAGTCGGAAAAGATTCCTGCCAATACGGCCAAAACCGTTAATGGCAATTTTTGTTTTCTTGGTCATTCTTTAAACGGTTAACTAAAATTGTTAACTATTATAAAATATGTTTTTGGGCTTTGTAGGAGGAACGCACCAGCGCACCGCTTTCAACATGGCGGAAGCCAAGGTCGAGCCCTATTTCCTCATATTTTTTAAATTGGTCAGGCGTAATAAACTCCTTAACCGGAAGGTGCTTTTTGCTGGGCTGCAGGTACTGCCCAATGGTAAGTACATCAAGGTTTACATCACGAAGGTCATGCATGGTTTGTATTACTTCCTCTTCAGTTTCACCAAGCCCTAGCATTATACCTGTTTTAGTACGGTTAATGCCTTTTTGCTTAAGATAGCGCAATACTTCAAGGCTACGTTCATATTTTGCCTGTATGCGCACTTCGCGGGTAAGCCTCTTTACAGTTTCCATATTATGTGAAACCACCTCGGGTGCTACAGCCACTATACGGTCAATATTACGTTCTATACCCTGAAAGTCAGGTATAAGTGTTTCAAGCGTGGTGGCAGGGTTCATCCTCCTTATGGCCTTAACGGTTTCAGCCCATATAATAGAGCCGCCGTCTTTAAGGTCGTCCCTGTCAACACTGGTAATAACAGCATGCTTAATGTTCATTATCTTTATAGAGCGCGCTACCTTTTCGGGTTCATCCCAGTCTACCGTTTCCGGCCTACCGGTTTTAACGCCGCAAAAGCCGCAGGAACGTGTACAGATATTGCCCAGTATCATAAAAGTAGCAGTACCTTCGCCCCAGCATTCGCCCATATTTGGGCAGCTGCCCGAAGTACATATAGTGTGAAGCTTGTATTTATCTACAAGCCCCCTTAATTCTGTATATTTTTTTCCTGTAGGTAACTTTACCCTAAGCCATTTCGGTTTTTGCGTAAATTGCCCGTTTGCCGCTACAGGTTTGGTATCAAGTATAGTTTCCATAACAAAAACTTTAAGTGGCAAAGATACGGTATTATTTTGGTTTAATTAAGTGGTTGCTGTTAACCCTTTCCCACAGTATTATCCCTGTAAATGCATTATAATAAAAAAAGAGGCAAAAGCCTCTTTTTGTTATTTTATAATCAGTTTGTCAGTAAGGCTTTTTCCACCCGATTCGGTCTTTACTATATAAATCCCTGACGGTAGTGAAAGCCGGAATGTGTTTTCTCCTTCAGTAAGTTCATGCTCATATACCATTTGGCCTGATATATTATAAATCTTTGCATTACCATTGCCGATACTGTTTACAGTAAAATTTCCATTGGTTGGGTTAGGATATATCTCGTTGTTTCTTACAGTATATTCCGGAGATGAAAGGTTACAACCAAAAGGGGTGTATATTACTTCGCCTAAAGAAGCATTATCCGCTGAATGCGAAATTACATTCTCAACTTCAACTCCTGTTGGTTCTTCACCTTCAATCCAGCAATTATTCATAGCATATATTGTGTATGGGGTGTTGTTGTATAAAGCATAAATTTGCCCGCCGTTACCGTTATTGGAAAAAACATTGCCTCCGGGATTATAATTAGCAGGATCAGTATTACCCAGGTTAATGCTTGCTGCCGATATTACTGTAATGCCCCAAAGGTTACCGCGGATTTGGTTATCGGACGCAATGATATTCATCCCTGCTCCCGAAGCAGATAATGATATACCGCTGCCGCCCTGCGCAGGTACGTTCTGGGTGTTGTTATTTTCAATAATATTGCCTCTTATGTAGCCTGATGATGCCCCGCCCACTACTGTTATGCCATACCTGTTATCAAAAACAGTGTTATTATCTATAATTACTTTATTAATAGTTCCCAGCAGGCTGGAAGCCGCTATGCCACCCACCATTGTAAGTGCCGGGTCGCCTTTAATAGTGTTGCCCACTATCCTGAGGGTATCGTTTCCACTTGGCCCCATGTTTATTTGTGGCCTGTTTTGGTTGCTTTGCCCGTTTCCTTCAAGGTAATTGTTTAATATCAGGGCTGAAACTTCCTGGTTGGCCCCGGAACTGAATGCAGGAAGGTCATTAAACAGGAAAGTCGAATTTTTTACTACAGGGCTGCCTGTGGAAAATGATACTGCAGAGCCTGTTGCGGCACCTGAAACATGGTAGGATACAGTACATGCATCCATTTCAAAATTTGGTGTTAGTACCCTTATTCCACCGCCATAGGTTATTGTTGTATTGTGGAAATATCCCGATGAGGTATCTTCAAAACGGAAGCCCTCATAAGGCTCGTTATTATTAACTGCTGTTATGGTTATATTGTCTGAATCTGCCGTAAAGCTGCCCGCAACAGTAATTAATACATCGCTGGCAATTTGTATGGCAGCATCTTCTTCAATAACAAGTGCATCTGTTGCTGCAATAGTAATATCCTGATTAATGGTATAAATACCATCTGCAAAGGTAATGGCTGAAGGCGCATTGGCAACCAGGTCGTTTAACGACCAGTTAACTCCTGTTCCAGGGGTGGTATATTGTGCACTGGCTGCAAACGGCGCCACAAAAAGAAAAAGAATAAATAGTAGTTTTTTGCTCATAGTCTTACAATTTATGTTGATAAAACATAAAGATAGACATGTACCGAAAGAGCTATTGTTAATAAATTGTTAAGTTGCAGAAAAAAAGCCCTTTTGGATAGGGCTTTACTTTCTATTTTATATTTACCGTTATTGGAAAATTATAAGCTGTCCTTACTTTTTTACCATTTTTGTAGCCGGGTTCCCATTTTGTTTTTATAGATTTTAAAACCCTTACGGCCTCATTGCCTAAATTATATCCAGGGTCTTTAAGTACTTTAATGTTAGACATGGTGCCGTCTTTCTCAATTATAAATGAAACATATACTTTTAATGTTAATGCAGTATCTGTATGGGGTGGCCTGAAATTTTGTGCTACCCTGTCGTAAAATTCTTTAATCCCGCCGGGATAAGCAGGCATTTTATCTACAGCATAACTGCTTACAAGGTCGTCATCACCAACAGAGGGTGTAGTCCCGGTACCATTCTCTGTACCTGTTGATGAGCCGTTGCTGCCAATAGCAATATTTCCTTTGTTATCTCCTTCGTCATTATGGCTGCTCGGGTTTGCATTTTTAAAGTCCTCTATAGAGGGCAGTGCAACATCAGTAGGAACATTAGGTGCAGCAACGGGTGGAAGGAATTTTTCCTGCCGTGTTGATGATGCAGGCGCTGTGGCTGCAGCCTGTGCGGGCGGCTCGGCTTTAGGAGGCTTTGGCGGCTCAGGCTTTTTTAAAGGTACTTCTGAAAGTACTACAGTTCCATCAATAACAGTAGGTTTTTCAGGAGCAGGCTGCTTGTTGCCAAAATGATTGATAGCAGCAGGAATACCTATCAGTATAAATAATAAAGCAACACCTGAAATTAGTGCAATCAGTGTAGTTTTAGGGTCTTCCTTACGCAGCTTATACGCTCCGTATTCTTTGTTACGGCCTTCAAAAACAAGGTCTATCCATCCGGGGTTAAATACGCTTACTTTTGACATAATAAGATGATTTTAGGTTGGTGAATAAGTTATATTTACTAAAACGTTTTAGTAGACGGACTTATTGTATGTTATTTATTAAATAGCTGCATTTAATTCACCTGAACTAAATGAAGTAAAGAATAGGTAAAAATGTGCCAGTGGCATTAGGAATTAGCAATCCTGCTTTCCCTTAATAATTTCTGATAGCAGTTTTTTGGCACGCAGAAGCTTTACCTTAATATTGTTAAGGGGTTCATTTAGCTGCGCAGCTATTTCCTGATAACTCATTTCCTGGAAATACCGTAGCTGGATTACTTCCTGGTATTGGGGTTTCATTTGCTTTATGCAGTGCAACAGGCGCGAAAGGTTTTGTTCTTTAATAAGCTCATCCTCTGCCGAAAGCGCATCATCCGGTATATTGTAAGCCTTCCTGTCATCCTCATCATTTATCTCTACAAATAAAGAAGACCTTTTTTTACGGAGCATATCAATATGCACATTTTTGGCTATGGCTATAAGCCAGGTATTAAAGGCATATTCGGGGTTGTATGTGCTTATCCTGTCAAATGCCTTGGAAAAGGTTTCAATAACAATATCTTCAGTATCGGTTTCATTTTGCGTGCGTTTCAGCATGAAGCCATACACTTCATTCCAAAAAAAATCAAGCAAAAAAGTATAGGCAACCTGGTCGCCATTTTTTGCCTTTTCTATATTTTTTTGTACTATTTGAGAATTTATTTCCAATGTACCGGTTTTGAAAACAGGTTGCTGAAGAACACATTAACCTGAGTGAAGATAAGCATTATTTCAATAACCGGGAACCAGTATGTGGTATCTTTTTCGTTAAGCTTTGCACAGCTATAGCCCATAACCACCCAAGCAGCAATATAGCGCAGCCCTATTACGGGTACTACAAACCTCCAGTCGAATTGTAAAACAAGCAGGGTTATTGCAAGCGCAAAGAACAGCAACTGGCTAAGGAAATACAGGCGCAACTGAAACCTGTCAAAAGGCTTAAAAAAACGTGCGGTATATATTTCCCTTCTTTTTTGGGCAAGCCATGCACTATATGTTTTTTTTGCCTCACTCAATGTAAAGCTTTCCGGTGTAAAGCAAACAGCGGTATTTTTTTTATGCGCCGCTTCATTAATAAACAATGCATCTTCACCTGCGCGGATATTCATGTGGTTTATAAATCCGTTTACCTTAAAAAACTCTTCCTTTTTATAAGCAAGGTTACGGCCTTCGCCTGTAAAGGGCCTGCCAAGCTTTGCCCAGGCAAAATATTGGGTGGCAGTAAGGGCACAGTCAAAGCGTATTATTTTGTTTAAAAATGAGTTTTTTACTTTTTCATAACCGCCATATCCTATTAAAATAGTTTTTTGCATTGTAAACTGCGATGCCATGTTTGCAATCCATTTTTTATCGGTAGGGTAGCAGTCAGAATCGGTAAAGAGCAGGTATTCTTTGGTAGCTGCCTTAATACCAAGTGTAAGGGCATATTTTTTATTACCCCAAAAAGCCTCATTATTGGCAACCTTTACCAGTTTTATGTTTGGATATTGTTTTTCAAACTCCTCAAAAATATCAAGGGTTTCATCGGTAGAAGCATCGTCTATTAGTACTATTTCATAATCATGGTACTCCTGGGCTGCCAGCAATGGTACATATTTTTTTACATTTTCTGCTTCATTTTTGGCGCATACAATAACAGAAACCGGAATTCTTTTTGGGGTAGCAGTTTGCTGTTTTGCAAAGGCAAACTTGCCGAATATACCAAAATAGTATAGCAGCTGTATCAAAACAACTCCCGTAAATACATAAAAAATAATGTTGAGCATATAGGCTTACCCGTTTTATATTTGTGGTGCAAATTTACATTCAATTACTTATTGAAGTACTAAAAAAGGTTTAAATAATATTTACTTCTGCTTCTATGTGTATGCCAAAGTTATTATAAACCGTTTCCTGTATCTGCCTTGAGAGGTTCAGCAGTTCATTTCCGGTGGCGTTGCCATAGTTTACAAGTACCAGTGCCTGCCTTGCATGCACGCCTGCATCGCCATAGCGGCAGCCTTTAAAACCGCTTTGTTCAATAAGCCATCCTGCTGGTATTTTTACTTCTGTTTCCGATACATTGTAAAAAGGCATCTGCGGATGCTTAAGGTAAATTTTGTCAAATTCCTGGCGTGGTATAACAGGGTTTTTAAAGAAACTGCCACTGTTGCCTATTTCTTTAGGATCGGGCAGTTTACTGCGGCGTATAGCCGTTACCGCATCGCTAACATCTTTTATAGTTGGTACCGCTATATCTTTTTTGGTAAGTTCGCCAGCTATATCACCATAAGAAGTGTTTATTTTATGATTGGTTTTTGTAAGCCCGAAAGTAACCGAAGTGATTATATACTTATTTTTAAGCCTGCCTTTAAAGATGCTTTCCCGGTACGCAAATTCGCACTCCTCTTTAGTGAACGTTTTTAGCTGCTGTGTTGCAATGTCCATAGCTTCGCATGAAATAAAGGTGTCTTTTATCTCTGTGCCGTAGGCTCCTATATTTTGGATTGGGGTAGTGCCAACGTTGCCCGGAATCAGGGAAAGGTTTTCCAGCCCGCCGAAATCATGGCTTATGCAGTATAAAACAAATTCATGCCAGTTTTCGCCTGCCATTGCCTTTACCTGTACAGTATCTTCATCTTCAGTTACTATTTTCCTGCCTTTAAGGTTTATATGTATAACAAGTGCATCAATATCTTTGGTCAGCAGCATATTGCTGCCACCACCCAAAATAAAAAGAGGTTTGCCCGGGTTTTGTTTTAAAACCTGTGCAAGTTCCTGTATGGTATTCACAGCTACAAATTCTTTGGCAAAGGCAGCAATGCCAAAAGTATTATAGGATTTTAATGGGTAATTGGTCTGGATTTCCATAAATGAAATTAACGGTGCAAAATTAAGGTTTATTCTGTAGCAAGTGCGCGGTTTAAAAACTGTGTAAAAGGCTTCAGCACTAAAAGTTTTTTAGCTGTTTGCTTTACAAAATCACTGCTATTGTAATCTTTATCATCAAGTTTTGCGGTTGCGGTAAAGCTTTTAAGCTTTAAGAACTCAATAGCCGGGTGGTTTTTATCATAATCTTTTGGTGCCGATTTTAGAGCATTTTCATTATCAAGGCTGCCGTAAACTTTTTTAAAATCTTTATCAGCAAGTATTTCCTCAAGGTCTTCATAAAAGCCGTCTATTTCCCTCCGAACTTTTTTCAATACCTCTGCATCAGGCTGGTGTATACCGCCGGCAATAAACCCGTTACCGTTTTCAATATGCACATAATACCCGGCAGTCCATGAGCGTTTACCTCCTGCCGACATCCAGATGCCCATGTTGGTTTTATAAGGGGCTTTATCCTTACTAAAGCGTATATCGCGGTTTATGCGAAATGTACAGTCCTTAAATTCAAGATGCTTTAATGTATCATCGCCCTTAGCCATTTCTTCAATAAAAGCTTCGGTTAGCTGCCTGTAATTTTGTTTAAATTTTTCATACCTGTCCTGGTTGGCCTGGAACCATTCCCGGTTGTTATTATTTTTAAGGTCTTCTAAAAATTTCAGGGTTTCGGGTGTTACCATAATAATTATAAATTAAAAATGCGGTAGCTTTGGTGTGTTGCCTTCACTATATTTTCAGTACGTTCCGGGTGTGTGTCAGATATGAATATCTGGCCAAAGGTTTTATCGTTTATCATCTGCACAATTTTTTCTACCCTTGTTTCGTCCAGCTTGTCAAAAATATCGTCAAATAAAAGTAAAGGCAAAACGCCGCTTTGTTTTTTTATAAAGTCGAACTGTGCCAGTTTAAGTGCTATTAAAAATGATTTTTGCTGCCCCTGTGAACCGAATTTTTTAATAGGATGGCCTTCAATCTCAAAAGACAGGTCATCTTTATGGATACCTGTTGAGGTGTATTGTAATACTTTATCGCGATTGAGATTTTCATCCAAGAGCGCTGCAAGCCTTTTTTCGTGGAGCTGGCTTTCATAATCCAGGCTCACGTTTTCTGCCAAACCGGTTATTGCCTGGTGGTGCCTGTTAAAAATAGGTATAAATTCCTGAAGGAAACTTTTACGTTTTTCAAAAATTTCCTGGCCCATTACATCAAGCTGCTCATTATATATATCTAAGGTGTCGCGGTTAAAAGTATGGTTCAGTGCAAAATATTTTAAAAGGGCATTTCGCTGGTTTACCACTTTTTGGTAATTGATAAGCTGTTGTAAGTATATGCTGTCCAGTTGCGATATTACACTATCAATAAATTTACGCCTTGTTTCGCTGCCTTCGGTAATAAGGTCGTTGTCTGAGGGTGAAATTATCACCAGCGGGATAAAGCCTATGTGCTCTGAAAACTTATCATATATTTTCCCGTTTCTTTTTAAAACTTTTTTCTGTCCCTTTTTAAGGCTGCACACTACCTGTTCATTCCTGCCATCTTTTTCAAAAGTGCCGTCTATTACAAAAAATTCTTCACCATGCTTTATATTCTGCACGGCAAGCGGGTTGAAGTAGCTTTTACCGTAGGCCAGGTGATAAATAGCATCCAGCACATTTGTTTTGCCAATACCGTTTTTACCTACAAAGCAGTTTATCTTGGAATCAAATTCATAATCCGCCTCGGCAATGTTTTTATAATTAAGCAGCGATAAGTTTTTCAGGTACATTGGCAAAATGAATTCTTGATAGTGAGAACCTTGTATAATAAGTGCTGTTTTTATAAAGGACCTGCAAATTATTGAAAAATATCGATAAAAAGATATTTTAATTTTCAATAAAAATTTTATTTTTGCGGCTCACTAAAATAAAATAAATGGCAACTTATAACAAAAGAGGATATAAAGCACCAAAGCCCGCAGAGGTAAATGACGTAGAACCGGCAGAGGAAAATTTTGACGGTAAAAGTACCACGGCAGAAGTATTTAACACTCTTGATGAAGGTGCTTCCAAAACGGAAGAATGGGTAGAAAAGAACCAGAAAATTATTTTTGGGGTAGTTATTGTTATTGCAATAGCAACCATTGGCTATTTATTATATGACAAATTTTTAGTAACTCCTAAAGAAGAAGAGGCTGCTACCGAAATGTTCCAGGCACAGCAGTATTTTACTGAGGCTGTAGATGCACAGTCGGCTAACGATTCTTTATATAACCTTTCGTTAAATGGGGGAGAAGGCAAACTTGGATTTTTAGGTATTATAGAAAACTATTCAGGTACTGACGCTGCAAATATTGCTGAATATTTTGCAGGCATGGCATACCTTAATACAGGTAAATACAAAGAAGCTGTAGAACATCTTGAAAACTTTAATTCTGAAGATGAGGTTTTAAATGCTATGGCAAGGGGTGCAACAGGCGATGCCTTTGCCCAGCTTAAGCAAAATGATGATGCACTTGAGTTTTATAACAAAGCTATAAGCATAAGCGATGATAGTTTTACAAAACCAAGATTTCTTTTAAAAGCAGGCCAGCTTGCACTAACAATGAATAAAAAAGCTGAGGCACTAAAATATTTTACTGAGATTAAAGAGAAATATGAAACAACATCTCAGGGAGTAAATATTGATGCTTATATAGCACTTGCTGAATAATGGCTACAATAAACAGGAATTTATCCGAATATGATAAAAACACAATCCCAAACGCGAAGGGCCTTCGGTTTGGGATTGTTGTTTCTGAATGGAATGAAACCATAACTTCCGGGCTTCATCAAGGCGCGGTTGAAGCGCTGCTGGAAAATGGTGTTAATAATGATGATATAGTAACCTGGCATGTACCGGGAAGTTTTGAACTTGTTTACGGCTCTAAAAAAATGCTGCAAACCCAAAATGTAGATGCGGTTATTGCTATAGGCAGTGTTATACAGGGGGAAACAAAACATTTTGATTTTGTATGCGAAGCTGTTTCCCAGGGGATTAAAGACCTTAATGTGCAGACAGATGTACCTGTTATATTTTGTGTGCTTACTGATAATACTATGCAGCAGGCTATAGACAGGAGTGGCGGGAAGCATGGTAATAAAGGCACCGAGGGTGCTGTGGCGGCCATTAAAATGGCTTATTTAAGGAAAAAGTAATAGTTATTATAAGTATAAAAAAGCCTTCCATTTGGAAGGCTTTTTTATTGATAAATACCAACAATATTTCTACTGCTATTACTATTTTGAATAAGCTTTTTTTGAATATCTATTTTATTATAAATTATTTATTAACAGGTTTTTAGGCGTTAATAAAACTTTAAATAAGGGTTGGCAGATAATAAATGCAGTAATTCCGCCTGTTTGCGAAGTGTATTTTTAATTGAATATCCTGTATAAACTTTAAAGTTAATGAGTTGTTAACAATAAAATAATATTTAAATAATGAATGATTTACAAAATAATAACTTACTGAAATAAAATTAAATATCTTTGCCTGATTTTATTTAAGCATGATAAATCACCTGAAATATTCATTTTATAACTAATGTAATTATGCAAAAAACATTACATCAAATTTTTAAGCCATTTGCTTTTTTCCTGTTATTATTTACAGGTCTGGCTGCATTTGCACAAACTGATATTATACCTGTAAGGAATCAGGTATCTGGATTTTCCACTTGGACAGATACGGACGTTGCTGGAAGTACTTATTTGCAGCTACTCAAAGCAACCTCTTCTACAATTACTCCTGCAATGAACTTTAATACCTATACAGGTGAAAGTTTGGTATTTACAGCAAGGACGTATGGAGGTAATAGTACTGCGGAAAATACTATTACAGTATCTATATCTACAGATAATGGCAGTAGCTGGACAGTTTTAGGAACAAGAAGGCCTACATCAACCAGCCTTGTAGCGCAACAGGCTTTTGATTTAAGCAGTTATAATGGTACCCAGGTAAAAATAAGGTTTACTATGGGAGGTACAAGTGATGGCGTAGGTGCAGGTATAGATGATATTACCATAACCGGTAATGAAATTACAGGGCCTAGTATAGTTACAACCGAAGCTTCTTATGGACCGTTTTGTAATACCCAGCCAAACAATATAAGTGTAGCTTATACTACAACAGGAAGTTTTACAGGTTCTTTTGGTGTTCAGTTATCAAATGCTTCAGGTATTTTTCCAAATGATGCTACCTCTAATTTATTGACTGTTTCAGGTACATCAAGCCCACTTACTGCAACCTTGCCTTCAGCACTTGCTGCCGGTAACTATAGAGTAAGGGTTGTAAATAGTGCTCCTGCCACTTTCAGTTTAAATAATAATGGTTCAGATATTGTAATTAATGAAATAACAACTGCTGAAATTACTGCTTTGGAAGCTTCTTCTATAACTGCTGTATCTGCACAGTTGTCGGCAATGATTGGTGATATTGGTTGTAGTGCCGTAACTAATTACGGTGTTGCATACAGTACCGAGGCAGGTTTTGCCGATGGTGAAGGTACTATAGTAATAGGTACAAACCTTTCAGGTAGCCTGTTTTCTGTATCATTATCAGGATTGGCTCCGGGTACAACCTATTACTATAAAGCATTGGCTGTAAATGGTGGTGGTATGGGATACAGCACACAAATGCAGTTTACTACCGAGGCTGTTGATACTCCTGTAGCCGTTGCTGCAACTGATACAACCAATACGTCATTTACTGCCAATTGGGAGGCTGCTGCAGGTGCAACAAGTTACAGGCTGGATGTAGCTACTGACAATGCTTTTGAAACTTCTGAACCGGGAGATTCTTTCACTGAAACTTTTACAAGTATTGGTGGTGGGAATATAAGTACTTATTTAACACGTAGCTGGACGGGTGTAAACAGCATTACTTGGGAAGTTTCAGATACAAGGACAGACCAAGCGTTAAATGGAGATGCCATAACTATAAGGACAGGTTCATTAACCAATATTACTCCTATTGCAGGTGGATTAGCCCAAATTGAATTTAGTTATGCAAGGGCTTATACAGGTAATTCTACACTACAGGTATTTATTAATGGAGAACAGTATGGCGGCGATATAACCGTATCATCAACCAACGCAACTATTTTTTCAGTACCAGTAAATGTAGTAGGCGATATATATATCGAGATTGTAAATTCAGGTAACAGAACTATAATTGATGACTTAAAACTTACTGCACTTGATATAGCTGTACCGTATTATGTAGATGGCTACGCCAATTTAAATGTAGGTAATGTTACATCTTATGAAGTAACGGGCCTTGATGCAAATACAACCTACTATTACAGGGTAAGGGCAGTTTCAGGCAGTGCAGTTTCTGATAATTCCAATGATGTTTCAGCAACTACACTTAATCCTGTTGTATGGACATCCAATGGATGGATGCAGGATGGTGTTGCTTCCAATGTACCTGCATTAACCGATGACGTTCTTATTGATGCTGATTACAATTTTGGCGAAGGAACAGAGGAGGATGGAATTTTTATGGCTAAGACATTAAGGATAGCAAGCGGTATATTCACTGTAAAATCAGGTGCCAACTTAAGGGTTAGCAATGGTATTTATAATGATACGGGAGCAGAAAACTTTGTGGTGGAGAATAACGCACATATAATTCAGGAAAATGAAGTAGATAACCAAGGGGAGTTTACTGTATGGAAAAACAGCAATCCCCTATTCAGGCAGGATTATACAATATGGTCGGCTCCCGTTACAGGGCAAAACCTGCAGGAATTTTCAGAGGAAACACTTTCAAACCGTTTTTACACATACAACCCTATAGATTCAGAATATGTAGCTATTAATCCATCTAACAATTTTGTACCGGGTAACGGTTATATGATCCGTATGCCAAATACAGACCCGGCAGCGGGCTATGATGCCGGTACTGCTACCCTTGTTTTTCAGGGTAAGTTTGTAGGAGAGCTTAACAATGCACCTGTAACCGTTACATTAACTGAAGGTGGCGATTATTATAATATGGTGGGTAACCCGTTTCCATCTCCAATAAATATCCACAGCTTTTTTGATATTAACATAAATGCAATTGATAACGCCAGTGCGCTTTACTTTTGGAGAAAGAAAAACGGTAACGGCGGTACAAGCTATGCCACTATAACTAAACTTGCATATACGGCTAATACTTCACAGCCTGAATATGGTGATACAGGTGGAGATGCTTTTGAGGACGGCAACCAGCAAAACTGGGTGTTAAACCCTGGGCAGGGCTTTTTTGTAAAGGCAAAGCAAAATGCTGCCAGCCTTATTTTTACCAACAGTATGAGGAGGGAAGTTAATAATAACCAATTCTTCAGGCATCAGCCGGGCCAGGATAGTGGCAATGGAATATCAACCATAAAGCTGAACATGAGCAAAAATGATAGTTCAGCAGATTTTTCACAGGCTGTAATAGGCTATACCGATGTAACAACTACTGGACTTGACTATGGCTGGGATGGAAGGTTGTTAAATGATGGTAAAGTAAGGCTTTATACAAAGGTAAATGACGTGAAGCTGGCCATACAGGCACGTGCTCAATTTGAAGATACAGATATTGTACCATTAGAGTTTAAAGCAACCGAAGCGGGGAACTATACAATAAGCCTGAAAAGCTTTGCGGGTGTATTTGCAGGACAGGATATTTTCCTGAAAGACAACATGCTTAATGTAACGCATAACCTTAAAAACGGCGATTACAGTTTTACTACTGATGCAGGTATTTATGCGGAGAGGTTTGAAGTAGTATATGTAAATGAAGCATTAGGCACGGATAATCCATCATTTAATGCCAATACTGTTATAGTATATACAAGCGGAACTAATCTTGTGGTAAATTCAGGAAGCCAGCTATTAAAAAGTGTAAACGTATTTGACCTTAGAGGAAGGTTATTATACGCAGCTGATAATATAAATGCTGCTGAACTTACGGTTAGCTCTTTACAGCCTGCCAAACAGCCTTTAATTGTTAAGGCTAATACAGAGGCGGGTACTGTAAGTAAAAAGGTTATTTATTAATAAAGTTTAAATAAATAAATTATAAAAGGGTTCGTTTATCGAACCCTTTTATATTAATAATTGCATGAAATATTTTATATACTTTATTACTATGTTTCATTCAATCACAAAATAAGAGTAGGGAAGGCTTAAAATTATATAAGCCTTTTCTTTTTCGCCAGCGCAATGGCTTCGGTTTTGGAATGTACCTGTAATTTATGGTAAATATTTTCTGTGTGCCTCCGTACAGTGGATGGTGAAACACATAAATTTTCAGCGATAGCTGTATAAGGCAAGCCAGTTGATAACTGTTCCAGGACTTCAGTTTCCCTGCTTGTTAACTTTATGGTTTCATCTTCTTCCTCATCATTATGCAAAGGTAACGGGGAACGCAAAAGATTAAGTGTTTTTAATGCAATAGATGGTGTCATGGCAGCACCGCCTTCCAAAGTTTGGATGATAGCATCATACAGGGCCTGTGGTGCAGTATCTTTTAATAAATAACCACTTGCTCCGGACTGAATAGCTTTAAAAATATTATCATCGTTATCAAATACAGTGAGGATAATAATTTTTATCTGGGGGTATTTTTGCTTTGCCAAAGCTGTGGCTTCAATACCATTCATTTTTGGCATTTCAATATCCATAAGTATTAAATCGGTTCGGTTATCCCTGCCCAGTTTATCCATACATTCCACACCGTTATTAGCCGTAAACGAAATGCTTATACCTTCAAAAAAAGAAAGTTTTTCCTTTACACTTTTTATGAGGAAATTATTATCTTCTATAATAGCAATGCGTGCTTTCATCAATTGGCCTTGTTATTCTGTACCGGTTAATGTCCATATTATAGCTTTCTCTTTTGCAGCTCTGAAAATGGTAGAATGCTTTTCTTTTGGTTCATCTGAATATTTCCATGTCAGGTTAGGCATGTTTTCGGCTTTAAAAATTTCGGCTAATTTTTGCGTGAACGGGGCAATATCTTCAGTATTGGAACCTGCAAACCATAAACGTTTCTTATCCTCTGGAAACTTTGCCATATGTTCCTTTGCCGTTCTTACCAGATAATGATTATTCCACCATAAAGAAGGGTCAAATGCAATATAATTGTCAAACATTTCAGGGGTAAGGAAAAATGTTTCCATTACAAAAAGCCCTGATGCAGACTCGCCAATAATACTTTTCACATTTGTTGTACGGTATCTTTTATCAATTTCGGGGAAAAGTTCTTCCTGTATAAAAGCCCTGAATTTTTCAGAACCACCCACTACCGGCGCTATTTCCTTGTCTTTTTCCACTTCGGTAAACCCTGTTAAATCTCTTCTTCTTTGCGTATTCTCAATACCAACTAAAATTAAAGGGCTAATCTTTTTTTCTTTTATTAATTTTGCCAGGGTATTAGCTATATGCGGGAAATCTTCTTTTATTCCCCCATCTGCCATATACATAACAGGCAGGGAGTCGGTATTGGTTTTATAACCCTCCGGAGTCCATACATTAATAATACGTTCTTCACCAACATGTTTGGACTGTATGGTAAAAGTTTCGTGTGGCGGTATAGGGTCGTTGGGTTGTGAAACCTTGGAACAGCCTGCCAGAGCAGCAAGCATGTAGAGAAAACTTAAAATAACTTTCATGGTTTAATTTTGAATTATTACTATTTATAATTTATCAGACGCCTCAAAATCCGGGATAGTACAAAATATGCTCGTTTTTCCTTGTATTGAAGATATATCAAGCATACCTCCCAATGCTTCGGCCCTTTTTCTCATATTCAGCAATCCGTTACCGGTTTCTGTTTCATTTTCCACAAAACCTTTCCCGTCATCCTGAATCACGAAGCAGATGCTGTTTTCTTTTTTTAAAATACGGATTATAATGTGGCAGGCTTCAGCATGTTTAAGGGCATTGTTGGTTGCCTCCTGTATGATACGAAAAATATTAAGCCCCTGTAATGCAGTGAATTTAAAATCTGTTGAAATGTTATCATCCATTGTAAATGAAATGCTGATATCATGTTGCGATTGTTTGGCTTTTTCAATAAAGTTAGCAATGCGGGCCTGTAAATCTTTAAATGTAATACCTGATTTATTCATTGCCCAAATGGTATCCCGCAATTCCTGTATGGTTTCTTTGGCAAAGGCACCAATAGTATCCAGTTTGTGTGTCAGCTTTTCATTTTTGCCTGACATATAATATTTAATAGTGTCAATTGCCGAAACAATAAATGACAATTGTGCGCCTATATTATCGTGCAAATCCCGCGATATAGCCAGCCTTTGTTCCTGCAAACGGTTCTGGCTTTCAATTTTTTCCAGTGCCAGTTTCAGTTCGCTGTCTTTTTGCTGCCTAATGTTTTTAAGCAGCTGTTGCTTATAAAGAAGAAAGCCTATCAATCCGATGATGACAGCTAAGGCTACAAGGCCAAAAATCCAAAAATTGCGATTTGTAATCTGTGCCTTGTGCTGCAGGATCTGTTTTTCTTTTTCGGCAGTTTCATATTTAGTGGTAATTTCTTCTACATTCCTTAATTTTTCAGCATTATATATGCTGTCATTTAATGTATTAAATGCTTTAAGGCTGTAAAAAGCCTCCCTAAAATTATTGAGTGCTTCATAATTTTCCATTATCTGCCGGTAGTTATACTGCTGTATATCGGCAAACTTAATTTTCCTTGCTATGGTATTACTTTTTTTAAAGTATTCATTGGAAACTGAATATTGCCTTGTTTCTTTATAATATTCCCCAAGGGCTGTATAGCTTAGCATTAAAGCAAAATCATCCTTCCCCTTTTTTCGGATTTCCAATGCTTGTTGCAAATAGCTTTCAGCCTTTTTGTAATTTTTAAGCAGCAGTTGGTTATAGCCGATAAATTCCAATGCATAGCCAATGCCTACCGAATCATTGCGCTGACGCTGGATTTGCAGGGATTTTTCAAAACGCTTATTGGCTTCAGTATAATCTCCTTCATCCCTGAAAACCACTCCGCTTTCATTATTAATACGCGCAATGCCTTCCAGGTTATTTTCAGCTTCATACAGCTTTAGTGCTTTTTCATAAAAGCCCAGGGCGCGTTTGGGCTGCCTTAGCTTGCGGTACAGTCTTGCCATATCGTCATACAGCAATCCTAATTTTTCACTGTTGCCGCTATTTTGCAATTCATCCAGTGCTTTATGGTAATATATTGATGCACTGTCAATACTGCCTTTCTTAGCAAATGAAACTCCTATAACCCGCAGAAAATCACCTTTATTTACTTTGTCATTGTTTAGGTTGGCAAGCTTATAGCCTAATCGCGCAAGCTCGATGGTTTCATCGTATTTATTAGTATAAATTTCCCCTATATTTTTTTGCAGGATAGCAATTTTCTTTTTGTAATCACTTTCCTTTTTAACGGATTGCCTGATGCTGTCTGTCAAGGCCGGTTCTTGGGCATACGCATTTAACGAAAATACCGTTAGGCAGATGATTATTATAACCCTGTTTAAATGCATATTAGGTTTAATTGCAAATATTTATATTATAAAAATAAAATTTATTTGTAACGGCTACTACAATGTTCTCATTATTTCAGTAAATTTAGTGACGACTGCAGTAATTGTTTTAATTTGATTATCAGTATTTCAGGTTTTTCTTCCTGTGTTTGCAAAGCAGGTAATTTTTGTAATTCCACGAGCCGGTTGCTTATAGTGCAGCTAACTTCTTTATTGGTTTTCTCAAGGTAAATCATATTACGTTGCTTCTCCCGTATGTTTTTCCAATCACTGGCATAACAGTTTTCATCTAAGTTACTGTATGTATCAAAAAAATTTTGAAGTAATTGCACTACCAGCCATAGCAAACCGATAATTATTATAAATAATAAAGTTAAAGGTATCATAGTAAATTGATATTAAGTGACCTACCCACACAAAAACACTCATGATTGAGGATGCTGATTTTACATTTTCTTTCTTCTTCTGATTCTATTCCATTTTACTACTGCCCATATAGCAATACCTACTGCAATAGCCCCGATAATAAATGGGGCTGAGATAACAAACAATGTCAGCAAAGCAGAAAAAGATTCCCCAAAAGTAGTTCCTACCCGGTAGGGGTCGCCAGTTTCGGCTTTGGTATAGGTCAGGTTTTCTAATGGCATTCGGCTTAAATTCTCAATACCTGTAAATAAGTTGTCAGGTATGCTGACAGCATTTTCAAAAGAAAAATTTTCATTGTATTGATAATAAGTTATAATCAGGTTATCTATGGGTGTGGGCGAAAAGTTGTTTTTTGTTCCATAGTATAGCCGATGCGTTTCATTATACTGAAACTCAAAGCCCGATGACAGCCCCTGTACATCTTTAGGGGTCAGGCCGTCCATTAATTGGATATAAAATTTACCTTCCTCGATTGACTGATGCCATACGCTTCCGCTTTCCAGCAGATAAATAAAAGCATTTGTGCGTTCGCTTTTATACCCCTCAGTTACTTTTGCCTGATTGGTGTTAACAATAAAATATACTTCTACCGTTTGGTTTTCGTTAGGGTCAAATGTCATTTCCCATACCATCCAGTTTTTGCTAAAGTTTCGGATATTTTCATATTGTGTATTTGGCTCTTTTAGCAAAGGGAGCCGGTTTCCACCTGCTTTAATCTTAAATTGGCTTAAAGAGTCAAGTGTAATCTGGTTAATGCTATAATCGCCACCCGAATAGATACCATTTACTGGGTAGCCCATTTTAAACCTGAGTTGCTCGCCAGTTGTATTGCGGAAAAGATAAGTGCCTTTAACTACAGCAAAACCTTTGTAAAGCTGAATGTAAATATGTTCTTGCCGCATCTGCACTTTTTTAAATGTGAGAGAGTCTTCGGGGTATAACATTGTGAAGACTGTACCGCCTGCATTCCATATACCGGGCTGTGCGGCATTGGCGAAAACACTATTTTTTGCAAAAAGCAGTACTAGCAAAGTGCAGAATACATAAATGATACGGGATAATTTTTTCATAAAAAACTTTTAATAACAATTCCCTTTTCCTTAAAGTGAAGATAAATATTTTCTACCCATTGATTGTATTATACTTAAAAATGATTAATCCGTAATTAGCTTTTGTGCCAACATCCGTAACAGTAAAAAGGGTAAAATAATAACTGCTGAACCCCATTGGTTATGGGGAGTAAAAGTTTCAGGATAGTTCTTTACAACAAAAAACATCAATACTGCGCCTATAATTATAGAGATATGGAGCACTATGGTATTAGGGTTAAAAGCCCCCTTGTAAACTTTAACCGGCTGCTGCTTTTTGTGCAGGTACAGGCGTTCAAGCAAAACAAAAATGAGATTAGCGTTAAAAAACCTGTTCTGAAGAAACAGAACACCCATATTGGCAACAATAATTTCCGAATTTCCCGAAGCGGCTATAAAACCGAAAAATGCTACAAGGAATACCCAGTAGATACCCATTAAAAATAAACCCGTACCAATTTCAAAAGCGTGCCCACTTTCATAAACAGCATTTTTATTACCCTTATAGCAAAACGCATCTACAACCAGCCGTATTAGTTCATTCCACCAAAAGAAATAAAGAAGATAAAAAACGCTGCTTTGCCCGTTCAATACAGAAAGAAGCGTTAATAATGTAAAAATTAAAAAATCCCATTGCCTGTAATACGCAGCAGGCTGTTTCAGCATATAAAACATGGATTTCATGTAAATTTCTTTTCGTATTGATTCTAAGAAGGTAATAAGTTTTATCTGCCGGTTTAATTCAGCTTAGTCCTGCAAATGTTTGTCATGTTCCTTCCTATAACATATATATAATTGTCGGCATCAAATTCTATATCATCCATTTGCCTGCCGTTAGGGTCATCCCCTCTTACCCCGCCATATTTCAACCCGCTTAAAAATACCAAACCATCCATAGATGAAGTTTGTCCTTCCCAGGTATAAACCCTCCAGGAATTACCTTTTAATTTTTGAATTTTATCTCCTGAACCTGCAATGAGGTTGTTTTCCCTGTCCACTGCCTGAGGGCTGTAGCTAAGTGTAGATCCCTGCCAGTTTGTGCCCTCATCATCGGAATGAAAGAGTTTGGAAGCAAATGTTTCTACACCTGTCCAGCCTTCGCTTATAGCAAAAAGACGGTTTCCCTGCTTGGCCGAAATATAGGAATGTTCGCAGTCTTTACGGCTCCACGTTGCCCCACCGTCAGTAGAAATGGCAATTAATTTGTTGTCTTGAAGATAAGTGGCATTATTAGCCTTGTCCATTATGTGGGGAAGTATTAAATCGCCATCGGGCGTTATAAACATACGGTTTACAATCAGTTTCATAAAAGTGCCTTGGTACCATCCTGCAGCATAGTTGGTATAAGCGCCTACTTCATATTCTGTTAGGTTTGCCCCTAAATCATCCGAAACAGCAAAATAACTTTTATAGCCTTTCTCGTAGAGCAAATATAATTTTTCATTGATAAAGTGTACATAGGATGATCCTGTTGGCTGGGCAAATAATGTTGTTTTGCTTCCGGTGGCTAAATCTATGCGGTAAATGCCGTTTAGCCCGTTAGTGTAAAATAAATATTTCGCATCATCGGTAATGGCAAAATTCCTGATTGTTTCATCTGTATCAAGCTCATGGAAAACTTCCCACTCAATGGTTTTAGCCTGCATAGTTTGCTGCCCGCCGGGATTATCCTCGTTTTTACTGCACGATACCAGGAGGAGTTGTGCAAGCAATACAGATGACCATATTTTTATATCGGTAAATTTCATACTATAAATAATTACTTAAAAAATTTGGTCTTAAACTCATTAACATGGTGGGATAGAAATTTGAT
The DNA here is from genome assembly GCF_009848495.1 of Flavobacterium sp. MK4S-17. GTDB lineage: Bacteria > Bacteroidota > Bacteroidia > Flavobacteriales > Flavobacteriaceae > Flavobacterium. The sequence goes on from NZ_WWEP01000035.1 coordinate 85,936, forward strand.
AACAGCCTGCTCAACACCTTTTTCATACTTTTGCGCATCAGTCCTTATCAATGCAGTATTTTCTACTGAAATGTTATCTGCGCGATAAACCTTTCCAAAAGCAGTTTCAGTCCCTATGTAATCCTGATTGGTTTTGGCATAAGCTTCTATTTTTTCTTTTCCGATTACATCATTTATTTGCAGGTCGTCTTTTAATATCCCTGAATAGGTTCCTATAGGTGAGCCCCCAATTTTATTCCGCCCGGAAACAAAGTCAATTGCAGAAACGCAGAGGTATTTTTTTTCTTTGGATTTTCCCGTAAGCCCTAATCGGGAAGCTGTAGAGTTATTAGTTACGCGGCTTGTAATATGTTCGTATGCTGCAAGGCGTAAATTGGTATTTGCTGTAATATTTGCGCCATTGCCCTGATAGGGTTTCTTTACATCCAGGAACAATATGTACATATCAGCATTTACAATAGTAGCATCATCCAATTCAGATGATAGTTTTGTATATGTGCTGATTTCGTTGCTGATGCTGTTGCGCCCATCGTCATTCATACTACGATTAAGGAAACCGCTAACACCGCCTTGTTTCTTTTTACCATCATTTGTAAATCCTTTCACAAAGAAAACGGCACCTGATGGATAAACAGTAACCATTCCCGGAGCCTCAGAAAGGCTCATCTCCATATTTTCAAACCGCTGGTAGCCTTCGTAATATTTTGTTTTAGCTGCGGCATCGCCATTAAGTACATTAAATCCTTTTGCTTTTAAGTCGGCAACAAATTGCTGATAGGCTTCGTCTGTAATTTGCTGTAGGGTTGCAGCAGGCACATCTAAACCAACAGCTAAAGAAGCTTTTGTACTCCCCGACAGCACCCTGCCGGCAAATCCACCTTTTGTAGTGGCTGTTTTAAGGTTATACAGTTGAAAGTTGACTGAAAAGTTTGCAATATAAATATCTTTTGAGGTAAACTTTCTGGGGCCATAAGCCCCCCTGTTTTCTTTTGGTTTAAAATTACCTAAACTTTGGGCATTGACTGTTGCCAATACCATAAAAAATGCCATTGTAATAACTAATTTTGTTTTCATACCATTCTTATTAAATTGATGTTGGTAATATTACCCAATAAGAGGTATGCCAAAGAATAGGGCAGATGCACCATTTTTAGTTATCGGCAGTATAAAATGCTTTTAAATTCTTAAGCGATTATTGATTAAAGATAATCTGTTTTAGATAAGGGTTTGTTCAAATATTGAAAATTAGTTTTCGTTAAGCCACTTAGCAGCTGTTTTAATAACGTTATCATTTTTAGTATTTGACAAATCGTCTACCGTTACATCCGGTATAATTCCTCCCTTATAACCCTTTCCTGTTCTATCTGTTACATAGGTTGTGGCTAATAAAAGCTGCCCACCGTTAGACAACGGGAAAGTCTGGTTAGCAGTAATATATCCTGAAGTGGTTTGCCCAAAAGATTTTACGTTTGGCAATCCTAAAAAAGAAACAGCAGTCATTTCACCACTACTACCTGTTTGGGCATCAAATAAAACTGCAATCTTCACTTTATTATTTTTGATTTTATAAGTATTGACAGATTTGGTTTTTCCTAAAATTTTGCCGTTTTCATTAGGCCAGGGCGTTCTGGTTTTCCCCTGAACGAAATAGCCTGCTGTACCGTCATCAATTAATGCATTTAATCCCGCAATCATTGGCCACATATTTCCGCCGCCATTATGGCGTAAATCAACAATCCAGCCTGTAATTGTATTTTCTGTGTCAATTTTTTCAATGATAGTGCGTATAGAATTGGCAAATTCAATATCCTTTTTCTCATCAAATGTCATTAATCTTGGCACTTTTACCCATCCGATTCCATCACCTAAATATTCTCCCTGCGGCATTTCGGCCATCGGTGCTTTACTGATTTCATTTATCGTCCTGGAAGAAATAAAGAAAGAATGCTTGTCTCCTACTGCTCTCAATTTTTGTTTGTAAAAATCAAATATCAATTGCTCGTTAATGGAGTCATTATCAGTAAATGCCAGTGTCGTACTTTCTGATTTTATCTCTTTCCAATTCAAGTCATCAGAAAAAAGAGAGTTTTTTTTGATGATTTTAAATATTTCTTTGTTTAATTCAGTAGCTTGTTTACTTTGTTGGTACTTAGATTGTGCTTTTGCAGAGATAGTCAATATAATGAAGCCAATCAATATTGTAAATGTTCTTATATGTTTCACTTTTATACAAAAGTTTAGAATGGTTTACAAATATAAAATAACTCACCAAATCTTTTAAAATATTGATAACTAGTATCGCTTTTTTATAATGGAATTTACCGCCTAATTATTTAATAGCCGATTACATTTATACCCTAAAAGAAAAAGCCCGAAAATAGTTACTATTTTCGAGCTTTGATTCGCCATTGAAGGCTTTTAGTCGGGGTGGCAGGACGCATCCATACCACCACAAATACTTTTATATCAATAAATTATAGACTGAACTTGAAAAACACTCACCGTTTTACTCAAAATGTGTTTTAACCGGTAACTTATACAAAGTTAAACATCTATCTGTAAAATTTATAAAAAGTCGAAACTTTATCACACTTGAGTTTAACTAATCAGACGACAACTTCTATTGACATGATTAAAGTAAGCCTTTAGGAAGGTTTCCGAGGATACTGTTTTTAATTTCTTGCAACGAATGAACCCTAGTAAAACTGTGTTCATGTCGCGCGCGCAGCGAAGAATCATGCATACTAAGGTAGTGATTAATAAGTCTATTGATATTTTCTTTGCTGAAACCCATTTTAGGTTCGTCAATTTCTTCATATTTAAAAGACCGCAGCATCGAGAGCATACGGTCAAGCTGGTTGTAAGACAGTTGCTTTTTTTCACCTTTAGCCGCTTCAAGATACCCAATAATCATCATACTCCCGATTCTAGAAATTTCTTCACTATCCTGATATAGATTACTCAATAGTTGCTCGAAGCTCATGAGCGCATCTATCCAGTTGCTGCCGTCTCTAAAATCAATCAGAAAGTACGGGTTCTCGGTTAAGGAAAGGAAATCGAAACACAACTTTATAGTGTTACCCGGATTGTTGAATCTAATGTGATTATTGGCCACCAGAATTGCCTCTTTAACACTGTTATCATAATTTCCTGACAATACAGTCTCAAAAAAAGCATACATATCATCATCAATGTCTTGAGGAAATAACTTGCCTTCAAGAGAGGATCTTATCTTATTATACTTTTCGTTATTTGTGTAATTAGAAGAATCGACAAAATCCCTTAAGTTTACAAGGTCAAAACCAGAAAACATGACACTCGGAAACGGTTTGAAGAATGCATTCATTTCATTGTCAACGCTTACTTTAAAAACTTCGGAGTTGATTTCAGTAATCAGGTTGGCAAATTGAGAAACAGAATCTAGTCTCAGTGTAATTACATTATGATTGCGAAGAAATTGTTCTTTTTCAGGATTATGGTCAAATGATATGATATATGATTTTGGGAGGTTTTCAAGTCCATATAACTCCGTATGTTTTTTAAATATATATTTTATATTTTCATCTCCAAATCCGTATCCTAAAAACAATACACTTTTGCCCAGAATGTGGCTTCTGAAAAGAATATCCAAAGGATCATCCTCAATCTTCAATCTTTTATCATAATCCTTTCTGGTAAAAACAATCTTCTCCGGGTTAGAAAAATCCCCATGAAATTTAATAATCTGCTTTTCTCCGTGTTTAGTTTCGATAATATCCTTTAATGAAACGACTTTCTTATACTGTCGCCTTAACAATTTCGCCGCCGTTTCAATAGCTTCATCATAATTGGTCGTATAAACTATTGGCGGGTTCATTGCCAGTATTTTGAGATGTAGATCTAATGAAGTTGAATCCAGCATCTCTAACCTACACAGAGTTTCTAATTTAGAAATTAATGCTGATCTTCCAAATTTAGCTTCGTATTCTTGGGCAACCATTAAAAAGCTATCGGTTGGAGTTTGCAGCTCTTTTTTCAGGTTGCTAATAGCTTCAGACCAGTCAGCGGCACCACAAGATTTGCTCATTCCTGCACCAATAAATGGTATAATTTTAAATGAAGCAATCCCATTTACTATCTCTTTTATAAACAATTTATTATCCATTATTGAAAGGAAAATTATAATGACTAAAATTAAGAATTTAAAGTAAGATAAATTTTCCCACTTTAACTAAAGTGAACAGTTTGAGATATAAAGTATTTATTTGACTTGCCTAAAAGTAAGGTTAATCCTTGGCAACATCTCTTTTGATGATTTTGGTATATGATGCTCCCAAAAGGTATTAGTAGTACCAGACATTAAAAGCAATGTCCCATGATGCAGCGGTATTTCAATCTGACCAATTTCCTTATTGGTCTTGTGCCGAAAGCGAAAGGGACGGGTTTGACCAAAGGTTAAGGACGCTATATTAGGGTTGCTACCGATCTTATGCTCTTTATCCGAATGCCAGGCCACACTGTCATTCCCGTCGCGGTATAGATTTAAAAGTACCGCGTTGAATTTAAGTCCGGTTTCCTGTTCAACTTTTTGCCGAAGCTCTAAAAGTTCCGGTGTCCATGGCTGGGTATCTTCACCGGCTTCTTCCTGTTCCCCATACCAGGCAATCATTCGCGGTGCCGTCACCACCTTATCATACATGGGCATCTGGTATTGATGCCATGGCGTGTTGCGAAGTAACTCTGTATAGTAATGATCAGCATCTTCTTTTAATATAAAGCCATCATACTGCATCAGTTCTAAATCCGGCAGGTCAAAGTATTTCTTTGGGCTGGTGCCCACTATAAAAAGGTCGGTATCATTAAAAAGTGTCATAGCTGTAATTTTTAGTGGTTGTAGTCGCTCCAGGCTTGAAATCAATCTACATCGCCTGCTGTCTTTTTCATCCTTCTTTCTTTTCCTTTGTCGTATTCATTTTATGCCTTGGCAGGTTAATCTCCTGTTCCTGCGGGTATGGGGCACGGTGTGTCATGGAAACGTCTTCGCGAAGCCTTTCCTGTGTAAGCATGCTTTCGGCATCGGTTTCCCTGTAGCGCGGGTCGGCAATAAAAGGCATTTTCTCCATTTTGGATATGGTAATCGTAGCAAAATGATAATCCACTTCCACGGTACCCAACAGTAAATAGCAGCCTCCGCCTTTAAAAGGATATTCTTTCAGGCTACCTGTAAAATGGGCTGTATCGAAAAACTCCCCGTTAGCATCGATCCATGTGCCGAAATACATGGCGCCCATTTTTGTAGGTACATGCTTGCGGGAGACCAGGTACGCCAGCATCTTTACCTGCTTCTTATGGTGATGCACCAAATCACATGCCATAACATCACCACGGTAACCGGTTTTCAAAAGATTAAAGGGCGTTACCGATACCGGAAAGCCTAAAAGTTCAATCTCATCAAAAGCATCTTCAAAGGGGGAGCGTTTCAGTTCCGGAAGCTTGTATTCGCGAACGGGTTCCGGCAGCAGCTGCGGCTGGCGGTGCTCAGGCTTAAAGTTCATCATGATACGGCGGGCTGTGACCAAAAGCTCATTTTTATTTTTACCAGTACAGCGGAACGCCCCGATATAAATCAAAAGCTGCAGCCCTTCAATCCCGATAGGCACACGCTTTATGAAGTCTTCCAAAGAAGCGTATTGCCCGTTAGCCAGACGTTCCTCCACAATACATTTTGCAACCTCCCCCTGCAACCCCTGAAGGTGCATGAAGCCCAAATAAATATCTTTGCCATACAACATAGTCTCCACTTCGCTCTTGTTTACACAGGGATTATGGATCGCAGCCCCTGACATCCGCGCCTCATGGACATACACTTCGGTACGGTAAAAGCCACCCTGGTTGTTAATAACCGCGACCATGAACTCGATAGGATAATGTACTTTCAGGTACAGGCTCTGGTAGCTTTCTACGGCATAGGATGCCGAGTGTGCCTTGCAGAATGAGTATCCTGCGAAGGACTCTATCTGCCGGTAAATCTCAGTACTCAGCTGTTCAGGATGCCCTTTAGCTGCACACGAAGCGAAAAAGTTATCCTTAACTTTCTGTAAGGCTGCTTTGGAACGTCCCTTACCGCTCATGGCCCTGCGCAGGATATCCCCATCGGCTGCTGCCAACCCGCCGTAATGCAGGGCGATCTTGATCACATCTTCCTGGTAAACCATAATGCCATAGGTTTCACCGAGCTGCTCCTCGAAAACCGGGTGGAAATATTCAAACTTATCAGGATAATTATGTCGGAAGATGTACTCCTTCATCATCCCGCTTTGGGCAACGCCGGGGCGGATGATTGACGAAGCGGCTACCAGTACTTTGTAATTGTTGCATTTCAGCCTTCTGAGCAGCCCCCGCATGGCAGGGCTTTCAATATAAAAGCACCCAATCGTTTTTCCCTTGCCCAGGTACTCATTACACGCAGCTTCGTCTTTAGAAAGGGACGTATCGCGGATATCCACGGTAACGCCACGGTTTTTTTTGATGAGCTTGACTGTATCATCAATATGCCCAATCCCCCTTTGGGAGAGGATGTCGAACTTATCAAAGCCAATCTCTTCTGCTACATGCATATCAAACTGTACGATTGGAAAACCCTTGGGCGGCATTTCCAATGCGGTGAAATCCGTTATCGGGTCTTCAGAAATCAATATGCCACAGGAGTGCATCGAGCGTTGGTTGGGATATTTCTCCATCATCATCCCATACCGGTGCACCAGCCGGACCACTTCATTTTTATCATGTTGGTCCATGGCAGTACCCGATAAGGCATCCAGTTCCTCTTTTGGGAGTCCAAAGACTTTACCCACTTCCCTGAAAATGGATTTGTATTTGAACTCGACATTCGTGCCGCAAAAAGCCACGTGTTCAGCACCATAGCGCCTGAAGATATAGTCCAGTATCACATCGCGCTCTTTCCAGGACCAGTCAATATCAAAATCCGGTGGGCTTTTGCGGTTCAGGTTCAAAAAGCGCTCAAAATACAGGTCCAGTTCCAGGGGGCAGATATCGGTAATACCCAGACAGTACGCTATAATGCTATTGGCTCCGCTGCCACGTCCTATATGCAGGAATCCCATCGTATTGCTGTAGCGGATGATGTCCCAGGTGATCAGGAAGTAACCGCTGAATTCCAACTGGTGAATCACTTTGAGTTCCTTTTCTACCCGTTCCCGCGCCGCAACATTATCGGTGCCATAACGTTTTGCCAGTCCCTGATATGCCAGGCTGGTCAATAATTCGAGATCGGTGTCACGGTTGGCCGTGTAATGCTTTTTATTCCTTGGCACGCCGAATTGGTACTCAAAATGGCAGTTGTTGATAAGGGCAAATGTATTTTCTATTATCTGCGGGTATTGGCTGTAGCGTACCATGATCTCTTCCGGGGGCGCCACCTGCTCATCCGCACCGCAATAGTCAGAAGGGGTTAGTTTGCTTCCCAGCGTGTTGAGGTCAATAGCCCGCAATATCCGGTGCAGGTTGTACTCGGTTTTGCTGCGAAAGGTCACCGGCTGCAGCACCACCATTTTAGAAAGCCTGCTTTTCCATTCAGGGCGGATCAGGAGCGAGAGGTTTTCAGGGCGGATACCTATAAATTCATGCTCTCGCAGCGTATCCGGGACATTCTCAACAGGATAAATTACAACTACCTCATTGAAACCGGGTGCGATGGAAGGTATGGGCAAACCTTCCAGGTTGTATTTGGTGCGATGGCGGTTGACCTCACCAATCCCGGGACGGCTCTTTGCAAGTGCGATATAAAGCAGTTTGTGCCCCTCCCGGAATTCCATACCGACTAAGGGCTTTATATCGGCCTCCTTACAGGCTTTATAAAACTCATAAATGCCGGTCACCGTGTTGATGTCCGTGAGTGCCATAGCTGTAACACCAAGGCTTTTTCCCTGGGCTACCAGCTCGCTGACCGGGATGGTACCATAACGCAGGCTGTGAAAAGAATGGCAGTTAAGGTACATACTTATAGCACTTTTGATTGAAAGATACCACTGCCGCGCATTACCGCATTAGTACCAAAACGGTTTTTTATTTTGTCCATCGCCTGATACAAAGACATCATTTCCTGTGTGTCCTCAAACAGGTTGATCTGGTAGGAACCCCGCACCAGTTTGCTGAAGCGTACCCCTACCAGGCGCAGGCTCATACGGCGCTGGTAAAGTTTCTCAAAGGCTTCGAGTACGGCTTTAGTGAGCGTATGGTCCGATGCCGTATAGGCTAAGGTGACCTGCCTTGTCTCAGTATCAAAATTGGAATACCGGATCTTTACGGTCACGTTTGAGGTAAGCCAGCCCTCGCTGCGGAGCTGGTAGGCTAATTTTTCCACCATGGTGCAGAGCACGGACCGCAGGAATACCATGTCTGTAGTGTCCTGATGGAAGGTATCTTCGGTCGATAAAGATTTACGTTCCCGATACGGCTCCACCGGGGTATTGTCGATACCGTTTGCTTTCTTCCATAATTCAATACCGTTCTTGCCGATCATCTCCTGCAGCACATTTACAGGCATTTCGGCAAGGGTCTGGATGTTGCGGATGGCGATACGGGACAGCAACTTGAAAGTAGCATCTCCGACCATCGGTATTTTACGGATCGATAAGGGATTTAAAAACTGCTGTACCATGGGCTGTGGTATTTCCAGGTTGCCTTTGGGTTTCCCTTCACCGGTCGCAATTTTGGATACCGTTTTATTTACCGAGAGCGCAAAGCTGATCGGTAAACCTGTTTCACGGGTGACGGTAGCAGATAGTTCATTAGTCCATTTGTACGAGCCATGAAACTTATCCATACCAGTGATGTCGAGGTAAAATTCATCGATGGAGGCTTTTTCCATGACCGGTGCCCGCTGCTCTATAATTTGTGAAACGGTATTGGAATAGCGGGAAAACAATTCCATATCGCCCTTTACTATTTTCGCCTCAGGGCACAGCCTGAGGGCCATTTTTATCGGCATCGCGGAATGCACGCCAAACTTCCTTGCTTCATAAGAACAGGAAGCCACCACGCCGCGGTCACCACCGCCGACAATCAGGGGGATACCTTCTAAGGCACTGTTTTGCAGCCTTACACAGGAAACAAAAAACGTATCAAGGTCCATATGTACCACCGAGCGTTCCATAATCATAGCATTTAGTACAGAACAAAATTAGACCAGATTAGAACAAAATAATATATATTTGCTGTTCCAAATAGCAACAATTCGCGTATGTCTTTATTTTCCGACAACATCAGGTTCCTGAGGATTCAAAAGAACATCTCTCAGGAAAAGCTTGCCACAGCGCTCCTAATCGCGCGTGCACGCTATGTAAAGTATGAGTCCGGGACTTCTGAAGCCCCCTATGATATACTGAAACGCATTTCCAAATTTTACCATGTAAGCATCGACCTGCTGCTGAATGTCGACCTGCGCAAGATCGATATGGATGGGCTGCTGAAACTTGAGGACAACCGCATATTGCTACCTATTACCATAGACACGGGCGGGGAAAATACAATAGAGATCATACCCCAGAAAGCCAAGGCGGGCTACCTGAATGGGTATAGTGACCCCGAATTCATCGAAGGCTTGCAGCAAATATCATTGCCTTTCCTTAAAAACGGAAAGTTCAGGGCTTTTCCTGTGTCCGGGGACTCCATGCCGCCCCACAGGGACGGTTCCTTCATTATCGGAAAGTATGTGGAAAGCCTTGGGGAAGTACGCGATGGCAGAACCTATATCCTGCTGACCAAAAACGAGGGCATTGTATACAAACGCCTGAATAAGAACGGCAAGAACAGCCTGGTACTGAGCTCCGACAATTCTTTCTACGAGCCTTATTCGGTCAGGGCCTCCGATGTGTTGGAAATATGGGAATATGCCTGCAGCATCGCCACCAATGAATTTGAGCCGGACAGCCTGGAGCCGCAAAACATCCGCGATATGTTTAACAGCCTCCGTAATGAGATAAAAGCTTTGAAGCATTTACAATAATCAGATTGATGACTACAACTATACGCTTAAGGATACCAAAAGATATTGATACCGCTACCGAACGAAAAATACGCAAGCTAAAAGGAAGCCTCATTGCACAGTCTTTCACCGATATCATCCATTTCGATGATGATGGGGAAGATTTCTATATCCATTATTTTACCACACCTTCCATGAAAAAGGATGATGCCATTACTTTTATCTCTTCATTTCTTAGCGAAGAAGCACTGACTGACGTTGCGACGATCCTGTAAATCTTACTATGATGGCATAAGCAGTGTTATTTTTAAATGACTGTTTCTGAAGTATTTTGGCTTGTTTTGGCTATGTGTTTATCAGTAGCTAAAACATACCTTGGCTCTAAATAATCCTGCTAATGCAAACTTACTTTGGATGCTATTAGCATGAAATTTTGCAGGATATGAAACCAATACCTTCTTTCAGGAAAATAACAGTCGAAATTATCTGTTTGCTCTACATATTGCTATTTGTTTATGCGGCAGTAAGCAAGCTTTTAGAATTCGATGATTTCTCAATCCAGCTAGGACAATCACCTCTCATTGGTGCTTATGCCTCACTATTAAGATGGGTGGTTCCCATATCAGAAATTATAATAGCCATTGCCCTGTTACTACCAAGATTAAGAATATGGGCGCTCTACTTCGCATTTCTACTAATGTGTTTTTTTACCGCGTATATCTACATTATCCTGAATTTCAGTTCTTATATACCCTGCTCCTGTGGCGGTATACTTGAGAAATTAGGATGGCGCCAACATCTATTATTCAATATGGTGTTCATATTTCTTGGAGCCGTTGGCGTATTTCTTCTTAATTGGCCTTCAAAAGCAGGTAAGAATAGATTCAGAAAAATTGTTTTGATACCGGTAGGGCTGTTATTTACTTTTGTTCTTTCTGTATTTATATTGCTACAGTTCTATAACGCCTCTGAGAATAAGCTTTCAAAATCCAATCCTTTCATAAGGAAATTTGTTCCGGCCACTGCACGCAAAGGGAAAGTCCTCGACTTAAAATATAACACCTATTATATCGCTGGTATTGAAAATAATGAACTTTATCTAGGGAACAGTAAAGCCTTTCAAAGAATTACCCAAATAGATACTGCGCTTGCTCTAATCCGCACTAAAGATGTAGCTTTCCCATTAACTGATAATAAGTACACTTATTTGACATTATATGTTAACCCTCCTTATTTTTATTATTACGACGGAACCGTCCCGGAGATTATTTATGGTTTTAAGAATGATTGGAAAATCAGGAGTTTTAAGAAGACACCTGAATTTTTCAACAGTGCCGTAATAATTGACAGCAATACAATAATAACCCGTAATGTCAGCACCAAAACAGGTAAAAATTACCTGAGCAGGCAGCGCCTTCAAAAAGCAAAAGCATTTAATTCCGAAAATATATTGACTGCACAAATAGACGGGGTATTCGATACCGATGGTGATATGTTCTATGAGCAGCACTGGAAAAAATTCATCTATGTATACCGCTATCGTAACCAATACTTAATAACTGACCCCCGGCTACAGCATCTGGATAAAGGCCATACGATAGATACTAATTCAATTGCCAAGATAAAAGTTGCTACTTCAAAACAAAGTGGGTTTACCCAATTATCAGCACCGCCTTTAATCGTCAATAAATACAGTACAGTATATAAAAACCTGTTATTTGTTCAATCCATTAATCTTGGCCGGTTCGAGCCAACAAATATGAGAAAAGAGTCCAGTACCATAGATGTCTATAACATGGAACAGGGAAAATACCTGGCCAGCTTTTATGTTTATCATGAGCAGGGCAAAAAGCTTAGGACTTTCGCTGTTTATGAAGACGCTTTCTACGCAATGGTCGGGACCTCGATTGTTAAGTACAGATTGGGAAAGAATATCACATCGGAATATGTGAGGTAACGCATACAAGGCCATGTATCAGGGATTAGATCGAAAACCTGAAAAAAGAGTAGATCACAACTTAATTTTATAAATTATGAAAAACAATTTTGTAAAAGGCTTAACACGCCTGGGCGTGTTTGCCATAGCTATTACAGGAGCATTCACGACCACATCGATGGCAAGCGCTGATGCGGCCCCATTTGTTCCCGGCCATATTCAGACAGGGAATCCATTCAATCCCTGTCAGCAGTCATCGATAATGTGTGATGTCCAGGTAACTTCTGACCTTTGCCGCTCCGGCAGCACACAGTTGTATCAGCTAACTGCTCCGAACACCTGTGCTACGACGCTTTGGAAAATCCAGCCGTAGTGCAATAAAAAGCAAAGCGGTTTCACAAGAAACCGCTTTGTATTATTTTTTAGGCCGCATCCATTCTTTCTCAGGTTCGCCCTTTAGATGGAAGGCAAACCAATCCACAATTTTGTTGCGTAAATCAACCTGATTGGCCCTATCACTTAAAGAATGACCTTCTTTTGGATACAGTAGCATTACATGCTCTTTTCCTTGTCTTCTCAGGGCAAAATACATTTGTGTGGTCTGCTCTTTCAGGACATGGTAATCTTCCTTACCCGACCAGGACATGAGCGGTGTTTTAATCTTACCAGCGTGGTAGATCGCCGAATTATCAATATAGGCCTGCATGTTACTAAAAAGTTCCTCTCCCATCCGTAATTGATGGTGTTCATAACGCCAATAGAGCGGTATGTTGAAGATACTCATGCTAAGATAATCGGTAACCATATTGGTAATACCGTCCCCGGCTATGGCAGCCGCAAAAATATCGGTTTGCGATATTATGTAAAAAGTTTTATATCCTCCGTGGGAATGGCCATACAGGCCCACCCGTCCGGGATCCACATTTCCTTTGGCTATTATGGTGTTGACTGCATTAATAACACAGTCCAAATTTGCCGGCCCCGGATTTGCTTTTTCCGATTCAGTATCGGGCAGGAATACTATATATCCCTGCGCCAACAGGTCGGGCACATTGAATCCGATAGGGCTTGAAGCTGATGGAGTCAAATAACTGTGGAAGTTCTTTGATAAATTTTCATAGATATACACAATCATCGGATATTGCTTCCTTTTATCAAAGTTCGCCGGATAATACACCAATGCCTTCATCTTCTTACCATTACTTCTGTAGTATTCGATTTTTTCCACGCTTCCCCATTCGAATAGGCTATGGAGGGTATTGCTTTCAACCAGAGTATGCTCCCTTTTAGCGATAGATGGTTTATAGATTATGGCAGGCGGCCTATAAAAATCCTCTTTGACATAAAAAACATCTCCTGTACTACCCATTCGTAATTGTGTGAAGCTATGCGGGCCATATGCTATTACTGTTTCCCTGCCCTGGAGGTCAATTGCCGAATATCCGCTATCTAGCGATTCGGTATCCGATACTGAAAAAAATATCGAACTATCGGTATTGATCACCCTGGTGTAATAACCGCTATATTTATAAGGAACCATTTTTTGAGCAGCCGCCGCAAACTCATATTTCAATCCCCTTTCACGTCCGGAGGTCAGCCTTTTGTATTTTAGTGTCGCAGCTTCAACCATCCATACATCATATCCATCACGCACGAATACATATTTTTCATCTTCTGAAAAATACAGGAGATCAACAGGACGAAGCTCGTCCAGAACATCATACAATGGCATGGAGACATTTGTCTTTAGCAATTTTCCTAAAGCAGTCGTCCTGTTATGGCTATAAGAATGCAGGTGCCAATCCCCATCCTTATACCAGGTTACATAACCTCCTTTGGGAGATTGTAAGAGCATTGGCTCGTTTCCCGGAATATCATCAATAAGCAGGTTCACTTTGCCCGACTCCAGATCCCTGCAATAAATATCCCTGTTTGCTTCTTTATCTGATTGAGGTTCTTTATCAAATTTATCCCATTCCAAAAGATGTTTCCCATCACGCGCGAGGCTAAAATAAGCATATTGCCCTCCTGATATCATCCTGAATTTGCCACTACCCGGTGTCCATTCAAAAAGTGATTCCGGTCTTTTTCCAGGCTGATCACTTGCCCTTAACGGATACAGCCTTTTATCGTTGGCGTTCCAGATTTCTGCCCTTTCAGGACTACTAGCACTGTCTAGTGACGGATAGAACTGGACATATACTTTAGTCCCATCCGGAGCAAAATCGATATGAGCCACCTGAAGTTCCCAATCTGCATATTCTTTTTTTATGCTGTTATCCAAAAGCGTCTTTTTATTTTTGGCAATATCGTACACCAGTACCGTCAGTTTGCCGGCAGCCTGATCGAAGGCTGTGCTTAAAAGTTTGTCTCCTTTTTGACTCCAAAGCATGCCACCCATATTTTGTTCGCTTTCTTCATGAACCAGAACCAGGTTGAGGGTATTCAGGTCCAAACAATAGAATGCCGATTTACCCTGTTCAACGCGCCACAAGGCAAGCTTATCCTTTTGGGGTGATATTTCGAAACGGATAACATTTGCCTTTCTAAAGATTTTGTGTGCCTGTTCGTCCATAACGACAAGAGTGTTATCATCTCCCATAGCTATAATAAGCGATTTTTTAAGAGCATATTCAAACTGACGAATATCCGCTGTCTCAAAAGTTTTCCCGCTTTTAAAAGAGTGCGTTCGCAGTACTTTATCCCGGCCTAAAGCGGAAAACGTTCTTTTACCAAATGCTGCGCTTGCTGATGAAGGAAAGGGGAATGTTTTGTGATTACGGGTATTTTTTAAAAAGAGCGTATCCAGCCCATTTTCATAGGCAAGTGTATAGCTGCCCCAAGTACCGTCGTCAGATAGTTCACCAATTAATATATGACTCCATTTACCATAATCTTCCACCTTTAGCGGCAATTTTGAAAGCTGCGCACAGGATACGGCACTTATCAATAAAATAAGCGGCAGGATCGTGTTTAGGGATATAATTCTTTTTACTACAATGTTCATAATTAATTATTAATACCCCGGATTTTGATTTCCGAGATTTGGATTGGTCAATAGTTCTGTTTCAGGTAGGGGCCACAAGGCATCGGTCGTATCCCAGCCCGGCTTTACGAGGGAAAGATCAATATCCAGCCTTCCATACCGCTTCAGGTCAAAAAACCGATGCCCGTGTTCTGTAAAAAATTCGATTTTCCTTTCCTGAAGAATTGCTGAGAGTATATCATCGGCGCTTTCTGCCGATGTAGCCGGAAGCCCCGCTGTGGCACGGATAAGATCCAGGTCGTTTTTCGCCGCCTCTATTGCTCCCAGCCGCGCATACGCCTCAGCCCGTATCAGGTATTGCTCAGCCAGCCTCAACACTATAGAATATTCAACGGAGGAAGCTGTTGCAGCATTCTGTTTGTATTTGAAAGCATGGTACCACGTCCCGTTATCGTTTGATATTTCTTTTGTCCAGACTGATTTCCGGATGTCACCGGGTTCAAATGCCGTCATGAGCGCCGGGCTAAGCGCAACAAGCGGCGGTGGCCCAGCGTTGAAAATGAAGTTTGTAGCCTCAAGCGTATTTGACCCTGCAAGTGAGGGCGAAAATTGCCATATTGTAGTAGAAGCGTCTTTAAGAAAAACATCATTCAGATCGCTTTCCCATTGGAATGTAGCTGTATCATCGATAAGTATTGAGGCACTGGCTATGGCCTGGTCGTATACGCCACTATAAAGATATACCCGTGAGAGAAAAGCCTGTACTACTTTCCTATTCGGGATCACCCGCTCCGGATTGCTGTAGGTATCAGAAAGCAATGGCAGGGCTGCCAGAAGATCGGTAGTCACATTCTGATATACCACATCGACAGGGACACGGGTGGCAGATCTTGTCACACTATAATCCGTTGTGGTTATATAGGGAACAGGGCCATAGAGGTTGGCAAGATAGAAGTGTACCAAAGCGCGTACAAACAAGGCTTCCCCTTCTAATCTTTCCCGATCGCCAACAGGGAGCAGCGGCGCATTACGGACACCTTCTATAATAGCGTTGCAGGCGTATATCTGGTTATAGCTGTCATTCCAGATGCTACGGACATTAAGGTCTGAGGGAATAAGGCTGTTATTGCTAAAAGCAGCCGAGAAATGGCTTGAGGCACCATAGAAGGCCAATTCATCAGTATAATGTCCCAGTTGATTAGAAAGGCCGTTGGAGTTTCCTGTCAGCAAACCACTATCCCTGAGGCTTGCATAGATATGTGCCATTGCAGCATTTGCTGTGGTAGTGCTTTCAAAGACTGCCTGACCCGTAAGTTGGGAATTGGGTAAGTCCACATCATTGAAACTTTCGCACTGCGTGATAAATAAGCTTAAAACAAAGCACTGCAGCGGGAAAAGTAACTTTCTATAATTACGGTTTATAAATTTTGCTTTTATATTTTTCATCCTAATATGTAATTTGAATTCCGGTTGTTATCATTTTAAGAGGGGGAAGAAATCCTGCTGTGCCGAACTCTGGATCCGCACCTTTGTAGGAGGTAATGGTCAATAAGTTTTGTGCTTCGAGGCGGAGGCGGCATTTAACCCCTTTTAGCCACTCATCAGGTAAGGTGTAGGTTAGGGAAATATTCTTAAGCCTGATGAAAGAAGCATCGCTAAATGCGGCTGTGCTCTCTGAATATCGCATAAAGGCATCGAAAACACCGGATTGTACCCCTGTACTATACTGCTGAAAAGGCGCATTATCTCCCGGCTCCTGCCAGCGCTGGATCACCCCGGCGGGCTGGTTGGCCATAGTACCTGGCATGCTGCTCAGATAATTTTCATTCCAGTTATTTTGTTTCACAAACTGAAAGAGAAAGTCAAATGTCAGGCCCCTGTATGTAATGGTGTTTTGAAGCCCTCCGAAAAATTTGGGATTAAAATCCGCAATTGATTTCCTGTCTCCCGCCGCAGTAATAGCACCATCACCATCAAGATCTTCAAATTCATAAATACCCGTGTCAGGATTTACCCCTTTGTAGACATAGAGCAGGCGAATATTTGTGGGCTGCCCGATTACAAATTGGTTACGGTAGGTCGATTCTTCCAATCCCGGGAACTCAAGCAGTTTATTCCTGGCGGCAGAAATATTAAAAGATGTTGTCCATGAAAAATCCTGCGTTTGCCAATTGATCGTATTTAAGGTCGCTTCAATCCCTTTGTTTTGGACTGTAGCGCCAAGATTAGCCTGAATAGTATTGAAACCAGTAGTGCCAGGCAATGGAATTCCCACAAGCTGATTCGAAGACCGGTTATCATAATAGTTCAGAATCAGGAAGATACGGTCCCTTAAAAATCCCGCCTCAAGTGCCAACTCCAACTTATTGTTGGTCTCCCAACTAAAATTTTCATTGAAAAGCCTGGTGGGCATCAATCCTATAACACCATTATACCCCACACCTGTTCCGGAATAGGTATTAAGATATTGGTAATCGCCGATCTGGTCGTTACCCGTGGTACCATAACTAGCCCGCAACTTGCCGAAGCTAAGCGGCGCAAAGTCCTTTAAAAATTCTTCATTTGAGAAAATCCAGGCTAAACCTGCTGCACCAAAATTAGCAAATTGGTTACCCGGCCCAAATCGGCTGGAACCATCCCGCCTTGCGGTAAGATTGAGTATATACCGACGGTCATAGTTAAAATTAGCGCGTGCAAATATTGCCTGATACTTATAGGTGCTCTGGTCGTCTGACACTACTGTTTTTGTTGTGGCGGCTGCAAGGTTGTAAATCATGGCATTGCTTGGAAAACCCATCCCTGAGACCACCAGTTGATCGTAATTCTGTTTTTGGAATGTACTGCCCGCAAGCACTTCTGTTTTTAGCTTTCCAAACTCCTGCTTCCAGTTGAGTTGCGGTTCAATAATCCACGACTGCCTGTTTGTGGTGTTGAAAAACACAGAAGAGAATTCTGCACCGGCGCCGTAGGAAGGATTATATATGGTAGAAGGCAATGTCCTGCTTTCATCGTGCCTCACGTCTGTAAAACCTAAAGAAGTACCAAAAGAAATGCCCTTCCAGATATTCCATGTAAGCATTGTATTAGCAATGAGGTCATAGGTCCTGGCTTTAAATTTCCCCTCCAGATTCCGTAGCGGGTTATCCCATGTACCGTCTGCCCAGTTAAGCGAACCGTCATCATTGTACAGCGCCGGGGCATTAGGCGCAAGGCCTCTCGCTTCGAGCGTAAGGTCTTTCCATGGAAGATCATTATCCTGCATAGTATAGGATGCCGAGAAGGAAACCTTAAATTTTTCATCCGTAGACTGGTGCCTCAGATTGGTATGGACATTAGCCTTATTGTATTCAAAATCACCCGGAAAAACAGTAGTTTCCCTTCTGAAGTTTCCACTGACCAGTGCCTGTGTCTGCTCACTGCCGCCGGAAACTGATGCTGAGGCTTCGGTAATACTGGCTGTCCCACCTGTAATTTCTTTCTGCCAGTCTGTGTAGCGGTTTCTATCCCATGTCCCGTTGATATCATAGGCATTATCGGGGTAGACAGAAAGACCGTCGTTTGCAAAGGCTTCTTCGCGCATAGCAAGATAATCGGGAGTTTTCATCATATTGGCAAAGCGCGTTACACTGCCAAAACCACTTGATATACCGGCTGTATATGTTGTAACCCCAATCTTTCCTTTTTTGGTCGTAATCAATACCACACCGTTTGCACCTCGGGAGCCATATATGGCAGTGGCATCGGCATCTTTAAGCACTTCTATGCTTTCAATATCGGATGGGTTAATACTGTTTAAGGGACTAGTGGAATTTGGCAAAATTGTAGATGTCTGGGGATTACCGATAGCCTGTGATGCATAAGGGACACCATCAATAATGTAGAGCGGTGCATTCCCTCCGGAGCGAAGACTATTAAGCCCGCGTATCTGGATGTCAAAACCGCCACCGGGCACACCTGTATTCTGGATAATATTTACCCCTGCCATACGCCCCTGCATGGTAGCCAAAACATTCGATACAGGCTGTGTTTCTATATCTTTCGAGGTAATTCGAGTAATACTGCCGGTAGCTTCTTTCTGTTTCACATTATAGTAACCGGCATTGATGGTTACCTCCTCAAGCTGTAAAGTATCTTCCTCAAGGATAATGTTTAGAGTATTTTGCGAGCCGACAATTACCTCAACGGTTTTAAAGCCTGTAAAGGAAAATACCAATACATCACCGACACCAGCGGCAATGGAATAATTACCTTCAGTATCCGTTGCGACGGAGCGCGTTGTACCTTTGACGACAATTATCGCGCCCGGCAAGGGACCTGAGCCATCGGAGACGGTTCCTGAAATGGTTTGCTGAAAATAGGCTTCGGAAATTGGTGAAGCATGTGCCCGGGCTAAGGCACTGACTGGTAAGGATGCTAAAGCAAGAGAATAGAAAAGCACCCTTAGCCCTTTGTTTGCTGAAATAAATTTCATAACATTGGTTAAGATTAATGAGACATTGGGTTTTATTGGTCTATGCCTTCCGTGGGTCGCCAAACTTACACGGGGGGCTTTTTTATGAACCTAAAAAAGATACCCGGCCTTTCCCCAACCAACTCAACGAGGAATACCAGTACAGGCCGGGCCTACTTAACTATGTAAAAACTAAACCATACGCAAAACGGGTTAAAGGTTATACTACAACGTTTGCGAAGCCCGACAAAAAAATAAAGAAAACGCTAAGAATACAAGCTGAGAGTGAAGTAGTAACTCCTAAAAAGGAGGCGTGGGTTTAAACTCATCTTATCGTTCTCGAGGTACTGGTATACCTACATGCGAATAAGTGAGCCCACGCCGTATGGCGTGAGCATTTGCACCTATCATCTCGCATGTTCTTAAAGTACCAGTTTTCGAGAACGAGATTCAAAGCGAATGCTTCATATTATATTTTGAAGTATCGCAAAATTACAATTTCCTAAGGAAGGAATAAAACAAACTTAATAATTTTTAACGACATATACGTCGTTGTGTTGGTTAAAATTTATAAATTATTTTACTATGTGAATTTTCAAATTAGAAATATAAGATATAGAGTAGCAGTAGGAATAATTTTCAAGAGATTGAGAATTCAAGTTCTTATTGCTGGGAAACCTATGACTCAACAGTATCTTAATAATGAAATTTCATTAAAATATAGTAAGTCGTGGAATTCAGGAAGAGAAGAATCTATGCCAAACACCACATTGGAAAATTTATTTTTAATTTGTGATTATTTCAATATAAGCATTGAGGATTTTTTCAAACTTGTCAATACTGTTTCACAAAAGGAAATTAATGATGAAATTAGTCGCAAGGTAAGATTACAAAAACACCTGAAAAAATAATTTTTTCTTTGACTATTAGAGGATGCGAAAGCATCTTTTTTTGTTTAGTTTAAATACCTATTAATAGGTATTTAAACATTTATTTAAAACAGGTATTTTTACTTGTATATTTTACAGTACTACTTTCTTTACTTTGTAAGTAAGTTAATTATAATTTAAAATTACTAATATGGAAAAATGTCAATCTTGTGGAAAACCTTTTCATGTTGCTGAACATAATTTGCAAATGCCCGGTACCAAAGAAAGAGAACCTATCACTTGTCCGTATTGTCGCTACACAATTGAAAGAATGACAAACGGTTGGTGGGTAGTTACTCCAGCAACTGAAGAAGAAATAGAGGATTATCTAAAAAGATCATAGAATAGGCTAAATTAATTAATTAGCATATGAGAAATATCCTTGCAAAATCTATGATGATGAAAAAGGGGCTAGATGATGACTATACTTTATTTGATGATGGGGAAATATTGCACGAGTATGATGCAAACCATTATCCATCTGGTATGAATAGGTCAAGAAAACTTCGCGCGGAAGAATTAAGTTCCGATGTAAAAAATAGACTATTAGAAGCGGCATCTACAGCTAATAGACAGTTGGTGAAAGAAATTTTGGGATTGAATGAAGCTTGATAACATTTTATTACATCAACTGTTTTTGGAAAAAAACATAACTATATTACATCATGCTAATACAGTAGCTACTTCGATTACATTTTTAGAAGCAAATGGATTGATTTCAAGAGGGGGTGTAGAACAGCATGGACTTTATCAGACAGAACAAGGTTCAGATGACTCAGATAAGGTTTTCGATGTATGGAATGATATTTTTATTGATACAATTGATTTACATGGATATTTTCCTCGTCAGAATGTCTACGGTCCAATTTCTTTCAAAATTTCGATAGATTTTCTTTTGACTGAAAATTTCGATATTTGGGTAACAAAAGACAACCCTCAATACTGGAACGCAGAAATGACTATGAAACAAAAGTATTTTTCAAGTGTTGAAGAGCTAAGAGATACTTGGAATAATTACGAAAGACAACGGAAGATGGTTACGATCAAGAATGTAACTGACCCCGTCCTCTTTGATTATCTAAAACAAGTTTTGGTTGATGATCCTAGAGTTGAAACACAGGGCTATCATCTTTTTAACGAGGCTGTAGCGGCCCTTAAACAGACATTAGGTGATAATACATCACTTAAAAATAAATTTTTAACTCGCCCAACTTGTTCAGGTGCTTGCTACTGCAGAGATAATTATCTAAAACAAGTATATCCTAATACCTTAAAAAGATTATTTTTACCTAAACATTTATTGCAATGAAATTAGATTGTAAAAACTGTAACTTGGAACTAGAAATTAATGAAAATTCATTGTTTTATTCAGAAGAAAAAAAACTTGAAAAAGCAAATTGCCCAAAATGTGAAACAGAAGTATATCAAGGCTTAACTGATGGTTGGTTTTATGTAGCTAAACAAGATGAAAAATTTAATGATACCAGTAGTATTGTTTTTCCGATGCCTTGAGCAAATTTGGGACTCCCACTTAATATGATTGGAGGAACTGGTAAGCCAGTATTTTAAGATGTCTAGCATCTTTTTTATTATGAGAATGCTTGGCAACACTCATTGACTTTTATTTTATAACACTGTAAATCAGAAGTAGAAATCTTAAATACTGCTGATATTAGTTAAATGAAGACACATAAGCTCGACAATATACTGGAGGAATTTGATTTTGATTTGTTAAATCATCCTGAGTTTAAGGAAGATTCAGTACGGGAAGAAATTATTGTACCTATAATTAAAGGTTTAGGTTATTCTGCAGGACTGCCCAACCAGATTATCAGGAGCAGAAAACTGCTGCATCCCTATGTGTCAATAGGTTCTCAACGAAAGAATATCTACATTATACCTGATTATCTTTTTGAAGTCAAAGGAAAACCTGCCTGGATAATGGATGCAAAATCTCCATCAGAACCGACAATTAATTCGGTCCATGTTGAACAGGCTTATTCTTATGCAATACATAGTGAAGTACGTGTAAACTATTTTGCACTGTGTAATGGTGTATATTTTACTTTATACAGCATAAATACTGACAAACCACTTCTGCATTTCCCTACCCGAGCCCTACCTGGCTACTGGAGCCAGTTAAAGGAATTTCTACTTCCTGATAATGTTTTTACGAATGCAGAAAATAACGTACGCAAAGATTTCGGCCTGCATCTTAAAAGACTTGGTTTTGATGATTTTCCAAGCTTACTATTTCCTAATGTACCTTCATTTCATATAGGGCAACTGGATGATAATAAGTACACAATGTCTTCGGGGCTTGAATACGGAGATAGTTCCTATGTTGTGACATTTGATTTTCATAAAGACAATCTCCCGCAGCTTAAGGGTAAGATTCCCGAGGAGGCTTTTAATAAGCTTGTTCAAAGGAATCCTGAAGGAAGGACAATTGTAAAGTTTGCTAACGAGTTATTCTTTTTGGATATAGACTGCCGGGTTGGCAAAGACTTACAGGAAAATGATAAGGAAATATTTTTACCACTTATAGTAAATAAATTTCTATAGTATACAGTATTGACATGATTGAACCTATTTCAAAATTAAAAGCACTCAATGAAGATTTAAAAGCTTTGGAACTTGGCGAATTCCTCAAATCAAATAATTTTCACAGGATGTGTGTCAAACTTGAAATAGATGAATTTTGGCAATCTGTATATCGCGATGCAAAAGACGCCAGGACATTTTATAGTCTAGGAATGGACGTAGAAGCCTATGATTCAGAGCAGGCAATCGTCATAGCGCTAAATATTATATTCCAGAACCATTACAAGGATTTTTTTTCGTTTTTCATTACTTTACTAACTACTTACAGTGACTGGAAAAAGGAAGATCTTTTTATAGATGATTTTCGTGAAGACTTACTTTTATTAGGTGCAAGCGCACAGGTAATTAAGGAACTTGAAAAGTTAGCATACAGGTTTTCACAGCAGGTTCCTAAAACAATAGTGCCTTCTGATGTATGGAATTATAATAAACTGGAGGAAGTTGTACGTGATATGGACAAGTCTATAACTAATGAAAGATTTAATCTTACTATCACTTATGCATATACCTGCCTTGAAGGAATTTTTAAAGCTTATGTACAACAACACTTGCCAGAGCATAAAAGTGTCGATAAATTAAATTCATTATCAACACTTGTAAGAGATCATCTTAAGAAGCGGCTTAACGATGAGAATAGAGCATATCCTGAGCAGATACTTAACTTAATACCTACTATAACCAATGGCGTTTCAAATGCTAGGAATGAGTTTAGTGAATCTCATTTTGACAACCAGTCTGAAAAATGGCTTGCTGAGTTTTGCAGGGACTGTGTCAGTTCCGTAGCGCGTCTAATTTTAAAGTTTGTTGATTAATTGGAAAGTAGTTTCATACTTGCCCCTTACCACCTCCCAACTTTCTGTTAATGATTTAATGTAAATGCTTATTTTTACGGGAATCAACCCTTATTATATGAAGTTTAATGAAGATTCCCGGGTAAAAATTCCTGCTTTACTGCATTTGATGCGCCTGGGATATAGATACATTCCGTTAAACCAGCAGATTAGGATAGAAGAAAACAATATCTTCCCCTCTATTTTTATTCCAAAGATAGCTGCCATAAATAATATTTCTGAGCAAGAAGCCCAGCGATTGCTTGATGAAATTAATCTGGAGCTGGATTACGAAGATTTAGGTAAGAAGTTTTATGAGCGCGTGGTAGCCACATCTGGAATGAAACTGATTGACTTTGCAAATTTTTCCAATAATGAGTTTCACGTCACTACAGAATTAACCTGTAAAACGGGTGATGAAGAGTTCCGCCCTGATATTACCGTTTTAATCAATGGCATGCCCTTAGCGTTTATTGAAGTTAAGAAACCACACAATAAAGAAGGTGTTATCGCTGAACGGAACCGTATCAATACACGTTTTGCCAATAAACATTTCCGCCGTTTTGCCAATATCACTCAGTTGCTGGTATTCTCAAATAACATGGAATACGAAGACGGGATTGTTGACCCTGTCTTTGGGGCATTCTACGGAACTCCGTCTTACGATCAGGTTCATTTCAATTTCTTCAGGGAAGATGAAGATTATCCTGTTAAGCAAAAGCTGCTTTCAATTGATGAGAAGACAGAGATTGAATTGCTGAAAGATAACAACCTGATTGTTATCAAAAATAGTCCTGAATACCTGACGAACAAACAGGAGAATACGCCAACGAATCGTATCCTAACTTCGCTTTTTAGTAAAGAACGCCTGCAATTTTTATTAAAGTATGCAATTGCTTATGTGCAGGAAGATACTGACGGCAAAGTTGCATACCAGAAGCACATCATGCGCTATCCCCAGTTGTTTGCTACCCAGGCTATCGAAGCAAAATTGGAGTCCGGGCAAAATAAGGGAATCATCTGGCACACCCAAGGCTCCGGTAAAACAGCATTGGCCTATTACAATGTTAAATACCTAACCGATTATTACGCCAAGAAGCAAGTCATCCCTAAATTCTACTTTATCGTAGACCGTCTTGATTTGTTAATCCAGGCTTCGGGAGAGTTTGCCAATCGCGGCTTAAGGGTAAAGCAGGTAAATTCTAAAGACGAATTTATTAAAGACTTGCAGGTTGTAGGGGCGTTACATAACGATTCGGGAGAACCTGAAATCACTGTCGTGAATATACAAAAGTTCTCAGAAGATGCTGTTTCTGCAAAAGACCTTATGTATGATATCAATGTACAAAGGGTCTACTTTTTAGACGAAGCACACCGAAGCTATAACCCTAAAGGGAGCTATTTGGGGCATCTTATTAATTCTGACCGTTCGGCTGTTATGATCGCATTAACAGGGACGCCACTACTTAAGGAAGTAGCTAAAGACTACGATTCGAAATTGCTGTTTGGCAATTACATCCACAAGTACTACTACAATATGTCCATTGCCGATGGGTATACCCTTCGTCTTATCCGTGAGCAAATTGAAGGTAACTTCAAAATCGAGATGAAAGAAGTGATGGATCAAATCAAAGTGCTGCAGGGCGATATTACTACGCGACAAATTTATGCTCATCAGAAATTTGCAGCTCCCCTATTAGATTACATTACAAAAGACCTAATAAAGTTTCGAAGGGATCAGCAAGACACAACTTTGGGAGGTATGGTGGTTTGCGATTCGGCCGACCAGGCGAAAGAGCTTTTCCGTTTATTTCAGGAAAAATATGGTGTGCAGGAAACCGATGCCGGCCTTTTAATGGCAGCAGAACCCCAGGCTAAATACGGTTTACATGACGAACCAACATTAACCGCAGCCTTAATTTTACATGATGAAAATGACAAAGCTGTCCGTAAGGAATTGATTAAAGCCTATAAAAAAGCAAAAGTAGATATATTGTTTGTGTACAATATGCTACTTACGGGTTTTGATGCCAAACGATTAAAGAAATTATACCTAGCTCGTGTGATTCAGGATCATAACTTATTACAGACGCTAACCCGTGTGAACCGCCCGTATAAAAAATATCAGTACGGATATGTGGTGGATTTTGCCGATATCTCCAAAGCATTTGACCGTACCAATAAACTCTATTTTGATGAGTTACAGGAGCAGTTAGGGGACGAAATGGAGATGTATTCCCATCTGTTTAAAACCGAGGAAGAAATCCAGAAGGAAATACAGGAAATCAAAGAGACTTTATTTCATTACGATACACAAAACCGGGAGTTGTTTTCACAGCAAATCGCTCAACTTACGGATAAGAACGAGTTACTACGCTTAATAAAAGCATTGCGTACAGCAAAAGAACTCAAAAACATTATCGCCATAAATGGTTACGAAGCGCTGGATGGCGTGGCTGATTTTGAAATTTGGAACCGCCTGTTGTCTGAAGCACAAAATCGTTTAGATAACCTTAATTTCTTAGAAAGTATTGGTAACGAGGAAGCATCGGCTAATTTACTGAATACTGCTTTAGAAGACATCGTGTTTCAGTTTATTAAAGTAGACGAAAGCGAACTGGTGTTGGCTGATGAGTTTAAAAATATTTTGCGCAAAACAAGAGAATCCTTACAGCATAATTTTGACCAGATTGATCCGCAATTCGTAAGTTTGCGCGAAGAATTGGAGCGTATTTTCAAAAAGAAAAATTTAAGTGAAGTTTCCCAGGCGGACATGGTGGAGAACATGCATTTGTTGCAAAAGATTTATGACCGTGCCAAAGAACTGAACCGTAAGAACGCACTGCTAAAAGCCAAATATGAGAATGATGACAAGTATGCCCGTGTGCACAAGCGGCTTAGTGAGAAAGGTATCCTAAATGCTAAAGAATTGCAGCTGCATAAAGCCTTAATGCAGGTAAAGCAACAAGTAGACAACAAACTGGAAAGCCAAGAAGATGTAGTGAAAAACGAAGCTTATTTTAAACGCTATCTCCTGCAACTGGTGGTACAGGAATTTAAGAAAAAAGAAAAGATTGAAATGGATCAGGTATTAAAAAATAGCATTTCCAATTTAATTGCAAATGAATATTTACAACAGTATCAATACAGATAGTACACATGACCCAAGACATTAACTTCATGACCAAAACCAAGACACTTATAGATAACCTAAAAAGTGTGTGTGCCAACTATGGCTTAGGAAATGACGGGAACGAATTTAAAATCATTACCCAGGTATTCCTGTATAAATTCCTGAATGATAAATTCAGGTATGCCGTCAAGCAGGAAATGCCCGCATTAAATGAAGCTGAGAATTTTTCGGTAGCTTTACGCAGCCTGAATGAAGACGACTATTCTGATTTAGTAGATTCATTAGATCCTAATATTCCGCGGTTAAGGCCACAACACCTCATCTCGCATTTGTTTACCATCCAGAATGATTCTGATTTTGGTAAGACGTTCGACGACACACTACGACAGGTTTCAGTTGAAAACGCCGAAGTATTTTCGGTAAAATCCTTTACAGGAGCCAAAGACAGTTTGTTTGACGATTTAACGCAGTTTATCTCTGACTCTTCGCAGCGAGACGCGTTTGCTAAAGCTCTAATCAATAAGCTGTTTGAGTTTAGTTTTGAGGAAATGTTTGAACAGAAATACGATTTTTTTGCTACCATTTTTGAATATCTGATAAAAGATTACAACACCGATAGCGGCGGAAAGTATGCCGAGTATTACACCCCTCATGCTGTAGCCCGTATCATGGCGCAAATTATGGTGCCGGAGCCGGTAAAAGATGTAAAAGTGTACGACCCTTCGGCGGGGTCAGGAACGTTATTAATGAGTATAGCCCACGAGATTGGAGAAGAAAACTGTACCATTTACTCAGAGGATATTTCGCAGAAATCGAGCAATATGCTTCGTTTAAATTTAATATTAAATAACCTTACGCATTCTATCCCGAATATCATTAAAACTAATACGATAGCACAACCTACGTATTTGGACAAAAAGTTCGACTACATTGTTTCTAATCCGCCATTTAAGCTGGATTTCTCTGACTTTCATGCTGATTTAGAAAAAGATGCTTTTAAAATGCGCTTTTTTGCGGGAATTCCGAACATCCCGAAAACCAAAAAAGAATCAATGGCTATTTATTTGTTGTTCATTCAGCATATCATGCACTCACTGAGTGATACAGGTAAAGCAGCTATTGTAGTGCCCACTGGTTTTATTACTGCACAAAGCGGTATTGAGAAGAAAATACGTGAACGCCTTATAACCAACGGCTGGCTGCGTGGGGTGGTAAGCATGCCGAGTAATATTTTTGCCAGTACGGGTACCAACGTTTCAGTATTGTTTTTAGATAAAAAAGCTGATAGCGAGCATATTGTGTTAATGGACGCCTCTAAGCTTGGTGAAACCGTAAAAGAAGGAAAAAACCAGCGTACAGTGCTTACCTCTGACGAGGAAAACCGTATTATTGAAGCCTTTAATAAAAAGGAGGCTATACCCGACCTCTCTGTAGTAGTAACTAAAGATGAAATTGTCGCCAAAAACTACAGCTTTAGTGCGGGGCAGTATTTTGAGGTTAAAATTGAGTATGTAGATATTACGGCTGAGGAATTTGCCGAAAAAATGAACGGTTTTCAAAACCGCCTGCAAAACCTTTTTGCAGAAGGGAGTGCTTTAGACCAAGAAATTCAGGAACAGTTAAAGGGATTGAGGTATGAGTAATTTCAAATTTGTAAAGTTAAATTCAGTTTGCAAAAGAATTACTGATGGTTCTCATTATAGTCCAGTGGGCATTGAGAAAGGTATTCCAATGCTTTCAGTTAAGGATATGAAGCATGATGGTTTTTCTTATGATGATTGTAAATATATCAATGAGGAAGAATATGAAAAAATGTTAAGGAATGATTGTGTTCCTTTAATAAATGACATTCTGATAGCAAAGGACGGTAGTTACTTAAAGCATGTTTTTGTCGTAAAGGAGAATAAAAAGCAAGCAATTCTATCTTCAATAGGTATTCTTAGACCAGACTTAAAAAAAATTGACCCTTCCTATTTGAAATATTATCTTCATTCCAGTTCTGTAAAAGAAACAGTTGCAAAAAAGTATGTTTCTGGTAGTGCACTGCCAAGAATTATCTTGAAGAATTTTGGTGAAATAGATATAATTTATAGAGACCTACCAACCCAACAAAAAATCGCTTCGGTCCTTTCAGTTTTGGATGATAAAATAGATTTGAACAATAAAATCAATGCAGAACTAGAGGCAATGGCCAAAACGCTGTACGATTATTGGTTTGTACAGTTTGATTTTCCTGACACTAATGGAATGCCTTATAAATCATCGAGCGGTAAGATGGTGTATAATGAGACTTTGAAGAGGGAGATTCCTGTGGGGTGGGAGGTAAAGAAAATCAGAAATATTGCTAAGACAGGCTCCGGAGGTACACCTAAATCCACTGAAAAAGCATTTTATGAAAATGGTACTATTCCATGGATTAATAGCGGTGAATTGAATAATGCATTTATCGTTTCAACTGAAAATTTCATTTCGGAATTGGGGATGAATAATTCAAGTGCAAAATTGTTCCCTGCAAAAACTATTTTGATGGCGATGTATGGAGCAACTGCCGGTAAAACTAGTATAATTTCATTTGAAGCTACAACTAATCAAGCAATCTGTGCAATAATGCCACTGAACGATCTATTTTTTTACTACACGAAGTTTGTATTAGATGATATGTATCAATATTTGATTAATTTGAGTACTGGTTCAGCAAGAGATAATTTGTCGCAAGAAAAAATCAAGGAATTAAATATAATAATCCCATACAATAAAACTATTAAAGCATTTTCAACAACTGTAAATCAGTTTTATAATAAAATAGAAAATAATCTAATACAAAATCAGGAACTCGCTCAACTGCGTGATTGGTTGCTGCCTATGTTAATGAACGGGCAGGTTACTGTGAGTGAGGCTGAAGAGAAAGTTGGGATGGTTGCTGAGGGGAGTGTTTCATATATGAAGTGCTAAGATGAGATATATTGAAATACTAAAGGAATTTGACACTAATATATCTGCTCATATTTCTGATATTGCAACTAATTTAATTGATGTCAATTTCGATACTGAAAACGGTCTGTCTTTTATTTTATCTGAGGAATTTGATAATAAATTGTTCTTTTCACCGGTCAAAAGGAAAGGCGTTTATCTCTTCGAACTTAATCTCGACAGCGATATTTTACCGGGCAAAAAAAGAGAAACAAAAATTAGAAATTTTGCGGAGGCGTGGTCAAAGAAAAAACAGGATTCTTTTTTTTCATCAAGTGTTATCAAAAAGAGGCTATCCATGTATCAAAATTTCGATAAGCAGTGGCTGCCTATATACATTGGGAAAAATAAAGATGTTTATAAAAGGATTCGAGAACATATAAATCTCTCGCCGGCTAAGAATACTTACGCTATGAAACTCAAACACAGGTCAAACCTCCATGGCTTGCAATTCAGGGTTTCAGTCCTTGAAATTGATGTGATTAACTATGATTTTATTGTCCCACATATAGAGCGTATACTTAGAGATAAGTACAATCCGTTGATTGGTAAGCAGTAACTAAGAAAAGTTATAGTGAATGAGATTCTATAAGAACAAAAATATATGGTATATCCTGAAATCTTTGTAAAAAAAGTTATTGAATGCACAAAAACAGAAATCTATATTGGGACAGGAAACCCAAATAGTAAGATTTTGATTGTAGGAAAAGAAACAGCAACTGATGTTGAAAATAAAGCTAAAGGAGACGAACTCTATGTTAGGTTTCAAAATGAAATGCTTCAAGATTTTAAAGAAAATGCAACTAAATGGAATTTGAATATAGAAAACCTTTTACATGTTGACTCTATACCCAATTGGAAAGGTGGAAAAGATTCACCATTAACTTCAAATCCATTGTTCCCCTTTAAGAGTTTACACGCAAAAGAATTAAAAGAAGGACAAACCTGGAGCAAGTACCAAAAACTCCATGATTTAATATTTCTCAATAATTTATCATCTGTAAAAGAGAAAGAAATTGACTTTCATAATAATTTTTTTCTAACGGAAATGAATAGCTCTCCCGCAAAATTTACCAGAGATGCGGATAAGAAAGGAATTCCGGACAGAAAGAAGTTTATTAAAGAAAGTGTTTTTTTTCAAAATTTTCCAATCGTCATATTAGCCTGCAGCAATTATATAAATGGTGTCGAAATTGAAGAAATATTTAATGTGAAATTTGACAAACAAATTGGCAATGAAAAGCAATTATGTTGGACTCATTATAACGCTGATAAAACAAAATTAGTAATTCACACACGTCAATTAAGTACGAATGTATCGGATAGTCTACTTATTGAAATTGCAAATGAAATACGATCTTTTTTAAAGAAATAAAATTTAAAAATCGTGATTATGTTCAAGCACCGTTCAAAAAAGTATTGGTGTGAGATCGGCGAACGAATTTATTTTTAATATCAGTCCCAAGCTTACTGATTTCCCTTTTCATCCATCTCCTTCCTGATCTTCGCACTAAAGAAGTTAGGTGAAATACCGGTTCTCGCCTTAAAAGCTGTAACAAAACTTTGTGTAGTACCAAAGCCCGCTTCCTTAGCGAGCGCTTCATGAGTAAACATGCGTTTGTGCTTATCGGTTTTCAGTTGCTCAATAATATAATCTATCTTGAGGTCATTTATGTACTCAGTAAAGCTCTTGCCGTAACAGTGCGAAATCACATCGGATACATAATGTACATTTGTTTCCAGATAAACCGCCATTGAGGCTCGCGTAATATTGGGCTCAAGATACCGCATAGACTGTCTCCATTTCTCTAAGCGAGACAGAATTTTATCTACCGTTTCCTGTGGGATATTTAGTTCTTTGGGTGCGTCGCTAACTGGATTACTTATAGGTTTTTTATTTTCCATCAATTCACGGAAAATACGGTTACGCCGACGGTGCCTGTACAATGCCACTGTAAGAAGTATAATGATTATAGCCAGGCAAACAGAACCTACAATCAATAATTTCTTATGAGACACCTCCTGAGAGAGTTGCTTTTCAATATTCTTTTTTTCCTGCCGGAGTTCCACCGTATCATAGTTGACATGAATATTGTCATACAATTTATCATGGGTAGTTCTTAAGATACTGTCGGCGACCAATAACCGGTCTACATAATACAATACCTGTTTTAGTTCGCCCTTATCTTTATAAAAATCAATCAATAATTCGAAACTCTCCCTTAGATCAGGCCGGATGTAATCATAATCTAATAAAGCCTCGTCCACATGTTTTAAGTACGGTACGCTTTCCCGGCGTCGCTTTAAATCCCAAAGGCTTTTACCAATGTAGAAATTAGCCACTGCAACATTACCATGGTCTTTATTATCCTTTATCTCGGGTATGGATTTTTTGAGATGTTCTATGGCTGAGGCATAATTTTCCCTGAAATATTCATTTAAGCCTTGCAAGTGAAGGAAATAAGCATCCATGCTATGGTTGTTTAAGGCTTTGGCGGCAGTATTTCCCTGCGTTACCATGTCCAGTGATTTTCCATAGTCGCCGGCCTTGTTATAAACTAGGCCTAAGGAATGCAGCGTATTAAGGTAAGCCCTGGGGTTCGTATTCTTAAAATACTGAAGGCAGGAATTAAAGAGCTGGATAGCCTCCTCATTTTTGCCCAGGTAATACTTGACATGGGCAATATTGTATGTGAGCTTATATTTTAAGTAGTCATCTCCTGATACTTCAATGTAGGGTTTGGCAATAAGATAATTCTCCAAAGCCAGTTCATGCCGTTTAAGGGCATAGAAAGCAATTCCTTTTGACAGGTAAGCCGATCCTATTAATTTATTATCACCTGATTGCTTGGCAGCATATACCATGCTGTCGCTGTAAATGATAGCCATATTTTCATCGGCATAATCAGCATAGTTTTTATAACCTGTTGCAATAAGTTCCCAATCTTGCGCTGCTTTAGCGTTTGCCAGGAATGCCTGTAAATATATTTTCTGCCGCGCAGGCATTTCTTTAGTACTTCCTATCCTGGTGAACAGGTACCTGAAGTCTTTCCTCTGTAAGGAATCCTGCACCGATGTGGCGAAGGATTCCTGAAACATTATGATGAATATACAATGTAATAATAATGTAGATATGCGACTGATTGCCATTTGTTGCAACGGTAATTTATTTCTAAGCAATAATTTAGAACATAGCAGCACGTAAAATTAATTTGAGGTATGGGGTAAATCAAAAATAGCCAATATCCCAGTTTTCACTTCTCATTTAACACATTTTAAGACTGTGAATTTTCAGAAAATCCACAATGAGAATTCAGAATCCCCAACCTGATGCACTTGCCGCGCCTCAGCAATGCCCGTAGCTTTGTTTCGAATTCACAAGCCAAGGGTTGCCTGCAGCCCACACAGTTTGTCATCCGGATGAATGAACTGATTAAAACGAATCAGTCACATTTAAACACGAAAAAATGAAAATCGTAAACTTAATCCCGATGGGCCTCTTATCGGTTATTCTGTTCGCATGTACAACCGAAACCGATCCACTGAATAGCATTGATAGCATTGATAATAAACCAGATACATACTTCAAGAAACTTGGCAATAGTGCCGGAAACGGAGCGAATCCCTATGATGGTATAGGACAATCCTACAGAAACGCATTGTCACTTTATAAGGTAAGTAGCCATAAACCAGACAATTATGAAGATCTCTTGTTGCTTGTCCAGAACCTATCCGGCGGCGCGTCGGAAATCACAAGCGACTCAACGACGCAGCAGTTATTAGCCTCCTGCATGAATACACCTGATGCAGCACTTGAGCAAGTTCTGCAAAACCCTTCACTAAGTGAACCCGCGGTAACTATTTTATCAGATTTCTTTGACAACTACAGCTATTGGGCAAGCGAACCATTCGGTAAAGCTTACAGCGACATTATTGCTATTGAAAACACTACGCTAAACTCTGCAACCTTATCAGATGAAGAGCAACGAATAATACTTGCAGTCACCTCCATAACCCGCTACTCACTGCATCACTCGTGTTGTGAGGACACGGACTGGGGAAAATCAGTCGGTAATATTATTGCTGCACTGGCGGGTGCACTGGAAAGTAATCAGGCAGCTGTTGAATACCCACTAATTACAAGTATTGCCGGGCTGGAAAAAATACAATTGTAGCACTATTAAAGCCCGCGGGATACCGTCGGGCTTTGTAATTCATTGGATATGGAAGATATAGCAGACAAGTTCCCGGCAGAAGTGCATTTCTATACCGGAAAGGATAATGAGGCTAAAACCGATAGAGTAAACTGTAGCGGAAACTTTCTCTTCATTTTTGTCAGGTCAGGGGTTTTCAGGGCCATGATCGACGGGGATAAAATTTCCTGCACTTCTAATGAACTGGTCGTAGCATTATGCCGGCACTATTACCAAGTGCTGAGCTACAACAGAAAAATGGCCTGTTATTTTGTAAAGGTCCAATGGCAGTTTATAACCGACATTAAAATGTCCAGCCAATTTATAGAAGTGTTGGTAAGCAAGCAGAATATTAAAATTTTGCCCGATTTGTTTGATGCGAAGGTCCTAGCGCGGATTATGAAACTGCTTCACTATTATTACCAAACTTCTACGAATCCGAACCGATTTCCGCAGGCATCTTTTACCGCAGCGTTGAGCCTACTGATATTTCAGGCAGCCTGGCAGCAGGACACAAATTTGGCCAATACATCGTTCAACAGGAAAGAATTGCTTACTATACAGTTCCTGAAACTACTGATTCAAAATTACCGGGAGCAGCACAGCCCCGGATTTTATGCAAAGCAACTATTTGTAACAAGCGGCTACCTCAATAAAGCCGTGCGTGAGGTAACAGGAAAAACAGTTATAAAATGTATTACAGAAGTACTTATCAGCGAAGCAAAATATTTACTGATGAGTTCACAACATTCAGTGGAAACCATTAGCGAGCTACTGCACTTTACTTCTGCGGGGAGCTTCAGCAGGTTCTTTAAAAGGCAAACAGAGACAACGCCTATGGAATATAGAAAAGAATACGGTAAATAACAGGCATGCACAGATAACAGTGCTTCATTATTGTCGGTGCACGGCTATATCAATTATTTGAGCTATGGTACGTTCAGCGATTTTTAAGGAGATACTATCAGAAATAGATATCAGGGAGCGGGAACTGTCGCTCGGCGATACATCCCTTATTGAACAGTCCGGGATCATGATCGCGTTGTTACAAGGGGTTCTTGTACGCATTAAGGAACAGGTACGCACAGTCGGATTTGCCGATGCAATGCAGGAAATTGAGTTTTTTAAGGAAGTGAAGCCTCTGGTTTTGGGTAAACTCATCTACTACAATAATGTCTATAGAATTGAAACTACCTGCCCCGTAAGGGGCGGCAAGCTATACCGTAAATATTTTGAGGGCCAGCTGAAGCTTTTAAAACAGAATAATACCAGCCAGCTGGATATGGACTTCTACAGGTATTACCGTTCGGGCAGGACAGATAAAGATGCTGACTATTTTTTGCGGGAGCAGGTACATTATGCTACCGTTTTAGACAGCTTCTACTTTGAGATGGACAGCCAGTATTCCACCTATTATGACCATCTGGTCGCAAGGTTTATAGCCCAGGACCATACCTACATTTATCTTTTGTCAAGGATTGATCCTGAAACGCCGGTTAACTTCGGTTTACTGGATATTCCGGAGGACCTGCAATGGACAGGCACTAAAAATGCCCTTATAGAACTCATTTACGCACTATATATTTCCGGGGTACTATCCCATGGTAAGATAGGCATCCGAAAGCTGAGCCTGATTTTTCAAAGCCTTTTTAAAATATCGTTGGGCGATATTCATCACGCCTTTCACCGCATGAAAGACCGTTCCGGCAAGCGGACGTTATTTATTGACCAATTACGGGACTCCCTTGAAGACTATATGGACAAGGACCTTTAACGAAGTGAAGCAGCCGATGGGCTGCTTTTTTTATGATCTACAGCAACCGTAAAAAAAAAATATTCTGCCCATTGGCACACCTTGGCAGATAAAGCTTACTGTAATGACAAACTTGTGGCTAGTTTAATTCAAAAATCGTACTATCATGAACATCGACAGAAATGAATTTCATGCCTGGATGGAACGTGTTATGCAACGCTTTGACTTGCTGGCCGAGAAAATCCTACAGGTGGAACAGCGCCATACAGCTATTGATGGCGAAGAACTATTGGACAACCAGGACGTACTGCAGATGCTGAAGATCAGCTCACGTTCCCTGCAACGCTACCGTTCCGGCGGAAGGCTGCCCTATTACACCATTAGCGGAAAACTCTATTACAAGCTTTCTGATGTGCATCAATTTATCCGCGACAGTTTCCAAAAAAGATTACCGGGATTACAAGCCAGGGAATGACAAGCCCTGCTTCAGGCTTCCCACTCACATTTGCAAATTCTTAAATACATAGCTTTAAAATGCAAAATCGGCAGCTATGGAAGACAATCAACAAATATCGGGACATCCTGATGAACTGAATGAGATGCTGCTTGTACTGGACAAGAAGCACAATAAAGTGCGGGCAGTAACACAGCTAACCAAGAACGGCGAGTTAAAAGCAGCAGAAATAAACGCTAAGAATCAATCTGATTTTCTACGGATTGAACGCCACGGTGACTTTTTCTCCAACTTCTTCGGCAACTTCACGCGGCAACTCAAAGAACCAACGCGATTTGATTTTTTCCGCGTGCCCTTCTCCATCGGATTAGAAATTGCCCGCGAATTGCAGGGTTATCTCAATGACATGGGGGCAGATGCGCAGCAACTGCTTTCAAAATATGCTATCAATTCCGAATATCAACATAAAAATCATACTACAATGGAAACAACAGAAGAATACAAATTTAAGCCCGAACAAGTAAATTGGGAATCCCTGAATAATTTAGGCCTAAGCAGGGAACGCCTGGAAAAGATGAACCTTATAGAGCCCCTACTCAAAGGGTTTAAGACCAATGACCTGGTGCCGTTGACACTCACCATGGGTGATGCTGTGGCGAAACTGGATGCCAGGCTTTCACTTCAGACCAACGATGCCGGACAGGTGGTCGTAGCCATGCACGGGATACGCAAGGAACCTAATTTAAATTATCCCTTCTTTGGACATGAGTTTTCCAAAGAAGATAAAGAGAATTTGCTTAAAACAGGCAATATGGGCAGGGTCGTAGACCTGTACAACCAAAAGACAAGCGAATTTGTGCCGTCAGTAATAAGTGTTGACCGCAAAACCAATGAGTTGGTAGCTTACAAGGCAGAGTGGATGCAGATACCTGATGAGATTAAGGGCATTAAGCTGGATGAGCAGCAAAAACAGGCATTGCAGGAAGGCAAACCCCTTTATCTTGAGGGGATGACCTCCAGGAATGGGGATCCCTTTGACGCCACGGTGCAGTTTAATGCCGACAAACGCTATGTCGAATTTATATTTGACCGCAACCACGGCCAGAACCAGTCCCAAGGCAAAACGTATGATGAAGCACCGAGGGAATTCAGGGGCAAAGAACTGACCGAGGAACAGTACAGTAAGTTCAAAGAAGGAATGACTGTATATATCACAGGGTTAATCGACAAGAATGATAAGAAGTACCAAGGGTACATCACCTACAACAGCGAAAGCGGGAAAGTTGGCTTTTCCTTTAATAACCCATCAAAGTCAAAAGAGGAGGCCCTGCTTGAGACTAGCCCGCAAACTTCACAAGCAACTGCTGAAAGTGAAATGAGCCAGGATCGTAATCCTACAAAGGAAGACGATAAGAAACAGCAAAAAGAAAATATCGCTGACAAACAGCCGGACCAGGAAGATGCCCCTACGAAAAAGAGAGGCAGGAAAATGTAAAATATAAATGAAGCATCATGATTACAGTACTTGCAGAAAAACCCAGCGTGGCCCGTGAACTGGCTGCGCTGCTAAACGCTACGGAAAAAAAAGAAGGCTTTTTTCAGGGAAATGGCTATTATGTCACCTGGGCCCTAGGGCATCTTGTGACCTTGGGTCTACCTGAAGATTATGGCCTCCCCGGTTTCCAAAAAGATAACCTCCCTATAATCCCTTCACCCTTTATGCTCACCCCGCGAAAAGGGTCCGGAAATGAACGGCTGCTGCCCGATAAAAGGATCGTAAAGCAACTGGTTGCTATTGGGGAGCTGTTCAGAAAAAGCGAAAGCCTTATTGCTGCGACGGATGCCGGCCGCGAAGGAGAACTCATCTTCCGCTACATATACGAGTACCTGAATTGCAGAAAACCTTTTAAAAGGCTTTGGGTCAGCTCATTGACCGAGAAGGCACTCCGGAAGGGTTTTGCCAACTTATTGCCGGGAGAAGAGTTTGAAAACCTGTATCTCGCCGCCAGGGCGCGCAGCCGTGCCGACTGGCTGGTCGGTATTAATGCTTCGCAGGCGCTCAGTATAGCAGCAGGTACAGGAGTTTACTCCCTTGGCCGGGTACAAACGCCTACCCTGGGGCTGGTCTGCAAAAGATTTTTGGAACACCGCGACCATAAACCCGTGAAATACTGGCAGATTCAGCTTGTACATACCAAGTCGTTTATAGAGTTCAGGAGCAATGGTGCATTACATTTCGATACGCAGCAGAAAGCCGAAGATGTTTTAAAATCAGTACAGCGCCAGAGCCATGCCACAGTATCCGCCATACTATCGGAAACTGTCCATGAACCCGCTCCCTTGTTGTTCGACCTGACAGCGCTGCAAAAGGAAGCCAACCGGAAATATGGGTTAACAGCAACCGAGACACTTGAAATTGCACAAGGCTTATATGAAAAGCAATTTATTACCTACCCGCGCACCGGCAGTGAATACGTGACGCAGGACGTATGGGAAGGAATACCGGCGCTCATAAGAGGCCTTCAACACGACCCCGAGCTTGGCAAGCATCTTACCAAAATAAAATTCGGAAGGCTTAACAGGCACATTGTAAACGAAGGTCAGGTGACCGACCACCATGGCCTGCTTATTACGGAAAAGCTACCATCTGCCTTATCGGTAAAAGAGGATGTCATCTTCAAAATGATAGCCCTGCGATTACTGGAATCAGTTTCGGAAGCCTGTATTAAAGAAGTCAGCCGTATTACATTGCAGGTGCTGCATTATGATTTCGGCCTGACTACTTCTGAAATAACAGAGCCGGGTTGGCTATCCATACAGAACGCCTTTGACGAAAATACTAACGATGAAAGAAATGTACCCGAATTAAAGGAAGGTGACCGGGTAACTATCACATCCAGCACCATAAAGCAAAAACAGCATGCCGGGCCACAGCTGTATACAGAAGCCAGCCTTTTACCCGCAATGGAATATATCATTTCCGAAAACTGCACCGTAGCGTCAAAGCAGGATTTAAAGCACGTTGGCCTGGGTACGCCCGCCACAAGGGCTTCAGTTATAGAAGGACTGCTGGAGCGGCAATATATAGCACGTGAGGGTAAAGCTCTTATCCCAACCTCAAAAGGACTTGCGGTATATGATATCGTGGCAAATATGCGTATAGGCTCAGCAGCCATGACGGCAGATTGGGAAATCGCACTGGTAAGTATTGAACAGGGTACATTCTCCAGCGAAAAGTTCCAATCTGAGATTGAGGCCTACACCAAGAGTATCACCGGGGAGTTATTAAAAGCTCCTGTTAAAAATGAAGCTGTCCCGGAACTGCTATGCCCCAAGTGTGGAAAGCACCACTTGCATATTTCCGAAAACGTGGTAAAGTGCCCCGCTGAGCAATGTGGCTGGCTTCAGTTTAGAAAAGTCTGTGGTACGATACTACCTGCTGCAGAAATTGAAAATCTGGTCAAGAACAGGAGCACGAATGTACTTAAGGGAATGATCAGTAAATCCGGCAAAAAATTTAACGCACGGTTGATCTTGGACGATGAGCACCAGGTTGCTTTCGCTTTTGAAAAATAATATATTACTAAACGGGGTTAGTGATTGCAAGCCCCGTTTAGTTTTTAGGCTTAAGGTGTTCCAATTCAGGGTCATTTTTAATACGTTCCAGTTCATTGTAAACAATGTTTACAATGTCCAGCTTTACCTGCCTGTAATTGTCCTCCACCTCCCTCTTAAGTATATCATTCCCTTTGTCGTCAGTAAAATTTCTAATGCTAGGAATCTTCTTGTAATTTTTTTCCTCTTCTGCAACCTTTTTCGTATCCACCACGATCTCTGCATGGAAGATCTTCTGTTCGATGCGTTCATCGAAATTGTCTGATACTGCACCTACAAACATACCCTGCGTAAGGGTCGAAATTTTTGAGGCAGGGATAAGGCTATCCAGCTGTGTCGATATAGAGGTGGACTTGTCAGTCCGGTTAATGGTCATGCTTTGGCGTTTCTGCAGCACCTTGCCAAAGCGCTCCGACAAGGTTTTGGCGGTTTCTCCAACAACCTGGCCGCTAAAGATATTCCCAACGGTATTTTGTATCACTTTACTTTCCTTATCCCCATAATCCCTGGTTAGCTGCGAATAATCCTGAAAGCCGAGGCATACGGCAACTTTATTACTACGCGCTGTTGCAATAAGGTTGTCCAGCCCGCGGAAATAAATGGTAGGCAGCTCATCAATTATAACCGAACTTTTTAATTGCCCCTTTTTATTTATCAACTTCACGATGCGGGAATTGTAAAGCCCAAGGGCGGCAGAATAGATGTTCTGACGGTCGGGGTTATTGCCCACACACAGTATTTTAGGCTCCTGCGGATTGTTGATGTCCAGGGAAAAATCATCAGCGGTCATCACCCAGTAGAGCTGCGGGGAGATCATCCTTGATAATGGAATTTTAGCCGACGCTATCTGCCCCTGTAACTGATCCTGTGCGCCGCCCTGCCAGGCATCCATAAAGGGAGATAAGTAATTTTCAAGGTCCGGATAAGAAGTCAATATTGTAAAAACATCCGCATATTTTTTATTCAGCAGCTCTATAGCGTGTGGAAAAGTGCAATATTTACCGTTATCATAAATCTTTAAAAACCAAATGATGGCAGCCAAAAGAATAATTGGTGATTCTACAAAAAAATCGCCCTGCTTTTGTATCCAGCTGCGGTTCAGGTTCAGCATAATGGTGTACGCCGATTCATAGGCGTCAGAGATGTCCGTCATAAAATCAGGATTGATGGGATTGCAGCGGTGGCTGCGGCGCGGGTCGTCAAAGTTGATAACATAGAATTTCGGCTTGACTGTATATTTGTCAGCATACCTGAGCAGGTGGTTATAGGCTATAGTGGAAAGATCTTCAAACTTAAAATCATAGATGTACATGGAGAACCCTTTTTCGATGTGTTGCCTTATGTAATTATTAACCACTGCAAAGGACTTGCCCGAACCGGGCGTACCCAATACTATAGTCGCCCTAAAAGGGTTGACAATGTTGATCCAGCCGTTGTTCCATTTACCCTCATAATAAAATTTGGTAGGA
The DNA here is from genome assembly GCF_009848495.1 of Flavobacterium sp. MK4S-17. GTDB lineage: Bacteria > Bacteroidota > Bacteroidia > Flavobacteriales > Flavobacteriaceae > Flavobacterium. Next base: position 127,243 of record NZ_WWEP01000035.1, read on the forward strand.
AGGTTTACCGAATAATCGTTTTGCATTAATTGTGTTTCCTGCCGGAAGCTTTCGTTCTCCATATTAAATACATCATCCATGAGGTTGTTACGCAGCAAACGTGACATCCAAATACCTGCCACCATCAAGGAAATATATCCCGCGCCTGTTGTAAGAATATACAGGATTACCCCAGTAGTACCAAAAACCCTCAACAGTGGTGTATTGAAGAAAAACAACAGCAGCCCCACGGCAAGTACGCTGTTGATCTTGCGCCAGGTGACCTTTTCATTTTTAACCCCTTTCGTACCCAGGCAGCTGAGGGCTAACAATACCAAAGCAAATAGCTTTGCGTACAGCACCTCAGAGAACAAACCTGCTTTGTCCTGGAAACCAGACAAAATTTTATTGGCTAGTTGTAACGTCCAACCCTTATCTTTAAACACGCCGTAACAAAACCAGTAAAAGTGCATGAGTACCAGCAAAATACTTACTGCGCGCATGAATGCCATAATTTTGGCCAACCCCCTTATGTCGTCTTCTCCCTGCATGTTCCAGCTTTTTTAATTCAAAGGATTGAACTTAAAAAGTTTAGAGTTAGGTAAAGTTATGGCGGTAGTGTATGGCTGTCGGAAGCACTAGTTGGCTTCTTGCAAAACTAATAGAAATTAATAGGCTCTATAATAAACAATTTCTTCCTTTCAACTCAAAAAATTATTCCGCTTTAATAGGACTAATTTTGACTTTCCATATTTTAAAACGTTGGATTATCGGTTTGGAGATTGGCGCAGTGGCGGATTTGGGGATACAAAACTGTCAATATACTATAAGAGTTGATGTGAGGTAAAACTTAAATCGTACTAAAAAGGGAAGCCTAAAACACTTTTAGCTACAGTTTTTTATTTCACAATTTACTTTTTCAATTATATCATCAGCATCGTCTGTTTCGATTATCATCATACTTTTTCTGTCAATTCCTCTTTCAAGTAGCTCATTAAATATAGTTCTTTTTGCTTCAGCAGATACTTTAACACGAAACATCATATTTTTCCAGAATTCTTTTTTATTAAGCGGAACATCTAGGTTTGAATTTTCCGAAGCAAATAGTCTACCGTGTTGTCTAAATAATCTAAATTGATACGTTCTTTCATCAATATCATCAATATAAGTTGGGACATTACACATGAAAGATTTGTCTAATTCAAATGGATTATATTCTGGGTAAACAAGTTTGTCGTAGTCAGATGTTTCATTAAAAATAAACTCAGATGGTACAAGTAGTCCCCAAAGTTGGCCATCTGAATTTTCATGTTTTTCTGATGGTTCACACATAAAGAAAGATGATAAAACGCTTGAAGTTGAGAAATCTATCAGATTTGTTTTTACACCAGCGTGTTGAGCTTGAAATAACAAATCCCAATTTTCTCCAAAGGGTTCAACGCTATGTTTGAATATTTGCTTTTCACCAAATTTTTTAATTACTCTTTCCTTGAAAATTTCTGTCCCTTTTTTTTCAATTTCTCTAGCTTTATTTAAGTCAACTTCATTTGAAAAAGGTGGTCTGAATATTCCTGGTAATACGTCCCATCCATAATTTTGTTCACCTCTGTAATGAGGCATAACATCGATTCCGATACTAAATCTTAAATTTGTTCTAACATTTATCAATTCAGTGTGAAGATTATTTACATCTTCTAAATTCTTAATCTCAAAATTTTCTAAAGGATTGAGATATTCTTTTTTAATGTGTCCCGAAATTTCTATATAGTTCATAGTTTGTTTAAATTGTAGCTAACTAGTAAATTTCCTCAAACAGATATATTTTTTTGAGATATACTTTACTTGTTGTACTTGTTGGATTTTCAATGTTATTAAGCCTATTAACCTCATTGTGTTAATCAAGGCAATGGGTACTGCGTATAATTGTGGTTGGCTGCATATTAGATCTTATCCAGTTGATTCTCCCAAATATAATTAATTGTTAACTACGTTTTATGAGGAAAAACCGTAAACACCACTCTTTTGTTACCTAAAAAAAGAGGATTTGTGATCCTAATTTACTGTGACTTATCAATAATGAATAACGATTGCGTTTCCTTATTTGCCTCTACTACGCTTTCTCTTTTTCTTCATCTTATTTTCAAAATCGAGTTCTTCATAATCCTCACCCTGGCTATCCAGTAATAAACTTCCCAAAGACTCGAAAATACTATCATTACTGCTATAAGTCAAAAATCGAAATGGATCTTTCTCAATATAATTATTAGTAGGAGAAGTAGAAAGTGTAATGGATTGTGTGGTATCCAAACCAATTTTAATCCCGTTATTCCACCAGTCATTAAAAACGTTAGCCGAAAGATTCTTACTTAGTTGCGAACCATTCCATACGCTCCGGGATTCATGGTCGATAAAAGTAATCCCATATATTCTTCCCTGATTATTCCGACGTACAACTACATTGATACCCTGTCCGAGCAGTTGTTTTTTAAAATCCAACTCCCCCGTAGCCATATGCATAGCAGCTTCAATAGTATTTTTAAGTATTGCCTTTGAAGGATGCTTTGCCATTTCCGTCCTGGACTTTTCAAAATGCGCTTCGAGATGATCCAAGCCTGCATGCCGGCCGAACGAGGAAGATTTAAAGGGATTACCCGCTTTTTCTCCTTTAGCATCAAGGGCAAAGTAGACCAAACCTTTTTTTGGTATGCCGTAGGCTTCCCCGCTTACCTGCTCGCAGGTAAGATTAAAGAGGGAAAGTAGTGCATTATAAGTACCGAGATTAGGGAACAAGTAATATTGTGGCAAATACCGGATTACTGCTGCAAGCTGGCTTTTTACGTCCCCTTTGGCATAGTTAACAGGCTTGAAAAAAAGCTTGTCATTTTGCTGTGTTTTTTTATCCGCGGGTTTTAAATTAAATTTCTTTTCAAGGTTACGGCAGGCTGCCATGGAACGGTGATGGTCATAACTGTTGCTGATCTTGCGTCCATCGATTTGTACACAGGTTGTCACGATATGGATGTGGGTACGCTCAATGTCGGTGTGCTTGTAGACGATATAGGGCTGGTTGGCATACCCCATTTCTTTCATATATTGCTCTGCCATCTTCATAAAGCGATCGTCGCCGACCTTATCGGATGGGTCGGGATTCAAGGAGATATGCCTGACCGGTTTCTCAGTTTTATTGTTAGCGATCAAGTAAGGGTCAAAAGCACGGCAGATTTGTGCTACCGTGAAGTTACCATCAACGGGCTCGGGTATTTTATGGGCAAGTAACACCTTGCCGTTTTCCTTATCCACTTTGAGTTGGTTATAGGAGACAGCCCCAAAAATATTCATCCCTTTACCGATTTTAGCAATCATTTTTGCTGATTCTTTAGCAGATACTCCGATTCAAATGCTTGGGTCAGTTCGATGATATTTTTGCACAAGGCAGCCATTTCAATGGTTTGTTTTTCCAGCCTATAGAGGTAAGCAGCCGCTTTTTTCTCTGAAAAATTCCGGTATAATATCTTTACCACCTGGTTATAATTTACACCGATTGAACGGAAAAGGCTGAAAAATTTGGTCAGTTGGGTATGGTATTCCATCGCCTGCAGGTCAATTTTCACCACTTTAATTTCCCTCTCCAGCAAAAGTGAAATGATAAACTTTGCTTTGTTGTGCATACCGGAGGTCTCATACAGAGACAACAGCTTTGCATTTTCTTCGTCATTCAGGCGAAACACATGGCGGTGTGTGCTGGGGTTAAGCTTGGGCTTACGCCCCCCTTTTTTCCTTTGTTCATTATCCTGTTCTTTCATCATCAATCCATTTTAAAGTTAAAACACCCGACTTCGGAGGGATGTTCCAGCCCCCTGAAAGGGCAAGTTGTTTTGAGGCACCGATTACATTTCGGGTGCCTCAAAACATAACTTGCTCCTTTCCCGCGAAAGGAAATCCACCTGATACTGCGGATTGCAGAGAATCAAGGGAAAACGGCTTCAGGCCGTTTACTTTAGATCCCAAACTGTCAGTTCTATACTGACAAAGTAAGAGAACCTTTTTATCAACAGCAGTGTCGGCTACCCGGCCAAAACCTGACTGTGAAGGCTAAACCGTACCAGGATCAAAAGCCCTGAATAATCGCTGATTTACTTTGTACCGATGGGTGTGGTACGTACATGCGTAGTTACGTAAATACGCACTTAAATATACAGCTACCCATGCAGGTAGGTACGTGTGTGGGTATTGATGTAGGTATAGGGCTATCTATATACTTACTTAATTGTGCAGGTACACGTGTAAGTATGTATTTGTATAAGCAGGTACTTAAACCTATACCTCTGCACATCTGTATACTTGTACCTGTATACATGGGTATGCAGCTACATACACCTGTACCTATTTTAGTAACTAGATAATTATATACATATGGAACGATTGGACAAAACACTATTTGTGGCCTTTGCTTCCCAAAAGGGAGGTGTTGGAAAAACGACCTTTACGAGCCTTGTCGCGAGCGTCCTTCATTATAGGCTGGGCTATAATGTAGCAGTAATAGACTGTGATTACCCGCAGTACAGCCTGGTACAAATGCGTGAGCGGGATATGAAAATGGTTATGGAAAATGATGTGATAAAAAAGCTGGCGCACCGGCAGTTTCAGACGCTGGGCAAAAAAGCTTATCCTGTTATACAGCAGAAACCTGATACGGCACTGGAGGCTGCGGAGCAAATGGCAGCGGATGTGAGAAAAGACCTTGACATCGTGTTCTTCGACTTACCCGGTACTGTAAATGCCCCAGGTATTATTAAAGCATTGGCCGGCATGGACTATATTTTTACCCCGATTGTGGCGGACCGTGTAGTGATGGAAAGCACCTTAGTTTTTACCCAACTGGTCACGGATGTGCTGATGAAACAAAAGCAGGTGGCGATTAGGCAAATTCACCTGTTCTGGAACCAAGTCGATGGGCGCGAGCGTAATCCGCTTTATGAGCAGTATGAGTCCATTATCAAAACACTCAACCTTAAAGTTATGAGTGCTTCGGTAGCGGCCAGTGTTCGCTTCAGGAAGGAAAATGATACATACAGCCGGGGAATATTCAGGTCTACTTTGCTTCCGGCTGATGAAAAGCTGCTACAGGGATGTAATCTTGATGGATTAATAAATGAATTGATAATTCTACTAAATGAGGGTAACGATGGAAAAGGATAAGAAAGACAAAAACGCTGATATTGATGAGCAGTACCTGATCTCTATGATGGCCGGTGGTGTTCAGAAAGAGGGGCTGTCGCTTAATACCAGCTCAGTTGAAAATATTGGGACCAAGCAGGTAACTAAACCGAAAGCAAAAGGCAAAACGGGAGGTACACAAAATTACGAGCAAGAGTTTTTCAGGAATAAGGACGGTAGTGCGCGTGCCGGCAAGGTGGTGTATATACGGCCTGAGTTTCACGAAAGGCTTACACGTATGGTGCAGGTCATTGGTGAAGACAAGATAAGCATCTTTGAATACATGGACAATGTATTGGATCATCATTTCAAGGAGTTTGGTGATGAAATAACTCAAAGTTTTAATAATAAATATAAACCAATACTGTAGTTATGGAAAAAATAATAATAGCTGTGATTTTAGGAGTAATAGCCACCTTACTTTACTTAAGGGCAAAGGTAAAAAATAACCCTGCCTCAAACAAAAAAGGATATGATCCATTGCCGGGAGTTCCCGATATTATGGGCAGGCCTAAGCTGGGCGGACGCCCTGTGCTGCCAAAACAGGCCATTGAGACAGAAAATAAGAGCAGTGCACCAGTAGTGCATAATTTTGATACTGAAAATAAACGGGAGACTAAACTCCCGATTCCGCAGGAAGAGCCAGATGAAGAAAACATACCCGACTGGGAAGAAGAAGAGGAGGATATGAAAGGGTACGCAGCAAAAGCCGTGTACAGCATTGATGATGGTTTAGCTACAGGGGTTACCTATGACGAGCTTTCTGCTATGGGACAGTTGCTTGAGCGCAAGGCGCTAAAGGCTTCTGAAAAAAAGAGAACAGTGAGCGTAGCTTCTAAAATCGACGGAACCGAACTTATGCGAATGTTGGAAACTGCTGTTGGAGATGCCTCAAAAAGGATAGCGAAACTGCTAGACTATGCTGATGACCACGAGTCGGATTCAGGTTCTTCCTCTTTGCGGAATGATAATGACGCGAATTTTAATATAAGGGATTATACTTAATCCCTTTATATTACTTTTATAAGCTTTTTGTAAAAATGGTTTGAATTTCAGCACTTAAACATTTAACATTTTCATCATCAATATTTTCTAATTCTTCCAATAGTAATTTATAATGATCTTTGTGTAAGCGTAGTTTACCGATAGATAAAGCATAAATAAATTCTAAAATAGCTTCGCCCTGATATTCATTCTTATGTTTAATAATTGTGGTTAAGAGAGTGAACATGTCTTCAGAAATTTTAAAACTATATGAATAGTTTAATTCCACTTCTTTCGCCGCTCTTAAAATTGACGCTTGAATAACACCATCATTAAAACGGTTAAAAATAAATGGGTCAATTAAATTTCGAACAAAACTAGTTTGAAATAGACCATCTACTTTGTTATTCCTCATATTGTTAAGTACACATGAAATGGTAAAATATATATCAGACTGTGTGATATTCTTGTAATAAGTATTGTCATTAAAGAAAGCTGAATTTTTTCTAATTTCTAATTTTTCATTTTTCAAGTTTTGATAAAATATATTATCGGACCCTCCTTTGACTCTACTGGAAGAATTTTCTTCTATAACATTAATCCTTTGATGAATTAAATCCGGAACATTATCTGATTCCTCCCTAATTTTTTTTAGTAATTCTAATTCTATTTCCCACGGAGTTTTTGAATTAGAATTGTCACAACTAATAGATTCAATCTCAATGTACGAACTGTTTTCAGGGCCATAAAGGCCGTATTTGATATTACTTTTTAATTCTTTCTGTTTTTCCGGATCACTGATACGATTTATTCCTATAAAATAAATTAGACGAATATTTTCATAATTTCTAAAAAAACGGCTTAAATATAAAAGGTTTTTGCCGTTAGTAATACAAGATCCTACGATTAAAATAGCTCCAGCACTCTCTTCTGGAATAAGCCCTTCAGTCAAATTTGCTTGATTTATAACTTCAATTGTATTATTTGAATGAATCTTAGCTTTGTTGTGTATGTATTGTGCTAGCAATTCTGATCCTTTATCATTTAGGTAAACAATATATTTTAACGATGCTGGTACAAATTGATTGATATAGGAATCAAGTTTAGCTTTGTGCAAAACGTACTGTCCTATATTGGATATAATATTCTCATAGTCGATATAAATATCGTATCTCTTTCTTTGCTGGCTTTCCTCACTATAAGACACTTTTAAAGATGTACCGGTCGTCTTATTGTGCTTAAACATTTCGACAAAGTCCTTTAATGATTTTGTAATATATTTAGAAACAATATTTCTTGTATTAATAATTGGCTCGTCAAGGCTAAAAGAGTCACCTATAATTTTTATAGCTGTAGATTTATTCTCGCAGAATTTGCATTTCTGATCGGGCTTGAATTGTTCATATAACTCAAGGCCATAATTTGTAGCTCTGTTTCCTTCGAGATTACATAAGATACGTTCCCTGGATAATTCCGAATCTTTATCAATTGGCAGATAATATATCACACATACGTTGGTAGAATTAACGGCCTCTCCATGATTCTCTTTTAAATAATTTACCAATCCTCCGGATGTAGAAGCGGAGATAATGAATACTGAATTATCCGAAAACCGCGTGTTTTTATCGTAGATCCCATCATAGGATTTAAATGATTCAATATTAATTTCAGTTTCAGAATTAAATCTTTTTAAATATTGATTAATAGAATAGCCAATTACATTCACCGATAACGTATCGCAATAGATATTTTTAATTTCTATTCCCCTAAATTTATGTAGGGTATTAATAGCAATGAAATCAATTTCGCACTTTTGCACAAGTACATTAGCTGTTCTTAAAAATTTCGATGAATGTTTACCTGAAGGAAATACGTAGTGATGCGACAGGCCATTACTTTCTACAAGTCCGCCATTTCTAACAAAAATATTCACAAGCCCTTGATTGATTAAGTCTTTAAATTGTTTCGTTAGAAATTCATGAGATTTAGGAATCTTAAATTCCGAGCCGTTATATGAGATATAAAAAATATTATCAGTAAGTGATTCTTCCTGCACTTTTGGTATACCTTTAAATATCTTGTCTTTGTTTTTATAAATTTCCTCCTGAACATTTTTATTCAATTCACAATAAATAAAAATTAATGCGCAAGTCTGATGAAATTCTTTGAAATGCTCTGTAATCTCGTTCTTTAGCGAATTAATGTCAAATCCAGTTGAAGGGTTAAAAATAACAGTTGCATCTTTATATTTTTTCTCCTTTTTAATAAGTTTGTCATTATCGAGAGCTATGTTGTATATGTAAAATTTACCCATTATATACTGCTTTTTTAAACGGATACAATATACTTATGTAAGAACCCTGGCATCTGTTTAGGGATTGATTATTTAAACCATCTTTGCTCCAGTGATTCAGTTTTAAATCTTCTAATTTTTCTAATGTAATTGGTATATAATTATCTTTTATCAAATCTCTATAAATGGAATACTTGTCTGTAGTAATACGAATAAAACCTTTCTTGTCAATAATGGTAAGTATTCTATCAAGACCAAGTCCCTTCTTGGTTTTTAAATTGGATTTTGATGAAGTTTGATTTTTAATAAGACACTTTTTAATAACTTCAATGTCAGAGAGTCCCGATTTATCATTAAATTTTTCAATAAATCCTACACCAGAGTCATATACTAGAATTTCTAAATAATAAACTTTATTAGAATCATTTATACAATTATCGACTATATAGCTATGGCTAAAAAAATCATGTAAGGGAGTGTTCTCAAATTCTTGAGTTAGTTTATCGAAATTATTATTATGGAAGCGAAAGTATACACCTCTTATACTTGATTGTATATCTTTCATATTTGCATCTGTCTTTCCCCATTCGTAAGTATTTTTAGTCAATTCGTAAACAATCTCACCAATTTGCTCAATTATGTCCTCTAGTTCAGAAGAATTGTACTGATTAAAAACCAACACATATTCATTAAGAATCTTCTTAACTGTAGAAACAATATAATCCTCGTCATCATTAAAACCATCTGCATTTTCGAGAAATTTGATAAGACCATTATTTTTGGACAAGTGATCCGTATTTGACAGTAAATATTTTCGACCTTTTAAGCTAATTAGGGAATTCATTTTTTTGAAATATTCGTTTTGTTTAAAACGAAGTGTATCTTTAAAGTCGTTGTCAAACTTGTCAATAAATCGAGCGGTATTCCATAAAAGAGAAATTATTGGGTAAGCATATTCTTGGCCGTACAAAGTATCTACATCGTTTACATCTACTTCAACTTTTAAAACTTTAATTTTCGATTTAGAATTTAAAGTAATTACGAATTTTAGTAATTCTGTTAATAAACCAAATCTGTATGTAGTAAATTCACTAGGAATATTTAGAAAAATACCATCAAAAGATTTGACAACGACAAATTCTTGATATAACTCTGCGATCTTATTGGGAGTGGTATTTTGATAAATTTTTATTTCAGTCATTAGAAATAATAGTTAATCTATTTTTAATCATCGGGATTGTAAAATCTAATCAAATATATGCAACTTTTTCTGGAAACCTGTGAAGAAGCCACCTTTGTTAATCTATAGGCTTCCATTGCACGACAATCACTCCCAGATAGTTCCAAATTAATAACACTTCTCATTGCTTATAGACATTTGCCCTAACCCTGCACCCCACAGGTAATTATTAATCTATAATTCGGTAATTGTTATGAGTAATTTAAGTAGAAAATCACTGTTCACAGCATTATTGCTGCTAGCAGTAACCGGAGCTTTTGCCCAGGGCGACGGCTCGGCAGGTATTACAGAAGCCACCCAGATGGTCACTTCGTATTTTGGGCCTGCCACACAACTCATCTACGCCATAGGCGCGGTGGTCGGGCTCATCGGAGGCGTAAAGGTGTACAACAAATTCAGCAGCGGCGACCCGGACACCAGCAAAACCGCGGCCAGTTGGTTTGGAGCCTGTATCTTCCTAATTGTCGCTGCTACGATCCTGCAATCCTTCTTCCTATAACCTTGAGAGTATGAACAAGTACAATATCAACAAAGGGATTGGAAGGACGGTGGAATTTAAAGGGCTGAAGGCACAGTACCTTTTCATCTTTGCCGGTGGGCTGCTCGGCATACTGGTGCTGGTCATGGTCCTCTACATAGCAGGGATTAGTTCTTTCGCTTGCATTGGACTCGGAGTCGGTGGCGCTTCACTGCTCGTTTGGCAAACGTTCGCCCTGAACAGGAAATATGGCGAACATGGGCTTATGAAGTTCGCTGCCAGAAAGCGGCACCCCAAATATATCACCAGCGGCAGGAAGCCGGCCAGGTTTATCAGGTCCAACCTTAAAAAAGAGCAACCATGAGGAATACTTCGAAAAAAAGGACACTTGAAGAAAAGTTCCCGCTACTGGCTGTCGAGGAGAACTGCATCCTGAGCAAAGATGCCGATATTACAGCCTGCTTTACGGTGCAGCTGCCGGAACTTTTTACGGTCGCCTCAGCGGAATATGAGGCCATCCATGCCGCGTGGCATAAAGCGGTCAAGACACTGCCCGACTATTCGGTAGTACACAAGCAGGACTGGTATATCAAGGAAAGCTATACGCCTGAGCTTGCCGAAGACGGGCTGAGCTTTTTGGGCAGGTCGTACAAGCAACATTTTAACGAGCGCCCGTTCCTGAACCATTACTGCTACCTGTTCCTGACTAAAACCACGAAGGAGCGCATGCGGATGCAGAGCAATTTCTCAACGCTATGCCGTGGCAGGCTGGTCCCAAAAGACGCCCGCGATAAAGAAACGGTGCACCAATTTATGGAAGCGGTGGCACAGTTCGAGCGTATCATTAACGATTCCGGGCTTGTCAGGATCACCAGGATGGGTGAAGAAGACATTGTAGGAACGGAGGAACGTCCGGGTTTGCTTGAGCAGTACCTGACCTTATCCACCGCAGAAGCCGAACCGTTGCAGGATATAGCGCTGCACGGTGAAGAAGTGCGTGTGGGCAACAAGAGGCTGTGCGTGCACACTTTATCGGATACTGATGACCTGCCGGGCAGCGTCAGTGCCGATACCAGGTTTGAAAAGCTCTCTACTGACCGTAGTGACTGCAGGCTGTCCTTTGCCGCACCAGTGGGGCTGCTTTTGGGCTGTAACCATATCTACAATCAGTACCTGTTTTTGGATAACAGCGCGGACAACCTCCAGAAATTTGAGAAGTCCGCCAGGAACATGCACTCGCTGGCACGGTATAGCCGCAGCAACCAGATCAATAAGGAATGGATCGAGCGCTACCTGAACGAAGCCCATTCGTTCGGACTTTCGAGCATCCGTGCCCATTTCAATGTGATGGCATGGTCAGACGACCCGGCGGAACTCAAGCAGCTCAAGAACGATACCGGGAGCGCGCTGGCACTGATGGAATGCAAGCCCAGGCACAATACCACCGATGCAGCCACCTTGTATTGGGCGGGCATCCCCGGCAACGCGGGCGACTTCCCCAGCGAGGAAAGCTTTTATACCTTCATCGAACCGGCACTGTGCTTCTTTAGCCAGGAAACCAACTACAGGGACTCACCATCACCTTTTGGATTGAAGATGGCTGACCGGCTGACTGGAAACCCCATCCATCTGGATATATCCGACCTGCCGATGAAAAAGGGTGTTATTACCAACCGTAATAAATTCATACTGGGGCCGTCGGGCAGCGGGAAATCGTTTTTCACCAACCACATGGTGCGGCAGTACTATGAGCAGGGTGCCCATGTATTACTGGTTGATACCGGGAACAGCTACCAGGGGCTTTGCGAACTTATTCACGGAAAGACTAAGGGAGCGGATGGGGTGTACTTTACCTATACGGAAAATAACCCAATTGCCTTTAACCCCTTCTATACGGATGATGGCGTATTTGATATTGAGAAAAGGGAGAGCATTAAGACCCTGATCCTGACATTATGGAAGCGGGATGACGAACCACCGACACGCTCGGAAGAGGTGGCGCTTTCCAACGCCGTAAGCAGTTATATTGGACGTATCAGTCAGGAGGAGCACCCTTCTTTTAATGGCTTTTACGATTATGTGCGCAACGAGTACAAGGCGGTACTGGAGAACAAACAGGTCCGGGAGAAAGACTTTGACCTCGCTAATTTCCTAAATGTCCTGGAGCCTTATTACAAAGGCGGCGAATACGCTTACCTACTTAATTCCGAAAAGCAGCTCGACCTGCTGTCGAAACGCTTTATCGTATTTGAAATCGATGCCATTAAGGACCACAAGATACTCTTCCCGATCGTGACGATCATCATCATGGAAGTCTTCATCAATAAGATGCGAAGGCTCAAGGGCCAGCGCAAACTGATCCTGATCGAAGAAGCGTGGAAGGCCATAGCCAAGGAAGGCATGGCGGAATACATCAAGTACCTGTTCAAGACAGTCCGGAAGTTCTTCGGCGAGGCCATCGTGGTGACCCAGGAAGTCGACGACATCATACAATCGCCGATAGTAAAGGAAAGCATCATCAACAATTCGGATTGTAAGATATTGCTGGACCAGCGCAAATACATGAACAAGTTTGACGACATACAGGCCATGCTTGGGCTTACCGAGAAAGAAAAAGCGCAGGTGCTTTCCATTAACATGAACAATGACCCGTCAAGGCTCTATAAGGAAGTGTGGATCGGGCTTGGGGGCACCCAGTCGGCTGTGTATGCGACCGAGGTAAGCCTTGAGGAGTACCTCGCCTATACCACGGAGGAAAGCGAAAAGATGGAAGTGATGGAACTGGCTGCCCAGCTTGGGGGCAATGTTGAGCTCGCCATACGGCGTATCGCGGCACAGCGCCGCGAACAGTAATTACAACAATTTAAAATCAATACTATGAAAAGAGCATTTTATTTGGTGTGGGCTGCCCTGCTGTTGGCAGCCGCACCGGCAAGCGCGCAATGGGTGGTAACCGATCCGGGTAACCTGGCGCAGAGCATTATCAACACTGCCGACCAGATCATTGAAGCCTCGGCGACAGCGAGCAACACGCTGGATAGCTTTAAGGAGGTCAAGAAGGTGTATGAACAGGGCAAGGAATATTATGATGCCCTGAAAGCGGTCAATAACCTGGTCCGGGATGCGCGCAAGGTACAGCAGACGGTACTTTTGGTCGGGGACATTTCAGACATGTACGTTACGAATTTCGGGCATATGCTGAACGACCCGAACTTCAGCCCGCAGGAGCTCAGCGCTATCGCTTTTGGCTATTCCAGGCTACTCAATGAAAGTACAGAACTGCTCAATGAGCTGAGCCAGATCATCAACGCCTCGTCCCTTTCCCTTAATGACAAGGAGCGTATGGACATTATCGAGAGGGTGTACAAGGAAGTACGTGACTATTACAACCTGGTCCGCTATTATACGCATAAGAACATCTCGGTCAGCTTCCTACGGGCCAAGAAGCGGAACGATACCCAGCGCGTATTGGAACTCTACGGCACCTCCGGCCAAAAATACTGGTAAGCCATGGTGCTGCAAATTGAATTCAGCAACCTGCACGAGATGCTGCGCGCGCTCTATGATGAAATGCTGCCCCTCTCGGCAGAGATGGCGGCTGTCGCCAAAGGGCTTGCCGGGCTGGGTGCGCTGTTCTACGTGGCACTGAAAGTCTGGCAGGCGCTCAGCCGCGCCGAACCTATTGATATGTTCCCGCTGCTCAGGCCTTTTGCTCTGGGATTGTGTATCATGTTTTTCCCCACTATGGTACTGGGTACGATGAACGCGGTGCTGAGCCCGGTGGTTACCGGCACGCATGGCATACTGGAGGGACAAGTACTGGACCTCAATGCCCTGCAGGCGCAAAAAGACCAGCTGGAGCATGAGGCGATGATGCGCAACCCCGAGACGGCGTACCTGGTGTCGGATGAGGAGTTCGACCGCCAGCTCGAAGAGCTGGGCTGGTCACCTTCGGACCTTGCTACCATGTCAGGGATGTACCTGGAGCGAGGGATGTATCAGCTTAAACAAGATATACGCAATGCCTTCCGGGAACTATTGGAAATCCTGTTTCAGGCAGCGGCACTGGTAATTGATACCATCAGGACATTCTTCCTGATTGTGCTGTCGATATTGGGGCCGATCGCTTTTGCCATTTCGGTTTGGGACGGCTTCCAGTCGACCCTGCACCAATGGCTCACGCGGTACATCAGCGTGTACCTGTGGCTTCCGGTTTCGGATTTGTTCAGCGCCATGCTTGCTAAGATACAATCCCTCATACTGGAGCGTGACATCGAACAGCTTTCCGACCCCACTTTTATTCCGGATACCTCCAATGCGGTGTATATCATTTTTATGATCATCGGCATTATCGGCTACTTTACCATCCCGACGGTAACGGGCTGGATCATACAGGCCGGCGGCGCGGGGAACTATACGCGGAATGTCAACCAGGCGACCCAAAAGGCGGGCAATATTGCCGGCGCAACAACGGGAGCGGCTACGGGGAATATCAGCGGGAGGCTTATGAATTAATAACTTTTAAAACGGAATTATGGAATTTAAAATCTTACGGAACATAGAGAACAGTTTCCGGCAGATCCGGCTGTATGCCATTATTTTTTCCACAGTCTGCCTGGGCATCACGGGCTATGCGGTCTGGGAGTCCTACCGCTTTGCCCGCGAACAGCGTGAGAAGGTGTATGTACTGGACCAGGGCAAGTCGCTGATGGTAGCCCTCTCGCAGGATGCAGCGGTGAACCGCCCGGTGGAGGCGCGTGAGCACGTAAGGCGCTTTCACGAGCTTTTCTTTACCCTCGCACCGGATAAGGCTGCGATTGAGAGTAATATGCGAAGGGCATTCAACCTCGCGGATAAAAGCGCCTTTAATTATTACAAGGACCTTGCAGAAAAGGGCTACTACAGCCGTATCATCTCCGGCAATGTACAGCAGCGTACCGAGGTGGACAGCGTGCACTGCGACTTTGAACGCTACCCGTACACGGTGCGGACCTATGCCAGGCAATACATCATCCGTTCCAGCAATGTTACGCGAAGAAGCCTTGTAACCTCGTGCCTGCTGGTCAATTCGGTACGGTCCGATGAAAACCCCCAGGGCTTCACGATGGAGCAATTCCGCGTCTTGGAGAACAAGGATATGGAAGTTGTGGAACGCTAATAAGACAGCAATGAAAAAGCTTCAATTATCACTGGAACCATGGCTTGACAAATTGGACAGCCAATGGAAGCAGCTGCCGCAGGAGCAAAGGAAGCGTATGGTACTGTATAGTTTCGCCGGCTACCTGATCATCACGCTGGCAGTAATTGTACAGGTTATCATGCAGGTCGGGCAACAAAGGGAAGTGCCTGTTACGCACATCACGAACCCCTTAGCAAACGGCATGGATAAGGGGACGGAGGTAAAAAATACGAGAGAACTTAAAAACGGAAACAATGAAAGAGAGTAAACAAGCAAAAGGCCGCTTTTTGGACAGCGGCGAGCCTGCCGGAGAAGGGAATCACAACAGGATTAGCAAGGAGAAGCTTAAAAAGCCACTGGTGTTCAGTATAATGGCCATCCTGTTTATAGCCTGCCTGTATCTCATCTTCGGCGGAGATTCCGAGCAACAGCCTGCAGAGGCTGTTGCGGACGGCATCAATGACGCGGTACCACAAGCAACGGAAGATGCGCTGCCCGCGGATAAAGGCAAGGCGTACGAGCAGGAAATGCTCAGGGAAAAGGAAAAGGCAAAACGTGAAGTGCTGATGACCTTATCTGATTACTGGCAGGCGGACAGCACTGCTAGTGCGGCTAAACAGCCTGAACCGGAGGACCCACGGGATATTCCAATGCAAAGGAGGACAGCTAACCCAGCTTTGGGCAGCTACCAAAATATGCAGCGTTCCCTAAGCAGCTTCTACAGGGGAAACCCGGAACAGGAAGCCTTGCGTAAGGAAAATGAAAAGCTCAGGGAGCAGCTCGGGCAGCAAAGCCCGTCCCGCAACGGCTCGCTCGACCGGCTGCAACTCATGGAAAAATCGTACCAGATGGCAGCGAAATATTTCCCGGGAACAGGAGGAAGTAAAGACAGTATTGGCAAAAAAGCCGAAGAGAAAGAAAACCGCAACTATCTGGAAGTGCTGCCGGCAAAGAAGGCTATAGTATCCGACCTCGCCCAACATGTACCGGATTCGTTGGCGTTACAAAAAGCAGCCCTGGCAACACAACGTAATTTTTATGGTGCGGGTAAAGCAGCCGCTATGGTACAGCCTGCCAATTCGCTCAGGGCCTGTGTGCACCAGACGGTAAAAATAACCGGCGAGGGCACCGTGCAGTTGCGCCTGTTGCAGCCTGCAAGGCTTGGCGGTGCCACGCTTCCCGCAGGGTATATTGTAACAGCCACAGCGAAATTCCAAACCAGCCGCCTGCAACTGCAGGTGGTATCCCTTGAAACAGAAGGCAGGATCATACCGGTAGACCTCTCGGCCTATGACCTTGACGGGCAGAAAGGGCTTAACCTGCCGTACGCACCGGAAGTAACCGCAGTAAATGGCACACTTGCCAATATTGGCAATGCTGCCGGTGGCAGCTTCACCATCAACAGGAATGCCGGGCAACAGCTCACTTCGGATGCCACAAGGGGGTT
This sequence comes from Flavobacterium sp. MK4S-17, assembly GCF_009848495.1. Taxonomy (GTDB): domain Bacteria; phylum Bacteroidota; class Bacteroidia; order Flavobacteriales; family Flavobacteriaceae; genus Flavobacterium. The sequence goes on from NZ_WWEP01000035.1 coordinate 144,060, forward strand.
GCTACAGGGCATCTCAGGCTACTTTTCCAAAAGGGTAAAGCCTCAAAAGGCGAACCTCAATGCAGGCTACCAGCTGTTCCTGGTATCAAAAGAAAAATAACTAAAATAAAAATCCAATGAAAATACAACAGTTTACTATCGCAATGCTTGTACTGCTATGCGGTATCACATATAACACGCAGGCTCAGGTACACCCTGATGAGGTGATTGCCTTAGGAAAAGTGGAACCCTATACCATAGAAGTAACCTATGAAAAGACCACCCATATTATTTTTCCCTCCGGCATACGGTACGTGGATCTGGGCAGCGACAACATTGTCGCGGGGAAGGCGGAGGATGCTGATAATGTACTGCGCGTGAAAGCGGCAGTAGCAGGCTTTCAAACCGAAAGCAATTTCTCTGTTATCACTGAAGATGGGCAGTTCTACAGCTTTGACGTGTGCTATAGCGACCACCCGCTGATCCTGGGGCATAACCTTTCAAAAGGTATGCGGTCATCTTCAAGGAAAAAGGCTGCTGACATACGTTTTGAATCGCTCGGCGCAACGCCGGCAACGCTGACAGGCCTATTAATGGAGGCACTCTATAACAAGAACGAAAGGCAGCTGAAAGTCAGATCGGAAGGCTATGGCATTACCCTTTCACTGCGGGGCATCTATATACATGGAGGAAAGTACTATTTCCATATCCAGACCGAAAATACCACTCATGTTCCCTTTACGCCGGATTTTATACGCTTCGCTATTGTTGACCGCAAGGTGGCCAAGCGCACCGTCGTCCAGGAGCGTACCCTGGAACCGCTGCGTTTGTACAAGCCACTACTTACAGTTGAAGGCCACAGTAAAGAAAGGAATGTGTACCTGCTGGATGTCTTTACCTTAACCAAGAGGCAGGTACTGGAAATTGAATTGGTAGAGAAGAACGGCGGCCGTGGGCAGCGGCTTAAAGTAAGGAACTCGGACCTTTTAAAGGCGGAGCCGCTGACAAAGCTCCGACTGAAATTCTGAGGTGGCAATCGCCAATTTGGCATTGCACATTATGGCAAAGGTTGCTATCTTTGTGTACATATTGAAAATCTTAAAGTGTTTTTGCTTTAAGTCTCGTCACTGAAAACTGGTAATTTTTAAAGACTTCGAGGCTAAGTAGAGACGCTCATGCTACGGCGTGGGCGCTCGCTTATGCGAAGTCTAGGTATACCAGTGCCCCAGTGTCCGTAAGTGTGGTTGCCTGCGCCTATTTTTTTAGGCAGGGGAAGAATCGAACCTAACACTGCAGGGTCACACTTACCAGTAACTCATCAAAATAGAATGAAATGGTAAACCCTGACGCGAAACTACAGATGCAGCTTTCAGAAAGTGACTTTCGTTTCAGTAAGAGAATGCTGAATTTTTTTTCCAATGTAGAGATCTATACCGTGAGGCAATTGACGGAAATCCCCCTTTCAAAATTTACATGCTTTAGAGGATTTAAAAATCAATGTATGGCTGAATTGATCGCATTCATAGAGTTTGAGCAGATCGAGAATTACTTTAACAAATGACACATTATAATTAATAATGCTTTACAAAGCCTTCAGATTAAGTAAGTATATGGTAGGGAAAGCTGCATTTCTAATATAAGTTCTCTTAATGTCAATTTTATCAATAGATTCTATATCCATCCCTCTTTAACGGATTTGGATCCAAGCTCGGCTAACGAAGAGCAACCTGATTTAAAGAAGATATGCTTGCGATGCGAATTTATGGTATGTACGGAGAGCGATAAGATTTCAGCTATTTCAGATGTGCTCTTACCAGAAAGCACGAGCCGTAACACTTCTTTTTCCCTGTCAGAAAATAACGCTTTCCCTGGCAATAGGGTGGTAGAATTAATAGGGACGTTATAATAAGACGGTTCTCCATCCAATCCTAAAAATGAAAGACCGGAACCTTTATTGTCAGTTTTAAGATGTGTGATATCGGTTTGCACACCCAAAACCCGGATAACAGCACCTTCTTCATTGGTTTGTATGGTTGTAGTTTGCATTAATATCCATTTGTAAGAACCATCTGCACAACGCAATCGGTAATCATAGCTTACTTTATATTTTAACACTTTTTCAGGTGGAAGCTGATTAAAAAATTCTGCTACTTTTCGCTCATAATCTGCAAACCGGGGCTTGTCTTCGGGGTGCATATTCTCAAAAAGGTATTCTACTGTAAACTCTTCGGGAGTAATTCCAATGATCGGAACTATTTTATCACTAACAAATTCCATTTGCACCTGGGCAATATTTACAATGTAGTAATAGTAACTACCAACGTGAAAAATATCCAACATCTTTTTGTAAATCTCCAATTCAAAAGAGGGAGGAATACTTCCATCCTGATGACGTGCAATCTGATGCCACGTTTTTTTCATCTCGTTAAACTTAACGATTTCCATATTAACCAGATATAAGTCGTTAGCAAATTTCAAAAATACAAAAAACAAGAAAATCACTACCATTAGGGATTGTCAGTTTTTTCAGATTATTATAATTTTGATTATAAAATAACAACTTATTGTTGTGATATGATTAGTTACCGATAATCTCACAAAGCTTATAACCTGAATTATGGTAATTACATCAGTAAAGCATTTAGATAAGTAAATAAACACAAACATTTATGAGAACAGTAAAATTTTTAGTCTTTTTGATAGTAATGTTGGTAATCTCCTGTTCCAAAGAAGAAACTGAGACAGCACTTACTGATATTAATGGTGGACAAATTTCACACTACCAACTGGTAACCGTCGATTTTGGCAGTAATACTTTACCAAACGACACCTATACAGGAACCTTCAATAATGAACCCATAACGTTATCAAAAATAGAAGAAAACAAATTACTCTTTTATGTGAAAGAAACCACTCCACTGGGTCAAACGCAATTGATTATTCCTTCTTTGAACAATACAAAAGTTACCTATGAAGTTGTTGAGGCTACTTTGACCCAATCTCCTGCTGCTACCCTGCAACCACTTATCGACTTTCAAGCCCAATATGGTGCTACGCTAACCGATGCTCCTGAAGACGCATCTTTTTTGCAAAACCACAATGCTTTTACCCAGTATTTTGCTACTCTATCGGACGAAGACCGTATTAAAGCGGCTAAATTTTATAAGACAAATAAAGCCGTTTTTGATGCGGTATATAATACTAATTACGATAATGTACAAGGCAGGAATGCGAACGACACCCAGGCCGATTTTGATTTTCAATTGTATCGTTCTCTGATTTTGCGACACAAGTTAGCCGTTGTAGTGACAGTAATTGCGGGCACACTTGCTGCTACACCTCCTTATGAACCTATTGAGACCAGTATTTCAACTGCAGTGGCCTTAGCTGGTATTTATAAAGCTAGTAATTTCCATAAACAAATAATAGATGACGTCTTTAGAGTTGTACAAATAAAATTAGATGATACTTTTGGCTCTAACAACCGAACGGCTAATACAACAAACGCTACGTTATCATTAACAGACAACCAGGCAAAAACGCTACCATTTGCAGTAAATGCAAGGAGCTTTACCAATGCCGATGGTAATGTGCAAAAAGAATTTGTGCAAACGTATTTTACTGCTAAAAACAAATTAAATACATTCATTAACAAGTTAAATACCGCTATCTATTGGTTAAATAATAACATCTTTTTGTCCAGCTTAAGCCCAATAAACACAATTGATGTACCTAATGATGCTGCTTTGGATCTATTTGAGGCTAATGCCCAATTGATGCAAAATTTTACCTTTTCTGTAAATCATCCAAACCTATCTTTAGAAACGGCGACTTTGTCAAGTACCGGTCAACTTAATTTAAAAGTTAAAGTTACCGATAACCCTAACGTTAGCTCCATAAGCAGTACATTAAACTATACCTATAACGATGATTTTAGCAGTTTTTCAGGGAGTTTTCCAATTGAGGTAAGTGAAGAAGATCCGTGTACTACTATGTCAGCCCCTGTAATTACAGCCGTAAATTGGGAATGTAATTCTTCAGATTTAATTTCTATTTTAATTTCATTTACAGCAGATGGAACTGGAATTCTTCCGTACGGAGGAAGTGGTTACTGTGAGCCAACGGGACTTTGTTATCCGGTAAGATTATATTTTAATGGACCCGGCCAGCCAGGGTGGAGTATTGCTTCTAACACGTATGATGTCGCCTTAAAGTCAGGAACTGTAAACGAAGGTGTTATTGAAATAACTTTGAATTCAAATGGTAACCCTGGAAGATACTGTATTGATGGTTTAGGGCCGTATGAGTCTTTCCTACAACATTGGGCACCCTTTAATTATCAGTGGAAAGTTGAACTCATGAATGAATGCAATCAGCGATCTAATCAAGTAACTTTTTAATATTCTAAATCGTGAAAACAATCAAAATTTTATTCCTTTTTGTAGGAATGTTAGTAAGCGGTGCCGTGAGTGCGCAAAACAACTTCAGCGAATGGCTATACCTTAGAGGAGATAAACCTGTACAATTTCGGTTAGAAAAAACAAAAGTTGAAGGCAACAAAGTATTCTACAAAATTCACTTACGACTTAACAAAGAAGGCAGCGGCTATTGCACCCATGAATTGTGCTACGGTTATGTCATTTATTTGCCTATTTATGAATACGATACCGATACAAAAACAGGAAAATCAACCGATTTACATTTTAAAATGCCAAAAGAATTTACGGGAGAATACACCATTCCTACTGAATTTTATACTGTAAATAAAGCTGAATCTAATGGAATAATCTCTTACTGGGATCATGACAAAAATTATCCTATGCAGAAAGTGATATCCAATGGAGAAATAAGACAGCAGCTCGAGTTTTTAAGTGGTTGTGTTGACACAAAAAGAGTGAACAAACCCTATGATGATCACTGCAATTTTAAAGGATTTAAAGAATCAGAAGCTATTGAAATTAAATAAACATTTGAATAGATAACCAATGAAAACAATTCAAATTTTATTCCTATTCGTAGGGATGTTTGTAAGTGGTGCGGCGGGCGCGCAAACATTTAGAGCAAGCGATTTAGATGGAAAATGGAAGCGTAGTGACGGAATGGTCTTAGATATCAAAGGAACATCAACCTTTGTGGAAGGTAGCGATGCATTGGTTATTGATGTTGGCAACAGTGGCTGGCCACAAAGTGCACGAATGGTTGCTTTTAAATTCAGAAACCTTAAACACAAAGAAGGCAACCAGTGGCAAGGCATCAATTATATGCACATGCCCCAAAGCAACTACAGAAAAGAAGACGGTAAAGTAAACATCGTGATGGCTGACGATAAAAAATCTTTTAGTGCTAACGGTACAACTTACACGAAGCAATAACTTTTAATTACTAAAAAACAGAAACAATGAAAACAAATCTTAAAAAATCAATTGCCTTACTTGTTCTATGCTTTACAGCAATGGCGTTTAATCAGGTAAAAGCACAAGAAAATTATGCTTTTGCCATACACCATTGTGCGGCTGAAGATGGAAGTTATATTATTATGGCTTCCTGGGTTTTTAATATTGCTACTGCAAAAGCTGAATTTTCGAGCAATGTAGGTGGAGAAACCGTAGAACTGTTTGAACAGAAAGCTAAGTCAGCGGTACAAAGCAAAGGCATAAAACTTAACTGCAATAATAGTTTTATTACATATACTACCGGACCTGATGGCGATGGATTAAAAGACTACATCTACCAAATTGTAGAACGTGGGGCAAAGGGCGTCGATTATACCACAGCAAATGCGGAGAGAAGGAAAGCCATTGCAGCACTCAAAGAAAAATACAGCTATCTGGACACGATCAGAGTAATTGATGTAACAATTTTTTAAAACATGAAAACACTAAAAACACTATTTCTAATCCTAGCATTGGTGTGCGCTGGGAATAGCTTTGGACAAACTAAAGAAGAGACGATTGAGTGGCTTGAAACCAATGGATTAGATATTGCTGGTGATACTGGCTTAAGCTATAAAATAGTTAATGACACTTTATCCGTTTGGGTGTTTGAATCTGACTGTTTGCATCATACATACAAAGTAAACTTAAAAGATATTTTATTTGAAAAACCTGAAGCTCTAATCAGTAAAAAATTTGAATGTTCTAAAATTAAATATTTTGAAATAAGAACGAAAAAAAATAAGACCATATTTAAAAGTGGGAAAAAAGGAGCAATTGAGGAACCTGTGGATAAGGGCGGCTTTCTATTTTTCTATCGTAACGAAGAAAACGCCAAACGTGTTATTAAAGCCATCATGCACCTTGCAAAATTGAGCGGGGCAAAAGAGAATAAACAAACTTTTTAACACATGAAAAAACTAAAAACAGTATTCCTATTCCTTGCATTGGTGTGTGCTGGCAATAGTACTTTGGCTCAAACAAAAGAAGAAACTGTAAAGTATATTCAAAACATACTCAGTTTGTCAAATGGAAATGGAGATAAAAGCAACTTGTTGGTTTTAGACCAAAAATTTAATTTGGATTTGGTTGTCACAAAGACCCGAGTTAATGAAGTAGTTGGTGGAATTAATCAAGATATTGACGAGACTGTATCTGTATTCGAAATGCCCTTGTCGGAAGCATTTATACTTGAGGAAATTTCAATTTCAGGCGGTTTAGTACAATTCGGTATTTCTTTTCACAATAAAGCTAAAGCAAAAGAAGTTAAAAAAACCTTTTATCACCATTTTAATAAAAATTATGAAAATGATGAAGAATTTACTGATATTTTCAATTTGTATGTAGTTAGTGGAAAAGTAGAAAATTTCAAAAAAGCCTTTACCCATTTGATAGAACTCCTAAAAAAAGAAGACCCTTTTGGAAATTAATAAAAGTAAATTATGAAAAAATTAAACACAATTTTTATTGTACTTACACTAATATTTGTAAGCAATAGTTACGCTCAAACACAACCTGATAAAAAAACTACTTATAATTATATTGAAAAATTATTTTCTGATACTTATGATTTTGAACTGAAATTTAATGATGGTGTAGTTTATAAAATTGCATTCCAAGACGGCTATTTTGAGTTTGATACTTATAATATTCGATTTAGTAGACGAGCATTAACAGAAGGCTATTGTACAGAGGGTTATCGATTTAGCGAAGTAAATTGGGCAAAAATGGAAAGTATTACCGATTGGAATGGTATTTCTACTAACTCTCCAGTTGGTGTATTGTATATCAAGTTTCCCAGCAATAGTGTTTTAAGAACGGGATACATTGACAGCAACTGTAATAAAGAAGGTTTTAGCAGTTTTGGCACTACACAATCTGTAAGTTATGTTTTGTTTCCTTATTTAAATCAAGAAGGCGTTCGTGAAAGGCTGGTAAAAGCACTAAACCATTTAAGCAAATTGGAAAAAGAAGAACAAGCAAAAAATGACCCTTTTGGGAATTAAATAAATCAATTATGGAAAATATAGAAAAAGAACTGCCCGATTTTACAGAAGTTGAAAATAGCACAAGAAATTCATTTGTAGAAGGAAATGGAACATTTGAAGAGGCAAGAAACTACATTGAAATTATTGCTGGTAATCCTTGCGGAACTTTTGGAGTTCCATATTTGAACCTCAGAAACAAAAGTAACGACAAAAAAATTGGTGTAACAATAGAAGTAAGATGGATGTATAATAATAGACCTAGAACCGAAAGCCGTATTTTCAATACTTTTCCGGGTCAAGTAGTTGGTTTAGGGTGTCCCATTCCTGGACCTACTAGCCAAAGATTTGATTACATACTAATTGCTGCTTGGTTTATTTGATTTTTTATAAAAATGAAAGAATCAAAATTCATATTAATACTATTGGCTACAGTCCTAGCCAATAATATTTCCGCCCAAACCGCAGCCATTACCAAAATCCTGCAAAAAACCCTGCAACAAGAAATCGAAGCACGGAAAATGGTGTACACAGAAATTGATAGTGCAGGAAATAAAATAGGAATGTCTACAATGGATATCGATAGCTTAGTAGTTACCGAACCTTTTATCATCAAAAACGACACTCTATATTATACTACCAAACACCACTTTGCCTATGAAAAAGGTTATTACACAGACCAGCAAATTGTAGCGCTAAAAGATATCTCAGCCGTAGCCAAAGACATCGGAATCTTCTTTGAGACCGCACCTGATAAAGTCCAAATCATCCGACAAGAATATTTTGAAGAGAGTAATTCCATAAAAACCAGTAGAAAAACAGACTTGTTTCGAACGCATTTTATTTCTCTCAGAGACAACGAATATTTAGCCGATGATTTGGTAAAAGCTTTTAAAAAAGCAGGTTATAAAATAGAAAAAGGGTATTGGTATGACTAATTTAAAAGAGAATAAAACCGTCATCAAATATAAATCATTAATAGTAATAAACATCAAAATGAAAACAATCCATCAACTTAAAACCCTAGCAGTAGTCTTTTTTATTTTTACAGCTGGCAATCTTGTCGCTCAAGACCTGTTAGGTTCTTCATTGAAGCAAGTTGAAGAAGAATTGGGCAAACTCAATATCAACTACAACAAAAATGATGAAGAAAAAAGTTCCGTTACAATAGTTTATAAAACCAATCAGGAAACTAAGATTTATGAGTTTAAAAAAAATGCTTCAAATGAGTTTGTTTGCATTACCGAACAAATTGTATTAAAATTTTCGGAAACTCTTTTAGAACAGACACTAAACTACCTTGATGGTTTAGGATATGAAGAAACCAATTTTATAAATTATTTTGATAATCCGGTAGTAGTTTCTGCTAATAATAATAATCACAAAGTGAAACATTATTTTCACGTTCTTCCGATGCCTGACCCAAATGATAATAGCCAAAAACTAATGATTTTTGAATTTGATTTAAATACAGATGAATTTAAAATCAATAGGGAATAATAATGAAACAAAATATTACGCTTTTTTTGATGGTTTTCCTATTTAGTACTTCATACTCCCAAAATAAAAGCGACATAGATAGTCTGTATCAAGTAAAAAACTTCTTACTGGACATCAGAAGTACTGTAAATTTAAAAAAATGGAATGGAGCACAGCAACTAACAGATGTTACACAACTCCTAGAGAAGGGGAAAACATATGAAAAACAATTTCCTGTTTGGCTCAAAACCGTCCTCCATGAAGACAATTGGCATTTCAAAGAAATAAACAGGCAATTCAAACTCATTTTACAGACGCTAGCCTTGTACAATTCCGACTTAAATGCCAATCCTGATCAAGGGCCAGCCAATCAAGAAGATCTGGAATTTTTAAACATCCGGATACCCAGATTGGTTGATGATATTTACCATTATTGTAAATTAGCGGAAGATGAGCGTTTGAAAAAAATACATTAAGAAATGCAAAACCGCTTCCAAGACCAAAATTACCGATTGAAAGACTTCCAAGAGGAAGTAGCTGTGGCCTGCCCAAAATGTAATAAAAAAGCACTCACAACCGTAAACTATGAAGAAAAGAAAGCCAAGTTAACTTGCACGCACTGTGGTTTTCATGATGTAAAAGACACTTTGTTAACCCATTTGGGCTATACCGCCAATTACAAAGCAGATGCTAGTGCTTATTTTGATTTGGAAACCTGGTATTGTGCCCCTTTTAAAAACGACTTCTTTTTTGCTTACAACGAAGCCCATTTGTTGTATTTAGAACAATACATCGGCGCCAAATTGCGTGAACACAAAGACCGTTCGCATTTTACACTTTTGGAAAAACTGCCCAAGTTTTACCACGAATCTAAAAACAGGGCGGCTCTTTTAAAAATTATTGAAAAACTAAAAACGAAGTAGGCTTGCAATCAACAGTGTAGATTATATTTTACAAGGCAAGTAAAATATTAAAAACATTATAAAGAAAACAACTTAAGTGTTTTAATTTTTGCTAAATAGAGTCAAAGCAGGCGCAGGGTGTCCGACTGTGATCCCTGAGCAACGCTGCGAAACCTTTTTAATGTAATGCCGTACTATTTTTTCAAGCACATCTGCAGGAATGCCTATCGTATTTGATCTACCACACGACTGTTATTTATACTAGAAATTAGTATCTGCCAAAAGTAAATCTACGGTAGAAAAATCGGGTTTATAATAAAGCAGACGGACAAAGCCATATTTCGGGCTGAACCAATATTTGCATTTATACTGCCCGATCTCTTTTGTATAGTTGGTATTTCGCCCCTCTATCACATAGCACGGGATCCTGGCATCTTTAAATTCAAGGGTATCGGTTACAGTCCTTTCAATAATATGCTGAAAAGTTTTATTCTCAGCCAGTTTAAAAGCAGATTTCCGGATCGTCAGTTCCACCTCGGACGACGTGATCAGTTCCGCAGGATAAGTAATCCTGGGGAACGGCACTACCTCGGTAAAGGCAAAAGCTCCCAGCCTGGGGGGATGTAAAAATATTCCTTCCGCACTTTCGTCCACACCGGTGGTTTCTTCGAATGATTGGGCGGAATCGCAGTTGCTGTAGGTATACGTAATCCCTTTCTGTCCGGCCAATACCGAAGATACACTGGAAGCTCCGACCGATAATTTTAGTGTGCAGTTGCTCAGGACAGTACCCGAGGAATCGCTAAAAGTGACATTGTACGTCCACTGCCTGCCATCTGTATAAATAGAATTACCCTCTTCGAGGGTAGTGTTCTTTTGCCCGCAACCCCACAGCCCTGTTACAATTACAAGGGCTGCAGTCAGCGGTAAAATTCGTAAGCTGTAAAATTGTGAGTTACATCGTGTATACTTCATCGGTAATAAAAATTTGTTCTGAGACTTTAGGTGTAAATATAACCTGTGAAATATTACCATCCAACTCTTCCACCGAATCTTCAGTGTAGCACCTCTCGGACGTTATATAGAGATGATCAAAGGGAAATTCCTCTTTTCCGGGCTCCGGGTTGGTACCTGCTGCTTTGGCTACGGGCTGCACTACGCCGCCACCCCCAAATGATTTCTTGGTCCTGACCGTCACTGTCTTCGTGCCGTTAGGATGGGTTACTACCGTCCTTTCATTTTCATAATCCACGTTGGATGCCACAACCGAAACTGCTGCCAGTACTAAGATAGCCACAACTATCCAGTTGCAGTCCAAATCTTCGGGTTTGTCATATACTTCCTTCATTACTTCTTTGCCATCTTTCATACCTACCAGTTCAATCTTGTCTCCCTCCAGGCGGCTATTAACCGCCAGATAGGCATATTTACCATCAGGGCTGTAGGTTATAGCGTATTGTGCGACGGTTTTAACCCTCTTTAAACCATCCAGGACATTGTAGGAAATGCCAAAGACATCGTCTTTTTTAATCTCCACCGGATTAAAGGTGAGTTCCCATTTTTTTGCACCATTGGTCTCAATGGTAATCCCGTCAAAGGAATTTTTAAAGCCTTCCAGGATCATCCCGTCTTTTTCACTTCGAAGGGTTGCATTACCGGTTGCGTAATGGTTCAATCCCCTAAAATTAATTGGTGTAGCCATACTAAATTTTTTTAATGGTTATACCTTCAAATGTATAGGGTACAGAGCAATACTTTATAAGCAGAAACAGTACACTATTTGGCAATTAGCAGCCAATTGCAGACGTTCACAACTCTTTTTCTTAGTTTTAATTATATGAAAAGTAGTGTAGGTAAACCCGGTGGTGGAGCAGCGGCAAAAGAAAACGCGCCCGAGCGGCAAATGCAGGAGGGTTATCCCGATGCTGTTGCCGGACGGTCGCATCCGCTTTAAAACGCAAAAAGGCGTTCCCGATCACAAGGGAGGGATTGCCTTTTTGCGCCGGAGTGCGGGCTAATCAGCCAACCGCTAACGGTTGGCTGCGAAAATTTGCTAAATTCAGGAAGAACCCCCTCTCAAGGGTAAACCCCTGCCTGAAAAGCTGCCACAAAAGGCTGCACCCCATCTGCGCCAGTACGGAGTTGATAAACAAATCCTGTTTTTCGAGTGCTTCGGCAAGGGAACAGCTTGGCAGGTCCTCGCTGTCACCCTGCCTGAGCAGTTCGGCATATTCTGCCGTAACCTGTGGCAGGCTGCCCACAGGCACGAACTTATCCGATGAAGGTTGTTTGATGTTGCCAATGGTTGAGAGAACAACCTGCCCTGTGTCTTTGCTGTTGCCAAAATCCATCCAATAGCGGGGCGTATCGGCTCGGTGGGAGCTTAAATCCAAATCATTTAATACTTTGGCTATCCCGAAACGGGCTGCTGCGCTGTCCACACAGGATATATAGATGGCATTCCTGCCTGTTGCCGTATCAACAGTAAAAGGTTTTTCAATGGCTTTCCATGCTGTGCCGAAAAAGCGGTTTGTACGGGTAATCAGGGCGGCTGCTTTGGATAAGCCGACCTCGCACTCGGCAAACAACTGCCTGCCACGGTTGGCGTCGGTAATTACATCATCATCCCACAGGCTGACCTGAAAACCTGCGTGTCCCAACTGTTGCAAGCTGTGCGACATCCGTGCCAAGCCCGTCAGCACCTGCGAGCCTGTACCGCCTGCCCCGACAAGGCACACGCTTATCGGGTTGGTAGGGTTTAATAGTTCAGGGGCTATAAAGTGGGCTTTTAATCTCGTTTCCATTACAAAAGGTTTTTAAGGGTTAACGGTGTAGGTCGTAGGGTATCAGTCGGAAATTTTTTTTCAGGGTATGCCATCAGTTTCTTGTAAAGGTTAAAGAGGTTAACTGCTACAGGGTTATGCTCGTTAATGTGGTGGGAAAAATAACTCCTGAAAAAATAGGCGTGCCATGCGCTAATAAATTCCTCCAAACTGGCAGCGGATTTAATGGCAACATTTACCGTTCCCATACAGACATAGCCTTTTTGGTACAGGTTAAAAAACGGGGCATGGTATAGCGGGGTTTCCGCTTTGGGTTTGCTTTTGCCTTTGAGAGCAAAGAGTTGCAGTTCCTTTTTAGTGGCTTTCCAAACAAGGGCAGGCAGGGCAACCGTGCCGTTTTGCAATCCCAGGCTTTCGGCAAAGTACAGCTTTTGGCGTTGGGCTTTGGTATACCATATTACACCGCCGTTAGCAGAGGGGTCAAGGTGCAGCACATTATCAGGCAGTATGCCCTCGGGGCGCAGGAATGCCTTTCCTGCCTGCTCACGGGTATCAAGGGCTTTGGCAAGGCTTTGGGCTTCCCTGACCGTAAGCGGGTGCGGGTTTACAGGGCAGCCCGCTTCGTCCATATCGTAATACTCAATATATGGGGCGGTAAAACCACTTACGGTAAATACCACAAGGGCGGCTTTAGGCTGGTAAAGTTGTACGTTCGTTGCCATAATCATAGTTGTTTAAGAGGTAGCACAATTCATTTAAAAGCGGGAACAGGCGGCATTCAAAATCAAGGTTGTCTGTGTCCTGCGGTTGCCCGTCAAAATAGCGTTTCAGGACAGGCTCCTGTTTTGACACGCTTTCATTAAAGTAGGCGTTAACCGACTGTTGTACGTTTTCATACAGCCACCCATCAGTACAGGCGACAAAACCGATGTATTTTTCCATTGTAATACATTCGTAATCATCATATCCGTCCTCTTCAAAATCAGGCAGGCAGCTTGTGTCAGCATGCGTATAAATTGAGGTTTCAGGATAATGCTGCCACAGGGCGTAAAGTTTCTGGGCTATGGCGTGGCATTCCATGTCCAAATCATCACAGGGCGTAAACCTGTTGAGCCATTCCCCGAAATGGTCAAGGTGTACCGTATTCCAGAGCCTGCGCAACATCGTTTCCCCGTAATGCAGGGCACCCCGTAACTGGCTTACATAGTCGTAATAATCTATCTGTTCCCAGTCATCGGGGTCACCTGTTACCCATTCCGATACCATTTCATACTGCCAGTACAGGAAGCTATCTTCTGTATAATAAGGTATGCGTGCGGTGTGGTACAGGTAACTGAAAACACACAACAGCAATCGGGCTGCTCATCGGTGTTTCTTATCCTGCATCATGTGATGCAGGGGCAGTACAGGGATATAAAACAGCGTGTTGCCTGTGTAGCAGGTTTCTGTTGCCTGAATTACAAAGCTGCCGTTATGCTCCAAGAGTTCCAAACCAATATGTTGTGGATATTTTTGGTTGAGCAGCCTGCCCGCTTCGTGCAGGGCAACCTCCCTGCCGTAGGGATAGGCATACCCTTTGGTGTCGACAGGATGTATGCCATAATGTTCGCACAGCAGTTTAAAACTGCGGTAAAAATCCTCTCTTTCATTACCGCCTGCGATTGCCTGCCCCATGTAGTGGGGCAAAATACGGGTTTTCAGAAAACCATAGGCAGCAGCCTCGCAGGGGCTGACCTCGGGCGGTCGGCAAGCACTTCGGCGGCGTCTTTCCTGCGCTGCAAGCCCATCAGGAACTCGGCTGTGTTTTTGTGGAGCAGTTTTTGCCTTTTGTTTTGGGGCAGCCGTAACTGCCCCGCTATTAATTGTTGCATAATCCATAACATTACATTTTACAATTATCCTTTCGTCCCCATTGTGGTTTCAAAACGGTACTGTACGGTATCGTTTGTAATTTCGGGGCCGACTGTCTTGGCAGTCGTTAGTGTCGGGTACGTGTTCGCATAGAAATTCATCACAGCTTCCACGCTCCATTTCGGGTCGGGGTCGGTAAGTGCAACCTCATTCCCCTTGTCTTTCATGAGGAATACCCTCGGTAATAGTGTCGTCTGTAGCATCTTGTTCGGTTTTAGGTTCAACATTTGTTATATCGGTAGCAGGCTGTCCTGCGCCAAACAGGTCGGGGCTGAATTGAGCCGAAAGGCTCGCCCTGCGGTTGCGGATTTCCTCGGCTTTGTCTGGAAATTCGGAAGCCTGCGGTACTTTTACCCATGCTTCTTTGCATTTGCCTGCTGCTTCAAGTTTATCGACTTCCGCCATAACGCCCCTGTATTTCATTGCTTTGATTTCTTCGGGCGTGGTGGGCTTGTCCGATTTATCAACTTTGTCAGCTTTTTCGGTTTTCTTTTTCTCCATCGCTGCATTTTTTTTGGCGGTTTCCTGCCCTTTAAGAAACTGCTCCATATTCACAAGCAGTTTAGAGGTTTCAGTTAGCGGTGTGCTAATGGCATCAAAAAAGCCCTCACACAATTCCTTTGCGCTGCCTTTAAGTATCAGGGGCGGTATATGGTTTTTGGCGGCATCCCCGCAACCGTCATTTTGGAGCAGTACGGAGGTGGTCAGTTGTTCCCCGTCCTTTCTGACGGTAATGTTCAGGCAGCCCTCAAAGGGGATGGCTGCGATATGGGCGAAAAAATTGGTAACGGGCATAACGTTTTATTTTTTGGGTTTACGTTTCGGTTCGGGGTTACTTTCAATAACGCGCCTAATCAGGTTCAGGGCGGTTGCAATATCATAGGCATCGGATGCCGTCATTGCCACGCTGTCGAGCCTTTCCATAATCGGCAGTACTTTTTTTAGGGTGGTTACTGCCTTGCGTTCTGTGGTTTGTGCTAATAGGGTCATAACAATAAAATTTTATGCTGCACCGCTAAGCGGTGCAGCGGTTAACTATCAATTGAATTGCAGGGCAACAGCCCCGTTTTCGGCAAAGTCCCCGCACAGATTAAAGGCTTTCTGTCCCCGTGCCTGCGCTGTACCGCCCAAACAGATGCTTTTTAGTTTGTCCTCGCCCGTCTTAAAGCTGCGCACATTTTGGTAGTAGCCCTTAACGGCATTGTAGGCACCAAACAAAGTGCCTTTGGTGGTAGCCATCGTTTGCGTGTCGTCTGCCATTGCATACTCAAAGGCAGCATCACAGGCATTTTTGTACATGGTCGAAAGTTCCTCGGTAGCCCCTTTCCTTAAAAGGTTGTAGGTTTCTTTATTCGGGCAGAGTGCCAACTGTATCAGTTGCTTTACCTCTTTATCTTCAATACGTACGTTTGCCCACTGGTTAAAGATGCCCTCTAATCGTAACGACAGGGTATCGGCAACGCCCATCACTTTGTGCGTCTGTTCCAAACGTTCTTTAGCCCCTGCGGTATGGCGTATGCGTACTACATTGGTCGCATTGCGAAGCGCAGCGTTAAGCGTATTTTGGCACACGATACGCACAGGCGTAAAGGCTGCGGTAATGCTTCCGCTGCCATCGTGCGAGGTCGTCAGGAAAATATACTTTTGGGTTACATCGTCCCCGCTGCCTACACGAATGTAGCCGGGCAGCTTGGCGGTTATAAAAATGCGTTCCCCGTTGCCGAGTGCACCTGCGGTCTCATACAATATGCCGTCTGCACCGCCTACAATGCCATCGAAGAAAGCAAACGCATCACTATTCTGCACGATTTGGTAATCCTTGCCTACCACGCCAAACACGACTTTGGTGTCGGTGCGCATTGTGGCGAACTGGTCAGGTACGGGGTAGGTGTCGAAATCACCTGCGCCTTTGGCGAATATCGGGGCTTTAGTTACTTCGTAATCCAAGCCTGCAAAGGCTATCGCTTCACGGCTTGTCGGGTAGTTTTCTACAATCTGCCCCAATCCGTGCCATGCGGGTTGTTTCACGCTCATAAATGCGTGTTGCCCTGTTGCTTCATTGAAATTTATATTATGTGCCATGATGTTACAATTTAAAGGTTAAACGGTTTTAGAATGGGAGGTCATCGTCAGGGGCTGTACCATTGGGTACTACTTCGGCTTCGTACACGGGTGCTGCGTTTGCTGCGGTCTGATTTACAGGCTGTGCCTGTTTTTCAGTTTGTGGCTGTCCTGCCTGCATTTCAGTTTTGTTGCTGCCCCCATGCAGTTTAATGTCGGTGGTGTTGAAGTTCAGCCCCGCTTTAGGCTGCCCATCGTTGCCCATCCACGCACGGGCAGACACACGCCCTGCAAGTTCTACAAGGCTGCCCTTGGTCAGGTACTGCGCTATGCCTGTAGAAAACCAATAGGCACAGTCAAAAAATTCCGTTTGGGTTACACGCTCCCCGTTTTTCGCTTTGTAGTCGTGGTTCACGGCTATTGAGAAACTCACTACACTTTTGTTGTTTGACAGGTTGCGCACCTCGGCATCCCTTGTCACTCTTCCGATAATTGTCATAATCGTCCTTTTTAAATGATACAATCGTTTTGTATCTTCTTCCAATCCTCATTCGTGGCAGTCCTGCCTCGCTTGCGCTCCGCATAACTTTTTCCCAAAAGAAAACCGGAAAAAGAAAGCAGATAAACAGTGCGGGTAAAGCGGGAAAACAAAAGGAAACGGAATAAGTCCCAGGGGGTGGGTTTGTGAGTGTGCGAGCAAAGCCATTATGCCGTAGTCTTTTGCTTTTACCACTGGCTTTGCCCGCAATACATTAGCTGCCTTTTACCGGTTTATCTTGGGAAAAGTTCTGATTCACTATTTAATAATTGTCGGCAGATAATTTAGCTATTTTTAGTTTTACTTCTGATTATTTCTATACCCATCGCTGGGTATTTTAAGGTTCAAGGCTGTCCTGTTTGTGTTTTGATTACCGAAATCGTTACCTTAGTAGTATTTATTAAATTAACAAGAATTACCAACAGTGTCATTCAATTCTCTTTATAGTAATTACGATCTGCTCTTGCCTCCCAAATTCGATGGGGGATATTTGGTCATAGGGCTATACGAACGAATTAAATCCGGTGAGATATCGGACTATTTTACGCATACCGAAATAGGCCAGATCCTAAAACAGATTAGCTTTGACTATGAGCAGCCTTTGCGGCAATGGAGTACTATCAAGGATAATCTTTTTTATTATTTTATAAGAAACGACCCGGAAGAGCCGTGGAAATATTATCTGACGGATTATGCTTTTTCGGTTGTCGAGCTTATGTATGCAAAACTCAACAATCCCTTTAAGACCCATGCGCTTCGGGCAAGCATGGAGGAAGCCTTCACTTTGGAGGCGGATTCTATTGAAACCGTAGAAGAACTGGAGCGCCGCTTCGGCAGGATTTTTGTCCAAGGCTCAAAAAAGATTATTGTCGACCATTTGGAAGCCCTTGAAGAAGAGCTGGGGGAGGCTTATAAGAAGCTTAACGATCTATTGCGGTTTGAAGAATCAGATGCTGTAGCGACAGTTAAAGAATTTGCAGCTGTATTCGAAACATTCGGTGAACGTGCGGAAGATATTACAGCAGCTACAATTTCAAAAGACCAGTTCTTGATGAATTTAAGACAGTTGGTCGATCACTTTTACACTAGGACATCAATAGATAGCAATGTAGCCGATTGGGAAAGGGCGCAGGACATTTACAAGGACTTGCGAACTTTTTTTTCTTCAGTGGATAAAAAGGTGAGCCTTATCCGAAAACAAATAAACCATGCGAGTGAAAAGCTTACGGAGCTGCAGGAACAGTTCTCTGCGCGGGCAAATTTCAGGCTTAAGATCAGGATGCTTTATAAGCTAGCGCTTACCAATGCTGATTTTTCCAAAGAAGGCATCGTATTTCAAAATGGATTTCCAACAAAAAGTTATGTTGATGAAAGCACTAAGATCGTATACCCGAAGCATTTTGACTTTGATAACGACAGAAGCAGCCGAATCGTGGAAATTGAAAAAGACGATGAATACGAGCAAGAAATGAAGGCTACTATCTTTGAAGATGTAAGGCGCCAGGAAATAATGGAAAAGTGGATATTCAGGGCTAAAGATCTTCTGATGCGGACCGGAAAAATAGCAGTGAACGATTTCTTTGAGGAAATCCTTGGTGAGGAAACTTTTGATGTAGCCTATCAGATCGTCGGTGAGGTAGTAGCTATGGCATCTCAGGAAAGGGAAATTTATATTGATATCGATACAGAATTAAGGAAGATTAAATCACACAATATTGCATTATGGAAGATGGACATCAGGAAATAAATGACTATCAGTTTCTCCAATTGGAGCGTATTGAAAAACATTTTGCGGAAATAAATTATCTGTTGCTCTCGGGCAAGCATATCGATCAGCGTGATTATGTCTTTCATTCTTTGCTGACGGACTATATTGAGCAATGGAAAAACTACTATCTCAAACTTTACGACCTTAATCTTGTGCCCGACATATTTGATGGGCATAGTTACTTTTACCTCGACTTTGGGGATTCGGGAAAAGGAAAACTAAGCGGCCCTTTGAGGCAACGGGAAATAACCCCATTGCAGACTCTTGTGGGATTATTGCTTTTGGATATGTATTACCAGAAATATTTTGAGAGGGAGAAAATCGTTACCTGGAACGATTTAATGATCCAAATACTGGAGAGCGATCATGAAAAACAATACAAGCAGATCCTTTTTGGGGAAATACGTGCTTCTTACGATGAAAAAGAGTGGAGCCTTGTTCAAAAAAGATTCCTTAAGGCCCTGATCACTTTTAGTAAGCTCGGCTGGATCAATATCCATAATGATAATGGTAGGAATTTCTCCTTTGAAATTCGTCCCGCAATCCACAGGCTGGAAAAATTATACCAGGAAGAGCTTAATGATTTTGAGGTTTTCAGTGAACGATTCATAAACCAGAGAGAGATATGAAATATCCGGTAATATATTCATTATCTACAGTTGGCGTACTTAAACATTATGTACACGATTATTTGTTCCATCCCAAGCGGACCGATTTTGTCGGCTCTAATGGTGTTGGCAAATCTATTGTTGCCGATTTGTTGCAATTGATCTTTGTATATGATCCAATGCTGATAGCATTTGGTACGGATGGGATAAAGAAAGAGGACCGACAGATCTATTCACTCCCGTACAAGTCAAAATTCGCCTATTGTTTCATAAATGTTGAGATTGATACTAATAAATTTATTACCCTTGGCATACAGATAAATGCGCAGAAAGGGAAGCGTATCACTCCGTTTATAATGTCCAAGCAGGCTGATCTTAATCTCGGATTGGAGCGGCATGCGATAGACAAGGCTAATCTTCTTTTTGCAAAGGACTTTACAAATGGCGACAGGATGCCAGACTTGCAAGGATTGGCAGATATGGTCCATGACAAGCACAATCTTCGGCTTAATTTTTTCAGGACTCAGGATGAAATCAGAGAATACTATCAATTCCTTTTCGACCGCTATATCCTTCCCATTAATTTGGCACAGGAAAAGAATCTTAAAGCTTACGCAAAGGTGATACAGTCTTTTTCTAAAGCAAAAGCGTTGAATCTGAGTGGGCCGCAAGCTTCTAAGACTCTCAAAGACTTCTTGTTCGAAGAGACAGACGATGATATCAAGGCCAATTTTGAAAAGGAGCAGGTGGCACTCGAGAAAATCATCACCGAGTACAAGAACCTTGATAAGCTGATTTCCAGTCTAGAAGAAAAACAGCAAAAGCTGACATCCTTATCTGCTTTGGAGAAGACATGCTCAGCGGCCGATAAATCACATAAGATTGCGGAGATTAAAGATTGTAACCATACGCTTTCTCAATTCAATAAGCAATATTCTGACCTGGCCTCATCATTAGGGCATAACAAGAAACGATATGATAAGTGCCTGGAGTACCTCGGGCGTTTGCCCCGGATTGAAAAATATTTTGATGACCGTTATAATACTGCCAATGAGCAGGCCAAATCTTTTGACCGGTTATTGGCAATTTATAAAACGTCAAAACAATGCAGGGCAGATTATCAAAGAATTTCAAAATTGCCGGTACTTACAATTGATCCATCCTGGAACAATGCCGGTAAAATTGATATTTCTTTAAGAACGGTTGAAGAGTTTGATCAGGCCACTGGTAAAGCGACCTATTACCTGCAGCGATACGGAACCATGGACGAACTGATTAGGGCAAGGAAAGAACAGAAAGATCTTTTGGAAGATCTTTTGGGAAGTTTAAAAACAGAAAAATCGGAAAAGGATAATCTCCTTTCAATACTCAGGCAGAAAAAAGATGACAGCCTGCTGCAGTGGTACCTGAATGATCTTCCTGATGTCAGCGCCGCCCAGCTTGAGGCAATATATTATTTTTCGGCTGTAGCTATATCTAAACTAGATGATCCGGTAAAAGGCTCACGTTATTTTGATACTGAACAGTTCATGCGTGAATTCAGTGTGGTAAAAACACACAACGGATTATGGATAAAACTAGGGCCATTACATGAATTTATACCCGAAGATAAGGACGCAATGTTGCTGGCAATAAAAGACAGCAATCAATCCACAGTTGAACAACTGGTAGGAAAACTAGAAAAGGAGAGCTTTCTCATAAGCCAAAAGCTGAAGGCCCTGGAGAACATCTATGATGCTAAAGACTATGATAGGAAGCTTCTGGATTTCGAATTTGATATTGAGATCGTGGAGGCCAGCGCTCTAACAAAAATTAGTGAGACTATCGTGCTTGCAGGATATGTAGAGGATAAGAAACGGCAGCTAGGTGATGAATTAGAAAAAATCGACGAAGAATTAGGGACATTTGAATCGTCTCTGATAGCGCTTTTAGAGACACCTGGGCAGGCAAAACTTCGGCTTGACAACTACTGCAATACTTGGAATTATAGAATAAAAAAACTGGCAAAAGCATCAGGAAATCTGGAAACCGAGGCTGAGAACCTGGAAAAGGAAATAGGGCGGACGGAACTGCAGATGCAGGATCTAACCCAACAGATCGACAGCGAAAGGAATACAGTTGATAGTTTGCTTAGATCCTATGAGGCCGCTTTTGAAGAAAAGCCGGACCTAGGTGCCGCGACTGTTAATTTAGAGGTAGCGAAGGATCTTTTAACTACAGCAATTGAAGAATACAAAAAATTCTTTCTGGGAATGGTTCATTCATTTGAAGAGACGAGTCAACATAAGAATCCCGCGGTTGAGACAGCCATTAGTGACCAGAGCTATTCCTATGCTGTGCTGGAGCGGGCCTTACTAGGAAGTTTTGTCAAATCGACAGATGATATAGCAAGAGCACTGGAAGAAGCAAATCATAACAGGTTTGCTATAGCTGACGGCATTAGGAATAACATGTTGAAGATCTTCAGCAGGACAACGGAAAGGTTTGATGATTATGACGATCATATAAAAAGGATCAATGGGTTCTTTCTAAACAGAAAAATCAGTGGTAAGTTTGAGTTCGCATTGCAATTTTCCCCAAATAAGAACCTGTCGATCGACATTGTAAGGAAGATGGCCTATGATGTCAAAAATGCCGCTATTCGTGGTGAGTTGGTATTTAACTCATCTATTGTAGATTTTCTTGAGGATTTCTTTCAAACCCAATCCAAGTTAAAGGACAAGGTGACCATTGATAAACTTTTAAATCCAAAGACTTATTTTGAGCTCTCGGCAACGCTATCCGACAAACATGGTAATGAAGCTTCGGGTAGCACCGGAGAATCCTATTCGGCTATTGCATTACTTGGTATTGCGAGATTGTCCGTGGTGCAAAAAAAACGAACCCATCGCAAAGGCCTTCGATTTATTATCCTCGAGGAGCTCGGAAGCCTAGATAATACTAACTTTAAGACATTCCCTGAAATTGCGGAGGAATTCGATTACCAGATAATAACAATGGCTCCGCATGTACTTAATCTGGGACTGTCGGATGAGTGGTACTCACATCACCTTATAAAAGGTAAAGTGGACGATAATATAAATTACCATCCTTCATCATCTTTCTTTAAAACCAACAGCATGAACTTTGATTTGGTAGAATATCTAAAAAAAGACAGTGAATGAATTGGATTGAAATAAATGCATTGCATAAACTATTTAGTGAGGAAGAAGTTAAGCTTAATGAAACTCTACGTAATAGTGGCGAGATACGATATCTTGAAAAGTCGCGGCGTGCTGTTGAGATGACAGCTGACCGTATGCGTGCTACTTCTCGTTTTTCTGAAATATATAAGAAGGATTACCTTCAAAATTACCTGACTTATGAGTCATTTCTTAATGGGCACGGCTTGCTGAAGCCGCAGACGCGCTTTGATGAGAGCGATATCAGGATTCTGATGTCCCTTTATGATAAGAAGATTGCCGGGAATCTTGAGGACCTGCGACACCAGATCATTTCTTTCGATGAGTCATTACGCGGGGTATCCCATATGTTCTTTAAGAATGAAAAATATTTGCTTAATAAAGGGGCGCTTATTGATGCATTGAAATATGTACTGGACATTGAGGAGTTTTCCAACGAAAAGGATCAGCAGTACATATACAAGTTGGAGTGTCACAATCCACGTACTATAGTGCTTTGCGAAAATATAGATTTCCTGACCAAGCCCAACAAACCAAGGCGAGAGGGTATCGAGCTTTGGTATGCCGGAGGAAAAAATGTCAGCAAACTTGACTATGTTGATACCCGCGGCCTACCGATATTCTACTCGGGAGACTGGGACTACGATGGGCTTTGCATAATTTATCCATTGGTAAAAGGTAAAATTCCATCAATCGAGCTACTTACTCCTAATGGCTTGCCTAAAAGCGTAATCGATAGTGAACATAAGAGCTTGTGGAAGAAGGATTCAAAATCACGCACTGATATCCTGAATTCAGAACAAAAAGCGATTGTAGAGTCGCTGATCCAAAATAACGAGTGGATTGTTGAGGAATCAAATGATTTGCTGCAGATGCTTGATTGTTATAATTAAGGTGATATTGATGCAATTAGCGGGAGCTAATGAAACAAGCCGATGAATACTTACGAAAGTATACAATGAAAATCAGGTGTTTTTACCCATTATTTTTTGAGGTAGGAATCTTATTTTTCGGTCTCGAATTTAAATAGGATAGGTATTATGTCTAACTGTACTATATTTCTTAGAATTTATTTAGATTTATACTCCCTGCCAACTCCTTAATTTTATGAAGCAGCCTTTAATAGACCTCATTAAGAATACTCTGATTCTTGAATGCAATCTACCGGACAGTCCACGAAAGCTGGAACGTTCATCATTGTCTACTAAGGATGATAACTGTTTTAAAATAGTTGATTCCACAAACTTATCAAAACTTATATACAACAATATAGTAAATTATGCATACGATGCATTTGAGATGCTTTATGATGAGCAAGTTCTACTGCACCGGGCATTATATTCTCGAATCCGTTACAATGCGGTAGCGAGAGATACAGCAAAACTAAGTTATGGTTTCTATGGAGAGGTTCTTTTGCACGCTCTTTTACATGTTATATATAAAGTTCCGCCACTAATTTCAAAAGGACATTTTTTTATCGCTGGCAATGGCGAATCAAAAGGATACGATGCGTATCACCTTGTTGAGGCCAGCGGTCAAATACACTTGTGGTTTGGTGAAGCCAAATTCAGGGAGCAATCGGCTTCGTGTATAAAAACGGCTCTTGAGAACCTTGAATCGAAAGTGCTAACAGATAAGTATTTTATAGAAAATAATTTCATCCCAATATTTGACGAAATGTCAAAGACGACAGCATATGACTTGGTACTCAAAGAGAGCAAACTACTTGAAATAAAAAAACAGTGGGTAGAGAAAGGGCAGGTGACAATTAATGATTTCAAAGCGCAGAACATAGGTGTTGTATATCCTATTATGATTGCGTTTAACCAAAGTGCCGCAGGTTATGACAAAAGTATTTCCAATTGCATTGAGTACATAAGAAAGAATTATACCCATCTTAAATTTGAAGGGCTATCACTCGAACGTACCATATTTTTCATTTTCATCCCGATGGAGGATGTAAAGCTCATTAAAAATACAGTAATTCAATGGATAGAATCCAAAGAACAATTGATATAGCAAAGGCTATTAACGCTTACAATACGGGCAGTATACCCGATTATAACCTAGTGCAGAAGGTCTGTGCTTATTTTGATGCAGTAAAGGAAGAAACACTTTCCGAATCGGACAGACAATTTTTACTTTTTATTGCCAACAAGGTAGGTATTCCGCATTATTATGATATGTTAGGTAATACGCAGATGCGGGACAGTCTCCTTTTTGATGAAGAGGATTTAGGACTAGGTACTTTTGCGGCAATACTTTACGAAACTTCTCTTTATACGGATGAGAAAAATAAATTGCATCGTTTCCAAAAAGAAATACTTAAAAGTTTTGAGTTTGGAAAACTCAACCGATATTTCCTTTCCGCTTCAACCTCTTTTGGAAAAACCCACCTTACGTATGAAGTCATAAAAAAAATGAAGTATGAAAATATCATTTTGATATTCCCAACAGTTGCCTTATTAACAGAAAACCTTTCTCGCCTTAAAGAAAAAGAAACTTATAGTTATTTTACTGAACAAGAATATACGATTCATACTTTAAGTGATGGAAAAGAACAATATGGTTCAAAAAATATTTTCATTTTTACTCCGGAGCGCTATTTGTCCTTTCTCGATAAACGTGGAGCCGATTTACATATAGATTTCGTTTTTGTCGACGAAGTTTACAAAATCGATAATGAGTATATGGATAATGATGAGAAAGAGGTTAAAGAACATGATCGTGATCTAGCGTATAGGATGGCAATTTATTATGCATTGAACAACCAAAATGTAGATTTGATGCTCGCAGGACCTTACATTTCTTTTTATAAGGAAGATGACCCCGATTATAATGCCTCTTTCGATAAGTTCCTTGCCTACTATAACATAACCCTGATTAACAAGAATAATTACGAGATCGTAAATAAATCATATTACGTTGTAAAAGACAGAAAGAAACAGGTAATCGACGGTATCGAAATTGATTTTACTGAAAATTACAAGATAGTGAAATCAAAACCTGGAAGATTGCGAATTGTCCTATCAAGTTTTTTTAATCTTAAGCCTGTTCAGGAGCAAAAGACAATCGTTTATTGTAGTACAAAAGTATCTGCTGAAAGCTATGCAAATCAGATTGTTGACTGGGAAATTTCACGTGAACCGCAAGATTCTTCGTTCGACCTTTTCATTGAACATCTTGAAAATACTTATCATAGTGAATGGTGTGTTATACAAGCTTTAAAAGCAGGAGTTGGTATTCATCACGGTGTTGTACCAAAATATATTCAAAAGGAAATCGTCAAGCTTTTTAATATGCAAAATGGCGTTAGCATCTTGGTATGCACCACTACAATTACTGAGGGTGTAAATACATCAGCGAAGAACCTGATTGCACTCTTTGATACGAAGGGAAGCAAGCCGCTAAAAGCATTTGATGCAAAAAATATTGCAGGAAGAGCTGGAAGATTTATGGAACATTATCAAGGAAGTGTGGTAACAATCAAAAATAATTTCGATAAGGTCATGTCTAAGACCGATGGTGGAATACGTCATAAGAATTTTGATGTCACACTTTCTAAGGAAGGAGCAGATCTTGATATGACTGACGAAGAATATTTAGATGAAACAAGTAAAGAAAAAAGGATCCGTATAGATTTAATGCAACAAGAGCGAGGCATTCCAGAAGAAGTGATGCAACTTTTCAAAACTGTAAGTAGAGAAGACAAAATTGTCGTTTATGATCAAATATTGTCGTTAGATGCAAATGCTCTTAATAGTATATCTGGACTCATAGACAAAATTCTAAAAAATCAAATTGACTTTGACGGTTTCCAAGTGGTACTTGACGTAATTCGGCTAATAGTGAAAGACAAAAATTTTATCCATTTGCTGGGCAAAAGTATCACTTTGGACGAAAATGAGCAGCCGGTTGAAAAGAAATATAGTAGAATCACTTATTCGCTTTATTATTATCTCAAGGATGGATTTGATGGATTATTTAATTATCGTATCGACGATTTAAAAGAAGATGTAGATAAAGCGATGCGTAAAGCATCAGAACTTGTTTATAACACTTTCAAATATCAACTTGTTAAATATTTGGGTGTCTTCAACACTATGTACAAATATCGAATGTCGGTACTCAATGCCCAACTGTTTGATGATGTTCCGGGACTCGACCGTCTCCTTACCAAACTCGAATACAATGCCTTTTCGGATCAAGCAAAAATTGCTAGTGATTATGGTGTACCGCAGCGTATAATCGACTATTACGATGCAACAACTGATAGAGGAAAAACCAAGATATTTAATTCCTTTGACCCTTTTGAAAGACATGTTTTCGACGCAACTCGGAAATTATTTCAATAAACTATAACTAAAACCTATGTATGAATTGGAAAAATAACGGGGCAGAAATGCCCCGCTGAAAAATATTGCTATCTATATGCTAGTATTTTATAATCCTTGCTAAACTTTCTTTACTCGGAAGCACCGTCATATATTTACTTGCGAAAATTTGCTGGTTGTTTTCTGGTAAAGTAAACTCAACTACAGCTTCACTTTTATCCTGACATAGAATAATACCAATGGTTTTATTTTCCTCAGGAAGCCGCATTCTCCTGTCATAGAAATTAACGTACATCTGCATTTGCCCGATATCCTGATGCTTAAGTTCGCCGATTTTTAGGTCAATCAGAACAAAGCACCTAAGAATTCGATTGTAGAACACCAGGTCTATCCTGAATGCTTTTCATCAAAACTAATACGTTGTTGCCTTGCTACGAAGGTAAATCCGGTGCCAAGTTCCAGCATAAAATGTTCCAGTTTCTCAATAAGCTTCTGTTCTAATTCGCTTTCAGAGTAAGTTGATCGTTCCGGCAGGCCGATAAATTCTAAAATATATGGATCTTTGATTGCATCCTGGGGCTTTTGCAATAGTTGGCCTTCTTTGGCTAGCCTTCGAACCTGCGATCCACTTCTGCTTAGGGACAGACGTGTATAAAGTGCCGTGTTATATTGCCTTTCCAATTCCCTGAGGCTCCAGTTGTTCTTATAAGATTCGATTTCGTAAAAGTTTCTTTCGTCAACATCTTCAATACGCATTAATTTTAGATAGTGGGACCAACTTAATTGAAATTTTTTTACCGGTTTATCATCGCTCTCAAATTCCGCAGACAGTGTCTGCGCTTTTGAGTATACAAGGTAAAATTGGCGCATCTGCTCCAGATTTCGCTGTGAAAAACCCTTTCCAAAATCTGCCGTTAACTTTATTGACAGCGTTTTTATGAGTTGCTTTCCGTAATCAGCCCGCTCATTGCCATTTTGCTCTTCATGAACTATCATTCGGCCTATCTCGTAATAAGTCAAAACCATTGTATGGTTTACCGACTGGACAATCCTGCCCCTTGCTTCAGTAAGTAGCTCAGAGATCCTCTGCGCCAGTTGATTTGTTGCTGTAGGTTGCATAATTCTTAAGATTGGGCAATCGCTAAATTATCGGCTTCATTTCCACATAGGCGCTGTTTAAGCCTGCCCATATCCTCGCTGACTTTCTTCTCAAGGACCTTTGCGTATAGCTGTGTTGTCCTTATGCTGGTATGCCCAAGCATCCTTGATACGCTTTCGATCGGTACGCCATTGCTGAGCGTCACAGTTGTAGCAAAAGTATGCCTGGCGATATGGAAGGTTAGCTTTTTTGAAATATTACAGATGTCCGCAATCTCTTTAAGATAGCCGTTCATCCTTTGGTTGGACAGCACGGGAAAAACCGTTCCGCTTGATTGCGCTTTGGGGTTATCCTTGTACTGGTCCATAATTCGCTTTGCCTGCGGTAAAATAGGTACACGGACGCTGGTATCGGTTTTTGCACGGCTAGTGTAAAGCCATAAGCCCCCATCAATACCCGTAACGATATTATCAGGCGTCAGGCCGGCAAGGTCTATAAAGGCCAGCCCTGTATAGCAGCAGAAGAGGAACATGTCCCGAACGTTTTTTAGCCTTTCAATCTTAAATACCTTTTTTTCTAGCAACGAGAGTTCTTCAGAGGTCAGGCACTGGCGCTCTACTTTGTCAAAATGTTTTTTAAAATTCGCGAAGGGGTCTTTTTCGAGCCAATCGAGCTTAATGGCCAGGTTCACCATCTTACGGAGTCTCTCAATGTGCTTCATTATGCCATTGTTGTGTAGCCGCTGCTGGTGGTCTTTTGGCACGTACGACCTGAGATAGCTTTCAAAATCCAGTAAAAAGCGGTAGGTAAGCTCTGAGAGCAGTATATCGTGGCGGTGGTATTTGTCCCGCAGGAACTTGCCGATATAGCGTTGTGTCGTCCCGTAATTCTTCATAGTACCCGGTGCGAGCTTATAAGCTGCCTCCTGGTTATGGTATTCAAAAAGTTTCTTAATTGTTACGGCATCTTCATCGTGGCCTGTAAACAGCGCTTTGACACTGTCAACGTTAATTGGCTTTCTTTCCTGTATAAGGTTATGGTAGCCGTCGGCTATTATACTCCTGATTCGCTCGATGTAGTTGTTAAGGCCGGCACTTTCGTCCCTCTTCCCCTTAGCCCGTCCTTTGGCTTCGTCCCAGAATTTTGGGTCGATCTTTTTCTTAAGTGAAATTTCAGACCTTCGGCCGTTTACAGTAATTCGTGCATAGACAGTTGCTTCTGTTGCCTTTTCATTTTTTGGAATCCTGATTATGAACTGGATACCAAAGGTGTTTGTGCTCTTCATACCAAATGTGGTTTAAATTAAACATGACATTAAGTACCGATTCAAAATGCTTGCGAATCGTGAGCGGCTTCAAGAGGCTACATTTGGCAGTAATAAATGTTAAAAAATCACCGTAACAAATTGTTATTCAATTTTTTAACCCTGTTTTTGTGAGTAAATTTTTTCGAATTGAAATTTACTCACCTAATTACTCACAAAAATACGGATATAAATGCTGTTTTCATTTTAGGGTATAAAACGAAAAAGCCCGCAAATACTGAGTATTTGCGG
>NZ_WWEP01000019.1 GCF_009848495.1 Flavobacterium sp. MK4S-17
CGATGCCAACGGTTGTGAGGCTGCACAGTCGTTCACTATCACCCAGCCTACTGCTTTAACAGCCTCGGCTTCTGCGCAGACTAATATTGCGTGTAATGGCGCGGCTACAGGTTCCGCTACAGTTGCCGTAACAGGCGGTACAGCACCCTATACCTATGCATGGTCACCATCAGGGGGTACGGCAGCAACGGCCACAGGCCTTGCAGCAGGAACGTATACCGTGACCGTTACCGATGCCAACGGTTGTGAGGCTGCACAGTCATTCACTATCACCCAGCCACTTGCTGTAGTTATAAATACGCAGCCTGAGGATAGTGATATTGCAACAGGAGATAATACTTCTTTTGAAGTTGAGGCTGAAAATGCCGACAGCTATCAGTGGCAGGTAAGTACAAACGGTACAGACTGGGAAGACGTTGCGGACGGAGGCAATAACCCTGCTTATTCCGGTGCAACTACAGATGTACTAACCCTTACAGGAGTACCAGCGGATTACAATGGTTATTCGTTCCGCGTGCTTGTAATAAACGGTGAGGAATGTATTACTACATCTGAGCCTGCAACACTTACTGTAACAAACGTTATAGAAGCTGTTAATGATGATTTCAGTACAGTTACTATTAACGAAGGAACAGGAGGAGTAGCAGGAGATGTAACACTAAATGACTTATTAAACTCAGTTGCTGTAAATGATGCAGATATTACCATATCAATTACTGATAATGGAGGATTAGCAGGTATTACAGTAGATGCAGACGGTAACATCAACGTTCCGGCATCTGCAACTGAGGGAACCTATACAGTGGTTTACTCTATTTGCGAAAACGTGGATAACACTAATTGCAGCTCTGCCGAAGTAATAATTGTTGTTTCGCCTCCTCTTAGGGTAAAAGACTTTAATAAAACTTCAGTTAATATTTACCCGAACCCTGCTACTTCTACAGTTAATGTAGAGATAAAAGGAGTTTCTTACGATAACCTGGATGTTGTTGTTTGTGACCTTAATGGAAGGATTGTGAAAAAACAACGACTAGGAAGCGGACTGACAGCTATAAATATATCTTCTTTTGAAGAAGGAATATATATCTTTAGCATAGTGTCTGACAGCGGAGTAATATCAAAACGTATTATTAAGAGTAGCAACTAACTACTTATCAATTAACCTTAACCCCCAATGATTAATCATTGGGGGTCTTTTATTTTTATTCGTGTGTATTATATAGTTTTAATATATTTCTATTCTAATTCAAGTTATAGATACTTCTTATCTTTGTATAAAACTTTACTTCGTGAACAAAATTCTTATTATTGACGACGAAGAAAAACTAAGAAACCTCATGGCGCGCATAATAAGCCTTGAAGGGTTTGAGGTGCTTCAGGCTCAGGACTGTAATTCAGGCTTAAAAAAAGCAGAACAAAATGATATAGATGTTATTTTATGTGATGTTAAGCTGCCTGATGGCAATGGTGTGGAATTCACCACTAAATTAAAGGAAATATTTCCTGCAACAGAAATTATATTGCTTACCGCTTATGGCAACATACCCGATGGGGTTCAGGCTATAAAAAATGGCGCTTTTGATTATATTGTAAAAGGTGACGACAATAATAAAATTATCCCTCTTATACATAAAGCTATAGAAAAAACAAGGCTTACCAAACGTATAATTAACCTTGAAAACCGCGTTGAAAATAAATATTCTTTTGGTAGTATAATTGGAGATTCTAAAAAACTGAATGAAGCCGCCGACCTTGCCCGAAAAGTTGCACCCCTTGACACAACTGTATTACTTACAGGTGAAACGGGCACAGGAAAAGAGGTTTTTGCCAATGCCATACACCAGTCTGGCAACAGGAAAGATAAAAGTTTTGTTGCCATAAACTGTTCAGCCTTTAGCCATGATATTTTAGAAAGTGAAATGTTTGGACATAAGGCCGGCGCTTTTACGGGCGCTGTAAAGGATAAAAAAGGGCTTTTTGAGGAAGCAAACAAAGGCACTATATTTCTGGACGAGATTGGGGAAATGCCTTTAGACCTGCAGGCGAAATTATTAAGGGTTATTGAAAATGGTGAGTTTATTAAAGTGGGCGACAGTAAAGTAACAAAAGTTGACGTGAGGATTGTTGCAGCAACTAACAGAGATTTGCTCAAAGAAATTGAAGCGGGGCATTTTAGGGAAGACCTTTATTACCGCCTGTCAATATTCACTATAAAACTCCCATCATTAAGGGATAGAATAGCTGATATAGAGGCCCTGGCAGAAAGTTTCCTTAAAACATTCAGCCTTAAAACGAATAAAAAAATAACAGGTATTTCAAAAGAATTCCTTCGATTATTAAAACTGCATAACTGGCCGGGTAATATACGGGAGTTAAAGAATGTAATTGAGCGCAGTGTAATTTTAGAAAATAGCACAACACTCACGCCATCAAGCCTGCCTTATGAAATACAGCAGCTAAACCCAGAACCTGAACGGCAGGGTGAAAAAACATTGTCAGCTTTCTCTCTTGCTTCAGCGGAAAAAATCCATATACAAAAAGTATTAAATTATACTAATGGAAATAAAACAGAAACCGCAAGGCTGCTTAATATAGCCCTTACCACACTTTACAGGAAACTCGACGATTATAAGCTGGGATAAACAACAACTGAAAAAAGATCTAAAAGTTGAATGAAATGAAAAGTATTACCATATTTATTTTTGTATGTTATATCCTAACTAACTGCAATGATAGAACATCTAAAATTAGTATAGCAAATGGAGTTAATACCGGTAACTTAACTAAAATACCAATACAAGAAGCTACACAGGATACATTGGTAAAAATCAGTAAACCTTTTACATTAAACGGAATTGAATGCTACTGGAAACACCAGAATATTGCCAATACAGATATTATAATTCAGCTACTATCCAACAAAACAAATAAAATTCTTTTAGAACATTTAGAGGACATATTTCAACCGACAAATTATAATGCGGATGATTTTTTTACAGAAGTTGGTAACAATGGATATACAGATGTGAATTTTGACGGATTTACAGATATTCTCATACGGAGCTATACCAACACAATCATGAGTGATGTTGTGTACGTTTATTTATTTAATCCCAAAGCGGAAGAATATACTGTTTCAGATGAACTATCCGATAATCGAATAGATATAGTAGATAAACAGAATAGACGGTTAATTACAGGGAATGAATACCGTTTTGGTACAGATAGCATAATTCATTCGTTTGATAAAAAAGGTCAGATTAAATACAAGGAGGTTTACTCTAATTACCGGATGCAGAATGATACCACATGGTTTACCTGCAAGGATTATCAAAAATTAATAAATGGAAAGCTGGTAATTGAAAGAAGAACCTGTGATACTATAAAATGGGAGTAGTTCAGCTTTTTAACTTAAATCAAAATATTAAAACAAATTCTATGGCATACTATGCATTTTTTCAATACAGCAAAAAACCATAAAAACCTGCACTTTATAAAAGCACAGGCTTTTATGGTTTAACGTAAATTTACTTAATCACTAAAGCTCTTGCCGGCGGTTCGTTATTTTACTTCCCTCGTTTGTAGCGGAGTTGTATTAATCCCGTTTCAAATGCTTTTGCTGTGATAAATTCAAGTGCCTGTTCAGGTCTTCCATCTTTAAATAGTTTTGTTCCATTACCCAGTAAAACCGGTATAATTGAAATTATTAATTCATCTATTAAGTCATGCTTCAATAATTCATTAATTACTTCAGCACCACCGTCGCAATAAATGTTTTTACCACTTTCAGATTTTAAACGGTCAATTAATTCGGTTAAATTTCCTGTATAAAAAACCGTCCTGCCTACTTTCGGCCTTTTAGTTCTTGTTATTACATAAACGTCTCTTTGCCCGTTGTCATAATGTGAGGCCCCTATTTCTCTAAGTACATAATCATAGGTTCTTCTTCCTATAATTATAGTATCTATTTTAGACATAAATTCTGCATAGCCATAATCTTCACCTTCTTTTTCTACAAGTTTCAGGAAGCTTAGGTCATCGTTTGGTTTTGCAATATAACCGTCTAAACTCATTGCTATAAAAAGAGATATTTTTCGCATAAATTTTAATTTAACATTTCTGCAAATTTACTTTTAGATGAGTAACTATACTTTGTAAAAATGCGACAAATTAAAACTGGATGGTGAAAGTCCGGTATTGCGTTTAATATCATTAGTAAGGTGTGAATGGTCGTAATAGCCACACTCAAGTGCGATGTCTAATAAGCTCTTATCTTGATTTGAATTTTTAATTATATTCAAAGCATTCTGGAATCGAATAATATTTAAATATTCCTTTGGTGATAATCCAATATATTCTTTAAAATCCCGCTCGAGCTTCCTTACAGTTACAAAATTTTTTTTTGATAGTTCGCTTATGCTGGTTTGTCCTTTTGATGAATGTATATCGTTTATAAAAGGTTGTAGTTTATTGTTTTTACTTTTTATTCTTTCTAAGTAGAAATGATTAAAATAATTAAATGGATTATCAAGTATTTTATCAATATTAAATGAATTGGATTTTTCAAATTCAATTGTGTTGTTAGTCAATTCATTTTGTGAAACATAGTTATAGAAATTAGCAAAAACTGCAGGTTTTAAGCATACACCTAACAGATGTGTATCGGTATCAATATAGCTGTCTTTGAAAGACTTCATTGCACCTACTACATAAGTTTTTCCAAACTCCATAAAAACTGAACCATTGTCTGTCAAGCAACTGTTTCCTAAATTTATTATTACACCTGCACAACCATCGGGAAAAACCCGCTCCCACTGCCTCTCAACTTCATTTCCTTTTAGCTCCCAATAAAAATGAATAAAGGGCTTTAACTCCTTATAAGGTTTTAATTTTTTGTACTTCATTGTTTACTGCTGTGTCATTCGTTATAATAACCATCATGTGTGCTACATAACCAGGTATGATTTTACAATAATACATACTAAGATTGAGATTTTTATTTAATGATATTTATTTTTTTGATAAAGTAAACCATAGGTTAAGCACTATTGTAAAGTCTATTAAAAAACGAATATACCGTAATTGTTTACATTAATCCGTTTATGGGTCGCACTTATTCATTGGCTCAAATCTTTTCTTCTTTTTAAACTATTATTGCAACGTATTGGTGTGATTTCGTGATTTGTATTTCGTACCAAAGTAAGCGAATTACCGATTTCGATTTACAACCTGGCAGATATCAACATTACGTAATAATTTGTACTAACTCTTTAAAAGATGTCAATAAAAGAAATATAAATTTAATTTTCTGTCAGTTTCATTTAGAGATTAAAAAATACTTTATGTTTGCCCTCAAAAATTTTATTTCATAAACTGCTAATCAATCAACCTATTATTAATTTATTAATGCCAATCGAGTTTATTAACCCGCAATAACAAACATGAAAAGAATAATTACAATTTTATTAGTGTCACTAAGCCTACAGTTGTCTGCACAATGTGTTCAAAAAGCCGGCGCAGGAGCATCCTCCACTTTTGTAATCAAAACAGACGGAACACTTTGGGCCTGGGGCAGAAATAACTACGGCCAATTGGGAATCGGCAATCTTGTCAATACTCCAGTACAAACTCAGGTTGGTACTGACTCAAACTGGCAAAGCATAGAAGGCGGGCAATTCCATACCGCAGCTATAAAAACAGATGGATCGCTCTGGATGTGGGGCTTTAATTCCAGCGGCCAGTTAGGGCTTAATAATACCACTAACAAAAATATACCAACTCAGGTATCTTCAAGTAATATCTGGTCCAGCGTAGCTGCAGGAGATGATCATACCTTGGCAATTACGAATGACGGAAAGATGTATGCCTGGGGGCTTAACGACCATGGCCAGTTAGGTGATGGAACCAGCAGCAACAGAACCACTCCCAAATTAATCGGAACGGGCTGGAAGAGTGTTACTGCAGGAAAAAATGTTACAATTGCTATAAAAACTGATGGTACACTTTGGGGTTGGGGCGAAGGAAGTCAGGTTGGTGATGGTACGTATGCTGACAAACATTCACCTGTTCAACTTGGAACAGACACTAATTGGAAGAGTGTAAGCCGTGGTGTAAGCCATACTTTAGCTGTAAAAACGGATGGGACACTGTGGGCATGGGGAACTAACGGGCGTGGCCAATTAGGAAACGGTACTACTTTTGGAACGAATTTACCTACGCAAATTGGAACGGACACCAACTGGGAAAGTGTAGAAGCAGGTTATTTCTTTAGTGTTGGCAGGAAAACTGACGGTACAATATGGTCGTGGGGACAGGGTACACAAAATCAACTGGGCTTAGGGGCAAGCACTGCAAATGTATTGGTTCCTACCCAAATTGGTACCGAAAATGACTGGCTTACCATTTCAGTGGGAGCAAGTTCACTATTTGGCGGAGCTATAAAAAATGATGGTTCATTCTGGGCCTGGGGCTATAACAATTACTCGCAATTAGGAAACGGGCTTACAGAGCGACTGCCTGTGCCGACACTCATTAACTGTCCTGGAAGTACAAGTATAACTGAAATCGCTTGTGACAGCTATACCTGGGCAGATACTGGAATAACTTACACCACGAGCGGAGTCTATTTAGACTCGGTTACCAATAATAAATTGTATTTAACAATTAATAACAGTACTACATCAACCCTTACCGAAATGGCTTGCGACAGTTATATATGGGCCGAAAACGGTACTACATATACAACAAGCGGAACATATACTAACGTTACAACTAACGCTTCAGGATGTACGAACACCGCAACGCTGAACCTTACAATTAACAATAGTACAACGTCAAGCCTTACCGAAATAGCTTGTGACAGTTATACATGGGCTGAAAACGGAACGACATATACAACAAGCGGGACATACACCAATATTACAACTAATGCTTCAGGATGTACGAACACCGCAACACTGAACCTTACAATTAATAACAGTACAACGTCAACCCTTACAGAAACGGCTTGCGACAGTTATATATGGGCTGAAAACGGAACGACCTATACAACAAGCGGGACATACACCAATATTACAACTAATGTTTCAGGATGTACGAACACCGCAACGCTGAACCTTACAATTAATAACAGTAATACGTCAACCCTTACAGAAACGGCTTGTGACAGTTATATATGGGCTGAAAATGGTACTACATATACAACAAGCGGAACATACACCAATGTTACAACTAACGC
>NZ_WWEP01000027.1 GCF_009848495.1 Flavobacterium sp. MK4S-17
CAACGAGGGCAGACTGTAAATCTGTTGGGAAACCTTCGCAGGTTCGAATCCTGCTCTCCCCACGAAAAGGGTTAAAATACGGAAAATCAAGCTTTTCCATATTTTACAAAAACCCGCATAAAAACGTGTAAAACCTGCAAAATCAACGATTTGCAGGTTTTTTTATTTTCCTGCACTTCATCAGATTTTATAAAAAGGCACAAAAGTTTTGTGGCAAAATCGTGGCACATTTGACCTTGAAAAAAATGTGCCACAGAATTGCATTTAAATCGCTGTATATCAACAAGTAAAGCAGTTTAACGACTTGATTTTAAGACGCTGTATTTCTACATTTATTAATCTAAAAAGTTGAATTATGTTAGAGAACAGTTTTGGGCTGTCTTTCTTTTTGAAAACGCCCCGTAATGCAAGTAATCTGAGGAATATCTACTTAAGAATTACAGTAGATGGTATTCCTAAGGAAACATCAATTAAAAGGAAATGGGAAGCGAGCCGGTGGGACCAGAAGGCTGAACGGGCAATTGGTAACAAAGAGGATGCCAGAGCCCTGAACTTTTTCCTTGACTCACTGCTGATGAAAGTGAATGAATGTAAGACTGAGCTGCTATATAGCAGGAAGCCGGTCACTTCGGAGAAAATTATGGATTATATCCTTGGTAGGCTTACTCCGCGTGTTAAGGTCCTCGAAGAGTTCGAATCTCATAACCGGGAAATGGCTGCACTGATAGGCAAAGGCTACGCAGAAGGCACCCTGGACCGTTTCTCCATCACAATCAATCACCTTAGGGAATTCCTCCGCATCAAGTTTAATAAGGTAGATATGGAGTTCGCCGATCTTGACCTTGCTTTTATCAAAGACTTCGAATTCTATCTCAGGACGGTGAGGAACTGCAGCAATAATACCACGCTAAAGTATATTGCGAACTTCAAGAAGATCGTGTTGCGCGCAATAGATAAAGAAATAATACTAAAAGACCCTTTTAAAAACTTTAAAGGCCGTAAGACTAAAGTAATCAAGAAGCCGCTTTCCAGCCAGGAACTGTACGCGTTGGAGAACCATTACTTCACGACGGACAGGTTAGCCGTGGTCCGTGATGTTTTCGTATTCCAATGCTATACGGGTTTGGCCTATATTGACGCCTATCAACTAAAGAAGACAGAGATCAAGAAAGGTATTGACGGTAAGTTATGGATAATTTCTGCGAGGCAAAAGACAGGCTCCGAGACCAACGTTCCCCTCCTGCCGCAGGCGCTTAAAATTATTGATAAGTATAAGGATCATCCCCTGTGCGTTCAGCGTGGGACAGTCTTGCCAGTATCATCGAACCAAAAGATGAACGAGTACCTTAAAGAGATAGCCAATCTCTGCGGATTTCCTTTCACTCTTAATACACACATGGCGCGCCGGACTTTTGGCAGTACCGTTACGCTGAACAATAATGTACCAATCCATGTGGTTAAAGAGATGCTGGGACATGCTTCAGTAAAGCAAACAGAAGCCTATGCAATTACAGAACAGGCTTCCATTGGAAGGGAAATGACCCTGCTTGATAAGCGTATTAATAAGAAAGCGAATAAGATGTCGCAGGCAGATATTGCTATACTAGGCAAACTCGAAAAAGAGATACGGCTAATTAAGGAAAAGTATAATATTAAAACATTGTAATTCAGTAACTCCGGCAACAGAAACAACATTAAACTTTTTTTAAAAAAAAATACAAAATTAATTGACTTAAGTAACTTATATTGTAATATTGCAATATAATAATAAAATATGGGAGCAACTAAAACCGATCATTTTACGGATAATCAAAATGAACTGGCTGTCTTAGCCAAAGCTTTGGGACATCCTGCACGCATAGCCATCATAGAATACCTTATGCAGGTTGATACCTGCATTTGCGGTGACATCGTAAATGAAATGCCTTTAGCTCAGCCCACTGTTTCACAGCACTTGAAAGAACTTAAGAATGCAGGGCTTATAAAAGGGAATATCGAAGGCACGGCTATTTGCTATTGCATTAATGAGGCAGGATTTGAAAAAATTAAAGGGTTCTTTCAACATATCACCGAGTATGCAGAAAAGAAAAAAGCAAGCTGCTGCTAATACTAAATAATAATCTTATGAAACTATCAGAAATTAAAACGTACTTAAGTTCGGTAGAGACATTATCCTTTCAGCTTCCTGATGGGTCATATGTCCCGGAAAACTTCCATGTTACAGAAGTGGGATTAATAACTAAAGATTTTATTGACTGCGGAGGCACGATCCGAAAGGAGACTGTTGTCAACTTTCAGCTATGGGAAGATTCAAGTGATGAAGACCACAGGCTGAAACCGGAAAAGCTGTTGAAAATTATTGATTTATCCGAGAAGGTTTTAGGTATAGGCGATTATGAAATTGAAGTTGAATACCAGGACAGGACTATAGGAAAATTTGGCCTTAGCTTTGACAGCAAAGGGTTTTTGCTGCTGAACAAGCAGACCACATGCCTTGCCTCAGACCAGTGCGGCGTTCCAATTGAAAAGAAAAAAGTTGCACTTTCAGAAATTGCTGCCGAAACTGCCAACAGCTGCACCCCCGGCGGAAGCTGCTGCTAACCATAACCAATATCACATAATATCATGCTTTATCCGGAAATAACAAGTATAACGAGAAGCTTCAGTTCTGATAATATTTCAGAACAACGTAAAGAGGTGCTTAAGCCTTTAATTGACTTTATACAGGCCAAAGCCATAAATCAGGAGGAGATTAGGCTTAACCTGATTTGCACGCACAACTCACGCAGGAGCCACCTTGCACAGATCTGGGCACAGGCAGCAGCTGCACACTTCCACATTCCAAGGGTCTATTGTTACTCGGGCGGAACAGAGGCAACGGCCATGTTTCCGGTTGTTGCTGATACCTTGAGGACGTCAGGTTTCAAGATTCAGACACTCTCTACCGGAAGTAACCCTGTATATGCAGTAAAATATTCAGAAAACCAGCACCCCGTAATCGCTTTTTCTAAAACATATTATAATGATTTTAATCCTGAAGGTGGCTTTGCAGCCATAATGACCTGTTCGCAGGCAGATGGCGGATGCCCTTTTATATCGGGTGCTGAAAAGCGGATAGCTATTACTTATGAAGACCCGAAAGAATTTGATAATACACCGCAGCAAGCCGAACAGTACCATGAGCGCAGCCGCCAGATTGCTGAGGAAATGTTTTTTGTGTTTTCCCAAATTAAAAAATAAGTATGTCTGCAAACAATTGCGCCCCTGCCGCCGATAGAAAAAAACTTGGTTTCTTAGATCGTTACCTCACTTTGTGGATTTTCCTTGCAATGGCTATAGGTGTAGCACTTGGCTACCTGCTACCGTCAAGCAGTGACTTTTTCAACTCCTTTTCGAACGGGACTACCAATATCCCCCTCGCCATAGGATTGATCCTGATGATGTACCCGCCCTTAGCAAAGGTCAATTATAGCAAAATGCGTGAGGTCTTTTCAAATACTAAAGTTTTGGGCGCCTCCCTGCTGCTAAATTGGATTATTGGGCCGATCCTTATGTTTGCCCTAGCTCTATTATTCCTCAAAGGTTATCCCGAATACATGATTGGAGTTATCCTCATCGGCTTGGCACGTTGTATCGCAATGGTAGTAGTATGGAATGACCTTGCTGATGGTAACCGTGAATATGCTGCGGGACTTATTGCACTCAATAGTATCTTCCAGGTATTCCTATATAGCGTGTATGCTTATATCTTTATAACAGTACTTCCCCCTTATTTCGGCTATGACGGCTTTGCAGTAGAAATCAGTATTGGACAAATCGCCGAAAGTGTTGGTATTTACCTAGGCATACCCTTTGCCCTCGGTATCGTAAGCCGATATGCTCTAATCAAACTTAAGGGTCTTGAATGGTTCCAGACGAAATACATACCATTTATTTCACCAATTACCCTCATAGCTCTACTGTTTACGATAGTAATAATGTTTAGCCTTAAAGGTGAGCTTATTGTGCAGATACCTATGGATGTTGTCAGGATTGCAATACCCTTGGTAATCTACTTTACGATTATGTTTGTGATAAGCTTTTTCACAGGACGCTTCTTTGGTGCCGACTATTCAAAAAGCACTTCAATAGCTTTTACTGCTACAGGAAATAATTTTGAACTTGCTATTGCGGTCGCCATAGGTGTGTTTGGTATAAATAGCGGGCAAGCATTTGCAGGGGTTATAGGCCCGTTAGTAGAAGTCCCGGCTCTAATCGCTTTAGTTAACCTCGCATTCTGGTTCAGGAAGAAATACTTTTTAGAAAAACATTAAAAGTATGTTTTTAGAGAGGACATAATTGAACACATGAATCTGCATGTTACAGATCCTTAGTTTAATGCACCACGATTTTGTAACAATTTACCTGGATAAATTCTTGATTTATTGACATCATTACGCGAAGCTTAGACTAATATTACTTTCCAACAGACCTATTCGTCCCTTATGAAAAAAATAGTCTTCACTGCCCTTTTATGCATAAAATTTTCTGAAAAGGATGACATAAGAAAATGAGATCAGTTTCTTACATGGTCATAGACTTGACTCTACACGTTTTAAAATGAGCGACCGTAAGCGTTCCTCATGCTCATCTCCCCAATTCCCGATGGCTGAAATTACAGGAATTAATGTTTTTCCAAAATCTGTGAGGCTATATTCCACTTTAGGAGGCACAACGGGGTAAATAATCTTTGACACAAGTTCATGTTCCTCCAATTCTTTCAGCTGGATATTTAAAACCCTGCGTGAAGCATCCGGTATCTTACGCTGCAGTTCGCTTGGGCGCTTGTGTCCCTGGTCAATAAACCAAAGCAGGCGTATCTTCCATTATCCATACAGCACTTCACCTATAAGGTCAAGGCCGCAATTCAGGTTTGGCAATGTTTTTCTTTCATACATGTTACAAAATTAAGCTATATACCAATACACGCAATAGGGGAAAAATTTATCCCTATCTGAATCGTAACTCCTTACTTGTGAGGATGTAACGTACTGCCGAGATTTGTACAAAGAAATTTAAAATATATCACAACATGGATTATCAAAACGAATTATCTGGAAAGATTGCATTAGTAACAGGCGGTACAAAAGGCGCAGGAAGGGCTATGGCCGAAAGGCTGCTGCAAGCCGGCGCAACGGTAATAATCACTGCCAGGAATGCTCCTGAAAAAGACAACGGCAAACTGCATTTTATCGCGGCCGACCTAAGTACTGCGGAAGGATCGCAAAAAGTGGTTAGCGAAGTATTGTCAACATATGGCAGGCTCGACATTCTTGTAAACAATCTCGGCTCATCATCTACACCTGCCGGTGGCTTTAGTGTATTGAGTGACGAAGACTGGATATCTACAATACATGCGAACCTGTTAGCACCTGTAAGACTTGACAAGGGGTTTCTACCACAAATGATTGAGCGTAAAGATGGCGTTATCATTCACATCGCATCCATCCAGGGGAAACTGCCATTATATGAGTCAACGCTGCCATACGCTGCCGCCAAAGCAGGCCTGCGCAACTACAGCAAGAGCTTATCAAATGAAGTTACACCAAAAGGTGTGCGCGTGCTGACAGTCTCGCCGGGATGGATCAACACATCAGCATCAGAAGCGTGGCTAGGCGAGCTTGCCCGAAATGCCAATAGTACAGTGGAAGAGGCGCAGCAAAGCGTAATGGATGCATTGGGAGGAATACCGTATGGTAGGCCTGCGAAATCCGAAGAAGTAGCTGAATTAGTTGGTTTTCTTGTTTCACCGAGAGCCAACTATTTAACCGGAACCGAATTTGTAATTGACGGTGGAACCGTGCGCACTGTTTAATAACCTAAAAAAAATAACATGAACTTACCAAAAGTAATAGCAGATTTGGTGGCAGCGCAAAATAACTTTGACAGCGCCGCCTAC
This sequence comes from Flavobacterium sp. MK4S-17, assembly GCF_009848495.1. GTDB lineage: Bacteria > Bacteroidota > Bacteroidia > Flavobacteriales > Flavobacteriaceae > Flavobacterium. The sequence goes on from NZ_WWEP01000027.1 coordinate 5,939, forward strand.
GTAAAGTGTTTTTCAGATAATGCCGTGGTTAAAGATGAAGGCAGAACCCACAACGGAAAAGAAGAAATTGAGGCCTGGATTGCCGACTCTAACGAGCGATACCGTGCTACAATCAAACCTGCCGGTTATGAAGAACACGAAACGGAAAGCATCCTGAAAGCGGAAACATCATGGAACTTTCCGGGCAGCCCGATTGTGTTGAACTATCACCTGGTGATAACTGACGGATTGATACAATCATTAAAATTTACAGTGTAAACGGGAAATGGCTATTTTAGCCATTTCCTTGTTTATTACAAATTTGATCAACCCTTAAACACCTACATAAAATGTCGTACTGTACAGCCATCCCGAATATGCCGCCCGAGAGGCAGGCACTACATAAAAACTATCATGATAACCATTACGGTTTTCCCATTCATGATGATAACGAATTATTTGGCCGGTTAATATTAGAAATCAACCAAGCCGGATTAAGCTGGGAAACAATCCTGAAAAAGGAAGCGTCTTTCCGAAATGCGTATGACAATTTCAATATAAAAAAAATAGCCGCCTATACCGAACTAGACCGTGAGCGGCTTTTGGCTGATGCAGGTATCATCCGAAACAGACTAAAGGTTAATGCCGCCATAGAAAATGCAAAAACAATCATTGGCTTGCAAAAGGAATTCGGATCGTTTGAAAAATGGCTGGAGCACCATCACCCCAAAACAAAGGAAGAATGGGTTAAGCTGTTTAAAAAGATATTCCGCTTTACAGGTGGCGAAATTGTAAATGAGTTTTTAATGAGTATTGGCTATTTGCATGGCGCGCATGCGGAAAGTTGTGCGATACATAAAGAAATCGTGAAGCAGAACCCTATGTGGGTAAAGCTCTGATGTAGACACCTGTATAGGTACGCTACAGAACTGGTACGTCAGACTATCGATATCGCAATTTGGTCAGGCTTTCAAGCAGCTCCTTCTTTTTATAAAATATCCTGTTGCCCATTCCATAGGATATTACTTTATTTGATTTCGTCCAATTCCACAAGGTAGTTAGGCTTACCTTTAGTAATTCACTAGCCTCTGCCCTGCTCAAAAGTACATCAGAGTCATCCTTCTGCACCTTTAACTCTGATAAGAAGGAATTAAGTTCTTCCCTGACAGCCTGCCTAATCATTTCCTGCAAGTCTTCCGGTGATATTTCATGAAGAAGGATTGTTTGGCCCATAATGCTAAAGTTTAACGCCACCCCAACGCTGGAGCGATGTAATTCATAATTGCAGATAGTATATGAACATTATAATCAACCCCGAGAGTGTTGGGTATAGTCAACAACAATGTATCCGCCTCCTGAATGGCTTCATCCCGGGAAAGTTCTTCAATAAGCTTATCAGGTTCTGCGGCATAACTCTTCCCGAATATCGCACGCTTATCGCTTTCAATATAGCCAAAGCTGTCACTACCTTTTCCCTGTTGTCCAAAATAGTACCTATCTTGTTCATTGACAATTGCAAAAATCGAGCGGCTTACTGAAACTCGCGGCTCGCGCTGGTGGCCAGCTTTCCTCCAGGCATCTTTGTACATCCTAATCTGCTCAGCCTGCTGTATATGGAACGGCTTGCCGTTTTCATCAAATTTTAGCGTAGAGCTTTGCAGGTACATTGCATTTTCAGCTGCCCATACTGCTGTAGTATTAGATGCAGCTCCCCACCAGATTCTTTCCCTTAATCCTTCAGAATGCGGCTCTAAGCGTAATAATCCCGGCGGATTGGGGAACATTGGGTTTGGGTTCGGCTGGGCGAATCCGCGACCCTCAAGCCTTTCTAAAAACTCCAATGCCTTTTTGCGTCCCATGTCTGCATCGTTTTCCTCGTCCGCAGGTTCATACCCGAAGTACCGCCAACCGTCTATTACCTGTTCCGGCGATCCCCTGCTTATGCCCAGCTGCAAACGGCCTTTTGAAATTAAGTCAGCAGCACCGGCATCCTCTACCATATACAACGGGTTTTCATAACGCATATCAATTACGCCTGTCCCAATTTCTATTTTGCTTGTCTTAGCGCCTATTGCTGCCAGCAAAGGGAAAGGCGATGCCAGCTGCCGCGCAAAATGATGTACGCGGAAATAGGCACCATCTAAACCAATTTCTTCAGCAGCCACAGCCAGGTCGATCGACTGAAGTAACGTGTCGCCTGCTGTACGGGTTTGGTAGGAAGGATGATCAGACCAGTGCCCAAAAGATAAAAACCCTATTTTTTTCATAGCTCATTTCTATTCTCCCAAATTTAGGCATAATTCTTCTTCATTTAAAAGTATTCGCTTCCTGTTATGAGTAATTAAATACAGATTAATTAAACTGCGCGCGAAACTCCAGCGGGCTCTGATTGGTTTTAGTTTTGAACAATTTGCTGAAGCTCTGTGGATGCTCAAAGCCCAGGTCATAAGCAATTTCTGAAACTGATAAATTGGTCGTGGACAATCTTTCTTTGGCTTTCTCAATTACTTTTTCATGGATGTGGTGCTGCGCGTTCTGCCCGGTAAGTGTCCGCAACATATCGCTTAGGTAACCCGCCGAAATGGCTAAGCTTTCGGCTAAGTTCTGCACAGTAGGGATGCCCCGGTAAAGTGGCTGGCCCTCATCAAAATATTTATTCAGAACCTCTTCAAACTGCTGGAGGAGGCTGTTGCTGATGGTCTTCCTGGTAATGAACTGGCGTTTGTAGAACCCCTGTGCATAATTGAGCAGCAGCTCCAGTTGTGCAATAACCACATCCTGGCTTAATTCATCAATGCGGCTGTTCAGCTCTTCCTGTATGTTCCTGAAAAGGTTGAGGATTATATCCTTCTCCTTTTCTGATAAATGCAAAGCCTCATTTACCGCATAAGAAAAGAACTGGTACTTCTTTATCTTGGCGGCTAAAGGATAATTAAGCAAAAAGTCGGGATGCATCAGTATAGCTATCTCCTCACGTGTACAGGGTGCCTGGCGGGGATTACTCTCGTTCGGCGCCACAATCTGGTTAGGGGCAGCAAAAAACAATCCCCCTTCATTATAATCAAAATGGGTTTGCCCGTAACGCAGGAGCCCGCCGATATTGGGTCGGAATACGATCTTGTAAAAAGTCAGCACATGCCCTTCTGCAGGGGCAACGCCCGCCATATGCTCATCAATACCATCGATCACAGTGATAAGAGGGTGTTGTGGCGGCGGAAAGCCAAAGGCTTTTAATCCTTCTGCAAGGGAGGCAAATCTGTGTGGGGGCTGATTGTTCTTTTTCATCCTGTTCTATTATGTCATACAAATTTAATTAAAACAGCAACAGGAATTATTACTCCTGTCGCTGAAAATCATTTGATTAGCCCTGGGCGGCTGCGGCTACATCCTGCCACTCTTCCCAGACCTTAATGCGTTCGTTGTAGGTTTGGCTGATACCCTCCAGGTTATTTCTGCCTAAAAACAAGCGCAGCGGCGGCTCAGGCGCATCTACAACCGCAAGAATAGCTGCTGCTGTAGCATTAGGGTTGCCCCGTTCATATTGGTGTAAGGTTTCCCAAACCGATTCTTTTAATTTGTCATATTCGGGCATATTCCGCGAAAATTTCAGCGACTCCTGGCTCCCGAATTCTGTAGCATAAGCATTTGGCTCTATGATGGTGACTTTGATACCGAAAGGCTTAACCTCTGTAGCCAGGCTTTCATGAATAGCTTCAAAAGCCCATTTTGAAGAGCAATAGTAACCTATAAGCGGAATCACGAAATGGCCGAGGTTGCTCGATGTACCCAGGATATGGCCGTAGCCTTGCTTTCGCATAATAGGCAACACTGCCTGTATAACTGCTACCGGCCCTAAAACATTTGTTTCGTATAATGCACGGATGTCTTCCGCTTTGGCTTCCTCTACAGTAGCAACTAACGAATAACCTGCATTATTAATTACAATATCCAGACTACCGAAATGGCTGTGTGCGGCTTTTACAGCGCTTTCTACCTGTGTAGGCTGTGTTACATCCAAAGGCAGGGTAAGCACATTGTCACCATATTTTTCTTTAAAATCAGCGATACTGTCTACATTTCTGGCTGTTGCTGCCACCTTATCACCACGCTGCAGCGCTGCCTCTGTCCATATTCGCCCGAAACCTCTTGATGAGCCGGTGATGAACCATACTTTTGATTGATTTGCTTTTTCCATCATTTTATTCTTTTAAATTTATGGCACAAAGTTGGCAAATCACCATACCCGGGTTGTAGCCGTATTGTAGGATTTTGTAGGCTAAATGAGGTTTGCCTTTATTTTCATACCAACTCATGTTCCGTTACCTTATTAAAGTAACGGCTTTCTTCTTTCGCCTAAGGAAAAATCTCCTGTCGTGGATTTGCAAACAAGCTTCAGGGCTTTGCATACAAAACGCAGCAAGGCATTACTGAACTTTGTATCAGAAAATTAAAATATTAATTATGAAAACAAGATCTTTAGGAAACCAGGGACTTACTGTGCCTGTTATCGGGCTGGGCTGTATGGGCATGACCGGTTTTGAAGACGGAAACATGTATGGCCCGGCAGATGAGAGGGAAGCGATAGCTACTATACACCGCTCCCTTGAACTGGGCGGTAATTTTTTAGACACTGCCGATTTGTACGGCCCTTTCAAAAATGAGCAGTTGATCGCTAAAGCGATAAATGGTAAAAGGGATAAATTTATAATCGCGACAAAATTCGGCTGGGAAATAGATGATAATAATAAAGTGACATGGGCTATCAACGGCAAAAAAGAGTATGTAAAAAAAGCAGTGGAGCGTTCGCTCAGAAATCTTAATACAGACTACATTGACCTGTACTATATGCACCGACTTGACAAGAACACGCCTATAGAAGAAACCGTTGAAGCCATGAGTGAGCTGGTGAAGGAAGGTAAAGTAGGCTACCTTGGTCTCTCAGAAGTATCATCAGAAACTGTAATAAGAGCTCACGCGGTTCATCCTATTACGGCCGTACAAAGTGAATATTCTTTGTTTGAGCGCACGGTGGAAGAACGTGGCGTATTGGATACTTTACGCGAACTTGGAATAGGTTTTGTTGCCTATTCACCATTAGGGCGCGGTTTCCTGTCCGGGCAGATCCGTACTATAGATGACTTACCGGAAAATGATTTTCGCAGAGCGATTCCCCGTTTCCAGGGAGCTCATTTTTACAAGAATATTGAATTGGTTAAAGCAATTGAGGCCATGGCCGAAGAGAAAAAAATAACCTCATCGCAGTTAGCACTTGCCTGGATTTTAAGCCAGGGCATTTTGCCTATTCCCGGCACCAAGCGAAGGAAATATTTAGAACAAAATATAGCGGCTACAGAAGTGGAATTAAGTCAAGCTGATTTGTCAAAACTGGAAAACATTGTGCCCTTGGGTACTGATACCGGTAACCCCTATGATGAGTTTAGCATGGGTCTGATAGATTAAATTATAAGCGGTTGTACAATAGTGCAGCCGCTGCCACTTTAAATATGTAAATTAGCATTATGAACACCATAAGATCAATTTCAGAATTCCATCGGTTACTCTCCCTGCCCGAGCCACGGCATCCATTGGTAAGCGTAATTAACCTTGCGGAAAGTATCTTCATGGAAGATGACGTTTGGAAAGGTTTTGTAAACACCTTCTACTGTGTCGCCCTTAAAAGAGATGCTACGGGTAAAATACGGTATGGCCAGCAACATTACGATTATGATAAGGGGGTTCTTAGCTTTACTGCGCCCAATCAGGTTCAATACCTGGATCTGGACAATATAGAATGCGGATCAGGTTACCTGCTTATTTTCCATCCTGACTTTTTACTGGCTCATCCCCTCGCAGGTAATATCAGCGGATATAACTTTTTCTCGTATGCCGTGAATGAGGCGCTGCATCTTTCTGCTGAAGAAGAAGATGATCTTATTAAAATATTGAATAAGATTGATAAAGAATGCATGCATATTGATAAGTATACCCAGGAAATTATATTGTCGCAAATAGAATTATTGCTCAATTATTCAAAACGATTTTACGAGCGGCAGTTTATAACCAGGAAAAACCACAATTACCAGTTGCTTGCCAAATTTGAGAGCCTCATTAACGCGTATTTTGATAGTAACCCGACAGCGCAACCGGAACTGCTGACGGTACAACGTATGGCCGAACTTATGAACCTGTCTCCAAACTACCTGAGCGACCTGTTGCGCATGCACACCGGGCAGAATACGCAACAACACATACACCAGAAATTAATTGAAAAGGCGAAGGAGAAGCTATCGCTAACAAATTTATCGGTAAGCGAAATTGCTTATACATTAGGCTTTGAACACGCACAATCGTTCAGTACCCTCTTTAAGAAGAAGACAAATCTGTCACCTCTCGAGTTCCGGCAGGCATTTAACTAAGATGCTGCTTAAGGCTTCTCTGTAGCACAGATTCTTTGTATAAATAACAGCGGGCTACCGCTGCGTTAAAATGTCGATTTCACTCCGCACTCCGGGGTGATAAGAAGGCCGATATACAATATAACCTAAGTGCTGGAGGCTTTTAAAATACTTATGATAGGTTGGCAAGGTAGTAATATGAGCCAGGCTCATGAGCCTGCTGCGGCTAACCTTTACTGCTTCTGCCCTGCCCTGCTTTATAGCTAGAAAGAGGACCGCAGCAAGTAATGACAGGTGCCAGGCAGTAAGCCTCCGGTCTTTTTCAATTACTGCGATAAACTGAGTAAATTCGATAGTGGTCATTTAGCCTGATTTTCGTTGAACAGCTGCACAAGGTCCTCCTTGCTATAGTAGTACGAACCCAAAACCTTTTTAAAACGCACTTTGCCTGTGATCCTCAGGTTTTGGAGTGTCTCGGGCGAGATGTCGAGCATTTTCCTCACCGCCCTGCTTTTAAGCCATTCAGGCTGTACAGCTTCTTTCTCAGTACCTTTACCACCCTCAATCATTTTGCGAATGGTTCCGATCAAAAGGGCGCCGAACTGCTGAAGGTCCTCCTTAGTAACTCCATTTTCCATATTGCTTCATTTAGTGGTTCAATAAAGGGTATTTTTTTTTTCAGCCTGAAAAGTATATGCTGCTGGGCTTGTTCTTTTTCTTTGAAGGGACATACCTCAGGTAGCCGTAGTCACTTAGCTCTCTCATACATCGGCAATAAGTCCTAAGAGCCGAAATCTTCGCTATCTTCATAATGTCATAGCTGAATGCCTGAACAGGATTTGGAAATCCACTGGCAGCTGCAAATTGTACCAGCGCAGCAAAAACCCCTATATGAGTTACGCCAACCCTTTGGTCATTGCAGCTGCGCTGAAAAAATACTGACAGTGGATTATCCGCTTCCATGACTACAAAGATTGCTTCTTACGGCGCTGTTTCTTTTCCTGCTGCTCGCCCGGGCCATCCTCGTCGCTATTTGACTGCTTAGCTTTCGTATCCTGTTTCTTGGACGTTTCACCACTTTGGGACTGCTGCTGCTCTTTTGCCTGCCGCGTGTCAAGGCGCCTTTGGTCGGCATCGTAGATAGTTAGTGTCTTGAACTGTGGGCTTGCTTCAATATATTGTTTCACTTCCTGGCCGTCTTTGATAAATGTAGCCGATTGCCTGTTGCCTTTCTTCAGGGAGTTCAGCAGGTCTTCTTTATGGGATGGATTGTCCAGCTCCTTGATAGGGTGTTTAGAAACAACAGCTTCCAAATCATAGCCATAATTCTCATGATAGTGCTTTTGGCGGAAATTGCCGTTAGCGTCGGCATCTTTGAAGTCGAGCTGAACCCTACCCGCTGCAACCGTTTCTTCGGCACGGGATGGAAAGCGGTCAATAAGAAGTTCGATAGCCAGTCAGGACAGGCGAAGGCAGCGATTTATATCTCCTGTGTAGACACGGCTGCCGCTCGTTTTGAGATTGCGGAAATCCTCAAAGGAGCAACAGGCGGTAGCCACTATGCCAACGTACCGAGGTACTGGATGGATTTTGGCAACGGGAAAGACAGCGGACAGGTTATCCTTTCCACTATCGGCAATGTAAAACAACCTAAGTCAGAGAACTTTGAGACAGTTGAAAGCCTGCCATTTGTTACGGAAGAATTTGGGGAACTGCTGCGGCAGTCGGGCAGTGATGACCTGCCAAGCTGCTCGCTTGCAGAGGCGCTCGAGAAACAGGACTTGTATATTAATTCGACATTGGCGCAGATGGGCTGCTCAATGCTGTGGCAGCTGTTCCGCAATGGGTCTACTACGCAGAGGGGCTGCTTCCTGAATTTGGAAGATTTCAGGGCGATGCCGCTGCCATTGTAGCGGCGGCGCGCCGCGCGAGCCATCCCGGGGTTCGTGCGGCGCAGGATTGCCGGAATGCCCCTCAGCAGGGTAGCCGTCCGAAGTACCAACGTTTGTATGAGCTTATAACGCCTTAAATTAGGTTTACGCCTTTATTTACACTACCTTAGCAGCATTAAAACAATAGTGCATCTGGCATACCTCAATCTGCTAATCTGTCCGCTATCTTTCCACTTTACTAAAGTGAGTTTGAGAAACGCTGAGTATTTACCACTTGTTTTTCATACCGGCCAAAATTGTCAACCGCACCTGGAAGGGTGCCTAAAAAGCTCGCTATGATACATTCCCTGCAGGTAATGCATTTCAAATTATCGCTCAGTGAAATTGGAGACTATCATCCGGGGCACAGTAAAACCTGCAGTCGACGGCAAGAATGTGCCTGCGCCGCAGTGTGCTTAAAGAGGTCAAGGCCTTATCGAAAGAGCTGATCATCAGGATGATTGCCATTACCAATACCGAAAGGCTGGCTATCACGGTCATATTTACCGGTGCCGTACCCAGGCCCTGCTGGTAAAGCAATGCAGGGATGCCGAAGGTGCACGTAAGAATGAATAATAATTAAAATAATTACATATGGCCGAATCTTTTCAGAAAAAAGAAAGTATCAAGAAGAATGCATTGCGCAAGAAAATCAAAGACCAGAAAAAGCAGGAACGCAAACTGAACAACAACAAAGGCAAGGGGCTTGACAGCATGATCGCCGCTGTTGATGATATTAATGCCTTTTCCACCGCACCGGCTGAAAGGCTACTGATCCGCAAGGCCACAGCTGAGTAGTTTAGGTGCACATAAAGTGTCCCGGGGGGAATTTAAGTGAAGCCTGAGACAAATAAAAAACTAATTTACAGGAAATTCCGATTTAATAAGCTATCTTTACGCAAATTAATTTATTTAAAATGCAAGAAGGTACAGTAAAATTCTTCAATGAAGAAAAAGGTTTCGGGTTTATTACACCGAACAATGGCGGAAGTGAAATCTTTGTTCACGTTTCGGGGCTAACCGAAAACATCCGTGAGAATGATGAGGTCCGCTACAACATTGAAGAAGGCCGCAGAGGTCCAAACGCAACAAACGTAGTCATAGCTTAATATACTATCACAGTTAGTTACAAGCACCTGCCCATGGCAGGTGTTTTTTTTTCTACTCTCTCCCGAAATAAGCAGCAGGCAGTGCTAATTAGCAGCTGCCGCCTTCTTCCCCATCGGGTCTCCCAACCGTCAGGAAATCTTATTTAGCAGCAGTTGTAAGTTTAAGGGTAAAATTCCCAGTTGAGGCGGTCATATTGATATTAAATTGAAACCCGGCTGATAAAAACTGGCTCCAGCCTGATAAAGGTAACTCAATAGGCACGTCTTCAATTGAAAAAGGTTGTCTGGCACTTATGCAGGAGGCGATGCACCACCCCAGCTGCAGCCTTACCGAATCCGGCAAACTACGGATGTACTCAAACAGGCAGATATCCAGAGCAAAGCGGGCTGCTGCCCAAGAAAGAAAATCTTCAGCAACATATTGTGCTTCGCTCAATAGTTCGCGATCAGCCAGTTGATACAGCTTGTTTTGCAGTCCGGCCATGCCCTGTGGAGTAAACGGAAACTTTTTCATGCCTGGTGGGTTTAACGTGCAAAGATAGTTGATGCCGAACATCAAGATGTTGCAAAAAGCGCGCTTAAAATTTTAAAAAATGTGCAAATTGTAGGTGGATTTAAATCCGTTAGGTAACATCATGAAAGGATTACTGTTTATCATTTCAACAGTTTACGGAATTCCTTTTACGTTTAATACACACATGGCACCCCGGACCTTTGGCACCCCGGTTACACTGAACAATAATGTCCATGTGGTAAAGGAAATGCTGGGGCATGCAACAGTAAAACAAACGGAAGTCTACGCAATTACGGGACAGGCTCCTATTGGAAAGAAATGATCCTGCTTGATAAGCGACTCAATAAAAGCGGGAACAATGTCTGAAAAAGATATTGCTATACTAGGCAAACCCGAAAAAGAGATACGGTTAATTAAGGAAAAGTATAATATTCAAACCGCATAAAATTAGTTCTGTTCAGTGTAGAAACACCTACGGGTTGTTTCTATACCGGCTCACAACTTCTATCATTATTTTTATGCCAGAGGAGATGGCAGACCAATTCATTATACCCGCAAAATTCATAGCTTCATCTATTTTTAATAATGCTTCACTCTAAACGTTTTAAAATGAGCGAGCGCAAACGTTCCTCATGCTCATCACCCCAATTACCGATGACTGAAATTACAGGAATTAGTGTTTTTCCAAAATCTGTCAGGCTATATTCGACTTTGGGAGGCACAACAGGGTAAATAATCTTTGACACAAGTTCATGTTCTTCCAGTTCTTTCAGCTGGATATTTAAAACCCTGCGCGAAGCATCCGGTATCTTACGCTGCAGTTCACTCGGGCGCTTATGTCCCTGGTCAATAAACCAAAGCAGGCGTATCTTCCATTTGCCATACAGCACTTCACCTATAAGGTCAAGGCCGCAATTCAGGTTTGGCAATGTCTTTCTTTCATACATGTTACAAAATTAAGCTATATCTCATTATTCGCAATAGGGGAAAAATTTATCCCTATATGAATCGTAACTCCTTACTTGTGAGGATGTAACGTACTGCCGAGATTTGCACAAAGAAATTTAAAACATATCACAACATGGATTACCAAAATGAATTATCAGGAAAAATCGCATTAGTAACAGGCGGTACAAAAGGCGCCGGAAGGGCTATTGCTGAAAGGCTGCTGCAAGCCGGGGCAACAGTAATCATCACCGCCAGGAACGCACCCGAAAAAGAAAACAGCAAACTGCATTTTATCGCTGCCGATTTAAGTACGGCGGAAGGGTCGCAAAAAGTAGTTAGTGAAGTACTATCGACGTATGGCAGGCTGGAAATCCTGGTGAATAACCTCGGCTCATCATATACACCTGCCGGCGGCTTTAGCGTCTTAAGCGATGAAGACTGGATTACTACGCTGCATGCAAACCTATTGGCGCCTGTAAGGCTCGACAGAGGATTTCTACCGCAAATGATAGAAAGGAAAGACGGTGTTATCATTCACATCGCTTCTATTCAGGGGAAACTGCCCTTGTATGAGTCTACTTTACCATATGCTGCCGCAAAAGCAGGACTGCGCAACTACAGCAAAAGCTTATCTAACGAGGTTACGCCGAAAGGTGTGCGGGTGCTGACCGTTTCGCCTGGATGGATCAACACATCAGCATCGACAGCCTTTCTGGGTGAGATTGCAAGAAACTCAAATAGCACTGTTGAAGAAGCGATGCAAAGTGTTATGGATGCATTGGGTGGAATACCTTACGGCAGGCCTGCCGAGCCGGAAGAAGTAGCTGAATTAGTTGGTTTTCTTGTCTCACCAAGGGCTGGTTACCTAACAGGAACTGAATTTGTAATCGACGGCGGAACCGTGCCAACAATTTAATAATCTTTTAAAATTAAAAAATGGACTTACCGAAAGTAATAAAAGATTTAGTGGCAGCACAAAATAACTTTGACAGTGCTGCCTATGCAAAATGCTTTTCTGAAACAGCAGTAGTTTACGATGAGGGTAAAACCCACAATGGCAGGAAAGAAATTGAAGCCTGGATTGCTGACTCTAACGAGCGATACCAGGCGACAATGCAGCCAGTAGGTCTTGAAGAAAACAAAACAGAAAGTATTTTAAAAGCGGAAACTTCAGGAAATTTTCCAGGAAGCCCAATTATACTAAATTACCGTTTAAAGATAACCGGCGGATTAATCGAAGCATTAGAAATTACAGGATAAGTTGAGAAATGGAAGCATGCACTTAAGAACTTTAGAGTCCGAAACAGGCACTTCTACTCCTTGCTTCTGATACGACAAGTTTTATAAGCAGGGCAGACATTGTAGTTGACGGCGGCGCAATAACGTACATGCTGAAATAAATATCTTAAAAGTGATTATTAATAGCTGGAGAATATATATATTTTTCAGCTTTTTTTTGCCCACCCAACCGAAGTGTTTGGCGAACTTCTGCAAGAGAAAAAGCCAATAACGCAAAGGACAGAAAAGAAATTCCTGGACCCACTCACTCCTTAAATAATAGGATACTAGAAAGTGGTTAAAGATAACGGAATTCATACTAAAACAGGAGAGCATACGTCTCTTCATTTATCAAGAACAACATCATACAGCGTGAGCATCACAGCTTTTACACCAAAACCAGATTAAACCCCTTTCTCGATTTAATTAAAGATTGGCCCGCCTTATTTTTTCTCTCATTTATTAAAATGCATCATTTTTCAACTGCATTCGTCTCAAACCAAGATTAAAAAATTTTTAAGATCAATGAAAGAAAAAATCAAACCATACCAAATTGAAATAGACCCCAAGTGGGTGGTTTTCATCAATGGATTTAAGGCAAACAACCTACTTGGATTTGTTTGGTTGTGGTTATCCCTTTTCTCTGTAATAAAAACTACCAGAAAGGCAAAGGGTTGTCGATCCGCTGTTCCTGCTATTGTAAGCCCAATTGAGGTAGTGATGATATCCTATTGGAATGATAACGAATCTTTGAGGGAGTTTGTCATATCTAAGTACCACAAACGCTACATTAGATTTGTTTATCAGAACTCCAAAGCCCTTTCTTTATTTAACGAAATGTTTGAACCTAAGAGGTCAGGTTTATACTTCAATAAACCGATGGGAATGTCGAAAATTACAAAAATCAAAAGTCATGAGTAAAAGAATTGTAATAAAAGATATTGATCCAAATGCATACAAAGCGATGGCTGCTTTAGAAAAATACATGGCTGGATCGCAGTTATCATATGTAGCTAAGGGGTTGATAAAAATTAGAGCTTCTCAAATCAATGGTTGTGCCTACTGCATTCAAATCCATACACAAGATGCACGAAAGGCAGGAGAAACCGAACAGCGGATCTATGCTTTGTCCGCCTGGTGGGAATCCCCCTTGTTTTCTGACGAAGAAAAAGCCTTGTTGGCTGTAACAGATGAAATAACTAGAATAACCGACAAGGGGCTTTCTGATCAAACTTACGCTATGGTATCTAAACACTTTTCAGAGAGTGAGATAGCTGCGATAATTATGCAGATCGTAATCATCAATGCTTGGAACAGAATTGCAATAGCTACACACCTACAACACCCAATCAAATGAATATAACTACAAGACCAGAAGAATATTCAGATTTTGACCAGATAAGATTACTCAACATTCTCGCATTTGATCGAGCCGATGAGGCAGATTTAATTGATCGAATCCGCAATGAAAATGAGTACTTACCTGCACTTTCATTTGTAGCATTGCACAATAGTAAAATAATTGGGCACATAATGCTATCAAAAATTACCATCGGGGAGCATTTCGAAGGATTAGCTGCACTGGCTCCAATGGCTGTTTTGCCCGATTTCCAGAATAAAGGTATTGGGAGCCTTTTAGTTGATCATGCGGTTTCAGAAGCAGAAAAGATCGGTCTTTCTGCAATCGTTGTTTTAGGACACCCAAATTTTTATCCAAGATTCGGATTTGGCAAAGCTAGCCTCAAAGGCATCACATGCCCCTATGCAGGAGTTCCCAATGAGGCTTTCCTGGTAAAAGAACTTTATGATAATTCATTGAAGGGAATATCTGGAATGGTCACCTACTCTACTGCTTTCACCTCAGAACAGTAATAAGCCGATGAAGAAACTAATTTTCTTTATAATCAAATACTCCTTGGATCTTGCCTATCGACTAAACCCAAACTTGGGCAACAGTTTAGCCTTTACGCTATCCACTATGCCGTTATTTCAGGTTCAGAGCAATAAGAACTTCAATACTTAAAGGAAGTGGAAAACCCACGGGTACGATTTGAAGAGAATATCAGAAGGGTTTATCAGAAGGCTGTCCTCTCTGCACATGGCTGGATAGGGTACGCAGGAAATTCTTGCGATTTAATGAACTTGTTTCCAGATCATGAATTTACTTTAATCACTTTTGATGCACCTGCGCATAATGCGAGTACCGGTAAAAGCACCAATGTTTTTCAAATTATCCGGGTTTGTGGTTTACTGATTGAAAATTATAAGCCTGATTTCATTATCGGGCACTTTATGGGTAGCGCTGTGGCTGTGCCGGCACTTGCCAGTGCTAAATATCAGAACACTAAGAAACTGATATTATAGAGCTGCCCGAAGAATTATTGAATACTTGGTAGAGAGTTTTGGTAAAAATTTTCTCTCAAGGATACCCGTCTATATTCATTCAAAAAAGGTGCAATTAAAACTTAAGAAGTTCTTTGAAGCGTCAAAAATGAGTTTCCGATTTCCCCTATATCAGTTATGATCACCTGCATCATTTTTGCATTGTGCCCGTCATAATGGAATAACTTTTAAAACAGTATCTCATGAAAAGAATCGGTTTGCTTTCTATCATTGTTGGGATCTTAACGGTTGGTACCGTGTGGGCATCTGGATCTTTAGATCTGTCAAAGAACTCAATGGCAGCTAAAAAGTGTCCACCTGCCTGTTGTATAACATTTCAAGATGATTGTCCACCAGATGCGTGTGAGCTGAACACATGTTGTTCAGATGACTAATTAAAAGCGGGGTTAATCCCCGCTTTTTTATGCATCAAAATTTATCGAGCACGTCTTAATGTCAAACAACAAAATTTAATGGTTATGAATATAAAAGACTTTCCCGTAGCAATAATAGGTGCAGGTCCTGTTGGAATGGCGGCAGCTGCCCACCTGGTAGAACGCAACATACCTTTTTTGCTTTTTGAAGCAGGAAGCAGTGTAGGTGCCAATCTGCTGGATTGGGGGCATGTTCGTGTGTTTTCACCTTGGAGATACAACATCAACAAAGCAGCGGAAAACCTTCTCCTCAAAATGACATGGAAAAAGCCTGGTGAAGATGGCTTGCCCACGGGAGAGGAACTTGTAAAGGAGTACTTACTACCTTTATCCTTTCACCCAAGTATAGAACCCCACCTCCACCTCAATTCAAAGGTTGTTGCCATTACCAAAAAAGGTCTGGATAAAATGCATACTGCCGGACGAGCAGATACACCTTTTATCATCACAGTACAGCAAGGAAGTAACCTTGGCACTTTCGAAGCATCGGCAGTAATCGATGCATCCGGTACATGGCAAAACCCAAATCCCATTGGCGTTGGCGGTATCTTCGCACCGGGAGAATTGGAAAATAGCGAGCGTATAACCTACCGCATACCTGACATACTCGGAAAAGATCAGCACAGATATGCCAATAAATCCGTACTGGTCATTGGAGCAGGACATTCTGCCATCAATTCATTGTTGGACTTGGCCAAATTGAAAGAAAGCCATCCCCAAATCACATTACATTGGGCTTTGCATACCGAAAGTTTAGCAAAAGTATATGGCGGTCAGGAAAATGATGCACTCGAAGCAAGGGGAGCTTTGGGAATTAAAATTGAACAATTGGTTAAGTCAGGTCAGCTTCATATCCATACCCCGTATTACATACACGGACTCACTGCGGAAGCCTCAAGGCTTACCATCAAAGGCTACATCAAATCACAGTACCACGAATTGAAAGGTATTGAAGAAATTATAGCCAATACAGGGGCCCGCCCCGACTTTACGGTGCTCCGGGAAGTAAGGGTAGCCCAAGACCCTGCCCTTGAGTGTTTTCCTGATTTGGCTGAACTCATTGATCCCAATGTACACAGTTGCGGAACGGTCAGGCCGCATGGAGAACTGGAACTCCGTCAGCCCGAACCCAATTTTTATGTAGTGGGAGTAAAAAGCTACGGACGGGCTCCCACTTTCCTGATGGCTACCGGTTATGAACAAGTCCGCAGCATAGCAGCCTGGTTAGATGGAGACATAGAGGCCGGCCAACGTGTGGAGCTTGATCTACCCGAAACAGGAGTATGTAGTTCACACAACGATGATGGAACTGCCTGCTGCGGTGTGCAGCCTGCCTCATCAACAAAAGAAAATCAAGCAGCTGCTTGCTGCACCCCAGTTCAATCCGATAATAAAAATCAAGATTCAAGTCAAATGGAAACATTAGTAAAAACAAACAATGAAAAACCAGTAGAAGTAGCAACAACAAGTTGTTGCGGTGGTGCCCCTACTTCCAATGCAGATGCTTGCTGCAAGCTCGATGAAGAGAAAAAAGCAGAAGGTGAAGCCGGCTGTGGTTGTAACACAGCATTCACAGCCTCTGCTCCAAAAGCTTCAGCGTGCTGTGGTTAAGGTTAAGTTGCTTATCACCTCCCGAAAACTGCCCATACCGGCAGTTTTTTTGCATCAATTTCTAACTAACCCGTCTTATGAGTTAGTGAATACAAACTCAATGGAACTAAAACAAGCCTGTTGCGCTGATTATCAGATCTGTTGTCCTACTAATGCAACACCTCAGTCATTAAGCCCAACCATTGTCGCATCCGTGGCAATGGCTTTGGGCGGCATGGCAGATGCATTTTTGTATGCCTACCTGCCAGTTAATGCCAAGGTATTAGGCCTGAGTGTTATAGCTGTTGGTGTTATTTTGAGCATTAACAAATTCGTTCGCTTCTTTTTCAACCGATGGGTGAATGCTTTGGCAAAGCCGCTTGGTTTAAAAGCCATCCTCTTCCTCGCATCAGTACTTTCAAGTATTTCAGCATTAGCCTATGCATTCCCAATGCCTTTATGGCTCTGGATCATCGTTCGGATAGCTTGGGGGTCAGCCTATTCCATGTTCAGGTTTTCGTCAGTACAGTTTGCCCAACTTGCTCCCAACAAATCCCACGCAATAGGGCTCACTACTGCCCTTCGGGAATTAGGTCCGGTGGTTGCCTACTGGATAGGGCCGATGATATTATCCCTTTGGGGAGTTCGAATCCTATTTATTACTGCTGCTTTGCTGCCATTATTATGTTTTCCTTTTTTAAGGGCACTCCCTCCGCTGAAACCCGAAATTCATACCCCAAGCACCACAAGATTCCAAAAAGCCAATTGGCTTGACACCTGGGTTTTTATATCGTCTTTTCTCATTGACGGACTCATTGTTGTAGGTGTAAGTATCTCGTTCGAAATCAAGGGAAATCCAGATCCCGAAAACTTGTTGTTGAATACAGCAGTATTTATTTCCCTTCGTAAGGTATTCCAGATAGTGCTAGCTCCGGCAGCAGGCAACATCATCGGAAAATTTGGATTTAGAAGAGTTTTCATTTGGTCTTCTGTAACAATTTGCGCTTCCTTGATGCTTTTGTTAGGAAACATTATCATACCCTCACTAATAATACTCTTTATATCGGCAGCATTCAACAACGTTTGCCTACCCTTATTCGCTTTGGAAGAAGCCACCACAGAAAGCAATTACAATACATTCACAAAACTGGCATCATCCAAAGATCTGGGAGGGGCTGTAGGAGCTTTAGTAGGTTTACAACTCATGCAATCAGTCCAACACCAACTATTGTTTTCAATCCTATTGCTGTTGGCTGCAATTACCTTATTCAAAATTTTTAAATTTGTAAAATAATGGATCAACTTAATGACATACACACCGAGTTTGGCCAGCATCTCAAAAATTTCATTCGTTCAAAAGTGAATAATGATGAAGACGTTTCAGACATTTATCAAAACGTCATACTGAAAATTATCACCAAAATCGACACACTCAAAAAAACAGAAAGCCTCAAGAGCTGGATTTTTACCATCGCCAACAACCAAATTATTGACTATTTCAGAAACCACAAAACCCGGGTTGAGGTACAAACCTGGGAAAGTAAGTTTTCCATAGAATTAGAACCAGCCGAAAATACCAATGCCTACCACCTCATGGAAGGCTGTATCCACAGTTTGATAGCACAACTGCCCGATGAATACAGGCTTGTGATTGAGCAGTCTGAACTGAAAGGTATGAGTCAAAAAGACTTGGCTCAAAAGCTCGATATGAACTACATTACCCTCCGCTCAAAAGTGCAACGCGGTAGGGAACGACTAAGAAAAATGCTAAACGACAGTTGCAGGATTGAGCAGGCTCACCTTGGCACAGTAATAGATTGCAAGCCTAAAAATGCTTCTGGATGTTGTGGGTCATCTACATGCTAGTCTATACGATAAAAGAATTTTTAAATAAGGGAATTGTAAGGATATGAACATTTGGGTAACCTTATTTTCTATAGAAGGTAAGGTCATTTATAGCTTGATGTTATTTCTTTTTACTTAGCATGTAAGTTTATTGATGTAATCAATACTAACTTACCAATAACAAGTTACATGTATAAAGGACGGCATTTCATACCGCCAAGCACTGTAGCTTAAGGAAATAAATTGTTTATCGCATTACTTCAGATATAAAAGGTCCAGTTCACCAAAGAGCTAACGCACTCGCCAGAGAATAGGTAAACAACTTGTTCCAAATAAAATACAGGGTTTTAAATTTGATTATTGTTTCATTCTATCCTTAATATGTTTTAGTAAAACGGGCCTTCTTCCCAATACCCTAGCCGTCAGGTTCCTTCCGAGCATCAAACAAAAGTCTTCATCTATATTTAGCTGGCGAACCTCCGGTTCAACATGCTGTACAATCCAGAAACGCTGGTCTTCTGCCAACGATTCTGCTTCGGCCCGAAGTTCAATATTCCTGGGGTTTTTATAAAGCTTGCCTGTAAACTGCAGATGCCATCGGATGTTCAGGTAATTTTTTTCACAATCATTATTTTGCAAAGCAAAGATCCTGTAAGAAATATGCAAGGGTTACAAAAACATTTCAAGAATTACAAAAAAGCAGCCATTATCAGATTTAACAATTCATATACTATACGCACCCTACATCTTGTAGAGAGCCCTTTCCTAAACACGATCACAGAAATTTAAAGCTCACATGGATCGGGATAGTTTCTTCAGGCATCAATTTTTATAACGAATCATGTGCAATAGCTCCAAGCGCGATTAGCCCCTGCTCTACCCGCTCAGACCATTGCATTCCATAGCTCAGGCGTAGGCAATTATAGTACTGATCCTGTAGTGTAAACATCCGTCCAGGTGCTATGCTGATGCCCAGTGGCAAGGCCTTTTCATAAAGTGTAATAGTATTGATTGCTGGTGGCAGCTCCAGCCACAGGATGAAGCTGCCTTGGGGACGGGTGACCTTTGTGCCATCAGGGAAATGCTCTGCGATGGTCCTTATGAAGTTCAGCGAGTTGCCATGAAGAGTATGGCGCAATTTCCGGAGGTGGTTTTCGTAGCGCCCGTTTTCTAAAAAATGACCAATAGCCTCCTGCGTTACCGACGTTCCGGAAACATTTTGATACAGCTTGGCTTTGAGTATCCTGTCCTTGTATTTGCCGGGGGCGACCCAGCCAACACGGTAACCGGGCGCCAAGGTTTTAGAGACCGCACCGCACAAGAGTACATTGCCGCTCTTGTCAAAAGTCTTTAGCGTGCGTGGCCGTTGTTTGCCAAAATAGACATCGCCGTACAGGTCATCCTCAATTAACGGGATATTGTAATGCTCCATAAGCTCTACCACCCTCTTCTTATGGTCATCCGGCATACAGCTGCCCAATGGATTGCTAAAATTACTGATGAGAAGGCAAAGCTGTATACGGCCTGCTTTTAGGTGCTGCTCGAGCACTTCGAGCTCTATCCCCGTCAGCGCATTGGTAGGAAGTTCAATAACATTGAGCCCGAGACCGCGGGCCAACTGTAGAATACCGAAATAAACAGGGCTTTCCACTGCGATGGAATCGCCTCTTGAGGCCAAAGACATTATGCAGTAGGCAAGTGCACTCATTCCGCCCGCAGAGGTAACAATGTCGTCCTCCTTAAGGTTGCCTTCCCACGTATAAGAATAGCGGGCAACCTGGCGGCGCAGCCTGAGATTGCCCTGGACCGGTTCGTAGCCCACCCCTCCTGCGTCTAATGCCCTGGTAGCCTGTACCAGCGACTTGCTCAGTTTGGCTACCGGAAGCAGTTCGCGCTCAGGTACGCCAAGGGAGAACAACAGGTTACTGCTGGTGCCAATTTCAGAATAAACGCGAGCTATAAGGTGCTCTGTTTCCTGAGGGTCAGCTTGCTTATCCGGACCGCTTGTGCTGACCATATCCGGCGACAGCTTTGTACAATGGATTACATAATAGCCCGATTGGGGACGTGATTCAATGAGCCCTTTGCTCTCAAGGGAGTAATAGGCCTGCAGTACAGTACTTATACTTATGCCGTTCTCGCGGCTGATCGTACGTACTGAAGGCAGTTTTTCACCGGCCTTGAAGCTCCCTGAAAGAATCTTGTGCTCAAGGTTCGAGGCAATTTTTTGATAAATATAGGCCTTACCATCCATAACTGTACTGTAATAAATAATAAAAATTGTATCTGTATTGTTCTGCAAAAATAACTCAATTTTGTCGAATGATGATATAAATACCATAGTAATGAAAAAACAGCCTTTAGCCTATTTTTCCCTTGCAATTGTAGCAGTATTCTGGGGAACAACCTACCTGGCAGTACGCATTGGGGTGGCAGACTTCCCGCCTTTCCTGTTTTCTGCCATTCGACAGGTTGCTGCCGGTTTGCTGCTTTTCGGCCTGCTGTACCTGCTTAAAAAGAACGAGCCCCTGACCGGCAGGGCCATTGCACAGCAGATTATACCCGGTATCCTGCTGATCACACTTGGTAACGGTGTTATAGGCTGGTCAGAGCGTTTCATCCCCAGTGGCCTTGCTGCCCTTATTGTCTCAGTACTACCTGTTTATATTTGCATAATCAGCCTGATTAACGGCAGGGAGCGGAACCTGGGCATGAGGACGGTTGCAGGATTGTTCATGGGTTGCGTAGGTATCCTGCTTATCTTTAAGGATAACATTAAAGATCTCGGCCGCCACGAATACCTTTGGGGTGTACTGGCCTGCTTTGGTGCCTCATTGTTCTGGGCTATAGGATCCGTCTACATGAAGACGAACTCCTTTACAACAAATGCGTACACCAATGCGGCAATCCAGTTCACTTCTGGTGGCATAGGCCTCTTTATTGCGTCGCTGCTTTTTGATGACTATACCCATCTGGGGATGGTGAGTAATGCGAGCCTCTGGGCACTGGTGTACCTCACACTTGTTGGATCGCTCTTAGGGTATATCGCCTATCTCTATGCAATTGAGCATCTTCCCATAGTGGTGGTGGCAACCTATGCTTACATTAACCCTGTCATCGCAATCGTACTGGGCGTGCTGCTGCTCAACGAACCCATTACAATCATTACGCTGCTTGCACTGGCCACAACACTCTATGGTGTCTATCTGATTAACAGCGCGTACAGAAAAATCATAAAGGAAAAAGACAATGAAAGATAACCGACTTATCATTAGCGAATATTCGGATCGGCTTGCATCCTCCTTTTCGAGCCTGAATAAAGACTGGATCGAAAACCATTTTACCCTGGAGCCTATGGATATCTGGCAGCTGGAACATCCGCAAGAAGCTTTCCTTAATTCCGGAGGAGCAATTTTATTTGCAGTATCAGACGGTACACCCGTGGGCACCGTGGCCTTAAAGCCAGCAGGAAATGCATCCTACGAGCTTTCTAAAATGGCAGTTAGCCCCGCCCACCAAGGCTGTGGTGTTGGTATGCAGCTTTGCCGTGCAGCTATCGAGAAGGCAAAATGCCTGGGAGCCGGCTCCATCATACTGTACTCCAACAGGAAGCTTGCTCCTGCACTGCACCTCTATGAAAAAGCCGGATTTTTAGAAGTGCCTCTTGGACAGGTGGAATATAGCCGCGCGGATATAAAAATGGAGCTCAGCCTCCCTCCCGCTCCGGTACCGTGGACCATGCGCACTTTTGACTTTTCAGGATTACAGGCTGAACATTATCCTGATATCAGGAAAAAACTCCTGGCCGCCACGCCCGCGTATAGCACCCTCAGCGGACATGTACCGCCCGACCGCCTGTCAGGCGCTCCTGAAGGTAAATGGACTGCACTGCAGCACTTAGGACACCTGATCATGGTGGAGCCTCTGTGGCGGCTGCGTATCGAAGAAATTTCTCAGGGCCGCAGCGAAATGACCCCTGCAGAACTTACGGGAAGCTTTATAGATGATCTTGATTTCAATACTTCAGGGCCTGCCGACCTTATCAGGCTCTTCGACCTGCAGCGTAAGAAAACAATAAAATGCTTGGACGGAGCCGACATGACAAGTGATAAGACGAGCCTCCATCCATTGTATAAGATCCCGATGCGCCTAATTGACCTGGCATCAATCATCATCGCACATGATGACCATCATTTACAGGTGGTAAAGCGCCTGATTGCTTAATTTTAAATGATACTATTACATGGATACAACACTAACACAAGAGCAAATGGACAGGATACGCGCAAGCTTCGAGCGCCAGAACCTGATGAACCTCTATAAGGCGAAAGCCACAGCCATAACCCGTGGCAAATTCGAGATTACGCTGAAGAGCCAGCCCTCCCTGCTCCGTTCCTCAGGTGTATTTAATGGCGGGGTGCTGGCTGCCTTGGCAGATACCGCTGCCGGATATGCTGCTATTACATTAAAAGCCCCTGACCCCTACTTTGTAACGGTGGAGCTTAAGATCAGTTATCTCAATCCGGCTTTGGGTGATACGCTATTTGCCCGGGCCCAGGTACTTAAGGATGGCAAAACATTGTCAGTTGCCAAAACTGACCTTATTGCAGTAAGGAACGGTAATGAAACGCTGGCCGCAACAGCGCTCGTAACGCTAATGGAAATAAAAAAATAAACACATAATGGAAATAAAAGAAATTCAACCCTTCCTGGAGTATTATGGAAAAATACGCCAGCGCACAAAAAGGTTGCTCGCGTATGTGCCGGAAGAGCATATCAATTGGGCCTATAAAACTGGTAAATTTACAATTGGTGACCAGATCTGTCATATCGCCGCCCTTGAGCGGTACATGTTTGCCGAAAATGTCGCCGGGCGGCCAAGCTGCTACAGCGGTTGCGGCAGCCACTATGGTGGGAGTTTATCGCAGGCTATCGAATTCATGGACAGGATGCATAAGGAATCAATTGAAATATTTAGCAGGCTTTCCCCGGACGACCTGCAACGCAGATGCACCACACCCGGTGGTGCAGGCATGCCGGTCTGGAAATGGCTGCGTGCTATGGTCGAACATGAAATCCACCACCGCGGGCAGATATATATCTATCTCAACCTACTGGATATCGCCACACCCCCTATGTATGGGCTTAGCGCCGAGGAAGTAGAAGCTAACAGTATAAAGAACGAACTATGAAAATAATGCTTATCACAGGCGCCAGCAGGGGTATTGGCGCAGCTACGGCACTGCTGGCCGCAGCACAGGGCTACAGCCTCGCATTGCATTACCATACCAATGAAGCGGCTGCTGAACGCATAGCTTCACAGGCAAGGGCGCTGGGTGCCAGGGCGGAATGCTTTCAGGCGGACATCGCCAGCGAGGAACAGGTAATCAAAATGTTTACAGAAATTGACAGTACCATTGGACCGGTATCGGTACTGGTGAACAATGCGGGAATACTGGAGCGCCAGATGCGGCTTGAAGAGATGGACGCGCAGCGCATGCACAGGATATTTGCTGTGAACGCCATTGGGCAAATGGTGTGTGCCCGGGAAGCTTTTAAAAGGATGGCCCTAAAATTTGGCGGCAGCGGTGGCAGTATTGTTAATGTATCCTCTATAGCCGCTAGGACTGGTTCCCCTTTTGAATACATCGACTATGCAGCCTCTAAAGGCGCTATTGACACCTTTACTGTAGGCCTCGCCAAGGAAGCCGCCGCGGAAGGTGTCCGGGTGAACGGCATACGCCCTGCCCTCATCCATACCGACATCCATGCTTCAGGCGGAGACCCCGGAAGGATTGAACGCCTGTCCGGCAGGATACCTATGGGCAGGGGCGGGATGGCTGAAGAGGTAGCGGAAGCCATACTTTTCCTGGCATCGGATAAGTCCTCGTACTCCACCGGTACATTCATTGATGTTAGCGGCGGGATTCTGTAAAATTGTGTCAAATGACTCTATCTAACATATAATCAAAGGACTTATAACCAACTATGGAATTTAATTTACCTTTTGACCTGAACCGTTTTAAGGCAATGCCACACGATAAAGCATTCTTTATGCCTTACACTTCCTGCAAGGCCATTAATAATGAAAAAATCACTTTAGGCTACCATGCTTTTATGTTCGTGATTGAAGGTAAAAAGACCGTGAGTTTTACTTCCGGAACAAAAACAGCCGACCCTGATCATTTTTTCTTTTTACCTGCTGCTAAATGTGTGATGAGCACTTTTGCCCTTTGACACAAACAATAAATAGTTTTTCCATAGTGTATGAAAATATGTCACCAAGAATAAAAATCCTTAATTTTATAGCCAATCACAAAAATTTTAAGATTAA
Organism: Flavobacterium sp. MK4S-17; assembly: GCF_009848495.1. Classification (GTDB taxonomy): domain Bacteria; phylum Bacteroidota; class Bacteroidia; order Flavobacteriales; family Flavobacteriaceae; genus Flavobacterium. Next base: position 30,678 of record NZ_WWEP01000027.1, read on the forward strand.
ATTATGGAAATAAAAACAGCTATTGAAATCAATGCTTCTGTGGGATTAGTTTGGGATACCCTTATGAATTTCCATGGCTATGCTGACTGGAATCCCTTCATTAAGGATATTTCAGGGCTACCTGATGTTGGCGGCATTTTAAAAGTGACGATTCAGCCTCCAAACAAAAAGCAGATGACCTTTACGCCTGTTGTCATATCTAACAATATTGAAAAAGAATTCAGGTGGAAAGGTAAATTGCTTATAAAAGGCATCTTCGACGGTGAGCATTACTTTGAGCTACAAGGAGTTAATGAAGGTAAAACGATCTTTATCCATGGGGAAATATTTCGAGGGCTCCTGGTACCTTTATTTGGAGGTATGTTGAGTGAAACTAAAAAGGGGTTTGAAATGATGAACCATGCCCTGAAGATAGAATGCGAACGCAAAGCGACAAATTGATAATTGTGTTAACTAGTTCGGGTAAACTTAGAATTACTTATCAGAGCCGTCATATTGAAGAGTAATATATTAAAATACTGTGGTATGGGTATAAATACAAGGATTAATTATATCGATAACATTAAGATCGCAATTACATTTTTGGTTGTGGCGCACCATGCTGGGCAGGCCTACGGCGATACAGGTGGAGCGTGGGTTGTATCGGACGAACCAAAACTATCCTTCCTTCCATCATTTTTCTTTTTTAATGCAGCCTATATGATGGGCTTCTTTTTTTTCATATCGGGCTATTTCATGTATTTCTCTGTGTCCAGAAAAGCAACAAATGCATTTTTAAAAGACCGCTTCAGGAGACTGGGACTACCGCTCTTATTTTTCACATTCATAATCTTCATGCCGCTGCATTACATTATGTCCGGATCAAAAGAAGATTACTTTGAATTTATGTATAATATATACTTTCACCAACCACCTTTGGCGGTTGGCCATCTTTGGTTTGTTGCCGCTCTGCTTTGTTTTACACTGCTTTTCCTGGCTGTACGCCAACTTATTGAGAAATTGAAAACAACTAAATTCCGGTGGTGGTTTCCACTATTGTATCTTTGCTTTCTAACCATAGTTAATCATTTAGTTTGGAGTTCGTATCCTATTGATTATTGGAAGACATGGATTGTACCTGTTGAAGTTGCGCATTTGCCTCAATATTTGACATTGTTTTTTCTAGGGGTAGTTGCTAATCAAAATAAATGGCTTGAAGACATCAGCTTACCTGTTGGCCTCGCTTATCTTTTTATTGGTCTTTTACTATTCAGCTTTGGAAGGGAACCCGCAATAAATATTCCCAGCCAGTGGATCTTTCCTATGATAGAATCCGCGACGTGTATCGGAATGATATTGGGCGGCCTGGTGATTTTTAAAAGACTTCTATACTCAACAAACAAATACTTAAAGTTTTTTTCAGATTGTTCCTATGGGATATACCTTTTCCATCTGCTTATTGTAATTCTTTTACAGATAATGCTAAAAGAACTGGCAATTAGCACCGTCTCAAAGTTTATTTTAGTAACAATATTTGCAGTAATTCTGTCTGCAGGACTAACATTTGTTCTGAGAAAAAGTAAATTTTTATCTAAGATCCTTTAAAATCTTTTTGTACATAAGCAAAGCGCTCACCGAAAACAACCGCAACAAATTGCTCTTTTTCCAGTTAAACAGTTAACTGCCCCTAAAGGTAGTTAACCTTCATCCCTTTAATTCTTTATTAACTTAGCGAATGGGCCGCTCAGAATATTTTTGCCATAGCTTTAGTTATTCTTCTCGGATTTGTAGTAATTAAAACTGAGCCGAGAGTTCCTTAACACACAATAGAATTATCTTAAAATCTAAGAAGCTATCACGTCGAAAGCCGCGCCAATACAGTCAAATGCTCTATGAAGGTGTTCGAATTGTCCGGGCAAGTCCACTTGTCAAAATAAAAGTAACTGCCTCTATTGTAGTTAAACTAGTTAATGTCGAAGTAGACCATCTAAATTATTTTAGCGCATCTTAACGATTTGTACCTTACTAAACGTTTGGTTTTGAAACTCTTCCAAAAATTAGCAAATTTGCCTTTTTTAAATAAACTAATATCATATATTTGCACTCTAACCAGCAACCTTATGCCGGTATATCTTTGAAAGTCAAACAAATGGTTTGTTTGTGATGTTTGTCGATATTTGGATAAAAACTGTATCCCTATTGTACCTAAAAGTACTGAAATTCAGCGGTATAAAAGCTTTCTAATTTCTGTATCGGAAATTAAAGGAAGTGCGCAAAATATAAAGCTACCTTTGTTAAACATTTTATACAGCTCCATAAAAGGAATAATTTTATATATTTGCATATATAGAATTAGTGTTCTTAAATAGTCGCATAATTAGCTTTTGCTACCACAATATATTCTGTGGCAAAATCGTGGCAATTTCATTTCACGAATTTGCTATTGCAGGAATAGTGCGGGTTTTAGCCTATAGGTTCAAATCCTGCTCTCCCCACAAAAAAATCCCGTACAATATGTACGGGATTTTTTGTTTTAACTAACTTTTAAGCCTACTTATTAAGTAGTGAAAAACTGATATTTACATTGGCTGTAATAGTAATTTCTCCAATAGCAAGCGTTTCTTTTGGCATCTCGGCACTTTCAGCCTTGTCAAACCTCATGGCGCTCATAGCAACAGGGTAATAGGATTGGCTGTTATCAGTTACCAAAAGGGCATCCCCCAGTTTTTTATTAAGTGCACCTGCATAGTCCTTCCCTTTTTCACGGGCATTTTGGGCCGCTTTTACTCTTGCCTGGCTTTCATACTCCGATTGTTTTGATGTTTTAAACTGCACACCCTGTATGTTGTTTACACCTGCATCTACAAGCCCCATCATTAAGGCATCATATTTTGAAAGGTCTTTTAAATGAATCTCTATAGCCTGGGAGGCCATATAACTGTATTTCTTTTTATTATAATCGTAATTCCTGTTAAGGTAAACCCTCTTTGTCTGGTAATCTGATGCGGGCAGTTTAAAGTTTTTAAGGTACTTAATAACAGCATCTACAGCAGCGTCATTTTTCTTTTTAACATCATTAGAATCCTGCCCTGTATTTTCAACACCAACAGTAATAACAGCTTCATCGGGCATAACGCTTATTTTACCTTCACCCGAAACATTAACCTGCGGGGGTGTATTGGCCGATAGTGTTTGTGCCTGGGAAAATGTGCCCATAAATACGAATAAAATGATTGCAATTTTTTTCATGGTTATTTGATTTTATTTTTCTGTAAGAATTTCAAAAGCCATGCCAATTTATATTTTACCGGCACGCGCAAGTAAAAATAATACTACAATAGGCACAGCCAAAAGCAGTACCATAAATGTATTTTCAAAAATCATTTGCGGTACTTTGCTCAGTGTTATGGCATAACCGCCTATAGCCCCGCCAAAATGTGCCGTGTGCCCTATATTATCACTCTTTGAGCGCATTCCGTAAATAGAATATAAAAGGTAACCTATTCCAAAAATATAAGCCGGTACAGGGATTATAAAATACAATCCAAGCGTCATATCGGGAACAAGTAAAATAGCAGAATACAATATGCCGGTTACTGCACCCGATGCGCCTATAGCCCTGTAGGAATAATCATTTTTATGAAAATAAAGCGTTAGCAGGTTCCCGCACAGCAGGCTGGCAAAATATATAAGCAAAAAAGAAAGCCACCCCAATAGGCCGATAACTACAGGGGCAAAAAAGTAAAGGGTAAGCATATTGAATATCAGGTGCATAAAATCAGCATGCAAAAAAGCCGATGTAAACATACGGTACTGCTCCCCTGCCCTTATACTGCCTATATGAAATTCATATTTCCTGAAAAAAGTATAATCATTAAACCCCTTATAACTCACAATTGCATTTACAGCAATAATTACCAGCAAAACTATATTTATATCCATAATAACTTTAAAGTGTAAATTTAACCATAATGGCTCAATTTTAGCGGTTGCATGTATAACTAAAAGTTTAATAAAGTAATAAAAAGTATATTTGCAAAAAACTTAATGATGCAGTTCCTGGCATATATAATTGCTTACCCGTTCCTTTGGATTATATCCATCCTTCCTTTCAGGTTGCTGTATATTCTTTCTGATGTAACTTATTTTTTTATTTACACTCTTATAGGCTACCGTAAAAAAACCGTTCGCCTTAACCTGGAGCTGGCCCTGCCTCATTTAAATGAAAAAGAGCGCCGGGAAGTAGAAAAAAAGTTTTACCACCATTTTTGCGACAGCCTTTTTGAGATGATTAAAACCCTTAATATTAGGGATGAGGAGATTAAAAAGAGGTTCACCTTTACCAATTTTGACCTTGTACATGAATATGAAGCCAAAGGCAAAAGTGTAGTGGTACTTATAGGGCATTATGGCAGTTATGAATGGCTTTTGGTAATGAACCGTTATCTCACAACACATCAGGGTTTTGGTATCTATAAGGTAATACGTAACAAGTATTTTAACCGCCTTGTAAAAAAGATAAGAGGTAAGTTTAATGCCAGGCTTATTGGCATGAAAAGCACCATACCCACCATGCGCAAAAATGAACGTGACGGTGTACTTGGCTTTTACGGTTTTATTACCGACCAAAGCCCCAAAATAAAAAGTGCTTATTACTGGTCAGATTTTTTTGGTATGGAAGTACCTGTGCATGTAGGTGGTGAAATAATGGCAAAAAAGCTTGGGATGAACATAATGTTTGCCAGAGTAGAAAAAACAGCAAGGGGCTATTATAAGTGTACCTATATACCGGTGGAAGAGAATATAAAAGATATTCCTAATTTTGAAATTACAGACAGGTTTATGGCAATGCTGGAAGAACAGATAAAACAAAAGCCTGAATATTACCTATGGACGCACAACAGGTTTAAGCACCGTAAAAACAACCCACCGCATTTTAAAGCTTAAACCAATGCCCTATCCCGGTGTCTTGCTGTAATGATGCGTCTTTATGGCTAAATTCATTTGTCATCCTGTTATAGCTATAATCAAGTGTCCATTCTTCATGATTTTCGGCCAGTTGCTTTATACTGTGGCACACATACTGTATTTCTTCAGTAGTAGTGGTTGGGTGTATAGACATCCTTATCCATCCCGGTTTTTCAATCAGGTCGCCGGCAGTAATTTTATTAGTAAGCAAATGCGATTTTTCCTCATCAACATGAAGGAGATAGTGCCCATAAGTCCCCGCACAGCTACACCCCCCGCGCGTTTGTATGCCAAACCTGTCATTAAGCAGTTTTACGCCCAAATTGTAATGCAGCCCGTCAATATAAAAAGATATTATACCAAGCCTTTCCCTGTGCTGTGGTGCAAGTATATTAATATTTGGTACATCGTTAAGCTCCGAAAAAACATAGTCGGTTAACTCCTTCTCACGCTGTAATATATTATCCACACCCATCTGTTCCTTTAGCCTGATGGAAAGTGCCGTTTTTATTACCTGTAAAAAACCCGGTGTGCCGCCATCTTCCCTTTCTTCAATATTATCCAGGTATTTATGCTCCCCCCAGGGGTTTGTCCAGCTAACAGTTCCCCCGCCGGGATGGTCGGGTATCATGTTTTTGTATAGCTTTTTATTAAAAATCAGTACGCCTGATGTACCCGGCCCGCCCAAAAACTTGTGTGGTGAAAAGAAAATGGCATCAAGCCCTGCCTCTTCATCCTGCGGGTGCATATTGATATTTACATAAGGTGCCGAACAGGCAAAATCTACAAAGCACACACCGTTATAGCCATGCATTAATTTTGCTATTTCATGGTAAGGTGTTTTAATACCTGTAACGTTGGAACATGCCGTAACTGATGCTATTTTTAAAGTATAATCTTTATATTTTTCAAGCAGTTCTGCAAAGCTGTCCAAACATATAAGCCCTTGCGGGCACGCCGGTATAATAACCACTTTTGCAATGGTTTCCAGCCAGGAAGTCTGGTTAGAGTGGTGCTCCATGTGGGTAACAAATACCACAGGCCTTTTTTCATCCGGTATTTGTGTATATTGCCTTAGGTTTTCAGGAACTTTCAGCCCCAGTATGCGCTGAAATTTATTGATAACACCTGTCATTCCCGAACCGTCGGTAATAAGTATATCATCTGCACCTGCATTTACATGCTGCTTAATAATGTGGCGTGCTTCATGATATGCGTTGGTCATTGCCGTGCCGGAAACAGTAGTTTCGGTATGGGTATTGGCTACAAAAGGGCCAAATTCGTTCAGTATTTTTTCCTCAATAGGCCGGTACAGCCTACCACTTGCAGTCCAGTCGGTATAAACCATTTTTTTTCTCCCTAAAGGCGATTGAAACTCCTGGTTTACTCCAACAATATTTTTCCTGAATGTATTAAAATACAGTTCCAGTTCTCCTGCAATGGTTTTACTTTCAGCTTCCAGCATATCAATTTGTATTAAGCTATGCAAATTTAGCAAATTTATAAGGATATAGCCCCAGGCATTATATACCTATTTCCACCTGGAAACGCACATACCAGTTTTGCCTTGAGGAACCGTCAAAAAATTGCTGGTCGTCCAATGTCAGTTCGGCCTGCGCCTTAAAGGAATGTTCCCATATATATTTGGTTAAACCAATACTGTACTGATTGGTGTCCGGTGCCAGTGCCTGTATATCATCATTAACATTTTGTGTAGAAAACCTTCCTATTACCTCATAATTAGATGGAAATATGTAGCTCAACTGATAATCAAAACCATTACCGGTAAAAACATATTCCACATCGGTAGCATCGTCGGGGTTAACCGTTACAGGGTCGTTAGCTATACGCTGCATATAAGCTGTCTGGAACGACCAGCCATCATATTTAAACATAGCATCTAAAAGTATGGACTGCATATCCCTTTTTTCAAAAAGGTCGTTGCCTAACTGCCCCTGCGTGCGCCTCGCTTTATTATTAAATTGATATACACCCGAAAATAACAATTTCGGGGTAGCTTCCCTTACAAGGTCGCCTTCAAAATAAGTACCATCACGCGTAAAAGCTCCTAAAGGAAAAAGTTCAACCTTTCCTGTATAGGCAAGCCCGTTATCGGGTTCTTCGGTAGAGTTCCTGCCCTCACCCATACTTACAGCACCTTTAAAATTATAGGAAAATTTATCGGCATATTCATTCAGGTTATGCACCTGCAGCCCAAAATCCCTGTCTATAGTAAAGCGGGCATTATTTATTGTCCTGTCGGTAAGCTGCAAAGCCCCTGATGAGTTAACCCTTTGTCGGTTTCCCGGTAGTTTGGTTTGGCCAAACCCAATATTCCAGTTTTTATTCGGGCGGTAAAAAAGCACCGCATCCCTTATTATATTTACATTTTCCCCTTCTCGTACTTCGCCTACATCGCCGGGTGCAAACGAAAGCTGAATGGCATACAGGAATCTTGGGTCGCCCACATAACCGTCAAAACGCAGGCGGAGGCGGCGTATTTGTCCGTCAATAGCCGATTCCTCACCATCATTTTGCATATAAGTTACCCTGTTTTGCATCCTGAAGCGTATATTAAATTGAAAAATACTGTCAGGCGAGGTAAGCCCCAAACCTTTACCATAGCTGTAATAGGGCAATGCAGAAAGCTTTAGGTCATTGTTTTGCGTTGTCCTTTTAATCTCAACCTGGGCAGTTAATGATAATGTAAAAGCAGAGAAAACAATAAGGAATACTTTTTTCATTTTTTGTTGTGTACTGTTAGTTTTGTGCTGTAAATTTGGCTTAGAAAATGGTATTATTTTAGGAATAACTGAATAAATGTATCAATTACAACCCTATGTTAAGTTTGCACAAACTTAATATTAATTTTTTCAGCCTAATGTTACCATAATATTACCTTTGCGAAAATTTAAAGTTATGCCAAACACCTATTTAGGTTATCATTTTACTGTAAACCCTGTAAATCCCGGGGCAGAAATATTAATTGCGGAACTGGGGGAAACACCTTTTGAAAGTTTTATTGAAACGGAAGAAGGCATAAGTGCCTACATACAAAAAGACCTTTGGAATGAAAATGTTTTAGATGGCATACAAATATTACAATCTCCTGATTTTACTATTTCTTATAAACTCGAGGAAATTGAACAGGTGAACTGGAATGAAGAATGGGAAAAAAACTTTGAGCCGATAGAAGTGGGTAATACCTGCTATGTGCGTGCCCCTTTTCACGATAAAAAAGATGTTCCTTTTGATATAGTGATAGAACCTAAAATGAGTTTTGGCACAGGCCACCATGAAACTACCCACATGATGATTGAGCACCTGCTGGAAACCGATGTTGAAAACAAAAAAACACTTGATATGGGATGCGGCACTGCCATACTTGCCATACTTGCCGAAATGAAAGGTGCAAAGCCGATTGATGCCATTGATATTGACAACTGGTGCTACCTTAATTCCATTGAAAATGCCGAACGTAATAACTGTAAGGAAATAACCGTTTTAGAAGGGGATGCCTCATTATTGCCGGGCAGGGAATATGATGTTATTATTGCCAATATAAACCGGAATATACTTTTGCAGGATATGGCGCAGTACACAGCATGCCTTAATAAAGGGGGAACTTTATTATTAAGCGGTTTTTATGAAGAAGATATTCCCCATATTGATGCAGCCTGTACGGAAAATGGCTTAAAGTTTGTGAAAAAGCTGACTAAGAATAATTGGGTAGCTTTAAAATATGTAAATTAGCAATTGATTAAATGTTTGGATATGAGTACAAAAGAAAAAGTTTTAGAAGAAGTAGTACTGGAAGAAAGTGTTTCTTTTAATAATGAAATAATATTGTACAATGATGAGGTTAATACATTTGACCATGTTATAGAAACACTTGTAAGGGTTTGCGACCATACCCCGGAACAAGCTGAGCAATGCTCAATAATTGTGCATTATAATGGCAAATGTACCGTTAAAACCGGCCCTTATGATAAACTGAAGCCGCAATGCACACAGTTGCTTGAAGCGGGGCTTAGTGCCGAAATAATGTAAATAATTAGGCTGCTGTTGCAGCCTCTTTTATAAACAAAGGTTGCCTTAGCCTTTATATGAAAAAACTGCTTTTCCAAAAAACAGATATTGCACCGCTTGCAGTTTTTCGCATAGCGTTCGGGTTTATACTTGCCTGGCATTGCTTTAGCCATATAACTTCGGGGCAGGTTAAATCAAGGTATATAGACCCTGATTTTACTTTTTCACATATTGGCATGGAGTGGCTACAACCCCTGCCCGGCAACGGCATGTATTATTATTTTGCCCTTATGGGCATATTGGGGCTCTTTATTATGGCAGGCCTGTTTTACAGGTATAGCATGGGGTTGTTTACTGTGCTTTGGGCAGGGTGTTACTACATGCAAAAAATAGGCTATAATAATCATTACTACCTCATGCTGCTGTTTTGCATATTTATGCTACTGCTGCCTGCAAATGCGTATGCATCTGTTGACAGCAGGATAAATCCTTCTTTAAAAAAGCAGTGGATGCCTGCATGGTGCAGGAATGTAATTATACTCCAAATTGCTATTGTATATTTTTATGCTGCGGTTGCCAAATTATATCCCGGCTGGATGGATGGTACATTTACGGCAATAATGCTAAGCAAATTTCAGCATCCTTGGGTTATTGAATTATTCAGTAAAAAATGGTTTGCCCTTTTTGTTGCTTACAGCGGGCTCGCGTTCGATTTTCTTATAGTGCCCATGCTGCTTTGGAAAAAAACAAGGAACTTTGCCGTACTGGCATCGCTTTTATTCCACCTGTTTAACAGTTTGGTTTTGCGCATTGGCATATTCCCTTATTTCTCCCTTAGCCTTATTGTATTTTTTTATCCGCCGGAAACCATCAGGAAATTGTTTTTCCCTAAAAAACTACCGGTACAGGATGTTGGTTATACTTCACAAGGGAAAAAACTTTTATTGTTTTTCTTCCTGCCTTATTTTATAATACAGCTACTGTTGCCCGTGCGCCACATTTTTATTAAAGGAGATGTAATGTGGACGGAAGAAGGACACAGGTTAAGCTGGCGCATGATGCTGCGCTCCCGCGGCGGCGATGTTTCTTTTAAAATTATAGATAAAGAAAACGGCAGGGAACTATATTATGATTTAGGTAATAATTTGCCCAAAAGGCATATACAAAATTTGGAAATATGTCCTGATATGATATGGCAGGCTGCACAGTATATTAAACACAAATTCAGCCGGCAGGGTATAGATGTAGCCGTATATGCAATAGCAACAAATTCTATTAACAGGGGGGCTAAAAGGCTATTGATAAACCCGGATACTGACCTTGCAGCAGCTAAATGGGACTATTTTTTCCATAACGAATGGATAATCCTTTATAACGACTGATTTATCTGTAAAACTCCAACTTGTTTTCTTGTCCTAGTTCAATGTTTTAAAAAATAGTGGATGGTAATTTTACATTATCAAATTAAAACAGATAAACTATGGAAAATAAAATTTTAGGCATACACCATATTACTGCCATTGCAGGCAATGCCAAACGTAATTTTGATTTTTATGCCAAAGTTATGGGGCTTAGGTTTATAAAAAAGACGGTGAATTTTGACGACCCCGGCACCTACCACTTTTACTTTGGCGATGAAACAGGCAGCGCAGGTACTATACTTACTTTTTTCCCCTGGGGCGATGGCATACCACAAGGCCGTAGGGGTGCGGGCATGGCTACGGAAATAGGATACTCTGTACCAAAGGGAAGCCTTGAGTTTTGGGTAGAGCGTTTTGAAAAATATAATGTTATATACAACAAGCCCGCTGTAAAGTTTGGTGAAAGGTATCTTACATTTCTTGACCCTGATGGGCTGAAACTGGAACTAATAGAATCATCCAAGCCTGATAACCGCAAACCGTGGGAAACGGATGAAGTAAAAGCTAATGTCGCCACAAGGGGCTTTCGTAACATTACGCTTACACTGAATAATATTACAGGCACTGCTGAAATGCTTACTAATGTATTTGGTTACAAGCTTGTGGCACAGGAAGCCAACCGCTACCGCTATGCTACAACAGCGGTAGAAAATGCGGCTATTGTTGACCTGGTAGAACTACCTGATGAAAAACGCGGACTTGGTGCAAATGGTACTGTGCACCATGTAGCTTTCAGGGTAAAAAATGACGAGATATTGATGCATTTCCGTGAAAAGGTTTTAAATGCGGGATTGCAGATAACGCCGCAGATTGACCGGAATTATTTTCACAGCCTTTATTTCAGGGAACCGGGCGGGGTGCTTTTTGAAATTGCAACAGACAATCCCGGGTTTACCATAGATGAGCCATTGGAGGAACTGGGTAAAAACCTTAAGCTCCCTGCACAATACGAATCACGCCGTGAGGAAATTGAAGCACATTTAATACCTGTAAATTAATGTAAAACCTGCTGTTGGGCGGGGTAGCCTACCCTGGCCGTAACAGCATAAATATAATACCTATGGAATTTCAGCCTTTAAAATATATATACATACCATCTGATACACCTGATGCCTACACCCTTCTTTTACTGCACGGAACAGGTGGTAATGAAAATGACCTTTTACCTATAGCAGGAAATTTTGGCGATGACTTTAATATACTCAGCCTTAGGGGCAATATAACCGAGCACGGTATGCCACGCTTTTTTAAAAGACTCGGCATGGGTGTTTTTGATGAGCAGGACTTAAGTTTCCGTACCGATGAAATGGTTAGTTTTATAAAGGAAACAGCCGAAGAAAAAGGGTTTAACAGCAATAAAATAATAGCCCTGGGCTATTCAAACGGTGCGAATATAGCAGGTGCTGCACTATTAAAATATCCCGGTTTTTTAGCGGGGGCACTATTGTTTCGCCCCATGCAGCCTTTTAAAGAGTTGGTTGTTTCAGCAAATGGCAGGCAAACACCCGTATTTTTCAGCTCCGGTAAGTTTGATGCCACAGTACAGCCGAAAGACACACAAAATTATGTGAAGCTGTTACAGGCATCAGGATATAATGTAGCTTTTCAGGATATGGAAGCAGGCCATAATCTTATAAAGGAAGATATAGAGCTTGCAGTAAGCTGGTATGCTGAAAATTTCAGGTAAACCGTATATCAATTTTTGTAACTTTAGAAGCACAATAAAATCAACCATGTCAAACATTAACCTAATAATTGAAGAACGCCCGGCAGATATAGGGAATTTTTTAGTAGGCAGGCTGCTACCCTTTCGGGAAAAGCGGACTGTTGGGCCCTTTGCCTTTATAGACCACATGGGCCCTGCTGCCTTGAGCGACAGCGAAAATGTAGATGTAGGCCCACACCCGCACATAGGGCTTTCAACCCTTACCTATCTTTTTGAAGGCAGTATAATGCACCGGGACAGCTTAGGCACTGCCATAGAAATTAAGCCAGGGCAGGTAAACTGGATGACAGCCGGAAAAGGCATTGTACATTCGGAAAGGACGCCGGATTATTTAAGACAATCGGATAAAATGCTGCATGGCCTGCAAATATGGGTAGCATTGCCCAAAGCGCTTGAACAGTGCGAACCCGCCTTTGCACATATTGAAGAGCACCAACTGCCTGCCTGGAAAATTGATGGTGCAGATGTGAAGCTTATAGCCGGCGAGGCTTTCGGTAAAAAGTCGCCTGTTCCTGTTTACAGCCCTTTATACTTTATAGAGATTAAAAGCACTACGAAACAGAAATTAAGTATAGGCAAAGACTTATATGGTGAAAGCGGACTTTATATTTTAGAGGGAAGCATAGAAAGTGAAGGAACTACTTTTATGCCTAAACAACTTCTTGTAGCGAAAGATGCATCGCTTTGTGAGTTTACCGTGAATGAAAATACAACGGTTTACATATTTGGAGGCGAGCCATTTCCTGAACCCAGGCATATCTACTGGAATTTTGTATCAAGTTCAGCAGAATTGATTGAAGAGGCAAAGGAGCGATGGCTGAACCAGCAGTTTCCTAAAGTTCCGGGCGAAACAGGTTTTGTACCCCTGCCCGAACAAAACAATAATTTTAAATTAAAAAAATAAACAATGCATATAGAACATTTTGATGATGGCAAAAAAGGCCATTTTAAAGCAGTAGAAAATGGCCAGCAGGCAGGTATTATGACTTATGTTTGGGCCGGGGATGATAAATTTATAATTGAGCATACTATTGGAAACCCTGAGTTCAAGGGGCAGAATGTCGGTATGAAAATGCTTACGGAAGCTGTAGGGTATGCCCGGAACAAAAACCTTAAAATAATACCCTTATGCCCTTTTGCAAAGAAAATGTTTGATAAGCACCAGGATATAAATGATGTGCTTTCAAAATAGTTTAGCAAAGTATTAAGCCTTTGTATTATATGCTTTCAATATCTTTAATATAAAAAAGTACAATGATATTTCTGGTATTGATAAACAGTACAATATTTATATTACTTTCATTTTTGCATATATATTGGGCTTTGGGCGGCAACCGCGGAATGAGTGCCGTAATACCCTCGGTTTCAGAAAACCAGCGCTTTTACAAGCCTAATATATATGCTACATTTTCCATTGGGGGGTTAATGGGGCTGTTTGCCCTTGTAACCATAGGCAACCTTAACATATTTATGCCCTATATACCTGTAAGCTACTTTCAGTATGCCACAATAGGTATTGGAGTTATTTTTATAATGAGGGCTGTAGGAGATTTTACGTATATAGGGTTCTTTAAAAAAGCAACTGGTACTGCTTTTGCCAAAAATGATACTCGGTACTATACGCCTTTATGTATTATTATTGCATTCATAAGCTTTGCCATAGCCGTTTTAGGAATGGTTCAGCTTTAAATAATCAGGGCATGGTGTGCATATTTGTGATGCTGTCGGTAATGGTGTTTACAGTATCCAGTTCCGTTGCCCTTACATCAACCGCACTTTCAGCATCCATCGTTCCCGGTTCAGGCATTTCAGTTTCTTTATTTTCCCTGCAGGAGTATAAAACAGATAATGATAGGGCAGCAACTGCCAGAAGTATTTTTTTCATAATTTACAAGTTTATGCATTAATCGCTATTTTACGGCTTTCAATCAGGTCTATATAAAGATTGATGTAGCTGCCTGCCATTTTCTCCACAGTAAACTTTTTAGACCTTTCCAGTGCTTTTCTGGCCTTTTCTTCCCTAAAGGCATGGTCGGTTGTTAGCTTTTGTAAAACAGCTGCAGCTTCATCTGCACTTTCAGGATTAAAATAAACTGCCGCATCGCCCCATATTTCCCTGAAAGTAGGAATGTCGCCCAAAGCAAGTGCGCAACCCGCTTTGGCAGCCTCAAGCACTGCAAGCCCGAAAGGTTCATATTTGGCAGGCATAACAAAAAGCGATGCTTTTTTCATATAATCCTGCAAAACTTTTGAGGGCAGCCTGCCCAGGTAATTTATATTTTTTGCTTCGTTATCTTCATCCTCCTCAGGGCAGTTGTGGGTTCCGGCTATATAAACAGGCCAGTTTAAATCATCAGCAACATCCGTTAGCAAACAAATATTTTTAGCATCGTTAATTTTGCGCCCTGCGGTTAAAATTCCGGGTTCTTTTTCCGTTATACTAAACTCCGGCGTATCCCTGCCATTGTAAATAACTTCTTTGTGCTTATGTTTTAATACAGGATATATCTTCTCGGCATCTTTTAGTATGGCTGCTGTTGGCGCCACTATAACACATGCCGATGTAAGTGCTTCCTTTACCGCTTTCCTGTATCTCTTTAAATCATCGGGTGTAGAGGTTTTACCTGTTATAGCGCTCCAGCGTGTTTGAAGGCAAAAATGAAAAACACTCACAACAGGGCAATCCCAGTCGCCTGCCACATGCCCAAAAGTATTAAAATGAATTATATCAGGGTTTACTTTGCTGTACACAGAAGATATCCATTGCTTAGCCATACTGATATCCTCCCAGGGATTTTCCATCCACTCCACCTTATAATTGCTCTCATAAAAGTTGATGCCTTTAAGCTGCTCCAACTGCTGCTGCTGCTCACTGTTAACCAGCGAACCCATAGCCATTAGGTGTATTTCCGTATCATAAAACTGGAGGGCTTTACACAAATCAATTGTATAATTCCAGATACCACCCACTGTAGCGGTTGTCATTAATATTTTTAAAGGCCCCTGCATAACAATGTATTTGTATAGGGTTTAAAATATGTAAGAAACCCGGAGGAAAACCTAACCCAAAAGATATTGAAGATTTCTATTTTTATATCCACTATATTCAAATATATGAAACCATAATAATATTTTTACTAACTATTTTTTAATTTTTTCTTAAAATTATTTATTAACCACAGCAATTATATTACCTGTGGTTAATAACTTTACTGCTTGAGTGAAGCCATATCAATAACAAACCGATACTTTACATCGCTTCTTATCATCCTCTCATAGGCTTCATTAATATAATCCATATCAATTATCTCTACTTCAGATACAATACCTTTTTCGGCACAAAAATCAAGCATTTCCTGTGTTTGCGCTATACCGCCAATAAGGCTGCCCATTATGCTGCGGCGTTTGCCTATAAGGCTGAATGCAGGTATTTGCGATGGCTCCGGCGGAACGCCTACAATAATCATGGTTCCATTCTTTCTTAACAGCCCCAGGTAATCACTGTAGCTGTGCTTTGCAGAAACCGTATTAAGTATAAAATCAAAACTGTTCACTAGTGATGCCATAGCCTCTTTATCCGATGTCAGCACAAAGTGATGAGCGCCCAGTTTTTTTGCATCTGCCTCTTTAGAGGGAGAACCGCTAAGCATGGTAACTTCTGCCCCAAAAGCTACAGCAAATTTTACTGCCATGTGCCCAAGCCCGCCAAGTCCCAGCACTGCTACTTTATGGCCTTTGCCTACATTAAGGTGCTTTAGCGGGGAATAAGTGGTTATACCTGCGCAAAGCAAAGGCGCAACACCACTAAGCGGTAACTTTTCTGAAATGTGGAGCGCATATTTTTCGTCAACGCTTATGGTGGTAGAGTAGCCTCCGTAAGTAGGGGTTGTTGTACCCCTCTCATAACTATTATAGGTACCTGTCATTCCTTCCTCGCAATATTGCTCCTCGCCTTCAAGGCAGCTTGAACACTTGCGGCAGGAATCAACAAAACAGCCTACTCCTGCAAGATCGCCTACTTTGAAGTTTTTTACATTGCTTCCCACATTTACCACACGTCCCACAATTTCATGGCCGGGTACCAATGGGTAAATTGCCGGGCCCCATTCACTCCTTGCAGTATGGATATCGGAATGGCAAACACCACTAAATAAAATATCAATCTGTATCTGGTCGGCACCCAAATCTTTCCTTTCAAATTGAAAAGGCTTTAACGGGTTTTCGGCATCGTAGGCCGCATAAGCTTTTACCTGAATCATTATATTGTGTTTTTAGAGATTAAATATTAAAAGGTTATTCTACGGGCAGCCCCGCCTCATTCCAGGCATCCATGCCACCATCAAGCTCAATTATTTTCTTAAAGCCTTTCTGCTCCATAATTTCTACTGCCTCGGCGCTTCTGCCCCCTGCTTTGCAATACACATATACCGGTACGTTTTTATCCAGTGTGTTTAATTGCTCTTCAAAATCCTTATCATAAATATGCAGGTTTTTAGCTCCTTTAATGTGTCCGCTTTTATATTCGCCGGGTGTGCGCACATCTATAACCTGCCCTTCATCAGTTTGTATCTTTTCCAAAAATTCTTTTGGCTGTGCCAGTTCTGTAGATTGTTTCTGCTGTGCCTGGCAGCCTGTTAAGGCTACCAGTAATAGTAACATTGCTGTTAATTTCTTCATATGTAGTTTTTATAGATTACTGCTAAAATTAAAAAAAGCTACAAAGCAATCCTATGACATTTATCATTTTTTGTTGGAAGATGGTGTAATAATTTTGGACATTGGAAATAATGATGTTATGGAAAATTTAATGATTCAAAAATATAATGTGCCTGGCCCCAGGTATACCAGCTATCCTACAGTGCCTTACTGGGAAGATAAAGATTTTTCCTGTGGAGTTTGGCAGGATACACTACTTAAAGCTTTTAATGAAAGTAATACCACCGAAGGTATAAGCCTTTATATACACCTGCCTTTTTGCGAAAGTATGTGCACATTTTGCGGTTGCAATAAACGCATAACACGCAGGCACGAGGTAGAGGAAACGTATATTGGGGCCGTGCTTAAGGAATGGGATTTATATTGCGCCCTCCTCCCTGCAAAGCCAAGAATTAAAGAGCTTCATTTAGGAGGCGGTACCCCTACTTTTTTCAGTGCAGGCAATCTTGCTATCCTGATAAACGGTATCATGGAAAAAGCTGAAAAAGCAAATGGCTATGAATTTAGCTTTGAAGGGCATCCTAATAATACCACAAGGGCACATTTGCAGACATTGTATAACCTTGGTTTCAGGAGGGTGAGTTTTGGCGTGCAGGATTACAGCGAAAAAGTACAGATTGCCATTAACCGAATACAGCCTTTCCACAACGTGGCAAAAGTTACATTCTGGGCACGGGAAATAGGTTATACTTCCATTAGCCATGACCTTGTTTTCGGCCTTCCGTTTCAAACAGTGGCCAATGTTACCGATACCATTGAAAAAACAAAATCGCTGAGCCCGGACAGGATATCTTTTTACAGCTATGCGCATGTACCCTGGATAAAAGGCAACGGGCAGCGTGGTTTTGACGAAAGCAACCTGCCTAAAGATGAAGAAAAAAGAAAATTATATGAAACTGGAAAAAACCTGCTTGCGGAAAAAGGTTACCATGAAATAGGCATGGATCATTTTGCGCTGGAAACCGACTCTATGCATTCTGCATTTAAAAACGGCACACTGCACCGTAACTTCATGGGGTATAGTGCATCTAAAACACAGGTGATGATTGGGCTGGGTGTGTCCTCTATCAGCGATAGCTGGTATAGCTTTGCGCAAAATGAGAAAAACCTTGAAGAGTATTACAGGCTACTGGAACAGGAAATGTTACCGGTATTCAGGGGGCATTTGCTTACTGAAGAAGACCTCATCATTCGAAAACACATATTGAACCTGATGTGTTGTTTTAAAACATCATGGAAAGACGACAAACTGAAATTTGCAGAACTACCTGAAATTTTAACCAGCCTTTATGAAATGGAAAAAGACGGGTTACTGAAATTGTCAGATTATGAAATTGAAGTTACTGAGAAAGGAAAAGCTTTTGTAAGGAATATTTGCATGGCCTTTGACCTCAGGCTGAAGCGAAAAGCACCGGAAACCAAACTTTTTTCGATGACGGTTTAATAATAAAAAAGGACAGCTGATTTAGCTGCCCTTTTTTATATCAGTGATTTATTAAGCCACAATCGGGGCTGCTTTGCACAAAAAGGCTTGCATTTGCCGGTGAAATAAAGGGTATGCCCAAGCCGAGGCCGCGCATTATAAAAAGCATACCTATAAAAACGGTTACATAAGGCACTACCCTTGTAAACATCCTCCGGGATGAATTCCCTAAGAACCCTGTTGCATAAACTACTATACTCATTAACGGTATAGTGCCTGTACCGTATAAAACCATATATAAAACCCCAAGCTGTACATTTTGCATGGCTATGGCACCAAATAATGCGGCATATACCAGCCCGCAGGGTAAAAACCCGTTGAAAAGCCCGGCGGTATATAAGGCTGCATTTCCTTTTTTCCTTAACCTGCTTCCAAGGCCTGCTTTTACTTTAGATATCAACCTGTAAACAGGCTTGGAAAAGTTATATTTTGCAAAAACTCTTTCAGGCACCATTACTATTATAATCATAATTATACCAGCCAGTATGGAAAGCTGCTGCTGCATCCCGGCCAGGTAAAACCCTTTGCCCAGCATGCCAAACACTGCACCAAGAATGCCATAGGCAGTAAGCCTGCCTGAATGGTATAAAAGTACCTGTATGGCCTTTTGAGCCGGATTATTCCTGCTTAAAGGCAGCATCATGGCAATAGGCCCGCACATGCCTATGCAGTGCAGGCTGGAAACCAATCCTAAAAGTAATGCAGAATACAGCATTATAAACCTTTATAAGTTTAGCATTTCTTTATTAATATAGCCCTTGCCCTGGTATTCCCAGTCAATGGTAATGTCCCAGCGGCCGCCTGCCAGGCTGCTTTTAGGTATGAGCAGATAGGGTTGGGATAATGAAATGGGCATTTCAAAATCCAGCGCCTGGTTAGACGGCCTGTATAGGGACACTTTCCCGCTAATTTGTTTTACATCAAAACCTTCGGGAAATAGTATTTTTATCTCCTCTTGGTTATTTTCAATCTTTACCTTATCCTGTAACAATGCAGCATTCTGCTCTTTGTCGAGCTGGGCCTGCAATATCCTCTCCTGCTTGTAATATTCATCTATAACAAGCTCATTATCATATTTGTGGTCTGACTGTACTTTTATAACAAAATAAAGTATGAACCCCATGAAAAACAGGAATGCCAATACAATTCCCGCTCCCCAGTTAAATTTTATTTTCATAATAATATGCTTTAGTTAAAACTACGAGGGCCTAAAAAGTTGGTGGTTTCCGTTTCAATAAGCCTTTCTCCATCATACACTTCAAGGGTTATTTTTGTTTTATCTCCTTTAAGAAAAGCAGGATTTATTTCTACAAACAATGTGCCCTGAGCCATGCCTTCCTTAGGTACCTTAAACCTGGCTTTGCCTACTATTTTTACGTTACCTTGTGGTTTTACCAGTTTAAAATATACATCATTAAACTGTTTGGTAGTTTTGTTTACTACCTTATAAGTAAAAACATTACTTATATTATCCCCTTTGTGCTGGTACAGCTGCCCCGGCAGCCTTAAAACAGTTGCCTCAACATCATTGCGCAAAAACAGCATTCCGGTAAAAACCCCCAACAGTATTACCAATACGGCTGTATATCCTTTCATCCTTGCGGTAAAGGCGAATTTTTCCTTTTTGGTTATTTCATCTTCACTGGCATAACGTATAAGCCCTTTAGGAAAACCAACCTTGTCCATTACTGTATTGCACTCATCAATACAAGCTGTACAATTGGTACATTCCAGTTGCGTCCCGTTCCTTATATCAATACCCGTTGGGCATACATGCACACAAAGCTTGCAGTCTATACAATCACCCTTACCGGAAAGTAGGCGGTCTTCATTTTTTACAATCCTGCCACGCCCCGCAATCCGCTCTCCCCTTTCATGGTCGTAGGCTACTATAATGGATTTATTATCTAGTAATACTCCCTGAAGCCTGCCGTAAGGACAGGCAATGATGCATACCTGCTCCCTGAACCATGCAAATACAAAGTAGAAAACCGCAGTAAAAATCAGCAGGGCAATAAGGTTGCCTAAATGCGCTGCTGGCCCGTCCTGAACCATTTGTATAAGTTTATCGCTGCCCACAAGGTAAGCCAGGAATATATTGGCTATTGCAAAAGATATTATAAAGAATATAAACCATTTTAAAAGCCTTTTCCTGATTTTTTCAGCATTCCACTCCATTTTATCGAGTTTCATCTGAGCCGGCCTATCGCCATCAATCCAATATTCTATGCGCCTGAAAACCATTTCCATAAAAATGGTTTGGGGGCAAACCCACCCGCAAAACAGGCGGCCAAAAGCAACAGTAAAAAGTGCCACAAACACTACCCCTATTATCATGGAGATAACAAACAGGTGAAAATCCTGCGGCCAGAAAGGGAAACCAAATATATTGAACCTGCGCTCCAGCACATTGAACATTAAAAACTGGTTGCCGTTTATTTTTATAAATGGGGCTATGAAAAGGAAAGCCAATAGGAAATAACTCACTATTTTCCGTTTCTCATAGAACTTGCCGGACGGTTTTTTTGGATAGACCCATGACCTTTTCCCTTCATCATTTATCGTCCCTATTTTGTCGCGAAACCCCTCGTCCATCATTTTAAATTTTAAATTTATTTTGCCGCTTCAGAAGCCTGCCCGACATCATTACCTGCGGTTTGTTCGGCCGTGCCTGCATCGGCTCCTGCATTATCATCTTTCCAAACCTCACCATCCGGTGCTTTAGGATCCGGCGGATTAGTACCCTGTAATGAAAGCACATAACTTGCTACCATCTGAATTTCAGAAGGTTTTAATGTACCTTTCCAGGCTACCATACCTTTACCGTCGCGCCCTCCCTCGTTAATTGTATGGAAAACATTTTTAATGCCGCCACCCAGTATCCAGAATTCATCTGTAAGGTTAGGGCCGATTGCACCACCACCGTCTGCCCTGTGGCAGGCTGCACAGTTGGTTTCAAAAATTGTTTTCCCCTGTGCAAGTTCGCCGGCATCTGTCAGCAGTGTAACTGTGTTGGCATCAATAAGGTCTTTGGCTGTTTTTTTGTATTCTTCCACAGCAAGCCTCGCTTCTGCCATTTCTGCCTCAAATTCCTCTTTCTGGTTATAATCGCCTGCTATGTGGAACCTTACAAGGTAAATAACACCAAACAGTATAGTTGCGTAAAAAAGGTAAACCCACCATGGCGGCAATACATTATCCAGTTCCTTAATGCCATCATAATCATGATTCATCATTATTTCGCCTTCCTGCTCAATAGGTTTTGATTTGCCGAAAAACGTTTTAAGTTTTTTAAACCATTTACTATCCTTAAGGTTTACAGCTTCTGCCGCTGCAAGCCTGGCTTTCTGTTCTTCTGTAAGCATGGCATAGGTAACCCTGTCTATAGCACTGATAACAATTTCTATAGCTATTTGCAGGAACAGGAATACAAACAGGAATACCGATACCAAAGGATATTTTAAAAATGCCGGCCTGTCGCCTGAATCAATAAAGTATTCCAATGCCATGAAAACCAAGGCAAAAAGTATGGGAACCCTTACATATACCGGAATTAACTTTTTCATAATTACTACTTTTAAATTTGGTTATTGGTTTATGCTGCCTTCATCTGAAAAGGGCAAATTGCTCATTTCGGCAATTTTATCCTTTTTATAAGTATATACCCATGTGTACAGCCCTACAAAAAAGAGGAAGAAAATCAGCAGTGATATTATCGGGTATATCTCAATTCCTGAGATAGATTCCATATTATGTTTTACAAACTTCAGCATGGTATATTATTTTAAATTTTCGGCTGTTCCATCAGCATTTTTAATTTTAATATCAGTTCCCAGGCGTTGCAGATAGGCTATAAGTGCTACAATTTCACGCTCTTTCATTGGTACAAACTCCTCGCCCCTTGCTATTGCAGCCTTTTTGCTCTCCTCATAACTCTTAACAAAGTCAGGGTCGCTGTGCAGGTTCTGTTCAATTTTTGCCGTTTGCTCCGCTATGGATTTTTTTGCATTGGCAATATCTTCTTCGGTGTAAGGCACACCAAGTTTTACCATTACCTCCATTTTCTTTTCAGTTTCGCTATAGTCCATCTTTTTGTTGTCAAACAGCCATTTATAACCCGGCATTATAGAGCCTGCGGATGTACTTTGCGGATCCCACATGTGGTTAAAATGCCAGTTGTCGCTATACTTGCCACCTACCCTCATAAGGTCAGGCCCGGTTCTTTTAGACCCCCACAGGAATGGGTGGTCATACACATACTCGCCCGATTTTGAGTACTCGCCATAACGTTCCACCTCACTACGGAAAGGACGTATCATTTGGGAGTGGCAGCCCACACAGCCTTCCCTTATATACAGGTCACGCCCTTCAAGTTCCAGTGGTGTATATGGTTTTACGGTAGATATGGTAGGGATATTTGATTTTACCATTATGGTAGGCACTATTTGTATAATACCGCCTATAAGTATTGCTACTGTTGCCAGTATTGTAAGCTGTATGGGTTTTCTTTCCAGCCATGGGTGGAATTTTTCGCCCCTTAGCCTTTTAGAGCTGATTTTTTGCAGTTCCGGTGCTTCAGCAAGTTCGTCTTCAATAGGCTGCCCCTGCCTTACAGTCATTATAATATTATATACAAGTACCAGCAAGCCTATAACAAATAAGGTACCTCCTATAGCCCTCATCCAGTACATTGGCATAATCTGTTTTACAGTTTCAAGGAAGTTTCCATAAACAAGGGAACCATCGGGGTTAAACTGTTTCCACATACTTGCCTGTGTAAAACCTGCTACATACATTGGTAATGCATACAGTATTATACCTAATGTACCTATCCAGAAGTGGAAATTAGCCAGTTTGGTAGAAAACAATGTTGTTTTTGTCATACGCGGCACAAGCCAGTATATCATACCAAAAGTCAGGAAACCGTTCCAGGCAAGTGCCCCCACGTGAACGTGTGCTACAATCCAGTCGGTAAAGTGGGCTATAGAGTTTACATTTTTAAGCGATAGCATAGGCCCCTCAAAAGTTGCCATACCATAACCGGTAACTGCTACTACAAAGAATTTTAAAACAGGGTCTGTCCTTACCTTATCCCATGCGCCACGAAGGGTTAACAAACCGTTTATCATACCTCCCCATGAAGGTGCTATCAGCATTACAGAGAATACTACCCCAAGGTTTTGCGCCCAGTCAGGCAAGGCAGAATACAACAAGTGATGCGGCCCTGCCCAGATATAAATAAATATCAGTGACCAAAAGTGTATAATGGAAAGCCTATAGGAGTAAACAGGCCTGTTAGCTGCCTTAGGCAGGAAGTAATACATTAACCCAAGAAACGGAGTGGTAAGGAAAAAAGCCACGGCATTGTGCCCATACCACCACTGCACCAGTGCATCCTGTACGCCAGCGTACACTGAATAACTTTTCATGCCGTTTACAGGCAGCTCAAGGCTGTTGAAAATGTGCAGCACTGCAACTGTTACAAATGTGGCTATATAAAACCAGATGGCCACATAAAGGTGGCGCTCCCTCCTTTTTAATATGGTACCTATCATATTTACACCGAAAGCTACCCAAACAAGGGCAATGGCTATATCTATCGGCCATTCAAGCTCGGCATATTCTTTTGAGGTAGTATAGCCCAAAGGAAGCGATATTGCTGCTGCCACAATTATAAGCTGCCATCCCCAAAAGTTGAAATTACTTAAAAAATTGCTGTACATGCGGGCTTTTAAAAGCCTTTGCAGCGAGTAGTAAACACCTGCAAAAATAGCATTGCCCACAAAGGCAAAAATTACCGCATTAGTATGCAAAGGCCTTAACCTGCCATAGCTTAGCCATGAAATCCCGTCGGTTAGGTTGGGGAACATATACATTGAAGCTATCAACAAGCCGACAAGCATCCCCACAACGCCAAACACTATTGTGGCATAGAGGAACTTTTTAACTATTTTATTGTCATAATAAAATTGCTGCACTTCCATAATTAATTATTGTTATTTGTTTTGGTTTTCTTTTTTAATTCGTCGTCAAAAAGTATCCTGACCGATGGTGTATAGTCATCATCATACTGCCCGCTTTTAACTGCCTTTACAAAGGCAAAAAAGAAAGCTATGGCAACCACTATACTAATGGAGATTAATAAATAGATTACGCTCATACCCTTAAATTTATGTTAACAAAATTACCCCTGCCCAACGGCATAAAACATGATATTTGTCATGGTTGCCGCTTTTTTGCAAAATAATTGCTGGCTATGGTTACAAAACTTACTATAGTTATGGTGCTTAAAGGCATTATTATAGCAGCGGTGAGGGGTGAAAGCCTGCCCGTAACCGCAAATGACAGCCCAACTGCGTTATACAGCAGTGATAAAGCGAAGCTCATTTTTATTGTAAACACCGCATTTTTTGCATAGCGCAGGAAAAAGCCTATTTTCCTGAATTGCGAAGCATCCAGTATGCCATCGCAGGCCGGGGAAAACACATTTACATTTTCTGATATGGCTATGCCTACATTACTTTGGGCAAGCGCCCCCGCATCATTAAGCCCATCGCCTATCATCATTACATTTTTACCCTGCTTTTGCAGGTTTTCTATAAAAGCAAGTTTTTGTTCCGGCTTCTGGTTAAATATAAATTCTGTTTGCTTAGGTAAAAGTTCTTTTAGTGCTTCCAGTTCACCTTCATTATCACCCGAAAGTATTTTTAACGTATAGTTTTTTCCTAACCCTGCAAAAAGCTGCTCCAGCCCTTCGCGGTAGCTGTTATCAAAAACAAACCTGCCTAAATAATGGTTATTTACCGCTATATGCACATTGGTCTGCAATGACTGCTGTCCCTCATATCCCGTAAATAATGCTGAGCCGATCTTAATAAAATAATGCCCTGCCCTACCCTGGATGCCCTTGCCTGTTACTTCCTCAAAGTCATATACTTCCTGTAAATCAACAGCAGGTAAAAAATCATACAGCCTTCTGCTTAACGGGTGGTTACTCCCCCTTAAAAGGCTTTTAACTGCCTTTAGCTCCTCATCATTAAGCTCATTTCCTTTATAAGCAATTGCTGATTTTTTACTGGTGGTAATAGTACCCGTTTTATCAAAAACAAGCGTATCAACTTTAGCCATCTGCTCAATAACGGTAGCATTTTTAAGGTACAGTTTACGCTTGCCCATTATACGCAATACATTGCCCAGTGTAAAAGGGGCGCTTAATGCCAGCGCACAGGGGCATGCCACAATAAGTACAGCCGTAAAAACATTAAATGCGGTAGTAACATCTATAAATACCCAATAAATAAAAGATATTATAGATATGGCAAGCAGTACCGGGGTAAAATAGCGGCTTATGGTATCAGTCATGGTTTTATAATCCCGCTTATCCTTTTTGGTAAAAACATCGTTACTCCATAACTGGGTTAAGTAGCTTTGGGAAACTGAGTTTAGCACCTCCATTTCCATAACCTGCCCCAGCTGCTTCCCTCCTGCATAAATTTTATCGCCCGATTTTTTGATTATCGGTATTGCTTCACCTGTTACAAAACTGTAGTCTATAGCCGTTTCATTACTCATTAAAATACCGTCAACAGGTATTAGTTCCTGGTTTCGGATGAGCAGCCTGTCGCCGGCAACAATATCATATACTGGTACTGAAACTTCCTGCCTGCCGGGCATAATTTTGGTAACCGCTATGGGAAAATAGGATTTAAAATCCCTTTCAAACGAAAGGAAGTTATAGGTCTTTTGCTGAAACAACCTGCCCAGCAGCATAAAAAAGACAAGCCCGGTGAGGCTGTCGAAAAAGCCCTGCCCAAAGCCAAAAATAATGTCAACAGTACTCCTTATAAACATTACCACAAGACCAAGCGCAATCGGTATATCTATATTTAAAAGCCCAGACCGTATACTTTTCCATGCGGACACATAATATCCGCTTGCGGCATAAAAAAATGAGGGCAATGAAAGGGCAAAAATAAGCCAGCGGAAAAAATCCCTGTATTTTTCAAGCCAAAACTCATCTACTTCAAAATACTCAGGGAACGAAAGCAGCATTACATTACCAAAGCAAAAAAATGCCACACCCAGCTTGTATATCAGCTGCCTGTCAACCTTTTTCTTTTTCTCCTCATAATTTTCAAGGCTTATATAAGGCTCATAGCCTATGCTGTTTAAAAGGTGTACAATAGCTTTTAATGAAATTTCACCGGGATTAAATACAACACGTACCTTTTTTTCAGGAAAATTTACCTGTGAACTGTTAATACCTGGCTGAAGCCTGTTAAGGTTTTCCAGAATCCATATACATGAGCTGCAATGTATGTGCGGAATATAAAGGGATACAATATGTGTACTTTCCTCATTAAACTCCAGTAGTTTAGCTACAATGGCCTCATTATCCAGAAAATCATATTTACCTTTTACATCCTGCGGGGTTGCGCCGGGTGCATTTTCAAAGTCGTAATAACAGGAAAGCCCGTTTGTGCTGAAAATTTCATAAACCGTTTTACAGCCTGTGCAGCAAAACGCTTTTTCATCAAAAACTATTTCTTCCCTTTTATTAATTGCCAACCCGCAATGAAAACAATTTTGCGTGTCCATAAAATCTGCTCTTTACCTGGTGCAAATTTCATGCGTATGGTAAAAATAAAATATGATATTTGTCATACAACTAAAATACTTTATAACTTTGCCATTAGTTTTAACAGCCAAGCTATGAGCAAGTGTGAACAATGTATTGTAAGGGAATTCAGTTCGTTAAAAGCATTGAATAAAGGTGAATTGCTTAAACTGGCGGAATGTAAATCATCCTACACCATAAAAAAAGGGGAACCCATTTTTACCGAAGGTGAAAATGTAAACGGTATATTTTGTATTAAGGACGGTATATGCAAAATGACCAAATTAAGCCCTAACGGCAACGAGCAGATTGTAAAACTTATTACCAAAGGGGAACTGCTGGGGCAACGCTCTATGATAAGCGAAGAGCCCGTAAACTTAAGTGCTGTTGCACTGGAAGATATGCAGGTGTGCTTTATACCAAAAACAGAAGTGATGCGCTTTTTTAATGAGAACAACCAGTTTTCCATGAATGTAATGCGCACCATTTGCGGCGACCTGAAAGATGCAGATGACCACCTGGTTACCATGGCCCAAAAATCAGTAAAACAGCGTTTGGCCGAGACATTGCTTTACCTGCACGACACGTTTGGCATTAACGAAGAAGATAAAAGCCTGAAGGTAAAGCTATCGCGTGAAGAATTGGCAGGAATGATTGGTACCGCAACCGAAAGCTGTATAAGGCTGCTTTCCGATTTTAATAAAAACGGGCTTATTGAACTTTCGGGCAAGAAAATTATCCTTACCGATATAAACAAATTAAGGAAGGTATAAACCCTCCCTAATTTGCTTTTATATATTATTTACTCTTTTTTATTTCAAACACATTGGCAATTATCTGTAATTGCTTGGTATCCATTTTAGATGTTTTTTTAAGCTTGCCTACAAATTCCTTTACCTCCCCTTTAGATGCGGGACAGCCTAAATTTTGGCCTTTGCTGTTAAAGGAGTCAGCCATCAGGTTTCCTTTGTGGTCAAGCACAACCCAAAAAGGTATTCCCTGCTTTTCAGCCTTATACTTTTTCAATAGTTCATCAACACCGGGATTTTCCAAATGTTTGTTCTTCTCCGACTCCATAACCGTTAAATGTGTGATTACATAATTGTCATCAAAGAATTTTTTGCAGGCTTCATTTTCCATATTTGCCTCCATTTTTTTGCACCAGCTGCACCATGAGGCATGAAATATTACAAACACATTCTTTTTCTCCTTTTCAGCCTTTTTTTGAGCTTCCTTAAGTACTGTGGCTGCTTCCGGCTGTACTGATTGGGCATGAGCCGTGGCTATTGTACCAAGCAGCATGAATAAAACAAAAAGATTTTTTATTTTCATAAGTATAAAGTATTAAGAAATATTAAAGCAGCAATTTACTAAATTTGCACCAATGGAATTATAAAATAATTATTACAAAAGGATTACAAATTTTGATACTATTGTGCAATATTTTGTAAACTGCAACTGCCTTTTTTTTTATATATATGCATTTTGTAATTTAAATGATTTATGAAGAGATACAAGGATATACTTATTATTGAGGATGACGAGGATGACAGGGAGATACTGGAGGAGATTTTCAGGGACTTGGGGTACAGGAATAAATTGATATTTTTTTCTGACAGTACCGAAGCCCTTGACTATTTAAGGCAGCCCGAAATTGAACCCTTTATTATAATTTCTGATATTAATATGCCTAAGCTGGGCGGTTTTGAACTAAGGAATATAATACTGGAAGAGGAAATACTGAGGGATAAGGACATTCCTTATATATTCATCTCAAATGCAAGTGATGAACATTCTATCAAAACAGCCAACAAGCTTTCTGCACAGGGATACATCCACAAAGGGGACGATTACAACAAATACAAAGAAAAAATACGCAACCTTATTGATTACTGGGTAGAGAATATTAATTCTTTTACTTCTAAAAGAGCATAAAAAAAGGCTGCCGGATGGCAGCCTTTTTTTATTATTAAAATTCCTTATTCGTTTGGGTTTACTACAGGGCCGCTCCATTGCGATATGCCCCCCATCAGGTTGTAGGCATTTTTAAAACCAAGCTGGTTTAAAACAGAACACGCCTGCCCGCTGCGGGCTCCTGCAGCACAGTACACATAATAGTTTTTATCTGTATCAAGCTGCTCAACTTCATATATAAAGCCCTGCCCTTTATAAATATCAATATTTATAGCACCGGGAATAATACCCCGGTTCCATTCGTCCATAGTGCGCACGTCCAGTATTACAGCATTTTCATCTGCCTGGGCTTTGTCCCACCATTCCTTTTCCTGTAAATTCATTTATTGTATTTTACTTGTTTATGCTTTTATTGAACAGCCAATAGCCTTAGTTTCCTTTACCATAACCTCCTGCCCTTTCAGCAATGCATTAACGGCATTTTCAACATACTTCTGCTTTACGGCTGCAGCATCTTCATAATTGTCATCAATTGCACCAATATATTTAACCTGGTTGCCGCTTTTTGTTTTTTGCAATAAGTATACATGCGGCGTTTTGGTTGCGCCATACTGCGGGTATATTTTTTGTCCCTCGTCTAATAAATACGGAAATGTAAAACCTTTTTCCCTTGCCCTTAACTGCATTTTATCAAAGCTGTCATCCTTTTGCTTTTCGGGGTTATTAGGGTTTATTGCCACTACCGGGTACCCCATCTTTTTGTACTTCTTATCAAGAGCAATAATCCTGTCTTCATAAGCCTGTGCATACGGGCAATGGTTACAGGTAAAAATCACTATATAGCCTTTGGCATTTTTCATATCTTTTAAGGATACTTTTTTACCATCAATATTCTTTAAGCTGAAATCTGTTGCCATATCCCCTACTTTATATCCTGCAACAGGTTTTGTAACTGTAAAGGCAGCCAAAGCGCCTACGGCTATAAATAATGCTAAAAATTTAATTGCTTTCATTTTATTATTTTAATTAATTATTCTTCATTTTAAAAGGCTCACCTCTTTTTCAAGTTCGGAATAGGTAAACGAGCGTTCAAAAAATTTACGGTTGTTCCTGTTATAGATAACTGTTGCAGGTATTGCCCCGCTCCAGGTAGAATCTACTTTGGGTATCCAGGAATTAGCATCGGGATCCCGAAGTAAAACCACATCGCTTTTTAACTGCTTTTCCCATATAAAAGGCAATAATTTACTTTCCACCATTTTTGGCATATCAAGGCTTACAAGCAATACCTTAATTTTATTATCCCTGTATTTTTTATTCAGCTTTTCAAAATGGGGCAGTTCCTCAACACAAGGCACACACCATGTAGCCCAAAAATTAACAACGTAGGTAGTATCATTATCCCGGTTCAGGAAATACTCAAGCCCTGAAAAGTCATATGCCTTTACCGATACACTATCATTACTGTAAACCTGCAAGGGTTTAGGCGCAGGTTTATCTTCGGTATTTACTTCCTGTTCTGTTGTTTCATTTTTATTTATAACATCTTCCTTCTGGTTATCTTCCTTCTTCCCGTTACAGGAAAATAACATTAACGCTGTAAATAAAAGTATCAAATTCTTCTTTATCATTCCTGACATTTTTAAGCTCCATAAAATTACTCAAAAAATACCGCATTATTAATATTAACTTTTTTTTAACAACAACATTTGTATATACAAAAATAAAAGTTAATACATTTGTACATACAAATTTTGTAATTACAAGTATGAAGATTGAAGAAGCAATAAAATCTACCGCACCTTTGCAGCCTGCCAAGAAAACCATACTGAATATTATGTATACACAAAATATACTGTCAGAAAGATTTAATGAGCTTTTAAAGCCTTACGACCTTTCGCCGGAGCAGTTTAATGTATTACGGATTTTGAGGGGGCAAAAAGGTGAGCCGGCAAATATGTGTGTTATACAGGAACGCATGATAGCGCGCACCAGCAACACTACCCGCCTGGTGGACAAATTACTGCTTAAAGGGCTTGTTACCCGTAAAATTTGTGCCGATAACCGCAGAAAAATGGACATAGGCATTACAACGGAAGGGCTTAGCCTTTTAGCACAACTTGACCCAAAAGTAGACGAGCATGAAAAAAAATATTCAGGAAACCTGTCACCTGAAGAACTGGAGCAGCTTAACCTCCTGCTTGAAAAATATCGTGGAGAATAATTATTAAATATAAATTAAAAAATGAATACTTTAGAAAGTTTAAAATGGCGCTATGCCGTAAAAAAATATGATGCCGGTAAAAAAATATCTGAAAATGATTTGGAAACTTTAAAAGAGGCTGTGCAGCTTAGCGTGTCCTCCATGGGATTACAGCCTTATAAAGTACTGGTTATTGAAGATGAGGAAACAAGGAAAAAACTTGCCCCAGTTGCTTACAACCAAAACGGTATTACGGATGCATCGCATGTTTTTATTTTTGCAAACATTGTAAATGTCGGCGAGAAAGAAATTGAAGAATACCTTAACAACATAGCCGAAACAAGGGGTGTTTCCAGAAACGATCTTAAGGGTTTTGAAGATATGCTTTATGGCGCTATTAACGGTATGGATGAGCAAGCCAAACAAAGCTGGACAGCAAAACAAACCTACATAGCATTATCTACACTTATAAATACGGCTGCCGAAATGCAGATTGATGCCACACCAATGGAAGGATTTGATGCCGAAGGTGTAAACCAGGTATTGGGGCTTGATAAACTGGGGCTTAATGCCGCAGTTATGGCAACAGTAGGCTACCGACATAAAGAAGATGATTTCCAGCACCTTAAAAAGGTAAGAAAACCAAAAGAGAAACTTTTTATTAATATATAATTCAATAACCTAAATCTAAATTTAATTTAAAAACAATGAAAAATTTAAAGACAATTGCAGTTGCATTAGTAGTAGCACTTTCAACAATTACAGCTACCGCACAGGACAAAAAAATTAATACTTCATCAAGCAAAATAAGCTGGGTAGGAAAAAAAGTAACAGGACAGCACAGTGGTACCATAAGCTTTAAAGAAGGTGTGCTTAATTTTAAAAGTGGAAAACTTACGGGCGGCAACTTTACTGTTGACATGAATTCAGTAGAAGTTACCGACCTAAAAGCAGGTGAAGGAAAAGAAAAACTGGAAGGGCACTTAAAAGCGGCAGACTTTTTCGGTACTGATAAATATCCTACAGCAAAACTGGTATTTAAATCTGTTAAGGCAAAATCTGCCAATGTTTATACTGTAACTGCTGACCTGACTATAAAAAACATTACAAAACCTGTAACTTTTGACCTGACTGTGAATAAAAACTCAGCTTCTACTGCTTTTGAAGTTGACAGGACAAAATATGGTATTGAGTACAACTCAGGAAGCATTTTTGACGGTTTAGGCGACAGGGTTATATATGATAATTTTGAGCTTGCAGTAAATCTTGTCTTTTAATTTTTAGCTTTTAAATTGAAAAAGCCCCGCTTAATGGCGGGGCTTTTTTATTAAAACAAGCCATCTACCGAAAGGTAACGTTCCCCTGTATCATAATTAAATGTAAGCACAGTGGCTCCTTCTGGTATATCTGCCAATTTTTTATTAACCGCAGCCA
Organism: Flavobacterium sp. MK4S-17; assembly: GCF_009848495.1. Classification (GTDB taxonomy): domain Bacteria; phylum Bacteroidota; class Bacteroidia; order Flavobacteriales; family Flavobacteriaceae; genus Flavobacterium. The sequence continues at coordinate 63,168 of NZ_WWEP01000027.1, forward strand.
GCGATGCCCCTGTTGAAATACCTGTAAGTATACCTTCTTTAAGGGCTATTTTACGGGCAAAGTCAAAAGCTTCTTCCTTACTTACCTGTATAACTCCATCAATAAGGCTATCTTTATAGATAGAAGGCTTAAACCCTGCCCCTATACCCTGTAATGGGTGTGGGCCGGGCGCACCGCCGCTAAGTACCGGTGATGCCTCCGGCTCTACAGCAAAAACTTTCAGTTTTGGAAATTTTTGTTTTAGTATTTCTGCAACACCAGTAATATGCCCACCGGTTCCTACTCCTGTTATCAGGTAATCTATACCTTCCGGGAAATCCTCCAGTATTTCCTGTGCAGTGGTACGTTTGTGCACCTCAACATTAGCCTGGTTATCAAACTGCCCCGGCGACCATGCGTTAGGTGTAGCGGCTGTAAGTTCAGCAGCTTTTTCTATGGCTCCTTTCATACCTTTTTCTCTTGGTGTAAGTTCAAACTCTGCTCCATAGATAGCCATTAATTTCCTGCGTTCTATACTCATTGACTCCGGCATTACCAGTATAAGCTTGTAGCCTTTTACAGCAGCCACAAGCGCCAGCCCAATACCTGTATTGCCCGATGTAGGCTCTATAATCACACTGTCAGGCTTTAGCAATCCTTTCGCTTCGGCATCTTCCACCATAGCAAGTGCTATCCTGTCTTTTATACTGTTTCCCGGGTTATTACGCTCAAGCTTTATCCACACATTATGGTTTCCATACAGCCTGTTAAGCTTAACATGCGGAGTTTTTCCTATAGTTTCTAAAACTGTGGTTGCTTTCATATTTATCTTAATTAAATTACAAAATTTAAAGGTTCGGGAAACACTTCCCTTGTTTTTATAGTTACTTCGCTTTTATGGTACACAAGCGAATTTGCAGGAACCGAATGGGTTATCCAAACGTTACCGCCAATAACCGACCCATTGCCTATTTCGGTATTACCGCCTAATATAGTAGCATTGGCATATATGGTTACATCATTACCAATAGTGGGATGGCGTTTAACTGCATTATCTGCTTTACTTAGGCTTAAGGCACCAAGGGTAACTCCCTGATAAATTTTTACATCATTACCTATGTCTGTAGTTTCACCTATTACAACACCTGTACCGTGGTCAATAAAAAAACGCTCTCCAATTTTTGCCCCGGGATGTATATCAATACCTGTTTTGCCATGAACATATTCACTAAACATTCGGGGCAGCATTGCAACATCTTGTAACCAAAGCTCATGGGCAAGCCTATACACCGCAATTGCAAAAAAACCGGGATAGGAAATAAGCACTTCACTTCTTGATTTTGCAGCAGGGTCAAACTCAAAAATAGCTTTCAAATCATCTTCAAGTAAAAGATGAATTTGTATAACCTTATTTTTTAATAATGAAATGATTAAACTGTTTTTATCGTTGTTATTTTCTGCCAGTTGAAGCAACTGATACAATGTTTTAAAAAGGCTCTCTTCCTTTGCTGTAAAATAATCATAATCGGCATATTCAGTACCGAGACAAAACAGCCAACTGAAGTATTCCTCAACCCATTTCCCGGCCATGCCTTTATCAGGCAAAACACCGGACTTTAAATAATTCGCTCTATATACAGGATGTTTCATAACTATGCTCAAATAAAAAAGCCCTCCTTAAGGAGAGCTTCTGTTATAGTTAAAAAGGCTACACCAATAATAACAATACAGAAACTCCCCTTTTTTCAGGACAGCAAATACATGATGCTTTGTATGATTGATTAACCTTTTTCATTTATTATTTACTATAACAAATATAAAGAAAAAACAAATACCCTACTAAAATAGTAGAGTATAAATTTATCTCACTTTTTGCAGGATATTACTACTTTTGCAGATATTTTAATACATGAAGAATCAAATACTTGTAATTGATAATTACGACAGCTTTACTTATAACCTTGTGCATTACCTTGAAGCACTGGATTGCGAAGTAACTGTTTTGCGCAATAATGAAGTAACTATTGAAGACACTGAAAATTATACCAAAATACTCCTTTCTCCAGGTCCGGGCATCCCTTCAGAAGCAGGAAATCTTTTACCGGTTTTAAAAGCGTGTACCCATAAAAGCATATTAGGTATCTGCCTGGGGCAGCAGGCTATAGCTGAAGTATTTGGCGGATCATTAATCAACCTTAAAACTGTGTATCACGGTGTGGCTGCAACAATAAAAATAACCGCTGCGGATGAAACACTTTTTTCAGGGCTAGGCAATAAATTTTCAGTAGGCAGGTACCATAGCTGGAGTGTTAATCAGGATACTTTACCCGATGTTTTAGAGGTTACCTCAACTGATGAAGCAGGCAATATAATGTCTATCCGCCATAAAGAATTAGATATAAAAGGTGTTCAGTTTCACCCTGAATCAATACTCACCCCTAATGGGAAACACATTCTTAACAACTGGATCAATATTAAATAAAAACTTTATATTTAATACCATAAGTATTTGATTTTAATTAATATAATTAAATACAATAGATATATTCTATAGCTGTTTTCTCAAACGTTTTCTGTTAAATTTAAATTAAACAAACGTTTAATTTAAACAATTGTTTAATTTTGTTTGCGCAAATTATAAAACAGATGACAGAGTTTAATGAGAAGCAAATTGAGATATTACAGGCTGCCGAAAAACTGTTTGCAGAAAATGGTTTTGATGGCACCTCTGTAAGGGATATTGCAAAACAGGCCAATATCAATATAGCAATGATATCCTATTATTTTGGCTCTAAGGAAAAGTTACTGGATGCACTAGTTGTATACCGTACTTCCGACCTTAAGGTACAGCTTGATAACATCCTTGATGAAACCCTCTCCCCTATGGAGAAAATTGACAGGTTTATAGACTTATACATACACCGCATTAATCGCAATAAATGTGTGTACCAGATTGTACATACAGAACTTGCCAATAAAAAAAGAATACTGGATATAAAAACCTTTACAAAGGTTAAAAAAAAGAACCTGTCTTATCTGCAGCAAATAATTGAAGAAGGGCAGCAACAGGGAATATTTAAAAAAGGTATTAATATCCCCATGATACCGCCTACCATTATAGGAACCTTTCTTCACTTTCATAACAACAAGATATTTTTTATTGACCTTTTAGGCCTGGAAAGCGAAGAAGCCTACGAAAACTATTTAAAAAATGAAGTAGTAAATCATATTAAACAAACTATTAAAGCACTTTTAGTACATGGAAATTAAACATTTGCTGCCGGCCGGCCTGCTTTTCTTTTCCTGCTTTGCCCTACAGGCTCAGGAAAAGAAAACGCTGTCTTTGGACGAGGCTATCAACCTGGCAGTTACACAAAGCACTGAAGCAGGGCTTGCAGAAACCAAAGTTGTAACATCGGGCCTTGATGTTGACAATGTAAAAAACAACCGCTATCCTGATTTTAAATTATCAGGGCAATACCAAAGGCTTACAAGCCCGGTTGTAAAATTAAGGCTGCCTACAGGCGATGGAGGCAGTTCATCCGATGGAGGTGAAACAGCTACTGCATCACCTGAGGTTAACCAGGTTATGCTTGGGCAGGCCAGCTTTGGGCTGCCGGTATTCTCAGGTTTCAGGCTAAAAAATAATATTGAGTCTTCGGAAGACATCCATAAAGCCGAAACCTTTAATGCGCTAAATACAAAAGAGCAGGTTGCACTGCAGACCATCATGCTGTATGTTAACTTATATAAGGCACAGGAATCGGTTAAGCTGATACAGGAAAACCTTAAAAGTGCCAACCAGCGTGTAACTGATTTTACGGCAATGGAGCAAAACGGGCTTTTAGCGCGCAACGATTTATTAAAGGCACAACTTCAGTCATCCAATATTGAACTGTCGCTGGAAGATGCAAAGAGAAGGGTTTCTACCCTCAGCTTTCAACTGGCTACACTATTAAAGCTGCCGCAAAATATACGCATTATACCGGACAGTGCTTATTTTAAAAAATCGGAAACTATTACCCCTGCTATTAGTGAAGGCGAGGCTATTGCACAACGCACCGACCTTGAAGCACTACGCTGGCAGCAAAAAGCATCGGAAGCCAATATTAAGGTAGCCCGTGCAGATTATTACCCTTCCGTTCAGTTAATGGCCGGCTATGTTGCCCTTGATATACAAAATGTGGCACAGGTTTATAACGCTGTAAATTTTGGTGTAGGGGTTTCCTATGATATTTCGAATATTTTTAAAAACAGTAAAAAAGTAAAGGCTGCGCAAAGCCGTGCCGAAGAAACAAGGCAGGCAGTTGAACTGCTTACCGACAGGGTTAAAATACAGGTTCAGGAAGCGCTGGAAAACTATAACCTTGCCATAAAGCAGGATAAGGTATATACACAGGCTGTACAGCAGGCCAATGAAAATTACAGGATTGTAAAAGACAAATATGATAACGGGCTTGTAGATACCAATGACCTGCTTGAAGCAGATGTGCAACAATTGCAGGCAAAGTTAAATGAAGCTTTTTCCAAAGCTGATATAACCCAGCGTTACTATGAGCTTTTAAATGCTTCGGGAAAATTAACCAATTCATTCAACCTTACCCAAAACAAATAATTTACAATGGAAAAGAAAAAAACAAATAAGAAGTTTCTTTTTATACTGATAACACTTGTAGTTATAGGTGCTGTTTACGGAACCTACAAATATATGCACTCACTTGCCCATGAAACAACAGATGATGCGCAGGTTGAAAAGAACATGAGCCCCATAATACCCCGCGTAACGGGCTATGTAACCAAAGTGTATGTAAAGGATAATGACTTTGTAAAAAAAGGCGATACGCTTTTTGTAATAGATGATAAAGATTATGTAGTGCGTGTAGAGGAAGCTAAGGCTGCACTTGCCGCCGCCGAAGGAAGTTATGAAGCTGCAAAGGCAGATATAGGTGGTGCACAGGCAAATATTTCGGTATCCGAAGCAAACGTGCTTTCGTCAAGGGGCAATATTGAAGCTGCAAAGGTAAGGTTATGGAGGGCTACCAATGATTTTGAACGTTTCCAAAACCTTTATAAAAACCACTCTATTACAAAACAGCAATTTGAGCAGGCTCAGGCAGCAAAACAGGAAGCAGAAGCCCAGCTTAAGGTTTTACAGCAGGCGGAAGCAGCAAGCAGGTCGCAAAGAGCTGCCAGCCTTTCACGTTCTAACGTAACAGGCAAACAAACCGAAATAGCCGCCGCCAATATCAAAAAGGTGGAAGCGGCACTCGAAGCGGCAAAGCTAAATCTTGCCTATACTGTAGTTACAGCCTCTGTAAACGGACAGGTTTCCACTATAGATATACAGCCGGGGCAACTGGTACAGCCGGGACAGTCGCTATTTTATATCATAAATAATGAGGAGGCATGGGTTGTGGCTAATTTTAAGGAAACACAATTGAATAAAATGAGGGAAGGGCAAAAAGTAAGCATCAAGGCAGATGCCTACCCGGATACAGAGTTTGAAGGTGTTATCACCTCCTTCTCCCCTGCTACCGGGGCACGTTTTTCACTACTGCCTCCTGATAATGCCACAGGAAACTTTGTGAAAACAGTACAAAGGCTGCCGGTAAAAATATCCCTAACCGAAAATAATGATAAAGAAAAAGTGAAGCTGCTTCGCCCGGGTATGAATGTGGAAGTAGATGTTCACCTGAAATAATATGGCAGCAACAGTAACACAGGATGATAATTTGGTGGAATATGGTTTCCGGCGGGTTATAATAACCGTAACTGCGGTACTTTGTGCCCTGCTGGAAATTGTAGATACTACCATTGTTAACGTAGCCCTTAACGACATGCGGGGCAGCCTGGGTGCCACGCTTACCGATGTGGCATGGGTTATTACAGCCTATGCCATAGCCAATGTAATTGTAATACCCATGACAAGCTGGCTGTCGCAGCAGTTTGGGCGAAGGAACTATTTTGCCGCATCTATAATTATATTTACGGTTTCATCATTTCTATGCGGTAACGCCGTTAATATATGGGAACTGGTAATATTCCGCTTTATACAGGGCATGGGTGGCGGAGCGCTACTGGTAACGGCACAAACCATTATTACCGAAAGCTACCCTGCCGAAAAACGTGGTATGGCACAGGCTATTTATGGAATGGGCGTTATTGTAGGGCCTACATTAGGCCCCCCGCTGGGAGGTTATATAGTAGATAATTTTTCCTGGCCGTATATTTTTTATATTAATATACCTATTGGCATTATTGCCACATTCCTGACACTTATTTATGTGCGCAGCCCTAAATATGGCGAAAAACTCAAGGCAAACCAGGTTGACTGGTGGGGTATCGTTTTCCTGGCTTCGTTTATAGGTTCGCTGCAGTTTGTGCTGGAACATGGCCAGCAGGACGACTGGTTTGAAGACCCTTTAATTGTAACACTTAGTGTAGTAACAGTATTCGGGCTTTTGGCATTTATATGGCGCGAAATGACTTATAAACACCCTATAGTAAACCTAAGCGTACTAAAAGACAGCAACCTGCGTATTGGCACAATAATGTGCTTTATACTTGGCTTTGGCCTGTATGGTTCAACGTTTATAGTGCCAATATATACACAGTCTATTTTAGGATGGACAGCTACAGATACAGGTTTGCTGCTTATACCAAGCTCATTAACAACTGCTTTTATGATGCCGATTATTGGCAGGCTTATACAAAAAGGCGTGCCTCAAACCTATATGGTGGCACTTGGTTTTATGATATTCTTTTTCTTTACCTTCTGGATGCACAATATCATAACCAATGACACGGGCGAAGAACACATGTTTTGGCCGCTGATACTTCGCGGTATAGGATTAGGGTTATTATTTGTACCTATCACTACTCTTTCACTTTCTACCCTTAAGGGCAAAAGTATTGGCGAAGGTGCGGCCTTTACAGGAATGATGCGCCAGTTGGGTGGTTCATTTGGTATTGCAATAATCACTACATTTATTGCGCGTTTTGGTCAGGAACACAGGGTTAATCTTGTTTCCAACCTTAGCAAAAGCAGTTTTGAGGTACAACAGCGCGTGCAGCAATTACAGCAGGGTTTTGTGGCAAAAGGATTCAGTGCCAATGAAGCTCTGAATAAGGCATACCAAGTGCTTGATTTTTCAGTTACCAAGCAGGCTACTATATTATCTTACATGGATGTATTTATGTACCTGGGTGTACTGTTCCTGTTATGCATACCCTTTATATTGCTTGTAAAACGCGGTAAAGGAAAAGTGGACATGAGCGAAGCAATGCATTAAAGCTTTAATTTAAAAAAGCCTGCCTTATTAAGGCAGGCTTTTTATTATCGGGTAAAAACCAGCTTATTCCCTTTTGATAATTTAGTATCAAAGCTATAACCATCATAATTAAATCCCTTGATACCGTTAAGAGTTTTAATATTTTTATCCATAATATACCGCACCATCATCCCCCTTGCTTTCTTGGCAAAAAAACTTACCATACGCAGCTTGCCGTCTTTATAGTCTTTAAACTCGGGAGTAATTACAGGTACTTTTAGTTCTTTTGCATCCACAGCATCAAAATATTCCTTGCTGGCAAGATTAATAAACAACTCCCCCTCTTCCAGTTCCTCATTCAATTTTTTTGTTATATTTTCCTTCCAAAATTCATACAGGTTTTTATTATTGCCCACACGCAGTTGTGTACCCATTTCCAGCCTGTAAGGCTGTATAAGGTCTAATGGTTTTAGCAGCCCGTATAACCCTGAAAGTATACGAAGGCTGTCCTGCAACCTGTTAAGTTTGGCAACAGGTAGTGTATAAGCATCAAAGCCGGTATAAACATCTCCGTTAAAAGCATAAATGGCCGGTCGTGCATTTTTTGGTGTAAAAGGCGTTTTCCATTCCTGGTTGCGCTGCCAGTTCAGTTCGGCAAGTTTGTCTGATATATCCATTAACTCACGCAATTCAGCTGGCGATTTCTCTTTAACAGCATCATGTATTACCTCTGCCTTATCTAAAAAAACAGGCTGTGAATATTTACGGGTTGGCAGTTTAGTTTCAAAATCAAGTGATTTTGCAGGCGATATAATAATTTTCATGTATTAACTGTTTATATCTTCAAAAGTACTAAGCCGATAGCACATCCGCAACGTGTATTTTTATATATTAGCACTTTAACCAACCAATAAATAATATAATGGCTGAATATATTATTCAAACCCAGTCACTCAATTTTAAATTTTCTAAACACCGTAAGGTACTGGAAAACATTTCATTAAATATCCCCAAAGGTTCCATATATGGTTTTTTGGGGCCAAACGGAGCAGGAAAGTCAACTACCATGCGGCTGCTTACAGGCATATTGCCGCAACAGGATGACTCCATATATATTTTTGGCAAGCCTTTAAAAAATCAACTGCCGCAGGTTTTTGAAAATATAGGCTCGCTGGTGGAAAGCCCTGCACTTTACCTGCATCTTAGCGGTTATAATAACCTTAAATATATTGCCACACTGCGCAATGTGCCACACCAAAGGATTGATGAAGTACTTGAACTGGTTGACCTTTCCCGCGATGCTAAAAGGAAGGTTAAGCAATATTCCCTGGGGATGAAGCAACGCCTGGCTATTGCCATGGCCCTGCTTAGCGAACCCGAATTGCTTTTGCTGGATGAGCCGGTTAACGGGCTTGACCCCAACGGCATGCGCGACATACGACAACTTTTGGTTAAACTGAATAAAGAAAAAGGAATTACCATATTTGTATCAAGCCACCTACTGGCAGAGATTGAACGGATGTGTACCCATGTGGGTATTATAAGCCACGGCAAATTAAAGTTTGAAGGCACAATTGAAGATTTATCTAAACAATCAGGTGCATGCAAAATACAGGTTACTTTAAAAAACGCATCGCAATGGCATACCCAACTGGCTGCAGAAAATGATACGGCAAAACTGGAAAGCCAGTCGCAGATAATAATAGAACTTGAAAACAGGGAAGCCATACCCGGTTTTGCAAAAAAACTTGTGGAGCAAGAAGCCGATATATATGAAATAAAAATACTGGATGGCCTTGAGGAATGGTTTATGGCTCTTATCAAATAAAAAACAACAACCAACACAAAATAAAATGCAGAATTTTACCACCGCCCTTAAGGCTGAACATATAAAGAAAAAAGGTACGGGCTTTTACCTGCTGGCATTAATACTTGGGGCAGTTTCGCCTATTATATACCTGATTGTTTCCTCTTTTGAGAGTATGAAATTTCCCAATGCCATACCTAAAAATTATTATACTGATTATATTGAAAACTGCCTTGAGCCTTTTGCAGGTTTTTTCTTTCCGCTGCTGATTATAATTATTGTAAGCCGTATTACACAGCTTGACCATAAAAACGGCGGCTGGCAGCTTATGGAAACACAGCCCGTAAGAAAAACATCTATATATTTTTCAAAATTTACAGTTGTGCTTTTGGCTAATATTATAGCAATTTCAGCACTTATTGTAGTAGGTTACCTCTGTGCCTGGATTCTTACTTTTATTAAAGACATACCGGAGTCGGCCACTACTAATTTTGAATTCGGCAAACTAATCTTAATTGTTGCCCGCCTGCTCCTGGCAGGATTGTTTTTTACAGCATTCCAGTATATTATTTCAGTAATAATGCCAAGCTTTATCTGGTCAATACTCATCGGCTTTTTCCTGCTGCTGCTGTTTATTTTCCTTAAGGCTTTTAATGTTACACCCGATTGGTATCCTTTAGAGCTGCTAAATAAAACCTCAACATATAAAGAAGGTAGTGAATTAGGTTACTGGCTTACCTATTCGGAAGCAGTGAGTGTTCTTTGCAGTATAATAACCCTATACATTGGCTTTAAATGGTATAAATACAAAAAATTGAAATGGGCATTTTTTGGAAATGCAAAAAGGTTTGCCATGCTTGCTGCCGTACTATTGGTTTTTGGCGGGCTGCTGGCTTATACCTTACAGCCCAATGTTATGCCCCGTTATACCAAAACCATAATCAGCGGCAAGATTGAAGGCGATAAAAAAATGGAAAAAATTTATGTACGCGATTTATTCATTCGCGATACCCTGGCAATAATACCTGTTACCAATAATAATTTTAATTATGAGATAAAAGAAGAAATGCCTCTTGACAAATATGAACTGATATTTGACGGGACAATTAATGTACCGGTAATTATGGGCACAAAAGACAGTATTTATCTTGTGCTTAAAAGCTACAAAAACTCTTCAAGAACAAAAATAACAGGCACACGCCTTGCCGAAAACAGTTATAATAATCAAAATGAGGCATCCTGGAGTATGGCCAGTTACTATATTGAAAGGAATGATTTTCTTGAAGACCCAACATTTATTACAAAACAGATTGTTGATGAATGGAATGAGGCAATGGATGAATCGGATAAATTTAAAACTGTGGATAACTATATACCCAGGGAAGATTTTATAAAGAAAAATAAGAAGCTCCTCACTATAGATTACCTTAACCTTTGGAACGAACTGGTTAAAAAACGTGCTGTATTATTCCCCGAACAAAAAACTGAGGAAACGGCAGGCATTAAGGAAATGAAAAAAATTGTTCCGTTAAATGATGAAAGCCTGCTTAGCGATGAAAAATACTTTAATTATATAACATCTCAACTTGTTGCCGCCAATGATGATGATATTGACGAAAATACCAAATCAATACAGGCTATCAATAAAATGGAGCAAGGATCCTTCAGGGATAAAATGCTGTATTACCAGCTAAATAAAAGCCTTGAAGAAGCTTCAACAAAACAGGAAAGGGATAGCCTGGTTTCGCAATATTCCAACAATTTTAAAGATGACAGGTACAAAATGCTTGTACTTAATAACAGGAAAACTATTGAAAACCTGAGCAAAGGGCAGCCTGCCCCTTTATTTGATGCCATTACTTTAAATAATGAACCCTTTAACCTGGCCGACCTAAAAGGCAAATTTGTGGTTATTGATGTGTGGGCCACCTGGTGCGGCCCCTGCAAATACCAGTCGCCTTATTTCGAGAAATTTGCTATTAAATATAAAAAGCAGCCTATACAGTTTGTTGCCCTTAGTACAGATGAAAGGATTGATGCTTGGGTAATAGAGGCTAAAACCAAATCTGAATCGGTATTACAGCTTCACGTTAGCAATAATAAACAATTCAGTAAAGATTATAACCTTGTAAGCATACCAAGATTTATATTTATAAATCCGGAGGGGCAATTGATAAATTCTAATATGCCTTATCCTGCAAGTCCGTTTTTTGAACAATTAATAAGGCAGTCGCTTGGGCTGGAGGAACAAAAATAACGCTATGGATAAATTTGTACAGATAAATGAAAGCATCAGCCGTTATGTCAGTTTTTCCAAAGAGGAGCTGGATGTATTCAATTCCTTGCTGGAATACAGGCAGGTACCCAAAAAAACTGTAATGCTGCATGAGGGCGAAATGTGCAATTTTGAAGCTTTTGTGGTAAAAGGCTGTGTGCGTAAATATTATATTGATGAAAACGGCTTTGAGGTCATTCTTCAATTTGCCATTGAGGATGCGTGGGTTAGTGATATATCTTTTAGTATATATGAGGACAAGCCCAGCAGGATATTTATAGAAACACTGGAAGACAGCGAATTTTTAACATTTACCCCTGAAAGCAAAGAAGAACTTTTTGCCAGGGCTCCAAGGTTTGAACGCGCTTTCCGCATATTGTTGCAACGGCATCTTACTGTTACCCAAAACAGGCTTTTCAGTACTATATCCAAAACCGCCATGGATAAATACCTTGATTTTTTAGAGCAGTACCCTACCCTGCCGCAACGGGTGGCACAGCACTATATTGCATCCTACCTGGGTATATCAGCCGAGTTTTTAAGTAAAACCAGGGCAAAGCTTGCTAAAGGTGTAAGTGAATAATTACTACTCTTTTTTTTACTACCTGTTTTTTACAGGGGCTTCGTTAAATACAGGCTCCTGGATTTCAGGTATATTAAGCTGGGGGCTAAGGTTAGGTATTGTAGCCTGTAACGCCTGTATATTTTGACCTGCTGTATCGGTAAAAGACCATGTTTTACCATTATCCCGTGAAATAGCAATAATAGTAGTATTGGCTGTAACTTGCTGCCCGTCAGCCTCCATTTCTATCATTTGGGGTACAGTGCATTGCAGTTCCCCTTCAACATTTATTATTTCAGAAGGCTGCGCAAAAGTAACATCTATAAATTTTACGTTTTCAATCTGCGAAAAACTGTAGCGGATTATATCAGCCATTTTTTGAGTACCTCCAAATTTTTTCAACAGGTCAGGATGTGTAAAGCTGGCAAAGGCAGCATAATCTTTCGCAATAAACGCTTTGCCCATTTCATCGGCCTGTAAAAGCAGGTTCTGCTTAAGTTTTTGCTGTTCCTGGGCTGTTGTTACTATTGCAATAAGCAGGAAAAATATTGCTGTTATTTTTTTCATAAACAGTTTATAGTTTGCATAAAAATATAAAAAGCCTTTCAGAAACTTCCAAAAGGCTTAAAATTTAACTTATAAGGACTATTATAGCTTATGCATATTGCCGGCAAGCGTTTCTATAAATTTACTTATAGGCCCTTTTACCATCATAGCCATCATTGCATTAAACTGCCCTTCAAAAAAAAGCTGTACCTCGCTTGCATTATCGCCTGCTTCATCAATTTTGCCTGTAAGCGAAAATGGCAGCTTATCGCTTGCAGCACCCAATACCAGCTTGCTGAAAGGGTTTTTCTCTTTCATTTTCAGTTTAATTTCAGGCATCCCTTTTAATGCAAAAATAAAGGAATCATCACCGGTTACCTCAAACTTGGCAATGTTATCCGGCATAAGCTTTTCAAAATTCCTTACATCAGATAAAGCTTCAAAAATATATTGTGCAGGCTTTTCAACTCTTACTTTCTGGCTCTCTAAATTCATGTAATATTAATATAATGGGTTATGTTCTCCTCCCTGTGTAATAGTAGGCGATGGTGCTCCCCAGGTTTCAGGGCTTTTTCGCCATTCCTTAAGGGCTTCCTGTTCCTCCTCGGTTATATATTGTTTGGCTGTGGCAAAATCCAGTAAAACCTCATAATTTCCAAGGGTATGCAATTCTACCTTTTCCTTTTTAAAATTTTCGGCTGCAACATCAAAGCCGTAGGTAAATATTGCCACCATACCTTTTACTTTGGCGCCGGCACCTTTAAGCGCTTCAACAGCCATAAGGCTGCTTTTACCTGTACTGATAAGGTCTTCCACCACCACTACATTCTGCCCTTTTTGCAAAAAGCCTTCCACCTGGTTTTGCCTGCCGTGCTTTTTAGGCTCAGGACGCACATAAACAAATGGCAGCCCCATATATTCGGCAACCAGCATACCAATGCCTATTGCCCCCGTTGCAACACCGGCTATTACATCGGGTTTGCCATATTGCTTTTCAATAAAGCGGGCAAACTCCTCCCGTATATAATTCCTTATAGGAGGGAATGACAGCGTAATTCGGTTATCACAATATATAGGCGATTTCCACCCTGAAGCCCATGTAAAAGGATTTTTGGGATTTAATTTAATTGCGTTTATTTGTAAAAGCAATTCGGCTGTCTTCTTGGCGGTGTCTGTATTAATAATCATATTGCAAATGTATAAAGTTTTTGTAAACGATAAGCCGCTTTTTTTAACCAACCAGGTTGAAAAAGAAACCGATTTCCAGATGTTTTTACTGGAAGGCGTGGATATAGAGCAGCTCATTATAAAAATGTTTAACAACAAAGTAGGCAAAGCCTTTTTATACCACCCTGATGAAAAGGAGATGCTGAAAAAACTAAAGGAAAAAATACCTGTGGTAAAGGCAGGCGGCGGGCTTGTATATAACAAGCAGGGGGAGGTACTTTTTATTTTTAGGAACGGCAAATGGGATTTACCTAAAGGCGGTACTGAAAAAGGAGAGGACATGGAAGAAACAGCCATACGCGAAGTGGAGGAGGAAACCGGTGTAACAGGCCTTAAAATTGTAAAAAAATTACCTAAAACATACCATGTTTTTAAACGGGGCGGACAGTATAAACTTAAAATTACAACCTGGTATGAAATGAAAACAAGTTACAGCGGAAAGCTTACCGGGCAGGAAAACGAGGGTATTGAAAAGGTGGCCTGGCTTAACCCGGAAGAAATACAACAGGCACTGACCAATTCGTATGAAAATATAAAATTACTGTTTGAAAAAGTGGAAGCGAAATTAGGGCAATAAATTAGGTCCTAACCAGTGCATCCAAATAATCCAACCTAAAGTAGAGCCTGTAATTCCTAAAAATATAAATGTCAACCTAATATTTGCCGGAATAATTACAAAAGTTACCCAAAATAAAAGGATTAGCCCTATAAGAAATGTAATAAAGCCTACTAACCAATCGGATAGATTTAGGTAATTTGATATTTTAAACTCATCGTTATGAAAGTTTTGTGCTCCAATAATAGTCTGAGAGATAAAAATTAAAAAATTGAACACCTGTCTAGACCAAAAGAAGCTGAAGAATACTGCTAGCCATTCAAAAAAATTTAAGTATTTATTCTTTAATATTTTTTTTCTGTTAAACCATAATAAAAGTATTCCTATTGTACCTGTAATTGTAGTTTGTATGGGGCCTCCCAGCAAAATGTAAAATCTGTTCTTACTAATTTGTTCACCAATATTGTTTCTATATTCCAGAAAAGAGTTTTTTTGATGAGAATCGGTTTCAGCTTCAATATATTTTTTATCTCTATTATATCTGGCAGTATATTCATCTAATTCGGTTACTTTATAGTTAATTGATGCATAAGAAACATTAACCTCATATCCCACTAGATATTTAGCTATAAATGCATGACCAAGCTCGTGGCTTATTGTACCAATTATTGTAAATGCAATAAAGCTAAAGGAAAGCAGCGCATATTGACGGGGATATAATTTTAATTTCATTTTAATCACTTTACCCTTACCGAGTCAGGGACAAGTATTGTATAATCGCCGCCATTGCGTAAAACATCCCTCACTATGCTGGAACTAATATAGGATGTTTTTGCAGCAGTGAGTAAAAATACCGTTTCAATTTTTGATAATTCCCTGTTGGTGTGGGCTATAGCTTTTTCAAACTCAAAGTCTGCCGGGTTTCTTAGCCCGCGTAAAATGAACCCTGCACCTACTTTTTTACACAGGTCTATAGTAAGCCCTTCATAAGTAATAACTTCAACTTTCGGCTCATTTTTAAAAGCATCCTCAATAAACTGCTGGCGCTGCTCTAAAGGGAACATGTATTTTTTTTCGGCATTAACGCCTATGGCTATAATAACCTTATCAAAAAGTTTTACCCCTCTTTTTATAATATCATAGTGCCCCAAGGTAATAGGATCAAAAGATCCCGGAAAAACTGCTGTTTTCATACTATTGTTTTTTTGCCAAAGCTAACTGGATGGCATTATCAAAAAGCTCAGGCATACTTATTCCCGCTTCATTTGCCTGTTGCGGTAATATACTGGCTGTTATAAGCCCCGGTACTGTATTAATTTCTAATAAATGTGGTTCGCCTTTTACCAATATGTATTCACTTCTTGAAAAACCTTCCATATTAAGCAGTTCATAAACACATTTTGCAATTTCCATTACCTTCTCCTGCATTTCAATACTGATACGGGCGGGGGTTATTTCCTGCGATTTACCAAGATACTTGGCATCATAATCAAAAAAATCATTTTCCGATACTATTTCGGTAACAGGCAGTACGGTTACCTTTCCTTTATAGTTGATAACCCCTACAGATACTTCAGTACCATCAAGGAAGCTTTCCACCAATATTTCGCTGTCTTCTTTAAAGGCTTTTTCAATGGCAGGCATAAATTCTGCTTTCTCCTTTACCTTACTTATGCCGAAGCTGGAGCCTGATTTATTAGGCTTCACAAAACAAGGCAGGCCAACTTTTTCAAGTATTTCGTCCTCATTAATTACATCGCCATAATTTATATAATGTGAGATGGCTGTTTTTATGCCATAAGGCTTTAAAACCGAAAGCAGGTCGCGCTTATTAAAAGTTAACGCTGCCTGGTAAAAACCGCAGGATGTTTGCGGTATTCCTAATAATTCAAGGTATGCCTGCATTAAGCCATCTTCCCCGGGTGTACCATGTATTGCATTAAAAACCACATCAAAAGTTATTATAGTACCATCCTGGTCCACCGAAAAATCGTGCCTGTTTACAGGATATTCATTGCCCTCATCGTCAACCATTACCCACTTTTCTTTAAGTATATGTATCCTGTAAGGATTATATTTTGATTTATCCAGATAACTGTACACTACATTTCCGCTGGATAAGGATATTTGGTACTCGCTGGAATACCCTCCCATTATTATGGCAACATTTTTCATTGGACTGCGTTAGTTTATTAACACAAAAATATCATTATTTGTCCAAACTTATAAAGTTTGGTATTATTTATATCTTTGCCAAAATTAAGCAGTAAATGAGCCTAAAAAAATTTTTAACCAGCAAAGTATTCTTTAAACAGCTTGCAATAGCACTGGTAATAACTATTGTTATAATTTTCGGATTGCTGAAATGGCTTGGCAGTACAACCAACCACGGGCAGGAAATACCTGTACCCAATCTTAGTAAAATGACTGTTGAGAAAGCAGCGGAAACTCTCGAGGCAATAGATTTAGAGTATTTGGTGCTTGATACTGTTGATTTTAAAGCTGACTTTCCTCCATATACCATAGTACAGCAGGACCCTCTTCCTAATGTAACCGTAAAGGAAAACCGCAAAGTATATGTTAAAGTAAATTCAGGAGGTTATAATGATATAACCCTTCCTGACCTGATACAAAAAACATACAGGGCTGCCATACCTACACTTAAAGGTGCAGGGCTGGAGGAAGGCAAAATTACCTATAAGCCGTACCTTGCTAAAGATGTAGTACTGGAAATGTGGCAAAACGGCAAAAAACTAAAAGGTGGCGACAAGGTAAAAAAAGCCTCTAAAATAGACCTTGTATTGGGAGACGGCAAAACTGCCTATATAGATGATGAGGGTACTGATAATGCCGAAACACCGGAAACCGAAACAGTAGATGAGTAATATGATTATTGAGCAGGAGCCGGATGATGAATTATATGAGCACTACCGGTTTGAAGCAGGCAAAGGACAGTCGCCATTACGGGTTGATAAATTCCTTATGAACCTTGTGGAAAATGCCACTCGCAATAAAATACAACAGGCTGCTGCTGCAGGTAATATTTATGTTAACGATGTGCCTGTAAAATCCAATTACAAAGTTAAGGCCAATGATGTGGTGCGTGTGCTGCTTTCACACCCGCCATTTGAATACCTTTTAGAGCCTGAAAACATTCCGCTAAATGTAGTTTATGAAGATGACCAGTTACTGGTGGTAAACAAAGAGCCGGGCATGGTTGTGCATCCCGGGCATGGCAACTATAGCGGCACACTGGTTAACGCGCTTGCCTATCATTTTGAAAACCTGCCTTTAAACAGCAGTGAAAGGCCGGGGCTTGTGCACCGTATAGATAAAGACACATCAGGGCTTTTGGTTGTTGCCAAAACAGAGCAGGCCATGGCCCATCTTACAAAACAGTTTGCCGATAAAACATCAGAAAGGGAGTATATTGCGCTTGTATGGGGCAATGTACAGGAAGATGAAGGCACAGTTGAAGGGCATATTGGGCGCCATATTAAAGACCGTATGCAAATGGCTGTATTTCCTGATGGAAGCCAGGGTAAGCATGCCGTAACACACTATAAGGTACTGGAGCGTTTTGGGTATGTTACACTTGTTTCCTGCAAGCTGGAAACAGGACGCACGCACCAGATAAGGGTGCATATGAAATACATAGGACACACCTTATTTAATGATGCACGCTATGGTGGCGATGCTATTTTAAAAGGTACTACTTTCAGTAAATACAAACAGTTTATAGAAAACTGCTTTAAAATATTACCACGCCAGGCACTACATGCTAAAACACTTGGATTTGAGCATCCTGTAACCAGGGAGTTTTTACGATTTGATACTGATTTACCGGAAGATATGCAGGACTGCATAGAAAAATGGGGGATTTACTCCAAATCACACACTATAGAAGAAGAGTAAAAGCCATGCTTGGTAAAACTTTGCAGGAGCAATATCAATTATAGGCCGCAGGAGTATATTCGGGTTAAATTATTGGTAAAACAACTGCTGTAATAAATACTTTTTGTAACTTTCATACTTGTAAAAGCACAAAACAGAAAGCTATGAAAGACCCAAAAGACTTTGAGTTTTATTATGACCTTGAAAATGAAATGAATTTTCAGGAACTGGTTGAGATACATATAGGCGATGTAAACCTGCCAACGGGCAAAATTATAGCAGCCGACCCTTTTTTTACGGAAGGCCAGCAGCCATTTGCAAGGTCGGTTGAGCCGGATAAATATCCTGTATTTATTTATATGGCTGAAATTGATCAGCTACATCACAGGGTTGCTTACGCAAAAATTAAATTCAGGCCCGAAAATGCAACAAAGTGGATGCTTGCGGTAACCGAAGACCTTACACAGGAGGAACTTGATGAACTTAGCGAAGATGAATTTTACGGTTTTCCTGTCGAGTCCGGGCTTGCCTGCTTTTTAGATGCAGAAACCAACGCATCACTTATTGCGAAAATGGATGAAGTGCAGGACAAAGACCCCGAAGCCAATTATTATGACGAAGTGCTTGCTGAAGAATTCAGGCAGTATTCAGGTAAAAACCAGTTTTCACGTGAGTTGGGCGATTGGAATGACCATCATCCTGATAAAGAATCGGATAATAATGTTATAATGTTTGCTTCCGGCTGGGGAGATGGATATTACCCTGCCTACTGGGGAGTTGATGAAGAAGGGAATACTATTGAGCTGGTTATTGATTTTCTTATAAACGATTTTGATAATGAGGAAGATGAAGAGTTTGAAGATTAAATTAATCTTCAAACTCTTTTAATATAACATCTGTATTTCTTTAAGTCCAAACTCTGCGGTGCTTTCATCTTCAAGTTGAACCTGAAGATTCCCTGCATGGGTTACACCCTGTATAATACCCATGAATTTGATGTTATTTTTTTCAAAAGTCATGGGCACGCCTTTTTTATAAAGCTTTGCATGATATTTATTCCAAATTATCTCCTTATCCTTATTCTGCAGGCGCGATATATTGCGCTTTATCTTTTCGGCAACTCCAAGAAAAATTTCTTCCTTATCATATTCTCTTCCTGTTGTAACAGAAAGCGATGAGGCTTTGGGCAGTCCGGCGAAATCCGTTTGATTAATATTTAAGCCAATCCCAACCACCGAAAAAATTTCTCCGTCGTTCTTTATACTGTTTTCAATTAAAATACCTCCTATTTTCCTGTTTCCTGACAAAATGTCGTTAGGCCACTTAATGCAAAGCGAAGGAATTTTATAGCTATCAAGAGCCTCTGTTATACTTATTGCTACAGCAGCATTAAGTGTAAAAATTTCCTTAATATCTAACAGTAAATCTTTTATTAAAACACTAAACGTAAGGTTTTTACCTGCCTCAGCAACCCAGCTTGCCCCTCGCTGTCCCCTGCCCTGTGTCTGTTCCTCGGCTAATACAACAGTAAAGTTTTCCACATGGCGTGTATTGTATAATTGCTTAAGGTAATCATTAGTAGAGTTAATGGCACTGAGTTTGATAATATTCATTAATAAATAAAGTGTTTTTAATCTTGTGTTAAGTTTCAAAATTAAATACAAAAAATGATAACTTTGCGATATATATAAAATTTAAATGGCGAAAAAAAGTGTAAGTAACGATGATTTACTGGCAAATATCATCAAAGGAATTGAAGAAGTAAAAGGTAATGATATTGATATTCTTGACTTAAGGGCAATAGATAACACCGTATGCGATTATTTTGTAATTTGCAACGGTACTTCCAATACACAGGTGAACGCCATAGTTCACTCAATACAAAAAACAGTTTCCAGGGAGTTAAAAGACAAGCCGTGGCATGTGGAAGGTACAGAAAACGGCGAGTGGGTGCTTATGGACTACGTAAACATAGTTGTTCATGTATTTCAAAAGCACGTTAGGGAGTATTACAACATAGAAAGCCTGTGGGGTGATGCCAAAATAACATCAATTGGAAACAATTATTAATTTAAGCATTCATGTCAAAAGAAAATAAAAACAAATTAAAAGTAAGCCCCTGGCTTATATATGGTGGAATACTGCTTATCTTCCTTGCTATAAATTTTGTTGCAGGAGGCTCTGCGTGGCATGACCCAAAACCTACATCGCTTTCCAATTTTTACAGTTATCTTGACAGTGGGCAGGTAGATAAGGTAATTTATGGCAAAACTTCGGCCGAAGTTTACCTTAAGCAGGATGCACTTAAAACCGAAGAGCATAAAAATGTAAGGGAAGACCTGTTTGGCAAGCCGAACAAGGGCCCTCATTACACAGTTATTACTGGTGATAAAAACGAAGTATTTACTCAAAAGCTGGAAGAAGCAAGGCGCGAAGGGAAACTGAGCGATTATTCTGCCGAGCCAGAAAGTATGTGGGGCGACCTGCTTATAACCCTGCTGCCTATTATTGTACTTGTGGCATTATGGATTTTTATGATGCGCAGGATGGCCGGGGGCGGCGCTGCCGGAGGGGGCGGCCAAATATTTAACATTGGTAAATCAAAAGCGAAACTGTTTGATGAAAAAAACGATATAAAGGTTACTTTTAAAGATGTGGCCGGGCTTGAGGGTGCTAAAGAGGAAATACAGGAAATAGTTGAATTCCTTAAAAACCCTGAAAAATATACCAGCATTGGTGGTAAAATACCTAAAGGTGCATTGCTTGTTGGCCCTCCGGGAACAGGTAAAACACTTCTTGCAAAGGCAGTGGCCGGCGAGGCAAAAGTACCTTTCTTCTCGCTTTCGGGTTCTGATTTTGTTGAAATGTTTGTGGGTGTAGGTGCCTCAAGGGTGCGCGACCTGTTTAAGCAGGCAAAAGAAAAATCGCCGGCAATTATATTTATCGATGAAATTGATGCTGTGGGCCGTGCAAGGGGTAAAAATAATTTTTCGGGTTCAAATGATGAGCGTGAAAATACGCTTAACCAACTATTGACAGAAATGGATGGTTTCGGCACAAATACAAATGTTATTGTACTTGCTGCCACCAACCGTGCCGACGTGCTTGACAAAGCACTGATGCGTGCAGGCCGTTTTGACAGGCAAATTTATGTTGACCTGCCGGACATCCGCGAGCGTAAGGAGATTTTTGAAGTACACCTGAAACCACTGAAAAAATCGGAAGACCTTGATACTGACTTCCTGGCGAAGCAAACCCCTGGCTTTAGCGGGGCAGATATTGCCAATGTTTGTAACGAAGCTGCACTTATTGCTGCAAGAAAGGACAAAAAATCTGTTGACAAACAGGATTTCCTTGATGCAGTTGATAGGATTGTAGGCGGACTTGAAAAGAAAAACAAAATAATTTCAAAAGAGGAGAAAAAAGCAATTGCCGTTCACGAAGCAGGACACGCTACCATAAGCTGGATGCTGGAACATGCTGCGCCACTGGTAAAAGTTACAATTGTGCCGCGCGGGCAAAGCCTGGGTGCTGCATGGTACCTGCCGGAAGAAAGGCTTATTGTAAGGCCGGAGCAAATGCTTGATGAAATGTGTGCCACTATGGGAGGGCGCGCTGCCGAAAAAGTTATTTTCGACAAAATTTCAACCGGGGCATTAAGCGACCTTGAAAAAGTAACAAAACAGGCGCGAGCCATGGTTACTATTTACGGACTTAACGATAAGCTGGGTAATATAACCTATTACGACTCATCAGGGCAAAGCGAATATAATTTCTCAAAACCCTACTCAGAGGAAACTGCCAATATGATAGATAAGGAAATTTCTTCACTTATTGAGGAACAATACCAAAGAGCAATCAGCATCCTCAATGATAACAGGGATAAGCTTCTTAAACTTGCTGATATACTGATAGAAAAAGAAGTTATTTTTAAAGATGACCTTGAGGAAATTTTTGGTAAAAGGCCATTTGAAAAATCAGGCCCTGAAGTTCCTACAGAGGCATAAAGCATAACATTAAATAATCATTATAAAAATCTTAATTCGATGCACGATTGAATTAAGATTTTTTTATCTTTGGGTTATATAGAAAAACAGGGGATTTAATAAGGTATGAGTCTTTTTAAAAAAATTTTCGGCACCTCAAATGATGCTTCCAGTGAAGATAAAAACCAGGGAACAAGCCCTTTCCTTCCTGAAAAAGAAATCCCCGCCGATGAGATGTTTACAATGAATTTCCGTAAAAATGGCGGTAAATTCCTTTATTGTGATAATCTTGACGAGATACACGAGCAGTTTTTAAATATACTGGAAGAAAATGACTGGTTTGAATGCGAAGCACTTTGTTATGAACCAAAGCTTTTCGGGCTGCTTGAAGAAAATAAACTTGTATATAAAAATACTGCTAATCCTAAATTCCTGTTATCCTCCTGCGAAAACCTCATAGCTGACGAGGGGTCTATACTGTTTTCATCTAACCAGATAAAGCAGAACAAACCCAATGACCTTCCGGCCAACATTATAATTTTTGCAACAACAAGCCAGATTTTAAACTCTAAAAGCGACGGACTTAGGGAGATAAAAAGAAAATACGATAAGGACTACCCTACCAATATAACCACCATTAAATATTTTGAAAAAGCAAAAGAAGAAGATTTCCTTCAATATGGCAGTGTAGCCAAAAACCTGTACCTTTTGCTTTTAGAAGACCTTTAAAATGAATGAAAGTATAACAAGGGCACTTTCAGGTATTGTTTATGTTTCATTGCTCATAACTGCCACTTTAATTTCACCCATCAGTTTTATTATTCTGTTTGGCATATTTATGCTGATTGCTATTGCGGAGTTTTGCAGGCTGGTTAGCTTAAACTGGCGTTTTCCCATATTTTTAGGGGTTTTATGTTATGCCGTTTTTATTTTACTGATGCAGAAAACTGCTTCAGCAAATTTATTCCTTTCTGGCTCTGCGTGCTTTATTGCAGTTATGCTGCTTGCCGAGCTTTTCTCAAAAAAAACAATTAAAAAAGATACTGCGGCAAAGTTTGCACAGCTTGCAGGTTACATTATTATACCTTTTATTTTAATAATGCGCCTGCCTTTTTCCTTATCTGTAAACTATACGCCCTATATAATTATCGGTATATTTATTTTAATATGGGTTAATGATACTTTTGCCTATATAGTAGGTAAAAGTATGGGCAGGCATAAACTTTTTCAGCGTATTTCTCCTAAAAAAACCATAGAGGGCTTTTTGGGCGGAATGGTTTTTACTATAGGTGCGGGCTATATAATAAGCATGTATTATAATATACTTTCGGCAGCAGGATGGATGGCAAGTGCTGCTATTATTGTTATTTTTGGAACTTTGGGAGATTTAACAGAGTCCAAATTAAAACGTACAGCCGGTGTTAAGGACAGCGGAAATATCATGCCCGGGCATGGCGGCATATTAGACAGGCTGGATAGTGTAATATTTGCAATACCTTTCCTATTTTTGTACTATCAAATTATACATTATGTTTCATAAAGAAGGCGCTAAAATTATTTTAATATCGCTGTTGGTTACTATAGCGGTTGTTGTTTTATCAGACAGGTTTATAGAAAGTTACTGGCTGCTGAAATTTATCCAGGTATTTGCTTTTATTTTCCTTGTGCTTATACTGCAGTTTTTCAGGAACCCAAAACGTATGGTGCAGGTATCAGACCATAATATTATTGCACCTGTTGATGGTAAAGTTGTGGTTATTGAGGAAGTTTATGAACCGGAATATTTTAAAGAAAAACGCCTTCAGGTCTCTATTTTCATGTCGCCAATTAATGTGCATGTAACCCGCTACCCTGTAAACGGATTGGTAAAATTCAGCAAATACCATCCGGGCAAATACCTTGTGGCATGGCACCCAAAAGCCAGCGAGGAAAATGAACGTACTACAGTTGTGGTTGAAAATGTATTATTCGGTGAAATTTTATACCGCCAGATAGCCGGGGCACTGGCAAGGCGCATTGTAAATTATGCAAAAGAGGGTATGCAGGTTGTGCAGGGCACCGATGCAGGATTTATTAAATTTGGTTCGAGGGTAGATTTATTCTTACCTTTAGGTACAGAAGTTAATGTGCAGCTTAACCAAAAAGCCATAGGCGGCAAAACAATTATAGCAACAAAGGCATAGTTAATGCAGGAAAAGGATTTGGATACACTGTTTGAAGAAGCATATGAAAAGGCTTCAAACATGACCGAAGCGTTACCGCCCGACGTTATGCTGCGCATATATGCCTACTATAAGCAGGCTACACGAAATAATGCTAATCCTAATTATTACAGGTCTTCTGATTTGAGGGATGCTTTTAAGATAAATGCCTGGATACAGGTAAGGCATCTTTCAGCCGATGAAGCAAAAAAATTATATATAGAAACTATAAATTCATTGATTAAATAACTCTAATTATGAAAAAAGCAAAAATTTTACTTTCAGCGCTTGTAATAATAGCCTCTTTACAATCATGCAAAGAAAAAAATAACCTTGAAGAGGTGGTTGAAGTTCCTGAACCTCAAAAAGAAGAAGCACCGGCAATGGGTAATCCTGATGATGTTAAAGCAGATGAGGGTGCATTCCAGGTAGTTAAGTTAGGCTATGCCTATAACGCACTGGAACCGCATATTGATGCCAAAACAATGGAAGTGCATTATTCCAAACATTATTTAGGATATACAAATAAACTAAATGCTGCCATAAAAGGAACCGACCTTGAAGGTAAAACCATAGAGGAAATATTGAGCGGCCTTAGTATGGATAATAAGGCTGTAAGAAATAACGGTGGAGGATATTATAACCATACACTTTTCTGGGAAGTTTTGGCGCCAAATGCAGGCGGCCAACCAAAAGGTGCACTTGCCGAAGCCATAAATAAAGATTTTGGTTCGTTTGATAATTTTAAACAGCAATTTTCTGATGCAGCTGCAAACCAGTTTGGTTCAGGCTGGGCCTGGCTTGTGGTTGACAAGTCAGGAAAGCTTGTAGTTGGCAGCACGCCTAATCAGGATAATCCACTAATGCCTAATGTGGGCATTTCAGGAAAACCTATTTTAGGGCTTGATGTTTGGGAACATGCCTATTATCTTAACTACCAAAATAAAAGGCCTGACTATATAGCGGCTTTTTACAATGTAATAAACTGGGACGCTGTCGGGAAAAAATATGATGCTGCAATAGCAAAATAATTACTTTTAAATAGTAAATAAAAACCGCCTTATGGCGGTTTTTATTTTTTAATTATGTTCCTTAACATCATAAATGTTGCCAGTTTTAAAAAAAATAGTGATTTTTGATAACTTTAACTTAACAGATACTATGAAATACGCTTTTGCTATCAGCCTTTTACTGATGCTTACTTTATCATGTAAAAAGGAAACAGAAAATGAGGAAAAAGTAATTGACAGGTCTAATGCCGAATGGTCTTCCTATGGACTGAAAGGTAATGTAAAAAGCCTTTCGGAAAAATCATATATAGCTACCCCTGAAGGAACAAAGGGGGCTGCAAGGCATGAAAACTCGGCAGAGCATGATTTCGATCTTAACTTTGATGAAAACGGGCTTTTGGTATCTGAAAAGAAATGGTATAACAACGGTACTCCTTATGAGGAAACAAACTTTGAAGGGAAAGATAAAAAATTAAATTCCCGCCTGTATTCAAATAATAAAGTTATGTCTAAAACCTTATACAGTTGGGATACTAAGGGCAATAATATTACTGTTGTAAAAAGCAATCCTGATAATACGGGGATGCAGAAAACAGAGAAGAAATTTGACAATGAAGGAAGATTGATTGAAACTACTACCTATAACACACAAAACAACCCTACAGGAAGGATGACTTACAGCTATGATAAGAAAGGCAACCTTACCAATGAGGATATTTATATGAATTATAATTTACTGGTAGCCAAAAATATATCCGAATATGATAAGGATAACCATAAAATAGCAGAAACAAGGCTTGACAAAAATTCCAAAGTTATTTATAAAACAACCTATAAATATGACAACGGCAGGTTGATACAAAAAGAAACCAGGAACAACAAAGGAAAAGTTGAATACTTACAAAAGATAACCTTTGATGAAAAAGGCAACGAAACAAGGCAATATACTTTTGATGCTTTTGACAACTCAGAAACTGAAGACCTGTATAAATATGATGCCCGCGGCAATAAAATAAGGTGGGAAATTATTAAAAACAAAAAGCCTGTTATGAATGCCGGTTACAGGTATGATGACAATAATAATTTACTGGAAATTATAGTTAATGATGCTGATAACAAAATGATTGAGAATAAAATGTATGAGTATAAATATGATAACCAGGGCAACTGGACACGAAAAGTTATCTATTCTGATGGAATACCTAAATTTATTATAGAACGTAACATAACCTACTATCTGGAATAAAAAAAGCGGCAAAAGCCGCTTTTTATTTTTATACCTCTGTCTTTTTATACAAGGCTTTCAAGGCTTTGCTGTATGGTAGCAATCTTTGCCATTGCATCAGCTTCTTTCTGCCTTTCATTCGCTACAACTTTCTCCGGTGCACCGCTAACAAATTTTTCATTTGAAAGTTTAGCCTGTACCGATTTAAGGAAACCTTTATGGTACTCCAGCTCCTGCTTTAGCTTAGCTATTTCCTCCTCAACATTTACAGCCCCTGCAACGGGAACAAAATACTCGTTTGATTTTACCCTGTAGGTTAATGCGCCGTTTACTTTTTCTGACACATATTCTAACCCGTCCACATTGCCAAGCTTGCAGATTACACTATCGAAATCCTTACCAATGTTTTCATTATTAATAACCTTAAGGCTGATACTGTCTTTAAAGGCAATATTTTTTTCTTTCCTTACTGTCCTTATACCCGAAATTACCTCGGCAGCAAAATCAAAATCAGCTATCAGTTTTTCATCTGCTGTTTTAATTTCAGGCCATTGCGCTATAATAAGAGCTTCCTCAGGACTCCTTTCTGCTATATGCTGCCATATCTCCTCCGTAAGGAAAGGCATGAATGGGTGAAGCAGCTTCAGGTTAGCCTCAAGCATTTCAATAGCCTTATCATAGGTTTTCCTGTCCACAGGCTGCTGGTAGCCGGGTTTAATCATTTCAAGGAACCATGAGCAAAAATCGTCCCATACTAATTTGTATATTGCCATTAAGGCGTCAGAAATACGGTACTTTTCAAAATGATCTTCAATTTCGGCCAAAGTTTTTTGGAGCTTGGCCTCATACCATTCAATAGCTTTAGCACTATGCTTCGGCTGTTCAATATCACTTACCTCCCACCCTTTTATAAGCCTGAAGGCATTCCATATTTTAGTTGAAAATGCTTTGCCCTGATTACACAATTCTTCATCAAAAAGAATATCATTCCCGGCAGAGGCACTAAGCAGCAGCCCTACCCTAACGCCATCTGCACCAAATTTTTCAATAAGGTCAAGCGGGTCTGGTGAATTTCCTAATGATTTTGACATTTTCCTGCGTTGCTTATCACGCACCAGTCCTGTCAGGTAAACATTGGTAAACGGCTTTTCTCCTGCATATTCATATCCGGCAATTATCATACGTGCAACCCAAAAGAAAAGGATGTCCGGGCCTGTTACAAGGTCATTGGTTGGATAATAATATTTATAATCTTCATTCTCAGGATCAAGTATCCCGCCAAATACAGCCATAGGCCACAGCCATGAAGAAAACCATGTATCCAGCGCATCAGGATCCTGCTTAAGGTCACTGGCTGTTAACTGCACATTTCCTGTTTTTGCTTTCGCTAAATCAAGGGCCTGCTCTTTGGTTTCAGCTACAACAAAATCTTCCTTGCCATCGCCAAAATAATAAGCAGGAATTTGCTGCCCCCACCACAACTGGCGCGAAATGTTCCAGTCCCGGATGTTTTCCATCCAGTGGCGATAGGTATTTTCAAAACGCTTAGGATAAAGTTTAACTTCTTCAGTTTCCAGTACCGCTTTTATAGCAGGCTTAACAAGCTGTTCCATTTTAAGGAACCATTGGTCACTCAGCCTTGGCTCAATAACCGCTTTTGTCCTTTCCGAAGTCCCTACTTTATTTATATGCTCCTCAATCTTTTCAAGGCTTCCAATGCTCTCAAGCTCTTTGGCTATTTCATCTCTTACTGCAAAACGGTCTTTGCCTGCATAATGCAGTCCAAAGCTGTTTAATGTGGCGTCATCATTAAAAATATCAATTATTTCAAGATTGTGCCTTTCGCCCAGCTCTTTATCATTAACATCATGGGCAGGTGTAACCTTAAGGCAGCCTGTACCAAATTCCATATCAACATACTCATCAAAAATAACAGGTATAACCCTGTTCGCTATTGGCACAATAGCCCTTTTGCCTTTTAAATGCGTATAACGCTCATCGTTAGGGTTAATACAAATTGCAGTATCTCCCAAAATAGTTTCAGGGCGGGTAGTTGCAATAACAATATAATCATCACTGCCCTCAATCCTGTATTTCAGGTGGTATAATTTTCCCTGCCTTTCCTCATAATTTACTTCTTCGTCACTAAGCGTGGTTTTAGCTTCAGGATCCCAGTTAACCATGCGGTAACCACGGTATATATATCCTTTATTATATAAATCCACAAACGATTTTATAACCGAAGCGGTCATATCATCATCCATTGTAAATTTGGTACGCTCCCAATCGCATGAAGCTCCCAGTTTTTTTAGCTGTTCCAGTATTACACCACCATATTTATCTGTCCATTCCCAGGCATGCTTTAAAAACTTCTCCCTTGTCAGGTCGGCTTTATTAATTCCTTCTGCTTTTAACTTGGCTACTACTTTGGCTTCTGTAGCAATAGAGGCATGGTCAGTTCCCGGAACCCAGCAGGCATTTAAGCCTTTAAGCCTGGCACGCCTTATAAGCACATCCTGTATGGTATTGTTAAGCATGTGCCCCATGTGCAGTACTCCTGTTACATTAGGAGGCGGAATTACAATAGTATAAGGTTTCCTATGGTCAGGTTCTGAATGAAAATAATTGTGTTTCATCCAGTAATCATACCATTTATTCTCTACTTCTTTGGCATCAAATTGCGAAGGGATTGTCATAACTCTATGTAATTTGTTCTGATGAACGTTCCTGGTTCTTAAAAAATGTATGCAAAAGTAACTATATAAGTACAATTTTAAAAAAACAGCATGATATAATTTAAATCTGTTTCCCATTCAGGACACAGTGAATTATAAACCTTATCATTCAGATAAAAACGGTTGTTATTAGTTGTATAACTCAAACAAAATAAAATTTGCAATAAGCTGCTCTTTTATTTATAGCCTAATGGCATATAAATTATATATTTTCTAAAAAAAATTGCAAATTTGCGCATCACATTTTAAATCTATCAAAATGCCTCAAGTATCTCAAAAAGGCAGGCAGATGCCTGAATCTCCTATAAGAAAACTGGTTCCTTTTGCTGAAGCAGCCAAGAAAAAGGGACACAAGGTTTACCATTTAAACATTGGACAGCCCGATATTAAAACTCCTGAAGTAGCATTAAAGGCAGTTAAGGATAACCATATTGAAATCCTTGAATACAGTCATTCGGCTGGTTTTGAAAGTTACAGGAACAAACTTTCCCAATATTATACAAATCAGGGATTACCTGTTAATACAGAAGATATAATTATAACCACCGGCGGCTCCGAAGCTTTGCTTTTTGCATTGGGCAGTACTATGGATTCAGGCGATGAAATTATTATCCCCGAACCATTTTATGCAAATTACAACGGTTTTTCGGTTGCATCGGGAGTAAAAGTTGTACCCGTAATCTCTACTATTGATGAAGGGTTTGCGCTTCCTCCGGTTGCTGACTTTGAAAAACTGATAACGCCTAAAACCAAAGCTATACTAATTTGCAATCCCGGTAACCCTACAGGATACCTTTATACTAAGGAAGAGATACAGCAATTAGCAGATCTTGTAAAAAAACATGACCTTTTTCTTATTGCCGATGAAGTGTACCGTGAGTTTACTTACGATGGTGATAAACACTATTCCGTTATGAATGTACCCGGCCTGGAGCAATATGCTATAATGATTGATTCTGTTTCGAAAAGGTACAGCATGTGTGGTGCCCGCATTGGGTGCATAGTATCAAAAAATAAAGAGGTTATGGCTACAGCAATGAAATTTGCACAAGCACGCCTAAGCCCGCCTACCATTGCACAAATTGCAAGTGAAGCTGCTCTTGATACACCTCAAAGTTATTTTGATGAAGTTATTCATGAATATAAAGATAGAAGAGATACGCTTATAAGCGAGCTAAACAAAATTCAAGGTGTTAAGGTAGCTACCCCTAAAGGGGCATTTTACTGTATAGCAAAACTGCCTGTTGAGAGTGCCGATAAATTTGCACAATGGCTACTTGAAAATTTTGACCTGAACGGGGAAACTGTCATGGTTGCTCCGGCTGCCGGATTTTATTCATCCCCAAATGTGGGGCTTGATGAAATTCGTATTGCCTATGTATTGAAAAAAGAAGATTTAGTACGCTCAGTACAAATTTTAAAAGAAGCATTACTACAATACAATAAATAGCAAAAAAGCCCTGTAAAAAATCACAGGTTTTTTTTATTATTTCATATAAACCAAACAGGGCTGCCAACGGCAGCCCTGTTTGGTTATATAGTTCCTCTATTTATCTCTTAAGAGCGAAGTGGGCCTTAAACTCCTTCTGTACGCTCTGGGTGACCGGGGTGGTA
>NZ_WWEP01000023.1 GCF_009848495.1 Flavobacterium sp. MK4S-17
TTCACCTACCGTACTACTACCGCAAAATACTTGCGCAGCAGCCACAGGAGCAGCAGGCAGTTCATTGACGGTTACCTCAACAGCAGCCCTTGGGCTTTCACAGGCTCCAACTATCTGTGCTGCATAATACGTACCTGTGGTAAGTACTGTATCACCCGTTAATGCCTCTGTGCTGTTTTCGTCGGCATACCAAAGTACATCTTCAATATCAGCTTCCAGTTCGCCTACTGTACCGCTGCCACAAAAACTCTGCGCAGCAGCCACAGGCGTGGCAGGTAACTCATTTACTATTATTGTTACCAAAACCTTTTCACTTTCGCAACCATTTACAGTTTGTGTAACATAATAAGTACCTGTAGCAAGTGCTGTATCATCTGCAAGTGGCTCTGTTGTTGTTTCATCTGCATACCACGCCGAAGGGTTTGTACCATCTATAGCAAGGTCAGCCACAGTTGCAGTGCCACAAAATTCCTGTATCATTACTGTAGGCACAGGAACTGCATCACATTCGGTAGTTACTTCAATTATGTTTGAGTTTAAAGAGGTCTCAGTAGTACGTTCTGCCCTAACCCTGTAATAGTAAGTAGTGTTGGCAGCCACTCCTGTTACTTCCTGGCTGTTGCCGGCTACAAACAGGTTTTCATACCCTTCAACAAAAGAAGGCTCAAATTGTTCAGGGACGGTATAAACAAGATTATCTATAGCAACAAATATATTAGCCCCGGCAGAAACATTTTCTATCCTTATTTTACAATCTTCATTTATAGTAAGAGTGCTGTTGCTAAAATTGGCTGTTGTAGCTGTAAATGGCAAAGTAGCTAACTCGGTTACCGTTGAAAAATCAGTACCTGTTAATATACTTACCTTAACCTGCCCGTTGGTAAACAGTTTCCTGTAGTATTTAAATTCAAGCGAGGAAAGCCCTCCCTCTATTACACCTGACTCTATTGAACCATTTTCCTTAAGTGCAATTTCTTTACCATCATCACCGGTAAAATCAGTACGTGCATCCACTACATCCCATTCCATTCCCTCACCGGTAAACTGACCTGTATAAATATTAGCCCCATTATCAGGCAGATTTTCAAAAGTTTCGGTTATTGTGGCTTCATCTATTGTTGTGCCAAATGTTTCCATAGTACTTACATCAAGCCTGTATCCTGTGGCGGAAGCAACCGCATCCCAGTTGGCTGTAAAACCTGTTGAAGCTATATTGGTAGCATCAGTAGCAACAGGAGCTAAAAGCTCATCCAGTGTTTCAACTGCTATAACATTAGAATTTGCAGTTGTTTCAGCATTATTATAAGCCCTAACCCTATAGTAATAAGTTACCCCCTGCTCTAACCCTGTTACCTGGTAAGATGTAACGTTACTAACGTTAAGCCCGTTAAATCCTGCCACAAAATCAGGAACACTACTGCTTGCAGATGTATAAATAAGATTATCAATTACAACCCTTGCACCTAAATTATTGTCAAGCCTTATCTTGTAATCGCCTGTTATAGGCTCAATAAAACCACTGTCAAACATTGCTATGTCACTCAGGTTGTAGGGTAATGTTCCCAACACTGTTGATGTGGAAAAACCTTCGCCGGAAAGAATAGTTACTGTAATTTCTCCTCCTGAGCCTGTTGTAAAAAGCTGCTGCGCTTCAAACTGTATGCGTGAAATACCTCCTGAAATAGGGCCTGAAAGTATATAGGCGCCATCTGCGTTTTGAAGCCCTATCGCATTATTATCAGTATAAATTTCCTTATCCGTACGGGCTTTAAAAGCCTGCCATTCTGTACCATCATCACCTGTCCACTCCCTTGTATCATAAGAACCTATGCCATTTCCTGAAGACCCCATAGGTATATTGGTAAAAGTTTCTGTTACAGGTACACCGGGCCCTTCTATTGAAAAATCAGCATTGGTGCTAATATCAAGATAGTAACCATCTGCATCATCAACAGCATCCCAGTTAGCTGTAAAACCTGTAAGATCAAGCGCTGTAGCATCTGTTGCAACAGGTACCTGTAAAGGTGAGGTGGTTGCTGTTGAAATTACATTTGAATTGACAGATGTTGCGCTTGGATGATAGGCCCTTACCCTGTAGTAGTAGGTAGTACCATTCTCAAGTCCTGTAACTTCATAAGATGTTACATTGCCTACATTAACCCCTATCATGTTTTCCGGCATTGATTCTCCAGGGTCAAAAGTAGGTGAAATGCTTACATCAAGGTAATATCCTGTTGCAGCGGGCACAGCATTCCAATTGGCTGTAAAACCTGTATGCCCTACAGCTGTAGCTGCGGTGGCTACCAGAGCATCTATCTCATCATCTAAAACCTGTACCGAGATTATATTGGAGTTATCCGATGTCATATTTGAATTTTCAGCACGTACACGGTAGTAATAAGGTGTATCCGGCTGTATACCCATAGTAACTTCTTTAGAAAGCCCTGTTACCGAAAGATTATCATAATTTTCAAGAATATCGGTAAAAGCATTATCCGTAGCAACATCCAGCCTGTAGCCTGTTGCGCCCGCAACAGCTTCCCAGTTGGCCGTAAAGCCTTCAGATGAAACCCCGGTTGCAGCGGTTGCCACAGGGGCTGCCAAAACAGCCATTTGTACTGTACCGTTAACCTCTAAAGCCTCTGCACCACCTGTAAGGTAGTAATTACCGGTACTGCCTGTGGGGTTTATCCTGAATTTGATAACGGTTCCCGGGGCAACATCCTGTAAAGCAGCTATACCGGACAGGTTTATTGTACCTGCTGTTCCCGAAGTACCTCCTGTTGAAGTTGTACTTGCAGAACCTGCTGAAGCAAAAGCACCTCCGCCAACAGAGTAATATAATGTGTAACCGCTTGGCCCCGAATTTGACCTTCTTGTCCTTGTGCCTATACTTGAAAGGCTAACGCTGTAGCCGTTTTGCGCCACTACGGTAAAATGGAAGCTATTATTATCTGTTGTAGCGCCAGACCCCGCATTCCAGCCACCGGATCCTCCCCAGCAACTTGCCGCCGAACTTCCGCCTGTAGCTATAGACGAACCCCTTACCAATCCTGAAGTTGTTAAATTGGCATTTATATTTTCAGGATTCCATGGCGAAGGCCCAAATGACGAAAGGCCGTTGGCATTCCAGTTAATTAACTGTGCGTTGGCATTTAAAGTAAAAAAGCTTATTACAAGAAAAACAAGCATTTTAAATAACGTTGTTTTACCTGTAAAAGTAGTTTCTTGTTTCATTATGGTTTTGGTTTAAAAATTGACACTTTGTCAAAAGTATGAACCACATACCACTATAGGGTTTACAAGAAATAAAATAAACATTAAGTTTTTGTTAACCAATAATTTATATTGCAAAAATTATTATTATGCAGCTTTTTTTGGAGTAAGCTTTTTAGTGCGTGTCGCCGCTTTTTTTAATACAACCTCCACACCTGCACATCATAAGGAGGCATAATTAAAGTCCTGCCACCTTTTGAAACGCGTCCGGCTTCGCTGCCAATAAGCACTTTAGGATTGTTCACATTTATAGTTTCCTGTATTGAAAGTGCCTGCTCCTCGCCCGATAAATTAACAAACACCAGCACTTTTTCACCATTATATGACCTGGTGAATGAAAACACTTTATCATTGCTGTTTTTTGCCTGTTTATACTCTCCCAGTGCCACCGCTTTTTGCGACCTCCTTATATGAATAAGCTCTTTATAAAAATTCCATAACGATTTTTTGTCTTTGCGCTGCTCTTCAAGGGAAATGCCGTCGTTAGGCTTCATATTGGTATTATCCCACCACATCCCGGTATCTTTATACCATAATGCCATGCCTTTACCCTCTCCGTCGGCATACCATTCAAAAGCCTCGCGTATCGGAATGTCGTTACCATCGGTTTTTCCTTTTAGCTGCGTCCCTTTCATGCCTATTTCCTGTCCATAATAAATAGAAGGTATGCCGCCAATAAGTATGTTGAGCGCTGCAGCAACTTTAAGCTTTCCCAGGTTCATCCCCTCTTCCGATGCAAATCGACTGGTATCGTGGTTCTCTAAAAAAACCACCTGCTCCTTGCCTTTGGGCATATAATTAAATGTACTGTCGGCAGCGGCAGCAATTTTTTGCTTGTCAAAAGTATTTATGGCATATTTTAGCCTGAATGCAAAAACCCTGTCCACTCCGCCTTTTGTTAAATAATCATGCCCGTACGAAGCCCAGTCAGCCTGCTCGGCCACAATTTTCAAATCAGGGTTAATTTTCTTTAAATCGGTTAGTAAAGGCTGCCAAAAGTCGGCAAACAGGTTAGTAAGCTTCCCTGAGTTATCAAGGTTATCCATCATGTGGTCAAGCCTGAAACCGTCAACCCCATCTGCAAAATTACCATCTCCGTCAGGGTCGGCCCAAAATTTCAAAACATTAAAAGTGTATTCCTTAACCTTTGGGCTTTTCATGTTTACCACTATAATCTGCTCCTTTTTGTTATCATACAATGTAAATTCAGGAATATCAAAAAAGTAATAAGGCTTTTCATTATTCTTATCATTATAATACAAGTATTCACTGTACTCTGATTTGGGGTTTTTATAAGATTCTGTAAACCAGGGGTGCCTGCCTGTTACATATTGCATTTCAACATCCTGGTATATTTTAAACCCACGCTGGTGGGCTTCCCTCACCAAATCACGGTAATTTTTCATAACCCCGTATTTAAGGTCTATCTTTTCAAAATTGGTTGCAAAATAGTTATGGTAAAAATCTGACTGGTATAGCGGTGTAAGCAGTATTGAGGTTACCCCCAGTTCTTTAAGGTAATCAAGCTTCTGCCGGATACCCTCAAGGTCACCGTGCCCGTCGCCGTTACTGTCATAAAAGCTCCTTTGAAAAACATGGTAAATTACTTCCTGCGAATTGGCAGTACCAAAACACAGTAGGCATACTAATAGGGTTACTATTTTTTTCATCTTGATGTCTTAAATATAAATGTGTCCGTTTCCGGATAAAGTTTATTTTCAAATATAAGTTTATTTCCTTTTTGCTTTAGCTTTTTTTAATTGTATTTGAACAACTTTTCGCAAAAGGATGAACCTGTATTAAATTCTTAACCCAAAAATTACTTTGGCAGATAGGAACGCCATATTTAATTGCTATTTTTGCAAAAAAATAAATAACACAATTACAAGCATGCTTATTATAGGAATTGCAGGGGGAACAGGAAGCGGTAAAACTACCGTTGTACACCAGATTATGAATGAATTGCCTCAAACTGAAGTAGGCGTAATTTCGCAGGACCACTATTACCACGAAACCAGCAACCTTAGTTTTGAAGACCGTTCCAAAATAAATTTTGACCATCCCCGCGCTATTGATTTTGAGCTTCTTACCTCCCACCTTAAAGATTTAAGGGAGGGCAAAGCCATAGAGCAGCCTGTATATTCGTTTGTAACCCATAACCGTACTGACGATACTATTTTAACCCACCCGAGGAAGGTAATGATTGTGGAGGGAATACTTATATTATCTGACCCCAAACTAAGGGAACTTTTTGATATAAAAATATTTGTGCATGCCGATTCTGACGAAAGGCTTATACGCCGCCTTAAACGTGATATTGCAGAAAGAGGCAGGGATATGGATGAGGTACTGAACCGCTACCAGACTACATTAAAACCTATGCATGAACAATTTATTGAGCCTACAAAAGCCCATGCCGATATTATTATCCCTAATGATAAATACAATACCGTAGCCATTGATGTGGTTAGGGCGGTAATAAACCAAAGGATATTATAATTTCCCAATAAGGGTGTATTGCATATTTGCTTCTATCAGGAGGCAAATAGCACTGCTTTCTTTACGTTTCATTAAAAAAAAGCCATTACTTTGTAATAGTTTGTAAATTTACAGCATGAAACTTTTCAGCAAATTAACCGCCAAATACCCTGTGCTTAAAATTTTAGGCAACAGGTATGTACTGGTTATTTTGCTTTTTGCAGTATGGATAGTTTTTATTGATAACTATTCCTTGTATTTTGACCACCCTGTGCTTGATAAGGAAATAAGGGAACTTGAAGAAAACAAACAGTATTACCTGCAGGAAATTAAACGCGACAGTGCTGCCATAAAACAGCTTAAAAACCCTGACCAGACTGAAAAGTATGCCCGCGAAAAATATTATATGAAGCGTGAAAACGAAGATATTTATATAATTGAATATGAAGGGGACACTATTGGCAAAGGGAAAAAACCGCTATAACATGAGTGAAAATCTTTTTAATGAATTTGAACCCGTTTCTTCCAAACAGTGGAAACAGCTTATACAATATGAACTGAAGGGTGCCGATTATAATGAAACACTTATTTGGGAAAGCCCCGAAGGTATAAAGGTTAAGCCTTTTTACCACCATGACGAGTTTAAACGCACTGTTGCCCACTCCGGTGTACTGCCTGCTTTTTCAATATGCCAGGATATTTATGTGCATGACCTTGAAAAATCAATAGCGCGTGCTGCCAACTCCCTTTCAAGAGGTGCGGAAAGCCTGCGTTTTACCATTGAAGATAAAAATACCGATATTGAGGCATTGCTGTCTGCCCTGCCTTTGGAAACCGTTCCGGTTTATTTGAATTTATCATTCCTGTCAATCGATTTCGTAAAAAAGGTTGACGCTGTTGCCAAAGAAAAAAAGGCTGTAATCTATGTGTTTTCCGACCCGGTTGGCCACCTTGCCAAAGACGGAAACTGGAACAACAGTATGGATAAAGACCTTGATGCTTTAAATACTTTATCCATAGCCTGTACAAACATCCATTTTCTATCAGTAAACGGTAGCCTGTATCAAAATGCCGGTGCCAATTACATACAGCAGATTGCATATACACTGGCGCATGCCAATGAATATTTTAACGCCATAGCTACCATCCACAAGCCCATGGTTATTCAAATGGCAACAGGCTCAAATTATTTTTTTGAAATTGCCAAGCTGCGTGCACTCAGGCAAATTTTTGGCGTAATAGCCTCTGAATACGGCCACAACCCGGAATGCCACATTATAGCCACACCTACAAAACGCAATAAAACACTATACGATTATAATGTAAATATGCTGCGTACCACTACAGAATGTATGAGTGCGGTATTGGGTGGGGCAAATGCTGTTTGTAACCTCGCATATGATGCTATTTATCATAAGGACAATGAATTTGGCGACAGGATTGCACGTAACCAACTGCTGATACTTAAGCACGAAAGTTACTTTGACAAAGTTACCAATGCTGCTGATGGTTCTTATTACATAGAGGAATTAACACAGCAGCTTGCCGAAAGGGCATTGGTACTTTTTAAAGATATTGAGGCCAATGGTGGTTTCCTTCGCCAGTTAAAAGAGGGAACTATACAGAAAAAGATACAGGAAAGCGCAGCAAAAGAACAGGAACTTTTTGACAGTGGCAAAGAGATATTATTAGGAACCAATAAATATCCTAATAAAAATGACAGGATGAGTGATGATTTGGAACTTTACCCGTTTGTAAAGAATAATCCAAGGAAAACACTTATTACGCCTATAGTAGAAAAAAGGCTGGCAGAAAAAACAGAACAGGACAGGCTGGACAGCGAAAAAACCGTACAGGAATAGTTAAAATTATGAGGAAAGACCTTCAACATATAAAACTTGGCAGCGAAAGCAAAAACACTACAGTACAAGGCAGTACTTTTACTACCGCCGAAGGTGTGGTTATTAAAGAAAATTATACAGAAGATGATATAACAAAGCTGGAACACCTTGATTTTGGTGCCGGATTTGCACCTTATCTTCGCGGGCCTTATGCCACCATGTATGTGCGCCGCCCCTGGACAATCCGCCAGTATGCAGGATTTTCTACCGCTGAGGAGAGTAATGCTTTTTACCGCAGGAACCTTGCAGCAGGGCAAAAGGGACTGTCTGTAGCATTTGACCTTGCCACGCACCGTGGCTATGACAGCGACCACGAGCGTGTTGTAGGCGATGTCGGCAAAGCCGGTGTTGCTATTGACAGTGTGGAGGATATGAAAATCCTTTTTGACCAGATACCTCTGCATGAGATGTCTGTTTCTATGACCATGAACGGCGCTGTACTGCCCATTATGGCATTTTATATTGTAGCTGCAGAAGAGCAGGGTGTGCAGCCCGCACAGCTTTCGGGCACAATACAAAATGATATCCTGAAAGAATTCATGGTTCGCAATACCTATATCTATCCTCCTGCGCCTTCAATGAAAATAATTGCTGATATATTTGAATATACCTGCAAAAAAATGCCGAAATTCAACTCTATAAGTATATCGGGCTACCATATGCAGGAGGCCGGTGCTACTGCCGATATAGAACTGGCATATACACTGGCAGATGGGCTGGAGTATATCCGCACAGGGCTTGCAGCAGGCATGAAGATAGATGAATTTGCCCCACGCCTCTCTTTCTTTTGGGCTATAGGGATGAATCATTTTATGGAAATTGCCAAAATGCGCGCCGGGCGTATGCTATGGGCTAAACTTTTAAAGCAATTCAATCCGCAGGACCAGAAATCGCTTGCTTTACGCACCCACTGCCAAACAAGTGGCTGGAGCTTAACAGAGCAAGATCCGTTTAATAATGTGGCACGTACCTGTATTGAAGCTGCCGCCGCTGCCTTTGGCGGAACACAGTCCCTGCACACCAACGCACTTGATGAGGCTATAGCCCTGCCTACCGATTTTTCGGCGAGGATAGCGCGAAATACACAAATATACCTGCAGGAGGAAACAAAGATTACCAAAACGGTTGACCCGTGGGCAGGGAGCTATTATGTAGAATCCCTTACCAATGAAATAGCCCAAAAAGCATGGGCACTAATTGAAGAAGTAGAAGAGCTTGGGGGGATGACAAAGGCTATTGAAGCCGGAATACCAAAACTGCGCATTGAAGAAGCTGCCGCACGCAAACAGGCACGTATTGACAGCGGGCAGGACATAATTGTGGGCGTAAATAAATACCGCCTTGAAAAAGAAGACCCACTTCACATTCTTGAGGTTGACAACCAAACAGTGCGCCGACAGCAGATTGAGCGACTTGAGCAAATAAAAGCTTCAAGGGATAATGTAAAGGTATCGGAGTGCCTGGCAAAACTTACAGAAGCAGCAAAAAGCAATAAAGGCAACCTGCTGGAACTGGCAGTTGATGCTGCAAGGCACAGAGCTACACTGGGAGAAATAAGCAATGCTTTGGAAGAAGTTTACGGCAGGTATAAAGCACAAATAAAATCGTTTAGCGGAGTGTACAGTAAAGAGATTAAAAATGACGTGAGCTTTGAAAAGGCAAAACAGCTTGCAGATGAATTTGCGAAGCTGGAAGGCCGCCGCCCACGCATTATGATTGCAAAAATGGGGCAGGACGGCCACGACCGTGGTGCAAAGGTAGTTGCCACCGGTTATGCCGATGTAGGCTTTGATGTGGATATTGGCCCATTGTTTCAAACACCTGCCGAAGCTGCCAAACAAGCTGTTGAGAATGACGTACATATTCTTGGTGTGTCATCACTGGCTGCGGGGCATAAAACCCTGGTGCCGCAGGTTATTGAAGAACTAAAAAAATATGGGCGCGAAGATATTATGGTAATTGTGGGCGGAGTTATACCTTCACAGGATTACCAGTTCCTTTTTGATGCCGGAGCCGTAGCAGTATTCGGGCCGGGAACCAGGATAAGCGATGCTGCTATTAAAATACTCGAAGTGCTTATTAAAGGTTTTGAAAATTAATCAATAATATCTAATTTGGATTGTCCCAATCTTACAATTTTATTACCCTATAATAATTGATTTTTGGCATATCAATTATTATAATTATGAAATATTATATCAATATTTTATTGTTGCTTTACTGCAATATTATATTGGCTCAGGACAAAGAGGCTTATCTTAACGATAACAAATGGGACATTACAAAACCATTTACTTTTACAGAAACAAATGCCAGGCTTATAGGCTTTGGAGCTTACCATGGAAGTGCTAAAACCGAAGATGCAGAATTAGCATTAGTAGCGTCTTTATGCAAAAATAACGGCCTGCGCTATTATGTTGCAGAAACCGATATGGCCATAGCCTGTTTTTTAAATGAATACCTTAAATCAGGTGATGAGGTATTACTTAAAGACCTCATTATACATTATGGCACCCGAATACCGCAGGAACGTACTGTGGAAGTTTTTGAGAAATGGAGAAAGCTGAAAAAAATTAATGATGCACTGCCCGAAAATAAAAAGCTCACAGTTATTGGGCCAGACCCCGTAGTAACTTATAAATATTATTACAGGCTTTTGCTAACGCTGATTAAGGATAAAGAATGGCACAAGGCAAAACAGCTTCAAAATACCGTTATAACAGACACAACTGATTATTCACCTTATTATAATAGCTTTAGTAAAAAACAACTCTCTGGATTTGTAACCGATTATGAAATAAATAAAGCTGAATATTTGGGAAAAATTACAGACAGGGAAAAATTTGAAGATGTTATTACTCTTTTAAAAACAAGTTTTAGGAATTATAACAGGGAAAAAGAAATTTACAATAATTATATAAAATTATATAATAAATACAATCTGCAAAACGAACTTGTATTTGCCCGCTACGGCTTTTTCCACCTGCTGAAAGCTAAGGAAGGTAATGCTGCTTCATTTTTTA
The DNA here is from genome assembly GCF_009848495.1 of Flavobacterium sp. MK4S-17. Lineage (GTDB taxonomy): Bacteria > Bacteroidota > Bacteroidia > Flavobacteriales > Flavobacteriaceae > Flavobacterium. The sequence continues at coordinate 10,679 of NZ_WWEP01000023.1, forward strand.
CGCAATTGCTGGAAAATAATATTTACAATAATGAAAGCCTGATAAGCATTATTGGGTATTTCAATAAATCGGAGGTGATATGGGACGATATTTTTAAAGATGGTGAATATTCCTACTCTACTACCAGTGTTGAAGGAACCGGGGATAGTGGCAATGAATATTTCAGTGGCATTGATGCATTTAAAAAACAAAAAATGTCTGACTTAACTCTTTTCAGGCTCGACAGCAGTAACAGTCCTTACAGTAAATCCGGCTGCATAGACCTCATCCAGGTTATAACTCCTGAAAAATCAGCTATTGATTATAATGGCCAAACAACAACTTCATTTATAGATTACGCATTGCTTATAAGTAATTCCAAAGCTGCAAAATCAATATTTACATTACCGTAACTTTTAGTTGACGCTTAAACCAATTTACCATACTTTTATAAACCAAATTATACAGGTATGGACATAAAAAAAGTTTTTGAAAATAACCGCGACTGGATTAATACCCAGCTGGCCAAAGATGAAAGATATTTTGATAACCTATCGGAAGGGCAGTCGCCCGGAATATTATACATTGGCTGTTCAGACAGCCGCGTAACTGCGGAAGAGCTTATGGGCGGAGCACCCGGAGAAGTATTTGTGCACCGCAATATTGCCAACATGGTACCAAATACCGATTTAAATTCTATGTCGGTTATTAATTATGCAGTAGTACATTTAAAAGTTAAGCATGTAGTAGTTTGCGGGCATACCAACTGCGGTGGTATAAAAGCAGCTATGCAAAGTATGGATTTAGGGATATTGAATCCATGGCTAAGAAATATACGTGACGTGTACCGCCTGCACCGAAAAGAACTGGACAGTATTGATGATGATAACAAACGTTATGATCGACTTGTGGAACTTAATGTACAGGAACAATGTATTAATGTTATAAAAACGGCAGAAGTACAGCAGGCCATAAGGGAACGCGGCCTTACAGTGCATGGTTGGGTATTTGACCTGAGAAGCGGGAAATTAATAGACCTTGCTATAGATTTTGAAAAAATAACCAGCGATATAGTTAACATTTACCGTATCGGTTCCTGATTTTTTTATTTTTGAAGGTAATTTTTATATTTGAAAGTATAGAAACCTTCAAATTATGGGAAAAGGAGATGTAAAAACTAAACGAGGAAAAATTTGGTGTGGCTCTTATGGTGTTAAACGCCGTAAAAACAAAACAGAAGGGAACAGTTCTCCCGCAAAGTGATAATTTAAAGGCAGCAATAGCTGCCTTTTCAATTCCTAAAAAATCATGAATAACTTAGAAACAATATACCTGACAGGTATAGCCCTTAAGGAAAAAACAACAAATGAAAATAACCAGGCAATGCAGGATTGTGGCAGGCTTTGGCAGGAATTTGAAAGTAAGGGCTACTTTAGTAAAATTGATAACAAGCTTGAAAATAAAATATATGCTGTATACTATGACTATGAGGGCGACCACACAAAACCTTACTCTTATTTTATAGGATGCCGTGTGGCTGCAGGAAGCCTTGCACCTGAGGGAATGGAAAATATTGTCATTCCGCCAGGTAATTATAAAATAATTACTGCAAAAGGAAAAATGCCCGACTGTGTGGCTGATGCATGGCGTACTATATGGAATTCGGATATTAAAAGGGCTTACAAAGCAGATTTTGAAATATATGACGGGGAATCTTTTGACTGGAATAATGCCGAAATAGCTATTTTCATTTCAGTAGAACAATAAAATAAAAGATGTTGTTTTTTTTATTTATGCAAAACAATATATATTTGCGCACCTTTAAAATTCGGGATGTAGCGCAGCCTGGTAGCGTACTAGCATGGGGTGCTAGGGGTCGCTGGTTCGAATCCAGTCATCCCGACAACTTATAGAAAACCGCCTAATCTCTTAGGTGGTTTTTTATTTATAACAGCTAAAATTCAGCCATTTACAATGCTTCAGCTATTTTTTATATTTATACTGTTTCACTTATTTTTAATATCAAAAGGCATCCTTTTAGGCATATAAAATTTTACTGACCTTTATAAAATACATAACTATAAAAAGCATATTGTTTAATCATTATATTTACAGTATTAACTGGTCATAATGCTGCGTCATCAAATAAAATTTTCATTAGTAAACTGATACCATAAATAAAAAATGATTGAAGAAATTGATTACGGCTCTTTCTTAAAAAAGCAATTTGTAACCCGAGAAACTATAACTGCAAAATATATAAAGTGCGAAAATTGTAGTGCCATATTCTCTATAAATCTTGCATCGCCTACAACCTGCTCTTTTTGCGCTTCACCTTTAATTACTGGAAGCGCTTACGAAGATACTATTATCAAACCTAAATCAATATTACCTTTTAATATAAGCATTGATAAGGCAAATGAAGAATTTAGGAAATGGATTGAAATGCTAAGGCTGGCACCTGATAATTTATATGAAATAATAAGCCTTGGCAATTTTACAGGTATTTATATTCCGTATTGGACGTACGGCATTATTACTAATAGCGAATACACGGGGGAAAAGGGAATATATTACTATGAAAATGAAAGTTATACAACAACAGAAAATGGAAAAACGGTTGCCAAAAACCGCAGAGTAAAAAAAATACGTTGGTATTCTGCAAAAGGCAGTCTCAAAATGATGTTTGATGATGTACTGATTAGTGCAACTAAATCGCTCCCTGAAAAATATATAAAAAAACTTGAGCCTTGGGACTTAGAAAATTTAGTGCCCTTTAGGGACATCTACTTAAACGATTATAAAACTGAAAAATATCAGGTTAATTTAGAAGAAGGTTTTGAAGCTGCCAAAAAAATTGCTACTCCTGAAATAAGTTTAACGATAATGAATAAAATAGGAGGTGATGAACAACGTATTTTCACTGTAAATACCCAGTATACAAATATAACGTTTAAGCATTTACTGCTTCCTATATATACATGTGCTTATAATTATAATGGAAAGAAATACCAGTTTTTAGTTAATGCTAGGACTGGAGAAGTACAGGGGCAGCGCCCTTATAGCTGGATTAAAATAACAATATTGGTGGTTCTTTCCTTAATTGAGATAGCTTTAGTTATATACTTATATATGTATTGTGCAAATAAATATTAGTATAAAAAGGTTTATCTTCCACTGAATTGTCGTGAAGTATATTACTGCTTTAATTATCTTTACAATAAATACATAACTGATGAACTACACTCAAAAAATGCTTCGTGATGATGCGCTTACAGATAAAGTTATTGTTATTACAGGCGGTGGTAGTGGCCTGGGTAAAGCAATGACAAAATATTTTATGGAACTTGGTGCAAAAGTAGCCATAACTTCACGCGATATTGAAAAATTACAAAACACTGCCAAAGAACTGGAAAGCGAAACCGGCGGGCAATGCCTTGCTGTACAGTGCGATGTACGTAATTATGATGAGGTAGAAAATATGCTGAAAGCTGTATTAAAAGCTTATGGAAAAGCAGATGTGCTGCTAAATAATGCAGCAGGCAATTTTATATCACCTACTGAAAGGCTTTCGGCTAATGCGTTTGATACTATTATAGATATTGTGTTGAAAGGTTCAAAAAACTGTACGCTTGCTTTTGGCAAACACTGGATTGATACAAAGCAGGAAAAATCTACCATACTTAATATTGTAACCACCTATGCCTGGACAGGCTCTGCTTATGTAGTGCCCAGTGCAACGGCAAAAGCAGGCGTACTGGCAATGACCCGAAGCCTTGCAGTAGAATGGGCTAAATATGGTATCCGTTCTAATGCTATTGCACCGGGCCCCTTCCCTACTAAAGGTGCCTGGGACAGGTTGCTGCCGGGCGACCTTAAAGATAAGTTTGACCTTGCTAAAAAAGTACCGTTAAAACGTGTGGGCGATCATCAGGAGCTGGCGAATCTTGCTGCTTACCTGGTTTCTGATTTTTCTGCTTATGTAAATGGGGAAGTAATTACCATAGATGGCGGCGAATGGCTTAAAGGTGCAGGGCAGTTTAACCTGCTGGAAGCAATACCCGATGAAATGTGGGACATGCTGGAAGCTATGATTAAAGCCAAAAAGAATAAATAATATACATTTTGATGCAGGTTTACAGCCTGCATTTTTTATGTCAATTTTTTAATTTTTTATTTAGACTTAATACAAATAGTGTTTATATTTGCACCACGTTTAGATTAATAATTAAAAACATGATGAAAAAACTACTTCACTACTCACTTTTATTTTTTACAGGCCTATCACTTGCGCAGGATTATACTACCGTAAATATAGCTATGCAGCCAAGTTATGCCAGCCAGGTATATTATAAGTTTGCTACTAATACCCAAACTCCGGTTGCAGCAGCAAGCTGGGATATAGCATTTGAAAAAGCATCAGGAATGGGTATTGGCACTATACTGGTAAATGACGGTGCCGGCATAAAATTGTTTGAAGCTTCTAACAGCGCCTCTAACTGGCAGAATATTGACGTGGCCAATGAAGCTAACTGGATTGAATTATATAATTCTGATACCGAATGGGCAGGCGCATTTGACAAAGGAAGCAACAGCAACCCGCCTTTTGGTTTTGGATGGGGCAGCTATAATATAGGCACACACCATATTAACGGCACAATAATTTTTGTACTTAAGTATGCTGATAATACCTATAAAAAAATCATCATTGAAGATTACGACCCTTTTACAGGTATAACAACATTTAAATATGCAAGCTGGGACGGAACTGCATGGAGCAGCGACGAAACCGGGGTTGTATCTGCATCAAATAATGCGGGCTATTCCTTCAACTACTATTCCCTTGCTAATGGTTTGGTTACAGCAGCACCTGAAGATACCGCCTGGGATATTGTTTTTAGAAAATATTACACAAACCTGGGTACTGAAGATAACCCAATAATGTACAGTGTTACAGGAGCATTACATAGTAATGGTGTGAGCGTTGCACAAATTGACGAAACAGGCAATACACAAAATGATCCTGCCTTACCTGCCGAAGGAAACTACTCTGCCAATATTAATACCATTGGAGATGACTGGAAAACATTTGATATGACAAGTTTCAGCTATGTAGTTGACCCTGAAACCACTTTTTATGTAAAAGATGCTGCAGGAAATATTTACAGGATGTATTTTACTTCCTTTGCAGGCCAATCTACCGGGAACCTAAGCTTTAACTATAAAGATGTAACAGCTACCGCAGGGTTTAAGGATTTAAACAACAATATGTCATTTGGGCTTTACCCAAATCCGTCAACCGATAAAAGGGTAACGGTTATTTACGACCTTAAAAATTCAACTCCGGACAAGAATATTGTAACCATTTATTCAATAGCGGGAGCAAAAGTGTATGAAACCGAAATAACAAATAATTCAGGTTTTTACACAAAAGAACTTAACCTTTCCCAATTGAGCCCGGGCATGTACATAGTACAGTTTAAATCAGGCAATGCATCACAATCAAAAAAACTTATTATTAAGTAACCTTTGTAATTATATTAAAAAAAGCCGCACATATGTGCGGCTTTTTTTTGGTTTCAATGTTAACAAATTCCGTTTCCAGATACCATAAATAATTGTATTTTTACGGTTCAAAAATTGTAAACTGTAAATGGGTAAAATCATTGCTATTGCCAACCAGAAAGGCGGCGTAGGTAAAACAACAACCACTGTAAACCTTGCTGCATCGCTGGGTGTGCTGGAAAAAAAAGTATTGCTTATAGATGCTGACCCACAGGCGAATGCCAGCTCCGGGCTGGGGATTGATGTGGAGTCGGTTGAGGTTGGTACTTACCAGATACTGGAGCACAGCAACACTCCCGATGAAGCTACCATAGAATGTACATCGCCTAATGTTTGGGTCATCCCGGCGCATATAGACCTTGTGGCTATTGAAATTGAACTTGTAGATAAGGAAAACAGGGAATACATGCTTAAGCAGGCACTGGAAAGCGTAAAGGATAAATATGACTATATACTGATAGACTGCGCACCTTCGCTTGGCCTGCTTACACTTAATGCACTTACTGCGGCCGACTCTGTTGTAATTCCCATACAGTGCGAATATTTTGCCCTTGAAGGATTGGGCAAATTATTAAATACCATTAAAAGCGTACAAAAAATTCACAACCCATCATTAGATATTGAAGGGTTGCTGTTAACCATGTATGATTCGCGCCTAAGGCTTTCCAACCAGGTAGTTGAGGAAGTACAAAAGCACTTTAATGACATGGTATTTGAAACCATTATTCAAAGAAATATTAAATTAAGCGAAGCGCCCAGCTATGGCGAAAGCATTATAAATTATGATGCTACAAGCAAGGGTGCCTCAAACTACCTGCACCTGGCAGAAGAAATTATAAAGAAAAATAGTAGTAAAGTAGGTTTATGACAAAAGCTATAAAAAAACAAGCACTGGGAAGAGGATTATCTGCACTTTTAAAAGACCCTGAAAATGATATAAAATCAGCGGAAGATAAAAATGCGGATAAGGTAGTAGGCAACATTATTGAGCTTGATATTGATGCTATAGAAATAAATCCGTTTCAGCCGAGGACGAACTTTAACGAAGAATCGCTGCAGGAATTAAGCACATCTATTAAAGAACTTGGCGTTATACAGCCCATTACGGTACGTAAGCTTGACTATAACAAATACCAGTTAATATCGGGCGAGCGACGCCTGCGTGCCTCAAAAATGGCAGGGCTCGCTACAGTGCCTGCCTACATAAGGCTGGCTAATGATAATGAATCATTAGTAATGGCACTGGTAGAAAACATTCAGCGCCATGACCTTGACCCGATTGAAATTGCACTTTCCTACCAAAGGCTTATAGATGAAATTCAGCTTACACAGGAGCAGATGAGCGACCGTGTGGGTAAAAAACGTTCAACCATAGCCAACTACCTGCGTCTTTTAAAACTGGACCCTATAATCCAGACAGGAATACGCGACGGATTTATTACCATGGGGCATGGCCGTGCTATAATTAACATAGAAGACCACGATGCACAGGCAGATATTTACCAAAAAATTGTAAGCCGGAACCTTTCGGTAAGGGAAACCGAGGCTTTAGTAAAAAGCTATCAGGAAAGCCTGAAACCAACTCCTGCAAAGGCAAAAAAAGGTAATCCCTTTACAGTACAGGAAACACAGAAAAAAACCATTAATGAATTTTTTGGTGCAAAAGCTGATGTAAAAGTAGATGCGAAAGGCAAAGGCAAAATAACGATACCTTTCCATTCTGAGGAAGATTTCAACAGGATAATTAAACTTATCGGCGGTTAGTGAAAAATATTCTTGCCATATCCGTTATTTTATTTCTTTTATCCACAGTTCCACTATTGGCGCAGGACGAAGATTTAAAAACCAATATTACCGAGAAGGACTCCCTTCTTTTAAAGCCTTATACCATAGACCCGCTTTCACCATCAAAAGCAGCTTTCTATTCGGCCATACTCCCGGGGCTTGGCCAGGCATATAATAAAAAGTACTGGAAAATACCTATTGTTTATGGGGCTATGGGCCTTAGCCTTTATTATTATATATGGAACAACAATAAGTACCACGAGTACCGCGATGCTTATAAAGACCTTTTGGTAAACAAAGAGCTTACAGGAGAACTTGCAGGGCTTGACGGTGACCGCCTTATAAGGGCGCAGCGCTTTCACCAACGCAACAGGGACTTATCATTGCTAATTACTTTTGGCTTATACATACTTAATATTGTAGAGGCGAATGTAGATGCACACCTTATGCAGTTTAATGTAAACGAAAACCTTTCATTGCGCCCGCAGTTACAGCAAAACCAGATTGACTATAAATACAATATGGGGCTTACACTTAATTACCAATTTTAATACTATGAGGATTGCACTTTTAGGTTACGGAAAAATGGGCAAAGTGATAGAGCGTATTGCACTGGAACGCGGCCACGAAATTGTTTTAAGAAAAACATCGGGCAGTACGTTTGAGGGGTTAAGCAATGCTGATGCTGCCATAGACTTCAGCATTCCTGACGCTGCTGTGAAAAATATAACCGAATGCCTTAATAACAATATTCCGGTAGTGAGTGGTACAACGGGCTGGCTGGAAAACTACCATAATGTTGCACAGTTATGCGAAGAGAAAAACGGTGCGTTTATTTATGGCTCCAACTTTAGCCTGGGGGTAAATGTTTTTTTTGAACTGAATGCCCACCTAGCCAAAATAATGGGAAGGCTGCAACAGTATAAAGTGTCTATAGAAGAAATTCACCATACACAGAAACTGGATGCACCAAGCGGAACCGCCATAACACTTGCCAAAGATATTATTGCCAATACCAGCTATTCAAGCTGGGCTTTGGGTAACGCTAAAGAAGATGAAATTTTTATAGATGCCAAACGTATTGACAGCGTTCCCGGCACGCATACTGTACAGTATGACTCTGCTATTGATAGTATAGAAGTAAAACATACTGCGCACAGCCGCGAAGGTTTTGCTTTGGGTGCTGTTATAGCTGCCGAATGGCTTTTAGGAAAAAAAGGCATTTACAGCATGAAAGATGTTTTGGAGTTATAGTAACAAAACAGCTATTAATAAGACATATTAATAAAACATACATAAAATGACACTATTACAATGGTTTATATTTTTCCTTGCGGTACAGGTAATACATTATCTGGGTACATGGAAATTATACCAGAAAGCAGGCAGAAAATCTTGGGAAGCAGCTATCCCGGTATATAATGCAGTAGTTTTAATGGGTATAATAGGCAGGCCACGCTGGTGGGTAATACTGCTTTTTGTACCTATAGTTAACCTTATTATGTTTCCTGTGGTATGGGTAGAAACATTACGCAGCTTTGGTAAAAATAAATTATCCGATACAATCCTGGGTGTGGCAACACTTGGTTTATATATATATTATATAAATTATGCTGAAGATGTAACATATGTAAAAGACAGGAGCCTTAAAGCCAAAAGCAAATCAGGCGATACATTAAGTTCCCTGCTGTTTGCCATTGTAGTTGCAACCATAGTACATACCTATGTTATGCAGCCTTTTACCATACCTACCTCATCATTGGAAAAAACCCTGCTTGTGGGCGATTTCCTTTTTGTGAGCAAATTTCATTATGGGGCACGCACCCCAATGACTACAGTAGCCATGCCCATGGTACATGACAGTATTCCGCTTACAGGCATGAAGTCATACTTAAAATGGCCGCAACTGCCCTATTTCAGGTTACCGGAATTTGAAAAGATAGAAAAAAATGATATTGTTGTTTTTAACTGGCCCGTTGATACAGTACGATTTTTCCGTGATCCCAACAGCAGGGATATCCGTAAACCTGTAGATAAAAAATCCAATTATGTAAAACGTTGTGTAGGTACACCGGGCGATTCGCTTTCCATTAAAAATGGTATTGTTTATATTGACGGTAAAGAACTTATTTTCCCGGAGAGGGCAAAACCGCAATACTCTTATGAAGTAGTAACAGACGGAAGCATTTTGAATGATGCTTATTTACAGGATGAACTTAAAATTACCGACAGTTACGGCAGGATTAGCGAGAACACTTATATATTCACCTCACTTACAGACGAAAGTGTGGAAAGGATTAAAAATAATCCGGGCATAAAATCTGTAACACGCAGGATTGCAGAAGGCGGAGATAAATCTATATTCCCGCATACCAAAAACTGGAATGTGGATAATATGGGGCCTATATACATACCAGAAGAAGGAAAAACCGTAGGACTGAATAAAGAGACACTTCCCTTCTATAAAATGATTATAGATGAGTATGAGCATAATGATTTGTCTGTTGATGGTGATGTTATAACCATAAACGGCAAACCTGCCACAAGTTATACTTTCAAGCAAAATTACTACTGGATGATGGGTGACAACCGCCACAATTCGGAAGACAGCCGCTACTGGGGTTTTGTGCCTGAAGACCATGTGGTTGGAAAACCTGTATTCGTTTGGCTCAGCATTGACCAGCAGAATAAGAAAATCCGTTGGGACAGGATGTTTACAACTGTAAGCGGTGAAGGGAAACCTGTTTCTTACTTTAAATATTTCCTTATTGCCCTGGCAGCCTATTTTATAATAAGTTTCTTCTGGAAGAAAAAGAAGGATGCTAATGCTTAGTTAACAATAATTGAAATTAATACCAAAGTCAAAGCTTATGTATTAAATTTCAAACCTATTAAAAAATGAACAGCGTTTTAATACATCCTACCTATTTTCCATCAATAAGCCATTTTGTGGCTATGGTGCATGCGGATACTATAACTTTTGAAGTTGAGGACAATTTCCAAAAGCAAACCAACCGCAACCGGATGTATATATACGGCCCCAATGGCATCCAGCTTTTAAACATACCGCTTAAGCATAATAAGGAACAAAGCCATCAAAAGTTTAAAGATGTAAAGATTGAAACAGCTTTTGACTGGCAAAAGCAACACTTTAAATCACTTGAGGCTGCTTATCGCACATCTCCTTTCTTTGAGTATTTTGAAGATGATATACGCCCTGTATTTGAGAAGCAACATACTTACATGATGGATTTAAATTTCCAAATAATGGAAATTATTACAGAATGCCTTGGGATGGATTTTTCTTATGATAAAACCACTGAGTACTTTCATGAAGTTGACAACGTAAAAGATTACAGGCATTTGGCAAACGGTAAGAAAGATACATCTTCCTTTGAGCCCTACACACAGGTTTTTGAAGAAAAGCATGGTTATATTAATAACCTTAGCATACTCGACCTGCTTTTTAATGAGGGGCGCTATGCATTGGATTATCTAAAGAGGCAGGAATTATAAATTATTTTTCTTCTTCCAAAGCGTTGTTTAAAGAAAGCCTTGTGATTATTGGAAAATGGTCTGAATATACAAAGTTGTTAAAAGTCCTATACTGTTTTACCCTGAAAACCTCATCTGCAAATACATAATCTATCCTTGCAGGATAATATTTGTAGTTATATGATTTGCCAAACCCATTTCCCGCTTCTACAAATGCATCGTGCATATTGCCTTTTATATTGCGGTACACATAGGAGAAAGCACTGTTATTAAGGTCTCCGCAAATTATTGTGGGATAGCGGCAGTCATTTTTATGCTTTTGTAACAGTTCTGCCTGCATCTGCTGCTGTTTGAAAGCACCACTTAGCCTCCTGAAAATCATTTTAGACCTTTCCTCATCCATTTCTTCATGAATGTCAGGGCTTATCTTTATAGACTGCATGTGCATGCTGTATATCCGTATAGTATCTTTTCCTTTAACTACATCAGCATAAATAACATTATTTCCGGAATCCGGAAATTTAATATTTCCGCTGTCAAGTATCGGATATTTGGAAAATATGGCCTGGCTTGTTTGCTTTTCAGCCTTAAAAACAAACCTGTGCCTGTATTGCACAAAACGGCCATCACCCTTTTGCGAATACTCCTGCAGGCATACAATATCAGGGTTTTGCTGTTTTACAAAACCAGAAATTTTTTCAGCCACATCCCTGTCCGGCATCCAGTCGTATAAATTAAATAGCCTTACATTATATGTCATAAAAGTAATATCTCCCGGTTCCTGCGGGAGGTTTGTTGCCGAAAATTTATAAAGTTTATTAATAAAGGTAATGCCTGCAAGCAGTATAATGAGCGATAGCAATAATTGCCTCTTTGTTTGCAGCAGCCAGTATAAAAAAAACAGGAAATTAAAAATAAGCATGGCAGGCAGCACCAGCGTAAGCACTGATAGAAAAGGAAACATTCTTGGTGTAAGGAACGGTAGTATATAGGCAACTATAGTCAATAGGGCAAGTACCACATTGAAAAAGTACATCACTTTATTAAACCATGAAAGCCTTTTCATTTTTACCTGAATTTATTTACCTACTTTAAACAAAAACTCTTTTTCCTCTTTAGTGAGGCTGTCATAACCTGATTTGCTTATTTTATCAAGTATGTCGTCTATTTTTTTCTGTGTTATGTCCTTATTACTTTTTGCAGCAGCAGGTGATGGCTTTACATTACGGTGCACCTTTTTAAACGGTACAGTTTTTTTGGGGGTAAACAGCCCTCCAAAAAACTCCGTTACAGCCGATACAATTCTGCTAAGGTCATTACCGTTCTGCAGCATTTTAATATAAACAAAACCAAATAATGCACCTGCCAGGTGGGCAAGATGACCGCCTGTGTTGCCTGTGGAAGCCTGTATAAGATCCATAATAACCAGCACAAGGGCTATATGCCACAATTTTACAGTACCAAAAAGTAAAAGCCTTACCTGGTAGTAGGGTGCATAGGTAGCTGTTGCCACTAAAACAGCCATTATAGCACCTGAAGCGCCAACCATTTTAGCACCTGTATCTACCAGTGCCGGCAGCACGTTATAACTAAAAATAAATATCAGCCCAGCAAAAACTGCCGATAGCAAATAAACGCCCAACAATTGTTTTTGTGTAAAAAAAGTAAGGAAAAGCCTGCCGGAAAAATACAGAACCAGCATGTTAAATAAAAGATGTAAAAAACCGGCATGCAGAAAAGCATAAGAAATTAACGACCACGGTTTCCATAATAAATCAACAGGATGGGAAGAAAGGCTAAGCCAGTCCGCAGAAAAAGGATTGTCCCACCTAAGAAAAAGCAGCTCTACCCCAAATAATGATAATACGCTAAAAATAACCATAGGTATAACAAAAAGGCCCACGTTCCAAAAAATAAGCCGTTGTGTTATTCCTCCTGTCCTGTATTCAAGCTTTAAGTCATCTAAAATTCCCATGTCTTAATTCCAACGGTTATTGTTAAACTGGTTTTTCTTCCAGTACCACATCATAATAAAACCTATAAGCGCCCCGCCTACGTGTGCAAAATGTGCAACCCCACCACCGCCGCCAAAAATTGACTTGCCGGTTACACCCAAATACAAATCTATGGCTACCAATACCGGCACAAAATATTTTGCCTTGATAGGGACAGGTATAAACATAAGCATCAGTTCCACATTAGGGAACATAAATGCAAACGCAACAAGCACACCGTAAATTGCACCCGACGCCCCCACTGCCGCACTATGGTTTAATTCCGTTGCATAAAATAAGGTTTGGTAGGCTTCTGGAGACAGTGCCGCAGTTTTTCCTGCGCTACTTATTATATTATTAACCTCACTTAAAAAAAAGGAATTGTAATCTTCTGCATTGTAAATGTCAAGATTTATAATCTGGTGTATGGCCGAGTCGGAAAGGTTTAGGTACGATACCTGTTCAAGCACGTTCTGCAACTGGAAGTATGCTACCCCCAAATGCAGCAAGGCAGCCCCAAGCCCGCATGAAAAATAGAAAAAAAGGAATTTTTTTGTGCCCCATAGGTGCTCTAAAAACACACCAAATGAAAACAGGGCAAACATATTAAAGAAGATATGCAGTAACCCGCCATGCATAAACATATGGGTTACTAACTGCCAAACCTGGAATTTATCGCTGGTAGGCATATGCAGTGCCAAATAATCATAAGCTAAGCCTGTATTTACAAAATAATTACTGGCAACAAAAAAAATAATATTTATGATTATCAGCTGCTTTACGGTTTCGGTAATACGCATCATAGGGCAAATCGTTTATCTAGGTCTTCCACACTTACGGTAATGAAAGTAGGTTTGTTAAAAGGTGAAACATCGGGCTCTTTACAGGCAAACAACGAATTTACTATATTTTCCTGTTCCTTTTCCGTTAGCTGTACACCTGTTTTTATAGCAAGGCTCCTTGCCATGCTTTTTGCTATACTGTCGTTTTGGCTAAAACTGCTGTCGGGCACTTCCTGCTGCAGGTCATTTATAAGCTCTTCCAGCAAAATACTTACTTCACTCTCGGCAACATTTACCGGCAAACCCGATACCACTATATGGTCATGGTTAATCTCTGAAAATACAAAGCCCGTATTTTCCAGTGCCTGCTTCATTTCTGTAATCAGGTCGAGTTCTGTTTTATTGTAATGCAGCACAAGCGGAAAAAGCAATTGCTGGCTGGATCCGTGCTGTACTGTAATGTTCTTTAAAAACTGTTCATACAAAATACGCTGGTGCGCCCTTTTCTGGTCGATAATAACCATACCTGATTTAATGGGGCTCACAATATACTTTTTATGTATCTGGTATGTTTTATGCACTTCCTGCTCTACCTCTTCATCATTAAAAAGGGAACCGGTAACTTCCTCCGACTCAAAATCCATTTCGGCAGCCAGTTCATTATCCTGCCCGATGCCTGTATATAAACTTTCCCATGCCGGCTGTCTTTCCTTTTTAAAAGAAGCAGCATATACTGATGAGGATGCCTGGGAAACCCTTGATGGTTTTTCATCAGCAAAAGGGTTAAAATTACGGTCAACCTCTACAGTTGGGGCCGAAGCTTCTTTCCTTTCATACTCATAAGGCGTATCAAGATTAGCATCCCGGTCAAAATCAAGTACGGGAGCCACATTAAACTGTCCAAGGCTGTGCTTTATAGCCGAGCGTAATATTGCATACAGTGCATGCTCGTCATCAAATTTTATTTCGGTTTTAGTAGGGTGTATATTAATATCAATAGTATGTGGCGGAACCTCAAGATATAACTGATAGCCAGGTTGGCAGCCATCCTTAAGCAGGCCCTCATAGGCTGCCATAACCGCATGGTGCAGGTAGGCACTTTTTATAAAACGGTTGTTAACAAAAAAAAATTGCTCTCCCCTGTTCTTTTTGGCAAACTCAGGTTTGGTAACAAAGCCGCTGATTTCCACTATTTCAGTAGCTTCTTTTACCGGCACGAGCTTCTCATTGGTGCGCCCGCCAAAAATACCCACTATGCGCTGGCGGTGGTTACCGTGGGGCAGGTTAAACATTTCGCTGCCGTTGTGGTACAATACAAAGCTAATGTTAGGATGCGCCAGCGCAACACGTTCAAATTCATCAATAATATGCCTAAATTCAACTGTATCGCTTTTAAGGAAGTTTCGCCTTGCAGGTATATTAAAAAACAGGTTCTTTACAGAAAATGAGGTGCCCTTTGGCAGTACGGCCACATCCTGGCTTATAAATTTACTCCCCTCAATTATTATATGGGTGCCCAACTCCTCCTGGTCCTGTTTTGTTTTTAACTCTACATGGGCAATAGCGGCAATACTGGCCAGCGCCTCGCCACGAAAACCTTTGGTATGTAACGAAAATAAATCTTCCGCATGGCGTATCTTGCTGGTGGCATGGCGTTCAAAACACATACGTGCATCAGTAACGCCCATACCCTTGCCATTATCTATAACCTGAATAAGAGTTTTACCGGCATCCTTAACTATAAGCTTAATTTCAGTAGAACCGGCATCAACCGAGTTTTCCAATAGTTCCTTAACTACAGATGCCGGCCTTTGCACCACCTCTCCGGCGGCAATCTGGTTAGCAACATGGTCGGGAAGTAACTGAATAACACTGGACATTACTGGGGAAATTTGCTTGTTTTTTGATTAGCTTCAAAGTTAAGTAAATATTGTGGAATGGGGAAAATACCTGTTTTATATTATTGCGGCAAATACGCAGTAAGTTATAACAAATATTTTGTAGGTTTACTAAATTATACTTTTAATCGAGAGATAAATGGATGAGCCAGAATATGCCCCCCTATTTCCAGCTGGATTTCATGAGATTGAAATCTCTCAATTTGAAAATTTATTTATTAGTAAATTTGTAAATAAAGAAAGAAGAAAATTTCTGATAAAACAATTAGACAATTTTCTAAGTGAACTTGTTAAAGTTAAAGCTAAATTTGAAATATGGTTAGATGGTTCTTTTTCTACATATAAGGATGAACCCAATGATATTGATATCCTTATAATTTTCAATGAAAAAGAACTTAGTGAATTATCTATTGAAGAGCAATCAATATTAGATGTATTATTTGATAGAGACATCATAAAAATAAGATATAATATTGATGTATTATTATGTCCAGATGATGATATAAACCGTAAGAGTTATTGGAGAGGTTGGTTTGGATTTTCAAGACTTGAAGCACCTAAAGGCATACCACGATTTTATTATGGCTCAAATTAGTAAAATAAAAGAAAACATAAGTTTTCTTCAATCAAAAGTTGAGGAACTTAAAGCAAGTATAAATGAGCGTGAGAATAATTTCGTTATAAAAATTCAAATTCACAATTTAAATAGTGAAATAAAAAGCTTACAAAAAATTCTATATCAAGAAAATGTCAAGCGAAATAAAGAAATTGTTGCTTTGAGATTAATTGGAGGAATTGCCAAAGACGGAACTTTTCCGCTTCATTCGGTTGGTGGAATAACTGATACTTTTCAGATACTTTATTCAAAGCATCACAATTTCTAAAATATGGTAAAAAAGGAGGAAGAAAAATTGAAAAAATATTATCAAGTGATTTAGATTTAAGACTTGAAGGTTTAGGAACAGGCTCAACAATTTTTTACATATCTGCAAAAACAAGTCCTGATATTTTTGGAAACAGTACTATACAAAACTCTCTCGAAAGCACATTCGAATTACTTCAATCACAAAATGAAGATGAGTTAATTAATAATGTTGAAAAAATTGGTTTCGATAGTACTAAACATTTTACAAAGTTTTTAGGGGAATTAGTTAAAGATAACCTTGAACTTGAAATAACTTGGGATAGTCCAGATTATAATAAAAGAAAATGGCACGGTAATAAAAATATTATCTCAATGTTTTATAATACATTTAATAATTTAAGCACTTCCCCACCAGAAATGCTAACTATAGACGCAGAAATAATAACACTAAGTGCTAAAAATAAAATTGAAATTAAAGATATCGATACTAATCACTTTTTTTTAGTACGATATCCCACATCTTTATTATCAAATATCAAAGAACTGCACATAAGCGAATTAGTAAAAGTATCCATATCAAAAATTACGCTTATTAATAATTTGACCAAAAAAGAAAAAATCGATTACAACTTAATTGAAATAAATCGGGTAGAAAACTTGTAAAAATAAAAAAAGCCCACTCTTTCGAGTGGGCTTTTTGCTTTTTATATTACGCCTGTCCTGCAGGCCCAAAGCTTAGCGGAAGCGGCGGCTGGTCAGTATCGCTTATAGTGCCGTGGGCACTCTCAAAGCGGTGTATGTTTTCGCCTAACGCCTTCAGCAGTCTTTTGGCATGCTGCGGTGTCAGTACAATGCGTGATTTAACCTTTGCTTTTGGCACACCCGGCATAACTGCCACAAAATCTACCACAAACTCTGAAGCTGAGTGGTTTATTATGGCAAGGTTGCAATAGGTGCCTTCGGCTGTTTTTTCATCCAGTTCAATATTTATTTGTCCCGGCTGCTGTTTTTGGTCACTCATTGTTTTTAATAATTATATTCCTCTGTAGGAGTTAACAGTTCATTAAATTCTTCTTTAGAGCCTACAATAATGTTATCATAATCCCTCATACCTGTACCTGCAGGTATCCTGTGCCCTACAATAACATTTTCTTTAAGGCCTTCAAGTCCGTCTACTTTACCGGCTACAGCAGCTTCATTAAGTACTTTGGTAGTTTCCTGGAACGATGCAGCCGAAATGAACGATTTAGTTTGTAGCGATGCTCTTGTAATACCCTGTAATACAGGGGTTGCAGTAGCAGGAATTACATCCCTTGCCACAACTACATTCTTATCATTGCGTTTAAGCAGTGAATTTTCATCCCTTAGCTCACGCGGCGTTATAATCTGCCCCGGTTTAAGGTTTTCAGAATCTCCTGCATCCTCAACCACTTTCATTCCATACAGCTTGTCGTTTTCAACGATAAAGTCGCTGGTATGTATTAACTGGTCTTCAAGGAACAATGTGTCTCCAGGATCCTGAACCTGTACCTTACGCATCATCTGGCGGATAACAACCTCAAAGTGCTTATCATTGATTTTTACACCCTGAAGGCGATAAACCTCCTGAATTTCGTTTACAAGGTACTGCTGCACGGCAGATGGCCCCTGTATCCTTAGGATATCTTCCGGTGTAATAGCTCCGTCAGAAAGCGGCATACCTGCTTTTACATAGTCATTTTCCTGTACAAGTATCTGGTTAGACAGTTTTACAAGATATTTTTTAATCTCGCCAAATTTCGACTCGATAATAATTTCGCGGTTACCCCTCTTAATCTTACCGAATGAAACCACACCGTCAATTTCTGATACCACGGCCGGGTTACTTGGGTTACGTGCTTCAAGAAGCTCTGTAATCCTTGGTAAACCACCTGTAATATCACCTGCTTTAGATGAGCGCCTTGGTATTTTAACAAGAACTTTACCCGCTTTAATCTTCTCGCCATTGTCAACCATAAGGTGGGCACCCACCGGAAGGTTGTAAGAACGGATAAGCTCGTTGTCTTTTCCATAAATCAATAGCGTAGGGATAAGCTTTTTGTTTCTTGCTTCAGAAATTACTTTTTCCTGGAAACCTGTCTGCTCGTCAATCTCTACTATAAATGACTGGCCCTGCTCAATATCCTCATAGGCTACCTTACCGGTAAATTCTGAGATGATAACCCCGTTATAAGGATCCCATTTACATATTACAGTTCCTTTATCAACTAAATCGCCATCTTTAACATATATGCTTGAACCGTATGGTATGTTGTGAGTATTAAGCACAATACCTGTATTTTCGTCAACAAGCTTAAGTTCTGTAGAACGTGATACCACAATATCCACTTCGTTGCCTTCACTATCTTCGCCCTTAACTGTTTTAAGGTCTTCAATATCCAGCTTACCGCGGAATTTGGTAATAATGCTTGATTCTTCAGAAATGTTACCTGCCGTACCACCCACGTGGAATGTACGAAGGGTTAGCTGAGTACCCGGCTCACCGATTGACTGTGCTGCAATTACACCAACTGCCTCACCTTTTTGCGTCATTTTACCGGTAGCAAGGTTACGTCCGTAACATTTTGCACAAATACCTTTGGTGGCTTCACAAGTTAATGGCGAACGAACTTCTACCCTTTCAATAGGTGCAGCGTTAATTGCCCTAACCTCTGCTTCGGTAATCTGTTCGCCTGCATGAACAAGCACTTCAGATGTAAGCGGGTTAACCACATCCTGCAATGCCACACGGCCCAGAATCCTTTCACCAAGGCTTTCCACAATTTCCTCATTTTTCTTAAGCGCGGTAATTTCAATACCTCTTAATGTACCACAGTCTACCGAGTTAACGATAACATCCTGGGACACATCGTGAAGCCTTCTTGTAAGGTAACCCGCGTCAGCCGTTTTAAGAGCCGTATCCGCAAGACCTTTACGTGCACCGTGCGTAGAAATAAAGTATTCAAGAATTGAAAGTCCTTCCTTAAAGTTAGAAAGGATAGGGTTTTCAATAATTTCACCACCTCCGGCAGTTGATTTTTTAGGCTTAGCCATCAAACCACGCATACCTGTTAACTGGCGAATCTGTTCTTTACTACCCCTTGCCCCGGAGTCAAGCATCATATACACCGAGTTGAAGCCCTGTTGGTCTTCCCTGATGTTTTTCATGGCAAGCTCTGTAAGCAATGCGTTGGTTGATGTCCATACGTCAATTACCTGGTTGTAACGCTCATTGTTGGTAATAAGACCCATGTTATAGTTCATGGTAATACCTTCAACCTGCTCGTTTGCATCGGCAATAAGCTCCTCTTTCCTTGGAGGGATAATAATATCTCCCAAGCTGAATGAAAGGCCTCCCCTAAATGCAAAACGGTAACCCATATCCTTAATGTTATCAAGGAATGCAGCCGTAGTAGGTACATCAGTAACGCTTAATATTTTACCAATGATGTCCCTTAAGGATTTCTTGGTAAGGATTTCATTTATGTAACCTGCCTGTTCTGGCACTACTTCGTTGAAAAGTACCCTACCTGCAGTAGTTTCAATAATTTTATAAACAAGCTCGCCTTTATCATTAAAGTCTTTGGCACGAATCTTAACACGTGCATTAAGATGCAGCCTGTCTTCATTCAGGGCAATATTAACCTCTTCCGCCGAATAGAATGTAAGGCCTTCACCTTTTATCTTGTTAGTTTCGGTAGAAAGACGCTCTTTGGTCATATAGTATAGACCCAGTACCATGTCCTGAGAAGGTACTGTAATAGGCGCACCGTTTGCAGGGTTAAGGATATTGTGCGAAGCAAGCATTAATAACTGTGCCTCAAGTATAGCCTCTGGCCCAAGCGGCAGGTGAACCGCCATCTGGTCACCATCAAAGTCAGCGTTAAATGCCGTACATACCAACGGGTGCAACTGGATAGCCTTACCTTCAATAAGTTTAGGCTGGAAAGCCTGGATACCCAAACGGTGAAGCGTAGGGGCACGGTTAAGCAATACAGGGTGCCCTTTAATTACATTTTCAAGGATATCCCATACTACCGGCTCTTTTTTATCTATAATTTTCTTAGCCGATTTTACCGTTTTTACAATACCACGCTCTATCAGTTTACGGATAACAAATGGTTTGTATAATTCGGCAGCCATATCTTTTGGCAAACCACACTCAAACAGTTTCATTTCTGGCCCAACAACAATAACCGAACGTGCAGAATAGTCAACACGTTTACCAAGAAGGTTCTGGCGGAAACGTCCCTGTTTACCTTTTAATGAGTCTGATAGTGATTTTAGCGGCCTGTTTGATTCTGTTTTAACAGCAGAAGCTTTCCTTGTATTATCAAAAAGTGAGTCTACAGATTCCTGAAGCATACGCTTTTCGTTACGAAGGATTACTTCCGGTGCCTTGATTTCCATAAGCCTTTTTAAACGGTTATTACGTATAATAACCCTCCTGTAAAGGTCGTTAAGGTCAGACGTTGCAAAACGTCCGCCATCAAGAGGCACAAGCGGGCGAAGCTCCGGCGGGATAACAGGTATTACTTTAAGTATCATCCACTCAGGGCGGTTTTCCCTGTTAAAGTTACTTTCGCGGAATGATTCTACAACCTGCAGCCTTTTTAAAGCTTCTGTTTTACGCTGTTTAGATGTTTCGTTGTTAGCACTGTGGCGAAGTTCATAAGACAATGCGTCAAGGTCAATCCTTGCCAAAAGGTCCATAATGCACTCCGCACCCATTTTAGCAATAAACTTGTTAGGGTCGCTATCATCAAGATATTGGTTTTCCGCAGGAATAGAATCCAGTATGTTCAGGTATTCTTCCTCGGTCAAAAAGTCTAATGTATTAAGTGTATCTCCATCAGGGCCCTTAGCAATACCAGGCTGTATAACCACATACCTTTCATAGTATATAATCATATCCAGCTTTTTGGACGGAAGCCCAAGGATATAGCCAATTTTATTAGGCAATGAACGGAAATACCATATATGTGCAATAGGCACAACAAGGTTAATGTGGCCTACCCTGTCACGACGTACTTTCTTTTCAGTAACTTCAACACCGCAACGGTCGCACACAATACCTTTGTAACGTATCCTTTTATACTTACCGCAGGCACACTCATAATCCTTTACAGGGCCAAATATACGCTCGCAGAAAAGGCCGTCCCTTTCGGGCTTGTGTGTACGGTAGTTAATGGTTTCAGGCTTTAGCACCTCTCCCCTCGATTCAGCCAGGATAGATTCAGGCGAAGCAAGCCCTATAGAAATCTGGTTAAATCTTTTAACGGTATTTTTATCTTTTAATCTTGTCATGATATAGATTCTACCTATTATATTAAAAAGTATGGAAGGGAGCAGCCTTCTTTAGGCCGCTCCCGTGGAAATTTATTCTTCTAATCTGATGTCTAAGCCAAGCCCTTTAAGTTCATGCATCAATACATTGAACGATTCAGGAAGCCCAGGTTCCGGCATGGTTTCACCCTTAACGATAGCTTCGTAAGTTTTAGCCCTGCCTATAACGTCATCCGATTTAACTGTCAGTATCTCCCTTAATGTGCTGGATGCACCATAAGCTTCAAGTGCCCAAACCTCCATCTCTCCAAAACGCTGGCCACCAAACTGTGCTTTACCTCCAAGAGGCTGCTGTGTGATAAGCGAGTATGGACCGATAGAACGCGCGTGCATCTTGTCATCAACCATGTGGCCCAGTTTAAGCATGTAAATAACGCCTACTGTAGCCGGCTGGTGAAAACGCTCACCTGTACCACCATCATAAAGGTAAGTATGCCCAAACCTTGGTATACCTGCCTCATCAGTCAGTTCATTAATCTGGTCAAGCGAAGCACCATCAAAAATAGGAGTAGCAAATTTCTTGCCCAGTTTTTGTCCTGCCCATCCCAATACGGTTTCATATATCTGCCCGATGTTCATACGTGAAGGTACACCAAGTGGGTTCAACACGATATCTACCGGGGTACCGTCTTCAAGGAAAGGCATATCTTCCTCGCGCACAATACGGGCAACAATACCTTTGTTACCGTGGCGGCCGGCCATTTTATCACCCACTTTAAGTTTACGCTTTTTAGCAATGTAAACTTTAGCAAGCTTTAAAATACCTGATGGAAGCTCATCTCCTACTGTAATAGTAAACTTCTCTCTCCTTAATGCACCCTGAAGGTCGTTCAGCTTAATTTTATAGTTGTGGATAAGGTCGTTAACCATTGCATTGGTTTCGTCATCCGTTGTCCACTGCCCTTTTGTTAAGTGAGCAAAATCTTCAACTGCATAAAGCATTTTTTGAGTAAACTTTTTACCTTTTGGCAATACTTCCTCACCAAGGTCGTTCATTACACCCTGAGAAGTTTTACCATTGATGATATTGAACAGCTTATCAATAAGTTTTTCTTTAAGTTCATTAAACTTAACTTCAAACTCCATTTCAAGCTTACCTAAATCATCTTTATCTTTTGTACGCTTGCGTTTATCTTTAACCGCACGCGCAAATAGTTTTTTATCAAGTACAACCCCGTGAAGCGATGGTGAAGCTTTTAAAGAAGCATCCTTAACATCTCCTGCCTTATCACCAAAAATAGCCCTTAACAGTTTTTCTTCCGGTGTAGGGTCAGATTCTCCTTTAGGAGTAATTTTACCAATAAGGATATCGCCGGGCTTAACCTCTGCACCAATCCTTATCATACCATTTTCATCAAGGTCTTTTGTAGCTTCCTCGCTTACGTTTGGTATATCATTGGTAAGCTCCTCGTTACCTAACTTGGTATCCCTTACTTCAAGAGAATAATCATCTACGTGAATTGATGTAAAGATATCCTCACGTACCACTTTTTCAGAAATTACGATAGCATCCTCAAAGTTGTATCCTTTCCATGGCATAAATGCCACTTTAAGGTTACGCCCAAGGGCAAGCTCACCATTTTGCGTGGCATAACCCTCGCAAAGAACCTGGCCAGGTACTACCCTGTCGCCTTTGCGTACAATAGGCTTTAGGTTAATACTTGTGCTCTGGTTGGTTTTCCTGAACTTGATAAGCTGGTATGTTTTCTCGTCCGTATCAAAGCTTACAGCCCTTTCACGGTCGGTCCTGTCATATTTAATTGTTATCTGGTTGGCATCTACATATTCAACAGTACCATGCCCTTCAGCATTAATAAGTACCCTTGAATCTGAAGCAACCTGGCGCTCTAAACCTGTACCTACAATAGGTGCTTCAGGACGTAACAATGGTACGGCCTGGCGCATCATGTTACTTCCCATCAACGCACGGTTCGCGTCATCGTGCTCAAGGAAAGGAATTAAAGACGCCGAAATTGAAGCAATCTGGTTAGGCGCAACATCAGTATAATGTACCGCTGTAGGCTCTACTACCGGGAAGTCGCCTTCCTCACGTACAATTACCCTTTCAGCAGTGATAGTACCGTTGTCGTCCATTTCAGTATTGGCCTGCCCAATCATTTTACCTTCCTCCTCTTCTGCGCTCAGGTAAATAGGCTCCGACTGAAGGTCAACTTTTCCGTTTTCAACTTTGCGGTATGGGGTTTCAATAAAGCCCATGCTGTTTACCTTAGCATAAACACCCAAAGAAGAGATAAGACCAATGTTTGGCCCCTCGGGAGTTTCAATAGGACAAAGACGGCCATAATGGGTATAGTGAACGTCTCGAACCTCGAAACCTGCCCTTTCGCGGGAAAGACCACCCGGACCTAATGCCGATAATCTTCTTTTATGTGTAATCTCAGCCAATGGATTGGTTTGATCCATAAATTGAGATAACTGGTTTGTACCAAAAAACGAGTTGATTACAGATGACAGCGTTTTGGCATTAATAAGGTCTATCGGGGTAAACACCTCGTTATCCCTTACGTTCATACGCTCGCGGATGGTACGTGCCATACGCGCAAGACCTACGCCAAACTGGGCTGAAAGCTGCTCGCCCACAGTTCTTACACGACGGTTGGAAAGGTGGTCAATATCATCAATCTCAGCTTTAGAGTTTATAAGCTCTATAAGGTATTTAACTATGGTAATAATATCCTCTTTGGTAAGCACCTGCTTTTCCATAGGAATATCAAGACCAAGTTTTTTGTTCATCCTGTAACGGCCAACCTCTCCAAGGTTGTAACGCTGGTCAGAAAAGAACAGTTTATCTATAATGCCTCGGGCAGTTTCCTCATCAGGCGGTTCTGCATTACGCAACTGACGGTAAATATGCTCTACAGCTTCTTTTTCTGAGTTAGTAGGGTCTTTTTGTAATGTATTGTGGATAATGGCATAATCTGCCTGGTTATTATCCTCTTTATGCAGCAGTATCGATTTTACATTAGCCTCTATAATTTCCTCAACATTATCCTTGTCAATTATAGTATCCCTGTCTAATATAATTTCATTACGCTCAATAGAAACCACCTCTCCTGTATCCTCATCCACAAAATCCTCGTGCCAGGTGTTCAATACACGTGCGGCAAGCCTCCTGCCGATATATTTTTTAAGTCCTGTTTTAGAAACCTTGATTTCTTCAGCAAGGTCAAATATCTCAAGAATATCTTTATCCCTTTCAAAACCAATAGCCCTAAACAAAGTAGTTACAGGAAGTTTTTTCTTCCTGTCGATGTAAGCATACATCACACTATTAATATCTGTAGCAAATTCTATCCAGGAACCTTTAAAAGGAATTACCCTTGCAGAGTATAATTTTGTTCCGTTAGCATGGAACGATTGGCCAAAGAAAACACCAGGTGACCTGTGTAGCTGCGATACAACCACACGCTCTGCTCCGTTGATAACAAATGTACCGCTAGGTGTCATGTATGGGATGGTTCCCAAATAAACATCCTGTACAATTGTTTCAAAATCCTCATGTTCGGGGTCTGTACAATACAGTTTTAATCTTGCCTTAAGCGGCACGCTGTAAGTAAGCCCTCTGTCAATACACTCCTCAATTGTATATCGTGGCGGATCAACAAAATAATCAAGGAACTCCAACACAAACTGATTTCTCGTATCAGTAATCGGAAAGTTTTCCATGAAGGTGTTATAAAGACCTTCGTTGCCTCTTTCATCCGATTTGGTTTCCAGTTGGAAAAAATCTTTAAAAGATTTTACCTGAATATCCAGAAAATCAGGATAATTAGGGATGTTTTTTGTTGAGGCAAAATTTAATCTTTCAGTCTGATTTGTTATCATCAATGGACAAAATTTTGATTAAAATAATATATATGGGGCGTATAAAATGTTATTATACGAAAAATGGTTTAGGCCTTTGAGAGTTCTTCTCAAGGCCTAAACCTTAGGTTTTAAACCGTAGTAAGCTTACTTAAGCTCAACAACAGCTCCAGCTTCTTCTAGAGATTTTTTAAGGCCTTCAGCCTCATCTTTAGAAACAGCTTCTTTTACGTTTGCAGGAGCAGAATCAACTAGATCTTTAGCTTCTTTAAGTCCTAAACCTGTAAGTTCTTTTACAGCTTTAACAACAGCAAGTTTAGAAGCACCAGCATCTTTAAGTACAACAGTAAATTCTGTTTGCTCAGCAGCAGCGCCAGCGTCGCCACCACCTGCAGCAGGACCAGCAACAGCAACAGCAGCTGCAGCAGGCTCTATACCATACTCCTCTTTTAATATTGTAGCTAGTTCGTTAACTTCTTTAACAGTAAGGTTAACAAGTTGTTCTGCGAATTGTTTCAAATCTGCCATTTTTTCTATCGTTTTAAATAGTTTGTAATATATAATTTATTAAGTGCGTACCCGCTAATATGTTATCCTTCTTTCTCAGATAACGTTTTGATAATTCCTGCAATTTTGCCACCGCCTGATTTAAGGGCAGAAACAACATTTTTAGCAGGAGATTGAAGAAGACCGATGATATCGCCAATAACCTCTTCTTTAGATTTAAGGGCAATAAGAGCATCAAGCTGGTTATCACCAATAAATACTGCCTCATGGATGTAAGCACCCTTAAGGATAGGCTTATCAGCTTTTTTACGGAATTCTTTAATAACCTTTGCAGGAGCGTTACCGTTCTCTGCAATCATAATGGAAGTATTTCCTTTTAATATAGATGGCAGGTCGCCATAATTATTATCAGAAGTTTCCATTGCTTTTTCAAGCAATGTATTTTTAACAACCTCCAGCTTTATACCGGCTTTAAAACAAGCCCTTCTTAAGTTTGAAGTAGTTTCTGCATCAAGGCCCGAAATATCTGCAACGTAAATTACGTTTGTATCGGCTAACTGTGCAGTTAAATCTTCAATAACTCTTGATTTTTCTTCTCTGGTCATAATAAAACTTTTTAACTACCAATTATACCGCTTTAGGGTCTAAAGCAATAGCAGGGCTCATAGTACTTGAAAGGTGAATACTCTTTATGTAAGTACCTTTAGCTGCTGTTGGTTTTAATTTAATCAATGTTTGAATAATTTCGTGAGCGTTCTCAGAAATTTTATCAGCACCAAAAGATACTTTACCAATTCCTGCGTGAACTATACCGGTTTTATCAACTTTAAAGTCTATTTTACCAGCTTTAACCTCCTGAACAGCTTTACCTACCTCCATAGTAACAGTACCGGTTTTAGGGTTCGGCATAAGCCCGCGAGGACCTAATATCCTACCTAAAGGACCTAATTTACCCATTACTGCAGGCATTGTGATGATAACATCAACATCAGTCCAGCCATCTTTAATTTTTTGAAGGTATTCATCTAAACCTACATAGTCTGCACCTGCAGCTTTAGCTTCAGCTTCTTTATCAGGAGTAACAAGGGCAAGAACCCTTACATCTTTACCTGTACCGTGAGGAAGTGTTACAACACCCCTTACCATTTGATTCGCTTTTCTTGGATCTACTCCCAAACGCACTGCGATATCAACAGACTCATCAAATTTTGCAGAAGCAACTGTTTTAATTAATGCAGAAGCATCTTTTAATGAATACAGTTTGTTCTTCTCAATTTTTGAAGCAGCCTCTTTCTGTTTTTTTGTCAATTTTGCCATTTCTTCTTTTTTCTTTTACAATTAAAAAGGAGCTGTTCCTGATACTGTTATACCCATAGACCTTGCTGTACCGGCAACCATACTCATTGCTTTTTCAATTGTAAAAGCATTTAGGTCAGCCATTTTGTCTTCAGCAATAGCCCTTATCTGATCCCAGGTAACGCTTGCTACTTTTTTACGGTTAGGCTCACCAGAACCTCCCTTAACTTTAGCAGCTTCTAGCAACTGGATAGCAGCCGGAGGCGTTTTAACAACAAAATCGAAAGACTTGTCTTTGTACACAGTAATTTGTACTGGTAATACTTTGCCGGGTTTATCCTGGGTCCTTGCATTAAATTGCTTACAGAACTCCATAATGTTAACCCCAGCAGCTCCCAAAGCAGGTCCAACCGGTGGCGACGGATTCGCAGCACCTCCCTTAACTTGTAGTTTAACTACTTTACTAACTTCTTTAGCCATTTCTTAAAAGATTAGCACATCATCAATTGGAAGCAATGACGTGATTTATATTAAGTGTAACAAAAATTATACTTTTTCTACCTGCATAAAGCTGAGTTCAAGCGGTGTTTTTCTTCCAAAAATTTTCACCATAACCTCCAGCTTACGCTTTTCATCATTTACTTTTTCCACAGTACCGTTAAAGCCATTAAAAGGCCCATCGATAACCTTTACGGTTTCTCCAACAGTAAAAGGTATGGAAACATTATCGGTTTTAACCGAAAGCTCATCTACCTTACCAAGCATCCTGTTTACTTCAGAAGGGCGCAAAGGCACAGCATCGCCGCCTTTAGTTTCGCCCAGAAAGCCTATAACACCGGTAATAGATTTTATAATATGCGGTATTTCACCCGTTAAATTAGCTTCAATCATTACATAGCCCGGAAAATAAACCCTGTCTTTACTGATTTTTTTTCCATCACGAACCTGCACCACCTTTTCGGTTGGCACTAAAACCTGAGATATATAATCAGCCATCCCAAGCTTATTGATTTCAGTTTCTATGTAGTTTTTAACTTTATTTTCCTGTCCGCTTACCGCCCTAACCACATACCATTTTTTGACATTGTTATCAGTCATCACAAGAAAATTAATTTTTTAAGAAAGCATAAATATTTTCAATAATAACCTCAAAACCGCGGTCAATACCAAATGTTAACAAAGCAAATACTATTGAAAAAACAGCAACAATAATGGTAAGGCGTTGCACCTCTGCCCATTCCGGCCATGTTACATTTGTCTTTAACTCGGCAAATGCCTCAGATATATAATTAGTAACCTTCATGTCTTTTCGTTTTGGCACGGGTGGAGAGATTCGAACTCCCATCAACGGTTTTGGAGACCGCTATTCTACCCTTGAACTACACCCGTTTGTTAAAAGCCAGCAGACACCAAAGCATCCGGCTGGCTTTTTATATTTAAAATAAATTAGTCAAGAATTTCAGTAACCTGACCCGCACCTACTGTACGGCCACCCTCACGGATAGCAAAACGTAAGCCTACGCTTAGAGCGATTGGGTTAAGTAATTGAACCTCGATAGTAAGGTTATCACCAGGCATTACCATCTCAACACCTGCAGGAAGAGAAATTGTTCCTGTTACATCAGTTGTACGAACGTAGAACTGAGGACGGTAGTTGTTGTGGAATGGAGTGTGACGTCCACCTTCTTCTTTTTTAAGGATATAAACCTCTGCTTTAAAGTGAGCGTGAGGCTTAACTGAACCTGGCTTACAGATAACCATACCACGACGGATATCAGTTTTATCTATACCACGAAGAAGAAGACCTACGTTATCACCAGCCTCACCCCTATCAAGGATTTTACGGAACATCTCAACACCAGTAATTGTAGAAGTAAGCTTATCAGCACCCATACCGATAATTTCTACAGGATCACCTGTGTTAGCAATACCAGTTTCGATACGGCCTGTTGCAACAGTACCACGACCAGTAATTGTAAATACGTCCTCAATTGGCATAAGGAATGGTTTATCTTTATCACGAACCGGCTCCTCAATCCACTCATCAACAGCAGTCATAAGCTCCATAACAGTATCAACCCATTTTGGCTCACCGTTAAGTGCACCTAGAGCAGAACCTTTAATTACAGGACCATTATCACCATCATACTGGTAGAATGAAAGAAGGTCACGGATTTCCATTTCAACAAGCTCAAGAAGCTCAGCATCATCAACCATGTCCACTTTGTTCATGAAAACAACAATTCTAGGCACACCTACCTGACGGCCAAGAAGGATGTGCTCACGTGTTTGTGGCATTGGTCCGTCTGTAGCAGCTACCACAAGGATAGCACCGTCCATCTGCGCAGCACCTGTAACCATGTTTTTAACGTAGTCAGCGTGACCTGGACAGTCAACGTGTGCATAGTGACGTTTTTGAGTAGAGTACTCTACGTGAGATGTATTAATTGTAATACCCCTTTCTTTCTCTTCAGGAGCGTTATCAATTTGGTCGAATGATCTTGCCTCAGAAAGACCTGCATCAGCCAATACTTTAGTAATAGCAGCAGTCAAAGTTGTTTTTCCGTGGTCTACGTGTCCAATTGTACCAATATTCAAGTGGGGTTTGGAACGATCGAAAGTTTCCTTTGCCATGATTTAATAATTTAATCTTAGTTATATAATTAGTGTTCAAATTTTAAAAGTTGAGCCAATGACGGGATTTGAACCCGTGACCTCTTCCTTACCAAGGAAGCACTCTACCCCTGAGCTACACCGGCCTTTCCCGTTACTTTTAAATTACAGACTTTAAACTTTGAACAGCCTTGCAGCTCTTCTCCATTTGCCATTCTGCATTTAAAACAATTTTAGTGGGGAGAGCAGGATTCGAACCTGCGAAGGTTTCCCAACAGATTTACAGTCTGCCCTCGTTG
>NZ_WWEP01000008.1 GCF_009848495.1 Flavobacterium sp. MK4S-17
TAAGAGTTATGCTCTTTACAGTCCTTCCGTTTAAATCTGTAATTTCTACCTTATTTATTAAAATAGACTGGCTGTTGCTGATGCTTATTACATTATCAAACGGATTTGGATAAATTGTAAATCCTGCTTCAAACTCCTCTGTTCCCGCTACCGAAGAACATTTCAGGTACCTTGTACGGCTTGACTGTTGTGTTCCGCATGATGAGTTGGAATTAAGGAAATATCTTACTACTCCGCTGTTTGTTGTAGAATACCATACTAAAGGTGAAGGCCCTGAAGCCAATGCCACTGTTCCTGCCTCATTGGTTATAGTAATATAATCTGAACTTACAGAACTGGAGAAAGTATATTGCCTGTTAGGTATAATATTAACTTTTGAGAATTCTCCTGCCCATGAGTTATTAGCAATAACTTCATTATTGCCCGTACATGCCGGCGTAAAGGTGTTTTCAGGATACAGGCCATAACTTGCCCCGTTACAGTTAAAGGAAGCGTTTGTGGTAAAGCTGCCGCCTGAAACCCAACTGCCCGCTGTAGTACCACATATAGAGCGTATCCAGAAATAATAAGTAGTATTGCTGCTAAGTGAGTTGATTATAATAGCTGAGTCTTCTGCAATATTGCCTGTCAGTACAACATCATCAAGCGGAGCAGTATTGGTTTGCGATGTATAAAACTGGTATCCTGTAGATGGCAAGCTGGCAGGTTCAGTCCATGAAAGCGTTACAGAATTTGAAGTAATATTGCTTACAGTTAATGCGGAAGGCGAAGCGCAGGCTGTAGAGCCACCTGAAGCACATTTAATATATTTTGACCTGTTTGAGTTTTGGAAGCCGCAAAACGCATTACTATGGATATAATAGCGTATAGTACCAGTGTTGTTGCCGGATGACCATACAAACGGAGTTTGCCCTACACCATATATTTGTGAACCTGATGCATTTGTTATAGTAATAAAGTCTGTGCTTACAGAACTGGTAAATGTATATTGTTTATTACTTTGAATGGCAACTTCGGTATATTCGCTGGCCCAGGCATCATTCGCTATTAGTTCGTTACTGCCTGTACAATTTGGCATAAATGTAAACTCAGGATATTGCCCATAAATGTCTTCTGTACATCCTGTTGGTGGTGTAACAGGTGTTGTAAATGATGCTTTAACAGAGTTGACACTATAAGAAGGCCCGGCACATACCTGGCGCACATAAACATCATAATTTGTATTTCCTGTAAGCCCGGTAAGCAGCTTTGGAGAGCTTGTTGCGGTTACAATGGTTCCACCACTGCCTGCAATATTACCTGAGCCCGGGGTAAAGCCTGTAGGGCCGTATTCAATAATAAAGTTATTACCGCCGGATGTAAAGCTAACACTTGCAGATGTAGCTGATTGTGGTGTGGCTGCAACTGCTGTTGGTGCATTACAGGTAATATTGGCTTCAACTACACTAATATCATCCAGGTACAAACGGTTTTCATCAGCATATGAATAGGCCTGGAAACCGAAATAATATACTCCTGTGGATGGTGGCGTAAAATAAATCTGGCCATATGAAGCATACCCCTGGTTAATTTGGCTGTGGTCGGCCAAAACTGTGGTCATTGATTCTGCATTAGGTAAATTACCATAGTATACCTTAAGTTTTTCTGTATCAGTGCTGCTATTATTACCGTATCTATATGTTATTTTATACATAGTACCGGCGTTCAAGTTTATACCTTTGGTAATAAAGTAGGTGTTGGCATTGGTAAATATACTGGCAGTATAACGCAAAGCTATAGATGTAAATCCGCTTCCGGGATTATAAGCTGTTACCCAACTATTATTACCTGTGGGCGTTACTATTTTTGTACAAACCGGTGCCGAGGGTAAAACCGCGGTTTCAAAGTCCTCTGTATAAGGTACTGAAACCGGTGCGCAATAGGTACCTAAAGTTGTAAAGGTGGTTAAAATATTAGCACTAAAAGTTACAGGACTACATGCCCTTCTCACATATACATCATAAGTAACACCTTCCATTAAATTTTCAATTTCAAAAAGTGTAGGGGTTGATGAACCTACATATTCTAATGTACCTTCACCGGCAGTACTTCCTGTTCCCGGTGTAAAGCCTTGCGGGCCATACTCTAAATATATAGAGCCATAAGGATTGCCGGATATGTAAACTGTTGCAGAAAAATTTTCCGGTTCAACTGTTATATCAGTAATTGCGGTACATGCCGGAGGCGTTGTGAAATTTAATTTTTGTGAGTTAAGGCTTACAAATGGGCTCATACACACACGGCGAACGTACAAATCATAAGATGTCTCCGGAGTAAGGTTTTCAATTATGGTAGTTGAACTGGTGGATGTAACTGTTATAATTGTGCCATTTACACCTGCTGTTGTCCCTGTACCGGGATTAAACCCTACCGGGCCATATTCAATAATCAAATAATTTCCGTTTGATGATGCGCCGCCATGATACAGCCTTATCCAGTTATTGCTAAGGTACTCCAAGCTTACAGCAGAAGGCGCAGGGCAGGTATATAAGTTAATTACAACATCGTCTATATAAAGGTCACCATTGTTTGCTGTTGAAAAGGCTTCAAAACCAAAATAATAAACACCACTGGTTTCAGGTACAAAGTATTCAGTATTGGTTTGTGCCTGGGTATTTATTATATTCTCATAAGTAGCAATGGTTTCTGTCATGCCTGCCACAGTTTGAGATGTTCCTGCCCATATCCTTAGTTTTTCAGGATAGCTTACACCCACCCATGATTTATAATTTATATAATAGGTTTGGCCGGCAGTAAGGTTTACACCATTAGTAAAAAACCAGGCTTGGTCGGCTACTGTGCCGCTACCATGGTAAATGTTTAAAACATCATTATCGGTAGCTACTATATACTTGGTTACCCAGCCAGTCCCCTCGCCAACTGTTTCTTCTTTGGTACACTCCGGCATATAAGGCTGCGCAGAATCAAAGTTTATGGTATAGGGCAGGCTTGAAGGTGGGCACGGTGGAGCCTCCGGGGTTGTAAAGGTTATTTTTTCAGTAAACTCGCTGTTAACAGGATTATCTATAGTGCCTCCGCATTTTCTTCTGGCATAAACATCATAAGTAACTCCCGGCTGAAGATTATTGGCAGTAAAAGTATAATTGTTTGCATTGTTTAATATTGGTACTGCTACTGAAGGAGATACAAAAGGAGTGAAACCTTCCAGGCCCAACACTAACTGAAATTCGCCAGGAGTGTTGAATGTAACTTCAAATCTTGCCGAATTATGTGTTATATTGGTAATGTTTATGCCTGTTGGGGCAGGGTCGCAAGGAAGCACCTCTACCCTGATATTGTCAAGCATAATGCTGGAGTTAAAGTTTTCATTTGAATATCCATTGAACCCTAAATAAAAAGTACCTGTTTCTGTTGCGGTATAAAAGATATCATTTAAGGTAACATCCTGCGTAATGATGTTATTATGGTCTGCTATTACAGTATTCATTACGCTATGGTCGGGAGCCCTGTCAAGGGCTACTTTCATTTTTTCTTGGCTGGTGCCTGAATTAGCATAATAATAGCTTATATGATATATAGTGCCTGCAACCATGTCTATGCCCCTGGTAATAAACCAGGCATTGCCGGCACCTCCCTGGTTGTTAATAGTATTATAATTAGCTACATCACTTCCAAATACTGTAGAATAGGTTACAGACCAATTTGAATTTATGTTAGGCTGCTGTACAACGTTACAACTACCAAAAGTTGAGCCTGATTGAAAAAATTCAAAAAAGCTGTTAGCAGCAAGGTTAACCGGGCCACAGGCAGCCGTGCGGAATGTTAACCTTGCGGTATTGGTACTAAAAGTAGTACCATTGCACACGCGGCGCACATAAACATCATAAGTTGTAGCTGATGTTAATTCGGTTAGTTCGGGTAAATTGTTTTGTGTGGTAATTATTGTACCATTGGTGCCTGCTGTTGCACCCGTGCCCGGAATAAAATTAAGTGGGCCGTATTCAACAATAAAATCGGAACCCTGCGAATTGAATGTTATGGTAGCATTATATTCTGTTGCTTTTACCAGTGCTATCCCGGTAGGGGCATCACATTGGGCAAGGCCGCTTGTGGCATAAAATAATGCTGTAAAAAAAAATAAAATCTGTAGTGCACTGCTTTTTTTTGCAAGACAGATTTTTGCTGCTAAGTAGTTGTAGCTCATAAGCTTCTTTTTGGGAGGTTAATTGTAAGTTGGTTTTATGGAAGCCAAATATAGAAATTATTTTAACATGTATTCCGACAAATATATGTTATCTTAATTTTAAATTTGGGTTTTATAATTATTAAAATTATAGGATTTATTAAGCTTGGATTTTAAGTCAAAAATCCATTTTTTCTGCTTCATATTTATTGTCAAGAATATTTTGAAGCACCGCAGGGTTGGAATTGGTATAAAATACCTGCCGGCCTTTTTTTCCGGATTTGTTTAACAGCTTATATTCTTCAAGTACTTTTTGTGTTTGTTTGGCCACCGCCTCTCCGGAATCAATTATTTTAATACTGTCAGGGAGTATTTTTTTTATCTGCGGTACAAGATAAGGATAATGGCTGCAGCCAAGCACCAGGTAATCTATATTGGCTTTAATCATAGGGGTTAAGTATTCCCCAAGCAAATTAGTCATTTCGGCAGATTCCAGTTTGCCATCCTCTATAAGGCTTACAAGCCCAAAGCCCACCTGTTCTATAATATTGATATTAGAATAAGTGAGTACAGCTTTATGGAATAGTTCACTGTTAAGTGTGCCTTTTGTAGCCAGTATACCTATAGTTTGCGTTTTAGTACGCATGGCTGCCGGTTTAATTGCCGGCTCAATGCCAATAAAGGGCACACTATATTTACTACGTAGTTCTTTTATAGCATTTGTTGTGGCAGTATTGCAGGCCACAACAATTATTTTGCAGTTTTGCTCCAGTAAAAATTCGGTGTTTTTAAAGCTTAATTCAATAATCTCCTCTTTGGTTTTCTGCCCGTAGGGGGCATTCCTGCTATCGGCAAGGTAAATGGTATCTTCATCGGGAAGGAGGCTGTGTATTTCTTTCCAAATAGAAGTGCCGCCCACACCCGAATCGAATAAACCTATGGGATTACTGCTTTTATCCATTGCAGCAAATATAATAAAAAACGGCTCTTGAATAAGAGCCGTTTTTTGTATGTTATTATATCGGGAATTAAAATCCTAATTCTTTTTTAACGTCAGCCATTAAATCCGGGCCGTCTGCTACAAGTACTCCGCTGCCCACAGTAGAGTCAAGCACATACTGGTATCCTTTTGCTTTTGCCACTTTTTTAATTGCAGCTATAGATTTCTCCATGATAGGCTTAACAATATCCTCTTGTTTTTGCTGAAGCTCTTTTGAAGCATTTTGCTGGTATAGTTGTATCCTTTGCTGTAAATCCTGTACTTCTTTAGAGCGTGTTTCATTTACCGCATCGGTTACTGTAGCTGCTTCCTGGTCATATTTTTTTATTTTGTTCCTGTATTCTTCAACCATTGTTGAGTACTCGCTGTCGTAAGACTGTGTAAGCTTTTCAAGCTGGGCTTTAGCTGTTTTCATTTCCGGCATAGCACTCATAAGTGCCTGTACATCAATATGGGCAACCTTAGCCTGAGCCGATACAGCCTGGCTTGCACCTATAATTAACATTGCAGCAATTAATAAAGATTTCAATCGTTTCATCATTTAAGTTATTTAATTAATTTTCGTTTTTGTTTTCTTCGTCCTGTTCTTTTTGTTCTGGCTCTTTATTGGCATTTCTTTTTTCTTCCCTTGCTTTTTTTGCAGCCTCTCTGTCAGCCAGTATTTTTTGTTTTCTTTCTTCTATCGCTTTTTTTCGCGCGGCAATTTTATCATCCCTATCCTGCTTGGCCTGCTCTGCTGCCGCACTCTTGTCAATAGTTTTAAAATCAGTATTGTCAGGGCTGTCGTTTGCAGTAGTTTTACCTTCACGGGCGTTATCGCCTTCCTCTGTTTTTCCTCCACCGGTTGTTGCTGCACGGTTTGCTGTTGCAGGAGCATCATCTTCAGAATTAAGGTCGTCCTGTGCCGGTGTATCGTTATTATTTTCCGGGACACTGGTGCCATTTCTCCTGGCTTCTCTTTCCTGCCTTAATTTTTCCCTCTTGTCAAGTGCTTCCTGTCTTTTGGCTTCCCTGTCGGCATTTCGCTGGTCTATTAGCTTTTGTCTTTCGGCCCTTCTCTCTTCAAGTCTTTTCTGCCTGTCCACATACTCAGGGTTAGTTTCCCTTTCTTCTTTTTCCTCCAGTTCTTCCAGTTTTTTAACTTCTTTGCTGCTTAGTTTTTCACGGTTGGCAGCCCTGGTGAGCCTATTTACAACAAGTTCGCTTATATCATGTTTTTTTGCAGCAAAAAGCATGGTAAGGTCAGACGATTTATCAAATACAAAATCATATTTCCTCTGCTCAGAAAGGTCTTGGATTATATTAAAAACCTGATCCTGTATCGGCTTTACCAAAACAGCCTTTTGGCTAATAAGGTCGCCTTTTGGGCCAAACCTTTTCTCCTGGTAGTCCAGCAGGTCTTTTTCCATAAAGGCAATTTCCTCTTCACGCTCTTCTAAAAGCTCTTTGGTTAAAAGGCTTTTTTCTGCACTTAGGCTTTCCCTTAATTTATTTATTTCATTCCTCTTAACGTCTATCTCCTGCTTCCATTTTTGTGCCTTTTGCTCCAATTGGTTTTTTGAGTCCGCATAATCAGGAACTTTATCAAGAATGTATTCCATATCTATATACGCAATCTTTAAGCCCCTGGACTGGGCTGTGGCCGCTACGGCTGCAAAAACGGTAAGAAAAACCAAAAAGTATTTTTTCATAACTAATAACGTATTAGAAAATATCATGCCAGTTTTTTTAAAACTGCTGGCCAATAATAAAGTGCGTTTCCCATCCGTTCTTTTGCGTTTGCCCCGGCAGCGGGTCAAACCCGTGCCCAAAGTCAATACCCAGTAAACCAAAGGCAGGCATAAATACCCTTAAGCCAAACCCTGCAGAACGTTTAAGCTGGAATGGGTTATAATTTTTAAACCTGTCGTATGATGCACCTGCATCAAGAAATGTTAACGCATATATTGAAGCCTGCGGCTTTAATGTTATTGGGTAACGTAACTCTAACGAGAACTTGTTATAAATTGTTGCACCAATCTGTGTGCCATCTGCATCTACCGGTGTTAATGACTGGTTAGGGTAGCCCCTTAGCTGTATAACCTCCCGGCCATCCAGTGCATAGTTGGCAAGTCCGTCACCACCCAGATAAAACCTTTCAAAAGGTACCAGGCCACGCTCTGAATCATAAGCCCCCATGAAACCAAATTCACCTAACGAGCGCAATACAAGCTTGTCATAAATACGGGTATAATTATCGGCCTTAAATTTAACTTTATAATACTCCAGCCAGTTAAACCTTTCCTGGTCCACTTTCGAAGCGTCTGCTGCTGCATCCCTGTAATCATCTACTACGCTTGGGTTAGGGTTGGATGCCGAAGGCACTTCTGATAAATAGTTGCCGTTTGCATCTTTCAGCTTGTACTCTTTTTTATCGCCCAGGCTGCCATAATCTACACCATTAACTAGTGAATAAGGGAAGGTTGTCCTGAAGCTTACTGTAAATACCGAACCGTTTGTTGGGTAAATAAAGCCTCCGTATCTGTTATCCCTTGTCAGCTCAATTGTGTAGGCAAGGTTCCTTGATGTTCCATCTCCAAAGGTAAACAATCCTGTATTATAATTACTTAGCGCATAATACTGAAATGTTAACGAGTGGGATAATTTCATAAAATAATCCGGTTCCCTTAACCTTTTTGCTACACCAAACGATACGGATGATATGGTAAAGCTGCGCGACCTGTCAACATCCCTGCTCTGGAAGTTATATAAAAACTGTTTACTGTGCGATACTGACGAGAATAGCTGTATCGGCCGTTTTCCTCCAAACCACGGCTCTGTGAATGAAAGGCTGTAGGTTTGGAAATAGGTGCTACCCTGTAACTGCAACGATAGCTTTTGCCCGTCGCCCATAGGGATTGGCCTGTAGGCTTTTTTATTAAAGATGTTCCGGGCTGAGAAGTTGCTGAATGATAAGCCAAGCGTACCAATAAAGCCGCCGCCGCCATAACCACCCTGGAGCTGTATCTGGCTGGAGCCTTTTTCGGTTACGTGCCATTCCACATCAACGTTTCCTGTAGAAGGGTCGGCATTTTTAACGTCAGGGCGTATAGTTTCAGGGTCAAAGAAACCTAATGCACCAAGTTCCCTGATGGTGTTGTAAATTTCTTCCCTGTTCCATCTTTGTCCCGGCCTTGTATTAAGTTCACGGTATATTACATGGTCATTGGTTTTATCATTACCCACCACAGTAACATGGTTAAAGTAGGCTATAGGCCCTTCTGAAATCCTTATTTCAAAGTCAATTGTATCATTGGCTGTCCTAACCTCTACAGCATTAATGTTAGAAAACAGGTAACCATTATTCTGGTAAAGGTTGGTAAGGTCCTGCCCGTCTGGTTTGGTAGGGTCGGCAATCCTTTTTTGAAGCATTACACCATTATATACCTCACCTTTTTTAATACCCAATACCTGGTTAAGCTGCTGGTTGTTATATACAGAGTTTCCTAAAAAGCGTATATCGCCAAAGTAATATTTGCGGCCTTCTTCAACCTTTATGTCAATAGCTACTGTATTCTTTTTAGGGTTATATACTACGGTGTCAGATAGTACACGTGCGTCGCGATAGCCTTTTTCTTTGTATTTATTTATAATGTTATTGAGGTCTTCTTTGTATTTATCAGCAATAAATTTGGAAGGCTTAAAAATGCGCAGAGGGTTAAGGAAGCTTTTTTCCTTGGTTTTTTTCATGGCTTTCCTTAATTGTCCGTCAGTCAGTTGGGAATTGCCTTCAAAGTCAATGCTGCTTATCCTTACTTTTTTGCCTTTATCAATATTAACCACCATTTTTACGGTATTAGTACTGTCAGGAATTACATTAATGGCTACTTTGGTATTGTAATAGCCATCCTTTTTATATTTGTTTTCTATATAATTCCTAGTAGTGGTAATAAGGTTTTCATTAACCACTTTGCCCAGGGTAAGCTGGGTATCTTTTATAAGGCCCTCGCGTTTTCCCTTTCTTACACCCTGAATTTTTACATCGCTTAATTTCGGCAGCTCATTTATGCTTAATTCAAGATAAAT
The DNA here is from genome assembly GCF_009848495.1 of Flavobacterium sp. MK4S-17. Classification (GTDB taxonomy): domain Bacteria; phylum Bacteroidota; class Bacteroidia; order Flavobacteriales; family Flavobacteriaceae; genus Flavobacterium. The sequence continues at coordinate 9,249 of NZ_WWEP01000008.1, forward strand.
ACTGTCGCCCTCAATTTTTGTAGCATAAAAATTTATGTCATTAAAAAGCCCCAGTTTCCATAACTTTTTAATGGCTATACTTATTTCCTCACCGGGCACGTGTATTACCTGGCCTTTTTCAAGGCCTGTAAAAGTAATAACGGTTTGCTCGTTATAACTCATTTTGCCTGATACGGTAATGTCGGCAAGTATATATTCTTTTCCGGCTTCAAGCCCTCCGTTTTCCTGAGCTTTGGCAACATTTGCTGCGCCTAGCAATATAATACTGAAAAATAATGTAATACTTCTTTGAAGCATTAGTGGTTTATTTAATTTGTTCACTGGTTTTTCCAAATCTACGTTCTCTGTTTTGATAACTGATAATTGCCTCATTTAAATCTTTTTCCCTGAAATCCGGCCATAAAACTTCGGTAAAATAAAACTCTGCATAAGCTATCTGCCATAAAAGGAAATTGCTAATGCGTTGTTCGCCGCTTGTTCTTATAACAAGGTCAACATCGGGCAGGTTATGGGTGTAAAGGTGCTGTGCCAGTACCTGCTCATTTATATCAGCTGTTTGTAATTGGTTATTTTTAACTTTTTCGCTTATATGCCTAATGGCGCTTATTATCTCTTCCCTGGAGCCGTAGCTAAGGGCAAGGGTTAGCACCATTCGTGTGTTTTGTTTTGTTTGCTGTATTACATCGGCAAGCTCTCTCTGTGCGTTTTCAGGAAGCATGTTGGTATTGCCAATGGTATTAAGCCTTATATTGTTTTCCTTTAAAGTAGGAAGCTCTTTTTTAAGCGAGCTTACAAGAAGCTTCATAAGGGTATCAACCTCCAGTTTGGGCCTGTTCCAGTTTTCGGTGGAAAATGCATATAATGTAAGGTTTTCTATACCCAGCTTTGCACACGCCTCCACAGTTTCGCGCACAGATTTTGTACCATTTTCATGGCCAAAAGCCCTAAGCATTCCTTTTTGCTTTGCCCAACGCCCGTTGCCGTCCATTATAATAGCTATATGGCGAGGCAGTTTTTCGGTATTTATGGTAATCTTTCTGTCCATATATTATTCTGAGCAATAGCAGGGTTTTTCGCCAAAAGTATAGGTAAGTGTTAAGCCTGTAAAAACATACCAGTCTTCACTGTCAAGGTTGCCAAACCTAAGGCTTTCATCCACATCTTTCGGGTTGCTGCCGTCAAGGTTATCGGTAAAAGTATATCTTGCGCCTATTTCAAAGCCAATTACAAAGTTTTTAAGCGCATTGGTTTTTATCCCTACCGTCATCGGTATGGCCAGTGCACTTTCATTTCCCCTGTTATATGTCCTGCCGTTTACATTGTCAATATACATATCGTCATACCAAAAATAACTTAACCCTCCATACACATAAGGCGTAATTTTAAGATCGTCTTCATGGAGGTTAAAGTCAAAAAAATTAAATTCAAGTCCTAAAGATAATTCTTTCAGGGTATTCTCAAATTCATAGCCTCGCTGCTTCCTGCCCGTAACGTCCGAATCGGCATCAGCCGAACTGATTTTGGCATAGGTAAACGATGCCCTGTATGAATGCCTCGGACTCCTGTTCCATTTATATAATATTCCCAAAGCCAGTTTTTCGGGGGCTATATAATCTGTAGGGCCAATATCGCCTATATAGTTGCTGCCCCCGGCAAAAACCCCTACTTCATTTATCTGGGCCTTTGCGCTAAAGGAAATTACGGTTAATAATAAAACAAAAAAAATCCTCTTCATTACATGAAATTGGGTGCAAATATAACAATATAGATTTCTAATTACCCAAATTGAAATAATTTACAATTATAAATGTTGAAATTATACTTATACAGTTGTGAAAACGAAATATACGGCAGTGTAGTATATGGCTGCTGCCGAAAATGAAAAATTAATTTCTTTTGTCCTCACCCCAAAGCAGTTTTTTACGAAGGGTGTCAAGAAATTTTTCCTGAGGAAACTCAACAAGATTTATTTTAAAATCTGTTTTTTTTATGCAAAGCACGGTTTCCACATCAACAGAAATTATGCGGGAATCCAACGAAACAAGGTGTTGCTCCTCGCGGCTGGAAACGCTTAGCTCAATTTCGGTATCGTCAGGAATTACAAGTGGCCGTGCATTAAGGTTGTGTGGTGCTATGGGTGTTATAACAAGGCTGTTAACTTCGGGCATCAGTACTGGCCCGCCACAGCTTAATGAGTATCCTGTAGAACCTGTGGGCGTAGAAATTATAAGCCCGTCTGCCCAGTATGAATTCAGGTGGTCGCCGTTAAGTTTTGTTTCAATGGTTATCATGGAGGTAGTGTCCTTGCGGCTTACGGTAATTTCATTAAGCGCAAAGTCAAGGTCTTCATTTTCCCTGTGTTTTCCTTTATAATCAATGGTGAGGAGGGAGCGGGGCGAAAGTTTGTACCTGTTTTCGAATACAAGTGGTAAAAGGCTTTCAATATTTTCCTGCTGTACGGTTGCCAAAAAGCCCAGCCTGCCGGCATTTATGCCCAGCACCGGTATGCCTTTGTCGCGCACATAGGTAGCAGCCCTCAGCATGGTACCGTCTCCGCCAATGCTTATAAACATATTTACCCCTTCAAGCTCTTCGTGATTTGTAAATAAAGGATAATCACCCTCTAAAAGCTTATAGTCTTTTAAAACCTTGTAAAAGTTTGACTCAAATAGTACTTCCGGCCGGTGCTGCCTGAAAACAGCCGAAAGGCTTTTTATTATTTCTTCGGTATTCTCTTTATAATATTGTCCGTAAACAGCAATTTTCATGGCAGGGTTATATGTTCAGGTATTTGTCAAGGTAATCCGAACGGTCTTTTAGCGTGTTCAGGTAGGCATCTTCCTGGTGTTCCGATATAATTTCATAATCATACCTTCGGAATGTCTGTATTATTTCGCTGAGCCCGCCAAGGCTTATTTTAACCGTTACCTGTACTTTGTCATCCACTACTTCCGAAATGAACATGCCCAGCAGCTTCCCATTATTACTCTCTACTATTTGTGCCACCTCGCTAAGCGTGTAGTCCATTACGCCTTTTTGAACCACCAGTATACCGCCGTGCTCTTTCATAAAAGGCGTTTCGTGAAATGCCTTTATAACATCGGCCATTTCATAATAGCCTAAATATTTATTATCCTTGTCAAGAACGGGTAAAATATTGGTTTCGTTTTTTGCAAAAACCTCCAGCACGTCCAGCCATATACTGGTGTCCCTTACATAAAATCGCTCAAAACTGTAGCGCATATCCCCCAGCTTTTTTTCGATTTCCATCAGCTCGGTATCTTCAGAACCTGCGCTGCCTATATAGGTGCCATTTTCCAGTACAGGAAAATGAGAAAAAGGATATTCGGCAAAAAGATCCTGCGCTGTGGCAACAGAATCGGTAGTTCGTAAAGGTTTTATATCGTTGCTGATAAAATCGTTAATGTCAATCATAAGCAAGAGTGTTATCAGTATGCAAAATAATCAAAAATAAGGACAATGCTACAGGTTTTACTTTGTATTTTTGCGGTATAACGTTACTTTAACAAAGATATGACAAAACTTAGTGTAAACATAAATAAAATAGCAACGCTGCGTAATTCACGTGGCGGAAACGTACCTGATTTGCTTAAAGTAGCTGCTGATGTACAGAAGTTTGGCGCGCAGGGAGTAACCATACACCCCAGGCCTGATGAAAGGCACATCCGTTACCAGGATGCACGCGACCTTGTTCCGGTAGTTTATACGGAATACAACATTGAAGGCAACCCGGTAAAAAAGTTTATAGACCTTGTGCTTGAAGTTAAGCCCACACAGGTAACACTGGTTCCTGATGCAGATGATGCAATAACATCAAACGCAGGGTGGGATACGGTAAAGCATAAAAGTTTTTTACAGGAAGTAATACAGGAATTTAAGAGCAACGGAATCCGTACCTCTATCTTTGTTGATCCCGTTTTAAACATGGTGGAAGGAGCAAAAGAAACCGGAACTGACAGAATTGAATTATATACCGAGGCTTTTGCACATGAATATTCCAAAGGAAATAAAGAAGGTGTTAAGCCTTATGCAGAGTCGGCAGTGCTTGCAGGGCAACTGGGGTTGGGTGTTAATGCAGGGCACGACCTTAGCCTTGATAACATTAAATACTTCAGGGAAAACATTCCAAACCTGCTGGAAGTATCCATAGGGCATGCGCTTATATCCGAGTCAATATACCTGGGGCTGGAGAATGTGGTGAATATGTATCTGCAAAAATTAAAGTAAAAACTATTATGGTATTAGAATCAAGAATAGAAGGGGAAGGCAGGCCGTTGCTTATAATACACGGTTTTTTAGGTATGTCGGATAACTGGAAAACACTTGCGGGGCAATATGCTGAAAATGGCTTTGAAGTTCATGCTGTGGATATGCGTAACCATGGGAAAAGTTTCCACTCGGATGTTTTTGATTATGATACTATGGCAGGTGATATACTGGAATATTGTAAACATAATAATATTGATAAGGCAGATGTAATAGGGCATTCAATGGGTGGTAAAGCAGCTATGTTTTTTGCGGTTATGTACCCTGAAATTGTTAATAAGCTGATTATAGCCGATATAGGTCCTAAATACTATGCACCCCACCACCAGGATATACTGGCGGGGCTTAATGCGGTTGACTTTACAAAAAAACCGGAACGCAGTGATGTTGAGGAAATACTGAAACAATATATACCTGACTTTGGCACGCGGCAGTTTCTTATGAAAAGCCTTTATTGGAAAGAACCCGGGCAGCTTGCTTTCCGGTTTAATCTTGCTGTTTTTAATGAAAAGATTGAAAATATTGGGCAGGCACTTCCTGAAGATGCCGTGTATAATGGCGATGTGTTATTTTTAAGAGGTGATAAATCAAATTATATAAGGGAACGTGATTTTGATGGCATTAAGCACCATTTTCCTAAAGCTGTTATAAGGGATATTAAAAATTCAGGGCATTGGCTGCACGCCGAAAATCCAAAGGATTTTATGGATGAAACCCTGCATTTCCTGAAACGGTAATTAATCTTTTTCTTTAGAGCCTCCACTTATAATACCGGGTAGGAGTGTTTGCTTAAGGCCGTCCTGCACACAACGCCAGAGGAAATTAAAAAACGACTTGTGTTTTACGCGCTCTGTTTTTATATGGGTTTCTTTTAATTTGTCCCTGCTGTCATTTTTAACCAGCATATTGCCTATAAACGACATGAATTTATTTTTTTCTTTACCGTCTTTTTTATAAAGTTTTACTTTCAGGTCGTCATACTCAATGGCAAATGTGCCTGTTGCGTCATTCCGGTTGCCCATAAAATTGAATTTTACATTTTTAATGGTGCCTGTAGTGGTAACATTCATCAACGGGCGGGATATAGGGTTTATGTTTTTGCTGTCAATATTCTGAAGATGCCCGGTGATATTGAAAGTATCGCTGGTATCCATAACATTAAAAGCCCAGTTTACTTTTAAAGGGGCTGCTTTCATAAAGCGGCATTGCACATCAATAACTGTGTTGGGCATCGAGTCTTTATTTATGGGGCTGTACACATTATGCACCGTGGCATAAAAGGAGGAAAACGTAACGCTGGCAGGAGGGCGGCTGTAGGTTAACTGTTCCTCATATTCTATTGTTGAGTTTTTAAGCATTAGCTTTTCAACCTTGAGGTCAAAGTTTAAAGACCTGAGCATTTCGCTGTACAGTTTTTTTATGGAAAAATCATCTTTTACCATTTTGCCGCGATAAATATTGGCATTCACTTTTTCCAGCAATACCTCCGGCGCATGCACATACAGCGTGTCATTTAAAAAACCCCAGTCATTTTCAGGTATAGCTATCCTGCCTGCCTGCAAGGTAAACTGGTCGCGTTCTACCGGTATCATGTTATTGAATTGCGCCCGGCTTTGCCGGGGCAGCATTTTAAAATCCTGTACGGTGAGCGAACTGTCATTACAGGAAAATTTACCTGCAGTAATATTGTAAAAGTTATCAGGTTTAAAAAGCAGGCTGTCACAATCAAAATTGTAGCCATTATACCTTACAGGGATATTTTCTTTTACAGTGGTGCTGTCAACTTTTATGTCATTCAGGCTAAAGTTTATGTTTGCAGCTTTTAATACCGTTTGCCCCGTTGAGTCCAGCATTGTGAAATTACCTTTGTGTATTTCCAGTCCGTTCGTGGTTATAGCCTGTTTTAACGGTTTAACGGCCTCGTCTTTGGCATTATAGTCTTTTCCGCTGTTGTGCAGTATAACTTTGGGTGAAACAATGTTTATGCCTTTTACCTTTATTTTATTTTCTCTCCATAATGCCCAGAGGTTGAGGTGGTTTATCTCAATTTTATCTATATGGGCATAAATACCGGTTTTAATCTTCTGCTCAGCGCTGTCTTTTGGGGCAAGGTAAGCTTCCTTTAAGGCTGCACTGCCTGTAAACAGGTTTAAGTCTAAATCTTTGTAGGCAAGGTTGTAAGGAAATTTTTTTTCAGATGCCAGCAGTTCAGGCAGCTTTTTGGATACCCAATAGGAGAGCCCGAAGTTTATAACTATAACCAAAGCGATAAGGCCCAGGACTACATATGATGTTTTTTTTAAAGCTGACGGCATTTTTGACACGGTTTATATGCTGAATTTACATATTAATTTTTTAGTAATTAAATATTTAGGTTTTTATTAATATATGGGTAAAAGAAGAATGGTGATGTTTTTAATATGAGGTGTTCAATAAACCTCACTATGGTAAAAATTATTAAAATATAAATTATGAAAATTTATATTATGAATGCATAATAAAATCGCTCAAAATATTGTATAATTCATATTTTATTATAATTTTGATATAAACATTTTATAAAAGCTAACACCTATTTTAGACTATGAGGAAATTATTATCTTTAACACTAACGGCCCTTACAGCTTCCGCTGCTTTTGCGGGAGGGTACCGTGTTGCTTTGCAGGGGCAAAAGCAACTTGCCATGGGCCATACCGGGGTAGCGGTGGTTAACAGTGCCGAAGTATTGTTTTTTAACCCTGCCGGTGCAGTTTACCTTCAGGACCGTTTTAATGTTTCGGTGGGTGGTAACGCCCTTTTTGCAAGAACAAAATTTCAGAATGAAACCTACAACTGGAGGGCTTCAACAGAAAATATGGGAACCCCGTTCAGCGTATATGCATCATATAAGGCAACCGATTGGTTATCTGTTGGGCTTGCGGTTTACAGCCCATACGGTAGTGCAGTAGAATGGGATAGGGACTGGGAAGGTTCGCACCTTGTAAACAATATCGACCTTCAGGCAATATACATACAGCCAACCATATCATTAAAACTAAGTGATTATTTCAGTGTGGGTGGTGGGCCTATATATGTAACCGGTGGCGTTGAATTTAACAGGAACCTGAGCAGGAGCATGACTGATGACTGGACGCCAGACGGAAACCGCTCTAACCTTACTATTGAGGCCAAAGGCGTTAATGCCTGGGGATGGACTGCGGGTTTTATGTTTAACCCGCTTGATAAAGTTCGCCTTGGTGTAAATTACCGTTCGGAAATAATAATGGAGGCACGCGATGGCGATGCTAATTTTTATAATGTACCTGCAGCTTTGGGAAGCAACCCGGCTTACCCTACTGTTAACCCGAATGCTACAGTACTAAGCAATACTACATTTAATGCTGACCTTCCGCTTCCTGCTGAGCTAACCGCAGGTATATCCTACCAGGTAACAGATAAATGGCTTGTGGCATTTGATTACAACCGTGCTTTCTGGCACGTATATGATGCGCTTGTGGTTGATTTTAAAAAGACATCAACATCAAATGTACCAACATCTGTTAACCCAAGGAACTACAAAGATGCCAGCACCTACAGGGTAGGTACACAATTTAAGCCGAACAGTAAGTTTGCTTTCCGTGCAGGATGGTACTATGATGAAAGTCCTGTTCAGGATGGTTATTTTGCACCTGAAACACCAAGAAACGATTCTATGGGCTTTACAGGAGGTTTAACTTACCAGATAACCTCTAAACTGGGTGTGGATGTGTCATTCCTTTACCTTCACTTTGATGAAACCGACAATTCATACGATTATTATAATGAAGACGGTACCAATGTTTCCTTTGGCGGTACTTACAAAAATGTGGTGTTTTCACCAGGGGTTGGTTTAACGTATAGTTTCTAAAAAAAGAATTGAGATGAAAAATAATAAAATAGTTTATCTGGCACTTTTGGCAGCAGGTATTATGGCTTGTGAGCCTGAGTTTGACAACGAAGTTACCAATGGCAGCTACTCGGCAGGAGAAGCTGATTTCAGCTCCTATGTAGCTTTGGGAAATTCACTAACGGCAGGAACAATGGATGGTACATTATCCTGCGTTGGGCAAAAATATTCTTTCCCAAGCATGCTTGCAAAGCAATTTGCACTTGTGGGCGGTGGTGAGTTTACACAGCCATCATTTGAGGAAGATGTAAATAACCTTGGGGGGATAAGCGGGCTGCCCGGTTTTCCTACAAGGCTTATAATTGATGCCAGTGCAGGCGGGCCTGAACCAATTGCCGGTACATCAACAATAACACTTACTCAGCAAAAAACGGCATATAACAATATGGGTGTGCCGGGAGCAAAATCCTTTCACCTTATTGCGCCGGGCTATGGCGACCCTGCCGGGCTGGCTACAACGCCTATTAGTGCAAATCCGTATTTTGTTAGGCATGCCACTGCTGCAGATGCTACCGTACTGGGAGATGCCATGATGAAAGCCCCTACCTTTTTTACCAACTGGATAGGTAATAATGATGTGCTTTCTTATACAACTTCGGGTGGGGTAGGTGTAGACCAGATGGGTAATATGAACCCTGCAACTTATGGCAGTAACGATATAACTGACCCGGATGTTTTTGCAGGGGCTTATTCTGCTATAATAAATACATTAACCTCTAACGGTGCAAAAGGAGTTGTGGCTACAATACCTAATGTAACTTCTGTACCCTATTTTACAACAGTACCTTACAATCCGCTAAATGCCGTTACACTGGGTGAAGGCAATGAAGCTGTAGGGCTTGCAACAATCCAGGAGCTTAATACCAGTCTTTACGGCCCATTATCAGCTGCTTTAGATGCTATCGGACAGCCGGGAAGGATAGGCTTGTTTTCTGCTGAAGGTGGTAACCCTGTTATGATTAAGGATGAAAGCCTTACCAATGTTTCTGTATCATTAACGGCTGCTCTTGTAGGCGGCGGGGTAGATCCTGTAACAGCAGCGGGCTTAGGTATGGTTTTCGGGCAGGCAAGGCAGGCTACTGATGCAGACTTTGTTTTATTGCCAACAAGGTCGGTTATAGGTTCGGCACCGGCTGGCGCACCTGCCATGCTTAATAAATATGGTATTACTTACCCGCTTGAAGACCAGCACGTTTTAACGGCTGCAGAGGCAAGCCTTGCTAATGCCGCTACCGTTAAGTTTAATAACACCATTAAGGCTATAGCGCAATCAAAAGGATTGGCTGTGGCAGATATGAATGCTATATTAGCACAGTTAACAAATGGTTTAAAGACAGATGACGGACAGGTATATTACGGTAACTATTTCAGCACTGCAACATTAAGTACTGCTCTGTTTTCCCTTGATGGTATCCATCCAAATGCAAGGGGCTATGCTATTGTTACCAATGAAATTATTAAGGTAATAAACAGCTATTATAAAGCGAAGCTGCCATTAGTAAGTGCAGGAGATTTTCCTGGTGCAACCGTGCTGCCAAGCAACTAATAAGCAATATTAAAATACCTTTAAAGCGCCCTGGTTATGGGCGCTTTTTGTATATTTACAATAGTAAAACCTTTAGGGATGAAAACACTTATAAATATATTTTTTACTACTGTTTTTGTAGTGCTGCTATCTCAGGTAATGCCCGGCATTAAAGTTAGTAGCTGGGCCACAGCATTACTTGTGGCAGTGGTACTGGGGCTGCTGAATATTTTTGTAAAGCCGGTTTTAATACTGCTCACCCTGCCTGCTACAATTTTTACGCTTGGGCTTTTCCTGCTTGTTATAAATGCCATAATTATTATGCTGTGCGGTGAGTTGGTGCCGGGGTTCAGGGTAGAGAGTTTTTGGTGGGCACTGCTTTTCAGCCTTGTGCTGTCGTTTCTCCAGTCGCTTGTTTCAGGCCTTTCGGACAGGCAGCAGTCAAACTTTTAAGTATATTGAAATTCACAGTTTTAAAAACTTGTATGGGTTGCAAAAAAAGTATAATTTTGCAACCCTATTTTTATGGTATTTAAACAATTTAGATAATGAATATTACAAGAGAGCAGGTAGATGCGCTAAATGCTGTTGTTACAGTGGCTATAACAAAGGAAGATTATAAGCCTAAAGTAGATAAAGTGTTACAGGACTACAGGAAAAATGCAAATATTCCGGGTTTCAGGAAAGGTGCAGTGCCTATGAGCCTTATAGAAAAACAATATGGTAAGGCGGTTTTGCTTGATGAGGTAAATAAAATTTTGCAATCATCACTAAACGATTACCTTGTAGAAGAAAAACTTGACATACTGGGTAACCCGCTTCCAAAGGTAACTGAAGATTTCAACTGGGATGCCGATGATTATTCATTTGAGTTTGAGCTTGGCTTAGCTCCTGAGTTTTCTGTTGACCTTGGTGCAAAAAACAAGCTTGTAAAGTATGATATAGTTGCAGATGATAAAATGCTTGACGAACAGGTTGAGCGTATACAAAAGCAATACGGCAAACTTATACCTAAAGATAAAGTTGAGGAAGGCGACGACATTCGTGGCACATTCACCAACGAGGAAAAAGGTATAAACAATACTACAACCATTACTACCGATATATTTAAAGACAAAAAAGCAGCTAAGAAATTTATCGGCAAAAAAGTAGGTGATGTGGTAACTGTATCAACAAAAGGACTTTTTGATGATGACCATAAACTTATGGATTATCTTAAAGTGGAGCATGACGATGTTCATGGCCTGGATGTTGAGGTTAACTTTACCATTGAAGAAATAAACACTCACGAAAAAGCGGAACTTAACCAGGAGTTTTTCGATAAACTTTTTGGTGAAGGGACAGTAACATCTGTAGAGCAGCTAAAGGAAAAAATTAAGCAGGATGCGGAGCAGCAGTTTGCACAGCAGGCTGACCAGAAGTTTTTAAATGATGTAACTGATTTTCTTATAGAGAACACGAAATTTGACCTTCCTGCCGAATTCCTTAAAAAATGGCTGCAGACCGCAGGCGAAAAGGAAATGACTGCTGAAGAAGCGGAACAGGAATATGAAAAATCTGAAAAAGGACTGCGCTACCAGCTTATTGAAGGTAAGATTATAGCAGATAACAACTTGCAAATAAACTTTGAAGACCTTAAGGCTTATACCACCGAGGTTATTAAAAAGCAGATGGCACAATTTGGCCAGATGAACCCGACTGATGCTGATGTGGAAAACATTGTGGCAAGGGTGCTTTCTAATAAAGATGAGGTTAAAAGGCTTTCTGAGCAGGTAATGAGCGAAAAAATGCTTAATCTGTTTAAAGAGAATGTAAAATATAAGTCGAAAGAAGTTTCTTACCAAGACTTTATTAAAGAAATGTACGGCGAATAATATATTGCAAAAAATAAGTATCTTTGAACGTCAAACCTTGTGGTTTGGCGTTTTTTTGTTCTATATTTAATTAAGCTTAAAAAATTTATGAACTACAGTAAAGAATTCAGGAAATATGCCACAAAGCATCATGGCGTAAATAATCTATATTATGATAAAATTGTTAACCGTGTAACGCCTACAGGCATGACTCCGTACATTATGGAAGAACGCCAGATGAATGTTGCCCAGCTTGACGTTTTTTCACGCCTTATGATGGACAGGATTATTTTTCTGGGCACCGGTATTGATGACCAGGTGGCAAACATTGTGCAGGCACAGCTTTTGTTTTTGGAAAGCACAGATTCAAGTAAAGATATACAGATATACATCAACTCGCCGGGTGGCAGCGTTTATGCAGGGTTAGGGATGTATGATACTATGCAGTATATTAAACCTGATGTAGCCACTATCTGTACCGGTATGGCAGCCTCTATGGGTGCGGTATTGCTTTGTGCCGGCACAGAAGGAAAACGTTCGGCATTACCGCATTCACGCGTTATGATACACCAGCCTTCCGGTGGTGCGCAGGGCGTGGCCACAGATATGGAGATTAACCTTCGTGAAATGCTGAAGCTTAAGGAAGAGCTTTACCATATAATTTCCAAGCACTCGGGCCAGAGTTATGACAAAGTGCATAAGGACAGTGAAAGGGATTACTGGATGAAAGCGCCGGAGGCAAAAGAGTATGGTATGATTGATGAAGTATTGATAAGGGAATAAACAGAATAAATAATAAAAATAACCGTTATCCTGTGCAGAAATATCCTTTCTGTACAGGATAATAAATTTTAAATATGGCTAAAGAAGTTTTAGAGTGTTCATTTTGCGGGAGGAAAAAGCCGGAAACAAACCTGCTTATAGCAGGCATTAATGCACATATATGCGACCGCTGTATAGAACAGGCGCACGGTATAGTGCTTGAGGAGCTGCGCCAAAGCGGCTCATCGTCCCTTTCGGCTGAACTTGAGTTAAAAAAGCCTAAGGAAATAAGGGCTTTTCTTGACCAGTATGTAATAGGACAGGATCAAACCAAAAAAGTGCTTTCGGTTGCAGTGTATAACCATTATAAAAGGCTTATGCAGCAAAGCACCGAAGATGAAGTTGAAATTGAAAAGAGCAACATTTTAATGGTTGGGCAAACAGGTACGGGCAAAACGCTTGTAGCCAAAACTATTGCCCGTATGCTTAATGTACCGCTTACCATAGTAGATGCTACTGTACTTACAGAGGCAGGTTATGTGGGCGAGGATGTTGAGAGTATACTGACGCGACTTTTACAGGCTGCCGATTATGATGTTAAAAAAGCGGAGCGGGGCATAGTGTTTATTGATGAAATTGATAAAATAGCCCGCAAGAGCGATAACCCTTCCATTACACGGGATGTTTCTGGGGAAGGCGTGCAGCAGGCTTTGCTTAAATTGCTTGAAGGCACTGTAGTTAATGTTCCGCCAAAAGGGGGAAGAAAACATCCTGACCAGAAGTTTATCGAGGTAAATACGCAAAACATATTGTTTATTGCAGGCGGTGCTTTTGACGGTATCGAGCGTGTAATTTCCAAAAGGCTGAACAGGCAGGCTGTAGGTTACAGTACATCAAAAAGCAATGACAATATTGATAAGGACAACCTTTTACAGTATATTATACCAAAAGATGTAAAAGATTTTGGGCTGATACCTGAAATTATTGGCAGGCTGCCGGTGTTAACACATATGGATCCGCTGGATAGGGAAACATTGCGCGCCATACTTACCGAACCTAAAAATGCACTGGTAAAGCAGTATAAAAAACTTTTCGCTATGGATGAGGTTGAACTCTCTGTTACTGATGAGGCACTGGATTACATAGTAGATAAGGCATTAGAGTATAAGCTGGGTGCACGTGGGCTTCGTTCCCTTTGTGAAGCGATACTAACTGAGGCAATGTATGAACTGCCAAGCTCTGATGAAAAAGAGCTTATGATTGACAGGGAATATGTTGAGCACCACTTAAACAAAACTTTATTAAAACGCCTTAAAGCGGCATCTTAATAACACTAACCAAACCCTGCTAATAGCAGGGTTTGGTTTTTAAGTTTTCAACACGAAAAGGTTTGCGAAGGATAAAATCAAAACCTTGTGGGTTATACTATCGTTAATTTTGATATTTTTATCAATCAGTAACAAACATTCAAAATTAACTTCATGAAAAAACTTTTTTCAGCTGTTTTCCTGTTGGCAGGCCTACTATTGCATGCGCAGCAAATAACATCTCCCGATAAAAATATTACTCTGAAATTCAGCATTAGCACCAAAGGTGAACCAATGTATGAACTTGCTTATAAAAATAAGCCTGTAATAAAGCCCAGCAAGCTTGGTATTGAGACCAAGGATGTGCCGCCAATGTTAAGCGGTTTTAGCATAGATAAAACAGAAACTTCCTCTTTTGATGAAACATGGGAACCGGTTTGGGGAGAAGAAAAAACCATACGTAATAATTATAATGAACTTTTGGTTACATTAAGCCAAAAGGAACAGGATGGCAGGTACATACGCATACGCTTCCGCCTGTTTAATGATGGGCTTGGTTTTCGCTACGAATTCCCGGAGCAGAAAAACCTAAACTATTTTGTGATTAAGGAAGAAAGGACACAGTTTGCCCTTGCCGGCAACCATAAGGCTTTCTGGCTTCCGGGAGATTATGATACACAGGAATACAGTACAGTTACATCTAAACTAAGCGAAGTAAGAGGTAAAATGGATGCTGCAATAACTCCGAATGCATCGCAGGAAACTTTTTCGCCTACAGGGGTACAAACTCCCCTTATGATGAAAAGTGATGATGGGCTTTACATAAACATACATGAAGCTGCCTTGGTTGAATATTCCTGCATGTCGCTAAACCTTGATGATAAAAACATGGTCCTGGAATCATGGCTTACACCGGATGCTGTGGGTAATAAAGGTTATATGCAGGCGCCAACGCAATCACCATGGAGAACAGTGCTTGTTAGTGATAAAGCAGCCGATATATTATTATCAAGGACGATATATAACCTTAATGAACCTACAGAATTTAAAGATGTATCATGGATAAAGCCTGTTAAATATGTAGGCGTGTGGTGGGAAATGATAACCGGTAAAAGCAGCTGGGCTTATGCCGACCTTAACAGTGTAAAACTGGGGGAAACAGATTTCAGCAAAGTAAAGCCTAATGGCAAACATGCAGCGAATACTGCCCATGTTAAGGAATATATAGATTTTGCTGCGAAGCACGGCTTTGATGCTGTACTGGTTGAAGGCTGGAATCAGGGTTGGGAAGACTGGTTTGGAAAGTCGAAGGATTTTGTTTTTGATTTTATTACTCCATATCCTGATTTTGATGTTCAGGAATTACATCAATATGCTGCATCCAAAGGGGTAAAAATTATCATGCACCATGAAACATCCGGTTCTGTAAGAAACTACGAACGCTGGATGGATAAGGCATATCAGTTTATGGTGGATAATGGCTACAACGCTGTAAAAAGCGGTTATGTGGGTGATATTATTCCCCGTGGCGAATACCATTACGGACAATGGATGGTTAACCATTACCTGTATGCCATTAAAAAAGCGGCTGAATATAAAATAATGGTTAATGCTCATGAGGCTGTAAGGCCTACAGGGTTGGCACGTACTTATCCTAACCTTATCGGTAATGAATCGGCAAGAGGTACTGAATATGAATCATTTGGAGGTAATAATCCTGACCATACTACTATACTGCCGTTTACCCGGCTTTTGGGAGGGCCTATGGACTATACCCCGGGTATTTTTGAGATGAATGTGAGCGCCTATAATCCTGACAATAACTCGAAGGTAAATACTACACTGGCAAAACAGCTTGCATTATATGTAACAATGTACAGCCCTTTGCAAATGGCAGCCGACCTGCCGGAAACCTATAATAAATACCTTGATGCGTTCCAGTTTATTAAGGATGTTGCGGTTGACTGGGATAAAACATGGGTGCTTGAAGCAGAACCGGGAGATTATATTACCATGGCACGTAAGGCAAAAGGAAAAGACGAGTGGTACCTTGGCGCGGTTACGGATGAAAATGAGCGTACGGCAACATTTACTTTTGAATTTTTACCTAAAGGGAAAACCTATACTGCAACAATATATGCAGACGGTAAAGATGCCAGCTATGATAAAAACCCGAAAAGCTATACTATTAAAAAAGTTAAGGTGAACAATAAAACGAAGCTTAAGCAAAGGCTTGCGCCGGGTGGCGGGGCTGCTATAAGTATTAAGTAATAATAAAAAAGGCTGCCATTTGGCAGCCTTTTTCTATTGTATTTGTCTTTTGTGTTGATTGTGTTATGCATCGGCGTTTGCCATAGCAACCATACCTTTTGGGCCCACAGGAGGCCATCATTAAAAACATTCCCGCAGCTAACAGTAAATAAACCTTCTTCATTAATGTTGTTTTTAAATGTACTGCAAAGGTAATAACAAATAACGAGCCATATTGATTTTCAATATGTTAAAGTTTAAACCATGCCTGTGGAAAGCTTTTTGTCTTCCTGCAAGGCCTTTAACTGCTCTACATATTGCCTGTCATTGGAAAGACGTGGAATTTTGTGTTGGCCGCCCAGTTTGTCCTGCGCCTTAAGCCAGTCATAAAACAGTTTTGGGCGGGCTATGTTCAGGACTAAGGGATTAAGGGTCATGTTATTATATCGCTTGGCTTCATAGTCAGAGTTTACAGATTGCAGCGCCTCATCCAGTATAGTGCTGAATTTCTCTGCATCCAGTGGCGCTTTTTTAAACTCGATTATCCATTCATGTGCGCCCTTTTCCCTGCCCTGCATAAATACAGGGGCTACAGTATAATCAATAACTTCTGCACCTGTGGCATTACAGGCTTTGGCCAATGCCCTGTCGGTATTTTCAACCATGAGCTCTTCGCCAAAAACATTTATATGGTGTTTTGTCCTTCCCGTAATTTTTATCCTGTATGGGTTTACAGAGGTAAAGCGTACGGTATCGCCAATAAGGTAACGCCACAAACCCGAGTTTGTGGTAATCACAACCGCATAATTCCTGTCTTTTTCCACATCTGCAAGGCGTACGGCTTTTTGGTTGGCTGTACCAAAGGTGTCCATAGGGATAAACTCATAAAAAATACCATAATCCAGCATTAAAAGTAACTCATTGCTGTCATTGGAATCCTGTATGGCAAAAAAACCTTCAGATGCATTATAGATTTCATAATACCTAAAGTCGTTACCCGGTATAATTTTTTTGTACTGATCCCTGTAAGGCTCAAAGCTCACGCCACCATGAAAATATACTTCAAGGTTAGGCCATATTTCAAGCAGGCTGTTTTTGCCGGTTTCTTCCAGTATGCGGTTCATTAAAACCAACATCCAGGAAGGAACACCTGCAAAGCTGGTTACATTTTCATTAATTGTTTCCTTAACAATGGCATCAAGCTTGGTTTCCCATTCGCCCATCAGCGATACCTTATTGCTGGGTGTGCTGCTAAATTCAGCCCACATGGGCATATTATCAATCAGTATTGCCGAAAGGTCGCCAAAAAAAGTGTTATTGTCTTCATACAACTGCTTGCTGCCGCCAAGGCGCAGCCCTTTTCCTGTAAACAGTTGCGAATCTTCATTATTATTCAGGTACAGGCAAAGCAGGTCTTTTGCTGCCTTATAGTGGCAGTCTTCCAGTGCCTCTGTGCTTACGGGGATAAATTTACTTTTGGCGTTCGTAGTTCCGCTTGATTTTGCAAACCACTTAATCTGCCCCGGCCAAAAAACATTTTGTTCGCCCCTGCGGGTTTGCTCAATCATCGGCTCAAGGTCTTCATAGGTAGATATAGGTATCCTTTCGGCAAAAGTCCTGTAGCTTTTTATTGATGCAAAATCATATTTTTTACCTACAATCGTGTTTTCAGAAACACGTATAAGGTTCATTAACAGCTCTTCCTGTACTTCGTTGGGGTATTTAAGAAACAACTCCATCTGGTGTATCCTTTTTTTAAGAATCCATGATGCAATTGAGTTTAGGATAGCCAATGCCATATTTATAGTATCTTTATGCCTATAAAAATACTAAAATTTACTATGCAATACGAAGGCGTACTGACAAAAATGCAAACAGAACAAGGCTCGCCCATACAGTATTACCTGGTGTTTGAAAACAGTTTTTTGAACGTGAACCAGTTGCTGGGGCGCGACCTGGAGATTAACTTTATGGGGTTTAGCTGCCTTAAGTGCACCAAAAAGAAAAAAATATACCGCATGGGGTACTGCTATGACTGCTTTTATGCAATCCCCGAAGCGGGCGACTGGATTATGCGCCCCGAATTAAGTACTGCCCACCTTGATATTGCCGACCGCGACCTTGTGTATGAAAAGCGGGCACAGTTGCAGCCCCATATTGTTTATATAGCCTCATCAAGCGAAATTAAGGTAGGGGTAACACGCAAAACGCAGGTTCCAACACGATGGATTGACCAGGGTGCATCACAGGCTATGCCTGTGGTTGAAGTGCCTAACCGTTACCTTGCAGGTATTACCGAGGTAGCATTAAAAAACCACTTTAGTGATAAAATTAATTGGAAAAAGATGCTTTTGAACGCGGTTACACCTATAGACCTAGCACAAAAAAGGAGGGAATTGCAAAGCCTCCTACCGGATGAGGTAAAGGAGCATTTCAGCAGTGAAGACCAGCCGCTTTATATACTGGATTACCCTGTATTGCAATATCCTGCAAAGATAAAAAGCCTTAACCTTGTTACTACACCCGTTTACCAGGGTAAACTTACAGGAATAAAAGGACAGTACCTTATGTTTGAAGATGGCACCGTATTTAATGTCCGGGCCTATGAAGGATTCTCGGTGCAGATAAATTTATAATAAAAAGCACTCCTATGAGTGCTTTTTATTTTTATTCTTCTTTCTTGTCTTTTTTCTTAAACAGGTTTTTAACTGCATTGCCAATGGCTTCCTTGCCTTTTTCGGCGGCCTGCTGCTTTATCTCCTCATTAGTTTTAGGGTTTGATTTAGCAGTGTCCTTTGCGGTTTCATTTTTATTTCCGCCTGTGGCGTTTTTAATTAAATTGCCTAAGGCAGATGTGCCCTGTTTTACCAACTTGTCCTTTTGCTGCTGTATAAGCTGCTGAGTAAGGCTGGTTACCGACTGTGATAAATCAGTGCTTATTTTAGGGCTTTTAAAAGTACCGGTTAAATTAGCTTTTACAGGAACGCTTATCTTACTGGCATCTGTACTGTTAAGCGAGCTTAAAAGTTTGGTTACGTCACTGCCTAAATATTTAGCAGGAACATCAAAAGTTATATCGTAGTTCATTGACTGGTCGAAACCATGCTGCCCGCCAACTTTAATGGCTATATCCTGATAATTTAAGTTAAACGGTTGTATGTTCACTTTCCCGTTATTGAAGGTAAGGTTGGTTTTTAGGTTGTCAAGCTTTAGCTTGCTGAAGTCAAGAAAATTAAGTTTCTGGTCCAGCGCACTCAACAGTTTTGAATTATCGGCTTTAACCGCTGCGGATGATAACTGTCCGTTAAGGCTTCCCGTAAGTGTAGATAGGTCGGGCGTCATTTCTTTACTGTCAAGATTACCCGATACGTTTATGGTTGTGCTGAGTTTGCCTGTAATAACATTTGCTATTGGGGCAATTGATTTAAGCATTTCCAGTTGGGTAAATGTTTGCGGTATATCTACCTTATTCAAGTCAAGATCCATGGCAAAAGTTGGTTTTGCAGCTTTGGTAGAAACTTTGCCATTGGCTGCAATCTGTCCGTCAAACATACTTGTTTTCAGGTTTTGTATGGAAACTGCCTCGTCTTTAATTATCAGTTTGCCGGATACGTTCTTCAGGTTTAAGTTATCATAAACAACAGTATTGGCTTTTGCAGTAACTGTGCAGTCTAAAAAAGCAGGTATTTTAACCGCGTCTGAAGGTGCAGCTTTTTCTTTCTTTTTGGCTTCTTCCTCAGTTTCAGTAGTCATAAAATCCGATACCACTATCTGGTTGGAGTCAAGGTTAAAGTTTCCTTTTAATACCTGGTCTTTAAAAACAAAGCCATAAAAATTATCAAGTGTACCGGTGGCTGCCACATCACTGCTGCCCGTTTTTACATTCAGCCTGCTCAGGTTAATTCTGCTTGGATTAAACTGCAGGTCGGCCTGGTTAATCTGTACCGGTTTAGGCATTGCATCACCCTTATAAGTAAAGCCGCTCAGGCTCAGGCTGCCGCTGTTCTGTATTTTTTCATACTGTTCAGTTTCAACAGCATTCATGTCAAACTTTGTTTCCACATTGGCCTTAAGTATGCCCGATAGCGGCATGTCAAGCTTAACAGGGTAGGCCTGCCCCACATTGCCCAGGTTTATGGTTCCTTTAAGGTTGGCATCAACCAGTGCATTTTCCGTTACATTCTTTATGGTTGCCTTTGCATTAAACACATCCTGGTCTATGCGGAATGAAAGCCTGTCTAGGTTTACATAGGTGTCATTCAGCACACCTGTTTCATTTACTATTTTTGTATCTATTACAATATCCTGGACTGATTTTGGTAAATCAGGATATTTAAATGAGGCATTGTTTGATGCTATGGCAATATTAAATTTAGGGACGCTGCTATCACTGTTCAGCCCATTTACTTTGCCGTTTATAGTAAAATCGCCTTCTGTTTTAACCGATTCAATATTGCCGGAGTATGATTCCGGTACCAGCCCCAGCAGGTTTTTAAAAGAAGAGGTTGGTGTTTTAAATGTCAGGTCAAACTGCTGCCCTTCATCAAGCAATGCCATACTCCCGTCAAACTCTAAAGGCAACTGGTTAATCAATGCCTTGTTTTCTTTAAATGTATAAACGCTTTTATCAAGGTCAAGCCCCAAAACCGCATCAAGCTTGAGTTTTACATTGCGCATGTAATTGGTCTTGTCCATATCAAGCGTAAGGCTGGCAGTGGTTTCGGTATCCAGGTCGAGCTTGCTTTCGGCAAAATTACCTTTGCCTTTGTGGTTAATGCTGTCAATAACCATTTTTATCTGCGAACGTTCATCAAAATACATGAACCTTAAGTTTTCAATATCATAGTCCTGTATATTAAGCGCAAAAGGTTTGCTTTCAGAATCGTCTGCTGTTTTTTCTTTTTCATCTTTAAGCGCAATATCAAAATTGCCTATGCCATCCTTATTGAAAAGTATATTGATGATGCCGTTTTTAGACGTAACCGATTCTATACTCATAGCCTCCCCATCGCCTTTGAACAACTCCATGACCGACATATTGAGGTCAAGCTCCCCCATATATACCAGTGTATCACCTTTAAACGGGGCTTTATTGACTATACTTAGCTTATCTACGGTAACGCTGGCTTTAGGAAAATGGCTAAACAGGCTAAGGTGTACATCGTCAAAAGTGACAGTTGCATCAACCTGTTCGTTAATAGCCTTTGCTATCATCTCCTTTATTTTTCCTTTAAAAAGGAAAGGGGCAACAGCCAGCAGTATAATTATAATCAGCAGGGTAATCCCTGTCCACTTCAAAATTTTTTTAACCATAATAAAAATCGTTTTTCCCTTAAAGATACAAAGAAACTGTAAAACTTAATAACGGATATTAACGTATGGTTATTTCATAAGGCATAATAGTTTGTGCACCCCTTAACTGGCTGGCACGCCTTATGCGCTCAATCATTTTATAATTTTCCTGGCCTACCTCTTCCTTAATAAATTCCTCTTTGGTTTTTGCAAAAGGCATTCCGCTAAGGCTTTTCAGTATATCATCAACCGAACGCTCAAACTGCGGGTATGCCTGGGTGGTATAGCTGTCTGTTTTACCTAATTTGGCAGCATAGGCTACAGCTTCATCAAGCCCGCCAAGCTCATCAACCAAGCCGTTTTTAACAGCATCGCTTCCTGTCCATACCCTTCCCTGGGCAATGGCATCAACCTGCTCAAAAGTCATTTTGCGCCCTGTAGCCACGCGGTTAACAAATGTGCTGTAAATGTCTTCTATACTTTCCTGGATAATATTCCTTGTTTTATCCTGTAACGGTGTAAACAGGCTGTAGCCGGCAGCATTGCTGTGCGTGCTTACCTGCTCGGTATGTATGCCCATTTTATTGGAAATTCCGGTAAAGTTTGGCAGTACCCCAAACACACCTATAGAACCTGTAATGGTATTCGGTTCAGCAAAAATCCTGCTGGCATTGCATGAAATATAATAACCGCCCGATGCCGCAAGGTTACCCATAGATACAACAACCGGCTTTTTCTTTTTGGTAATTTCTATTTCCCTCCATATAAGTTCAGAGGTTAGGGCATCGCCACCCGGTGAATCTACCCTTAGCACTATAGCTTTTACATCTTTATCCTCACGTGCTTTTTTTAATGATTCCCTCATGGCACCTTCACCAATAATATTGATGTCGCCCTCACCGCCCATTATTTCACCCTGAGCATAAATAACGGCAATTTTGTCTTTAGCGGCAGAAAGCAGGTCAGATAATGCATTTGCTTTTACATAGTCTAATATGGTTACGCTGTTATAATCTTCCTCTTTCTTTACTTTTAAAGCCTTACGGATGCCGTTATGGAATTCGTCCTCATACCCAAGTTTGTCCACAAGCCTTGTCGCTTTTGCCATTTCGGCCGTCCTTGCCGAAAGGTTTTCGGCTATGCTGTTAAGGCTGTCCACAGAAATTTTCCTGCTTTTTGAAATGTCGCTGGCAACCGCGCTCCATATAGAGTTAAGCAGCACACTTATCTGCTCCCTGTTTTCAGGGCTCATTTCGTTGCTTAAAAAAGGTTCAACGGCACTTTTATATTTACCGTGGCGTATAACTTCCATCTTAATGCCTGTTTTCTCCTGAAGGTCTTTAAAAAACATAACTTCAGAGGACAGTCCTTTAAAATCAAGGCTTCCTATAGGGTTCAGGTATATAGTATCGGCTACGGAATTTAAATAATAATCGGTTTGTGAAAAGCTGTCGGCATAAGATACCACAAATTTTCCTGACTTTTTAAAGTCTTCCAGCCTGTCCCTTAATGCCTTGGCCTGCGCCATCCCTAAAAATGAGTTGGTATTGGTAAGGGTTATACCCTTTATTTTTTTGTCGTCTTTTGCAGCTTCAATAGCATTTAATACATCAGTAAGCCCTTCTTTGGGTTCAGAGTCAAGCATACTGAAATCCTTATAAATAAATTTTCCGGCATAATCCTGAGTAACATCACTTATGTCAAGCTCTATTACCGAATTGTCTTTAACTTTTACAACATCTTCATTACTGCTGCCTGCAGCAACGCCGATTATTATAATTACCATGAAAAATATAAAACAGAACAGGAACAGCCCCACTATAGTGGACAGCACATTTTTTAAAAACTGCATAGTAGTAAAATTTAATTTTGAGTATAAGTTGCAAAAGTAAGCAATATGTTACACGTTAAAGCATAATTAGTAACAGCCTAAATTTATTAACAAGCCTTATCCTTTGCTTTTGTTTTGTTTACTTTGCAAACTATGAGTTTTCAAAACACCGTAATACTATCTATAGGCAGCAACAGGGGGAACAGGCTGGAAAACATACAGCAATGCATTAATTATATTCACCACAGCATAGCCACTGTTGTAAAGGTTTCCGGATTATATGAAACGCCATCTTGGGGTTTTGAAAGCGATGATTTTTATAACTGTGCGTTGCTGGTACACACCGCCAAATCTGCCGAAGTTTTACTGCAAAGCATTCTTACTGCAGAAAAAGTAATGGGGCGTGTAAGGAGCGATGAAAAAGGCTACCAGCCCCGTACTATAGATATTGACATTATTGCCTTTAATAATGATGTTATAACAGGTGAAAATTTAGAAGTGCCACACCCCAGGATGGCGGAAAGGAATTTTGTGCTGTACCCGTTAAGGGATTTGCTTCCCCAGTGGGAGCACCCTGTAACACAAAAAAACATTACTGCCCTTATAGCGTCCTCAACTGATAAAAGTAACTGCAGGTGGGTACAGAAACTTGGAAGCCCTTTAGATAAATTCAGCCTTAGTGGTTTTAATTATGTAGCTATTGAAGGTAATATTGGGGCGGGTAAAACAACACTGGCAGGTAAAATATCGGAAGACTTTAATGCTAAGCTGGTTTTAGAGCGTTTTGCTGATAACCCGTTTCTGCCAAAGTTTTATAAAGACCAGGGACGCTATGCCTTTTCATTGGAAATGTCTTTTCTTGCTGACCGTTACCACCAGCTTTCGGATGATTTGGCACAATTTGATTTATTCAGGGATTTTATTGTAGCAGACTATCATATTTTTAAATCGCTTATTTTCTCAAAGGTTACACTAAGTGAAGACGAATACCGCCTGTACCGTAAACTTTTTGATATAATATACAAGGAAATGCCGAAGCCTGACTTGTATATTTACCTCTACCAAAATACAGAACGGCTTTTGCAGCATATAAAAAAGAGGGGGCGCAGTTATGAGCAGGACATAGAGGGCGCATATCTTGAAAAGATAAACAGGGGATATTTTGATTATATTAAATCTCAGGCAGGGCTAAATGTGCTGGTTATTGATGTGTCTGACCGTGATTTTGTAAAAAATCAGGAAGATTATATCTGGATTTTACAACGCATTGAGGAGGCCCGTAATACAAAACCTACCTTATAAGGCTGAAGTGGCCTTTAATTTCAGGAGTTTTATCATCAAGCTTTATTATATACCAGTAATCGGTTGCAGGCAGCTTTTGGTTGTTAAATGTGCCGTCCCACCACAGCTGTGCTCGGTTTAACTGTATTATTAACTTACCGTAGCGGTCAAAAATATCAATAGTTGCTTCAGGGAATGATGCCATACCGGCAATGCTGAATACATCATTAACACTATCATTGTTAGGTGTAAAAAATTTTGGGATGAGAAAAACCGTAAATTCTTTAAAGTCCAATCCGCATCCGTTGCCTGATTTTATATAAGCAATATAGCTGCCCGCTGAAAGATTAACAAATGTGTTGGATGACTGGTAGTCAATGCCGTTTAAGGAATACTCATAATTATCCTGGTCATTTCCTGTAACTACTATAGTAGCCCTGTCGGAATTTACCATTACAACCTCAATAACCGGTGAAGGCAGGGCTGTAACCGTAAAAGTTTTTACAGCTACACAGCCGGAAGCATTAGTTAATATTACATCATAAGTTCCTGCTTCACTAACCTCTATAGTTTGTGTTGCTTCGCCACCGGGCCATTCATAATCCACATCAGTAAGTCCTGCATCCAGTATTACTTTATTGCCTGTGCAAAAAACCACGCTTTCATCACTAACCTCAAAAGCAGGGAAAAAATTTACGGTTACAGCTTCCCTCAATGAGGTGCAGTTGTTGTGTACAGCTTCGGCATAAAAAGTAGTATTGCCTGTAATTACAG
The DNA here is from genome assembly GCF_009848495.1 of Flavobacterium sp. MK4S-17. Taxonomy (GTDB): domain Bacteria; phylum Bacteroidota; class Bacteroidia; order Flavobacteriales; family Flavobacteriaceae; genus Flavobacterium. The sequence continues at coordinate 34,336 of NZ_WWEP01000008.1, forward strand.
GGCTGGTTATTGTATTGCCCGAACCAATAAGCGTACCCCCTGAAGGTGCGTCATACCAGTTTATTGTACCTGCTGTTGCAGCAGCTTCAAGTTGTACCGTACCTTCGCCACAAAGGGTTATAGGGCTTATTGGTGTTACTACGGGTATATTGTTAACCGTTGCAGTTACTGCGGTACGGTTTGCATTACAGCCTGCCGCAAATGCAGAAACATAGTAAGTTGTTGTGGCTGTTAATACAGGTGTGGTAAAACTTGACCCTGTGGCAAGCGCGCTACCGCCGCTTTGGGCATCATACCAGTAAATTGGGGTGTTATTGCCTGAGGCTTGTAATGTAACCGTACCCTGTCCGCAAACCGAGGCCGGTATTACGGAAGTTATGCTCGGTACAGTAATTTCTGTGCTGGCAGAAATATCTATAGGGCTATCGCCCGGCATACCGCCATACTCTACAATATAGCCTTTTGGCTCATACACACCGGTGCTGCCATTGTTGGGCAGGTCGTTCCATGAGCCGCGAATGCCCACACCCGGTGCTGTAACATGGGCATAATCTTCATCGCCTGCATTGTTAGGTTCACCATTATTCCAAAAAGCAAAATTAGGGGTAGAGCCATTGGCACCGCCAAACCAAAATATTGCGCCAGCTTCCGGGCCGGTTACCCATTTCCATATCCCTTCCGTTTCTGCATCCGAACCGCCAATCCAGCCTGTTCCTGTAGCCTGTTCACCACATAACTGGGCTTCATCAGGGGATAATATGGTGGCGAGGTATCCCTGCCTGCCATAATATGTACTGTTTTGTGCCGCTGTCCTCGCGCTTGTCCAACTTATAAATGGTTGCGAGATAAAGCGGTAGTAATGCCCTGTAGAGGGCAGGTAGTTGGCTTCGCCTATAGTTATGGAAAAACGCCTTATGCCGGCTGAAGGTGTAGCAGATATGTTGGAGTAAACAACATTTAGTACTGCAGCTTCCAAATCTGCATGTGGAATATTTTGCCCATTTATGCTTCTTATGGAAAGTTTGGCAGAAACCGCGTCCCAACTGGCGGTAAGCCCGGTATTAGTCCCGCTAAGGCTTAATATATCCTGCCCGTTAACATAACCTTCGGATATTTGTATGTAAATACCATTAAGTAGCAAACCGGGGTCGTTAATGCTGAATGAACCGGCAATATTCATAGGGCTGCCCGGACAGTATATCTGGCTTCCTGTAGCCGCAAGCACAGGTGTACTTTGGGCTTTTATTCTTCCTGTATAGAATATGATTAGCAGGAAAGCAAGAAATAAAGGGGCTTTGGATGTGTTCATCCTGTAAAAATATAAAAATATACCAAAGGTTGCTTTAATGAGCCATTTTTTGAAAGATATCCCATACAACTATTCCTGCACTTACCGATATATTCAGGGAATGCTTTGTGCCAAGCTGGGGTATTTCGATAGTTCCGTCACATAGTTTTATGGCGTCCTGGGATACCCCTTTAACTTCATTGCCAAAAACTACGGCATACTTCGTGTCTGTTTCAGGAGTAAAATCATTCAGTAAAACTGAGTTTTCCACCTGCTCTACAGCCCATACCGAAACCTGTTCCTGTTTAAGGCTTTCAATAACATTAAGCACATTTTTACGGTATTCCCATTCTACTGTATCTGTAGCCCCCAGCGCGGTTTTGTGTATTTCCTTGTTGGGTGGTGTGGCAGTAATGCCGCACAGGTATATTTTTTCTATTAAAAAGGCATCAGCAGTGCGAAAAACCGAACCAATATTGTGCAGGCTCCTTATGTCATCCAGTATAATTATAACCGGTGTTTTTTCGGCGGCCTTAAAATCTTCAATACTCTTGCGTTCCAGTTCGCTATTAGCCAATTTTCTCATGCTGTTTAATTTGTATTGCTGCAAAAGTAAGTATTATAATTTTTTTAATTTATCCACCATTTACCAACAAGGGTAGCTGTTTTTTTGGATTTTGATTAAATTCGCCTTTTACTTAAATTATAATCCTTTGGCATCTACAAAAGAAAAACAGGTTAAGGAAACCCCGCTAATGAAGCAGTATAACAGCATTAAGGCGAAGTACCCTGATGCGTGCCTGTTATTCAGGGTGGGAGATTTTTATGAAACCTTTGGCGAAGATGCCATAAGGACAGCAGGAATATTGGGTATTGTACTTACCAAGCGGGGTAATGGCAGCGAAACTGAAACGGCGTTGGCGGGCTTCCCTCACCACTCGCTAAATACTTATTTGCCCAAACTGGTAAAAGCAGGGCTTCGGGTAGCGATATGCGACCAGCTTGAAGACCCTAAAATGACAAAGACTATTGTGAAGCGTGGTGTAACCGAACTGGTAACACCGGGAGTTTCCATGAATGATGAGGTACTTCAGTCTAAGTCAAATAACTTTTTGGCATCAGTTTATTTCGGCAGGAAAACAGTGGGCATATCATTCCTGGATATCTCAACAGGAGAGTTTTTAACAGCGCAGGGCAACGAGGAATATATAGATAAACTCCTTCAGAATTTCAGCCCCAGCGAAGTGCTTGTGGCTAAAAATGAAAAAGGCGCTTTTAAAGATGCCTTCGGTGAAAATTACCATACGTTTTACCTGGAGGACTGGATTTATAAGGAAGATTATGCCTTTGAAAGCCTTACGTCACACTTCGGAACCAATTCACTAAAAGGTTTTGGAGTAGAGGAGTTGCAGGAAGGGATAATAGCATCGGGTGCAGTGTTGTATTACCTTTCGGAAACACAGCATAACAAAGTGCAGCACATAACTGCCATACAAAGGATTGCGGAGGATGCTTATGTGTGGATGGACAGGTTTACCATAAGGAACCTGGAGCTTTATCACAGTACAAATCCAAACGCTGTAACCCTGCTTGATGTAATTGACAGGACACTTTCACCCATGGGTGGGAGGCTGCTGAAACGCTGGCTGGCTCTTCCGCTAAAGGATGCTAATAAAGTAAAAGCACGCCATGAAGTTGTGGCTTATTTAAAGGAAAATAAAAGTGTACTGCAAAAAATACAGCAGCAGGTTAAGCTGATATCTGATATGGAAAGGCTTATTTCCAAAATAGCCACAGGTAGGGTATCTCCGCGTGAAGTGAACTATCTTAAAGATTCGCTTGATGCCATAGTGCCTGTAAAACAGCTGGCACTGGAAAGCGATAACGAGGCTTTAAGGGCAATAGGCGACAGCCTGCACAGTTGCGATTTGCTGCGTGAAAAGATAAAAAGCACTCTGCATGCCGAAGCTCCTGTTTCCATAAATAAAGGAAATGCTATAGCAAAAGGAATAAATGCAGAGCTTGATGAGCTTAGGAGTATTGCTTATTCCGGTAAAGAATATCTTGACGGGATAGAGGCGAGGGAGGCGGAGCGTACCGGCATTTCATCGCTTAAAATTTCCTTTAACAATGTTTTTGGCTATTATATAGAAGTGCGTAACACGCATAAAGATAAGGTGCCGGCAGAATGGATACGCAAACAGACCCTTGTTAATGCCGAAAGGTACATAACAGAGGAATTAAAAGAATATGAGACTAAAATATTAGGTGCAGAGGAAAAGATACACCAACTGGAAACACAGTTGTTTGAACAACTGGTGGCCTGGATAGCCACTTATATTAAGCCTGTGCAGCTTAATGCATCGCTTATAGCGCAGGTGGACTGCCTTGCTTCTTTTGCGCAGCTTGCTATTGACAATAAATATGTTTGCCCTGAAATTGAGGACAGTTTTGAACTTGATATAAAAGAGGGGCGGCACCCTGTTATTGAAAAGCAATTGCCTGTAGGCACGCCGTATATTACCAATGATGTATATCTTGACAGGGAGTCGCAGCAGATTATAATGATAACCGGGCCCAATATGTCGGGTAAATCAGCCATATTGAGGCAAACGGCACTGATTGTACTGCTTGCTCAAATGGGCAGCTTTGTTCCTGCCCAGCATGTGCGGATGGGCGTAGTAGATAAAATATTTACAAGGGTAGGGGCTTCCGATAATATTTCGATGGGAGAATCAACCTTTATGGTGGAAATGAATGAAACGGCCAGCATATTGAATAATATATCCGACCGAAGCCTTATACTGCTGGACGAGATTGGCAGGGGAACCAGTACTTATGACGGTATATCCATAGCCTGGGCAATAGCTGAGTTTTTACATGAGCACCCGGCAAAGCCAAAAACCCTTTTTGCCACCCATTATCATGAGTTAAATGAAATGCAGGATATATTTGCCCGCATACAAAACTATAATGTATCGGTAAAAGAACTTAAAGACACAGTGCTTTTTATCCGCAAGCTTGTTAAGGGCGGCTCTGCACACAGTTTTGGAATACATGTAGCTAAAATGGCAGGAATGCCCCAGGTTGTTATACAAAAGGCGCAAAAGCTGCTTAAAAAGCTTGAGAAAGACCATAGCGGCGAAGCACTGGCAAATGTGAAGGCATCGGCAAAGGAAGAAATGCAGCTCAGCTTTTTTAATCTTGACGACCCATTGCTGGAGGAGATAAAAGAAGAAATAGTAAACCTGGATATTAATACGCTTACTCCTGTAGAGGCTTTAATGAAACTGAATGAGATAAAAAGGATGCTGGCTAAGTAGGGCGTAAAAAAAATCTATAAATTAAAAATAAGGTTATCAGAAAGTTATGTTTTTTTGTGTAATTTTTTTTGAAAAAAGCCTTGCAAAATTGAATTTATGTGCTACATTTGCATCCGCAATACTGAAGCAAACAGCGGTAATTGATATAATGCGAAAATAGCTCAGTTGGTAGAGCGCCACCTTGCCAAGGTGGAGGTCGCGGGTTCGAATCCCGTTTTTCGCTCAACACTACCTAATTAAGCTCGAGTGGTGGAATTGGTAGACACGCTGGACTTAAAATCCAGTGGGCAGAAATGCCCGTGCGGGTTCAAGTCCCGCCTTGAGTACAGATTAAAAATCCCGTATAGTAATTATACGGGATTTTTTGTTTTTGGAAACTTCCTCAGGCTTTTTTCCTATACAGGATTTTCAGCAAAATACGGCAAATAAAAAAGCCCCGCCTTGCGGAGCTTTAAATGCTTTAACTAGATGTCGTCTAATTACTCAGCAGCTGGAGTTTCAGCAGCTGGAGCAGCAGTAGTATCAACAGCCATAGTATCAACAGCTACAGGCTCTTCAATAACTGTAGTCTCTTCAACTGTAGTCTCTTCAACTGGAGTTTCTTCTTTAGCAGTTTCTTTGCAAGAAACGAAAGAAACACTCATCATAGCTACTAGTGCTAAACTTAAAACAACTTTTTTCATCTTACTAAATTATAAAGGTTAATTATTAATTCGGAGCAAAGATATAAATTTTTTGACATCGCAAAATAAATATCGATAAATTTTTTATAAATCTTTTATTATTGAAATACAATATATTATGGTGCAATTATAGCTCAAATTCCTAAAAAATTTCTCTTACAGATGCAAAACCTGTGTAAGAATATTTCCGGCTTATTTCTTTTTGGCGTTTACAATCTTCATTTCCTTCACCAAATGGCCTGCCCCGGCATATTTATCAATGATAAACAGCACGTAACGAATATCAACCATTATATTCCTGCAAATAGATGGGTCATAATATATATCACTCATCGTTCCTTCCCACACACGGTCAAAATTAAGGCCTATCAGGTTACCTTTTGCATCAATTGCAGGGCTGCCTGAATTACCGCCAGTGGTATGGTTTGTACCTATAAAGCATACAGGCATTTTTCCTTTTTCGCCATAGGGGCCAAAATCCTTTTTATTATACAGCTCAATAAGTTTTTGCGGAACGTCAAACTCATAATCTCCGGGCACATATTTTTCCATAACACCTTCAAGATAGGTTACGGGCTCATAGTACACAGCATCGCGGGGCTCATATCCCTTTACTTTTCCGTAGGTTACACGCATAGTACTGTTGGCATCGGGGAAAATGCGGGCGTCTTCAGGACTAAGCTCCAGTATGGCTTTCATATAGGTGCGTTGTAGTGCTGCAATTTTGCTGTTTAGTTCTTCATAGCGTTCGCTAACCTTATTAATGTAGGCTTCGGTCATAGCTTTTACAAGGGTGTAGCCTTTGTCATTGTTCAGTTTTTCCATTACCGATTTTGCATCACCAGTCAGCAAGTCCTTAACCGCATCATAACCGGTAAGTTTGGACTGGCTGTATATTTCCTGTGTGAGTGCCTTGAAATCTTTTCCTTTTACCTCTTCAGGCAGGAACTGCTGGGGCGATTTAGTGGCATAAAGGGCAATAAGCTGCTCAAATATTTTTTCATCTACCTGCTTATTAAAGTCTTTATATACACTTTCCAACGATTGCAGGGTGTTGTTTCTCCTGTCGTTAAACGACTGCTCGCCGCGGGCATTATAAATCTGTTCAAGCTGGTAAAGCCTGTAGCCTATGGTAAGCAGTTCTGTATTGCGTAGCACAACCTCAATAAAATAGTCACGGCTAAGGGTGTAGGGTTCAATCTCCTTATAGTATTTATCAAAATAGCTCAGCAGGCTGCCATATTCAGCCTGTTTGCCTGATTTGGCTACCTTTTGCATAAAATCTTTTTCCCAGGCTTTTTTAATGCCGATGGCATTGGTTTGCTTTAACCCCTGTGTTTCGCCTATCCATTTTTTCCAGTAGTTGGCAATGCTTGCATATTTCGCGGCATACTGAATTTTGATGGCATTATCTTTCCTCATAAACTGGTCGGCTACCTTAAGGGCAGCATCACGCACTTCAATTTTGGCAGGGTTAAGCACATTTACAATCTGCTCTACAGCTACAGATGGCAAGTATTCCTGGGTACGGCCGGGATAACCGAATACAAGTGTAAAATCATTTTCTTTTATGCCGCCAAGGGATATTGGGAAATAATGTTTTGGTGTGTAAGGCACATTATCCTTACTGTATTCTGCCGGGCGGTTGTTTTTATCGGCATAAATCCTGAACAGTGAAAAATCGCCCGTATGGCGCGGCCAAACCCAGTTGTCGGTATCTGAACCGAATTTACCAATGGATGATGGCGGAGCACCTACAAGGCGTACATCTTTATACGTTTCGGTTACAAAAAGCATGTACTGGTTCCCTTCGTAAAACGTACGTATCTTGTTTTCCTGATAGCTTTCTTTGGGAAGTGAATTGGTAAGTCGTGCTATATTATCCTGTATCTTTTTCTGTTTGTCCTGTTCGTTGCTGATAAGGCTTACACCTTCCAGAACCTTTGCGGTTACATCTTCTATGCGCACAATAAAGGTAACTTCCATATCAGGATTCGGCAATTCTTCCTCAAGGCTCATGGCCCAAAAGCCATCGGTAAGGTAGTCATGCTCTACGGTAGAGTGCGCCTGTATTTCGCCATAGCCGCAGTGGTGGTTGGTAAGCAGCAGCCCTTTGGGTGAAATAACCTCTGAAGTACAGCCCCCGTTAAAATGCGGCACGGCATCTTTAAGGCTGGAATTATTGACATCATAAATATCGGAAGCCGACATTTTCATGCCCAGGCTCTTCATTTCCTTTTCGTTCATGCCCTTAAGCAGGGAAGGTATCCACATGCCGCCCTGCTGTGCATAAGCAGGCAATACAAGCAGGAGTACCAGCAATCGTAGTATTCTCATGGTGTTGAATTATGTTAGTGGCTGCAAGATAGGAAATTTTACAGTGGAGTGAAAACAGGTAGTTTTACGTATTGTAAATTCTCTTAAAATTTTGTTAATTTAGAGTTCAATAGAATTTAAAATGGTATTTAGAACTTGTTATTATAGAAAAGAGAATCCTACTTTGTTTTTTGGAGATAAGGTTAATGCATATTGTGTGAAAGATTTTTGTTCAGCTATTGATAAATTTATAGAGGGGGGTCAAAAGAACTTAACAGTTGATTTTCAAAATGTAGTGAAAGCCTATCCAAATGGAATGCTTCCAGTTATAAGTACTCTAAATAGTTTAAGGAGGGATAGTATAAGAGTTTATATAAAATTGCCTAATCACGACGATACTCGAAAACTTTTTAGAAGTGTTAATTGGGCTCATTATTTATCTCCTGATCAATTCGAGAAATCTGAATCTGTGCATGATAGACATTTAGTTACTAGAAAATTTGAAACTCCTGAACAACAAAAAAATGTGGTTAATGACTTTATGGATGTGGTTCTTAGGAGTATGCCTATTCCAAAAGATGTTATTTCTGGTTTAGAGTGGTCAATTAATGAAATAACAGACAATGTATTAAATCACTCGGAGTCAAATGAAGGAGGATATATACAAGCAAGTACATATATCAGTACTCAAACTATTGCATTTGCAGTAGCAGATTCTGGAAGAGGGATTTTAAAATCGATGCAAGAAGGATTTCCTAATTTAAGAACAGATTTAGATGCAATAGGAGAAGCTATAAAGGCAGGTGTAACTAGAGATCCAAAGTTTGGACAAGGAAATGGATTAGCCGGTTCTTTAAGAGTTTCAACTTTAACAGGAGGTTCGTTTGATATAACAAGTGGTAGTGGAAGATTAATAGTGACTAATAATGAATCGACTAGAAAACGATTATATTCTGTTTATAAGGGAACTATTGTTTGTGGGCAGATAAAAGTTGATGAAAATTTCTCAATTTCAGAAGCATTGGATTTTGATGGGAAGGTTAAGTATATACCTTTGAATATAGTTGACTATAGATATGAGATGGATGAAAAAGATTGTCTTTTATTAAAAATGGCTGAAGAAACTACAGGGTTTGGTTCGAGAAGGTCAGGTTATCAAATTCGTACAAAAGTTAAAAATTTATTGAATTCAAAGTTTGGTTATCCTATAATAATTGATTGGAGTGGTGTACCTGTTATATCAAGTAGTTTTGCAGATGAAATTATAGGAAAATTGTTTTTAGAAATGGGTGCAATGTCATTTTCTTCATTAGTAAAAAATATATCAATGGAAGATTTAGTTAGAGGTCTTTTGGACAAAGCTGTTGCACAAAGATTAACACAAGCAGAAGATGAAGAAGTAAACATTTAATAATAATTTATGTTTTCCGAAATCCTAACCCACATGCGCAAGCATATAAGCCTAAATGCCGAGGAAGAAGAACTACTAACTCGTACCCTGGAGCTGCGTGATGTAAAAAAGAAAGGGCATTTGCTGCGGGCGGGTGAGGTGTGCCGGGAAAACTATTTTATAGTACAGGGTTGTTTCCGCCTGTACCTTATAACCGATAAAGGGACTGAACAGGTAATACAGTTCGGGATTGAAAACTGGTGGATAACCGAGTATTTCAGCCTTAAAACAGGAGAACCTTCCAATTTTTATATACAAGCCATAGAAAATTCGCAGGTAGTGGTTTTAAAACGCAAAGATGAGGAAAGCCTTTTTGCACAACTGCCGCAACTGGAAAAATATTTCAGGCTGGTGCTGGAAAAAGCCTATGCTGCACAGCTAAACCGCATACACTACATTTTTAACCTGACCGGCGAGGAACAATACAAGATGATGCGCGACAAATATCCTGAATTTGTGCAGCGCGTGCCCCAGTATATGCTGGCCACTTTTTTAGGGATAACCCCTGAATTTTTGAGTATGCTCCGCGCCAGGAAAGACTGATTGCCATTTCTTAAACTACTTTAAGTTTTTTGCGATGTGCATGGCGGAAATTTGCCATGTAATAATAACAAAAAACAAGTAGTATGAAAACAAGATTTAAACTTTATGACGCTGATCCGGAAGCATGGAAAGCCATGATAAACTGGGAAAAATACTTTGAAGGTGCAGAAATTACAAAAGCCCACAGGGAACTTATTAAAATAAGGGCTTCGCAAATTAACGGCTGTGCTTTTTGCCTAAATATGCATACCAAAGATGCACGTAAAAACGGCGAAACCGAACAGCGCATTTATACCTTAAGTGCATGGCGCGACACTACATTTTTTACTGATGAGGAAAAAGCCATTTTGGCAATGACCGAAGCCGTGACTGATATTACCCATAACCACGTTCCGGATGCGGTGTATGAAAATGCGGTAAACCTGCTGGGTGAAAAATATACGGCACAGGTTTTAATGGCTATTATATCCATAAACGCCTGGAACAGGATAGCCATAACTACAGGCTTAATGCCGGAATAAGTAAAGAAACTCCCATTCTGAACAGCCGATAAGTTTAATAAAACCTATTGGCTTTTCAGCATGGTCGTATTGTGTTGTCTCATTGTTTAACTGATAGTACTTTTCATCAGCTTCCGGTTATGCACTGTAAAGTTTTTTGAGGCATACAGCTTTTGTGCTATTTCGTTGTGCCCTTCCACCTCAAGGTAAATAACCCTAACCGAATGTATTTTTGCCTGCCGGTGTATAAAGTCAAGTACTTTTTTACCAAGCCCATTACCCCGTGCCTGCGGTATAATAAATAATTCGTCCAGAAAGGCTATCCTGCCCTTATACTCAAAACTGAAAATAAAGGTTAATATTACATAGCCCACAGGTTCACCTTCAAAATAAATAAGCCAGCTTTTCCCTAAACTGTCATTTTCAACAAACTCTATAAACAGGTTTTTGGCTGTGGCCCTATCCATAGGATAATTGTCAATGGCATAAAAATCATGCATCATGCTCACCGCAATATCTATATCCTTAACTGTTATAGGCTTAAATGTTATTTCCTGCATCGGCTTTAACCTTTTTAATTATTATGCTTACCGCGCCACGGTTGCTGTTTACAAACGTTTCGGCAATATGCCCTGCCTCTTCACGGTAAGCTGGGTTGTGCAGTAATTTCATTAATGCTTCTTCCAGTGCGTAGCCATTATGCACCGCTATACACCCGCCTGCTTTTACCAGTGCAACGGCTTCAGGGAATTTTTGGTGGTTAGGCCCTATAACCACCGGCACACCAAAAGCGGCTGGCTCTAAGATATTATGCAGGCCGGCAGTGCCAAACCCACCGCCTACATAAGCTGCACTGGCATAGCTGTATATCTTGCCCAATATGCCTATGGTATCTATAATAAAAGTATTATAAGGGGCGAGGTCTTTCCCATTCTTTTCAGAGAATAAAATTGTTTTGCCCGAAGTAATACTGGCTTTTAGGGAATCAATATGGGGTTTGTCAACAGTATGCGGAGCAATTATAAATTTCGCATCGTTGTTATGCCTTATGGCACTATTAATAAAATTTACAAAGAGGCTTTCATCCTTTGGCCACGAACTGCCGAATACAAATGTGGTTTTCCCGTTTATAAATTCATCTATAAAAGGCAGTCGGTTATCACGTTCCAGTATTTCACTAACACGGTCATAACGGGTGTCGCCACTCACACTCACATTGTTAAAACCTATACTATGCAATAGTTTTTTGGAACTTTCATACTGCACAAAAAAATGGGTAAAAACCTTGAGGGCATCTCTGTAAAAGCCGCCATACCATTTAAAAAACACCTGCTTTTCCCTAAAAAGCCCTGATATAAGGTAAACCTTTGCACCTGAATTTTTTAAGACGTTAAGGTAATTGGGCCAAAATTCATACTTAATAAAAAATACTGTTTCAGGATGTACAAGCTCAAGGAATTTTTTTGCGTTGGCTTTGGTGTCCAGTGGCAGGTAAACCACCACGTCGGCAGCATTGGTGTTTTTTCGTATTTCATATCCCGAAGGGGAAAAAAATGTGAGGATGATTTTATGCTGTGGGTATAAAAGCCTTATTTTTTCCATAACAGGCAGCCCTTGCTCGTATTCGCCTAATGATGCCGCATGAAACCAAATGGTTTTGTCGGCAGGGCTTATTCTTTCTTTCAGCGTTTTAAAAACTGTTTTCCTGCCTTCCATAAATAATTTCATTTTTGGGCTGAAAAATGCAGCTATTTTTAAAACAGGAAATGCCAGGTATGTAAACAGGTTGTAAAGAAAAAGCATATTGTAAGTATTGAACTGCTAAATTACGTACTTTATATTATTTTCATTGGCAGGCACACATATAAATTAGTAGCTTTGTGATGGCTTAAATTAAAGCATATGAAAAAAATACAAATGGTTGACTTAAAGGGTCAATATGATAAAATAAAAGATACGGTTAATGCTTCCATACAGGAAGTGCTGGATACTACGGCTTATATCAACGGGCCTGAAGTTCAGAAATTTCAGAAAGGACTTGAAGATTACCTGGGCGTGAAACACGTTATACCGTGTGCCAATGGTACAGATGCTTTACAGATTGCCATGATGGGGCTGGATTTAAAGCCGGGCGATGAAATTATAACAGCCGATTTTACTTTTGCAGCAACAGTTGAGGTAATTGCACTTTTACAGCTTACGCCTGTTCTGGTAGATGTTAACCCCGATACTTTTAACATATCAATAGAGGCAATAAGAAAGGCTATAACACCCAAAACAAAAGCTATAGTGCCTGTACACTTGTTTGGCCAGGCTGCCGATATGGAAGCTATAATGGCTATTGCAAAAGAACATAACCTGTATGTAATTGAGGATAATGCACAGGCTATTGGTGCCAATTATAAATATGCCGATGGCTCAAAAAAGAAAGCCGGTGTTATAGGGCATGTAGCTTCTACATCATTCTTCCCTTCAAAAAATTTAGGCTGCTATGGCGATGGCGGTGCAATTTTTACCAATGACGATGAACTTGCACATAAATTAAGAGGGATTGTTAATCACGGTATGTATGTGCGCTACCACCACGATGTTGTGGGGGTAAACTCCAGGCTGGACAGCGTTCAGGCGGCAGTGCTTAATGCTAAGCTGCCACTTTTAGACAGTTATAACAAAGCAAGGCGTGAAGCAGCAGAAAAATATAACAAAGCTTTTGCAGGCCATGCGGATATAATTACACCTGTAGTTAAGGGGGATGCTGACAGCCACGTTTTTCACCAATATACTTTAAGGGTTTTAAATGCTGACAGGAATGCTTTAATGCAGCACCTGTTAGATAGAGGAATTCCATGTGCTATATATTACCCAATACCATTGCACAGCCAAAAGGCTTATGCTGACAGCAGGTATAATGAAAATGATTTTGTGGTTACTAACCAATTGGTAAAGGAAGTAATAGCATTGCCGATGCATACTGAACTTGATGATGAGCAGATAAAATATATAACCGATACCATTCTTGAATTTTTAAGTGTTTAACCAATAAATTAACAAAAACCCCCTCTAATGAAAATACTTGTAACAGGCGGCCTTGGCTTTATAGGATCGCACACGGTGGTTGAATTGCAAAATGAAGGTTTTGATGTAGTTATTGCAGATGATCTTTCCAATTCTTCAATCAACGTGCTGGATGGCATTACAGCCATAACGGGAAAAAAGCCGGAGTTTGAACAGATTGATTTGCGTGATAAGAAAGCCGTTCAGGATTTTTTTAAAAAGCATGATAATGTTAGTGGCGTTATCCATTTTGCTGCATCAAAAGCGGTAGGAGAAAGTGTTGAAAACCCGTTGTTGTATTATGAAAATAATATTGGCGTACTGGTTTACCTGTTGCAGGAGCTTCAAAAAAAGGAGGAGTCCTATTTTATATTCAGTTCATCCTGTACGGTTTACGGACAAGCGGAAAAAATGCCCATTACAGAAGATGCGCCTGTACAGGCAGCAATGTCGCCTTATGGCAATACCAAGCAGATAGGGGAAGAGATTATAAGGGACACTGCCGGTGTTACAGGTATAAATGCTATACTGCTGCGTTATTTCAATCCGGTTGGGGCACATGCTTCAGCTCATATAGGGGAGTTACCTATTGGTGTACCACAAAATTTGGTGCCTTTCATCACTCAAACCGCAATAGGTTTAAGGGAACAGCTTTCAGTTTTCGGAGATGATTATCCTACACCTGACGGTACCTGTATCCGTGACTACATACATGTAGTAGATTTGGCCAAAGCGCATGTTACCGCACTTAAAAGGCTTATTGAAAAGAAAAATAAAGAAAAAGTTGAGGTATTTAACTTGGGTACCGGTAAGGGTAACTCTGTTTTAGAAGTTATAAACACTTTTGAAAAGGTAAGCGGAAAAAAATTGAATTATAAAATTGTAGACAGGAGGGCAGGAGATATTACCGAAGCTTATGCCGATACCAGGAAAGCGAATGATGTGCTGGGCTGGAAAGCTGAGCTGGCGCTGGATGATGCTTTATCTTCAGCCTGGAAATGGGAACAGAAAATAAGAAATAAATAAAATGGCAAGAGGTACTTTTTTTAAGAACATTACATTAAAGAAGGCTGCTATCATGACGGGGCTTTATATTCTTGGCGGAACTCTCATACTGATGGCAATGACTGATATGTTTACACAGTTCAAATTTCAAAAAGAATACAGTTTCCTGCTTATAATATTAGTTGCCGATACTATTTTAATAGGGTGGATGTGGTATAGGTACCTGAAGAATAAAAAAGAGGGGCTTAATTAAGCCCCTCTTTTTATCAGAAATTGAATTGTTCTTTACAGATATGTCGTTTTTCAATCACATCATTACCCTCTGCATCTTTATATTTCACTGTAATATCATTGCATTCTTTATGGTCATTTGCATGCTTAATAAAAATAAGATTTACAAATGCAGCCGCAATTATTATACCTAATAAAATAAGTCCCTTTTTCCGTTTCATAATTACATTATTGCGGCAGATGCCTGTGCGTCCTTATTAATTTTTTTAACCAGCCCTTGTAAAACATTGCCCGGGCCTACCTCAATAAATTCAGTAGCACCGTCTGCAATCATGTTTTGTACACTCTGCGTCCATTTTACAGGGGCAGTAAGCTGTGTAATAAGGTTTTTCTTAATTTCGGCTGGTTCTGTAACTGCGGTAGCTGGTACATTCTGGTAAACAGGGCATACCGGTTTTGATATTGCTGTTGCTTCAATGGCTGCTGCCAGTTCGGCGCGTGCAGGCTCCATCATGGGCGAATGGAATGCCCCGCCAACAGGTAAAAGCAAAGCTCTTTTTGCACCCGCGGCCTTAAGTGCCTCACAGGCTCTTTCCACTGCGCCCGTTTCACCGGAAATTACTAACTGCCCAGGGCAGTTATAATTAGCGGCAACTACAACACCTTCGGTTTTTTCGCATATTTCTTCTACTATATTATCTTCAAGGCCAAGCACGGCTGCCATCGTTGAAGGGGCAAGTTCGCATGCTTTCTGCATTGCCATGGCGCGCTGTGAAACAAGCTTAAGCCCGTCTTCAAAAGTAAGGGCACCTGCCGCAACAAGTGCAGAAAACTCGCCAAGCGAATGGCCTGCCGCCATATCAGGCTTAAAATTGCTGCCTAAGGTTTTTGCAAGGATTACAGAATGTAAAAATATAGCCGGTTGTGTTACTTTAGTCTGTTTTAGTTCTTCGGCAGAGCCTTCAAACATTATATCAGTTATGCGGAAGCCTAATATATCATTCGCTTTTTCAAACATTTCTTTTGCTTCGGCAGAATTTTCATACAGTTCTTTACCCATTCCTGTAAACTGGGCACCCTGGCCCGGAAAAACATATGCTTTCATTTGTTTTAGGTTTTGTTTGTACTGCAAAAATAGGTTTTTTTTGCAAGATGCCCTGATAAGGCATTTTTGGGATTTTTACAGAGTAAATTTATCTCCATTAATTCTGCATTCTTGCTGTTGGTACTGGTTTATTTTTACATCAAAATAGCTGCTGCTATACATTGACTGCATGGAATAAAGCAGCTTTCTCCTTGCTTCGGTTTCCTTTGGAAGGTTTATATGGTGAAGATCCTTTTCCAGTATCTGCCATATTAGTTCAGTACAGAAAAATTCATTGGCATCATCAATTTTCCCTTTGTGGTCAAAGGGTATTTTTTTAGAAAGGTAGTTTTGGGCGAGATAAGAAATATTTTTGCGCAGTGCGGTGGTGCAGTTTTTAGGGCTGGTAATAATTATTTTTCCCGGTGCCGAATAACTCAGGAAATCACTCAGGGGTTGTATTTGCATACCATCTATAGCACTTACGTCAGATGAGAGGGAATGGATAACATGCCATTTGTTATCCATTTTTACAAGTATCCCGGCATGGGTTACATCTATAGCCCCATTATTAAGGTTTTTAGAAATATAATCACTAATGAAACCAAATCCCCTGCGCAGTATAAAGTCCCCTTCTTCAATATTACTCATTTCGTCAGGGCTAAGCCTGGTAGTGTGCTTATGCATTGTAAATTGCTTTTCCTCACTTTTCTTATCAAAATAAAAAAATGCTTTATACAGCAACACAGCAAAAAGAAAAAGCATTACCAGGCAAAAAAATATTTTCTTTACAGGATAATGCTTCATAATAATATAGTTAAAAAGGGTAATTACATTCCCTCTTTGTTCATGGTAACTTTCCAGTCGCCATCAACTTTTTTAAGGTCAAGTGTTTTTTCATCACTTTTCTCACCTTCAGATGTAAGCTGGTAAGTTACTTTAGCAGTTTCATCTTTTACTTCGGAAGAAACAATATCTATCTTAACATTTTTCTTCTTCATCACTTCAATCCTTTCAGGGGTTAACATAGATTCAGCCATGCCAAGTATTGATGCCGTTTTCTCATCACAATATTTTTTAGCCTCGGCCATTTCGCCTTTATTGGTGTGCGATAGAAAACTTTTTGCAACACCTTCAGGGCCGTTGCCGGAGCATGAAATCAATGTTAAGCATGCAATAGCAATAATCGTAAATAATTTTTTCATATAAACAGTTGTTAAATTCTGGTAAAAATAATATTTTTAATCAGATATAAAACAAAATTTATCGATAATTCAATTATTTTTCGGCTACATTAATCAATTTCGCTGCTGCCTTGGCATTTTCCACTACAGATTCTATAGGTGCTTCAACAAAATCATATGCCAAAGCTACACCCATCCTGCGAAAAGGGCGGGTAGTTGGCTTGCCAAATATCCTTATGTCTGTTTTTGGTAATGCAGCCGCTTCTTCTAATCCGCTAATGACAGGTACACCGCTGCCCGCTGCCAGTATTACTGCACTTGCCCCGGCTTTTTGCAATGTAATTTCCGGTATTGGTAAGCCCAGGATAGCGCGAAGGTGCAATTCAAACTCATTAAAATTTTGCGTGCCTGCAAGTGTAACCATGCCGGTGTCGTGTGGCCTTGGCGATAGCTCAGAAAAATAAACCCCTTCATCTGTCAGGAAAAATTCAACACCAAAAATGCCTGCACCGCCAAGGGCTTCGGTTACTTTTTCGGCCATTTGCTGTGCTTCTGCTATATCTTTTTCAGATACCCTTGCGGGCTGCCAGCTTTCCTGGTAATCGCCCCGTTCCTGCCTGTGGCCTATAGGTGCGCAAAAAAGTGTAGGATTGTTATTTTGTGTTACTGTAAGCAAAGTAATTTCGGAATGAAAATTTATAAATGCTTCTACAATAACCTCTACAACATCGCCACGCGAGCCTTCAACTGCATAGTTCCATGCTTTTTCAATATCAGCTTCGCTTTTTATTGTGCTTTGCCCTTTCCCCGATGAAGACATTAAAGGCTTTACCACACAGGGAATACCTACTTGTGCTACTGCTTTGTACAATTCTTCTGCCGAGGCTGCATATTGGTAAGCCGCCGTGCGAAGCCCCAGTTCTTTAGCGGCAAGGTCACGTATTGCCTTACGGTTCATGGTAAAGTTAGCCGCCTTAGCAGAGGGTACTACCGTTATTCCCTGCTTTTCGTAATCATAAAAGCGTTCGGTGCGTATTGCTTCAATTTCAGGAACTATAAAATCGGGTTGGTGCTTTGCTACTATAGCATCCAGCGCATTGCCATCCAGCATATTTATAACTTCAAACGTATGGGCAACCTGCATTGCAGGTGCACCTTCATAGCTGTCAACCGCAATAACGGTTTGCCCCAGGCGCTGGGCGGCAATTACAAACTCCTTTCCCAGTTCCCCTGATCCTAACAGTAAAATCTTTTTTTGCATTATGTATATTGTGTTGTTATAGCGTGTAATAAAAAAATCCCGCACAGTGGCGGGAAGTTATATTTTATGCAAGCGCATCTTTAATCCTTCGCAGTGCTTCTGTTAAAAGTGCCTCGCTGGTAGCGTATGAAAAGCGTATGCAGTCAGGGTTTCCAAAAGCATCCCCTGTAACAGTGGCAACGTTAGCATACTCTAAGAGGTACATGGAAAAATTATCGGCATTTTTAATTTCGTAGCCGTTAAGCGTTTTTCCAAAATAATAAGAAACATCAGGGAAAACGTAAAATGCACCCTCGGGCACATTTACTTTTAAGCCGGGTATTTCATTTATAAGCCCTATAACTAAATCTCTCCTGCTGTGGAAAGCATTTACCATGTCTTTAAGTACTTCAGGGTTTGCATCTACAGCAGCAATAGTGGCACGCTGTGCAATACTGTTAGCACCGCTGGTAACCTGCCCCTGCATTTTGGTACAGGCTTTGGCAATAAACTCCGGCCCACCTATATAACCTATGCGCCATCCGGTCATGGCAAAAGCCTTAGCCACGCCATTTACGGTAACAGTCCTTTCAAACATTCCGGGAACAGAGGCAATACTGCAAAAAGTCCCTGAGAAATTTATATGCTCGTATATCTCATCAGATACTACATAAATATTGCTGTGCTTTTCCAGTACCTTGGCAAGTGCGGTAAGTTCTTCCCTGTTATAAACGGAACCGCTTGGGTTGCACGGCGAACTAAACCACATCATTTTTGTTTTGGACGTTATGGCAGCCTCAAGCTGCTGCGGAGTTATCTTAAAATCTGTTTCTACAGAAGTTGGCACTACCACCGGTACACCACCGGATAGTTTGATTATTTCATAATAGCTGACCCAATAAGGTGCCGGTAATATAACTTCATCCCCTTCATTAAGCATAACCTGTGCTATATTGTAAAGCGACTGTTTTGCCCCTGTGGAAACTACAATTTGCGATGGCTTATAATCAAGGCCGTTATCGCGTTTAAACTTACGGCATATAGCTTCTTTTAATTCCACATAGCCATCTACTGGAGTGTAGGTGCTGTAATTTTCATCTATAGCCTTTTTGGCGGCTTCCTTTATAAAGTCAGGGGTGTTAAAATCGGGCTCACCAAGGCTAAGGCTTATAATATCTTTACCCTGTGCTTTAAGCTCGCGTGCTTTGGCTGCCATAGCAAGGGTTTGCGATGTGCTCAGGTTATTAATCCTGTCAGAAAGCTGATTCATTTTTGTGTTGTAGTTATATAGATTAGTTACTCATTGCAGGCTTCATGCCCAGGTCTTTCAGGTGCCTGAAATGGGCTGCCACTGCCTGGCGCATGGTTTTAAACTCATGGTATGGCAGGTTATGCTCTTTTGCTGTCTGTTTTACAATTTCGGCAATTTTACTATAATGCACGTGGCTGATATGCGGGAAGATGTGGTGCTCTATCTGGTGGTTAAGCCCCCCTGTAAACCAGTTTACAATTTTATTTTTTGGTGCAAAGTTAGCAGTGGTATAAAGCTGGTGTATTGCCCATGTGTTCTGTAACTCGCCATTTTCATCCGGTACAGGGTTTTCCGTTTCTTCAACCACGTGCGCCAACTGGAAAACGATGCTTAAAATAAGCCCGGCAGTGTAATGCATTATAAAGAAGCCTATAAGTACTTTCCACCAAACTATGCCTAAAAGTATAGGTGTTGCAATCCACATGGATACATATATAATTTTTGTTATAACCAATACAGTCCATTGTTTTACAGGGCTGCGGAATTCCCCATAAGAAAGCCCTTTCTTAATATAGCGCCTCATTTGTTTAATATCGGTGGTAATTGCCCAGTTAAAGGTTAGCAAACCATATAAGAATACAGAATAATAGTGCTGGAATTTATGGAACCTCCTCCATTGTGCCGTGTGTGTAAAGCGTATAATTCGTCCTGCATCAAGGTCTTCATCGTGCCCGTGTATATTGGTGTAAGTGTGGTGCAGTACATTGTGCTGTACCTGCCAGTTATACACATTGCCGGCCAAAAGGTACATGCTGCTGCCCATTATTTTATTAAGCCATGATTTAGATGAATATGAGCCATGGTTGGCATCATGCATTACATTCATCCCTATGCCTGCCATGCCTATGCCCATTACCACCGTTAGCAATAGCTGAACCCAAACGGGCATATCCAGCGCAAGGATAAAAAAGTAGGGGGTAAGGTATAGGGCAAACATTACAAAAGCCTTAATGTGAAGCTTCCAGTTGCCGGTTTTTTTTATGTTGTTTTCCTTAAAATAATCGTTTACACGCTTATTTAGTGTGCGGAAAAATTTTATAGAGTCAGTTTTAGAAAAAACGGGAGGGTTAATATGCATATATAATATTATAAAGAAAAAAGCCAAAGGTAATTATAATAGGGGCTTAAAACAAAAATAGATATACAATTTAGTACCAAATGTTTACTTTTGCCAAAAACAAAAATAATGCAGGAGGTGATTAAGTATTTTCCTAACCTTACAGATAAGCAAAAAGCACAATTTGGGCGCCTTGAGGAATTGTATAAAGAGTGGAACAGCAGGATAAATGTAATATCCCGCAAGGATATTGACGAGCTTTATACACGCCATGTGCTGCATTCGCTTGGCATAGCAAAAGTAATGGAGTTTAACCCCGGTGCTAAGGTTATGGATGTAGGTACAGGTGGAGGCTTTCCCGGCATACCGCTGGCTATATTATTTCCTGAAACCGATTTTTACCTGATAGATGTTATCGGTAAAAAAATTAAGGTGGTACAGGAAGTGGCACAGGCACTTGGGCTTAAAAATGTGAAAGCTGAGCAGAAAAGAGCCGAAAATGTAAATGATGAATTCGATTTTATAGTGAGCCGTGCCGTAACCAATATGCCTGATTTTGTAAAGTGGGTGAGGGGCAAAGTGAAAAAAGAACAAAACCATGAATTGCCAAATGGCATACTTTACCTAAAAGGTGGCGACCTGGCAGAAGAGCTACAGGTTTTTCAGCGTGTAACGCTTTATAATCTTTCTGATTATTTTGAAGATGAATTTTTTGAAACCAAAAAGGTAGTACACCTTGCCATGAAGTATAATAAATAAAAAAAGGGCTGTTACTAACAGCCCTTTTTTTATTTATCCAATTTTATTTATCCAAGAAACGGATACCTATAATCTGTTGGCGGTACAAATGTTTCTTTAATAGTTCTTGGTGATACCCAGCGTAAAAGGTTAAGTACGCTTCCGGCTTTATCATTAGTTCCTGATGCCCTTGCGCCGCCAAAAGGCTGCTGGCCCACTACAGCTCCTGTAGGCTTATCGTTTATATAAAAATTTCCTGCGCTGTTTTCAAGTGCTTTTGTAGCCTGTTCAATAGCATAACGGTCGCGGCTGAAAATAGCCCCCGTTAATGCGTAAGGAGATGTTTCATCTACCAGTTTAAGGGTTTCTTCCCATTTTTCATCTTCATAAATATGTATGGTAAGTACCGGGCCAAAAAGCTCTGTACACATTGTGTCATATTTTGCGTTGGTAGTTACAATAACTGTTGGCTTTATAAAATAACCTACCGATTTATCATAATTTCCACCTACTATAATTTCGGCATCACTTGCTTTTTTAGCAGCGTCAATATAAGAAGCAAGTTTGTCGAATGAAGCTTCATGTATAACTGAAGAAAGGAAGTTGCCAAAATCTTCAGGAGAACCCATTTTCATGGACTGCACATCTTTAATTAAAAGCTCCTTAATATCAGCCCATAATGATTTTGGGAGATAGGCCCGGGAAGCCGCAGAACATTTTTGCCCCTGGTACTCAAAAGCACCGCGGGAAAGTGCCGTAGCTACCTCGGCAGCGTTTGATGAAGGGTGGGCAAGCACAAAATCCTTGCCTCCGGTTTCACCTACTATCCTTGGGTAGGTTTTATATTTATCAATATTCTGGCCTATTTTAGCCCATATTCCGTTAAATACTCCTGTTGAGCCTGTATAATGAACTCCTGCAAAATCGGCACTCTCAAATACAGTATCACTAATCATGGCAGCGTTGCCATGTACCATATTAATAACTCCGTCTGGCAATCCGGCAAGCTTAAACACTTCCATTATAACATTGGCACTATATACCTGCGATGCGCTTGGTTTCCAGATTACTACATTACCCATAAGGGCAGGGGAGGCCGGCAGGTTCCCTGCTATAGCCGTAAAGTTAAATGGAGTAACGGCATAAACAAAGCCTTCCAATGGGCGGTGTTCCATCCTGTTCCATATACCGTCTGATGATATTGGCTGCTCTGCATATATCTGCGACATGAATTCCACATTAAAACGAAGGAAGTCTATAAACTCGCACACAGCATCAATTTCTGCCTGGTGCACGGTTTTTGCCTGTGCAATCATGGTGGCGGCATTTATTTTTGCCCTGTAAGGCCCTGCAATGAGTTCGGCTGCCTTCAAGAATATAGATGCCCTGTGTTCCCATGCCATTGCAGCCCATTTTTTTCTTGCCTCAAGAGCAACAGCTATGGCTTTTTCCACATGCTGCTTTTCAGCTTCATGGTAGGTGCCTACTACTTTTTTATGGTCGAAAGGCGGCCGTATTTCTTTTGTTTTTCCTGTGCGGATTTCCTCACTGCCTATATATAAGGGCACATCTACGGTTGTGCTGTATAATTTTTTAAAAGTTGAAAGAACCTCTTCGCGCTCCTTTGTGCCGGGTGCATATGATTTAACCGGCTCATTATAAGCTTCGGGTACATTATAAATTCCTTTTGGCATAATGTAATTAATTAAAGGATTAAAAATATGAGTTATGCAAATATACAGAAATTATTTATCCTATAATTGAGGAAAGTACAGTGTAACGCTCTAAATAATGAAGATATTGTTAATTAAGCGCAAACGGCGCACTTAGCCTGAAAGTAGGCACAATAACCCTGAAACTGCGCGTGGTGGTAAAGTTTACCATATTAAAATACCCGCGCATGGCACCAAAAGGTGATGAGAGGAGGCAGCCTGAACTGTAAGTATGCTTTTCGCCGGGTTTTAATACTGGCTTTTGCCCTACCACGCCTTCGCCATCTACCATCTCAATATCGTTAAGCGAATCATAAATTTCCCAGTGGCGGCTGTTGAGCTGTACCGAGTCTTTTCCGTGGTTTTCTATGGTAATCTGGTAAGTAAAGGCAAATTGTATCCTGTAGTTTTTAAAGTAGGTGCCTTCAAAACTGGTGGAAACAGATATTTTTATGCCTCTTGTTATTTGTGATACCATACAATTACGGGTTCAGGTTCCCAAAAATACAAATTTATTGGCTAAGCCTTAAATTTTAAATATTAAATTAATTGAAATTATTGTTTAACCTATTGGTGTTTAGTTGATAATATTTTCCGAATTCGCTGCTCCTATGCCTATAACCCTGTCATAACGTTCGTTATTCTCCCTGTAATATACCAGTATATTATAATCATTTTCCGTTTGGTAAAAATTGCCGTCAATAGCATTTTTACCATCGGTATAGCCATTTTTGTCGGTAACAAAATACAGGTAATTAGTAAAACCCTGCTTAATCATAACAGCTTTTTCATACAACCCAGTATTTTGATTGTATTCCAGCTTATACTCATCTGTTTTGGCATAATTATTAAACATGCCGCCTATGTAAATATCCTGCTTGTTAAAAAAAGAGGGCGCATCAAGGCTAAAAAATACCCATGCGTAATCAGATTCCAGTAACTTATTTGTAACGCTAAGGTTAATATTATTCACAAGGAAATTACCATTAATATCAGGATAGTAGGTATATTGCTTTTCAGCCCTGGCTTCGTTGGTGTATAAAATGTTATTATAAATCTCCCCGGCCGTTATGCGCAGTACATTATTTACCGCATTTCGTATATCTTTATTATCAAAATACCAATATTCGTTTCCTGCCCAAAACTGTGTTTCCTTATCATACCTGTATATAAGATCATTCCCTATGGTGTACTGTGGCTTTATGTTATAAATGGCATTATCAAACCTGCCGTTTTGAAAAAGGGCTACTTTTACATTTTGCAACGGGTTCTGAAAAAGGAAAGCATTGGTTTTAATGGCAAAGTCAAGATTGTGCTTTTCCTGTATTACATCCATGCCCCTTGCCCTTTTTACCTGTAGCGGCACGCTTACAATATCTTCATAAATAATAAACCTGCGGCTAAAAACAACTTCGCGGTCTTCATTCATTATTTTCAATATATAATTGCCCGATAGCAGCAATGTGGTAAATTTATTAGGAAAACTAAGAGTGTAATGGGTGTAAACCTGTAATGTGTTGAATGAATTTTCAAAGTTTTGTATCCGCTGGCTGTCAAACCCCTGTATATAATCGTTGATAGAAAGTAGTTGTGACGGGGTCCAGTCATAATTACAATGTGTTACACTGTAATAATAATTAGCCTGGTTGGCAAACAGGTCGTCAAATGTTATTTCAAATGCGTCTCCTAGCCTGAAGTACGGGTAAGCATTTTCATTATTTGCCCTGAAAGAAACCGTTTTTATATTGTAGGGCGGTGCTGTTTCATACTGAACCTGGGCAATGGCAGGTACACATAGCAACAGTGCCGCTATCTGCAAAAACCCAATCAAATTTTTAATCATTTTATATGACTTTTTTATTGAACGTAAATATATGAAAATAAATTGCTGTCATGGCAAATGAGCAGTTTAACAGGTTTTATGTTAAAGTTTTTACAATAAAAAAATCTTTTTATAGTTTTAGCAGGTATTCCAAACTTAAACCAACAAAATAATCATGAGAAATTTAAGACTGTGGTTGTTCCTGTTAGCCGCACCCGTAGTGGCGATGGCACAGGGCCCGAAGGGTACCGACCCTATTCCGTTTGACCCGAATGTAAAAACCGGGAAACTTAAAAACGGGTTAACCTATTATATTAGGAAAAATGATAAGCCAGAAGATAAAGTAGATTTAAGGCTGGTAATAAATGCAGGTTCCATCCTGGAAAATGATGACCAGCAGGGGCTTGCCCACTTTATGGAGCATATGTGCTTTAATGGTACCAAGCGTTTTCCTAAAAATGCATTGATTGACTACCTGCAAAGCATAGGGGTTAAATTTGGGCAGCACCTTAATGCCTATACAGGTTTTGACGAAACCGTTTATTTCCTGCCTATACCATCAGACGATAAAGAAAAACTGGAAAAGGGTTTCCAGATTATAGAGGACTGGGCTTTTAATACGGTACTAACCCCTGAAGAAATAGATAAGGAAAGGGGAGTGGTGCTGGAAGAATATCGTTTGGGGCTTGGCGCAGACGACAGGATGGAAAAGCGCTTTATGCCTAAAATGCTTTATAAATCGCATTATAAAGACCGTATGCCGATAGGTAAAAAGGAAATACTTGAAAATTTTACCTATGATAAGCTTAAAAACTTTTATAAAGATTGGTACAGGCCGGACCTTATGAGTGTAATTGTAGTGGGCGATATTGATGTTGCAGAAATGGAGCAAAAAATTAAAGACCATTTCTCGTCTTACAAAAACCCTAAAAATGAAAGGGAAAGAAAATACTTTGATGTGCCAAACCATGAGCAGACTTTTGTAGCTATAGAGTCTGATAAAGAGGCTTCGTTCTCACAGGTTCAGTTGGTTTATAAAGATTATACAGAGCCTAAGAAAATGGTTACAATAAACGATTTTAATGATAACCTTAAAAGGGGGCTTTTTTCAACCATGCTTAACAACAGGCTTGAGGAGCTTGTAAATTCGGCCAACCCGCCATTTACTTATGGCTATTCCTACTATGGCGATACCTGGGCAAGAACAAAAAAAGGATATCAGTCATTTGCCATGGCATCTGAAGAAAAGCAGCTTGATGCGCTAAAAGTTTTAGTAGAGGAAAACCTTCGTGTAAAAAAATACGGCTTTACAGCTTCTGAGCTTGAAAGGGCAAAAACGGAATACCTGGCCCGTATGGAAAGAGCCTATAATGACAGGGGCAAGACAGAATCTGAAAATTTTGTGTGGAGTTACCAGTCCCATTTCCTCGAAAATGAACCGGCGCCGGGTATAGAGTGGACTTACAAAACCATGCAGCAGCTATTGCCTGCTATAAAGGTTGAAGATATAAACGGCCTGATTAATACTTATATTAAAGATGACAACAGGGTAGTGGTATTTACAGGCCCTGAAAAAGAAAACCTTAAAAAGCCAACTGAGCAAGAAGTACTTGCAGTGCTTAATATGAGCGATGCTGATATTACTCCGTATAAGGATGCTGAAGTGGCCTCCGGCCTTTTAAGAAAAGAAGTAAAACCGGGCAGTATTACTAAAAAGGAAAATAACGCAAAACTTGGTACAACTACTCTTACATTAAGTAATGGTGCCAGGGTTACTTACAAAAAAACCGATTTTAAAAACGATGAGGTTCTTTTAAGTGCTGTAAGTTTTGGGGGTTCCAACCTTTATTCCAATGAGGATTATAAAAAAGTGCAGTTTGCCAATGGCGCACTTGCCGAAGCTGGTTTTTCAGGTTTAAAACTGAACGATATTAATAAATTCATGACAGGTAAAATAGCGTATGTAAGCCCTTATATAGGTGGTATTAACGAAGGTTTTTCCGGCAGTTCAACTCCTAAGGATATGGAATATATGTTCCAGATGCTGCATGCTTATTTTACCGACCTTAATTATGATAATGAGGCTTATGAGAGCTACAAGCAAAAGCAATCTGCTTTCTTTGGCAACCTTGCATCGCAGCCGGAAGTTTATTTCCAGCAGGAAGTATTTGGCTTCCTTTTAAAGGATAACCCTCGTTTTAACGGTATTTTCCCTGATGAAAAGTCATGGGCAGAAACCGACTATAAATTAGCTTATGAAAAATACAAAGAACGTTTTGCCAATGCGGGCGACTTTGAATTTTTCTTTGTGGGTAATATAGATGATAAAGCAATTGAAGATTTTTCAGCAAAATATATAGCTTCCCTGCCATCGGCCAATACAAAGGAAAAGGCGGTTGACAACGGGTACAGGATGCTTTCGGGCAGCCATAAAAAAGTAGTTAATAAAGGTACTGACCCTAAAAGTACAGTAATGATAAGGTATTATGGCGATGCGCCTTATTCTCCTAAAGAAGACCTTGCACTACAGGCATTAGGCGAAATACTTACCATTAAACTTACAGAACAGTTAAGGGAAAAAGAAAGCGGTGTGTATGGCATAGGCGCAAGGGGAAGCATGGGTAAAGTACCTTACGGCTCATACAGTTTTAGTATATCTTTCCCTTGCGGGCCGGAAAATGCAGAAAAGTTAACGGAGTCGGCACTAAAAGAAGTACAAAAAATTGTAGATAACGGGCCGGATGAAAAAGACCTTTCTAAATTTAAAGAAGCTGAGTTCCTTGAATACAAAAAGAGCATCAAGGAAAATAAATACTGGCTTAACTATTTAAATGAAGCTTACCTTAACGGTACAAATCCTGAAAACATACTTAAAGTAGAGGAAAGAGTAACAGCCCTAACAGCTAAAGATGTACAGGAGGTAGCTAAAAAATACCTTACCAAAGATAAGGTTATAGCTATGCTGATGCCGGAACAGCAAAATTAATCCTTAAAGCATATCGGTATTATCTCGCCTTCTGCAAGACAAAATCGCTCCACATCCTGTGGGGCGATTTTTTTTGTATAATCTTCTTCCACTACACGAAATCCTATGCTGCGAAGTTTATCAAAATAATCACGGCCATATACCCTGACGTGGTCATACTGCCCAAAAATTCGGGCACGTTCCTTCGCGTCAGTAATAGAGTTGTCTTCAAAAGTTTCGGCCCTGTTTAAATCCTGCGGTATCTGGAAAATACCCATTCCCCCGGGCTTAAGTACACGGTAAAGTTCCTGCATTGCTTTAGTGTCATCGGGAATATGTTCCAGTACATGGTTGCAAAGAATCATGTCGTAACTATCATCCGAAAAAGGCAGGTTGCATATATCCGCCTTTACATCTGCCAGTGGCGAATATAAATCAGTGGTAGTGTAATCAAGGTTTTTCATTTTCCTGAAACGCTTGTAAAAAGCCTGTTCAGGGGCAAAATGCAACACTTTTTTTGGCGCGGTAAAAAAATCGGTTTCATTTTTTAAATAAAGCCATAATAGGCGGTGCCTTTCCAGGGATAGTGTGCTTGGTGAAAGCACATTATTACGCTGTTTGCCGTAGCCGTAAGGTAAAAAGCTGCGGAAGCTTTTACCGTCAATAGTGTCGGTATAGGTGCTTCCTTTTAAAGCTGCTGCCAAAACAGGGCGCGCTACATAACTTAAACGTATAAGCAATGGGCGCGGAATAGTATTAAGGATAAGTTTAAACAGTTTTTTCATTTACACTGAAATGTTATACTGCAAGCGGCTCACGCCTGAATTCGTTTTCCTCATCGCTTTCAATACCCAAAGCTTTATATATATAAGCATAGGTTGAAAGCAATTCGGGCCTGCCATTAATAAGGGCAACATTATGCTCAAAATGTGCACTTGGCTTTCCGTCACGTGTTACTATAGTCCAGCCGTCTTTTAACTGGCGGACATTTTTAGTTCCCATATTTATCATAGGCTCTATAGCTACAACCATACCTTCTATAAAAAGCTTGCCCCTGCCGCGTTTTCCATAATTAGGCATTTCGGGGTCTTCGTGCATTTTTCGCCCAAGTCCATGGCCTACCAGTTCGCGCACCACACCATAGCCTTCAGCCTCGGTATATTTTTGTATGGCGTTACCTACATCTTCTACGCGGTTGCCTACCCTGAATTCGCGTATGCCTACATAAAGAGATTCTTTTGTAACCTGTAAAAGTTTTTTTGTTTCAGGGGCTACTTCGCCCACTTCAAAAGTATAAGCATGGTCACCGTAAAATTCATTTTTAAGCGCACCACAGTCTACCGATACAATATCTCCATCTTCTATTGGCCTGTTGTTTGGCAGGCCGTGCACCACTTGCTCATTAACACTGGTAAGCAGTGTTGAGGGGCAGCCGTATAATCCTAAAAATCCCGGTACTGCGCCATGGTCGCGTATAAAAGTTTCAGCAAGTTTGTCCAATTGCAGTGTTGTTATGCCCGGCTTTATTTCGCCTGCCAGCATACCCAGTGTTTTAGATACTATAAGGGCGCTTTCACGCATTAACTCAATCTCTTCTCTGGTTTTAGGTATAATCATGCTCATTAGTTTTCGATTACAAAAGTACAATATTCCGCTAATATTATGCCGAACATGAGTTTTATCATATTTTGTAACTTTAAGCATGGGTAATTTTGCTTAAAATTTTTAGGTATGGGTAAATATGTAACTGCGGCCGAGGCCGTAAAGATTATCAATTCGGGCAACCGGGTTTATGTGCAGGCTGCAGCCGCAACACCAACTGTTTTAACCAAAGCATTAGCCGAAAGGGCTGTTGAATTGCGCAATGTGGAAATTTGCCATATGCACACCGAGGGCGAAGCACCTTATGCCGACCCTGCTTTAATGGACAGTTTTCATGTTAATTCGTTTTTTATAGGTAAAAATGTAAGGCATACACTCACTGCAGGAAACGGTTCATACACCCCTGTATTTTTGAGCGAACTCCCCCGGTTGTTCAGGAAAAAGGTATTACAGCTTGATGCAGCTTTTATACAGGTTTCACCGCCGGACAGCCACGGCTACTGCTCACTGGGTGTTTCGGTTGAGGCCAGTATAGCGGCAATAGAAAATGCCAAATGGGTAATTGCACAGGTTAATCCTAACATGCCGCGCACCTTTGGTGACGGTGTTATCCATATTTCTGAAATCAATTACCTGGTGGAAACAGATGTGCCGATTTATGGGCATGAGCCTGATATTATAACAGAACAGGAAGAGCGCATAGGGGCACATATAGCATCACTTATTGATGATGAAAGCACTTTGCAGATGGGGATAGGCTCTATACCCAATGCGGCCCTTGCCAAGCTGGGCAACCATAAAAACCTCGGGCTGCATACCGAAATGTTTTCTGACGGGGTTATTGAACTTATTGAAAAGGGAGTTATTAATTGTAATTATAAAGGGACTGTAAGGGGAAGGGCACTTGCTACTTTTTTAATCGGCTCGCAAAGGTTATATGATTTTGTAAATGACAACCCTTTTATAGAAATGCGTGAATCATCTTTTGTTAATGATACTTCCGTAATCAGGAAAAACCCTAAGATGGTAGCTATAAATTCGGCTATTGAGGTGGATTTAACCGGCCAGGTTTGCGCCGACTCCATAGGCTGCAGGATGTATTCGGGCGTGGGAGGGCAAATGGACTTTATAAGGGGTGCTGCCCTTAGCGAAGGCGGCAAGGCTATAATTGCGCTTCCATCTGTAACAAGGCGCGGGGAAAACAGGATAGTGCCTTTCCTTAAACAGGGAGCGGGGGTAGTAACCACTCGCTCTCATGTGCAGTATATTGTAACAGAATATGGTATCGCCGATTTATATGGCAAAACACTAAAACAGCGTGCCAAAGCTATGATTGATATTGCGCACCCACAGCACAGGGAAACTATAGAGCGTGATTATTTCAGTGAATTCAGCGGATGCTAAAAATAAAACTGCCTTACCTGTCATTCCAACAAAGGAGGAATCTCATGCTGGATTCTTCATTTCATTCAGAATGACAAGTAAGGCAGTATATTATACTATAACAAAGAATGCCTTGTCATGGCCTCAGGCTGTGGCAGCCCCATAAGTTCAAGTATGGTAGGGGCAATATCGCCTAATATTCCTTCTTTTATTTGCTTTAATTCTTTATCTACTAATATTATAGGTACGGGATTGGTGGTATGTGCGGTATTTGGGCTTCCGTCAGGGTTAACCATGGTATCGCAGTTGCCGTGGTCGGCTATAACAATAGTGGTATAGTCATTTTCAAGTGCGGTTTCCACCACTTGCTTAACACATGCATCTACGGCCTCACACGCCTTTATAGCAGCTTCCATAACACCGGTGTGCCCCACCATATCGCCGTTTGCAAAATTAAGGCATACAAAATCAGCTTCCCCTTTACGCAGTTCCGGTACAAGGGAATTGGTAATATCAAATGCGCTCATTTCCGGTTTCAGGTCGTAGGTTGCCACTTTTGGCGATGGGCAAAGCAGCCTTTTCTCACCTTCAAAAGGTTCTTCCCTGCCGCCTGAAAAGAAGAATGTTACGTGCGGATATTTTTCGGTTTCCGCTATGCGTATCTGCTTTTTGCCATGCCTAGAAACAACTTCTCCAAGTGTTTCAGTAAGGTTGTCTTTATCATAAATAACATGTATGCCTTTAAAATTGTCGTCATAATTGGTCATGGTAACAAAATAAAGGTTCATTTTGTGCATATTCTGTTCATGCAAATCAAACTGGCTCAGCACTTCTGTTAGCTGCCTGCCCCTGTCAGTCCTGAAATTAAAGAATATAACTACATCATTCGGTTCAATTGTTGCAACTGGGTTTGTACCGTCTGTAGTCATTACAATCGGTTTTATAAACTCATCGGTAATGCCTTCTTCATAACTTTCGGCAATACTGCCCTCAGCATTGGTAGAAGGTATGCCCAGCCCATTAACAAGCAGGTCGTAAGCGAGCTTTACCCTTTCCCATCGCTTGTCCCTGTCCATGGCATAGTATCGCCCTATTATAGAGGCAAGATTTGCATTTTTATCCTTAATATAGTCTATGAGGTCGGCTATAAACATCTTTCCCGATTTAGGATCAACATCCCTTCCATCTGTAAATGCATGGATATATACCTTATCAAGCCCATAATTGTTGGTAACATCAATAAGTCCTTTCAGGTGGTTGATATGGGAATGCACACCACCATTTGAAACAAGCCCTAACAAATGCACTTTCTTATTATTTTGTTTTGCATACTGCAGCGCATCAATTAAGGTTTTTTCATTACCCAGGGTTTTATCCTGCACAGCGAGGTTTATTTTAACCAGATCCTGATATACTATGCGGCCTGCCCCCAGGTTCATGTGGCCTACCTCACTATTGCCCATCTGCCCTTCAGGAAGGCCTACATTAAGCCCGTCAGTACGTAAAGTGGCGTTTGGGTAATTCCTGTAAAGGCTATCTATAAAAGGTGTGTTGGCATTGTCTATTGCAGATACCTTGGGGTCGGGCGATTTGCCCCAGCCGTCAAGTATCATTAAAATTACTTTTTTATTCATGCTGTATTATGTGTTTTTAAGATGCGGAGTTAACACTGTAAAGATACTCAATTTATAAAAGATAAAATATTGAATGATAGTAACATAAAAATGTTAATTAACATTTTAATTTCCAGGTATTTATACTTTGGTAAGGTGTTTGTAACTATATAATTGACGGAATAAATTAACTTTTTGTTATTAGGAATATAATACAAGGGCTTTTTTGTACGTTATTGAATGCGAAGGAAGTAATGAAAAGCTCATTACAAATGAAAATGTTAAATAACTGGTTTTAACAGTTTTGCGCGTTGGTTTTTAAAATTTGATTAACTATTTTGCGCCCTGTTAAAAGTAAAGCACAACTAAACTACTATGATTAACAACTTTTTTACGTCTATTGTTTTTTTATTTTTTTCTTTTTCCACACCTGTAAAATCTAATATAGCTGCCCTGCCTTTAAAAGCAGGGGCTGAAGCAACAGCCTTATCTGCTGCAGAAACTGTTTACAACAGCATTGATGCTAATTCTTACTCAATGCCGGAGCTTTCATGCTTTACCAAAGCATTTGCCGGTTTCAGCAAACTTAAAGAAGATGGTAAAATAAAAAAAGATTACCTTACTGTTATTGATTTCAGTAAATCATCCAACAGCAAGAGGCTGTGGATTATTGATATGAAAAATAACAAAGTATTGTACAATACACTTGTAGCACACGGCAGGAATAGCGGTAATGAGTTTGCCACTTCATTCTCCAACCAGTCCAGCTCAAACAAGAGCAGCCTTGGCTTTTATGCCACCGGCGAAATTTACCAGGGCAAGCATGGCCCATCATTACGCCTGGACGGGCTTGAAAGGGGTATTAATAATAATGCGCGTGCACGTGCCGTTGTAATGCATGCCGCTGATTATGTAAGTGAAAAATTTATACAGATGCATAGCAGGCTGGGGCGCAGCCTTGGATGCCCTGCATTGCCAAATAATTTGAACAGGGAAATTATAAACCTGATACAGGGTAAATCATGCCTGTTTATTTATCATCCAACCAAAGAATATATACAGGCTTCTAAACTTATATAATTATTAAAGGTATTTATACATTATATAATGAATGCCTATACCGGGAATATCAAACGGGCTGCCAGTTATCTGGTAGCCTGTTTTTGTATAAAACGGTACTGCATTTTCACGAGCATTAAACCATATCAGTTTTCCGTGTTTTTCTGCTACGTGTTTTTCTGCCTGCTGCATAAGCTTTTCGCCAAAGCCTTTTTTCTGATAATCGCCTAATACAGCCATACCCCTTACCTGAAATTGCCCCTGCTGTTCAAAGATTTCATTTTCAGCTTCAAAAACCGATATTACGCCTGCCAGGATATTATCAGCAAATAACCCGAAATGTATTGTTGAGGGTAGTTCATCACCCGGAAATATACAGCTTTCAACAGGTTTGCCGGGACGCAGTACAGGCTGCCTTACAGCAAAAGTTTCTATCGGTTGTATAGGCCTAATAGTTATCATACGTTTGTTTTTTCTATAACAAATTAATAATAAATATTTTAAGTAAGCAGTCTTGCTTAAGGGTAAATATTTTTGTAAAAAAGCTTGCAACTAAAAAAACTTATTAGTTATATTTGCATCCACAAAAGCGGAAGTAGCTCAGTTGGTAGAGCTCCAGCCTTCCAAGCTGGTTGTCGCGAGTTCGAGCCTCGTCTTCCGCTCTCTAAAAAAATCCAAACCGTATATGGTTTGGATTTTTTATTTCCTTTTGTTAATTTTCAGTTGCATAAAATAGGGTTTCATTTTCATTTCACTAATTAATAGATTAAAAATGGAAATAGTATCAGCTTTTTTATTCACCGTTTTTGCTGTTATGGCTGCAATAACAGTAGCGTATGGATTTAAAATTTTATTTCGAAACCGTAAACAGCATGAAGAACTGAAATACGAGCTTGGCACAGCTATTTTTCTGATAGCTTTCGGTGCTTATTTTACTTACTGGTTTTCTTCGCGTTTGTATTATACTTTTAGTGCATATACCGTGCTTGATAAGGTTTTTTAATTGAAGATTACTTTTAGCTTAACCAAGAAATATCGGTTCCGGGCTCAATTTCTTCAGCAGGTATGTTCTGCCTGAACAGCCTTGCCTGCAATTCTCCTTTCAGCATAATTGTATCTCCGTTAACCTGTAGCCAGCTGCCTTCACGCAGCCCTAATACAGGCTGGCTGTTAAACTGGTGAAACTCCTTTATGCGTGTTTCCCTTGTTTCGCCCATGTGGGTTGAGCCGGTTTCAGGGTCAAGATAATGCGGATTCAAATTAAAAGGTATTGCCCCAAGTGTATTAAAACTTGGCGGGTAAATAATGGGCATATCATTAGTGGTTTGCATGGTGAGCCCGCAAATATTGCTGCCGGCACTTGTGCCAAGGTAAGGTGTGCCGTTATTTATAGCTTCTTTAAGAGCTTCCATCACTCCAAATCTATATAGTTGTGTAACCAGCAGGAAAGTATTCCCTCCGCCTGTAAAAACAGCTTCTGCTTCTTTAACTGCCTGTACAGGGTTTTCAAATTCATGTATGCCTTTTACCTTTATATTCAGCTGTTCAAAAAAATCCGCAGCCTTTTGTGTATAGTCTTCATGGCTTATTCCGCCCGGCCTTGCATAAGGGATAAAAACCAGCGAACTGCAATTTTTAAAATGTTCCTTTAGTGTAGGCAATAAATAATCCAGGTAAGCGCCGCCATGTAATGTGGAAGTGCTTGCAATAATTAATTTTTTCATCCGTTAATTGTAAGAAAAGGTAAAGTTACAAAGAATATTGCAGGTGGAGATGAGGGGCTTGTAACAGCTTGATAGTATTTTTGCGTAAAATGCTGTTTAAAATACCTAACTTTATAAAAGTAATCATCCATTTGTGAAAAATATACTTTTTTTTATCCTGCTTTTAATCAGCATTACAACCTTTGCACAGGAGCGAAAAACACTTTACGGGCGTGTTGTTTCTGATATGGAAAATACCGGCATACCCAATGTTTTTGTAATAAATAAAACTACAGGCACTGAAACCAAAACGGATGTGCGTGGTGATTTCCACATACCCGCAAAGGCAGGCGATAAACTGGCAGTATACAGCACAAATACTGGAGTGCGTGATTTTGCAGTGCCGCAGAATGCATTTGCAGAAAATCCGTTTATCGTTTCAGTAAGTGTAAAAGCCTATGAACTTAATGAAGTTATAATAGAGAAAGATACTATTACATCAGAATCATTGGGGCTCGCCTCACCGGATCAAAAGAGGCTGACACCTGCCGAGCGGAAATTATATACCGCGCAAAGCGGTGTGGATGGTTTGATAAACGCCATTAGCGGACGTACAAAAATGCTTAAAAGGGCTGTTGAAACAGAGAAAAAAGAAAAACTGCTGGAGCAGATAGATTATATTTATACCGAGGAAGAGATTATAACCGAATTAAAAATACCAGCTGAATATGTTGGGGGCTTTTTGTATTATATAGTGGAGGACAGCAAATTTGCAGCAGCAATAAAAGCTAAAAACTATTCAATGGCAAAATTTATTGGTGCTGGGCTTTCAAAAGATTATCTGAAACTTATAGCCGATGAAAAGTAAAGCCATCTTATTTCTGCTGCTTATAATAGCTGTTACTGCCAAAGCGCAGGAGCGTAAAGAATTGCTGGGCAGGGTGGTTTCAGATGTGGGCGGCACGGGTATACCGGGTTTATATGTTATAAACAAAGAAACCGGGGGCGAAACAAAAACCGCAGCAGGAGGTAATTTCAGCCTGGAGGCAAAGCCGGGTGATGTTCTGGTTGTGTACAGCAACCGTACAGGCACAAGGGAGTTTAAGCTAAATGAGCAGGCCTTTGCCGAAAAGCCTTTCGTCATGTCGGTATTTATTACATCTTATGAACTGGAAGAGGTAATAATTGATAAGGACACCATTACGGCAGAATCTTTAGGACTGGTGCCAAAAGGGCAAAAGAGATATACCCCCGCAGAACGGAGGCTGAAAACGGCAGGCGATTTTAAGCCGGTACATTTGTTGGGGCTTATAGCCGGAGGTATGCCAATTGACCCTATTTTAAATGCCATAAACGGTAAAACCAAAAGGCTAAAAAAAGAACTGAAACTGGAAAAGAAGGAAATGCTCCTGCAAAAAGTAAAAGGTATGTACACTGAAGGTGAAATAAGGGACAAATTTAAAATACCTTCTGTTCAGGTTGAGGGATTTATTTATTATATTATTGAAGACAGCCAATTTGCAGCAGCCGTAAATGCTAACGATTATGAGACTGCACAATTCCGCATGGCGGTACTTGCCGAAAAATATTTAAAACTGCAAAAAAATGAAAATTAATTTCCTGTTTTTACTGATTATTTTCCCGCTTTGTATGTTTGCACAAAAGAGTGAAAGGGAACTGCTTAAAGGAAAAGTGATTTCAGATTCGCTAAAGGTTGAGTATCTTTCTGTTTATAACCTTAATGCCAAAACAGGCAATGTTACTGATGATGAGGGTAATTTTGTTATTTATGCCAGGCCCGCCGATACCTTGAAATTTGCCGGAATTGCTTTTAAAACAATGCAGCACATAGTAACTGCAGCCGACTTAAAGCAGGAGCTGTTTGTAGTTAAAATTGAGGGTGAAGCCACACAGCTTGAGGAACTGCTGATAACCGACCTGACAGGGAACCTTGCTGTTGACAGTAAAAATACAAAAGTAATGGCTGTAGGTTCAAAATTTAATGCCGCCGAAATAAATAAGAATTTACTTCCTCCGGCTAACGGGGTTAATATTGTTGCTTTAATTAATCTGGTTGCAGGTAAAAAGAAAGAGGCTGTGCGGGATAAAAGGCCAGCATTTATTACTGATAAGCCTTTTCCGCAGGCAGTAAGAGAGCTTTACAGTGACAGGTTTTTTACTGAAACATTAAAAGTGCCGCAGGATGAAATAGGCTTATTCCTTACCTATTGCGATAATGGCAATCGCTATCTTTTAGACCCTCGCAATGAAATTGAGCTTATAAGTTATCTTGATGTAAAAAGCAGGGAATATTTAAAAATAAATAAAGGTTGAGAACAGGGTTTTAACTCTTAAAGTTACTTTAAGTTTATTATTTTTGGAAAATGAAGCACTTAAAAAAATGGCTGCTATTTTTTTTAATAATTTTCGGGCTTAGCAGTTTTACCAATCATAAATTTTATGTGGCAGTTTTCCAACTGGAATATGTGCAGCAAAAAAATGTGATACAGGTAACCTCCCGGGTATTTATTGACGACCTTGAAAAGGAAATGAATGAAGAGTACAACAGGAAATTCTATATAGGCACAAGTAAAGAAGTGCCTGATTTAAAGGATTACCTGAGCCGGTATTTTTCAGGGAAGATTAAGGTGAAACTTAACGGTAATGAAAAGCCAATAAAATTTTTAGGTAATGAAATTGAAGATGATGTGCTGATATGCTATTTTACCATACCCGCACAAACTCCAGTAAAAAAGCTGGAAATTAAAAACACCACGTTGTTTAAAACATTTCATGAACAGCAAAATATTATCCATACCAATATAAACAGTAACAAAAAAAGCCTTTTGTTAACTAATGAACAACCAATGAGAATATTGGAATACTAAAGATTATGAAAAAGATATTTTATATCCTGTACTTATTACCGTTGCTTAGTGTAATGGCTCAGGAGGCCCCCACTAAGAAAGAAATTGGAAATTATAATAATAACAGGTTTAGCCAGATGTATGACATTATGGCTACGCCAAACATGTTCCGTACTGCTTCAGGCGCGCCGGGCCCTGCTTACTACCAGCAGCAGGCAGACTATAAAATTGATGTTGAGCTTGATGATAAAAATACAAAGCTGTTTGGTACTGAAACCATAACTTACCACAATAATGCGCCCGAACCTTTGGAATACCTATGGGTACAGCTTGACCAAAACAGAAGGGCTGCAGATTCTGAATCACCGCTGGCAGAGAGCGATAAAATGAATGGTTCTTATAGCCCTACAGGTTTTTCGCGTACGTACATGGAACAACCCTTTGACGGAGGATTTAAGATAGAATATGTAAAAGATGCAAAAGGTAAGCCTATGCAATATACCATCAATAAAACCATGATGCGTATAGACCTGGCTTCGCCTTTAAAACCGGGTGAAAAAATAGTTTTTTCCATAAAGTGGTGGTATAACATCAACAATTACTTTGTTGTAGGGGGGCGTTCCGGCTACGAGCACTTTGCCAAAGACGGTAACAATCTTTACATTATTGCACAGTTTTACCCACGCATGGCGGTTTATAATGATGTTGAGGGCTGGCAGAATATGCAGTTTTGGGGCGCAGGGGAATTTGCACTGCCGTTTGGTAACTTTGAGGTTACTATTACCGTGCCTGCCGACCATATAATGGAGGCAACCGGAGAGCTGCAAAACAGGAAAGATGTATTTACTGCCGCACAATTAAAGCGGTATGAGCTGGCTGAAAAAACTTTTGACAAGCCTGTTGTAGTAGTAACGCAGCAGGAAGCAGAACAGGCTGAAAAAGGTTTTTCTGAAAAGAAAAAGACATGGAAATTTAAGGCAAAAATGGTAAGGGATTTTGCTTTTTCCACCTCCCGTAAGTTTATGTATGATGCTATGGCGGTAAAGCTTGGCGGCAAAAATGTTATGGCTATTTCACTTTACCCAAAGGAAAGCAACCCGCTATGGGGCGATAACTCAACTAAAGTAGTGGCACATACTCTTAAAACCTATTCAAAATATACATTTGATTATCCCTACCCCAAAGCAGTATCAATTTCTGCAGAAGGTCAGGGTATGGAGTATCCTATGATATGCTGGAACTATGGCCGGCCTGATGAAAACGGGTTTGTTAGCGAAAAACTTAAATATGGAATGATGAGCGTTATCATTCATGAAGTAGGGCATAATTTTTTCCCCATGATTGTAAATTCTGATGAACGCCAGTGGACATGGATGGATGAAGGGCTTAATACCTTTCTTCAATATATAACCGAACAGGAATTTATAGAAGGCTACCCCTCAAGCAGGGGCCCTGCAGCCAAAATTGTTCCTTATATGAGCGGTGACCAGAAATTTCTTGAACCTATTATGTCAAACTCCGAAACCATACACCAGTTTGGTGCCAATGCTTATGCCAAGCCCGCCACGGGTCTGGTTATTTTGCGGGAAACCATTATGGGTAAGGAATTATTTGACCATGCCTTTAAAATGTATGCTAACCGCTGGAAATTCAAACATCCTACCCCGGAAGATTTTTTCCGGACTATGGAAGATGCTTCGGCAGTTGATTTGGACTGGTTTTGGCGCGGATGGTTTTATTCAACAGATTATGTAGATGTAGGTATTAAAGAAGTAAAACAATTTCGTGTATCTGTTGAAAAACCAAAAACAGAAGAAAAAAAGGAGGAAGTTTCGGCAAGGAGGCGCAGGCTTAATAACAATACTGAAACGCAGTATGTATATATGATGGCTGACAGCCTGAACAGCGTAGAGCCACTTGATATTAAAAATATAAAAGTGCTTAAAGATTATTTACAGGAAAAATTTACACCTGCCGAAAGGGCAGCATTAAAATCACCTAAATATTTTTATGAAGTTACTTTTGACAAACCGGGAAATATGCTGATGCCTGTAATAACTGAACTTACTTTTGAGGATGGCACTACGCAAAAGTATACTTTTCCTGTACAGATATGGCGCAAAAACAACCAGCAGGTTTCAAGGGTTTTTGCAGTAGATAAACCTGTTTGGAAAATAACAGTTGACCCCGATTTACAAACGGCGGATATTGATGTTGCCAATAATGTATGGCCAAAGCAGGAAGTAAGGTCAAAATTTGATGAGTTTGAAGAGTAGCCAAACTATG
This sequence comes from Flavobacterium sp. MK4S-17, assembly GCF_009848495.1. Taxonomy (GTDB): domain Bacteria; phylum Bacteroidota; class Bacteroidia; order Flavobacteriales; family Flavobacteriaceae; genus Flavobacterium. The sequence continues at coordinate 74,356 of NZ_WWEP01000008.1, forward strand.
GCAGCTAAAAAGTTTAACGGGGTGTTGCCTTTTTAAAAATATAATTATAGCTACATTTGTATATCAAAATTTATAGCCATGTTTGGAATAGGAGGAGGAGAGCTATTCTTCATAATAATAGTGGTATTGATGCTTTTTGGCTCGGATAAAGTACCTGAAATTGCCAGGAATCTTGGTAAAGGTATGCAGCAGCTTAAAAATGCAACAAACGATATTAAAAGCGAGATAAGCAAAAGTGCCGAGGTGGATGATTTAAAAAGGACATTTAAGGAAATTGGCACAGGCAGCAGCGATACTACTGATAATATTAATGAGGAAATAAATAAAGTAAAGCAGGATATTGAGGAAATGTCCGGCCCCATAAAACGTAACGGCAGGTAGATGCTTGAAAAGCTGGTAGAAATAGACAGGGATGTTTTTGTATTTCTTAACTCATTGGGTTCAGAATCATTTGACGGTTTTTGGCTTTTTATAACCAAACAGATAAACTGGATTCCTGTTTTTGCCATTATAGCCTACCTTGCTTTTAAACGTTTGGGCTGGCGGCACGCCCTGCTGGTGGTGGGTATTGTAGCATTATTAATTACGGTAACCGACCAGTCTACCAACCTCATTAAAAATAGCTTTCAGCGCCTGCGTCCCGGTAACAATCCGGATATAGCAGGGTATATAAGGGCTGTACAGCACAGGAAATCTTTCAGTTTTATTTCAGGCCATGCATCAAACAGTATGGCGGTAGCCTTCTTTTTATATAAGGTACTGCGCCCTTATTTAAAATATATGGGGTTTTTCTTTTTGTGGCCGCTTATATTTGCTTATAGCAGGATATACCTTGGGCTTCATTACCCGGGGGATATATTGGTAGGTTACCTGTGGGGTATTTTAATGGCATTTATCATGTTGAGGCTTTATGCCTACCTCCGCAACAGGTTTTTTCCTGAACAAAAAGAAGGTTTAGATAACCCTGCTAACAGTGAGCCCGTCTCGAATGGGTAATAATACTGTTTCCACACGCGGGTCTTCCTTTAGTTTTTTGTTGTATTCCAAAAGTATCTTAGTGCTTTTGTCATTTGGTTTTACAGGTTCAAGTATCTTGCCGCTCCATAAAACATTATCACTTAAAATTATACCGCCTTTGTTCATTAAAGGTATTACTGCATCAAAATAATTAATATAATTTTCTTTATCGGCATCAATAAAAACAAGGTCAAAGTTTTTATTAAGCTTTGGGATAATATCAAGCGCGTTGCCTAAATGCTGGTGTATCTGTCCTCTCCATTCAGAACGGTCAAAATATTTTTTTTGGAAGTCGTATAATTCTTCATTATTATCTATAGTATCAATGCTGCCATTGGCCTGTAAACCTTCAGCAAGGCATAATGTGGCATAACCTGTATAAGTGCCGATTTCCAGTATGTGAAAAGGGTTAACCAGTTTAGAGATCAGGCTTAGTACCCTGCCCTGAAAATGCCCGCTAAGCATGCGGGGCTGTAATATTTTCTGGTGGGTTTCCCGGTTGAGTTCAGATAATAATTCCGGCTCATTTTCACTGTGCAGTGCTGCATAGTCTTCCAGTTCTTCAGATATAAAGTGCATACAGGTAAATTTTTGTAAAGATACTGAATACAAAGAAAATGTTTCATAAAGCAATTTTATTGCGGTGCAGTAATTATTACCTTCAAACTTATACCTTTGCAGCGCCACATACAATTGAATTATGAAAAACACAATTACTTTAATTTTTGCATTTATATGTTTTGCAGCTACAGCACAGGTAACAAACCAGGGCAAACCCGCAAGCTGGAAAATGAAGGATATAGAAAATCCTGAACCTATTATAATGCCTGCTTTTAACCTGAAGGCGCTTAAAGATGAAGATGCCGCCAATGCCGGCAGGAAAGATATACCCTGGAGATACGGTTATGAATTTATAGTAGATTACAACCTGCAGAACAGCGGGCAATGGACTGATTTACCGGATGGCGGCAGGATATGGAGAGCCAGGTTTAAATCTGCAGGTGCCAGGACAATGAATTTCCTTTTCAATGATTTTTATATGCCTGAAGGGGCAACATTATATTTATATAATAATGAGCGCACTGACTTATTAGGTGCTTATGATGCCAGACAGAACAATGATGAGAGGGTTTTAGGTACATGGCTGGTTAAAGGTGAGGATATATGGATTGAATATTATGAGCCGGCAGGTGTGAGGGGTAAAGGCAGCCTGGATATATATAAAGTGGTGCATGGATACCGTACAGCAGACGATTATAACAAAGCACCGGATGACGACCTTAACAGTTCAGGGGCTTGTAATTATGATGTGGATTGCTTTATGGAAAGTATTGAAAATCTTAAGGGCGTAAATAAAAAAGCGGTAGGCTTAATAATTACAAACAATTCAAGCTTTTGCTCAGGGGCTTTGATAAATAATACAAATAATGATGGAACACCTTATTTTTTAACGGCAGACCATTGCTATTCCAATCCGTCTCAGTGGTCATTCAGGTTTAACTGGATAAGCCCTAACCCTGTTTGTGCAGATGTACAGCCAAGTACTACCAATGCACCTGATTATTATCAAACTGTTAGTGGTGCCGCATTAAGGGCAAGGCGCTCGGCTTCTGATTTCTGCCTTGTGGAAATTACCGCCAGTCTGCCTGATGCCTGGGATTTGGTTTGGGCAGGATGGGACAGGAGCGATGCCGTTCCCGCTTCTACTTTCGGAATACACCACCCGGCAGGTGATATTATGAAAGCGTGCCGTGACCTGAACTCTCCACAACTCATTAATTCAGGTGGTGAAAGTATGTGGAGGATACAGGATTGGGATTTGGGTGTAACCGAGGGTGGTTCTTCGGGTTCTCCGTTATTTGATAACTCAGGCAGGATTATAGGCCAGCTTAGTGGTGGTACCGCAGCCTGCAACGGAACTGTTGATAACGGCGGATATGATGAATATGGCAGGTTTGCCACATCGTGGAGCGCAGGGCTAAGCAGTTCGCAAAGATTAAAAGAATGGCTTGACCCAACAAATACAAATGCTTTGACATTAAATAGTTACCCTGCCCAGCAATTAAATAATTTTGATGTAAAAATACAGGTGGCTACTGTAGTGGCTGATGGATGTAGTGAATCTGCAACATCTCAGGTAAGGATTATTAATACAGGCCAGCAAAATATAACTGGTGTGCAATTACAATATGTTTTGAATTCTGCTGCGCCTGAAACTATTGACTGGACAGGTAACCTGGTATCAGGTGAAAGCCAGTTGGTAAACCTGCCTTTATTGCAAGGAGCGCCAGGTAATAATGAATTAACAGTCAATGCAAATTTACCTCTTGGCATCACAGATGGCGATACCGAAAATAACACAGTAACTTCTTCTTTTACAGTGAGGAAATATGAAATAACCAATGTAATATTTAATTTATTTACAGATTATTTCGGATATGAAACCAGTTGGGAACTGGCAGATGAAGGAGGCAATATTCTGTACAGTGGTTCCGGTTATAATTCATTTGAGGACGTTAGTGAAACTTTTGTATTAGCTGCCGAGGGCTGCTATACATTTACAATATATGATGAATATGAAGATGGGATATGTTGTGATGGCGGCCAGGGTTTCTACTCGCTAAGTACGGCCTCAGGTTCGCTTATAGGTCAGGGTGCATCGTTTGGGGAGTCGGAATCTGTAAGTTTCAGGTTAGTAGATAATTTATCGGTTGAGAATCGTTCACAAAAAATAGCCAATATATTCCCTAATCCTTCCACAGGTATATTTAATGTTAATGTAAACGAACCGGTAAACTACCAGCTTTATAATATTTTAGGTCAGCAGATAAGCAGCGGCAGTTTTACCGCCGGTGAAAACAGGCTTTATATGTCTTCTTCTGCCAAAGGTGTATATATACTTTCTATTACAGGTGTTAATGGTAAAACAGCAAATATCAGGCTGGTAAAGGAATAGCTTAAGAGTTTAATTAATAAATAGTTCCTACCTTTGCAGGATGCCAATGGAGAAGAAAGATATAAGGACACTTACAAAAGAACAATTACGCGACTTTTTTGTGACGAGAGGCGATAAGGCTTTTCGGGGCAACCAGGTGTATGAGTGGCTTTGGAGCAAAGGAGCACACAGTTTTGAGGATATGACAAATGTTGCAAAGCCCACCCGGCAAATGCTGGAGGATAACTTTGTAATAAACCATATAAAAGTAGACCAAATGCAGAAAAGCGGCGACGGCACTATAAAAAATGCCGTCCGCCTGCATGATGGTCTTGTAGTCGAATCGGTACTTATACCTACGGAGACCCGTACAACCGCCTGTGTTTCCAGCCAGGTAGGGTGCAGCCTTGACTGTAATTTTTGTGCTACCGCCAGGTTAAAGCGCATGCGAAACCTTAATCCTGATGAAATTTATGACCAGGTTGTAGCTATAGATAACGAGAGCAGGCTGTACCATAAAAGGCCGCTGTCAAACATTGTATTTATGGGTATGGGCGAACCGCTTATGAATTATAATAACGTTATTAAAGCCATAGAAAAAATTACATCGCCTGAAGGGTTGGGGATGTCACCAAAGCGAATAACGGTATCAACATCCGGTGTGCCCAAAATGATAAAAAAACTGGCTGACGATGGGGTAAAGTTTAAACTTGCGGTATCGCTGCATTCTGCCATTGATGAGGTAAGGTTTTCCATAATGCCGTTTAGTGAAAATTTTCCTTTAAAAGATTTAAGGGAGGCTTTAGAATACTGGTATTCAAAAACCAAGAGCAGGGTTACTTATGAATATGTGGTGTGGAAAGGTATAAATGACGGCAAGGATGCTATTGATGCACTGGTAAAGTTTTGCAAATATGTACCCTGTAAAGTAAACCTAATAGAATATAACCCTATTGATGATGGTGAATTTCAGCAGGCAGCACCCGAAGCAATAGACAACTATATTAAAACACTTGAAAAAAATGATATAGTGGTAAAAGTACGCCGTAGCAGGGGCAAAGATATTGACGCGGCATGCGGTCAGCTCGCCAACAAAAATGAGGCTGTTTCGGGCAACGGGTAACGCAGTTGCTGCAAACTATTTATTATCTTTGGCACACCATGAAAATCACTGAGCAGATAAAGCAGCCTATACTGAAAGAAATGGAACTTTTTGAGAAGAAGTTTCATGAGTCAATGTCTTCTAAAGTTGCACTGTTAAACCGTATCACCTATTATATTGTAAACAGGAAAGGGAAGCAAATGCGCCCTATGTTTGTTTTTCTCACTGCAAAAATGGTTAGCGGCGGCACTGTAAACGAACGTACTTACAGAGGAGCATCGGTAATTGAACTGATACATACTGCTACACTGGTACATGATGATGTAGTGGACGACAGTAATAAGCGTAGGGGCTTTTTTTCTATCAATGCTTTATGGAAAAATAAAATTGCGGTACTGGTAGGAGACTACCTTCTTTCTAAAGGGCTTTTGCTTTCTATAGATAATGGTGATTTTGATTTGCTGCGTATAATATCGGTAGCGGTACGCGAAATGAGTGAGGGCGAATTACTGCAGATAGAAAAGGCAAGGCGCCTTGATATAACTGAAGATGTATATTATGAAATTATTCGGCAAAAAACAGCTACCCTTATTGCCGCCTGCTGTTCACTTGGTGCCTGTTCTGTAGATCCTGACGGTGAGCACACCCTAAAGATGCGCAGGTTTGGGGAGTTAATAGGAATGGCCTTCCAGATTAAGGATGACCTTTTTGATTATACAGACGATGCTATCGGCAAACCAACAGGCATAGATATAAAGGAGCAAAAAATGACATTGCCGCTTATTTATACCTTGAATAACTGCGACAGGCAGGAGAAAAAGTGGCTTATAAATTCGGTAAAGAACCATAATAAAGATAAAAAGAGGGTAAAAGAAGTTATAGCTTTTGTTAAGCAAAAAGGAGGGCTTACTTATGCCGAACAAAAAATGGGCGAATTTCAGCGCGAGGCATTGGAAATTATACGGGAATACCCCGCATCGCCTTATAAAGATGCCCTTGAGCTTATGGTTAATTATGTTATTGAAAGAAAAATATAAAGCAGCCTATAGCTGCTTTTTTGTTTAATTTAAAAAATGTAAATTTTTTTACCTTTCATGCAACCATTTTAAATTCCATCTCGTCTATGTTAATAGAAGTCGGTTTAATAGCGGGGTTCAACAATCAATCAACAAACACACATTGAAAGTAATTGCCTTACATCAGGAAGAAAGGGAAATCATTTTGCAGGCCGCGGAAAACAACCGCCATGCCCAGCATAAAATTTACTCTAAATTCGCCCCGAAAATGCTTGGGGTTTGCAGGCAGTACATTAAAGACCTTCACCTGGCGGAAGACGTTATGATAACTGCCTTTATGAAAGTTTTTACCAATATTGGGAACTTTGAGCATAAAGGCAGTTTTGAAGGCTGGATAAGGCGTATCATGGTAAATGAGTGTATTTCGTATTTGCGGGTGCAGAAAAAGGTGAGCTTTATGGAAGATGAGTATTTTACCGAAAGTACCTTTAATAATATTGAAAGCCAGTTTTCGGTAGAGGATATACAGTCGCTTATAGACAGCCTGCCGGATGGATATAAGATGGTATTTAACCTTTATGCTATTGAAGGTTTTAAGCACCAGGAAATTGCAAAAATGTTGGGCATAAGTGAAGGGACGTCAAAGTCTCAGCTTTCACATGCCAGGAAAATGCTGCAGGAGCAGGTAAATAAATTAAAAAACTATGAAAACGGAACAGAATAAATTAGAACAGCAATTTAAGCAAAAGCTTGATGAAAGGCTTATACAGCCTTCAGGAGCAGCCTGGGACAGGCTGGATGCGATGCTTTCGGTTGCTGAAAAGAAAGAGCAAAAAAAGCCTGTAAGGTTATGGCTTTATGTGGCAGCAGCGTGCCTGGTGGCATTATTGGGTTGCACTTTATTCTTTAAATTTCAAGATAATGCAGTAATCCCCGCGGATGTTCCTGCCGTTGTAACTTCCCCGGATATTGAAAGCAAGGAAACCCCTGTAAAGCCGCATTATCATTCTACAGATGATGTAGCGCCTGCTGCTAAAACCGAAGTAGTTTCGGTAATTGGCAAAGCACCGGTAAAGGCGGGTGCTGCTAAAGATAAATTCGATAGTTATGAAAAGGTGGAGCAGGAATTTACCAATGAAGCTATAGTTGAAAATACCGAAAATGCTTTGCAAAAGAAAACTGCTATTACGGTTGATCCTGCGAAGCTGCTTGCAGCAGTAGAGTCGGGTGTTGATGCGCCAATAGCGAAAGCAGAAAAACAAACCATAAAAGTAGATGCTAATTCCCTGCTAAGCACGGTTGAAGGCGAAATGGATGAAAGCTTCAGGAATAAGGCTATAAAAACGGCAATTAAAAACTTTAATGCTGTAAAAACCTCTGTTGCAAACAGGAATTATCAATAAAACAATAACACCAAAAATCATCAATAACATGAAAACTATTACCGTTTATGTGGCTGCATTGCTATGCCTTGTAGCATCAAAACTGGCAGCCCAGGAAACTTTTGAAGACAGGGTAAGGACAATTTCCAATAATATTGAAAAGATAACCAAAGAGGAGAAGGACTCCCTTAAGATTGAAATTGAACAGGTAAATTCCCTGTTAAGCGATAATGAGATAACAGAGCAGGAAGCCCAAAAAAGAAAACAGGAATTTGCTGAGAAAAGGGCTAAAAATATTGAAAACCGTGTTGCTGTAGAAGAGCAGAAACTTACTGACCTTGTTAAAGATAAAGTTGACGGCAAGGTGAAAAGCAAAAGAAAATTCTGGTTTATTACAATAGAAGACGGACCAAAGGATACTACCATAGTGAAAGAGTACAGTTATAAAAGGACAACATCGCAATTTGTGTTTGCGCTGGGTGTAAACAGGCTGGTGGCAGACGGCAAGGTTGATACTGATAATTACCAATGGCGTTCTGATTTTTACGAGTGGGGGGTTACATGGAATACAAGGATTATGAAACACAACAACCTTCTTCATGCCAAATACGGGTTATCATTACAGTATAACAACCTGCGTCCTGATAATAACATGGTGTTTGTAGCCGACGGTAACAAAACCGTCTTGGAAGATTCCGGCCGCGACCTTGACCTTTCACGCTTACGCTATGTAAACCTTGTTGTGCCGGTACACCTTGAGTTTGATTTTACAAAGAAAAAAGTAAATGGCGATAAGACCTATTTTCCTACACACCATAGTTTCCGCGCAGGTATAGGCGGCTATACAGGGGTAAACGTAAAAGAAAAACAGATAACAAAATACTCTGAAGATGGGCATAAAGTAAAGCACAGGGAAAAAGGCGATTTTAATGTAAGTGACTTTGTTTACGGGGTAAGTGCCTATATCGGCTATGGCGAAATAAGCCTTTATGCCAAATACGATTTACAGCCCGTATTTGCAAATAATGAAGTCGATCAGAATAATTTATCACTTGGCATAAGATTTGATATAAATTAGTTTAGTTAAGGGTTAGTTTTGTACTTTTGAAAGAAGACGTTTTCCGAAAGGGGGCGTCTTTTTTTTCGCCTTACAGTTTTATCCGTATTTTTATGTAAAAAAACTATGTCGCATAATCATTCGCACCATCACCACCATTCCGGTAAAAATATTAAGGTAGCTTTTTTTCTTAACCTTGGCTTTACCGTATTGGAAATAATAGGCGGTTTTTATGTAAACAGTGTAGCCATAATTTCGGATGCACTACATGATTTGGGCGACAGCCTTTCTTTAGGGATAGCCTGGTACTTAAACGAACATTCCAGGAAAAAGCCTGATAATAAATTTACATTTGGTTACAGCCGTTTTTCTTTGCTTGGGGCACTTATAAACAGTATAGTCCTTATTGCCGGCTCTATATATGTTGTCAGCGAAGCCATAAACAGGCTAATGCATCCTGAAGCTACAGATGCAAGGGGAATGCTTATTTTTGCAATAATAGGTATAGCCGTAAATGGTTATGCAGCCTTTAGGTTAAGCGGGGGTAAATCGCTTAACGAAAGGGTGGTAAGCTGGCACCTTGTTGAGGATGTACTGGGTTGGGTAGCCGTATTGATAGTGTCGATAGTAATGATGTTTACAGAAAATGCCTCGTTTCTTGACCCGGCCCTTTCACTGGCTATTACACTGTTTATTTTATATAATGTAGTAAAACGCTTAAAGGAAACCATGCAGATAATGCTGCAGGGCACACCTTATGATATAAGACCTGATGAAATTGAAAAGGAAATATTACAGGTTGGCAATGTTAAATCCATGCACCACATGCATGTATGGTCTTTAGAGGGGGAGCACCATGTTTTTACTGCGCACGTTAAAACCTATGGAGTAGCAACTTTTAATGAAGTGCTTGAGGTAAAGAAAAATGTAAAGCAGGTACTTAAAAAATATCCTTTTTCCCATTACACAATAGAGATAGAGCTTGATAATGAAGTATGTGAGCTATTGGATGAAAAGCCTCTTAAATAAATGAGCCAAAGTGCATAACTTTGTATCTTTGCTATCCTTTAATTTTTGCACCTGCTAAACCTTGATTTCTAAAAATACTATAGATACCGTATTTGAAACCGCCCGTGTAGAGGAGGTAATAGGTGATTTTGTACAGTTGAAAAGGGCAGGCAGCAACCTAAAGGGGCTAAGCCCTTTCAGTAACGAAAAATCACCTTCTTTTATGGTTTCTCCTGTAAAACAAATATGGAAGGATTTTAGTTCCGGTAAAGGAGGAAATGCTGTGGCTTTCCTTATGGAGCATGAGCATTTTTCCTACCCTGAAGCCATACGTTACCTGGCAAAAAAATATAATATTGAAATTGAGGAAACCGAGCAGTCAGACGAGCAAAAGGAACAGGCTAATGAAAAGGAAAGCATGTACCTGGTTTCGGAGTTTGCACAAAAATATTTCCATAGCACACTGTTAAATACTGATGAAGGCAGGGCAATAGGCTATTCCTATTTTAAAGAGCGCGGCTTTAGCGGGGAAACCATAAGTAAGTTTGGGCTGGGTTATTCGCCTGAAGAATGGGACGCGTTTACCAAAGAGGCTTTGGGAAAAGGCTATAAACTGGAGTTTTTGGATAAAACCGGGCTGACTATAACGCGAGAGGACGGGAGGAATATTGACCGTTTTCGGGGCAGGGTAATGTTTCCTATACAAAGCATGTCGGGCAGGGTGTTGGGTTTTGGAGGGCGTATTTTAGGAAATGACAAGAAAGTAGCCAAATACCTCAATTCGCCCGAAAGTGAAATTTACCACAAGAGCAAGGTTTTGTATGGTATTTACCATGCAAAGCAGGCTATAGCAAAGCAGGACAACTGCTATCTTGTTGAGGGCTATACCGATGTTATACAATTGCACCAGGCAGGGATAGAAAATGTGGTTGCATCAAGCGGTACTGCACTTACACCCGACCAGATAAGGCTGATAAACAGGCTTACCAAAAATATAACTGTGCTGTTTGATGGTGATGCCGCAGGTTTACGTGCCTCAATAAGAGGTATAGACCTTATACTGGAAGAGGGCATGAATGTTAAGGTATGCACATTTCCCGAAGGTGAAGACCCGGATAGTTTTGCAAAAAAAACACCTTATGATGAACTTCAGGAATACCTTAAAAACAATTCAAAGGATTTTATCCAGTTTAAAGCATCATTACTGGTGGATGAAGCCCAGAACGACCCGGTAAAGAAAGCCGGGCTTATAAGGGATATGGTAACCAGCATATCTAAAATACCCGACAGGATACAGCGGGAAATATATATACAGGAATGTTCCCGTATTATGGATATATCAGAGCAGGTACTTGCCAGCACGCTGGCACAGCTGGTTCAGAAAGATATAGCCGATGCAAATAAAAAATACAAAGAGGAGCAAAAGGCACAGTCATTAAAACCTGTAGCAGAGGCACCACAACAGCAGGAACAGATAAACATACTGGATAACCTTGAACGGGGTATTATTGAAATACTACTTTTGTATGGCGGCATTAAGCAGGATTTTGAAGATGTATATATTAAATATGACGAGTTTGGTAAAGAATATGAACATACCGAAAGAAAGGAGTATGCCGTTTATGAGCGTATTTATCTTAACCTGCAGGAGGATGAAATAGAATTTACCAATCCTGTTTTTAAAGCCTTATACTCGCATATAATAAATTATTACCTCTCTGGGCAGGTGCTTAATACAGAAACTTTTTTAAATACACTGCCGCCCGAACTGCAATATGTTGCCACCGATATTTTTATGCAGGATGATAAATATTACCTGCATGAATGGGAGGAAAAAAAGCAAATACCTGTAAAAGATAAAAACATGGGTATTGCCGCCTATACCAATGAGCATATAATTGACCTGCGCTGGCTGCTTTTAGGCAGGCTGGTACAGGATCTTAAAATGCAGGTAGGGCCTGAGGCTGATAATACAGAAATTCTGCAATCTGTAAATGATTATAATGTACTTATAAATTACCTGTCCAGAAAAATAAACAGGATAAGGAGCAGGTTTTACTAAACAATATCCAGTGTTTTAGCCTTATTTACTAAATCCACAAGGTTGGTAACATGCAGTTTTGTAAGCAGCCTTAATTTATAGGTACTGATTGTTTTTTCATTAAGGTCAAGCAGCTTGGCAATTTCCTTATTCTTTTTGCCCTCGCTAAGATACCTTAAAACCTCAATTTCGCGGGAGGACAGCTTGCGGTACAGCCTTTCCGACTTTTTGCCTTTATTAAGCAGGGCAAGATTTTTCTTTACGGTATCGCTAAATACCACTTCGCCTTCATTTACTTTTTTAATAGCATTTTCAAGGTCTTCCATCCTGGCACTTTTATGCACGTAGGCAGAAACGCCTGCCTTAAGTGCATTTGGGGCATAAATCTGTTCAGCAAGGTTAGTAAATATTATTACCTTGGTATCAGGAAACTCCTTAATGAGTGATTTAACTGCACTTATACTTGTAAGCCCGTCAAGCTCAAGGTCTATCACGGCGGCATCAACTGTTTTTTTTCCTAATATATCCAATAAGCTATCCAGACTGTTAACAACACCCACAAAACTAAATTCCGGATTATCCCTGAAGTAAGACTTCATCCCATAATGTACAACAGGATGGTTATCTGCCAAGCAAAGTTTTATCATAATTGTAATTTTTGGGTTAAAACTTATAGTAAAGTTAGGTATTAATATCTTAAAGTATTGTGAATGAAAGAATTTTATTTCAAAAATTCAGGGATATCACAAACCGGTATAGCGTTCATTTTGTGTTGGTTAATAGTATTAAGTCTTATATAAATCTTAAAAACGTCTTTTAATCGCCCTGTAAAGTCTTCTTCGGTTTTGCCTTTTTCGGCTTCCAGCATGGCCCATTCAAGTTCATCATAACTTGCCCCAAGCTGGTCTTCATCACTCCTGTCATCCCCAAAAAGGCCGTCAGTAGGTTTTGCAGCTATAATGCTTTGTGGCACATCCAGATAGGCTGCCAACAGGCGTACTTCCGATTTCATCAAGTCGGCAATTGGGCTGATGTCAACGCCCCCATCACCATATTTTGTAAAAAAGCCGACACCAAAATCTTCAACCTTATTGCCTGTGCCTGCTACAAGTGCACTGTGTATGCCTGCCATATAATATAATGTAGTCATCCTGAGCCTTGCACGTGTATTGGCAAGGGTAAGGTCCAACAGGTGCGGGTTGCCTGTTTCCGGTACTTCTGTCCTGAACGATTCGAAAACAGGGGTAAGGTCAACTTCTGCCGAAGTAACATTGGTATAGCGTTCCTTAAGCTGCTTTATGTGTTCACGTGCACGGCTTACATGGCTTGGTGCCTGGTGTATTGGCATTTCCACACATAAGGTAGGATATCCGGTTTGTGCGCATAGGGTTGAGGTTACAGCAGAATCTATTCCGCCAGATATTCCTACAACAAAACCTTTAACTTTTGCGTTAGTTACATAATCATGCAGCCATTGCACTATATATTCATTTATTTCCTTAGCCTTAAAAGTATTTTTGCCGGTCATGATTTACTTATTTAATAGGATTTACTAATGTATATTTGCACTGAAAATTGCACATAAAATTAAAAAAATCTAAAATAAGAGTTCTTAATATTATTACAATTAATATTACAAATGAAGAAGTTATTACTGCTGTTTACTATTATGCTACTTATTGTTTCCTGTAAGCAGGAAAATAAAACAGAGCAAAAAATTGCCGAAGTACCTGTAAAGGAAGTGCATATAAAGAGGTTTGATAAAATATTCTTTAAAAGCAGCCCTGATGAATTGCCGGCCTTGAAAAAGGAATATCCTTTCCTGTTTCCTGCCGATACTCCTGATGAGGTTTGGGTACAGAAAATGACTGACCCTTTCCTTAAGGAACTTTATACGGAGGTGCAAAAAGCATATCCTGACCTGAATGGGCTTGAAAAAGATTTAGAGCAGCTTTTTCAGCGTATGAGGTATTATTATCCTGAGTTAAAAGAGCAGCCTGACGTTATAACCTTAGTTTCTGATGACCTGGATATAAAATCTATATATACAGATAATATTGTACTGATACCGCTTAGCCTTTACCTGGGCAGGGATAACCGACTTTACGAGGGGCTGGATAAATACCAGGTGCAAAATTATGAACCTTCACAAATATTGCCGGATATAGTAAGCTCTTTCAGCAACAACAGGGTTCCGGTTCCGCAGGATAGGTCGCTTTTAGCCTTAATGGTTTATTTTGGTAAACAGTTATATTTAAAAGATGTGCTCCTGCCTGATGCTACAGATGCCGATAAAATTGGTTATACACAGGAACAGATTGACTGGTCAAAGGCTAATGAAGAAGAAATCTGGCGTTATTTTGTAGATGAGAAGATTTTATTTGATAATAATCCTAAACTCGCACTGCGCTTTATAAACCCTGCACCATTTTCCAAGTTTTACCTTGAAGTGGATAAAGAATCGCCCGGCAGGATTGGGCAGTGGATGGGGTGGCAGATTGTGCGTGCCTACATGAAAAATAATGAGGTAACTTTGCAGGATATGATCCAAAAGGATGCGAAAGAAATTTTTGATAACTCTAAATATAAACCAAAGAAATAATGCCTGAAGATAAATTACATAAATCTGAAATTAAAATAAACGTAGCACTTGATGATAACAGGATTCCTGAAAAATTAAGCTGGACTGCCCGTGACGGTGGCGTGGTAAACCAGGAATCTAAAGCCATTATGCTTTCCGTGTGGGACAGCAAAGTACAGGAAAGCATGCGTATTGACCTGTGGACAAAAGATATGCCTGTGGATGAAATGAAAGTCTTTTTCCACCAGACACTGGTTTCCATGTCGGATACATTTGAGCGCGCTACGGGAGATAAAAAAATGAGCGACACCATGAAAGATTTTTGTGACTACTTTGCTGAAAAGCTGGAGCTTAAAAATGATAAATAATTGCGGCTATGAGCCGCTTTTTTATGGATATAACCTTCCGAGAATTTAAAGTTGAGGATACCGCAGCGGTAATCAGCCTTTTTCGTAATACTGTACGCAGTGTAAACAGGCAGCATTATACCGAAGAACAAACCAAAGCCTGGGCTCCTGATATTATTTATGAAGATAAATGGGCAGATAAATTGCAAAAGCATTATACAGTTGTTGCCGAGCTTAACGGGGTAATATGTGGTTTTGGCGATATAGATAATACGGGGTATTTTGACCATCTTTTTGTGCATAAGGACTACCAGCGCAAGGGCATAGCAGCAGGTATAACCGAAAGGATAGAGGATTATGCCATACAAATGGGAATAAAAGTTATAACCGTAGCAGTATCAATAACGGCAAAACCCTTTTTTACAGTGAAAGGATATTCTTTGCTACGGCAGCAGGAAGTAGAATTTAACGGACAGGTTTTTACCAATTTCCAGATGGAAAAGAAAATTATTTAAATCCCTGATTTTTAAATATTTCCTGGTTAACCGTATCTATATAATTTAAAAGTTCATCACGGCCGGTACCCTCTGTAGATGAGGTAACAAAATACTGTGGCATCTCTTCCCAGTTATTGGCCAGTAATTGTTTCCTGTATGCCGCTACATGCTGGCTTATCTTGCCTTTGCTTATTTTATCGGCTTTTGTAAAAATAATGCAGAAAGGTACCTGTGCCTCACCAAGATAATTTATAAACTCAAGGTCAATTTTTTGCGCTTCAAGGCGTATGTCTATCAAAACAAAGCCGCACACAAGCTGTTCCCGTTTTTCAAAATAGTCGGTAATGAATTTTTGAAAAGTTTCCTTTGCTTTTTTGGAAACCCTGGCATAGCCGTAACCCGGCAGGTCGACAAGAAACCAGTTACTGTTTATTTTAAAGTGGTTAATAAGCTGTGTTTTTCCAGGCTTGGCAGATGTTTTGGCAAGGCTGTTCCGCCCTGTAAGCATATTAATAAGTGAGGACTTACCAACGTTGGAACGGCCAATAAAAGCATATTCCGGCAACGGTTCGTTTGGGCATTTCGCCACATCACTGTTGCTTATTATAAATTCGGCAGTATTAACTTTCATATAGCAGGTGTTTTTTAGCCTCCCGGCTATATTAATATAATTATAGCCCCGAAGCTTTCAGCCAATCGTGCATAATCCTGTTAAACTCTTCAGGATGTTCCATCATGGCAGCGTGCCCGCATTGGTCAATCCAGTACAGGGATGAGTTGGGCAGCAGCTTATGGAATTCCTCAGCAACATCAGGTGGGGTTACAGTATCGTTTTTACCCCATATTATGCAGGTAGGCACATGCATTTTAGGCAAATCTTTCGCCATGTTGTGGCGTATTGCGCTTTTGGCTATTGTAAGTGTTTTTATAAGCTTAAGCCTGTCATTGGCTACAGCATATACTTCATCAATAATTTCTTCGGTAGCAACGGCAGGGTCATAAAATACCTCACCGGCTTTTTTCTTAATATAATCCCTGTCGCCCCTGCGCGGGTAGCTGTCGCCCATAGCGCTTTCATAAAGGCCGGAACTACCTGTAATAACCAGGCCAAGCATTTTCTCGGGATACATTTTTGTGTGGTACAGCGCAATATGCCCCCCAAGTGAGTTGCCCAGTAATATTACCCTGTCAAAGCCTTTATAAGTAATAAAATCCTTTACCCATTTAGAAAAAGCCTTAACATTAGTTTTAAGCAGGCTTTGTGTATATATAGGCAATTCGGGTATTACAACTTTATACCCGTGTTTAGGAAAATACTCTGCAACACCGTCAAAATTACTTAAGCCACCCATTAAGCCGTGCAGTATAATAATCGGGGTACCTTCACCGGCTTCATAATAGCTGTATTTGCCGTCCTTATTTGTGCTTTGCATGCTTTTAATAATCGTTTCAATCAACCACAAATATATAATATTAAAGTTATTATTTACCTGATTTTTTATATGCCTGCCTGTGTTTTATAAGGTTTTTAATGATTAAAAGTTATTAGGTGTTTTAAATCCCTTACAATCAGTTGTTAACATATTTAATACATGTTCGTTAGCATTTTTTAGGAATTTAAAATTTTAATGTTAAGTATTACTAATTTTTTCAAAAATTATTAGCCTAGCACAGGTTCGGCTTACTTTTTTTTAAAACATAAACTTAAGAGCAACTTTTTTTAAAACATAGAAGTGGTAAACCAGTGTCAAAACTTATTAACAATGTGGTATAAAGTGGTATAAAGTGGTAAAATATATATATATTTGCTTTAAAATCAACACAAACGTAACTGCTTGAATGCCATAACAGGAACATATGAATGTAAGGTGGATGCTAAGGGAAGGCTGATGATGCCTGCTCCCTTAAAGAAGCAGTTGTCTGTTGGTATTGATGATGGATTTATTTTAAAGCGTTCGGTTTTTCAACCCTGCCTGGAATTATATCCAATGGGTGAGTGGAAGAAAATGATGGAGAAGATAAATAAACTGAATCGTTTTGTTAAGAAGAATAATGATTTTATAAGACGCTTTACTGCGGGTGTTAAAATGGTGGAGGTTGATGCGGCAGGCAGGCTGCTGGTGCCTAAAGACCTTGTGGTTTTTGCGGGCATAGATAAGGATATTGTACTGTCTTCGGCTGTTAATATTGTTGAAATATGGGATAAGGACAGGTATGAGCAGGCTATTGATGATTCGGTGGTTGATTTTGCTGACCTTGCCGAAGAAGTAATGGGAAATTTAAACGATGAAGATGGAATATCATAATCCGGTATTGCTAAAAGAAACTGTTGACGGGCTTAATATTAAGCCTGATGGTGTTTATGTGGATGTAACCTTTGGCGGTGGCGGGCACTCAAGGGAGATAATGAAAAGGCTTGGGGCAAATGGAAAACTTTTTGCTTTTGACCAGGATGAGGATGCACAGGCTAATAGTATTGATGATAAAAGGTTTGTGCTTGTGCCTGAAAATTTCAGGTTTATAAAAAGATACCTTCGGTTTTATGGTGTTAAGGAAGTAGATGGGGTATTGGCTGACCTTGGTGTTTCATCCCATCAATTTGATGTTCCTGAGCGCGGATTTTCAACACGTTTTGACGCGGAACTGGATATGCGCATGAGTAAAAAGAATGAGCTTAATGCTTACAGGGTAATAAACGAGTATGAGGAGCAACAGCTAAGGAAAATGTTTTTTGATTATGGTGAGCTTAAAAATGCATCGGGCCTTGCTGCTGCAATAGTAGCGGCACGAAAGGAAAAGCCTGTTAAAAATACTGAGCAGCTAAAACAGGTGCTTAGCCGTTTTTTGCCGGCGCATAAAAGCAATAAAATACTGGCGCAGATTTATCAGGCCATACGTATTGAGGTGAACCAGGAAATAGAGGTTTTAAAAGAGTTTTTAATTCAAACCGAGGAAATACTGAAGCCGGGTGGAAGGCTTAGTGTTATTTCCTATCATTCGCTTGAGGACAGGCTGGTTAAGCGCTTTATGCGTAATGGGATGTTTGAGGGTGAGCCTGAGCGCGATGTGTATGGCAATTTTGAAGTGCCTTTTAAAAGTATTGAAAAGCTTATTGTGCCAACAGAGGAGGAAATTACTGCTAATAACAGGGCAAGGAGTGCTAAACTGAGGGTTGCTGAAAAAATATAATTATGGCTAAAGGCGGGGTTTATAGTTTGCTGAAAGCAAAATATCTTATAGACGAGGGTTCTATGAAGAACTGGCGCTTTATAGTGTTCCTTATCCTGATAGCTATGCTTATGATAGGTAATACCCATAATTATGAGCAAAAAATATTCAGGATTAAAGAGTTGGAAAGCGAGGTAAAGGAGCTTAGGTCTGAGTTTGTTGACAGGCGTTCGGAACTTATGGAACTTAAGATGGAATCGACTGTTTCAAGAAAAATGGAGGAGAGGGGCATATACCCGTCATCGGTGCCGCCAAAAAAAATAAAGGTAATAAAAGAGGAAGAAAAAAGTACGCTTGAAAAACTATGGCAGTAGAGGATAAAAAAATCTCTTACAGGATATACCTGGTAGCCTTCTCAATTTTTGTGATGGCTATGCTTATTGTTATAAAGCTTACCAATATACAGTGGGTAGAGGGCGATTACTACAGAAAACTGGCGCATGAACGCACTGTTAAAAATTTTGTTATACCTGCAAACAGGGGTAATGTATATTCGGCTGATGGCAGCCTGCTGGCTACATCAATCCCAAATTATGATATACGGTTTGATGCACTTGCGCCAAGCCAGGAAAATTTTAATAAATACCTGCAGCCCCTGGCCGATTCGCTTTCGGTAATGCTTGGTAAGCCATCCGCCAGGTTGTATTCTGACCTTAGAAAGGCGAGGGCAAATAAAAACAGGTATATGCTTATAGTTAAAGGCTTGAGCTATACACAGTATTTAAGGATAAAGAGCTTCCCGCTTTTTAAACTTGGCGCATATAAAGGCGGTATTATTACCGAGCAATATACAGTGCGTGAGCATCCTATAGGGAAAATAGCAAAAAGGACTATCGGTTACGGGGAAAACCGCGAGGTGGGTATTGAAGGGGCTTTTGCCGAATATCTTAATGGTAAGGACGGCCGCCGCTGGATGCAGAAAATAGCTAAAAACCAATGGAAGCCCATTAGCGATAATAATGAAATAGAACCCGTTGACGGCTGCGACATTGTTTCGACTATTGATGTTTATATACAGGATATAGCCCATCACGCCCTGCTTAAGCAACTTGAATATTATGAAGCTGACCACGGCTGTGTGGTGGTAATGGAAACAAAAACGGGATATGTAAAAGCAATATCTAACCTGGGCAGGGCGAAAAACGGCTCGTATTATGAAACTATAAATTATGCCGTAGGAGAGTCGCAGGAACCCGGTTCTACTTTTAAGCTGGCAGGGCTTATTGCACTGCTTGAAGACAAAAAGGTAGATACCAGTGAGGTGTATGATTCTCATGGCGGGGAAATAATTTATTATAACCGTAAAGTGCGCGATTCGCGTAAGGGCGGTTATGGTAAAATATCGTTGGCAAGAGGCTTCGAGGTTTCATCAAACACTGTTATGGTGCAGGCGGTATATGAAAATTATAAGGATAACCCGGAACAATTCGTAAAGCATTTAAGTGATTTCGGGCTTAATAAAAAGCTTGGTGTTTCCATAAAGGGCGAAGGCACACCAAAAATTCCGCAACCCGGTGATAAGGAATGGTCTAAAATATCCTTACCGTGGATGGGGTTTGGTTACGGAGTTTCCTTAACTCCATTGCAAACACTGGCATTTTATAACGCCATAGCCAATAACGGCGAAATGGTAAAACCCATTTTTGTACAGGAAATAAAGGAGTGGAACAGGACGATTAAAAAATTTGACAAGGAAGTACTGAACCCAAAAATATGCTCGCAGGAAACTATAGACAAAGTTAAGGCTGTAATGGAAAATGTGGTAAAAAAAGGCACAGGCTCAAAATTGTATTCGCCTAATTTTTCAATGGCCGGAAAAACAGGGACAGCACAGGTTAACTATGGTGGAGGCAAAGGTGATAATATGTACTATTCATCATCATTTGCAGGTTATTTCCCGGCGGATAACCCGCAATATTCATGCATAGTGATAATTCATAAGCCCAGCATAAGCAAAGGATATTACGGTGCAGATGTTTCGGGCCCTGTGTTTAAGAGAATAGCACAGAAGATATACACCGATGTGCCTTCAACTGACAGGATAAAGCTGAACGATAAAATTAAAAAACAGGAGCAATTGTATGCTTCTTACTATGATAAGGCACAAAAGGAATTTAAAGCTATGCCAAACCTTGTAGGGATGAGCGGCATGGACGCTGTGGCATTATTAGGCAACCTGGGTATAAAAGTTCAGGTTATTGGTGCAGGTAAGGTTAAAAAACAGTCGCTGGCACCGGGTGGAGAATTAAACAAGGAAGAAACTGTAATACTGGAATTATCGTGATGGTTTTAAAAGACATATTATACAGAGCATCTATAGAGGCTGTAAACGGTCCTACAGATATTGCTGTAAATGCCATACAGTTTGACTCAAGGCAAGTAAAACAGGGCGATGTTTTTGTGGCAGTGAAAGGCACGGTTTCCAACGGCCATGATTATATTGAAAAAGCCATAGGGCTGGGTGCGGCCGCTGTGGTTTGCGAGGATATGCCTGCTGACAGGAAGCAGGGCATTACATATGTACAGGTTGGCAGTTCATCTTCGGCACTGGCATATATGGCAGCCAATTATTATGATAATCCTTCCCACAATCTTAAACTGGTTGGGGTTACAGGAACCAATGGAAAAACAACTATAGCTTCACTATTATACCAACTGTTCAAAAATGCAGGGTATAAAACCGGCCTGTTATCTACCGTGAAAATTATGGTGGGAAATACGGAATATAAAGCTACGCACACCACACCCGATTCGCTTACTATAAACAGTTACCTGAGCGAAATGAACAAGGAAGGTGTAGAATACTGCTTTATGGAAGTCAGTTCGCATGGCATACACCA
The DNA here is from genome assembly GCF_009848495.1 of Flavobacterium sp. MK4S-17. Classification (GTDB taxonomy): domain Bacteria; phylum Bacteroidota; class Bacteroidia; order Flavobacteriales; family Flavobacteriaceae; genus Flavobacterium. The sequence goes on from NZ_WWEP01000008.1 coordinate 95,407, forward strand.
AAACCGTACTGAAGGGCTGGAGTTTGCCGGCGGTATTTTTACTAACCTGTCGCACGACCATCTTGACTACCATAACACCTTTGCTGAGTACAGGGATGTTAAAAAATCGTTTTTTGACCATTTGCCTAAAACCGCTTTTGCCCTTGTTAATGTTGATGACAAGAACGGACTGGTAATGTTACAGAATACCAAGGCAAGGAAACTAACCTATGCACTTAAAACGTATGCTGATTATAAAGCACAGATACTGGAAAACCAGCTTTCAGGTCTGTTATTAAAAATAAATGAGCAGGAAGTATGGGTTAAGCTTATAGGCACTTTTAATGCCTATAACCTGCTTGCAATTTATGCTGCCGCAGTTAACCTGGGCCTGGAGGAGCAGGAAGTACTGAGGCTTATGAGCGAGTTGGAAAGTGTATCGGGCAGGTTCCAGTTTGTAATTTCTGATACGGGCATTACTGCAATAGTGGATTATGCCCATACACCCGATGCACTTGAAAATGTTTTAAAAACTATTGAAAATATCAGGACAAGGAATGAACAGCTTATTACAATAGTAGGCTGTGGTGGCGACAGGGATAAAACCAAAAGGCCGGTTATGGCTCATATAGCTTCTTCTATGAGCGACCAGGCAATATTTACTTCCGATAACCCCAGGAGTGAAGTGCCGGAAGATATTATTGAAGATATGGAAAAGGGTGTAGAGCCCCAAAATTACAGGAAAACTGTTGCGGTTGTTGACAGGAAGCAGGCTATAAAAATTGCCTGCCAGCTTGCAAGACCAAAAGATATAATACTGATAGCGGGAAAAGGCCATGAAACCTATCAGGAAATTAAAGGTGTCCGCCATCATTTTGATGATATGGAAACGGTAAAGGAAATATTAGCACAATTAAAAAAATAGAAGCGTATGCTGTATTATTTATTTGAATATTTAGATAAGCACTGGGATGTTCCGGGTACGGGGGTGTTTCAGTACATTACGTTTCGTTCGGGGCTGGCAGTAATATTGTCGCTTCTTATATCTACCGTTTTCGGTAAAAAAATCATCAATTTCCTGCGCAGGCAGCAAATAGGAGAAACCGTTAGGGAACTTGGCCTTGAGGGGCAGGCACAAAAAGCGGGAACCCCTACCATGGGAGGACTGATAATAATAGTGGCTACACTTATACCTGTCCTGCTTTTAGCTAAGCTGGATAATGTATATGTAATGCTGCTGATAGTTACCACCTTGTGGATGGGCAGCATCGGATTTATAGACGATTATATAAAAATATTTAAGAAGGACAAGGAAGGTTTGAAGGGTAAGTTTAAAGTAGTAGGGCAGGTTGGGCTTGGGCTTTTCGTGGGCTATATACTTTATTTTCACCCGGGTGTTACGGTAAGGACAGATACTTCTAAAATTAATATTTACAGTACTGAGCAAACTATAGTTTCTTCGGCGGTAAAAGAGGAAAAATCAACTGCAACCACAATACCTTTTTTTAAGAATAATGAGTTTGATTATGCCGAACTGGTATCCTGGGCAGGCGATGATTATAAAGATTATGCATGGCTGATATTTATCCCCATAGTGATTTTTATAATTACAGCAGTATCTAACGGTGCCAACCTTACTGACGGTATAGACGGGCTTGCAGCAGGTACATCAGCCATTGCAGTATTAACGCTGGGCATTTTCGCCTTTGTTTCGGGTAATATTATATTTTCCAATTACCTCAATATAATGTACATACCCAACTCCGGCGAAATGACTGTTTTCATAACTGCCTTTGTGGGTGCGCTCATAGGCTTTTTATGGTATAATACTTACCCTGCCACGGTTTTTATGGGAGACACGGGCAGCCTTACCATAGGTGGTATTATTGCGGTGCTTGCCATTGCTGTAAGAAAAGAGCTTTTAATACCGGTGTTGTGCGGTATTTTCCTTGCGGAAAACCTTTCGGTAGTATTGCAGGTAAGCTATTTTAAATACACCAAGAAAAAATATGGGGAGGGGCGCAGGATATTCCTTATGTCGCCTCTGCACCACCACTACCAGAAGAAGGGTTATCATGAAAGCAAAATTGTTACCCGTTTTTGGATTGTAGCCATACTGCTTGCCATATTCTCACTTGTATCACTTAAACTAAGGTAAGTATGAAACTGGTAGTATTAGGAGGTGGAGAAAGCGGCGTAGGCACAGCAATACTGGCCAAGAAAAAAGGATATGATGTTTTTGTATCTGATTTTGGTAAGATTAAGGATAATTATAAAGAAGTTCTTGCACTTAATAAGCTGGAGTGGGAAGAAGAAAAGCATACAGAAGATTTAATACTGAATGCTGATATGGTTATGAAGAGCCCCGGCATACCTGATAAGTCACCCATTGTAAAACTGCTGCATAAAAAAGGAGTTCCTGTAATATCGGAAATTGAATTTGCAGCACAGTTCATTAATGTGGATACTATAGGCATAACAGGAAGCAACGGTAAAACCACCACTACAATGCTAACCCATTACCTTATAAAACAGGGTGGGCTAAATGTAGGGCTGGCAGGCAACATAGGCAAAAGCTTTGCCTGGCAGGTTGCTGAAAATAAAAATGAAGGGTATGTGCTGGAACTTAGCAGCTTTCAGTTGGATGGAATAGTTAACTACCGCCCGCACATAGCAGTAATAACAAATATAAGCCCGGACCACCTGGACAGGTACGACTATAACTATGAACTGTATATAGCGGCCAAATTCAGGATAACGATGAACCAGACCGAAGATGATTTTCTGGTATATGATGCAGATGACCCGGTGCTGGTAAAGTGGATTAGCGGACACACCATAAGGGCAAAAACAATTCCTTTTTCTCTTTCGGGGGATAATAAAGAAGGGATATATGTAAATGGAAATAATATTATAAGCAATATAAATAACGAAGATTTTACCATGCCAATAAACGAATTATCATTAGAAGGTAAGCACAATGTAAAAAATGCAATGGCAGCAACAGCAGTTGCACAGCTAATGCGCATAAGGAAGGAAACCATAAGGGAAAGCCTTTCAAATTTTCAGGGTGTTGAACACCGACTTGAAAAAGTGCTTAAAATACAAAACGTGCAATATATTAATGATAGTAAGGCTACCAACACTAATGCTACGTTTTTTGCGCTGGACAGTATGACTACGCCAACTGTATGGATAGTTGGCGGTGTTGACAAGGGTAATGATTATGATGAACTGATGCCTTTGGTAAGGGAAAAAGTAAAGGCTATTGTGTGCCTTGGGGTGGACAACCATAAAATTATTAACACATTTGGCAATGTGGTAGATGAAATGATTGAAACTACCAGTATGGATGAAGCGGTAAAAATGGCACAAAGGCTGGCTGAAAAAGGAGATACAGTATTGCTTTCGCCGGCATGTGCAAGTTTTGACCTTTTTGAAAATTATGAAGACCGTGGCAGGCAGTTTAAAGCTTCGGTTATGAATTTATAACAAAAGCACTTGTCATTATTCTAAGCAATGCAAAGAATATAAATGATAAGTTGAAACAAAATTGAAATGAAAGACTTAATTAATAACTTAAAGGGAGATAAAGGAATCTGGTCATTTGTAATGTTGCTGGCCCTGATTTCTTTTATGCCGGTTTTCAGTGCAAGTACAAACCTTGTGTATGTTATCGGCAAAGGCTCTACCATTGGTTATCTGGTTAAGCACCTGGTTCATATATTTATTGGTTTTGCACTCATTTATTTTGTGCATAAAGTGCCCTATCATTATTACAAAGGATTGTCGCAGATAGCAATGCCAATTGTAGGCATTTTGCTGATATATACTTTTATGCAGGGCACTGTGATTGATGGTGCTAATGCCAGCCGCTGGATTAAAGTACCTTTTATTGGGGTTACATTCCAAACTTCGGCTTTGGCTTTTATAGTACTGATGGTATATGTGGCACGCTACCTTGCCAAAGTGCATGACAAGGAAATTAGTTTTAAATCGTCATTCTTTGAGCTTTGGCTGCCTGTATTTATAATACTGGCATTGGTGCTGCCGGCAAACTTTTCAACAGCCGCACTAATGTTTTCTATGGTGTGTATGCTTGTTTTTGTGGGCAGATACCCTTTAAAGTACCTTGCGGCAATTGTTGGTATGGGTATAACCATGCTAACACTGTTTGTGCTTTTTGCAAAGGCTTTTCCTGATGCGCTGCCTAACAGGGTAGATACCTGGATAAGCCGTATTGACAGGTTTATATCTGATGCACCTAATGAAGATGACTACCAGATTGAAAAGGCAAAAATAGCTATAGCATCAGGACAGGTATATGGGCTTGGGCCTGGCAAAAGCGTACAGAAAAACTTTCTGCCGCAATCATCTTCCGATTTCATTTTTGCCATAATAGTGGAAGAGTATGGTATTGTTGGTGGTTTGGCGGTTTTATTCCTGTATCTCATGCTGTTCTTCAGGTTTCTTGTTACGGCACATAAGGCGCAAACGCTTTTCGGCAAGTTGCTTATTGTTGGTTTGGGTTTCCCTATAATATTCCAGGCACTTATCAATATGGGCGTGGCGGTAGAATTACTTCCCGTTACCGGGCAGACATTACCGCTTATAAGCAGCGGGGGAAGTTCAATATGGATGATATGTATTTCAATCGGTATAATAATCAGTGTGACCAGGAAAGAGGAAGAAATAGCACAGGAAATGGCGGAGAAGGAAGAAAGGGAAGCGGCTTTGCAACGAATGATTGATGAACATATAATAAAAGAGAAACAGCAGGAAGAAGCAGAAGCTATGGGGCTGGCTGAAACTGCATATTCAGTTCAGGATAATACAAATCCCATGCGTGCAGTAATGGGTAAATAATAAAATATATTAATACAATAAAAATGGCAAATCCAAAATTCATATTAAGCGGAGGCGGTACGGGAGGGCATATCTACCCAGCTATTGCCATTGCTAATGAATTAAAGCGCCGCTACCCTGAAAGTGAAATACTGTTTGTGGGTGCAAGCGATAAAATGGAGATGCAAAAGGTGCCCCAGGCCGGCTACCAGATAAAAGGGCTGTGGATTGCGGGCATACAGCGTAGGCTAACGCTGGATAATGCCATGTTCCCTTTAAAGCTGGTAAACAGTTTATACAGGTCACTAAACATAGTAAGGAAATTTAAGCCCGATGTGGTTATTGGCACAGGCGGTTTTGCAAGTGGGCCATTATTAAGGGCAGCTTCTATGTTAAATATCCCTACCGTTATACAGGAGCAAAACTCCTTTCCGGGGATAACCAATAAGTGGCTTTCTAAAAAGGCAGAGAAAATATGTGTGGCCTATGAAGGACTGGAAAAGTTTTTCCCGGCCGGTAAAATAGTGTTTACGGGAAACCCTGTACGCCAGGATATATTGAATATTGAAGGAAAGCATAAAGAAGCTGTAAGCCACTTTAACCTTAATGCTTCTAAAAAAACGCTTTTAGTGTTAGGGGGCAGCCTGGGTTCAAGAAGGATAAACCAATTGATAGCCAAAGAGCTTACCTGGCTTAAAGCACAGGGCATACAGGTTATTTGGCAGTGCGGTAAACTGTATTTTGATGAATATAGGCATCATCACGGAGATGGTGTACAGGTGCTTTCATTTATTGACAGGATGGATTTGGTATATGCTGCTGCCGATGTTGTAATATCCCGTTCGGGGGCTTCTTCGGTATCAGAACTTTGCATTGTTGGAAAACCTGTAATTTTTATACCCTCTCCCAATGTTGCTGAAGACCACCAGACGAAAAATGCACAGGCAGTAGCAGATAAGGGAGGTGCATTGATGCTAAGGGAAACACAACTCGATACTCAGTTTCAGCCTGTATTTACCGATTTACTGGCTAATGAAGAAAAGGGGGAGAAGCTTTCCGGTAATATAAAAAAGCTGGCTAAGGCCAACGCAACAAATGATATTGTTGACGAAATAGTTAAGTTAATTAAAAAGTAAGACAGGATTGCGATATGCAGCTCGATAAAATACATAATGTTTACTTTATAGGCATAGGCGGTATAGGCATGAGTGCCCTTGCACGCTATTTTAAATTGCTGGGCAAAAATGTAGCCGGGTACGACCGTACACCTACCCAGCTTACCCATGAACTTAAGGAAGAGGGCATACACATACATTTTGATGATAAGGTAGAACTGATTGAACTGCCTTACCTGAACAAAGAAAATACACTGGTTGTGGTTACACCTGCCGTACCGAAGCACCACCTGCAATGGAACTATTTTGTACAAAACGGCTTTGAGGTAAAAAAACGTGCCGAAGTGCTGGGTATAATTACCCAGGGCACCTATTGCTTTGCAGTGGCGGGTACGCATGGTAAAACAACAACGTCCAGTATTTTAGGGCATATACTTTATGAGAGTGGGGTAGATGTTACAGCTTTTTTGGGTGGTATAGTAGAAAATTATAATTCTAACATTATAGGAAGCGGAAAAACAGTAACAGTGGTTGAAGCAGATGAGTTTGACCGTTCCTTTTTGCACCTGCATCCTGATATGGCATGCATAACCTCTATGGATGCAGACCATCTTGATATTTATGGGGATGCCAATGCTATAGAGGATTCGTTTAAGGAATTTGCTGCCAAAATAGAAAATAAAGACCACCTTTTTGTACCGGTGGGCTTGCCTTTGGATGGTATTACAGTGGGTGTGGATGAAGAAGCTGTTTTTACAGCCCACAATATAAGAATTGAAAACGGCTGGTATGTGTTTAATATTAAAACACCTGCAGAAGATATAAACAATGTGCAGTTTGCCTTGCCGGGCAGGCATAACCTTTTTAACGCTTTAATTGCGTTTGCTATGGCAAATACCTATGGTGTTGCAGCGGCCGATATTGTAAAAGCACTTAAATCATTTAAAGGGGTAAAAAGAAGGTTTTCCTACCAGGTTAAAAAGCAGGGGTTGGTATATATAGATGATTATGCGCACCACCCTACAGAAATTGATGCTGTTTACAGTGCTGTGAGTGAATTGTACCCCGGGCAAAAGGTACTGGCTGTTTTCCAGCCGCATTTGTTCAGCCGCACAAGGGATTTTGCGGAAGGGTTTGCAAAAAGCCTTTCAGCTTTTGAAAATATAGTATTACTGGATATATACCCTGCAAGGGAATTGCCTGTTGAAGGTGTTACTTCAAAATGGCTTTTGGACATGATGGATAATGAGAACAAAATGCTGCTTGACAAAGCAGATTTGCTCACTTTACTTAAAAAGACAGATGCCTCGGTTATTGTAACTATAGGGGCAGGTGATATTGGTGAAATGGTGCCTGAAATAAAGAAGATACTGGATGAAAAAAATTAACTGGAATAATGTAAGGCTGGTATTAATGCTGGCAGTTGTGGTTTTCCTTTTTTCTTTTGCATCGAACCGCAACGAGAAGCGATGGTTTACAGAAGCAAAAATAGAATTTGCTGAAAATGAAAGTTTTATAACGCCTGACAAAGTTAATAAGTTGTTGATACAAAATTATGACAGCGTTACGGGTATAAGGAAAGATAAATTAGATTTGAATAACGTGGAAAAAAGACTCGATGAAAACCCGATGATTGACAAGGCAGAAGTTTATGCCACAGTTGACGGTAAAATCGAAGCTGTTATCCGCCAGAAAAAGCCTATAGCAAGGGTATATGAAGGCAGCAAATCTTACTATGTTGATTACAAGGGAACAGAGATGCCGCTTTCAGAAAATTACACGGCAAGGGTTCCGCTTGTTACCGGCAGTGTTAAGGCAATCGGAAAAAAACAATTGCATTATGTGCTCAAGTATATTTTTGATGATGATTTTTTAAAGAAAAACATTATTGGAATACAAATAACGCCGGGGGGGAGCCTTATCCTTAAAAACAGGAACTATGATTATGAAGTGGATTTTGGAAGGGTAATAAATGCTGATGCGAAATTTAAAAACTATAAAGCATTTTTTCAGGATGCGGTTAAAGATACACTTATAGGCAGTTACAAAACAATTAATCTGAAATTTACACAACAGGTTGTGTGCACCAAAAAATAGAATATGGAAAGAGACAGCATTGCAGTAGGCTTAGATATCGGGACAACAAAGATTGTTGCCATGATAGGAAAGAAAAATGAGTACGGAAAACTGGAAATACTGGGCGTGGGAAAATCCAAAAGCCTTGGGGTTGCCCGTGGCGTGGTTAACAATATAACCCAAACCATACAATCTATACAGGATGCCGTGCGTGAAGCTGAGGCTGATTCAGGCTATAAAATAAATGACGTTGTTGTAGGCATAGCAGGGCAGCACATCCGCAGCATACAGCACAGCGATTATATAAGCAGGAATAATCCGGAAGAAGTAATTGGCGATGCCGATATTGACCAGCTTATTAACCAGGTGCACAAACTTGCAATGCTTCCGGGAGAAGAAATTATACATGTTTTGCCCCAGGAATTTAAAATAGACGGGCAAAGCGAAATAAAAGAGCCTATAGGTATGTATGGCGGTAGGCTGGAGGCCAGCTTTCATGTAGTGGTAGGCCAGGCTTCATCCATACGCAATGTGGGCAGGTGCATTAAAAGTTCCGGGCTGGACCTTTCGGGGCTTACGCTTGAACCCCTTGCTTCGGCAGATGCTGTACTAAGCCAGGAAGAAAAAGAAGCGGGAGTGGCACTTATTGATATAGGTGGCGGCACAACCGACCTTGCTATTTTTAAGGATGGAATAATCAGGCATACCGCAGTTATACCTTTTGGCGGAAATGTTATTACCGAGGATATTAAAGAAGGCTGCTCTATTATTGAAAAGCAGGCCGAATTGCTTAAGGTAAAGTTTGGTTCGGCATGGCCGGGTGAAAATAAGGATAATGAAATAGTTTCAATTCCCGGATTAAGGGGGCGTGAACCAAAAGAAATTTCGTTAAAAAACCTTTCTAAAATAATACATGCCCGTGTGGTTGAAATAATAGAACAGGTTTTTGCAGAGATAAAAGCCTACGGCCATGAAGACCCTCGTAAAAAACTTATTGCCGGTATTGTATTAACAGGTGGAGGCTCACAATTAAAGCATATTAAGCAGCTTGTGGAATATATAACCGGCATGGATACCAGGATAGGTTATCCTAACGAGCATTTGGCAGGAAATTCAGATGAGGAAATTTCAAGCCCATTATATGCAACAGCGGTAGGTCTTGTAATGAACAGCATACGCAACAATACAAAAAGCGCCACACCTCTGGTTGAGCTTAAAGCCAGCGAACCTGTTTTAAAGCAGCCTGCGCCGGAAATGGTACAGCAGCATGAAGAGCCGGAAATGGAAACGGTTGCGGTACAGGAAACCTCACAAAGGCAAGACTCTACTGAAGGTAAGGTAAAAAGGTCATTTTTTGACAAGTATATAGACAAGATTAAAGATTTTTTAGATAACGCAGAATAAAACCCGATTGATTATGATGAGTAGTACAGATTTTGGAAACATTTCGTTTGACCTGCCTAAAAACCAGTCGAACGTAATCAAGGTAATTGGTGTAGGCGGCGGTGGCAGCAACGCAATAAACCACATGTTTAAGCAAGGGATCAAGGGTGTAGATTTTATAATATGCAATACTGATTCCCAGGCACTGCAAAACAGCCCTGTGCCTAATAAAATACAACTGGGTGTTAGCCTTACCGAAGGGCTTGGGGCCGGTGCCAACCCTGAAGTGGGACAGCAGGCCGCGCTGGAAAGCATAAACGAAATTGAAAAAATGCTGGACACCAACACCAAAATGATATTCATAACAGCGGGTATGGGTGGAGGTACCGGTACTGGTGCTGCACCGGTTATTGCACAACTTGCCAAGGAAAGGGATATCCTTACCGTGGGTATAGTAACAATACCATTTCAGTTTGAAGGTAAAGTCCGCTCCGAACAAGCGTTATCAGGAGTAGAAAGATTGAGGAAAAATGTAGATTCCTTAATCGTTATCAATAATAATAAACTTAGGGAAGTGTATGGTAACCTTGGTTTTAAGGCAGGGTTCTCTAAGGCGGATGAAGTTTTGGCAACTGCTTCAAGGGGTATAGCAGAAGTTATAACCCACCATTACACACAAAATATTGACCTTAAGGATGCTAAAACCGTTCTTTCCAACAGTGGTACGGCTATCATGGGTTCTGCCATGGCCACAGGGGAGAACAGGGCAAAAGATGCCATTGTTGATGCTTTGGACTCACCATTACTTAACGACAATAAAATTACAGGCGCTAAAAATGTATTGCTGCTCATAGTTTCGGGCACTAATGAAATAACTATTGATGAGATAGGAGAAATAAATGACCACATACAGGCAGAGGCAGGATTTAATGCCAATATTATAATGGGTGTTGGTGAAGATGAGGCTTTGGGTGAGGCTATTGCGGTAACAATTATTGCAACAGGCTTTAATGTGGAGCAACAGAATGAAATAGTTAATACCGAGCCTAAAAAAATTATCCATGCGCTTGAAGAAGAGCAAAGGCTTGTAACCGACCTTTCTAAAAAAGCTGCTGTACCATCTTTTGATTTTTCTGCCCCGGCTGAACCTAAGCAGGAAGAAAAACCAATGCAGGCACAGGTTAATGAGGAAGAAAAAGTTGTTTTTTCTCTTGAGGAAGATGTTAACGAAAAAAAGCCTGAAGCTGAAGTTGAGTCCCTTCCTTCTTCAGACTATATAAATAACCTTGATGTGTTTTTTGAAATAGTTTCCCCTGAAAAGGAAACTGTGCCGGCACCGGTTAAAGATGTAAGGGAAATAGAAGTAAATGATCCTGAATTTGTAATAGTTGAAAAAGAAGAACAATTCTCGTTTTCTTTCGACCTTTTAGCAGATAATGTAAAAAAGGAAGAAAAACAGTTTTTTCAGCTAACAGATGAAACCAAAGATATAAAAGATATAAAAGTAAATGAGCCTGTACAGGTAGTTCCTGTTACTGAACTGAATGAAACAGGAATAGTGAGGTATTCGCTGGAAGAATATCTTGAAAAGGAAAATGAGCTTTTACAGTCTAAACCGGAAGTAAAAGCTGAAGAAAATGTAGCAGAGGAATTAAAATTTACTTTTAGGAAGTCAGAAGAAAACGAGCAGCCAAAACAAAATACGGTTGCTTCGGAAGATTTTTCCCCTGTTGAAATGACTATAGAAGAAACCCTTAGGCTCAGGGCAGAGGAAAGAAGGAAAAAGATGAAGGAATTTAATTATAAGTTCCATAATAGTCCTTCAAAAGTAGATGAATATGAAAAAGAACCTGCATACAAACGCATGGGAGTGGAATTAACAGATTCCCGCGCTGACAATAGCAAATCACGTTTTTCATTAGGAACAGATAGTAATGACGATTTACAGTTGCGTTCTAACAACTCGTTCCTGCATGATAATGTGGATTAACTAACCCAAATGTGTGAACCTTAGCCCGAAAACATATACTGTTTTCGGGTTATTTTTTTTATCTTCGCAAGCACAAAATTTTTCCCTATGAGTTTACAAAACGATATCATGGACGCTATGAAAACGGCCATGAAAGCAAAAGATACCGTAACACTGGAAGCATTAAGAGCTGTTAAATCGGCCATATTAATTGCACAAACCGAAAGTGGTGCTAAAGAGGAATTACCAAAGGAAGAAGAAATAAAATTGCTGCAAAAACTTGTTAAGCAGCGCAAGGATAGCGCAGGTATTTATATTGAGCAGGGCAGGCAGGATTTGGCTGAACCTGAAATAGCGCAGGCAGCAGTAATTGAAAAATTCCTTCCTACACAGTTAAATGAAGATGAAGTTGAGGCTATAGTTCGTAAAATAGTAGCTGACAATAATTTTTCGGGTATGGCAGATATGGGCAAAACCATGGGGCTTGCCAGTAAAGAATTAGCAGGCAGTGCCGATGGTAAAACAATTTCTACTGTAGTAAAAAAAGTTTTATCATAAGCAATATTAAAAGGCCCCATAGTTCAATTGGATAGAATATCAGATTCCGGTTCTGACGATTTGGGTTCGAATCCCGATGGGGTCACAATAATAAAAGCCTTCAATTGATGGACTTGAAAGCTTTTGGTCAATCGATTTAATAACAGGGAGTTATATATACTAATCATACAGAATAGATAGTAAAATATTTCTTCTTCAGAATTACATTTTTTATTAGTAAAACAATATACAAATTTTGTTTTACGGTAATAAGCTTTAAGCCATTTTGCTATTCAGGATAAGCTTAAAATAAAAAAACCCCTGACTAAAGGGGTTTTTTATGTCTTAGATAAGGCTTTTATCGTCTTCCCACTGCAAGGCGGTAAAGAATACCGATAATTGCAAGTACAAGTAGTATATGGATAAGGCTTCCTACGGCTTCACCAAAACCAAAATATCCTACCAGCCATCCTATAATAAGGATTACAACGATTAACCAGATTAAATCTCTCATAATAAGTGTTTTTAAAAGTTAGCTAGATTAAAATTAGGTAATAATTTTTGCATGTATTATTTAATTAAGAATACTTTAATAGTAAATGTTTTCTTAATAAAAACAATGGTCTAAATAAATGATAATAAGCAGGGGCAGTTATTTTTTAAATGGTTACTTTTGTAGTCCTTGTTTATTTAGAATTACTTACATGCAAACTCCCCGTAAGATTGCTGTAGTAGGATCCGGACTTGTGGGATCTCTGCTGGCAATATACCTTAAAAGAGCAGGCCATACAGTTCATGTTTATGACCGCAGTCCTGATATTAGGACAATTCAGTTTTCAGGACGTTCCATAAACCTGGCAATGTCAAACCGTGGCTGGAAAGCTCTTGACTATCTGGGGTTGGGAGACGAAATAAGGAAAATTGCCATACCAATGGATAAGCGGGCTATACATCTGGTGGATAAACCGCTCACTTTTCAGTACTACGGTAAGGATGGTGAAAGCATCTATTCTATATCAAGAGGTGTGCTCAACAGGAAAATGGTTACCCTGGCCGAGAATGAAGGTGTTGAATTCTTTTTTGATACAAAGGTTTGGGATGTAACGCTTGCTGAAGCAACATTGCATATAGGTGAAACCGAAAGAGGGGAGTGGCAGGATTTTAAGTATGATATGGTTTTTGGAGCTGACGGAGCTTTTTCACGGGTGCGCCACAGGATGCAGCGCCAAAATATGTTTAACTATTCTCAGGAATTTTTGCAATTAGGATATAAGGAGCTCAATATTCCTGCTAATGAGGATGGTACCCATAAATTAGATAAAAATTCCCTGCACATATGGCCCAGGCAGGATTTCATGCTGACAGCCCTGCCGAATTTAGACGGTAGTTTTACCTGTACCTTATTTATGCCTTTTACGGGAGAAAATTCTTTTGAGGCATTAAACGACAAGAAAACACTGCAGGATTTCTTTGCAAAATATTTTCCCAGTACGGTAGATGTTATACCAAAACTTGTTGAAGACTTTTTTAAGAATCCCACAAGTTCACTGGTAACTATGAAATGCTATCCCTGGACTTATCAGGATAAAGTAGCACTAATAGGTGATGCATGCCATGCTATAGTACCTTTTTACGGTCATGGTATGAATGCCGGTTTTGAAGATATAACCGTGCTGAACCAGTTAATGGAACAGTATGGGGACGATTGGTTATCTGTTTTCAGTGAGTATGAAAAAAGCCGTAAACCCAATGCAGACGCAATTGCAGAACTGTCGTACAGGAATTTTATGGAAATGAGCAGCAAAACTGCCGATTCAAAATTCCTGCTGCAAAAGAAGATTGAAAAATATTTCTCGGAAAAGTATCCTGACAAATGGCTACCGCTATACAGCCGCGTTACTTTTAGTGAGCGCCCCTATAGCGAGGCGCTGGCACTGGGCGACCACCAAAGGGATATTATGGAGGCAGTGATGCAGATGGAAAACATAGAGCAGGTTTGGAATAGCCCAGAAGTAGAAAATAAAATACTTGAGCTTTTAAATAACAAGCAATAAATATTTTATTCCCTGTGTACCTTATCAAGTGAAAACGCAGGCAAGCATACTGATATATATTCACAAGGTTCTGCAAAAGGGTTAGAATATTGGATTCTTGTACCTTTTTCAATTTTAATAGACTGGCCTGCTTCCAGGACTATTGCCTCATCGTTTATTATAAACTGTTTCCTGCCTTTTATTATATAAGTATATTCATCAAATTCGGGAGTTTGAAAGGGTTCGCTCCATCCCGGCGGTGCTGCCATGTGTGCTATTGATATATTTTTATCGCCATTTGAAGCGATTCCAAAATGCTCTTCTATTACTTTACCATCATTTGTAGGCACAATAAAAGGTGATTTCTGCACAAAAAAGTTTTTCATTTTTTCAAATTTTGAAAATAATTAAAGTAAAGCTGCGTTATTATACTTACCGCTATAGTTAATTTAAAATTTATTATGCGCGCACAATAAATTAATCTGTATTGTGTTATTTATAAGTAATCTTTATTAATTTAAAACAATTTATAATTTATAGTAGTCTTTATGTGAAATTTATAAAATAAATTTAATTAATCAAATAGTGGAAAAGGCTTAAATAATTGTGGCTTAACAATAAATTAACGTTAAGAATTGATAAAAAAAATCATTTTATTTTTTTTTATCTCCTAAAAAATTAAATTTGCCAATCTTATAATTTTAAGATTACACATAATAACTATTATTAAAATCAAGAAAAACTAAATTTAAAAAAAAATGGCAAACGCATCTATTCAGAAGGTTGAAAAAAAAGGTGATTCTAAAGGGTCAAATCTATTCGCTGTATTGGCTATTGTATTATGTTTGGTGATTGGTGCACTAGTATGGAAATATATAATGGGCCACCCTTCAAACTTTGAAAATAATGATCCAGAAGGGCATCCACTGCCTGGAAACTATCTTGGTATGGTTTACAAAGGTGGTTATGTAGTACCAGTGCTTATGGGACTATTTTTAATGTCGGTTGTGTTCTCTATCGAGCGTCTGTTCGTTATTAATAAAGCTGCCGGAAATGGAAATGTAGAAACTTTTGTAAAGAAAGTACAGGCTCAGATTAAAGCCGGAAACATTAATGAAGCGATTGCCGAGTGCGACAAGCAACAAGGTACTGTTGCCAATGTTGTTAAAGCGGGCTTATTGAAATATGAAGAAGTTAAGAGGGAAGGTTTTGACAGTGAAAGGGCTGAGGCTGCTATCCAGCAGGAAATAGAGGAGGCTACTTCTCTTGAGATGCCAATGCTTGAGAAAAACCTTGTTGTAATATCAACTCTTGTATCTATTGGTACACTATGTGGTCTATTAGGTACGGTAACAGGTATGATTAAAGCGTTCTCTGCTCTTGGCGCCGGTTCTACTCCAGACTCTGCACAGCTTGCAAACGGTATTTCTGAGGCGCTTATTAACACTGCAACAGGTATTGCAACTTCAACCCTTGCAATTATTGCATACAACTCATTTACAGCTAAAATCGACAAGCTTACTTACTCTATAGATGAGGCTGGTTACGCAATTACCCAAACTTACAGAAGGTTTAGGGCACGTGCTAACAACAATGCATAATTTTTAGATAAAAGTAAAAACAAAAAAATTAAGGTATGAAAGTGTGAGTAAATATACACTTTCAATACCTTGGTTATAAGCTAATAAAAAGTATAATGGCTAAAGTTAAAGTATCGAGAAGAAGTACAAGGATTGACATGACCGCAATGTGTGATGTGGCTTTCCTTTTGCTTTCATTCTTTATTATGACTGCTACTGCTAAGATGCCTGAGCCGCATCCTGTGGAAACACCTGCCTCTACTGTGCAAACCAAGCTGCCGGATGAAAACCTGGCAACTATAACAGTGGGCGATGAAAAAGTGTTTTTTACAGTGCTGGGTAAAGAGGTGCGTAGGGAAACGCTTAAAAAAATGGCAGACAGGTATAATGTAACCTTTACTGAACAGGAATATGAAGATTTTTCCAACATGCAGGGCTTTGGTGTGCCGCTTAATAAGTTAAGGGGGCTGCTGCAGCTTGAACCTGCTGAAAGGAATGCTGAAAATGTACAGGAAGGTATACCTTATGATTCAATAAATAACCAGCTTAAGGATTGGGTGCTTTCTGCAAGGGAAGCAGCTAAGGCTGTTGATTATAAAGACCTTGACATTGCTATAAAAGGCGATGCAGATGAGGATTATACAACGGTAAAGAGGGTTATTGATATACTGCAGGAGCAAAAGAAGAACAGGTTCTTCCTTGTTACCGGCTTAAGAGATGAAGATTTTTAATATTATAAAAACATAATATAAATGGCAGAATTAAATACCGGCGGCGATGGTGGCAAAGGCGGCAAGGTAAGAAGTAAAAAGATGAATCCGGGGGTTGACCTTACCGCGATGGTGGATTTGGCATTCCTTTTGATTACATTCTTTATGCTTACTACATCATTGTCAAAGCCCCAGTCGATGAACCTGGCAATGCCGGATAAAGAAAAAGATCCAACTCAGGAGCAGAATATGGATGTGCCGGACGACAGGACTATGACCATATTAATGGGTAAAGATAACTCCCTGCTTTGGTTTTTAGGACAGTTTACAGAGCCACTTGTTCCGCCAACTGAAGCCAAATATGGTAAGGATGGTATCCGCCAGGCACTTTTACAAAGGATTGCCGGAGTTGAAGCGGCCTATAAAGGACAGACAGATAAAGACGGCAAACAACCGGGATTGATAGTTATTATTAAACCAAGCGATAAAACCAACTATAAAAACCTGGTTGATATACTTGATGAAATGGCAATTACCAATGTACAGCTTTATGCTATTGGTGATATATCAGAACCTGAAATTCAACTGTTAGAGGAAAAAGGAATGTATTAATTCCTTTAGCTGCTAACCAAAATATAAGGATTATGTCAAAGTTAAACATATATGATAAAGAGTGGAATGATATGGTGTTTGAAGGCCGTAACAAAAGTTATGGTGCCTACAAACTTCGTACAGAAAATACAAAAACCACTTTTAAAGCTTTATTCATAGGTGCTTTGCTTTTCGTGGCTATTGTAGGAATACCTAAAATATACGAAGCAGTAAATTCACTTGTGGCTAAAAAAGAGCCGGAATCGCTTGATAAGGTTATACAGGTTGTAGATTTACCGCCTCCGCCTAAAGAAGAGCTTCCGCCGCCACCGCCACCGCCACCGGTACAGGAGCAAAGGCAGGCACCAAAATCTTTGGTTGAAGAGGTTAAGTTTAAGCCGCTTGAAGTAAAGAAAAAAGAAGAAGTGGTTGAAGAACCGCCAAGGACTGAACAGTTTAAAGAAGCTGACCCAAGCTCCAGGAATGCTGAAGCAAGCCCTACGGGAGATATTAATATTGGTGTGCCTGCAGGTGACCTTGATAAAGGTGTGGAACCTATAGATAACAGTATTTATAATTCAGCAGGGTTACAGGTTCAGCCGGAGTTTCCTGGTGGTATGAAAGCATTTTACGAATATGTAAACAAAAATTTCAGGATACCAGATATAGACCAGAATATGACTGCAAGGATTTACGTTTCTTTCGTTGTTGAAAAAGACGGCAGCCTTTCAGCTATTAAGGTTTTAAGGGATCCTGGATATGGAATGGGTAAAGAAGCCGAGCGTGTATTAAAATCGCTTAAGAAAAAATGGCAGCCGGGTGTACAAAACGGTAAGCCTGTCAGGGCATCTTTCAACCTTCCTATTACTATAAACATAAGGTCGTAGTGACGAAACAGAGGATGTTTTCACAAAGAAATTCCCATAACAACAAGCAGAAATCGCCCGTACAGCGATTTCTGTTCGTTTTTGGTATGGTCTTCTTTTTAATGTATCTGGTGCTTGGCCTAATGATTATTTTCTGGAAGGAAATACCATTGGCTATATCACCTGCGGGAAGATATACATTTGGCGGCCTGCTAATTATATATTCTTTTATAAGATTTGTAAGGTTGCTTAATAAAAACAAAGAGAATAATGAATAAATTAGTTATTGCTTTGGCAGGCATATTCTTTTTAATTTCCTGCAGGAATGATAAGAAAGCAGAGGATAAGCCTGTAGAGGAAACACTTACCTCCGGTAGTATAGTTTTACTTACCGACAATACTCTTCAGCCTATTGTTGATGATGTGCTTACCATTTTTCACAGTGTGTATGACAGGGCGAATATCAAACAGATTAATAAGGATGAGGCAGAAATTATAAACCTGCTGTCAAAAGATAGTGCAGCTGTAGCTGTGTTACCTAGAAAACTTACTGCTGAAGAAGAAAATCACTTTCTTAAAAGAAAGATTACACCCCGTATCAGCCAGTTTGGCTTTGATGCTGTTGCACTTATAACCAATAAACAATCTACCGATACTATTATAAACCTTGAGGATATTTATAATATTCTGCGGGGTAATGAATCATCATTGAAAAGTAAACTGGTTTTTGATAATCCTAGTTCCAGTACTGTACAATACCTGCTGGCTAAAGCAGGCGTTACAAAAGTCCCGGAAAGGAATATCTACTCTTTACAATCAACCGAAGAGGTTGTAAAATATGTTCATGACAATAAAGATGTTGTGGGTATAATTGGGCTTAACTGGCTGTTGCAGCCCCCAGCTTCCCTGTCCGAATATGTAGAAAATATTAAGGTTATGGGAGTAAAAAATGTTAAAGCAGAAGAAAATTCGGATAAATACTATAAACCCAGTCAGCGTAACCTGGGCCTGGGATTATACCCCTTAACGCGCAGCCTGTATGTGTTAAATTACCAGGGCAAAAATGGTTTAGGCATGGGTTTTGCCACATACATAGGGGGTACTGAAGGACAGCGTATAATTTTAAAATCAGGCTTATTGCCGGTTATGATCCCTACCCGGGAAATAGCTGTCCGCAAAGAATTAGAAACTACTGAATAATTAATATAAAAAAAGGAGATTGAAATGAAACAAGTAAAATTCCTTGGTTTATCATTATTGTTAGCCACTGCAGTAAGCGCCCAAAGCGTTGATGAGGCTAAAAAGGCTATAGATGCCGAACAATACCAAAAAGCCAAAAACACCTTAAAAAAACTAATTACTGAAAACCCGGATGAAGGAAAAAATTATTTTCTTATGGGCGATGTATATTTAAAACAAAGCGAGCCGGATTCCGCACTTTTTTACTTTAGTAAAGGTAAAAATGTAAAAAGGGATGCAGAATACAATACCATAGGGCTTGGCCATATAGACCTAAATAATGGCAATGCCGCGGCAGCAAATGCAAAGTTTAAAGCTGTTGAAGATGATTTAAGAAGAAAAGATGTTGACCAGCTTATATATATAGGCCGTGCTTACATTGAATCGGAAAATCCAGATTACAAAAAAGCAATTGCCGTTTTGAATAAGGCAATTGAAAAAGACGATAAAAATGCTCAGGCTTACCTTAGCTTAGGTGATGCTTATTATGGCGACAGGAACCAAAATGAAGCTTACAGGGCTTACCGTAATGCTTTCCAATTGGATAATTCTGTATTGAGGGCTAAGCTTCAGCTTGGCGTTATTACCAAAAATACGAGGGCTGCTTTTCCTGAAGCTGTTAAAGCTTTTGATGCTATTATAGCTACTAATCCTAATTATGGGCCTGTTTACAGGGAACTTGCCGAAACCTATTATTTATGGGCAAATACCGATACGGCAAAATACAATGAGTATATTAAAAAGGCTTTAGGCTATTATGAAAAGTATATGTCGCTTACAGATTACTCGCTTAATTCACGTATGAGGCATGCTGATTTCCTTGTATTGGCCAGGGATTATAAAGCTCTTGAAGCCGAGGCACAAAAAATGCAGCAGTTGGATAAAGTTAACCCAAGGATATTGCGTTACCTTTCTTATTCGGCATACGAAAACGGTAATTATGAAGCCAGCTTAAAAGCAATGAAGGAGTTTATGGCTAAAGTTGATGCTAACCGTTTAATTGCAAGGGATTATCTTTATCTTGGACTTGCAAAGCTTGCTTCAACAATCGGAACAGATGAGCAGGGAAATTCTGTTGTTACAGACCAGGTGGTTTTTGATGAAGCTATTAATGATATAAAAACAGCAGCCGAGAAGGATATTGATATTACGAATGAATTTAACGCTATCGGTAAAAAGCTGTTCTCTCAAAAACTATATGGGCCTGCCTCTGTAGTGTTTGAAGTGGCTGTATCAAATCCTGAAAACAGGAATTTGTTTTATGACAATTTCTACCTTGCGTACTCAATTTATTTTGACCACGTAAATAAATCAGAAGAAGACAAAGCTAATAATATTGAAAGGCTTAAAATTGCAAGCAATGCGCTTGATAAAGTAATTGAACTTTCATCTCAGGCACAGGATGCTTACCTGTACAAAGCAAGGATAAACCAAAATATAAAAACAGATGAGGCTTACCAGAAAATGGCAAAGGCTTATGATGAATATATAGCTATGGTTACTGCTTTAGGTCAGGCAGAGGTTGAAAAAAATAAGGCTAACCTTATAGAGGCTTACTCTAATGCCGGTGCTTATTATGCTGTTACTGATAAAGCCAAGGCTAAAGACTATTTTACTAAAGCTTTACAGCTTGACCCGAATGATGAATATGCTAAAAGCGAATTAAAAAGGCTGCAATAATATAGCCGGATAAATTACTAAAGCCGCCTGCATGGGCGGCTTTTTTATATCAGTAAAAAGTGTATTAATTATATTGTATCTTTGCCAGCCATTTGGGTAACAGGATTTAAAATGTTGAAGACGGAAATACAATTAGCAGTCGAAAAAGGAGAGATGCTTCCGCTGATGGAAGAGTTTTATACCATACAGGGTGAGGGTTTCCACACTGGTACGGCTGCTTACTTTATAAGGGTGGGCGGTTGTGATGTGGGATGCCACTGGTGTGATGTTAAGGAAAGCTGGAATGCGGAACTGCACCCGCCAACAGGCATTGCTGCTATTGCTGCCAATGCTGCAAAGTATGCCCATACCATAGTGGTTACAGGAGGAGAGCCTTTAATGTGGGATATGGCTCCGCTTACAGCTAAACTTAAAGATCATAACCTTAAAATACACATTGAAACATCAGGTGCTTATGCTTTTTCAGGCAGTTGGGACTGGATATGCCTGTCTCCAAAAAAAACAAAGCTACCTGTGGATGAAGCCTATGAAAAAGCAGATGAACTTAAGGTGATTATACATAATAAGCACGATTTTATATTTGCCGAAGAACAGGCAGCCAAAGTAAATGATAATGCTGTTTTATTCCTTCAGCCGGAGTGGAGTAAAAAAGAACAAATGACACCATTAATTGTAGATTATGTGATGGAAAATCCAAAATGGCGTGTATCTTTACAAACGCATAAATATCTTAATATACCATAATTTAAAAAATTAACAACATGAAAAAAGTTTTACTTGCATTTGCATTTCTTTTAGTGGCACAGATTGGATCGGCACAAGCAAATTCAGAATTTAAAAAAGATGTTTTAAAGTACATTGAGCTAAGCGGTGTTGCTGCTACTTATGAAAAACTTGTTGATCAGTTTTCACAAAGCATCCCTGCCGAAAAGCAGGCTGAGTTTAAAAAGGAAATAAAAACATCTATAAACGGACTTGTTGATAAAACTGCAGACCTTTATATGAAAGAATTGAGCCACGAGGATATTAAAGCTGCAATAAAGTTTTATGAAAGCCCTTCTGGCAAGAAAATAAGTGCACTTACACAATCTGATTCATTTATGGAGAAAGCACAAAGCCTTGGACAGGAGTGGGGTATGAGTGTTCAGGGAATAATGATGAAATACATGCAGTAATAGTAATACTGATAAAAAAGCCGGCATTAATGCCGGCTTTTTTGTTTTATAAGGTTAAGGAGGCCAGGTAATCATAATGGCTGCCCTCCATAATGAGCCTGCATTTTAGCCCGTTGGCATAGGCTGCATTCTGTAGGGTGTTATAATCAATGTACATCCAGTTAAAAGGTTCTTCTGTTTCACCTTTATAGCTTACTTTAAATTCTACCTCTCCATAATAGCTTGTGTCAGCAGGTATCCATTTTCCACCATCTTCATCTTCGTCAAACATATATATAATGTCTGATGAATCAAGTAATATTTTGCCGCCGGTATTTAAAAGCGATTTGAGTTTTTGCAAAAAGGCAGTAAGGTTATTAAGCCTGCCGCACATTCCGGCACCATTCATTAATAAAAGTATGGTGTCAAATTTTTCATCTTCAATGGCCATTACATTTAAGCAGCGGGCATCTTTAATGCCCCGAAGCTTGCAGGTTTCAATGGCGTTAGCAGATATATCTATAGCGGTAACATCCATTTTCTTCTCATTTTGCAGGTACAGGCTATGGCTGCCGGCCCCACAACCTACATCAAGTACCCGCCCTGTACAAAGGTTTAAGGCTTTTTGTTCAATAGCCGGCATTTCTTTAAAATTCCTGAAAAGGTAGGCTACACTCATTTCATCTGCTTCAGATATAGAAGTTTCGGTTATAAGGTTTTCAGGGTTGTTGCCGGTTTGATAATCCAGCATGGCTTTGCCAAAAAGGTCTTTCATGTTTTATTAAAGTTTAATTACTACCAAAGTAAAACTTACCTTTGCAATAAAATAAGGTTAAGGTGGAGCAGATTTTAAATAACCTTGGCAGGATGGCCAAAGATAAGCATAACGAGAACAAAAAATTTTTTGACAGGCTGAAAAAGAAAACGCCTAAAAATTTAGATTACGTTATGCAGGAACTGCATGAAAATGAGTTTAAAAAAACGGATTGCCTGAAATGTGCCAATTGCTGTAAAACTACAGGGCCACTATTTACTACTGTTGATATTGAAAGGATAGCAAAACATTTAAGGATGAAGCCGCAGCAGTTTACAGATAAGTACCTGCGCATAGATGAAGATAATGATTATGTACTGCAAAACCTGCCATGTAATTTTTTGGACGCAGAAAATTATTGCCTTATTTATGATGTGCGCCCAAAAGCGTGCCGCGAGTTCCCGCACACTGACAGGAAGAAGTTTCAGCAGATAAGTAACCTTACCTTAAAAAATGTTGCCATTTGCCCTGCTGCCTATAACATTGTAGAAGAAATGAAAAAGAAATTGCCGATATGAGATACCGCAGCAAAATTGACTGGTGGCTGTTGCTGATTGTATTCATTCCTATGGGGTGGCCGGTGATTGAAGGCATTATAACGGGTGATTTAACACTTACACTTATTTTTATCGTGGCAAATGCCCTGCTTGTTTGGATGTTTGCCAGCACATATTATACTATTAATGGCAATATGCTGATAATTCGTTGTGGCTTTTTCGGGAGGCAGAAAATTGCCATAGGTGATATAACCTGTGTAAAAACGACAAGCAATCCGCTTAGTGCACCTGCATTATCATTAAAAAGGCTGGAAATAAAATATGGCAGGAATTATGACTATGCCCTTGTATCACCTGTCCGTAAAGACGAATTTGTTGAACACCTGCTTAAAATTAATCCTGATATACAGGTAACTATTTAGCAATACTGGTATTTCGTTTTTTTGTAGATTTAACCGTTAAATTTTTATCGGATGAAAACCATAAAAAGGCTGTTTGTTATATATATACTTTCGCTTATTATAGCTTCGGCAGTATTATTTATAAACCGGGATATTGTAGTTTCCGGGTGGGATGATAAATTGTTTGAAGTAGCCTTTTTATCATTACCGGTATTTGTAGTTTTATTATTGCTTTATACAATAAGCAAGATATTGCTGAAAACTTCCAGGGCGATACAAAATAAAAATAAAAGGCCTTCCCGACCGGAAGACCTTAATAAACTGTAATTAAGCCGCAACCTCTTCTTCCGGGTGATGCTTTAAACCTTCAACTAGGCTTTCAATACCTTTAATTTTATCTTCAATATAATCAAGTAAACCTTCAATTTTATCTTTAAGGTCGTTAAGGTAATCTATAGCTTCATCTATGTAGCCTTTTACCCTGTCTATAAATTCCAGTACATATTGAATAACGTTGTCTATTGTTTCTGTAATATTCATGGCTTTTGTATTAAATTGTTTAGTACACGAAAATTACAAAACAGCTTTGTCAACTAAAAAGACTTTGTCAAAATATTAAGAAATAACTATTCCGGGTAAATCAGGTATTTTTTCCGTACCTGTTTAAAATTGTTTAATCCGGGCTGCCAGGTTTTCCTTATTTCTATTTCACTTACTCCTGCTTCAATCTGTTCCTGTAGTTTTCTAGTTCCTGCAAGTTTTGTAAAAAACGGAATAAAGAATTTGGTTTTATCTGTAGTTTCATTATAGGCCTTAATCAGCCATTTTAATTCCAGCCTGTTTACTTTTTCAATAGCTGAAAGGTCTTCACCGTAACAGGTAATGCCTTTATGTGGCGGCTCTTTGGCTCCTTCGTTAGGCATAGGCGTAAAGCTATAGCCTTGTTTTGGCAGCAAAGGCGAGCCATAAACCTGAAATTGTTTGTTAGTTCCCCTTCCCACACTTACATTGGTTCCTTCAAAAAAGCAGAGGCTGGCATATAAATTAATAGCCTGTGCATTTGGTAAGTTAGGTGAAGGTTTTACAGGGAGGTTATATTCCATATACCTCTCATAATTTAAACAAGGTATAACAGTAAGCTTGCACTGTATTCCATTTTTCAGCCATCTTTCGCCATTTATCATTTTTGCACATTCGCCAATTGTCATGCCATGTAAAACAGGTATGGGGTGCATACCCACAAAGCTGCTGTATTCTTTTTCCAGTACAGGCCCGTCAATAATACCACCGTTAGGGTTTGGCCTGTCTAAAACTACCACCGGAATGTTATTCTCTGCACACGCTTCCATAACATAATGCAAAGATGATATATAAGTATAAAAGCGTGCGCCTACATCCTGCAGGTCGAACACCATAATATCAATATTTTTTAATTGATCAGGTTTCGGCTTTTTGTTGTTGCCATAAAGGGAGATAATTGGCAGGCCAGTTTGTGTATCCCTGCCGTCCTTTATTAGCTCACCGGCATCGGCAGTTCCGCGAAAGCCATGTTCAGGCGCAAAAATTGTGGTTACATTATTATGCCCTTTTAGTAAGAAGTCTACAATACTTATGGTATCTGTTGCATATGCAGGCTCATCTTCTCCCGCTTCATTTGTAGAAGTATATCTGTAAGTAAAAGGTATAATTCCGGTTTGGTTAGTTACTACGCCTATTTTTTTGCCTTCGAGTAAAGCGGAGTATGCCTCAAAATTTTCGGCCCCTGTTTTAATTGGGGTGTTCTCCTTATATATAGGATTTGTCCTGAGCTGATTCTCTTTGGCTGAGATTATCGGGATACGAGCTTTTTGCCGACTCGCCGAATTTCCGCAAGCAGCCATTAATAGTATTGAGAATAAAAATGTATTTTTGAAAAACGAAAAAGATACCATATACCTTTGAATTTAGAATATTTTATAGCCCGCAGGCTGGTTACTGCCAAAAATCATAAAAGTAGTATATCTGCCCCAATAATAAAAATAGCCATAATTGCCATTGCCATAGGCGTTATAATGATGGTAATTGCCGTGGCTACAGGTGTAGGGTTGCAGGAAAAAATAAGGGAAAAAGTTTCGGCATTCAACGGGCACGTTATTATTTCCGCTTTTGATGATAACCAGTCAGAGGTTAGTGTTGCGCCGCTTTCCATTCACCAGGATTTTTATCCGGAATTTACATCTGTTAAAGGGGTAAGCCATATTCAGGCTGTAGCTGCAAAAGCGGGGATTATACGTACTGAAGAAACTTTTGAAGGTATTATTTTTAAAGGTGTAGGTAAAGAGTATAAATGGGATAACCTTCAGGAGTATATGGTTTCGGGTAGGGTTCCGAAATTGAAAGGGAACCTTAATGCCGAAGTTGTTATATCAAAATACCTGGCGGACAGGCTTAAACTTAAGGTTGGCGATAAGTTCAATACTTACTTTATGAAGGAGGAAGCTAACAGTATGCCTAATATACGTGTGTTTGAATTGGTGGGTATATATAATTCCGGGTTTCAGGAGTTTGATGCCACCTATGTACTGGGCGACATACGCCATGTGCAGCGAATTAATAAATGGCGGAATGGTGAAGTTGGGGCTTTTGAGGTTTTTGTAAATGACTTTAGTAAGCTGAACGAAATAGGGGAAGAGATTTATGCCGCCATACCCCCCACACTGGAAAGCCGTACTATAGAGGAGCAATATTACAGTATTTTTGAATGGCTTAAATTGTTTGACTTTAATATTATACTTATAATTATAATAATGATTATAGTAGGGACTATAAATATGGTGGTAGCTTTGCTCGTCCTTATATTAGAGCGCACCCAAATGATAGGTTTGCTAAAAGCGTTGGGAACAACAAACTGGTCAGTACGTAAAATATTTTTATATAATGCCGCTTATTTAATTATTAAGGGCCTGCTTTGGGGCAACGCTATCAGTTTAGGATTGCTGTTTATCCAGAAATATTTTGAAGTTATTAAACTTCCTCCCGAAAATTATTATGTAACCGTAGCACCGGTGGTTATAGATGTGCCTGCAATTTTACTAATTAATGCAGGAACAATAATAATATGTACATTATTATTACTTATCCCATCCTATATAATTACTAAAATTTCACCTGTTAAGGCACTTCGTTTTGATTGATTTTTATTTTAAAAGGAAAACTGCTAAAAAAAACTTAATTTTTTTTCATTTGCAAAGCTGTAGTTTTCAGCGGTTTATTTTTCGGGATAAAAAAACATTAAAAAAACCCCTGAAATAAATTTGGAAAAGCGGT
>NZ_WWEP01000013.1 GCF_009848495.1 Flavobacterium sp. MK4S-17
GACTCGAACCCACGACCTGCTGATTACAAATCAGCTGCTCTAGCCAGCTGAGCTACACCGGCAACTTAAATAATAAAAAAAGCCCGCTATTTCTAACGGACTGCAAATGTATAGAATTTATTTTTTAATCAAAATATTTTTGATTCTTTTTTTATCTATTTATGTATTTGCCCTAATTTTTTGTTTCCTCTTTACCAGTAAACGCTCCATAGAATCGGCAGCCAGTTCTACTGCCTCCTCAAAGGTTTTGCATTGCTTTTTAACTATAAGTTCATTACCGGGCACATTCACCTTAATCTCGGCGATTTTGTTCACCTTATCATTCGAGTTATCCAGCTTAAAAAAAACATCCGAATAAACCACCCTGTCATAATACTTTTCCAGTTTATCCAAACGTGCCTGAACAAAGCCAACAAGTTTCCTGTCAACATTAAAGTTGACTGCATGAACGTTTACTTTCATAATAATAACTTTTAATATTAAACACTAAGAGTCATTTCGGTTACGGGGATGCGCATCCTTATATACCTTTTTAAGTTCAGCCAGGCTGCTGTGGGTATATATTTGGGTTGATGACAAACTTGCGTGCCCTAGTAACTCTTTTACTGAATTTAAATCGGCCCCGTTGTTAAGTAAGTGGGTTGCAAAAGTGTGCCGCAAAACGTGTGGGCTCTTTTTAACCTTTCCGGAGACAACACTAAAGTAACAATTTATTAACCTATAAACAAAAGATTCGCTCAATTTATTTCCCTTCCCAGACAAAATTAACACATCGGTATCGGTTATATTTTTAAGCGAAGCCCTGTAGGAAAGATATTCCGTAATAAGGGATGCAGTGCAACCCAGCAGCGGCAGTATTCTCTCTTTATTACGCTTTCCCAAAACTTTTAAAGTATTGCTCCCGGCATCAAACCCGGACAGTTTTAAACTTATAAGTTCGGCACGCCTCATGCCGGTAGTATAAAACAACTCTATTATCAACCTGTTCCTTACCCCTTCAAAATCATCAGGATAATCATTATAGGCAATAACATCCTCCAGTTCCTTTTCCGAAAAAGGAATCTGAACCTTTTTGGCAGTTTTTAATGATTTATGCTTTTGCAGCGGGCTGGTTTCTATCTGCCGGGAACGCAAAAGAAATTTATAAAATGACTTTAGGGACGATATTTTCCTGTTAACCGAAGTATTGGAAAGCCCCGCCTCTACAAGGTGTACTATCCAGGCCCTTATATGACTGTACAGCACATCCTCAAGGGCTATTTCACTATCGTTCTCCTTTATAAATTTTTCAAACGATGCCACATCATCTGTGTACGCCCTGAGCGTTAAAAGGGAGTAGTTTTTTTCTTTCAGCAAATAGTCGCTGTATGCCTGTTTGGAATCAACCATAAAAAAACCGTTAACAGCAAATTTAAGTTTTTACTGTTAACGGTTATATAATTTAGTTCAAAAAACTAATTAGTTTTCAGCCGCATCTCTTAATCCCTGGATGTAAGCTGCTTTTTGAATCTGGCCTCTCCTTACAACAGAAGGTTTTGTAAACTGCTGACGGCTTCTAAGCTGACGTACAACTCCGGTTTTGTCAAACTTCCTTTTGTAGCGCTTTAGGGCCTTATCGATATTTTCTCCGTCTTTTACTGGTATAATCAACATACTTTAACACCTCCTTTCGTTAAGGCTGCAAAAATAATACAATTATTAAAACAACCAAAACTTTATGCTATTCTTTTAGCAGGTTACGTGAAATTACAAGTTTCTGAATCTCAGTTGTACCTTCTCCTATGGTGCAAAGCTTGGAGTCCCTGTAAAATTTCTCTACCGGGTAATCTTTGGTATAACCATATCCGCCGTGTATCTGTACCGCTTCGTTTGAAACTTTTACACACACTTCGGAAGAGTACATTTTACTCATTGCTCCCGCAACAGTCATTTTTCTGTTGTTATTTTTAAGATAAGCTGCTTTATGCAATAATAATTCAGACGCTTCAATTTCAGTAGCCATATCAGCCAGCTTAAAAGCTATTCCCTGAAAATTACTGATAGGCTGCCCAAATTGTTGCCTTTCTTTGGAGTATTTAAGCGCTGCTTCATAAGCTCCCTTTGCAATACCTAAAGATAATGCACCAATTGATATACGCCCTCCGTCCAGTATTTTCATAGCCTGTATAAAACCTTCGCCTACTTCGCCCAGCCTGTTAGCATCCGGCACACGGCAGTTATCAAAAATAAGCTCGGCTGTTTCGCTGGCGCGCATTCCCAGTTTATCTTCCTTTTTACCGCTTGTAAAGCCTTGCATACCTTTTTCAAAAACAAATGCAGTCATGCCTTTAGAGTCGCCTTTTTCACCCGTCCTTACTATCACAACAGCAATATCACCTGATTTTGCATGGGTAATAAAATTTTTGGCACCGTTTACAATCCAGTGGTCGCCATCTTTAACGGCAGTTGTATTCATCCCTCCTGCATCAGAGCCGGTATTGTGTTCCGTAAGCCCCCATGCACCAATATGTTCGGCAGTCGCCAACTTAGGCAGCCATTTCTTTTTCTGCTCCTCATTTCCAAAAGTAAGTATATGATTAGTACATAGGGAATTATGTGCAGCCACTGACAGCCCAATAGACGGATCTACCTTTGATATTTCTTCAACTATAGTTATATATTCATGATAATTTAAGCCCGAACCTCCATACTCTTCAGGAACAAGGACTCCCATATAGCCCATTTCGCCCAGTTTTTTAAATAAATCTACCGGGAAATGCTGGCTTTCATCCCACTCCCTAATAAAGGGCCTGATATGTTGTTCGGAAAAATCCCTGATTGACTGTGCAATCATTTGTTGTGTTTCGCTGTAGTCAAAATTCATTTTAGCCTTATTTTTTAGAATTCCAAATATAAGGCAATTATTTTTACTTTTTCAACAGGAAAATCATTAATTTTTAACAATTCCTCAATATTTGGAATTTTACCATACATACTGCGTTGTGTAATGATGGCTTTGGCAAGACTTTTATTAAAATAGGGAAAATAAGCCAACTGGTTTAATGATGCCGAATTGATATTGAGTTTTGTTACCTGTGGGGCATCGCCTACTTTAAATGTTTTTTTCAGCCCGGCAACTGCCTCGGGTGATAATTTTTCAAAATCATCCATCTGCTCCATACTTACATAAGCCCCCAGTTGGGAGCGCCTGCGCAGTATCATTTTGGCAAAATAAGGCCCGATGCCAAAAACCTTATCCAAATCTTCTTCCGTCGCCTGGTTGATATCTAATACAGGTAAAGCTTTTTCTTTTGCTTTATTACTTTGTTTTGTGTAGTATCCGGGCTTTTCTTTTTGGGAAATACCATTGCGCTTTTTATTTACTACCCAGTCGGGAAATTTAAAGTAGGGAGATATAGTTTGCAAAAGGCTGTCAGAAACTTTTGTTACAAGCTGGAACTCCTGCGCTGAGTTTACATACTTACCCGTTTCCCTGAACTTATGCAGCCTGCCTATTTCAGCCACCGACATACCCAGTGTATAACCCTTGTAATCTGTAATAAAATTAGGATTAAACGGATAGATAACGGTTTTTTTCACGTTATACCTTGCCTTTAATGCATCGATTTCCGTTTGCAGAGACAGCCACTCCTTCTCCTCGGCTGACTGCTTTCTTTTGCTTATAATTGTAGAGGAACTGTAAACCAGGTAGCCGGCCTGAATGGTTATAATCAACAGGAAAAGTGCAAGTATGCCTTTTCGCTGTCCTTTATTAAATTTAAGAAAAAACTGGAACGGCCCTTTCATTGGCTATAAGTCGAAAACCGAACTTCTTTTGGTGTAAATCATATCTTTTAACCTTAGCCAGAAAGCAAGGGTAAGGTAAACACCAAACCATAGCCCTACTGTAACAAAGGAAATATAGATAAAGAATAAACGCACATTGGTAGCCCGCATACCCAACCTGTCTGCCAGCCGGGAAGAAACCTCAAACCCATGCTTTTCAAAAAAATGCCTGATATTTGTTACCATACTAGCGTTTATATCTTCCAAAAGTACATTTTTAATTGTAAACGGCAATTTGCCACTACTAACTTTTTAATAATTCAAGCCCTACCGCACACTGCATACAGCGTTTACTATTACAATATTCATTTTTAAGCTGCAACAAAGCCTGGCTGTCATAAGCGGTTGCAACGGGTACTTTAAATTTCAGGAATTTTTCTATAATAGAATTTTTCTCGGCGGCAACCTGCTGCAATATTGCAATCAGCTCTTCACTGTTTTCTTTTCCGGTACTTTTTCTATAGGCAAAACGAAACGGAATTACTGTATTTATAATAATCAGGTCAATAAAAGCAGAAGTAAGAGCTTTGGTTTTTTTAGGACTGTCATTATCAAAAGTATAATGCGTTTGCCAATATGCCGAAACCTGTACTTTAAAAATAGTATGTATAGCTTTTACATCAACAGCATTAACAATCAATGAAAATAAATTTTGATACCGATGGTATAATTGAGCCAGTTGGGAAAGCCTTATTGTAGGGAAGTTATCAGGCCGATGCCTAAAAAATTCCGGTTTGGCTATATAAGCCCTTTCAAGGCTGTATTTATGGCATAAATAATTATACCTCAATTTTAAATCTTTATAATAAACATCTTCATGTTCTCCATCCAGCATGCCTATCCTGCCGAGAAATAATGCTTCCAGATTTTCAGCTTCAAAACTTTCTTTCCTGATTATGTGAAAAGGTATAGAGCGCGCCATGGTATAAAATGCCTCACCGTTGGTATTTAAACCGAAGCTTCGGGCAAGAAAGCAAAAAAGTACCGCTTCCCAGTCATTAGCGGTTTCATTTGCAAGTTGCAGTACAGGCAATGCCTTACGTTCTAAACGCTCAAAAAATAACCTTTCTTTCCAGTTTTCAAATACAAAGCTGTTAAGTTTTTCGAGTTCGTTTTCGCAGTATATCCATGTTTTGGAAGAAGCGAGTGCATTATAATTTTGCAAGGCTGCTGAATCTGTAATATTTTTTAATTCCAGTACAGGTATTTGGGTAGCATCTTTGCGAAGGACTTCTGTATCATGCTCCCACACCACATGAAGTATTACATTGTCATAAGCACTGTCGTTTTCATGATTGTGCAGGTACCAGTCTGAAGATTTAATATGTATTTCAACATTCCCGGCCCATTCCTGCTTACCTATAACAATACGGGCATTAAAAAAATCAGGCCCCGACTTTTGCAGGTACTGTCCGGCAGCCAAAATCTGTATGCTTTCACCCTGTACTGTATTAAGCCTTTGCTGGTTAAATTTTTTAAATTGCCAGATGTAATGTAAAAAATCTTCCTTCATTAAGTGATATATTAAAATAATTTCACCTGGCCGTTGTGCAAAAGGTACAGCTTTGCACAAGCTCTTGCATCAGACAGTGCCTCATGGTGATTAAGTACTATACCATGCCTGTCGCTGCATGCTTTAAGGTTTGCCGGCTTATAGCCTTTAGCCCTGTATATACGGCAGGTACATTCCCATCTATCCGCCAATTCCAGTTCGTCATAATACAGCCCGTAATAGCGCATTGTTTTTATAAGCACATTACGGTCAAAAGCTTCATTATGCGCCACAACTGTCCTGCCAAAGAGCCTTTGCCTGATTTCAGGAAACAACACATCAAAAGTAGGCATCTCAATAGTTTCTACGGGCTTAATACCGTGAACCATCACATTCCTGTACCAGTATTCATTATCAGGCGGCTGGATAAGTGTATGGTATTCTTCGGTTATAACACCCTCTTCAACAGTAACAATACCCACAGCACATGCACTATGTGCGTAACCTGTTGCCGTTTCAAAATCTATTGCCGTAAATGATGCCATATTAAAAAATAAAAGAGCCTTTCGGCTCTTTAAATATATAAAATACTCAGTAATTATTTAATAGAACTAATAATATCATGTTTAGTAATAATATGATGCCTGCCATTACCCAGGTTTACCAATACGGCCTGGTTATCTTTGTTTATCAGTTTGGAAACTTCCTCAACTGATGTATTGGCCTGAACAACCGGATAGGGCTTGCCCATTACCTCACGCACAGGCTTTTCAGCTATGTCCTTATCTTCCACATAACTCCTGAATAAATCCGTTTCATCTACCGAACCTACAAATCCTGTAGTATCTATAACAGGAATTTGGGATATTTTATATTTCCGCAAACGCTCTATAGCATGCGACACCAGTTCTTCCGTACGTACTACAACCAATGGTTTATCAGCATGGTCTTTAATCAAATCTTCTGCCTTGGTTATTTCCTCATCAAGGAAGCCGCGCTCACGCATCCAGTCATCATTAAACATTTTACCTACATAGCGGCTGCCACTGTCATGAAAAAGCACTACAATTACATCATCGGGCTTAAATTCATCTTTTAACTGTAACAACCCTTTTATAGCTGCACCGGCTGAATTACCTACAAATATACCTTCCTCCATAGCCAGCTTGCGGGTATATACGGCAGCATCTTTGTCCGTTACTTTGGTAAAGCCGTCAATCAGTGAAAAATCAACATTTTTAGGCAGTATATCTTCACCAATACCCTCGGTTATATAGGAATATATTTCATTTTCATCAAACACACCTGTTTCATGGTATTTTTTAAATACAGAACCATAGGTATCAATACCCCATATTTTAATAGCAGGATTTTTTTCCTTGAGGTATTTTGCAACTCCAGAAATAGTACCACCCGTACCAACACCCACAACAAAGTGAGTTATTTTGCCTTCTGTCTGCTCCCATATTTCAGGCCCTGTCTGTTCATAATGCGCCTGTGCATTAGAAGGGTTATCATATTGATTAACATACCATGCATTTGGCGTTTCTTCCGCAAGCCTTTTTGAAACCGAATAATAAGAGCGTGGGTCTGTTGGTTCCACATCTGTAGGGCATACCACTACTTTAGCTCCCACAGCCCTAAGTATATCCATTTTCTCCTTAGACTGCTTGTCTGAAATAACGCATATGAGTTTATAACCTTTCACAATGGCTGCAAGCGCAAGCCCCATGCCTGTATTACCCGAAGTACCTTCTATAATAGTACCGCCGGGCTTTAATCTGCCGTCTGCCTCTGCATCCTCAATCATTTTAACTGCCATCCTGTCCTTTACCGAGTTACCCGGATTAAAAGTTTCCACTTTTGCCAAAACAAGGGCATCAATACCTTCTGTTACCTTATTGAGTTTAACTAAAGGGGTATTACCTATTGTTTCAAGTATATTTTTTGCGTATTTCATCTTCAGGTTTAACTTTTATTGCCAATACTAAAATCAGGGCAAAGATATTGGTTTAAAATTTAAAAAACAGTTAAGAACGGTGGTTATGAAAAGAAATCCCATATTACACCAAACCTTAGTGTAAAATCCCTGTAAGGGTAATTTGGTGCAGAGTAATAATTGTATCCTGTAAACGATGAATTGAAATGTTCTGCTTTAATAAAAACCCTGAATTGCTGTATTTTTGCATTAAGGAAAAAATCCAGTAAAGGAAAGCCACCAAATTTTTGCCTGTCCTGCGTGTAAAATTCCCCTAACAATGGATTGTAGCCATTCATGTGGTATTCAGTAAAGTACTGGAATGTAACTCCTGCCTGCAGAAAAAGTGCCTTTTTAAAGAAATGATCGGAGAAATAAAATGTATTCCTGGTAGTAAATTCAGGCACATTTAAAACATTTTCATCCTGCCCCACCTTTTGATAAAGCAGGGTATTATCAAGGCCAAATTTCCAAAACTTAAACTCCCTTCCTACTTTGGCAGAAAAATAATTTATAGTTCTGCCGTATTGTGCAGGTGCAACTAATAAAGTATCAATACCCTCTGTGTCTGGTGCCAGATAATTGCTAGTACGTGTAAAATATAAATGATCTTTAAGTATTGAGTATTGTACCGAAGCTGTAAGCCACTTTGTTTTGGCTTCAGCTTCTATGCTGTTTATTTTTTCGTTTTTAAAATTATTATACCAGTTGTAGTTTACATAATCACTTTGATAAAGGTTATAATTTAAATCTGGCAGTTTATTCATATTCTGGTATCGGACAGAAATTTCATTCTTATCATCAAAACGATACCTTGCAGAAGCATCAATTGATGCCAATGATTGATCAGTAATAGAATTGGAAACCAAAACACTGCCTTTTAATTTATTTTTTTGGTACGTGTACTTAGCACCATATGTATTTATCCTGTCGTTAAGAGAATTTGGTATTCCTATTCCACCACCTGAATTGAGTATAATAGTTTTATAATAATAATTATAATTATAATCCTCTAAATAAAATTCAAGTGTGCCAATATCTTCATTAGTATAAGCAGCCCCTATAAGGTTATACATCCTGTTAAACCTGGTTTTATTATTTATTGACGACTTATAGGCTTCGCCAAACCTTGCACTAACTGTAGGCTGGGTAAATTCAAAGAATTTATTTTCATAATTAAACTGATGGTGCAATACAATACTGTTAGGATTGGATTTGCTCAACCTAAAAGTATGGTCAAAAAAATAGCGGTTGCCCTTTAAAATTGAATTGGCATCCCTGAAATAAACATCAAGACGCTCTCTTTGATTGTAAGGTTCCTCGCTTTCTTCAAAAAGTTCAGTATTAATAATACCTCCATTTTCCTGATTGGAAAAATCCTGTGCGGTAAAATGCAGTTTTAAATTATATCTCTTATCAGAAGTATTATAACTTGTAATAAACCTGAAATTTCCATTACTGGACAATTGGTTTATGTATCTTCCTAATGAACGTAATCCTTTATAAGCAACAGCAAAATTTAAATTTTCGGAAGTATTAAGAGTAATAAAAGCATCAAGCATTTGCCCCTGCTCAATCACAGAGCGGTAAAACAGGTCAGTATAAGGGGTGGCAACATTGTAATAATTAATATCGTCAACCTCAAGGTATGCAAAATGTTTACCTTTAAAACCAAAACCGGGAAAAGGATCGAAGTCCGTTAATCCATAATCAAGAATATTGTAAGGCTGTCCTTCATTAGAAAAGGGAAGCAAGCCAAAATTATCCTTTCTGAGATAATTAACTTTATATTCATTTTGGATTGTTAGTGAAGTATCAACAAAAGTAGTATCCCTGTCAAGAGTTATAATTTTATACATGCCAATAGTGGCTATAGTATCTGCAGTTGACAGCTTATCTTTATTTACTAAAGCTTTTCCTAAAGGTTTTTTGTTTTCATTGCTTTTTTTCTCCTGACCTAAAACAGAAATAGAAAACAGTAGTAGAAATAGTAAAAAATTATAACGCATAAAGTAATTTCATATAGGGCAAAGATATACTTTTACTACCATCTCTTATAAATCTACATATAAAATTACTCTATTATAAACATAAATAAAAAAGCGGAGTGTTAAACTCCGCTTTCTTTATTTAAATACTATATTTTTATTATTTTATCCCAATTGTGGCATAAATATAAGGTCAATAGTAAATGAACCTGTGAATAAATCCTGATCAATTGTCAAAGTAATCAGTCCTGACCCCGGATCATAAGTACCCGTTCCTGAACCAAATTCACCTACAAAAGATACAGCATTAGTACAGCTAATTTCAATTGTACCCGGATAATAATATGAATCTTCATAAGAAGGATCATCTGTAGCCCATGCTACAAAATTAGGACCCCAGCTTGATGAAATTGAATATGTATTTTCATCAGCCAATGCTACAAAGTTAACTACGTGTGAAGGAGCACTCTGTCCAAAGGCAGAAACAAGCACATTATATGTAGTCGGGAAATTATCAATTGCACAAGATTTGAACATTGTTAATGCAAACATATCTGAACCTTGCTCTGTAACTATTTCAGTACCATCAACACTATCAAGTTTTAAAGCTAAAACCGCAGTCTCACCAATAGGTGGAAGGGCTGCATAAGAACTTGAAACTTTAACTTTACCTACATATTCACCTGCAGGTATAACAAGAGTTGCAGGGTCAATAGTATACATTGAAGGATCAGCAGTGGTGTTTTCTGTAACAATTGAAACTTCTATTTGCCTATCAACATTGCTCTTTGTAGTGGACCCAACTTCAATAAAGTATGAGCCTGTTACATTTTCTTCCCTTATTGGTAATTTACCAGCCGTACTTTTTGTAAAATAAGCTAGATCACCATCAGAAGGGTTAAAAACCTGAGCATCTTCATCATCACATGAGGTTAAACCCAGTAATGCGAAAGTCATTAAAAATAAAGTTATCTTTTTCATTGTGATGTATAATTTGGATTTGGAACAAGGTTATTATTATACTGAATAGCTGCTGCCGGTATAGGTAATGTAAACCTGTAATCACCTGCGGGAAGGTCTTCAGCAAAAGGATTTAAAACTACATCAGAAGGAATTCTGTCAACACCCCTGTTAAGTCTCTTAAGATCAAAGAATCTATGGCCTTCAAAAGCAAGCTCTTTTCTTCTTTCAGCCAAAATTTTATTGATTGCATCAGTTACATCTGTAAAATTAAGGTCAGGAAGAGCAGAAGCATTAGTTCTTCTTGATGCTCTTAAAGTATTTATAGCTGCCTCACCTGCATCCAAATCAGAACCTGGTTTTAATACCTGGGCTTCAGCTACAATTAAATACATTTCTGCAACTCTGTATAATTTAATATCAGCCAATTGAGGGTTGCCCGCTCTGTTATTGTACTTACCAACAATTAAATTATTTAAAGTACTGGCTGGGTCATATAAAGCACCCGCAGTTGCCCTTACATCACCTGAAGTAAATTGGTCAAATAAATC
This sequence comes from Flavobacterium sp. MK4S-17, assembly GCF_009848495.1. Taxonomy (GTDB): domain Bacteria; phylum Bacteroidota; class Bacteroidia; order Flavobacteriales; family Flavobacteriaceae; genus Flavobacterium. Next base: position 10,795 of record NZ_WWEP01000013.1, read on the forward strand.
GTAAGAAATGTTAAAGTAAACACGCCCGTCAGTTTCTGTAAATACAGTACCTACAGCCGCATCACCTACGGCTCTTCTTAATTTAAAAGCACTTTCAACATGATCTTCAGTATCTAACCAAATATCATTGTAATTAGCAGGTGTTGCAAGAGGTATCACATTAATTACATCGTTAGCAAAAGTAATTGCATCATTATATTCTTTATTATATAGTGCAACCCTTGCCCTTATAGCCTGAACACCCACAGGAGTTAGCCTGGTTACATCTGAATTATCACTTAAAGTTGAAAGAGTTTCGTAAGCTGTAGCTAAATCCTCTTTAACAAAAGCAATAACTTCACCAAAAGTGTTTCTTGGAAGCTTTTCGTAAATAATTACCTTATCAACAATTGGCACACCTAAAGATGAAGCTTCGTATGCAGGAGAGAAGAAACGTAATAAATCAAAATGGCACATAGCCCTTATAGCTAATAGCTCAGCTCTTACTCTTTCTCTAGCATTAACATCTGCTTCACCATTAACAGAAATCTGGTCAATCTTACCTAATACGGTGTTAACTCTGTTAATAGTACCATAAATTCCTGAATAATACGATTCAGCTTCAGTATTACCTGAATTTATTGACCAAGTGTGCACCTGAACACCTTGGCCGGCATTTAGGTCACCTTTTCTAGTTTCATCAGTAAAGTAAGCACTCCACTCTATAAAACTTCTACCACCAATAGATGCATAAACGCCTGTAAGGGCTGATTCCAAATCAGCAACATTAGTAATAGCGTTTTCATCTGTAATTTCATCCCCAGGATCCACATCATAGGCATCCGAGCAGGATGAAAGGACAACTCCTGAAAGAATTGTCAAAAACAAATACTTAATTATTTTCATAGTTTTCAATTTTTTAGAATTTAACATCAACTCCAAATGTATAAATTTTTGGTGTTGGGTATTCATATGTAGCTATATTGTTACTATCTTCAGGGTCAAATCCAGTGAATTTTGTCCATGTAGCAAGGTTTTGACCTTGTAAGTAAAAGCGTACACTTGAAAGGAAATCAAGGTTCTCTAACTGTTTTTTACTGAAGGTATATCCTAGCTGGATATTTTTGAAACGTATGAACGATGCATCTTCAATATCTTTAGAAGAGAACTCACGGTTGTACTGGTAGCTCTGTACCTCAGTTATATCCCCAGGATTTTGCCACATAGTCAACATTTTAGTTGATTGATTGTATTGTGCAAAGTTAGGGTTTTCACTAAAGAAAGTTTGGTTATTGTAACGGTCATATTTACCAAAGAATGTAAACAGAGTTGAGAAATCAAAGCCTTTATAAGTAAACCTGTGTCCAAAACCACCGCTATAAACAGGCTCTGATGTACCCCATCTTGCTACTGAATTATCCTCTTCATTATATACAGTTGTTACATTTCCGTTAGCATCATAATACAATGGCTGACCATTAGCAGGATTTACACCTGCCCAACCCACAGCGTAATGAGAACCATAAGGTAGACCTTCTCTTACTATCGCAGTTCCCTGGATAAATTCAGAAACTTGTCCTAGATCTTCAATCCTGTTTCTGTTATAGTTGTAATTTGCGTAAAAGCTAAGTGAAAGGTTATTTTCCCTGTTTCTTAAAACAACAGCTTCTATTGAAAGATCAATACCTCTGTTACTCATCTCACCGGCATTTTGATCGATAACACCTAAACCACTTTCTAATGGTAGTCTTTGATCTATCAAAAGCTTATTTGTTATATTGTTATAAAAATCTACTGATCCAAAAACCCTGTGGTCATATAAATCAAAATCAACACCTACGTTAAATTTCTGACCTTCTTCCCATTGTAATTGTGGGTTAGGAACTGATGTTTGAACGATACCAGGAACACCTCCATAAGATGTTGAGCCCCATGTTGCAAATTCCTGGAAATCTCCAATACCAGCCTGATTACCTGTAGTACCATAACTAGCCCTTAAGTTAAGGTTAGTAATAAAATCTACGGAAGAAAGGAAAGATTCCATTTTCATATTCCAGTTAGCACCAACAGACCAGAATGTACCCCATTGGTTAGCGTTTGAGAATCTACTTGAAGCATCCCTTCTTATTGAAGCGTCTAGTGTATATTTACCATCATACACATACCTTCCTGTAGCAAAATAAGAGAAAAGTCCTCTTTCAAGATCGCTACCTCCTACCTGAGGTATAAAGTTATTATCAGCAGTACCAGCTGTTATACTTGCAGGGTATCCAAAAAGTTTTTCATTAATACCATAACCAAGGAAGGTGCCTGATTTAAAATGTTGCTTGAAATATTCAGTAAATACACTAACCTCAACGTCATGCTTTTCAGCAAAAACGTTCCTATAACTTACTCTTGTTGTAGTATTAAACCTCGCTTCGTATTGATTAGCCTGCCTGTAAAAACCTTGTTGACCCCTTTCTTCAGTAGAACCGAAATAAGTACTTGGCCTTGACCCTCTAACTCCATTATCATTAGTATAATCTACACTAAAATCAACACGGGCTGATACATTTTTAAATAATTCAGCTTCAGCAAATAAATTACCTACTACTTTTACCTGGAAATTTTCATTTTTATTCCTTATAAGATTTTCATATGCATTACCTGCTACAAAACGCTGACCGGTATTATATGATCCATCTTCTCTATACACAGGATCATAGGGGCTACCTAAGTAGGCTGCAGCATAAGGGTTTTGAAGAAATATACCACCTTCACTGTCAATAACATTCTGTTTAGAGAAGTTCATACTAATATTGTAACCTATAGATGAAGTTTCGCTAGGCTTGTTCTCTAAATTTGACCTGAATGAAAATCTTTGTAAATCTGAACGTTCAGCAATACCTTCCTGCTCAAAGTAATTTATTGAATTAAAAAATCTTGTTTTTTCAGAACCACCACGCATATTAAACTCATGTGTTTGAGTAACACCTGTCCTGAAGAATACATCTTTCCAATTTGTATTTACCTGAGCCAACTCAGCAATCTGAGCATCTGTCAAAGGAACACCATTAGGAGTTCCAAACAACTCACCGTTAGCAGCACCTGCACCAATACCATTATTAACAAGCCTTTGAAACCTAAGCAATTGCGAAGAATTCATCATGTCAAACTGAGGGTCGCCAACTTTAGAAATACCAACCTGTGAACGGTATGTAAACTCAGTTTTTTGATTATAAGCACCTCTTTTAGTGGTTATAACAATCACACCCGCAGAAGCCCTTGAACCATAGATTGAAGTAGCAGAAGCATCTTTAAGCACAGAAACTGACGCAAAATCATTTTGGTTTAATGATTGATAATCATTTGGTGAAATAGGCACACCATCAAGTATAAATAGAGGTGAATTAGCTCCTTCATTGATAGATGCCGTACCCCTAATTCTTATTTTAGAAGCAGTACCTGGCTGGCCAGAACCTGACATTATAGTTATACCAGGTGCCTGACCTTGTAAAGTCTGGTCAAAAGATCCAAAAGCACTATTTTCAATTGTTGCAGATGAAACTGTAGCAACCGAACCAGTAACTTTTGTACGCTCCTGCGCACCAATATAACTGTTAACAACCACCTCTTCCAGCATCTTTACATCATCACGCATCTGGATAGAAATAGTATTTGAAGTTCCAACCGTAGCAGTTTGGGATATCATACCTACAAATGAGAAGACAAGTTTCTCACCAGCAGAAGCCGATATAGAATACTTACCGTCAAAATCTGTCTGAACACCCTGTGCTTCGCCCTGAACCACAACATTAACACCAGGAATAGGTAACCCTTGCGAGTCGGTAACCACCCCGGTAATAATTTTTTCCTGCGCATACGCAGAAAACATTACAAACGCCATTGTGAGCGTTAAAAACCAAGTAAACTTAGATCTCATATTTAAATTATTTGAGTTAGTTAAAGGCAAACTTCCAAATTATTTAGTAAATAAACAAATTATAATTCACATTTTATAAGTTAAAATTTAATACTAAATTAACAATATGAATTTATTATAAAAGTTATTTAAAAAAATGGAGTTAATTTTGATAAAAATTTAATTTAAGTATTTTGTTATTGAACAATTAATTTTTTTGTAAGTGTTTTTCCTGATCCTTCAAGATTTAGTAAATATACACCGGACGAAACCATAGATACATCTAATGCAACTTCAGATTCATTTGCATATTTTTTCTCTATAACTTTCCTGCCGTTCATATCGTATAAACTTAAAGTAAAATCACTTAAATTGTAATCTGCTAGATTTACACGTACTGAACCGCTGCTTACAGGGTTTGGATAAACTACAAGTGAATCAGATGTATTTTCAGAAACACTGTTTACATCAACAACACCATTAACTACAATAGAGTAATCCTGGCTTCCACCTAACAATGTACCCTTATGCGTCACTGTTACCAAATATTCTCCCGTAGGATTTTCTACTTCGATACTTTCAATATTATCAACAACATTATCACCTTGAATTGCGCCTCCTAATAAAAATAAAGGATTTAGCATCCATGGAAAATATTCATTTCCACCTGCCACTTTAGTTACCCTTACATCAAGGTCATTCACCAAAACAGGAGTTGGATCATTATTAACACCTGTATTTACAGGCCCTGCAGGATCCGTCCAAGCCACTGTAACTTTCAAAGGTACATTACCAGAAGCTTTTATTGTGCGTGTGTAAGTTTGTCCTTGCTGTAAAGTTAATTCCTCTATAATAGAACTGGTATTGCGGGTAGAAATAATATTTACCGCTCTTTCTGCATTTATAAGCCCCCATCCAAATTTATGGTCAGGACCGGGAGTAGTACCAGCCTCATCAGCTGAATTCACCATTAAAGCCCTTAATGTAGCAGACTTCATGTATTGAGAGTTCAGGTTGTTAAAATGCTGCTGCATCAAAATTAAACAGGCAGAAACAGCAGGAGCTGCCATTGAAGTACCCTGCAATGATTGGTAAGCAGTAGTAGAAGTGGAGTATGTAGACAGTACAGAAACACCTTTAGCAGAAATGTCAGGTTTAATCCTAAAGTCATCCGTGGGTCCCCAACTGCTAAAACTACTCATAACAACTGAAGAAGGCCCTGTATAATTCAAAACCTGATTTACGGCCGCAACAACAACACCATTCTTAGTAGTTGCCTTATCAGTCAATAAATCACGTCCTCCTTGTGTATCCTGTGGTGTGCCTCTGTCATTTCCGGCAGAAAAAACCGGCTGATACATGTCAAAAGTATGCATTATATCGTCCCAGTTTGCTGACTCACCAATATAAGCACCTTTTTGATAAGCCGGTATACTTGCTATATTAGCTCCGTAAGAATGATTTGAAACAAGAAGTCCCTCTTGAGCCCTTTGCACAGCTTCAGGAATATCATTAGCAAAAGTATGCCCCCATAAAGTAGCCTCATAAGCAAGCCCTTTAGCGGCAGTATTACCAAAACCTGAACCCATCATAGTACCTGCAACGTGGGTAGCATGGCCCGTTCCTTCTGTATGTGTAAAAAAGGCTTCATCCCTAAACTGAACCCTTCCCGTTAAATCCTGGTGGGTAGAGCGTACCGGGCCGCCATCCCATATACCAAGTATCATTCCCTGGCCGTTTAAGTTTAAACCGTTACCGCCGTTAGTGTTAATTTTATTTACGCGTGCCGTGATTGCAGAACCAAAATTATGTGTAACATAATAAACCGGTTCTCCGTTTTCACCAACCCTCATAAGCTCATTATAAGCATCATTCTCGTCTGTAAAAGTAACCGGCCAGCCTTTTTCCTTTGCCATCCTTAGAGCTTCTTCCTTATCTTTTTTCATCCTGGCCGAATGATATTCAATCAATGCCTGAGCTTTTTTCAAATCATAGTGCTGAATGATTTTTTCTCTTTCTTTCGGTGTCTGGCCAAACATCACCGCAACGCCTCCAAAAATAAAGCTTGCCAGAAATACCGCTTTAATCGTATTTTTTTTCATTCTTTATAAATAAATTGTTTAATAAATAGCTTTTAACTATCAAAGTTAACAATCTGCCAATATTGCAGATTAGCAAAAATATAAATAAATATAATTTAACGTATGTTAATTTTAATTTTAACTTAACGAAAGTTACATTTGCAATAGTAATTACGTGTAAAACACAGGAACAGTTTTATGTTAGCTTTAAATTTTTCAGGCCATTGCTATGAAACAGGAACCGATGAAGCAGGAAGGGGCTGCCTTGCAGGGCCCGTAACTGCTGCTGCAGTAATTTTGCCTGAAGATTTTTCAATGGATAATCTGAATGATTCCAAACAGCTTACCGAAAAATTGAGGGAACAACTTCGGCCTATTATACAGGAAAAGGCACTTTGCTACCATATTACCAATATTGAGCCTGATATTATTGATGAAATAAATATTTTAAACGCATCAATAAAAGCTATGCAGGAATGTATCACCAAACTTTCGCCTGCTCCACAATATATAATTGTAGATGGTAACCGCTTTAAACCTGTTAATAATATACCTTACAGCTGTATAATAAAAGGTGACAGCAAATACTTAAGCATCGCAGCGGCATCGGTGCTGGCAAAAACCTACAGGGATGAGTATATGAATAGGATACATGAGGAATATCCCATGTATAACTGGAAAAAAAACAAAGGATACCCAACACTGGAGCACCGTGAAGCAATCAGGAAATACGGAATAACAAAATACCACAGAAAATCATTTCGCCTGCTTCCTGAACAGTTGGAAATTAATTTTGATATGTTATAAGTGCAGCTTTTGTACAGCAGATTCATCATTTACCAGTTCTGCTTCAAAAAGCTGTGCAAAATATTTCAGTACTTTTTGCTTTACTTCTTCCATATCAACTATCTGTGTTCTCAATTCTGCATTTAAGGAAGTAACAGCCTTATCTTTAATTCCACAAGGTATTATATTATCAAAATAGCCTAAGTCTGCGTTTACATTAAATGCAAAACCATGCATGGTAACCCAGCGCGAAGCCCTTACACCCATAGCGCATATTTTTCTTGCAAAAGGCGTACCAGCATCCAGCCACACACCTGTTTCGCCTTCACTTCGCATACCTTTTAAGCCATAATCAGCCATTACAAGTATTATGGTCTCTTCAAGCAGCCTCAAATATTTATGTATATCGGTAAAAAAATTATCAAGGTCAAGTATAGGATACCCCACCAATTGCCCCGGGCCGTGATAGGTAATATCCCCTCCCCTGTTTATCTTGTAAAATGAAGCTCCCTTAGCTTCAAGTTGTTTTTCATTTAAAAGCAGGTGCTGCATATCTCCGCTTTTACCAAGGGTATATACATGAGGATGTTCAGTAAAAAGTAAATAATTAGGCGTTTGCTTTTCCTTATTTTGTTTCCTGTTTTCTGACTTTATATCTAGTATATCCTTAAAAAGAGATTCCTGATAGTCCCATGCTTCTTTATAATCCTTAACACCCAGATCCCTGAACTTTATAAGCCTGTTCATTTTACTTTTAAATTTAAAAATCAAATTTACGAAACTTAACGCACAAATGGCAATTATGCTTTTGCAAATACATTACCATATTTTTTTAATTATCACTATCTTTGCAGGCTTAAAAAACCATATAATCATGCAGCTTTCTGAACAAGAAATTATCCGTAGAGAAAAACTGGATAAGCTGAGGGAACTCGGCATAAATCCATATCCCGCTAATTTGTTTCCTGTTAACCACACGTCCAAACAGGTAAAGGATAATTTTGAGGAAGGAAAGAAGGTTATAGTAGCAGGCCGTATTATGTCATTCCGTATTCAGGGTAAGGCATCCTTTGCCGAACTGCAGGACAGCGAAGGCAGGATACAGATATACATAAACCGCGATGAAGTTTGCCCGGGGGAAGACAAATCCAAATACAATGACCTGTTTAAAAAACTTATTGATCTTGGCGATTTTATTGGTGTTGAGGGAGAACTATTTACTACACAAGTAGGTGAAAAGTCAATAAGGGTTACAGATTTTACGCTTTTAAGTAAAACACTTCGCCCACTGCCACTGCCAAAAACCGATGCCGACGGTAAAGTTCATGATGGATTTAATGACCCTGAACTGCGTTACCGCCAGCGTTATGTTGATATGGTGGTTAACCCGCACGTTAAAGATGTATTTGTAAAGCGCACTAAGCTTTTTAATGCTATGCGTAACTTTTTTAACGACAAGGGTTACTTTGAGGTTGAAACACCAATATTACAACCAATACCCGGTGGTGCAGCAGCACGCCCTTTTGTAACGCATCATAACTCCCTTGATATTCCTTTGTATATGCGTATTGCAAATGAGCTATATTTAAAAAGGCTTATAGTAGGCGGCTTTGACGGCGTTTATGAATTCTCAAAGAATTTCCGTAACGAGGGAATGGACAGGACACACAATCCGGAATTTACCGCAATGGAAATATACGTTTCATACAAGGACTATAACTGGATGATGGAGTTTACCGAAAAATTGCTTGAGCATTGTGCCGTAGCTGTTAATGGTACTACTGAGGCAACTTTTGGCGAGCATAAAGTAGATTTTAAAGCACCTTATGCACGCGTTACCATGACCGATGCCATTAAAAAATTTACCGGTTTTGATATAACAGGAAAAACTGAGACAGAAATATTTGAAGCGGCCAAAGGCATGGGGATTGAGGTAGATGAAACTATGGGTAAAGGAAAGCTTATTGACGAAATATTTGGCGAAAAGTGTGAGGGTAATTTTATACAGCCCACCTTTATTACCGATTACCCTATTGAAATGAGCCCACTATGCAAAAAACACCGTGATAACCCTGAACTTACAGAGCGTTTTGAGCTTATGGTGTGCGGTAAGGAAATTGCTAATGCCTACAGCGAGCTTAATGACCCGATAGACCAAAGGGAGCGTTTTGAGGCTCAGCTTAAACTTAGCGAGCGTGGTGATGTTGAGGCTGCACAATTTATTGATTACGACTTTTTACGTGCACTGGAGTATGGCATGCCGCCCACATCGGGGCTTGGTATAGGTATGGACAGGTTAATCATGTTTTTAACCAATAACCAAAGCATACAGGAAGTGCTTTTCTTCCCGCAAATGAGGCCGGAAAAGAAAGGCCCTGAACTTACAGAAGATGAAAAAGCGGTTGCCGAACTGCTGAAAGCCAGCGGACAGCTTGCCCTTGATGCCCTAAAACAACAGGCAGGACTGAGCGGTAAAAAGTGGGATGCTGCAATGAAAGGCCTATCTAAGCATGGAATGATAAAAGTTGTAGTAAACGGCGAAACTAAAATGGTAGAATATAAAGGATAAAAATCTTAAGGCGTAATATAAAAGCTGTTTCAATCGGGATTTTTACTTTTACGATCCTTTTGAAACAGCTTTTTTATTTTATCACAAACTATAATTAAGGTTAACAGCCCAACGGTAATTAGCCTCCACCCTTCCACCGGTTAGGTTTTGGTTTATAGGCAACATTCCGTTTAAGCCAAGGCTAAAGTCTTTATATCCTACTTCAACACCGGCCTTACCAAAAAAGATATCGCCATCCGTTAAAAGTACTTCTTCATCATAATCTTTATTGGATTTATATACCTCACCTGCCAATCCCGCCTGTGGCACAATAGTAAACTGCCCTGCTGCAAGACTGTAAAACAGTGTACCTCCATAATTAAACTGGTCACCAAACTGATAATTCTTATTATTTTCAGTTTTAAAAATGTAATTCAGCACGCCGTTAAAGCCAATTCTGTTATTACGTAAAGTATATTCAGCCGCCAGGGTATAATCCCAGCTTCCGGTACCTACCTGAAAACTTGGGTTTACACTTCCGTTATTATCACTTTCGTAGTTACCTGTAGGCATTTTTAATCCTGCACCCGCCTGCACCCTGTGCACAAATTGTGCAGTATCATTTTTCGTCTGGAATACAGTATAAAACGCCATAACGGTTATATCACCTATACCACTTACATCCTGTGTACCTGAAGGCTTTTCACGGTTATGAAAATGATAAGGTACCAAAGCCATTATTTCAAGTTTATTTACTACCGGAACCCTTGCCCAAAGCTGGGCAGTATTAAAGTTTTCATCAATCCACGGCGAATCGTTAAAAATACCATCGCGGCTTTTATAGCTTTGATGGAAATAACGTATGCCTATAAAATTATTATCCAGCATAGAGCTAAATCCCATACTGCCACCGTTTGCCGAACATCCGCATGCATCACAGTCATCAAACGGAGCAAGGTATTTCATAAAATCAGGTGGCGGTGCGGCTGCATTAAGCTGCCATGCAGCAATTAAAACAGCCATAATCATTATTATTTTTTTCATGTTTCTTTATGTCTTGTAATAAAACTTTGGGTTTGTGATAAATTCTTCATCCGTAAGTGTATTTAAAAAAGCAATTATGGCTTCTTTTTCTTCCTGACTAAGCGGGATACCCAATACATCCCCTTGTTGCAATACAGCGTCTAATGTAGCCGAATGAACAACTCCTTCAGAATAAAAATTAAGTACTGACTGCAATGAACCAAAACGCCCATCATGCATATAAGGTGCGGTGAGGGCTACATTCCTTAAACTGGGCACCTTAAATTTATACCTGTCTGTTTCAAATCCGGTTACAACTTCCCTGCCCAGGTCGTTAAGGTTAGGATTAGGTGGCAACCCGTTATTGCGGAAAGCACTATCTGTAAATAAATCTGTTTTGTGGCATGATGCACATTTATCCTGAAACAGTGTTAACCCCTCCATCTCCTGTGCGGTTAACTTGCCCCCTGGCTCATTACGCACATATTTATCATACCTTGAATTAGCTGAAACCATCATCGTCATAAACTGTGCAAGTGCTTTAAGTATATTGCCGGAAGACACCTGACCGTCATCAAAGGACTGCCTGAATAATTTTACATAAGCCTTATCACTTTTCAGTTTTCCGGCTATACCTTCCAGAGTTTCACCCATTTCAATAGGGTTGTGTATCGGTACTATAGAAAGCATTTCTATACTGTTGGATGCCCCGTCATAAAAATACTCAGCCTGAAAAGCCATATTCTGTACAGCGGGCGCATTGCGTGTACCCTCCTGATCATTAAGCCCGTGGCTAAACTCATGCCCATGGTGGGTAAAAGCATACGCCTGCTCATGGCAAAAGGAGCAGGATATTGTATTATCTGCAGATAAGCGAGCGTCATAAAATAGCTTTCTTCCTAATTCAAAACCCTTCTCGGTAGGATAATTATATGAAATATCCTGAGCCAGAGCCGGAAAATTAGATGGTATCCTGAAATCAAGCCTGTTGTTGATTTCTTTATATTCTTTATCATCATTACTACAGGATAACAGCAATAATGACATTAATAGACCTATTACTTTTCTCATTACTAAAAGAAATAAGCAGGCTCAGGCTTTCCTAAGCCTGCTTTATTAAATTTAATCGTGGTGCGATCCAGAACCGTTATGAACGTGGTCTACTTTAAACATTTTTAAAGTATTGGCAGCTATAGTAATAAGGCTTTCTCCTCCCATAATAGGAGCAGAAGTACCGGCAGTATTCAGGTTATCAACAAGCTTTATTTTGGTGTCGCCATCAAGTATAACATTGGCATCAACCATAAGGTGTATATTAGGCATTTCATTTTTCCTTACCCTTGCTGTTGTTGGTAGGCTAAGAGTAACTTCCCTGTAATTATCTGTAGCGGAATTGCTTCCCTGGTGCACCTGGAAATTTTTTTCACCCTCAACCGCAGGTGAAGTAAAAGTGCCTTCAAAATTTATAAATCGGTATCCTGTTGACCATGTCCAGGTAAGGAAGTTAGCCGAAGCTAAATCCCAAAAACTCTGCTGTGCAGTTTCGCCCTGCAGGTAACGCTGCTGGTCAACCCCTATACCAAATTTTATTTTTTTATAATTGCCGGCAGGTATGTTTTCAAGGTGCACTGCCAGCCTATCAGCTTCTTCGCTTATAACAAAATAGCTTTGTTCTTTAGGGTAGGCAAACTCATTGCCATCTTCATCTGTAAGCACAAAATTGCTTACTATATAATTAAACCTGTTTATGGTAAGCTTTTCATTGTTGGAATTTGTGTAGGCATTGCCGAGTATAAGTGCATCGCCATTCACTCCGTTGTCAAAATAAAACTCAACATCACCTACTGAGCCTTCGGTTACAGGATTAGTATCATCATCACTACTGCATGATACAAAAAGAGTTGAAAATGCCATTACGGCAGCTATAGCTTTTAAAGTAAATCTCATTTTTTAAATTGTTTATTTCTAAAAATTTTAATACATAATCTCTTAGCCTTCACCACAAGTAAAGGCTTTAAAATGCTTATAAACGCATAACTAAAATTTAAGAAATAAACGCGGGCGGATGAAATATGGAAACCGCTGTATCGTGGTTGTATAAGTTTTTATATATCAAATCCTGTTGTATAAAAACAGGTTTAAAGGCAGTAAAATTCCACATTAATAAATCCTGGCAAAACAAAATTTCCTGCTCATGGTGCAAGAATTTTTTTTCAGAAAGAGGCTTCTCATCTTCCGAGGCTTTGGCAAGCTCTTTCATAAGGTGGCATTTACCATTACAGTGCAGTTCAGGTTTATCCTTATTTTCACAAAGCTCTTTAACTATATAATCATAATTAACTACATATTCAAAAACCGGCAGTACAGGTTTTAAAAACAGTAACAATGCAATTATAATTATAGCTTTTTTCACACAGCAAAAGTAGTTACTGCAAGGTAATTTTCAAAAGAATTTTATATTGATTAAACCTTTTAAAAAAATAAATGTCTTACCCTCATATAATTAAAAATTAAAATTATGAAAAACTGGATTTTAGCCATAGTAGTAATGGGTGTAACGCTAACACATGCCCAGGAACGTAAACATGAAAAGTTTACACCTGAACAAAGAGCCCAACTTGAGGTTAAACAGCTTACCCTAAAGCTTGACCTTAATGAAAAACAGCAAAAAGATATTACTAAACTCCTTACCGATAATAAAAAACAAAATGAGGAACTGCGTAATAAAGTTAAAGCTGATAAAAAAGCAGGCAAGCAAATAACTAAAGATGAGCGCTTTGCTATGAAAAACCAAATGCTTGATGACCAGATTGCCCTTAAAAAGGAAATGAAATCTATCTTAAATGCCGACCAATATGCCAAGTGGGAACAAATGAGGGAAAATGGTAAAAAGGAGTTTAAGCAGAAAATGAAAAACCGCAGGGCCAACAGGCAGTTTAAACATGACAGAAAGTAATTTATGGTGTTAAAGTTTTGTGATGTTATGTAATTTATTTTAGATTTGGCATTATTATCACTAAACAAAACTCTGAATATGAAAAAAATAATTGCTGCTTTAGCCCTTATGCTGGCTGTAGGCTATACTGCAAATGCCCAAAAAAGAACGGTTGCACCACAACAACAGCTGTCTGCTGCTGAAAAACATGAAAGCTATAAGCAGGCTGCACTTAAGGATGTAAAAGAAATTCAAGGAGCCGTACAGCTTAATGCAGAGGAGGAGGACAAGTTATTAACTGCTTTTGTAGAAAAGCATAAAGAGTTTAATACACCGGGAATGACTTCAGAGAGGAAAATAAACTATTCCTATTCGCTTGATAAATATGTATTGCAGGTTTTAGGCAATGATAAATATGATAAGCTAAAAGCAAGCGGTTTATTAAAGAGATTAACCGGCGAAACTGGAAAATAAATAGAAAGCCCCTTAAAAAGGGGCTTTTTTTATTTTAATTGTGGTGCTATTTTGCCCACTGCATTTATGGTAAAATCCAAATCCTGATAAGTAAGCGCATCGGTTATAAACCATGTTTCATAGGCTGACGGCGCAATATATGCTCCTTCTTTAAGCAGCCCGTGAAAAAACTTCTTAAACGTATCATTATCACCAGATGAGGCAGAAAGGAAGTCGGTTACCGGAGTATTGCTGAAGTGCACCGAAATCATGGAACCTGTCCTGTTTATGGTATATTCTATATTTTCAGTATCCAGTTTTTCCCTTATGCCCTTTTCAAGGTAAGCTGTTTTTTCATCAAGTCTTTTAAAAATTTCATTATCGCGGTTTATTGCTTTAAGCATCTCAAGTCCGGCTGCCATAGCCAGCGGATTGCCTGAAAGTGTACCCGCCTGATATACCGGGCCTACAGGGGCAAGGTAATCCATAATTTCTTTGCGTGCTGCAAACGCCCCTACAGGAAGCCCTCCGCCAATTACTTTTCCAAAAGTTACTATATCGGCTTTTATGCCAAATAGTTCCTGTGCTCCACCTTTGGCAAGACGGAAGCCTGTCATTACCTCATCAAAAATCAGTAATGTGCCATTGGCATCACATAAATCACGCAATGCCTGTAAAAAACCTTCTTTTGGAGGTATGCAACCCATATTTCCTGCTACAGGCTCAATTATTATAGCTGCTATTTCATTTTCGTTAGCTTCAAATAAAGAGGTTACATTATCAATATCGTTATACTTTGCCAAAAGGGTATCTTTAGCAGTGCCCTGGGTAACACCGGGGCTGTTTGGCGTGCCAAAAGTAACTGCACCACTTCCTGCCTGTATTAAAAAAGCATCGGAATGACCATGGTAACAACCTGAAAATTTTATTATTTTTTCCCTGCCTGTATATCCCCTGGCTAATCGCACAGCACTCATGCAGGCTTCGGTACCTGAATTTACAAAGCGAATTTTATCTATATTGGGCACCATGGAAACAGCCAGCCTGGCTATTTCTGTTTCCAACTCTGTAGGCATGCCGAAAGATGTTCCTTTCTTTGCCCGCTCAACCACCGCATTTACTACGGGTTCATAAGCATGGCCCAGTATCATTGGCCCCCATGAATTAATATAATCTATTAACCTGTTGCCATCTTCATCATACAGATAAGCTCCTTTGGCTTCTTTAACAAAAACAGGAGTTCCGCCCACGGCTTTAAAGGCACGCACGGGTGAATTAACGCCGCCGGGTATAACTTCCTGCGCTTCGGCAAAAAGGCGGCTGCTTCTTTGGTATAGCATAATTTATTTTACTTTTAATATTTGCCCTATGGAAATTGCGTTGCTTGTAAGCCCGTTTAATTTCATTAATTCGGCAACTGAGAGGTTATATTTACGTGAAATGGAATACAGCGTATCGCCCTGAGCAACCTTATAAGAGTCAGAACCCACATTTACACTGGCAAGCTGGGGTGTTTCGGTAGTAACCGGTACATCCTCCACTTTTTTAGGCGAGTAGGATTTACCCAAAACCTCGGCATCATAACTGGCAAGTTCATACCGCTCAATGATACCTATAAGTTTAGCAGGATATTTAGGGTCGGTCGCATAGCCTGCTGCCTTTAGCCCGTGTGCCCATGCCTCATAATCATCTTTATCCAGCTTAAACAGGGAAGAGTACCTGCCGCGTGTAGTTAAAAATAGTGAATGGTCATTATACGATTCTGCCGGGTCTTTATATTTCCTGAAACATTCCTGAGCGGCATCATCATCATGCCGCACCGACTCCCCCGTCCATCCTGTGTGGCATTTAATTCCAAAATGGTTATTTGCCGTAACGCAAAGTGTGCCCCTGCCCGCGCCAGACTCTAATATGCCCTGTGCAAGTGTTATACTTGCCGGGATGCCGTGGCGCCTCATATTATCTTTTGCTATGTCTTTGTAATCAAGCACATATTGTTTTACCACATCAGAATATACTGTTGTTTTTGAGGTTGCCTCCAGCACCTCTGTAGTATTATTGTTTTTATTATTATGCCTTTTAGATGCAGTAGATGTGCGCGGCGTTGTGCGTGTGTTTGCTTTTCTTGTGGTTTTTACAGTACTTTTTTTAGTTGTCCTTATACCGGGTTTGTGGGTACCGCAGCTTACCAGCACACTGAGTAAAACTAAAGTAAAGATTTTTTTAAGCATTCTCCTTGGTTTTAATTATGGGTAGTTTTTTTCTGGATAGTTCTTTATTCATTCCGGCAATTCCCTGAAGCCCTCCGGTATGTATTACTAAAATATCCGAATGTTCAGGAAAAAAACCTTTATTTATCAAATCTATAACGCCAAAAAACAGCTTTCCCGTATATACAGGGTCTAAAGGTATGCCTGTTTTAACATAAAAGTCATTTATAAATGCTATTAATTTCTCATTTACTTTGCCATAGCCTTCAAAATGATAGCCTGTTATAAGCTCCCAGTTATCCCGTTCAACAAATTTATGAATATCTGCCGATAAATCAAGCCCTTTAAGGACAGGAAAACCTAATACCCTTTGGTGGGGGAATGCCGAATTTATCAGCCCGGAAACCGTACCACCCGTACCGCTTGCACACGCTATATGGGTAAATTTTTTATCCTGTTCATTTAATATTTCCTCACAGCCTTTCACAGCAAGACTGTTAGTGCCCCCTTCCGGCAATACATAAAATGAGCCGAACTGTTCTTTTAAACTGTTTATAAAATCGGTATTACTTTTATCACGGTATGCCTCGCGGGTAATAAATTTAAATTCCATACCGCAACTTCCTGCAAAGGCAAGGGTTGGGTTATCGTCTATTTTTTTTTCAAGCTCCTCCCCCCTTATTATGCCAATAGTTTTAAAATTATATTCCCTGCCCGCGGCTGCGGTTGCAGCAATGTGGTTGGAGTATGCTCCTCCGAAGGTTAGAAGGCATGAATTTCCATCCTGTTTTGCCTTTATAATATTATATTTAAGCTTCCTGAATTTATTGCCTGAAATGTGAGGGTGCAAAAGGTCTTCCCGCTTAACGGTTAATTTAATATCAAACGGAAAATTGATTTTTACTTCCTGGTTCATGTCATGGCAACTTCACAGCAAAATTACTAAATAAAAAAGGCTGCAGTAAAACTGCAACCCTAAATTAACTACTAAAAATCAATGTTCTTAAAAAAGAGGTGATTCATACCATTGCGATGCCGAAAAACAATATGGCAGTAACGTAAAATCTGGATTTCCACCCTCAATTACTATACGCCATTTATAACATTCAAATGGCAGTTGGGTTCTGTTAAAATGAAATTCAGGCTGTACAGTTTGCGGTACGCGTATAGGCGTTTCATATTTAAAAGTTATAACCGGGTCAAAATCACTGTAAAAATCTTCACAATCAGCTATTTTTTGTATTTCCAGTTTAACCGAATACATTTTCAAGTTTGTAATGGCTTGCCCAAAATTTCCCGAAAACACAATTATAGGGTTATCTATCCCGTTTGAAGCGTCAATAGCAACATTTCCAACTACATCAAAAACACATTGCGCATACAATGGCTTTACTTCCTCATTATCCTTATCGGCCCCGGTATTCATTACCACAGCTTCAGCATCATTAAATCCCGTTTCCTCAGTAGAGCAGGAAATAAAAAACAGCATTAAAAACGGCAGCAAAATAATCTTCTTCATAAATTCAGTATATAATTTTTTAATATATTCAGGGTGCATTTCTTCGGCAAACATACTGCACTTGCCTTACCCAGATAAACAATCGCTAAAAAAAACGACAAACGGTTTTTTTTTACCGACAAGTCGCATTTTATAGCTCAATATTCTGTTAATCAATAGTTAATTGGCTTATTCTTCCCTTCTAAAAATGGTAATTTTAAAAGAATTTAAAAGCTGAAAAATGAAAAATACTTCAACATTTAAAACTGCTGTAACGCTAATTGCTTTAATGCCATTGTTATATGCCTGTAATGAAGAATCTAAACAGGAAAAATGGGAACAGCGGGAAAAAGCAAAAGTAGGAAGGGTTTATAATCCTGATGTGCAGGGAATAGCACATGAAAACAGGGAAAACCAGTTTCCTGAAAGCAGGAATGACAACGAAAAAGGAGAAGGGCTTGAAACCGGCGCACCAAGCGATACTACTGCCCTTAAGGATAATAAACCTTTAAACTAACCTCCATGATTTTAAATATAGCCAAAGAAAATCATTATAAGGCACATGAGCTGAGGACGCTGTTTGAAAAACAACTGAAAGAATTATACTGGGCCGAAAATGAAATGGCAGCGCACATGCCGGATATTATTGCCTGCATAACATCCAAAGACCTTGAGGCCATATTAAAAAAGTTATTTGCAGAAACAAGCCAGCATATGGTAAGGCTTGAAAAGATATTCGGTAAAATAGGTATAGCGGCAGAGGCGCAGCCTTATGAGGCTCTTAAATGCCTAATGGGTGAAACCAAGAGAACTATTGCCCAAACCAAAGGCGGTGTAGTGAGGGATGCTGCCCTTATAGCAGTACTACAAAAAATAAAGCATTATGAAATAGCATGCTATGGCACGATGCGGGCTTATGCGCTGGCATTAAGGGAAGAAGATGTAGTTACACTGCTGGAAGCTACACTTGATGAAGAAAAAAGAGCCGACACCCTGCTTTCGGCTATAGCAGAAGCCCATATAAATATTGAAGCTGCAGATAAAGAAATTTAATTAAACCCGAAAAGAAATAATACTATGTCAAAACCAAATTCATTCCCCAGCCAGCAGCAAAGCCAGCCGGGAGACGAGCATAAAATGCACCCTGAACCGGAAATTATTCGTGCTGATTATAAAGGAAGCGAAAAGCTGAAAAATAAAAAGGCCCTGATAACCGGTGGAGACAGTGGCATAGGCCGCAGTGCTGCCGTACACTTTGCACGGGAAGGGGCTGATGTGGCTATTATATATTTTGATGAGCATAAAGATGCTGAAGAAACTAAAAGCCTAATTGAAAAAGAAGGCCGCAAATGCGTGCTGATTGCCGGCGACCTTAAAGATGAGGATTTTTGTACTGATGCTGTTAAAAAAGCCACAGATACACTTGGGGGCCTGAACATCCTGGTAAATAATGCCGCAGTACAGTTCCCTAAAACAGAGTTTAAGGATATAACCGGAAGCCAGGTAAGAAAAACTTTTGAAACCAATATACTTCCGTTTTTTTACATAACACGTGAGGCACTTAAACATTTATCGGAAGGAGACTGTATAATTAATACTACTTCGGTAACGGCATACAGGGGAAGCGAACACCTTATTGACTACAGCAGTACAAAAGGTGCAATTGTTTCCTTTACCCGTTCTACATCTGCCATGCTGGCCGAAAAAAAGATTCGTGTTAACGGAATAGCACCTGGGCCTATATGGACGCCGCTTATACCTGCATCATTTGATGATGTTACCGAGTTTGGACAGGATGTACCTTTAAAGCGTGCAGGGCAGCCAAGCGAAGTAGGCCCTGCCTATGTTTTCCTCGCCAGCAGGGATGCCTCTTATATTACCGGGCAGATACTGCACGTAAACGGAGGTGAAATTGTAGGCGGATAATTATTTATTAATCACTAAAAACCAGAATTATTATGGCAACGAACAATTTAAACGAGAACAGCAAAGGTAACAGCAAGCCTGTTAACCCTAATGAAGAAGAACTAAACCCCGATGAGCTGGCCACTTTCCCAAAACAGCAGAAAACTGAAAATCCTGACCTGGAGGAAGAAAGGCAAAGTCATCTTGTAAATACTAAAAAATCTCCTGCAAGGGATGGCCAGCGTATTACACGCACAGGCCCTAATCCCGACCAAGATGGGTTTATGTAATAAAAAAGGCTGCTATATGCAGCCTTTTTTATTCAGGTTAAAATAATTTTAATTTAATACTTTGTGCCCTGAGTAGCCCTCCTGCTCATTTCAGGATTTTTTTCATTTGATGCCGGCTGCTCTTCCTCACGCCTTTGTATCTCTTTATCTGCTATTTTGTTATCACCAGTAGCTGCATCTTTTATTTCAGCCTCAGCTTCCGGTTCTTCTTTCAAAGGTTCAGGCTTTTGATAAGGCACATAATTTACCAC
The DNA here is from genome assembly GCF_009848495.1 of Flavobacterium sp. MK4S-17. GTDB lineage: Bacteria > Bacteroidota > Bacteroidia > Flavobacteriales > Flavobacteriaceae > Flavobacterium. Next base: position 30,658 of record NZ_WWEP01000013.1, read on the forward strand.
TTTTGGGTCGGGCTGCTTAGGGTATGATTGTGCCGAAGCTAATCCTGCTGTTGCCAAAAGTAATCCCAGAGTTAAAATTTTCTTTTTCATAATGTTTGATTTTTGGAGTTACTATACAATTCTTCTTTAATTCCTTTTTTCTGTTTTCTTTCTTACAGTTCTCTTTTTTACAGTATCACCAACCCTGTCAGCATCCGGTGTACTTTTTAAATGTTTACGTGTACGCAACTGGCTTTTCCTCGGCTTTACTTTTGCATCCTCGGTTGTTTGCCTGTTAACTATGTCCCTTTTAAGTTTTGAGTTCTCCTTTGCCTTTTCCATAACAGCAGGAGTTGTGCTGGCAGGATTTTCCGGTTTTTCATTTACCTCAGGTTCAGTTTGTGCAGCGGCTATACCAAAAGCCAGCATAGCAGACAGTGTAAAAAATATCTTTTTCATAGCTCTTTTATTTTAATTGATAATAAAGTTAGCCAATACATAAAATGCTATCAACCTGATTAACCAATGTTTAACCTAATTAACTTTCCTTAACAGTTACCTGTTCAAGTGGTTTTAACGCAGGGCCTTCAATTATACATCCATCAGTGTCAAAGCGGGAAGCATGGCATGGACAGTCCCATGTTTTTTCCGCTTTATTCCAATGCACTACGCAGCCCATGTGGGTGCAAATGGCAGAACAGGCTTTTACATTGCCGCTATCGTCATGAAAAACAGCTACTTTTTTTCCTTCAACATCAATTACTTTTCCTTCCCCAATAGGAATATCCCCTGCTTTGGTGTCGCTTATAAAAATATAATCACGAAGTATTTCGCCTGCATTGCTGATGTTTTCCTTTACAAAGTTTCCGGCAGCCTTCAGTACATTGTGCCTTGAGGCATCAAAGAGTTTTGTATATTTTGTTTCATTACCATTTACCAGGTCATTTATAAGCATTGCCGAAACTACACCCCATACCAGTCCATCGGTGGAAAAGCCTGTTGCTATAAAAATATTAGAGCCTTTACTCTTCCGCCCTATGTACGGCAGCAGGTCGGCGGGTTTATAGTTTTGCCCGCCCCAGCGGTTGGTTACCTCATCCACATCAAAACGTTCGGCAAGGAATTTCTCAAGGTTTTTTATATTTTCCTCATTATCTTCCTGTTGCCCTACCCTGTGGGGCTGCCCTACCGCCAGCAGGAAATTTGAGCCCTCATGTGTATAGGAACGTATGGAAAATCTTTCATTTTCATTATAGTATCCCCAAAAAATACCCTGCGGATAATTTCCCGATGCCAGTTTAACAGCTATACCATATTCCCTGTAAGTACCTAAAACAGAATGGAAGTCAAACAGGTTTCCCTTTGGTGTATGTGTTGCATGCACTACATATTTGGCATGTACATTCCCCCTATCGGTTTCCAGCCTTATACAGTCTTCGTCTTCCTCATCTATGGTAACAACACGCGTGTTTTCGAGTATAATGCAATTATCTGATGCTATATGCTTAGCAAGCTGCTGTACATAGCGCAACGGATTGAACTGTGCCTGGTTTTTTATTTTTACACCATGCTGCACCTTAAAAGGCAATTCGCCTTTATCAACCTCTTCGGCATTTATCCCTGCATCCCGGGCTGCTTGTAATACCTTATCTATCCTTTCCTCGCTTTCGTCATTGGACGAGAAAAGATACCAGGGCTGCTTCTTGTAATCGCAGTCTATAGAGTAGCGGTTGATGTTGTTTTCAATAAGTGCCATTGCACTGCCCCTTGCTTCTACAACAGTTTTAAGGGTTTCCGTATCGTATTTGGACTGGATTCGGTCAAAACCTTCCTCAACAGCTATATACAGGTTCCCTGTACTATGCCCTGTACTGCCGCCGCCAACTTTAAGTGCCTCTATAACCGCTACCTTATAACCTGATTCCTTTAACAGTTGTGCTGTGGTTATACCGGTTATGCCTCCGCCAATAACGGCTACATCTACACTCAGGCTTTGTTCTTGGGAAGGAAAATCAGAACCTGCGGAAAAAGACCTCCAGATAGATTTTATTGTCTTGTTATTATGCTGGTAATCATAGTCCATATCATCAGTTTTTTAGTTAGTTGAAGGTAGGCACAATTGCAACACAGCCCTGTTAACCTCAAGTTAATCAGAGTTAACCAAGCGTTAATTTATAAAACAGTGTATAAAAGATAGATTAAATTTATAATAGGATTACGGCTTAAAAATGAAAAGGTATAAAAACACAGGCGGCAATTCGGGAGTAACAGCATACGAAACAGGGCATGATTATATAAAGGTAAGTTTTAATGATGATGCCACTTACCTGTACACCTACAAAAGCGCAGGAAAAGGCATAATAGAGCAAATGAAGATACTGGCGCAAAATGGTAAGGGGCTAAGCACTTACATAAGCCGGAAGGTGAAAGATAAATTTGAAAAAAAATACTGAGCAGATGGATTACATTCAGGTAATAGGTTTACTGGCCGCAATTTTTACAACAGGTGCTAATATACCCCAAACCATTAAGGTTATTAAAACACGCTCTACCAAAAGCCTTTCATCTGTAACCTATGCACTGCTGTTTTTAGGAATGGCACTATGGGTAATTTACGGGGTTATAAAAAGTGATATACCAATTATACTTGCCAATGCTGTAGCTGGCAGCTTGTGTGGCATAATTCTTTTTATGAAGCTGCTGGCACTGTACAGGAAGAAACAGCAACAGCATTAACCAATATTGCAACAAAAGTTATTAATGCTAATTGAGTCAGTATTACAATTAGGATTGTGCGTTCTAAATAAAATTTATTATTTAACTAAATATAATTGCTATGAAAGGTATAAAAATGATTAAACAGGGTTTTACAGTTGCCCTTTGTATTACAGGTATTAATTTAGTATCGTCATGCGACAGCTGCTCGCGCAATAAAAGCGATGCCAATGAAATGACTGAAGAGAATTATGGCGGTAATACTGATACAACAACATTGCAGGAAGAATCCAGTACGTCTGGCTCAGGCAGTACAGGCTATCAAAACGGATCTAACAATAATAACAATGATGAGCCTTACAGCGGTACGTCTTACGGCAGCACAAATGACCCTGTGGAAAACAGCAGCAGCAATGCCGTAAAGAAAAACGGCGAGCCTACAGACAGCGGCGGTACTTCTGGAACAGGAATGGGTACAGGAACAGGCAGCACAGGAAACAACTCACGTGTAAGCAAAAAAGAAGACCAATATAATTAGCCGACTAAAATAGTAAACTTTAAAGTTATGATTACAGATAACAACGTACAGCAAGGCAACAGGGGCGGAGAGGAATATGGCGAAGGCAATTTCCATAAAAGCTCAAGGAACCAGGATAGCCAAAGGCACGAAGCAACTCAGGAAGAAGAAAAACATAAACAAACTCAGGAAGAAGAGAAATTTAGCCCTGGCGAAGATGAGGAGTATGATGCAGAGGATTTTGCCACAGATTAAGTTACGCTATTGATTGTTTAACCAAAACTTGAAAAACATGTTTTCATTATCATGGACAGAATTATCATTACGGCTTGTTTTAGCTGCTGTTTTTGGCGCTGCCATTGGTATTGAGCGTGAACGCAAGGACTGGGCTGCCGGAATGCGCACACATATGCTGGTGTGCGTAGGCTCCTGCCTTATGATGATGGTATCTTCATTTGGCTTTGGGGATACAATGGGCAGGGAAAATGTGGAGTTAGACCCTTCAAGGGTAGCAGCCCAGATTATCAGCGGTATAGGTTTTATAGGTGCCGGCACAATACTATTTTTAAAGCCTACAACAGTTTTAGGCTTAACAACGGCTTCAGGATTATGGACGGTAGCAGGAATAGGTATGGCAACAGGCGGCGGTATGTATTATGCAGCCATAGCCACCACAATACTGGCTATAATTATATTATGGGGGATGCAGCCCATACAAAAGAAGTTTTCACCAAAGTTTCAAAACAAATCATTAGTTATCAGTATAAAACCCGATACCAGCCCGCAGTTAATCATTGAACGTTTTTTTGAAGATAAACATTTGGATTTTGCCAATTTTTCAATTAACCGGACTGCAGAAGAAACTATTATAGAAATGAAAATTGAAAAAGCGGGCAATGCAACTTTAAAGCAAATGGCACAAAAACTGCATGAAGACCCGTCAGTTAAAAAAATATCATGGAGCAATTAAACATGAAACACCTACATTCCATATCACATATTGAAATACCTGCACCCGATTTTACCTCGGCAATAGAATTTTATAAAGCTGTATTCAACTGGGGCATAGAACTGGTAACGGTAGGGCATTATGCCTTTTTTACCATAGGCAACACCGGGGCAGGCGGTGCATTTAATTCGGCTTTAATGCCTGCGCCTGAAGGTACGGGGCTGCAGGTAATGATTTATGTTGACAGCATTGATGAAACTGTTAAAAGCATTGAAGCTAACGGTGGTAAAATAATTAAAGCCCGCACGGAAATTCCCGGCGGGCATGGTTTTTATGCTGTATTTACAGATACTAACAGCAATTATATGCAGATACATTCTATGCAGTAAATAGTTACGTAAATATTTTTACTGTTTCCTGGCTGATTTTTTTTGGTGTTCCGGTTTCCATAAAACGTTTAAATCCTAAAACATCTTTTCGAACCATTTTTTCGAACAGTGGGTTAAGCAGTGCTGCTACCTCCTCGCCTGCCAGCCCAAGTGGTGCATGATAGGAAAATACTATATGCACCAGTGTGCCCAGTTCTCCCGCATCTTTAAACTCTACTTTACCTACATTTTTTACAGTGGAGCCCGAAACCGACCTCCAGCTAATATACCTGTGGGGTTCATCGCGCACAACTTCTGCTTTCCATTTTACTTTTCCCACACCGCCAGGCAAAGTAGCCTTCCACTCAGAAAATTCCTCGCTGATTATAGTAACCTCATCAAGATGCTCCATAAACAAAGGCAGGTTTTGCAGGTTTCGCCATGAGTCATAAACATCCTCGCGCCTGCGGTTAATAATCATTCTTGCATGAATATTAATGTTAGAACCCTTAGGCATTACAGCCCTACGCCTGTTTAAAAACTTTTCCCCTGCCTCGCTTGCAGGGCAATATCCGCTTACCCCCCTGAAAATCATAAATCCTGCGGCTGCAATTTCGGCTACGCTTCTTTTATACTTCAGGGAATCGTATAGCAGGTAAAATCCGCCCAGGGTTGAAATAACCCTTTCAATATCGTTTATATTTCTTTTCAGCTTTGGTAAATTAATGTTCCTGGATTCCATAAATAGTTGGTAATTTTCTGTTTAAAAATAACGAATAAACAAGAAAAACCTTTATGCTTTAACACTACATTAGCAACAAAAAAAACCCGGATATCTCCGGGTTTGCAGTTAAATCAGTTTTTTGTCAGGGCCTGGCAGGAGTTGCCGGTGTGGCTGGCCTGCCGCCGGGATTGGTTGGCGAACCTGTGGGCGATGTCTTTGGATAGTTGATACTATCATTTCTCCTGTTGCGGTCGTTCCTCTTGTTGCGGTCAATGCCGTTGTCCCTGGCATTTTCTTTCCTTCTTTCCTGTGTTGTTTTTGTACGGTCGGTACGGGTCCTGTCCCTGTCCTTTTGCAAACGGCCCCTTTCTGTACGGGTTCTTTCGGCAGGTGTGGTTGTTGTGTCCACCTGCGCCGAAGCTATACCAAAAGCCAGTATTGCCCCAATAGTTAAAAATGCCTTTTTCATAACTTAAAAATTTTTTATTTATTTATAGTAAAAGTAGGCAAGCATTTTCATATAAAACCCTGTTTTACAATTATTAACCCAAGTTTGGCTATGCCTACTAAGCTGTGTTAACCCCTACAGTTTTATACCATATTTTGACATAATAATATACCTGCAACTATTTAGTTTTAAATAAATTTACCCTTTAAACATTTTATTATGCATTATCTGCAAAAACTACTATTATTTTTTACTGCTTCTGTTTTTTTTACTGCTACGGTAAATGATAAAAATTATTATATACTACTCGGAAGGACAGAAGTTCTGGATAATGAAAAAATAGCACTTATAGGTTCTGCGGCATCGGTAACTTTTAGCTTTAAAGGTGAGGAATGTAATGTAACGCTGCAAACCGAAAACAGTTATGAGCATCATAATTTTGTTTCTTTAGAATTAGACGGCAAGTATATTGGCAGGCTCAGGATAACCGAAAAGGCTAAAGTTTATAACATTCCTGTTCCTAAAGGACTTTCAGTACATAAGCTAAGCATCTGCAAAGCTACAGAAGCATCGGTAGGTACCATAGTGTTTCATGGCGCAAAAGCCAAACTTGTACATACGCAGGGTGCTACCAAACCCAGGAAAAAAATTGAGTTTATAGGCGACTCCATTACATGTGGTATGGGTGCTGATACAGAAGAAATACCCTGCGGTACTGACGAGTGGTATGACCAGCATAACGCTTATTTTGCTTATGGCCCTGTTACGGCACGCAGCCTTAAAGCAGGTTACCTGCTTAGTTCTGTATCGGGTATTGGTATGTACCGTAACTGGAATGATGAGCATAAGGAAGAACCTATAATGCCTGATGTATATGGCAAACTCTACCTTAATTTTAAAGGAAATGATACCCCCTATGATTTTAGTTTTCACCCGGATGTAACTTGTATAGCATTAGGCACCAATGATTTTTCTGATGGAGACGGCACAAAGACCAGGCTTCCTTTTAATGAAGACAAATACGTTTCCAATTGCATCAGTTTTATAAATATGCTATTGAAACATACTCCCGATACTCAAATTGTGCTTTTAAACAGCCCTATGGTTACCGGCGAAAAAAGTGAAATTTTCATAAAATGCCTAGAGCGCGTGCAGCAGGCTTTTAAAGGAAAAAGCAATAAACCTGTAAAGATTTTTAAATTTACTGCTGTTATCCCTCATGGCTGCACTTACCACCCTGATATTAATGACCATAAAGCCATGGCTGCACAGCTTACGCCTTTTTTAAACTCTATAATGCATGAAAAGTAATAGTTTAATTGTAAAATTTTTATTCCTGATTATCCTGCTTCCTGCAATGGCAAATGCCAATGTTATTTTACCTTCATTTTTTTCTGACAATATGGTGCTGCAACGCAATGCCGAAGTAAAAATATGGGGATGGGGGCACCCGTTTGAAGAGATTATTATAACCCCGGGATGGACTACTGAAAAATATAAAGCAGTGCCCAACAACCAGGCATATTGGGAGATAAAAATAAAAACTCCCGGCGCAGGCGGGCCGTACCAAATTAATTTTAAAGGCTATAACGAAATTTTGCTTAATAATGTAATGCTGGGCGAAGTATGGTTTTGTTCAGGGCAGTCTAATATGGAATGGACAGCCAATGCAGGTATAGATAATGCCGAAGAAGAAATAGCCAACGCCAATTATCCTGATATACGCTTTTACAATACCCCAAAACTTTCGGCAGAAACACCACAAATAAATATGCCCGGCAATTGGAAAGTATGTACACCCGAAACCATGAGGCATTCCACTGCCATAGGATATTTTTTTGCGCAATACCTTCAAAAAGATTTAAACGGAGTGGCTGTAGGCATAATCAATTCCAGTTGGGGCGGCACTCCTGCCGAAATATGGATGCCTGCCGAAGCATTTTCAAATAATACCGTAGCGCAGGCAGCGGCTAAATTAACCCCAATGGACTGGGGGCCAACCGAACCCGCGAGGGCTTATAATGCTATGGTTAACCCCATAGTAGGTTACACTATAGCAGGCGCATTATGGTATCAGGGGGAAAGTAATACCGGTTCTGATGTTTATGATGTAACACTGGCGGCTCTTATAAATTCATGGCGTGCCGCCTGGCAAAGCAACTTCCCTTTTTATTTTGTGCAGATAGCCCCTTTTAATTATGAAGGTGGTACTACACAGGGAGTAACTATACGAAATGCCCAAAGAAAAGTATTAGATGCTGTAACCAAAACGGGCATGGTTGTTATAAGCGATATAAGCCCTACTGACGATATACACCCAAGGGATAAAAGAAGTGTGGGTAAACGCCTTGCCAACCTGGCACTAAGCAGCCATTATGGTATTGATAAGGGTATTGTAAACAGCCCATTGTTTAAGTATGCTGAATATAAAGGCAGTAAGGCAATTGTGTACTTTAACTATGCCGACGGGCTCCATTTTAAAGGCAAATCTTCTGCTGTATTTGAGCTTGCCGGGGCTGATGGTGTTTTTTTCCCTGCAAAAGCAACTGTAAAAAATAATACTGTTGAGGTTGTATCAAAAAAAGTAAAAGAACCGAAATATGTGCGCTATGCGTGGCACAATACCGCACAGGCCAACCTGTTTAATAAAGCAGGGCTACCGGCTTCTTCATTCACAAGTAAATAAACACTATGAAACAAACACTATTAATCCTTGCTGTACTTGCCGGAACAACAGTAGGCCGGGCGCAAAATAAAAAAACAATGGATAAAAATACTATAGGGCAAAAAGTTGAAAATCTGCTCTCAAAAATGACACTTGAGGAAAAGGTAGGGCAAATGAACCAGTACAATGGCTTTTGGGATGTTACCGGGCCTTCGCCAAAAGAAGGCAATGCTGCCTTAAAATATGAGCACCTGCGCAAAGGCTGGGTTGGCTCTATGCTAACCGTGAGGGGCGTTAAGGAAGTTAAGGCGGTACAAAAAATTGCTGTTGAGGAAAGCAGGCTGGGTATTCCGCTTATTATTGGGTTTGATGTAATACACGGTTATAAAACGTTAAGCCCTATACCATTGGCAGAAGCCGCAAGTTGGGATATGGAGGCGATACAAAATTCTGCCAAGGTAGCTGCCTCCGAAGCGGCAGCATCAGGCATCAACTGGACCTTTGGGCCAAATGTTGATATTTCCCGCGATGCACGATGGGGCCGGGTGATGGAAGGTGCCGGTGAAGACCCTTTCTTAGGAAGCAAAGTGGCCGAAGCAAGGGTAAAAGGCTTTCAGGGTAATGACCTTGCCTCTCCCCTGACCATAGCTGCCTGTGCCAAGCATTTTGCAGCATACGGTTTTGCAGAAGCAGGAAGGGATTACAATACAGTTGATATAAGCAATGCCACTTTATACAATACTGTACTCCCCCCATTTAAGACAGCTAAGGAGGCAGGTGTGCGCACCTTTATGAATTCCTTTAATATATTAAATGGTGTGCCCGCTACAGGCAGCAGTTTCCTTCAGCGCGAAATTTTAAAAGGAAAATGGGGCTTTGACGGTTTTATTATTACCGACTGGGCATCTATAAGGGAAATGGTGGCGCACGGTTTTGCAAAAGATGGTGCCGAAGCTGCCGAAAAAGCAGTTGAAGCAGGAGCCGATATGGATATGGAAAGCCACTTATACATAGCGGAACTGGTTAAGCTGGTTAAGGAAGGTAAGGTTAGTGAGAAACTAATTGATGATGCCGTAAGGAGAATACTAAGAGTTAAACATGAATTGGGTTTATTTGATAACCCATATAAATATTGCGATGAGAAAAGGGAAAAAGAAATTATAGGCAGTAAAGCTAATAATGATGCCGTGCTGGATATGGCTAAAAAATCTATTGTGCTGCTTAAAAACGAAGGCAATTTATTACCACTCAAAAAAAACGGACAGAAAATAGCATTGATAGGGGCACTGGCCGCCGATAAAAATAGCCCTTTGGGTAGCTGGAGGATAGCTTCTGATGACAATACTGCTGTTTCAGTACTGGAAGGCATGCAGCAATACAAAGGCAATACGCTGGTTTATGAAAAGGGAGCCGACCTTACCACAGGCAAAACTACTTTCCTTGACGAACTGGTATTTAATACCACTGACAGAAGCGGTTTTGAAGCTGCCAAGAGTGCAGCCAAAAATGCAGATGTGGTTGTAATGGTACTTGGTGAGCATGGCTTCCAAAGCGGTGAGGGCCGCAGCCGTACTAACCTTGACTTACCGGGGCTGCAACAGGAATTGCTTGAAGAGGTTTACAAAGTTAACCCTAATATAGTTCTAGTACTTAATAATGGCCGTCCGCTTGCCTTGCCCTGGGCTGCAGAAAATATACCTGCAATAGTAGAGGCCTGGCATTTGGGTACACAAGCGGGTAATGCGGTAGCACAGGTGCTATATGGCGATTATAACCCCAGTGGCAAACTGCCAATGAGTTTTCCGCGCAATGTGGGGCAGGTGCCCATCTATTATAACCAGCACAGCACAGGCAGGCCTGTAAACAGTGATAATAATGTTTTCTGGTCGCATTACATGGATGTGGAGAAAACCCCGCTGTTTGCTTTTGGGCACGGCTTAAGTTATACCACTTTTAAATATGGCGAGCCTAAGCTGGGTAAAAAAGTGTATGCCAAAGGCGAACCTGTAAAAATTGCGGTTAACGTTACCAACACCGGTAATTATGACGGTAAAGAAGTTGTGCAGTTATATATACGAGATATAGCCGCAAGCCTTTCAAGGCCTGTAAAAGAACTAAAAGGTTTTGAACTGGTTTCCCTTAAAAAAGGCGAAACTAAAACTGTAACCTTTACACTTACCGATAAAGAACTTGGATTTTACAATAATGAAGGAGAATATCTTGTGGAGCCGGGTATATTTAAAGTTTTTACAGGGACTTCCTCCGACAATGTACAGGAAGCTGAATTTGAATTAAAATAGGTAATTATATATTAGTTTACACCAAATTATTGGAGTTGAAGAATTGTTAATCTTAGTTCGTGTTAAGTCATATTGCTCACACGTGTGCGATTACCATCTGTAAATGATATAAAAGCTCCATTTTCAGCGTCTCTTACTCTTACAATTTACTCAACGTCAATTAATTGGGCTTGACCGTCTGAGCTTTTTATTTCAATAAATTTCATTTTTGATATTTTTAAGGTTATCCCCAAATATACAAAAAGTAAGTCCCTCAATATTAACTTGAAGGGCTTTTTACTACATTTACAGTACTAATCTTGTAGGAGATAGAATTTCGGTATTTGGATTGTAGAGCTTTTTTGAAAAAAGCTGGACATAATAGTTTGTGCCATAAGCCAGAGTACTTCGGAAGTAAATATAGTATTCATAATTTCTAAATATTAAAAAGCCACTCCTTAATTGGGTGGCTTTATTGTTAATAAAAATGTTAATAGATTTTATATATTGTTTTTATTTTTTTAATAGATTTTTGCTATATTTGATTTGAAACTTTAAATTAAGCATTATGAGAGATAGAGACTGTCCACAATGTGGTGGACAAGAAACTTTAGAAGGTAGGGCATTAAATATGGGCAGGTCTACTGTTACCTATATTTGTAAAAACCAGAATTGTCTTTACGAAGAGGAGCACCCAGTGTAAAAAGGTATATAGTTACCTTAAAATAAACTTCAAATCTTATAAAAAAGGCATTTGGGCACCTAAATGCCTTTTTATTTCTTATTGATTTCTACCTCCTTTATCTCACCTGTATCAACATCTTTCAATATAATTACAGTATTGTCGGGCATTTCCGGCCTCTCATGTACCATAATTTCACATATATCCATACCCTCATAAACAGTATTGCCCATTTTAACCACCTTGTCCCCAAGCTTTACCTTATCTTTCAGGCTTTCGTCCCAAATAATCCCTACTACTAATTCACCATCACTAACAGTGGGGCCTATGGGCCATGTTTTTTCATTTACATCTGCGGCTTTCTCACTATAAGGCTCAAAGTAAAATTTTTTATTCCTGTAATCAAGCGTTACTTTTCCATACTTTAATATACCGGTACCAATACGCGAAGCGTCGTCATTGGTGGTTTCAAGGGTAAGGTTTTTAAACGAATAATTATTAATGGAAAGCTCAGGAAGGAAAAGCCTGTAATGTTTTTGATTATCTGCCATTCCGTGCAGCCCGAAAGTATAAGTACCAAAAGCCTGCGCCTCAATTGTAAAAAGGTCTATTTTTTGGAACACCTCAAATGCCGAAAGTGAAAGATCGTAAAAGCTATCCATACCTGAATCAAAAAGGGGGTTTTCTTTTCCAGCTATCTTGCCGTTTACAGGGTACACAATTATATGCGGGTGGCTTTGTTTAGCTGTCAGTTCCATATCCTCAGCATATTTACGCTTTAGCTTTAGCTGTTTTGGATTATCGGTTAAATAAATCTTCTTCTCGTTTGAAGAAAACTGTATAACCGAATTGCGCAGCAAATTGCTGCCCAATAAACCATCAACCTGAAAACATTCAGTAATTAAAGGATTTTTTAAAACCATTGCAGAAACATCATTAAAAGTAACATCTCCCAGTTTAATACTTTTAAGTGAAATTATTTTTAGGCTGTCCTTTTTCTCGCTTTGGTCAGATACTTCAAGTTTTGTAAGCACCTCTGGGTTGAGTTCATTATAAAGTTTTTCACTTATACAAACTGAGGCACCCGTATCAACTATAAAATTGCATGGCTTTCCGTTTATTTCACATTGTACTATAATCTTACCTTTAACTTCTTTATAGGATATGGCTGTAAAATAATTCTTTTGGGTGGTTTTGCCTTTATTAAGCGTAAAAGGCTCCTGCGCATATGTGGTAAAACTACATAGCAGTAATAAAAAAAAGTAAATGTTTTTCATTAATTGGTTTTATTGGTTGGCGAATTTGTATCATAATCCATGCCAAATAAAAAAGGGCTAATGCCCTTTAAATTAAAACCTGTTATCACCGTCAAGGAGATTTCCCAGTCCGCCTAATATACTGCCTTCGCCTTTATCCTTACCGCCCCCTTGCGGTGCTGCTGCATAAATGCGGCCCGCAAGCCTGCTGAAAGGCAGTGACTGTATATATACAACCCCGGGGCCACGCAGTGTAGCATAAAACAATCCTTCACCGCCAAAAATAGTATTCCTTATCCCTCCTATAAACTGTATATCATAATCTACTGTTGAAGAAAAGCCTACAATACAGCCGGTATCAACCAACAATACTTCGCCCGGTGCCAGTTCCTTTCGTGCCAGGGTGCCGCCTGCGTGCACAAATGCCATACCATCGCCCTCCAGCTTTTGCATTATAAAACCTTCACCGCCAAAAAGGCCACGGCCAAGCTTGCGTGAAAACTCAATACCTACAGAAACACCTTTAGCTGCGCATAGAAAAGCATCTTTCTGGCAGATGAAACGACCGCCGAAATCCGTAAGGTCTATAGGCACAATTTTACCCGGATAAGGCGAAGCAAAGCTTACTTTGCGCTTACCGTGGTACTGGTTAAGAAAAACAGTCATGAACAGGCTTTCCCCCGTAAGGAGGCGCTTACCCGCTGAAAACAGTTTTCCCATAAAACCTTCATTCTGGTTAGAGCCATCACCAAAAATGGTTTGCATCTGTATGCCCGTATCCATCATCATAAAGCTGCCTGCCTCTGCCACAACTGCCTCCTGCGGATCAAGCTCTATCTCTACATATTGCATTTCTTCACCATAAATATGGTAGTCTATTTCGTGTGCTGTCATACTATAATTGCTTTGATTGATTACTAATTTTTGAATAAGGTGAAAATAATCAATTTTTGTTACAAGCCTGTAAAAAAACAGGAGGCAAATGCCTCCTGCTACTTATTTTATTTTCTCGTTATATTCCTTTACGAGCCTGAGTGTTGACTCATCTGATGCAAATACTGTATTTAGCCCCTGCGGTTCCTGTGGCGGGTCGGTTGTAAAATCATCGCCTTTTTTCCATTTACCATCCTTCGGATTATTTTTGCCAATACCGCCAAAACCCCAAAAGTTAACACCGGAAAATGGTTCTTTGTTATCAACGCTTCTCTCCAGCCTTTTAAAAACTGCCTCATAAAACTTGTCCCTGTTAGCTACAGAGGATTCCCTGTCCAGGCTTTCGCCTTCCCTGGGCAGGCCAAATTCCTCCAGCACAATAGGCTTTTCAAATTTACCCGCCACATCAATATGCATGTTGATATAACTCATAGCCTTATCAATTGAAGGCTGTAATGTTTCCGATGCTTTTGTATGGTCATACCAGCCCCAGTTTTTTGGCCATATATGCATGGTAAGATAGTCTATCTTAGGATTGTTATGGGTACGGTCAAATATCATAAGATCATCTGCACTGCCCGCCATACCCTCACTACCTGTAGATATAAGGTGATAACTGTCTAAACTGTCAATCAGGTCAACAACACTTGTAAGCCATTTTGTAAACTGTTCTTCATTATCAGCAGTAAACACGCGTGGCTCATTGGCAATCTGCCATGCCATAATGGTATTATCCTCAGTATATTTCTTTTGATTATAATTATTGGTGCGACCAAGTATAAATTTAATGTGATTATTAAATGCTTCAATACACGGTTGGCAGCTATGAAACTGTTTAGTATATTCCATAAACTGGGGCCAGGTATTAGGCGGTATGTTTGGGTTAGGTAATTTACCATAACCATTCCATTCAAGATATTGCGCCATACCCCCGCTCCATTCCCAGTTATTGGTAAGGTATAAAACGGCATGCATATCCCTTTTGCGCATTTCATTAAGCAGGTAATCAAGCCCGTCCAAAAGGTTATCGTCATACTCTCCCTGTTTTGGCTGTAAAGCAGGCGTAACCGTAAAATCCTGCAATCCTGATTCCGCTCCTACCATTATACGCAGGTTATCTATACCGCTTGTCTTCATAATATCAAGTTCTTCCTCAAGGCGGTCTCGGTCGCCACCTTGTTTTGCACCCAGCATTGCACCATACCAATAGTTAGTGCCAATATAATTATAAGGCTTGTCGCCCTTATAAAACTGTGTCCCCTTTACGGTTATCCTTTCCGGTTCCTTTTCCTCATTAGCACAGGAAAATGCAACAGAAGCAGCAAACAAGTATAATAGTGGTTTAAACTTTAACTTCATGATTTATTATTTTTATGGTGTAATGGTGTACATATAGGGTATGTTGTTTTGCAGCACCGCTTTAGGTTTTTTGGTGAAATCAATAAAATCCTGTGTATTGGGCTGCCCGGCCGGCGGTACATAATAAGCCGCCTGGCTGTTAGCCCAAAACATTACATAGGCAACTTCTACAGAATTATTGCTTAATGCATTATACATATGGTTTGAAAAGAAACCATTTACCGGTGCTTCTGTTGCGTTAACCTGCAATCCGGTTTCTGTCATTGCCGCAATTTTCACTTTTTGCTTAGCTATTGAGGCCACCATCTTTAATTTACTGTTAGCTGTTGCAGTACCTGATACACTTGGCTGGCTAAAATCACCATAGTTATCCATACCTAAAACATCTACATAATCATCTCCCGGATAACGGCTTAAATATTGCGATTCCTGTGTGTATGAATTATCAGGTGAAAAAGCATAAAGCACATTATGCACCTGCCTGGTATCCTTAAGATAATTTACCGTAAACTGCCAAAGTTCTTTATACTGCGCGGGAGTGCAGTAGTTGCTGCCCCACCAAAACCAATTACCGTCAAATTCATGAAACGGTCTGAAAATAACCGGTATTAATTTACCATCGCTGCCTTTAAGGTTATTTAATATGCCCGCTATTTTATCCAGCTTTTCTTTATAATAATTATGGTTTTCTCCTCCCGGCAAAAGGCTTATAAAAGCGTTTTGCTTCTGTTGTTCAGTCATATCGGCAGTATAAAAGCTTTCACCTTCATAGGGTTCACGGAAATGCCAGCAAAAAGTATTTACCATACCTTTATCATAAGCCTCTTTAGCATCTGCAGTTATTAAAAGCTCCTGCTGGTAAAACCAGTTAGTAGGCTCGCCTGTATTCTTATCATCTGTAATAAACATAAAGTCTGAACCCAAAAGTGCAGGATCATTACCTGTGGCCTTTTTTATATCAGAATCACCCGAAGCATTATTGTAAAAACCATTAAAGGCATCCTGCTGCCCCACAAGGAACTTAGTTTTTTGTAGTTGATACAGATTATAAAACAGTGCCACCGTTTCATTGGTAGCGTTGGCATCTGCCATATAACTGCGTACATTTTCAGGCGTTAAAATATCAGTAATTACAGGGCCGTCATCATCTGTAGTTTTTTTTCCGCTGTCACTATCTGAAGAACAGGAATAAACACCTGACAATAATCCGAATAACATTACTATTTTTTTCATATGCTCATATTTATAGTATCGGGTAACCTGTTTATCAGCTCTATACAGGCACGTGAATTGTGGTAAGGGCACTTCCAGAAACCTGCCTTGTCCTTTTCAATCGGCGAATAATCGGCATTTACACCCCAAATCCATTCTCCATTTTTTTTATCAAGTATATATTTCTGTATAAATTTCCAGTTTTTTTGTGCCTTCAGCAGGTAGTTTTCATTGCCCGTTAGCTGCCAGGCATTAACAAGCCCTATAAGCAGTTCCGACTGTGGCCACCAATGCTTTTCGGCTATCATTGAATTGGTATGCAGGTCAAGCTCATACCATAACCCTCCATCTGTATCAAATCCTTCAAGTGCTCCGCTTGTAAGTACCAAAGCATGCTTTTTATATACCTCAATTAAATGGGTATCATCAATGGCCTGGGCACACCATAACAGCAGCCATGCGGCTTCTATATCATGCCCATAGGAAATAACATCTTTCTTTTCTACCCAGTCCTCACTAAAAAATAACCTTAAATGACCCGACTCGCTATCTATAAAATACCTGTCAATTACATCCAGCAAATCGGCAATTGCTATTTTAAGGGAATCATCAGGCCATACCTTATATAAATTTGCATAGGCTTCTACAATATGCAAATGTGTATTCATGGTCTTTTTTTCATTGACATCCTTTTCGCTGAGCCGCAGGTCATCAATTGGCTGCCAATCTTGTGTAAAGGCTTCGAAATAACCCTTATTTACAGTATCATAACTATACTTCTCTATAGTATTGTATAATTGTACTGCAAGCTGTAAAACCTCGTCGTTATCATTTATTTTATAAAGTTCAGAAAGGCCGTATATAACAAAGGCAATGGCATACACCTGGTTTTTGGTATCTTTCGGCTTACCTTGATAATCAAGGCTCCAGTAAATACCCCCATGCTCACTGTCATAAAAATTATCCCTGATATAAGCATAAGCCCTTTCAGCCAGTTCAAGATGCCTTTTATCTTGTGTAATAGGGTATGCAGCCGAAAATGCCCACAGAATGCGGGCATTTAAAACAGCACCTTTATCGGCTGTATAATCTTTAATTTCTTTATAATTTATTGTACCGATAAAGCCCCCAAATTGCTCATCTACCGTATTATTTTCCCAATAATCCAAAATAGAAAGCAACTCTTTATGCATATCAGGTTTTAAATCCATTATAAAAACTTTTTATTGTTTTCCACCTGTTTTATAATTGTCTGCACCGAGCCTGCCGATGTAAATGTATCTTGAGGTGTATTGATAACATAGTCAACCAGTTTATCTATAGTAGAAACCGCTACATGCATCCGAGTATCCGAAGAGGCATAGTAAATATAAACCGTACCGTCGTCATCTGCTATCCAGCCGTTGCCAAACACCACATTGGAAACATCGCCCACACGCTCCTCATTTTCAGGAGCTATAAAGTAGCCTGCAGGCTGGTGGGTAACTTTAGAAATATCTTTAAGGTCGGTCATGAACAGGTAAATAGTGTAACGCAGCCCGGCAGCAGTGTTGCGCACACCGTGAGCCTGGTGCAGCCATCCTTTAGAGGTTTTAATTGGTGCAGGCCCCAAACCATTCTTTAACTCATAAACCGTATGGTAAACTTTTTTAAGTATTATTTTTTCTTCCTCTACCACAGGGTTAGCCATATCATTAATATAACCCAACCCGATACCGCCACCGCTGCCTACATCAATAAAGCCATCCTGCGGGCGGGTGTACATAGCATACCTGCCATTTATAAATTCCGGGTGCAATACCACATTACGCTGCTGTCCTGTATTGGAAATCAAGTCAGGAAGCCTTTCCCAGTTAATTAAATCCTTAGTCCTTACAATACCGGCATTGGCAATAGCAGCACTGGTATCGCCTGCAGGTGCATCGGGGTCTTTCCTTTCGGTACAAAAAACACCATATATCCAGCCATCTTCGTGCTGGGTAAGCCTCATATCATATACATTGGTATCCGGGTTATCCAGTTGCGGAATTACGCATGGTTTTTCCCAAAACTCAAAATTATCTATACCGTTAGGGCTTTCGGCTATAGCGAAAAAAGACTTCCTGTCTGCACCCTCAACACGCACGCACATAACATATTTATCTCCCCATTTCATGGCCCCGGCATTAAAAGCCGCATTTATGCCTATACGCTCCATACCATAAGGGTTGGTAGCGGCATTCAGGTCATAACGCCATTCAACAGGTGCATGAGCGGCCGTTATTACCGGGTTTTTATATCGGGTAAATATACCGTTGGTTTGTGCTGCAGGTTCATTCTTCTTCTCTATCAACTCCCTGTGCCTTTTAACCAAAGTTTCATAATTTGGTATCCTTACAAGGTTTTGCGCTGTTATTTCGCTGCCCATCTTCAATTATGTATTAAATTCAGTTTTTAAAAATCAGTAAGCCTGTTCCACCAGGTTTTTTTCATTATTATAAATATTACCGCAAGTAGCGCCGCCACAATGGCAAATCCTGTCCATTTGGAAAGTATAAAATACATGGGTAATAGTGTAAGCAATATCTGCCCTGTTATTCCCATTCCCACATTGGCCATATTAATACCGAAGTTCCTGTTTTTTTGAAGCGTTGGGTCTTCAGCAAGCGCAGCCTCATGTATTGGTTTCCAAAAGCCCCAGGGCCTTACGGTTTTATAAAAATTGATAAGTGTTTCCTTATTGGTTGGCGGTGCCGCATAAGAGCCTATTATACAGGCTGTGAGTTGTATTATTATAAATACGGGAAAATAGTAAAGCATACGTGTACCGTCAAAATAATCAGTTACACCGCTAACTGATAGCGCAGGCGGTATGGCACTGGCAATAATTCCTGCCAGCATGCCCCAAAAAAAGCCGTTGGCATTAAAGCGCCACCAATACCATTTCAGTACATTGGCACATACAAAGCCCCCATATAACCCTGCTGTTATAATATTAAATATCATATTAACATCCCTAATAAGCAGGCCAAGCCCCACACCCAGTATAACCATTAAAGTACCGGAAAGATAACTCATGGTAATAATCTGTTTCCTTTCGGCATCCGGCTTAAAATATTTAAGGTAAATATCATTTACAAGATATGCCTGCCCTGCATTTAGCGTACCCGAAAAATTACTCATAAACGCCCCAAGGAATCCTGCCAGTACAAGCCCAACCAAGCCTACAGGGAGGTATTTATTAATTACGGCAGGCATAATACTCTCAAAGTTTACACCGTCGGCAGTACGGCTCAGGGCAAGGTCGTTAAAATACAGCACCCCAAGTATGCAAAGCCCCATAGTCATAAAATAGCGGATAGGAAGCAATATTATAGAGATAAAACCACTCATCTTGCTTGCTTCTTCGGGCGAACGTGTACTTAATATCTTTTGGCAGTCATAATTTGGTGCAGGCCCGGCAAGGCTTTTCAGTACACCTGAAAAGAACATCATACCCACTACTGCCGAAAATAACTTATAGCCATCCTTTTCCAGTTTAACCTGCGCATCTGAAAGTATGTTTTGCCAATCGAGCCCCAGCTCCATTCCGAACAGCGGGTTGTCCCACCCCAAAGGCATTTTTTCGGCAAACACGATACCAGAGTCGGCAAGGTGTATCATAGCAATAGTACCCACAAAAATGGAACAAATAATCATTATCATATATTTAATGAAATCGGCAAGCACAATACCGTGCATACCGCCCACAATACTGTAAAACGTAGCTATAAGGCAAATGGCAACGCCATATACCTGTGCCGTTAAATGCTTTGCTTCATATAAGGCTGTGGTATATTCTGTTGAACCAACTGCATATTGTTCCAGGTTGCTGTCCAGGAATGGTATTACATCTTTTACTGTTTCATAAGGAATAAATATTTCCAGGAACTCACCTACTCCCACAAATGCATAGGCCATATACCCTATACACAGCATAAGCGCAAAAACCACAACTATGGCATGACTGCTGCTTACACCTTTATCTTTTAGCCCAAAACGCGTGCCCAGCCACTCTGCCCCGGTGGTGGCATTACTGCGCCTTAACCACTTACTAAGGAAAACCATAAGGAATACCTGGTTGAAAACAGGCCACATCCACGGAATCCATACGCTTTTAAAACCGTATAAAAAAGCCATACTTACCAAGAGCATGGTACCGCTTATATCAAACATATCGCTGGCGTCGCTAAGCCCCAGCATATACCATGGTAGTTTTTTGCCTCCCATAAGGTAACTGTCTTTACTGCGCTTGGCACGGTTTTTCATAATGATGCCAATTACCACCATCATTATAAAATAAAGTGCAATTATTGTAAGGTCTATAGCTGTTAATCTCATATCCTGATTGCCGCTTGCGGCTTATTTGTATAAATTAAATTTTGTAACATCCTGCTGGAAAAGTGTTTTATTATTTTTGTAAAATTCAATAAAATCCTTTTCATACTGATGTCCTTTGTAAGGCGCATAATAGTGCATTCGTGGCGGTTTCATCCATTCATTCCAGCCGTGGTTCCTCCAAACAAGAACATAAGATATTTCATGGTTCCCTATGCTGTTCATAAGGGTTTCAGTCCACCATTTTTCATACGGAACCTGTTCATAGCCACACTCGGCAATAGCACTTAGCTTACTGCGCTCCTGCGCAACCTCATCTATTATGCCCACAAGCCTTTTTGTGTCATTAATAAACTTATCCTGTTTTTCTCCACCGCCTGACTGGTAAATATCAAAGCTCACCATATCCACCATATTATCTCCGGGATAATACGCAAGGAAATCTTCTTTAGTATTTACATTAGCGTCAGAGGTATTATATACATATATAAGGTTATGAACGCCTTTTTCCTGAAAATAATTAACGGTAAATTTCCATAAGTTAATAAAGTCTTCCTTGCTGGTAGTATTTTTACACCACCAGAACCAATTGCCGGTAAACTCATGATAAGGCCTGTATAGTATAGGTACCGGCTTGCCATCACTTCCCTTTAAAGAAAGCAGGAAAGCCGCAGCACTATCCAGCCAGCGTTTATATTTTTCGTGTTGTTCGCCTCCGGGAAGTATCGAAGCTACTGTTCCCGGTGTGTTATCCCAAGAGTCTCCTCCCGTCATAGGGTTATTAATATGCCAGCTGATAGTATTTACTCCCCCCCTGTCATAAACCTGTTTAATATATTCGCGCATCTTGTCAAAAGGCACACCGTCCAGGTTTTTATCGGCATTATTTTCAATCCTCCCTATATCCCAGCCATAAACCGCAGGGTAATCTCCGGTTACATCTTTTATATCGCTCCTTCCCTCCTCATATTTCCATTCCACGCCATAAGCAAGGTCGTCCTGATGCCCGAACATAAAGCCTTTATCCTTTATATTGAATAAGTTGGCATATAGTTTTTTTGTTTCTTCAGTAGCTTGTTTGTCTATTGGCAACACCTTATTTGTACCTTCATTATTCCCTTTGCATGAAATAATAAGTACAGCAATTAAAATGGATAAACTTCTTTTCATGGAATTGTATCTGCTTCAATAAGAATTTAATAAACTTATAAAATTCTTAATTTGACCTCTAGTTATTTTGCAAGAATGTAATTATTACACATTCTTTTTTTAATAATGTCAAAGATAATTTTACTCTTAAATTTAAGTTAATATTATTTTATCAATATTATATCATATAATTGCAAACAAATTTTAAAAAATGGACAGCCAAAAGTTTCACAGGGAAATGCCCCCTTTAAAAAAGGATGACAGTTTCATGGTTTTTGACAGGGTTAAGGACAGTTTTGATTTCCCTATACATTACCATCCTGAATATGAAATAAACTTTATACTAAACGGTAAAGGCGTAAAAAGGATTATTGGCGACCATATTGAAGAAATAGACGATGTAGAGCTGGTACTGGTAGGGCCTAACCTTTACCACGGATGGGAACTTAATAAATGCACTGAAAAGAAAATACATGAAATAACAATACAATTCCATAATGATTTGTTTTCTGACTCATTATTATCCAGAAGGATTATGGGGCCTATAAAGGAAATGTTCAACAGGTCGAACCACGGGATATTATTTTCAAAAAAAACCGGGGAGGAACTTGCCGACAGGCTTGTAAGGATATCCAAGCTGGACGGCATGGATTATTTTCTTGAGGTTATTTCCATCCTGCATGATATGGCAAACTCCCGCAACCAACGCCTATTATCTACCTACACTGTGGATTATGATACATTTGAAGATGATGATAAAATGAAGCTGGTGTATGAGTATATCCAAAAAAATTTCTCAAATAAAATTACCCTTGATGAAGTTTCGGATATTGCTAGCATGAGCCCGGTATCATTTAACCGTTTTATAAAAAAACGCACAGGGAAAACATTTGTAAACTACCTTAATGATATACGTGTAGGATATGCTGCACGCTGGCTGACCGAAAAAGATTTGAGTATTTCAGAAATTGCATTTAAATCAGGCTTTAATAATATTGCAAATTTTAACCGGATATTTAAAAGTGTAAAAAATACCACTCCCAGCCTGTACAGGGAAGAATTTTATGGATTGAAACGGTTTTTATAATAACTTTTTGCAAAAAAAATATTACTGTTACAGTAGTTGAAAAACATCAGTTAGTTACTAAAAAATACTGATATTCAAATAATTAACATCCTTAATATATAACACCCTGCATCAAAAAAACTATTTCACGCAAACGTTAGAGAAAATATTATCATTAAATGATAAAATAATATTAACAAACGCTTAACATCTCCCATAAATTTGTTTTTATCAATAAAAGAACCCTAAAATTATTGATAGCTAATTTTTTTAAATTAAATATTATTTAAACCGTAACTAATCTAACACAAATAAATTATGGGGATTACACTACATTTTACAAAATGGCTAACGCGGAACAATACCCTGTTCTACCTGCTGTTGTTTTGTTGCTTTGGTTCGCTCAGTGCTCAAAACACGGTAACCGGTGTTATATCGGATAATACCGGAATGACAATTCCCGGGGCTAACGTTACCATAAAAGGCACAACTAATTCTGTGTCAACAAATATTGACGGGCAGTATTCCGTTACCGTGCAGGAAGATGCCGTGCTGGTTTTCAGCTTTATTGGCTACGAAAGCCAGGAAATTGCCGTAAAAGGCAGGTCGGTAATTAATGTTACACTTGCCGAAGGCGCAAAGCTTCTTGACGAAGTTGTTGTTATTGGTTATGGTACACAGCGCAGGCAGGATATTAACGGATCGGTTTCCAGTGTAAAGTCTGAAGATATTGAAGACCTTCCACAGGTAAGTGTTGACCAGATGTTACAGGGAAAAGCTGCAGGTGTAACCGTAACAAATAACTCCGGGCAGCCAGGCAGCTCTACCTCCATACGCGTTAGGGGTGTAACCTCAATATCAGGCACCAACGAACCACTTTACATAATTGACGGTGTGCCGATTTCCGGAGATGCCACAAACCAGGCTACCAGCGGCAGGCCTATTGCAGGTTCTGAATTCAGTACACAGGGCAATAATGCAGTAAGCCCACTTTCTATGATTAACCCTAATGATATAGAATCTATAGACATACTTAAAGATGCTTCTGCAACTGCAATATATGGTTCAAGGGGAGCAAACGGTGTCGTTATTATTACTACCAAGTCTGGAAAAAAAGGTACAGGCAAAATAAGCTATGAAACTTTTATTTCATTCCAGCAGCAGGCTAAATTGCTTGATGCAATGAATCTTCGCCAGTATGCGCGCCAGCAAAATGAACTGGCCGGGCTTTACGGGCAAACACCAAGGGTTGAATTTAGCCACCCGGAACTTTTAGGTAAAGGTACCGACTGGCAAAAAGAAATATTCCAGACAGGTATCCTGAAAAACCATCAACTTGCTTTTTCAGGCGGGAAAGAAAATATCAGCTACTACATTTCAGGAAGCTATACCGACCAGGAGGGTACTGTAATAGGTTCCGGATTTAAAAGATATACATTCAGGACAAACCTTGATGCTAAGGTTAAGGACTGGGTAAAAGTAGGAGGCTTTATTACGGGTGCAGTAACCAATGAGGATATTACTTTAAACTCTGCGCAAAATGGTATTGTAAGCACTTCAATATTGCAGGCCCCTGATATGGCTGTACGCAACCTTGACGGCAGTTATGCAGGTTCTCAACAAAATGACCAGAATATAGGCTATATAAATCCTGTGGCTTTGGCGTTAACTAAACAAAACCAGCTTATACGCAAAAACTTTTTAGGTAATGTTTATGCAGAGTTCAACCTTATTAAGGGCCTTACTTACAGGTTTGAATTGGGTGCTAATACAGAGTTTAGTGAAAATAATGAATTTTTGCCTACCTATCAATGGGGTGAATTTGGAAATGAATTTGCAGATTTAAATAAAAGGAGGCAAAACTGGTATTCCTGGAATATTAAAAACCTTTTAACATACAGGAATACCTTTGGAAATCACAACATTACCATACTTGCAGGGCAGGAAGCCAATGAATCGGTTTGGGACGGTATGTTTGCTTATGCAACGGGCTTTTTAAGTAACGATATACGTACTATAAGTGTAGCGGATGCACAACAGAGTACTGTAAATGACTATAAGGGAAGTCAGGCTTTATCATCATATTTTGGACGGGTAATTTACAGTTTTAACGATAAGTACAGTGTAACTGCTTCTATAAGGGCCGATGGCTCATCTAAATTTGACCCTGTAGCCAACGATGGAAAAAACCAGTGGGGGTATTTCCCAGCTATTTCCGGTTCTTGGAATTTATCCAACGAGCCTTTTATGGAAGCTACACGTAAATATGTTGATAATATCAGGATAAAAGCAGGTTACGGAGAAGTAGGCAACCAGCAAATCCCTAACAACAGGTACTCTTCCAACCTGGCATTTTTCGGTACAGGGCTGGGTACAGGCCCTTTGGTTTCAAACCTCGCTAATCCTGACCTGAGATGGGAAACATCAAAACAAACCAATTTAGGGCTTGACTTTACCGTTTTAAACGGCAGGCTTGGTGCAACAGTAGAAGTTTACAGAAAAATATCTGATGGATTTATTATACAGCTTCCTTTGGCTGATTACCTTACAGGCGGGCCAAACTGGGAGGGTGGTATAGATGCTCCTTATGTTAACCTTGGGGAGGTAAGCAATAAGGGTATTGATATTACTTTAAATTATAACACCAACCCTTCAAACGATTTTTCATGGAACTCTACACTTGTATTCTCAAAATATAAAAATGAAGTAACCGCATTAAACAGCCAGGCTGTTATACAAAGGACTGTGTACACTAATGATTATACTACAGTACCGGCAACTAATACAGTTGTAGGCCAGCCTATAGGCATGTTTTACGGCTATCAGTCCAGTGGATTGTACAGGGAAGCCGATGATTTAGTGGGTGCTCCGCTTATTGATACTTATAGTGGCGACCCTGTAGCTTCTGAACTGGGTGATGTTAAATATGTAGACCAAAATGGGGATGGGCTTATAAATGAGGAAGATATGACATTTATCGGTAATCCGCACCCTGACTTTACTTACGGTTTTACCAACACTTTCAGGTATAAAGGTATAGACCTTTCAATATTTGTACAAGGCTCTTATGGAAACGACATACTAAACCTTACCAGGAGGTCGGGCACCTTAAACGCAATGTTATATACAAACCAGCTAGCCGAAGCATCGGATTACTGGACACCAACCAATACCAATGCCAGCCTGCCCAGGCCGGTTAACAATTTAGGGCATAGTAACCTTCTTATATCAAACAGGTATGTAGAAGACGGTTCTTACCTAAGGATACAAAATGTAACATTGGGATATTCTTTACCTACCGACCTTATTTCAAAATTTAAATTAACCAAGCTGAGAATATACGGCGGTGTGCAAAACCTTTACACATTTACCAAATACAAAGGTTATGATCCTGAAGTGGGCTCATACAATCAGGATGCATTGCTTTTAGGTGTAGATAATGGCCGTTACCCTACCCCAAGGACAATTACCATGGGATTAAATGTTGAATTCTAATAAAAAAACTATGAAAAGATATATAAGAAATGTAAAATTCCTGTTTTTAGCTTTTGCTGCAGCTGCATTTATTTCCTGTAGCGATGAGTTTTTAAACAGGCCTGGTGAAGACAATATTTCACTGGATAATTATTACAGCTCAAATGAGCAGGTTGAGGCAAGTACTAATGGACTGTATAGCAGGACATGGTTTAACTTTCACAACAAAGCCTTTTTTGCCATTGGCGAAATCGGTTCGGGTAATGGTTTTACTTATTCAAGTGATGTTAACTCGTTACGCACACTTGTTATTTCCAGTACCGACCTTGAAATGGTAAACGCATGGAAATCGCTTTGGGCTACCGTAGCACAGTGTAATGCTATCATCAATTTCCTGCCGGAAAGGGTTGACCCATCTGTCAGCCAGGCCTATGTAGATAAGGCTTTGGGTGAGGCCCATTTTATGAGGGGGCTTGCTTACTTTTACATTGTAAGGCTGTGGGGGCCTGTGCCGATTATACAAAATAACCTTGACCATGTGTCAAGCCCTCAGATACCTACAAACACCGAAGAGGACATTTACACTTTTATAGAAATGAACTTTGAGGATGCCATTAACCTTTTACCGGAAAAAATAAGAAGTTCAAACTATTCTGATAACGGAAGGGTATCGAAAGGCTCTGCTAAAGCCATGCTTGCAAAAGTTTATCTTTACCAGCAGGAATACGCCCTAGCAAGAAGTATGGCCGAAGAAGTTATAAACAGTGGCGAATTTAAATTATACGGCGGCCCTGAATTACCTACCAAATCTTATGGCGACCTTTTCCTTACCTCAAATAACAATAATGAGGAATCTATTGCAGCAATGCAGTGGAAAGTTACAGGTACATATGGTACTGCCAGCAACTGCAACACGCAGTTTGCCTATTCTCCCTACATAAACATGGCTACCTACGGTGGTGTTTTTGCTCCTTCGCAAGACCTGATAGGTGCTTTTGAAACAGGGGACTTAAGGAGAAAAGAAACAATTATGCTTCCGGGAGATGTATATCCTAACATCACAACTGCAGATGGGCCGGGGCTTGTGGTGCCGGATGATATTGACCCTCAAAATGCAGGTGCCGGGATTAAAAAATATGTAGTTGGCAAAGTGAGTGATATAGCAGGGCCTACAGATAACTGGGGCATGATGGAAAACAACACCTACTTTATGCGCTATGCAGAATTATTACTGATACACGCAGAATCTATACTTGGTAATGCAGGAAGCACATCTGATGCTGCTGCACTAAATTCTTACAATATGGTGCGCAACCGTGCCGGGCTTCCTTCAGTAGCATCATTCACCTTTGAGGACCTGCTGCATGAACGAAGGGTTGAACTTGCATTTGAAGGTGACTACTGGTATGACTTGGGCAGGATTCCACTATCAATGGCAGTAAATATCATTTCGGCACAAAACAGGGGCGATGAGGAAAACGCACAGTATGTAACACCGCCTTCGGGAGATTTCTTTAAGCTGCCGTATCCTGCAACCGAAGTGAGTAAAAACCCATTGCTTACACAGCCACCTGTGCCTTATAATTTTAACTAATTAAAAAATTGTACTGATATGAAAATTTTAAAACTAAAACACATATGGGGTATGGTTGCCATAATGGCAATAACCATGTTTGCCTCATGCAGTGATGATGACGGCAGTTCAAAAAGCACATCAGCGCCCGTTATTGAAAGCGTGGCTCCGGCTGAGGATGAAGACCTTGTGCCTGTTGAAGTAGGCTTTGCTAATAATATGTATGTAATAAGGGGGCGTGGATTCAGCACACTTCAAAAAGTGTATTTTAATGAAACCGACACATATTTCAACCCTACTATGGTAACGGAAACTACCATTTTTGTTACCATTGATGAAGATACTCCTTATGCAGACAGCACCAATGAACTAAAGATTGTTACACAATATGGTACAGCAGTTGTTCCGTTTGTTGTTGCACCACCTGCCCCGCAGCTTCAAAGCTTCCAGCCGGTAAATGCAAACGCGGGCGAACAGATAACACTTTACGGTAAATTCTTTTTAGACCCAACGGTAACTATTGGCGGGGTTGAAGCAGAAATAGTATCAAACACGTTAACTGAAATTGTAGCTATAGTACCACCTGACTCACACAACAAGAGAGTTACGGTTACAACCATATCAGGAGAGTCAGAATGGAATACCGCTATTGGTACAGCTATTTATGATGATGCCTTTTACTCTCCCTGGACTATTGAGGAGTGGAATGAGCATGAATATATAACCAACCGTGCGCAGGCTTACCAAGGCACTACTTTTATTAAAAAAGAAATGGATGGATGGGGTAACATACAAGGCAACTGGGGATGGGATGAAAATATTTCACAATATACCGGAATCCGCTTTTCAGTACGTTCAGATGACCCTGGAAAACTTGAGCTGATTTTTAATGGTGACTGGACTGATAATGTAGCCCGCCAGTTTAACACTACTACCGAATGGAAAGAGCACCGCTTTACCTGGGCTCAGCTTGGAGGTATGCCGCAGGCTTTACAAAACATTACATTTAAAGAGTTTACAGGAGCTACTCATAACTATTATTTTGACAACATAGGCTATACAATAGACTAGCTATTTTTAATTACAAATATTCCCCGGCCATAACCGGGGAATGTTTTAAATAATCATCCTCGTATTAAAAATGAAAATTATTTCCTCCATATTCTTCCTTATAATAAGTATAACAGCCTATAGCCAGGGGAATGTTTACAAGCAACAGGCCACAAAATGGGAAGGCCTTGCCATGACTCCGCCCATGGGCTGGAACTCCTGGAACACTTTTGAAACCAAAATAGATGAAGAACTGGTAAAACAAACCGCAGATATTATGGTTTCAACAGGGATGAAGGATGCCGGCTATACCTATATAGTGCTGGACGACGGCTGGATGACAAAGGAAAGGGATGCCAATGGCAACCTTGTGCCTGACCCTGAAAAATTCCCCGGCGGTATGAAGGCTCTGGTTGATTATGTACATTCTAAAGGGCTTAAGTTCGGGCTGTATAACTGTGCCGGTACAAAAACCTGTGCCGGTTATCCCGGAACAAGGGGTTTTGAGTACCAGGATGCGCGGTTTTATGCATCTTTAGGTATCGACTTTTTAAAATATGACTGGTGTAATACTGAGGGAATAAATGCTAAAGAGGCCTATACCACAATGAGCAATGCCTTAAAAACAGCAGGAAAGCCAATACTTTTCAGCTTATGTGAGTGGGGCGACAATCAACCTTGGGAATGGGGCGAACCAGTGGGGAATATGTGGAGGATATCAGGAGATATTTATCCTTGTTTCGACTGCGAATATAAGCACCCTGAAAACTGGTCGTCATGGGGTTTCATGAAGATTATAGATATGCGCAAGGGTATTCGTAAATACTCAGGCCCTGACCATTGGAATGATTTTGATATGCTGGAAGTAGGAAATGGCATGACTTACAATGAGGACAAAGCCCATTTTTCCATGTGGTGCATGGTGGCTTCGCCCCTTATAGCAGGGAATGACTTCCGGAGCATGAGTAAAGAAACCCTTGCTATACTCACCAACAAAGAAATGATAGCCATTAACCAGGACAAATTAGGCATACAGGGATTTCGCCATAGTGATGAAAATAAACTTGAAGTATGGGCAAAACCTCTTGAAAATGGTGATTGGGTTATAACTTTTTTAAACCGCAGTGAAGAAAAAAAACAGATTGACTTCGACTGGCAAAAACATAATATAAAGGACGAAATAAATAATATTGAAACTAAATTTAATACTGTTACCTACGCTGTTAAAGATATATGGAACAAAAAGCAACTGGCGTCAACCAAAAAAGCATTTAAGGCAGCAATAGCACCTCATGAAGTTATAGTATTAAAGCTAACCAAAAACAAATAGAAATGCGCAAAAACATCCTATTGCTGGCAGCAATAATTTTAATGGCCAACATAGCTGTTGCACAGCCTGTAAAAGATTATGGGCAGCTAAGTGTAAAAGGCACACAGCTTGTTGATAAAAATGGTAACCATATTATATTACGGGGCATGAGCTTTGGCTGGCATAACTTTTGGTCCAGGTTTTATAACAAGGAAGCCGTTATGTGGCTAAAAAAGGACTGGAATGTAAATATAGTGCGTGCAGCAATGGGTGTTGATGCTGACAAAAACTGCTATATAGAAAGCCCTGAATATTCTAAACAGAAAATAAAAGCTGTTGTTGATGGTGCCATTGCTGCAGGAATTTATGTGATTATCGACTGGCACAGCCATAACATCCATTTAAAGGAAGCTAAAGAGTTTTTTAATGAAATGTCTGCTGCCTATGGCAAATACCCTAATGTAATTTATGAGGTATTTAATGAGCCTGATGATGAAAGCTGGGAGGAAGTTAAAGCCTATAGCGAAGAAGTTATAAAGGTAATACGTAAAAACGACCCGGATAATATTATATTGGTTGGCTGCCCGCACTGGGACCAGGATATTAACCTGCCCGCCGCCGACCCTATAAAAGGCTATAAAAATTTAATGTACACAGTACATTTTTATGCCGCTACACACAAGCAGGAACTGCGTGACCGCACTGATGCTGCCATTAAAAAAGGTTTACCGGTATTTATATCAGAATGTGCAGGTATGGAAGCTACAGGCGACGGACCGCTTGACCTGGCTGAATGGCAGAAATGGATTGACTGGATGGAAGCAAAAGGACTTAGCTGGATAACATGGTCTATAGCAGATAAGGATGAAACCTGCAGTGTATTAAAAAAGCAGGCAGCATCTACAGGAGGATGGCAAAAAGAAGATTTAAAAGAAAGCGGAATACGCACACGTGAATATTTAAGGCAATTAAATCCTTAAAGGACGAAGGATACATATACAGTTGAGTTAGTTTTGTGATTTAGGTTAAGCCTCCTGCCCTGCAGGGGGCTTATTTATTATAAAACACAAGCTGCCCCTGAAGGCAGCTAGCACATCTATAAAAAATAATATTATTTAGTTGGAGTTAAAAGAAGGCGGGATTGTTGTTGTAAGACTTTAACAAATTAACGAGGTTCTTAGGGGTAAAAATAGCTTGGGGACTAATAAACTCCTGAAAACACTAAATCCCGCCTATCTTTTCATTTTTAGAGGGCTCTTCTTTTTACTTAATTGGAGGTTGGTTTGTTTTTATGAAGAACGTAATAGCATTATTGTGATACAAAGATGAGCAATAATCCACTACGCATATAGGTAGAAATTACCTGTTTTTAAAAAACAGGTAATTATACGCTATAAATAAATTGTGCTTTTTTAATTGATAACAGGCAGTTCATCTACACGCATAATGCCATTTTGTATGGCATATATAACAAGCCCTGCTATATTTTTAGCCCCCGTTTTGGCAAACAGGCTGTTTTTGTGCCCTTCGGCAGTGCGTTGGGTAATAAAAAGCTCCTCTCCTATTTCTTTAGCGGTTTTTTGCTGGCATATCAGTTTTAAAACCTCTATTTCACGCTCGGATAAATCAGATTCCTCGTTTAAAGATGGTTTTGGTGACTTCCCCGAAATCTGTCCCCGTATTATATCAAGCTGGTCTTCCTTAAAATAAAATCCAAATTTATTTACGGCCTGTATTACATTTACCAGCTCTGACGGCATAACCCCTTTAGGCAGGAAAGCAGAAACCCCTGTTTTAAGCATAAAGCCTGTAAACATTTTCTGATAATGGGATGATACCACAATAACTTTAATTTCAGGATACTGTGCTTTCAGCTTTTGGGTAACTTCTATACCATCCATACCCTCCATTTTCAGGTCCAGCAATAAAACCTGCGGTTTTACGGCTGCTGTTTCAAGTTTTTTAAAAAGTTCATGTCCGCTTTGCGCTGTTATAACCACATTAATATCGCTCCTGGTTTGCAGGTAATCGTGTAAAAGGCCTACAATAAGTGCATCATCATCGGTTATTGCTACCTGTATAATTTCCATAAGCTTTAAATTGAAGTTCCTGAAAAAATTGCTGTTGTTCCTTTGCCTATCCCCGATTTTATTTTGTACCGGGCATTAATGTACTGTGCCCTTAACTCCAGGTTATGCATACCAAGCCCTTGTGCCAGCTTAGCTGTATCAAAACCACGGCCATTATCTTTAACACAAAGGGTAAAACTATTTTCGGTATGCCGTAAATATACTGTAACTACTGTAGCCTGTGCATGTTTAATTATATTATTTAATAATTCCTGTACAAGGCGTACTACCTGTATTTTAACATGTGGCTCCGGGTTAGATGCAGTACGCACATCGCTATGCAATATAATCTCCATTCTTGCCCTCCACGGATCCAGCAGATTATCAATCAACTCCTCAATAGAAGTAAACTCCAGCAGCGGTGGTGTAAGGTCATGCGATATACGCCTTGCTTCGGTAATGCTTTCCTCCAGCATTTTATCAAGGTCTTCCGTTTTCCCTACCTGGTTTTTCAGGCGCACAACCGTTAATTTGCCAATAAGCCCGTCATGCAGGTCGGCCGCTATGCGTGTCCGCTCCTTCTCTTGGGCCTGGAGGCTGGTTTCCAGTAGTTTTTTTTGATGTTCAATCTGCATTTGCGCCTCACGAAGGTTGGCCTCAGAAATCCGTTTATAACCCAGATGAATAATTTTTACCACAAAAAATACCAGCGTAAAAATAAGTAGTAAAATAATTGCAATCCATAATGCTATAATTTTGGGGTCCTGCCATTTCTCCATAAAACCTCATGCTGATTTATATACCAAAAGTAAAACTTTAATTAAAATATGCATAAAAAAACAGCCTGATTAAATCAGGCTGTATTACTTATTCTCTTACTATTCTGTATTATCAAAAAAGTTAAATAAATATAAAAGATAGATATCATTAAAATATTAGCACTCCAAAAATAGAATTTAACTCCTGTCGATTCATTTATAAGAAAATTAAATGGTAAAAAAATAATAGTATTTAAGGTAAAGAATATTAATATTACCGCATTTAATTTAAAATATTTCCAATGATTATTTTTTGTTTTATTTATACTTTCAAGGAAATATGAAAATGCTAAAAGGATTATTATAAAATTATCTACAACTTTTGAATACGGCTGAAAGGATTTTACATTTGTTTCGGAAACTATATAGTTAACAATCTCATAAAATATATAACAAGCTCCAACTAAACTTAAATTCGAAAGTAATTTGCTTTTATTAATTAGCATGTATTTATAATAAAAAAAAGTAATTAATAACAGTTCAACTAAACTATAAATTAAAAGAACTATGTGATTATTACCATATAATTTTAAAACCTTACTAATTATATCTATCAGTAGCATTACCATTAGATATAGTAATATCGCTTTATGAAGTTTGTCTAATCTTTTAATATTAAACAAACCAATAAATAAACTAATCAATAATATGATAAAAGGTATTTTAACTATTAAGTTTATAAAAGTCATTTACGCACTTGTAAGGCTTAATAAGAAAAATTTATCCACTGAAGAAGCTGCCGCGCCAAAAGGAGGAACTGGTTCTGAATAATCATTATAAGATGTTATTAACTCAAAATCTTTATTCACAACAATAAGGTCGGCACTGTATGGATTATACTGCTGGCCATTAGCACGTAAGCCTAATGTTACCTGTGCATCATGCGATTCAAAATCTCCTACATGAATTTTAAAAGCCACGAATATACCATCTTCGGTCTTTACCTGTCCATGTGTCCATTCCTGGTAATGTGTCCTCCACCTTTCAATTCTTTCAGTAGCTTCCTTATCATCAATCTTTCCCGAGCCTACTGTCCAGAAAACAGAACATTCTGTTACATGTAAATTATAATCTTCCGCATGTTCAGGTGTATCAAATTCTGCCGGAATCATAAAAAATTTAAATTCACCGTAGTTTGTAAGTGCAGGATAAGCATGGAGATTTTTCTTTGATAGCGGATGAATCTCATCTATATCATAAAAAAAACAGTTTCCCTGCTCAAAGCAGGCAATTAACTTAGAGGCATCGCCACGCATGTCTTCCCAGTTTTGAAGTCCAGTAATAATTTCTTCCTTTGTCATAATCTTTACGGTTAATTGGTTAATATTTGTATTTGTTATTTAACAAATTTAACAGATTTAGCAACGTAAATTCCGACAGTGGGAATAAAAAAATATTAACATTTTAAATATTCTCAGTAATGATATGGAATTTAAACCCTTACAGCAGCTATAATGAAAAAGTCAATATTTATTGGTAAAAGCTATTGTAGTTTTAAATAAAGGTTATATATTTGCAATCGAAACATCGCGGGATAGAGCAGTAGGTAGCTCGTCGGGCTCATAACCCGAAGGTCACTGGTTCGAGTCCAGTTCCCGCTACTAAGTAAAAGCCACTTTTAGGAGTGGCTTTTTTATTTATTCCTGTTTATCTTTACCCTAAACTCATACTTATGGCTTTTTATATTGCAGTTGGGGTATTTGCGATTGTAGGCATTTATATTTTTATAAGTACAAAACGCAGGCCAGTGGGCACTTTTCCAAAAGAATGGCAACCGCTGTTGACAAAAAATGTGGCCTACTACCGAAACCTGGCACCTGGCAGGCAGGCTGCTTTCAGGAAAAGGATGATGCAATTTTTAAGCGAAGTATATATTGACGGCGTTGGCACTACAGTTACAGACCTTGACAGGATACTTATTGCAGCAAGCGCAGTTATACCCGTTTTCGGATTTAAAGAGTGGCATTATTATAACCTAAGCGGTGTATTGTTATATCCTGACCACTTTAATGAAGAACTTGAATTTGCCGATAATTTTAATGACAGGAATATTGGCGGCCTTATTGGCACAGGGCGTTTTGAAAAACAAATGGTACTGTCGCGCAAAGCACTTTATTATGGCTTTAAAAATAAAACAGACAAAAGCAATACCGGAATTCATGAGTTTGTACACCTTATAGACAAGATGGACGATATAACGGACGGAATACCCGAACACATTATGCAACAGGAATATGTTGTGCCCTGGCTCGACCTTATTCACCGGGAAATGGAAGCTATAAATGAAGATGAATCAGACATACGCAAATATGGCGCAACCAACCGCGCCGAGTTTTTTGCAGTAGCTTCTGAATATTTTTTTGAACGACCAGCATTGCTAAAAAGAAAACATCCTGAATTATATGCCATGCTTACTACTTTTTTTAAACAAAAGCCGAAAGCGGTCAAGTAACCGTACCCGGTGCTTTAATCCCATATAATTTCCTCCGAAGTGTCATGGTACACTTTACCGTTGGATTTTTCAACTTCAATTGTAAATCTGTGCGTTTTATTAACCTGCGGCCTTGCCTTTAAATACATATAATGATAAACATCTGAAGGCTGAAATTCTGATAAATACCCTTTAACATATATGTATTCGCCTGTACCTGTGCTTTTAGTGTGAGCCGTTACAGATATAAGGTCATTTAATTCAGTTCCTGCAGGATGTGCCTCATCAAAATCCTTATTACTGGTAACAGATATTCTTTGTAATGGATACTTAGCGCCGTCATACCCTTTATCACAATCAAAAGCATACGCATTATTTGCAAAGTGTTTTAACGTGAATGTATCAGCAGTATAACGCATGCCTTCGTAAGTATAGCCAAATCCCAGGCTGTCTGACAGTGCCACTATAGGGTTATGTATTTTAACCTCAATACCGGTATAATCGTAATATCGGTACTGATCACAATTAAAGCAGCTTACAAACCCCATAAGGTTAAGGGAAAAAAAAGCAATCATTATTTTCTTTTTCATCTTTTTCATTTTTTGGTATAGTACATCATTAATATTTCATAGCGTAGGATATTGTATCATATCAATATTATAAAAAATAAACACAGGTATAACAAAATGCATATCTTATAATAAAGCCTTAACTTTGCGTTTTAATTCACATTAAATTTATGGCACATAAAGCAGGCTTTGTAAATATTATAGGTAACCCAAACGTAGGGAAAAGCACACTTATGAATGCTTTCGTGGGTGAACGCCTTTCTATTATTACAAGTAAGGCACAAACAACGCGCCACCGCATACTGGGCATAGTAAATGGTGAGGATTTTCAGGTAGTGCTATCTGATACGCCGGGTATTATTAAGCCCGCTTATGAGCTGCAATCCTCCATGATGGATTTTGTAAAATCAGCTTTTGAGGATGCCGATATACTTATTTACATGGTAGAAACCGGGGAAAAGGAATTAAAGGATGAAGCCTTTTTCAATAAAATAATACATGCAAAAACACCTGTACTTTTACTGCTCAATAAAATAGATAAAAGCACCCAGGAACAGCTTGAGGAACAAGTGGATTTATGGAAGGAAAAAGTGCCCAACGCTGAAATATATCCTATTTCTGCATTAGAAAATTTTAATGTTCAAACAGTTTTTGCGCGGATTCTGGAATTACTCCCGGAGTCGCCGCCATATTACCCAAAGGATGCCTTAACGGATAAACCTGAACGTTTTTTTGTTAATGAAACCATCCGTGAAAAAATACTGCTTAACTATGATAAGGAAATTCCATATGCGGTTGAAGTTGAAACCGAGGAGTTTCTGGAAGATGAAGATATCATCCGTATAAGGGCAGTAATAATGGTAGAACGCGATACGCAGAAAGGTATTATTATAGGCCACAAAGGTGCTGCCATAAAAAAAGTAGGCATACAGGCGCGAGAAGACCTTGAAAAATTCTTCGGAAAAAAAATACATATCGAAATGTTTGTAAAGGTGAATAAAAACTGGCGCAGCAATTCCTACCAGTTACGCAAATTTGGGTACAACCAAAAGTAAAAGCCGTGGTAAAGCATTAAAAATGCATATAGCAACTGCTTTATTACTATAAACTAATGGCTATTGCCTTATGGCTAATTATTTATAATGCTTACTTTTGCAAAAAATTAAAATTAAGAAATGAACAATATAGTAGCCATTGTAGGACGCCCGAATGTGGGAAAATCCACTTTTTTTAACAGGCTGATACAGCGGAGGGAAGCTATTGTAGATTCTGTAAGCGGGGTAACGCGCGACAGGAATTATGGCAAGAGCGAATGGAACGGGAAGCAGTTTTCGGTTATTGATACCGGCGGGTACATAAAAGGCTCTGATGATATTTTTGAGGCTGAAATACGCAGGCAGGTTGAGCTTGCTATTGATGAGGCCGATGTTATTGTATTTGTGGTAGATGTTGAGGAAGGCATTACCCCAATGGATGAAGAAGTGGCAAAATTGCTGCGCAAGGTTACCAAACCGGTTTTACTTGCCGTTAATAAGGTTGATAATGCCATGAGGGAAAAAGATGCCGTAGAGTTTTATAACCTCGGCCTTGGCGACTATTATACCTTTGCCGGCATGAGCGGCTCAGGCACAGGGGAATTGCTGGACGCTTTGGTAGAATTGCTTCCCAATGCGCAGGAAACACAAACCGAGGAGGAATTGCCACGCTTTGCAGTAGTAGGACGCCCCAATGCCGGAAAATCATCATTTATTAATGCACTTATAGGCGAAGACCGCTTTGTGGTAACTGATATAGCCGGAACCACACGGGATGCCATAGACACTACTTACAACAGGTTTGGTTTTGAATTTAAGCTGGTAGATACTGCGGGCATACGCCGCAAGGCAAAAGTAAAGGAAGACCTTGAATTTTACTCGGTTATGCGTTCGGTAAGGGCTATTGAACATAGCGATATATGCTTGCTTGTAATTGATGCCACGCGTGGGTTTGAAGGCCAGGATCAAAGTATTTTCTGGCTTGCCGAAAAAAACAGGAAAGGTATAGTAATACTTGTTAATAAATGGGACCTTGTAGAAAAAGATACCATGACTACCCGTGATTATGAGAGGAAGATAAGGGAAGAAATAGCCCCGTTTACCGATGTGCCCATCCTTTTCATTTCGGCACTAACAAAACAGCGTTTATTAAAAGCGCTTGAAACCGCAGTACAGGTTTTTGAAAACAGGAAGCAGCGTGTAGCCACATCAAAATTCAATGAGTTGATGCTGCCTATTATAGAGCATAACCCACCGCCTGCGTTAAAAGGAAAATATATAAAAATAAAATTCTGCATGCAGTTGCCTACACCTACCCCACAGTTTGTGTTTTTCTGCAACCTGCCCCAGTATGTAAAAGACCCTTATAAAAGATTTATAGAAAATAAACTTCGCGAAAACTATGATTTCAGCGGTGTACCTATAGATATCTATTTCAGGCAAAAATAAATTTAAAGGAAGCTTTTACAGCTTCCTTTTTTATTAAATTAAATAATTTTCAGTTAACGCCGTTGCCACACCTTTATAATTCATTTTTCACCCAATATTTTATAAAAAGTAATAATAATTAATTTTTGTTTGCCATTTAAATACTAAAATAGTTAATTCGCTGTTTTTATACCGAATAACCTTACTAACCAACTATTACATGCACAAACAATTTTTTTACCTG
This sequence comes from Flavobacterium sp. MK4S-17, assembly GCF_009848495.1. GTDB lineage: Bacteria > Bacteroidota > Bacteroidia > Flavobacteriales > Flavobacteriaceae > Flavobacterium. Next base: position 69,314 of record NZ_WWEP01000013.1, read on the forward strand.
CTATTATTACTATGTTCTGCCCCTTTATTTAGCCAAACCTATAATCTTAAAGGGAAGATTACCGACACAGAGGATTTTGCACTGGAATCAGCTACAGTTTATCTTACTGCTGTAAAAGACTCAGCGGTTATAGATTACACCATTACTGATAAAAATGGTAACTGGGAATTGAAAACACGCAAAAATGACGATGCTGTTTTCCTTAAAATATCTTATGTGGGGCTTGCTAACTACAAACAAAAACTGGAAGCCATTAATGCCGACAGGGATTTTGGCACTATTAAATTACAGGATCGCTCTACAGAGTTGAATGAAGTAATTATTGAAGGAGAGGTACCTCCAATACGAATTAAATCAGACACATTGGAGTTTAATGCATCATCGTTTAAAGTGCGCCCGGACGCCAATGTTGAAAGCCTTTTAAAGCAACTTCCCGGGGTTGATATTGATGCTGACGGCAAAATTACTGTAAACGGAAAGGAAGTTAACCAGATACTGGTAAACGGGAAGCCGTTTTTTGATAAGGACGGTAAAATTGCCATACAAAACCTGCCTGCCGAATTGATTAATAAAGTCCAGGTAACCGATACCAAAACTAAAAAAGAAGAGCTTGCAGGCGATAAGGCAAGCGGCAACAATGCAAGTATAAACCTTACCATTGATGAAGACAAGAACAAAGGTTTTTTTGGGCGTGTTATGGGCGGATACGGAAGTGATGAACGCTATGAAAGCAGTGCTATGGTAAATTACTTTAATGGCAAGCGGAAAATAAGCCTCCTGGCGTCATCAAACAATATTAATTCTACCGGGTTTTCAATGAACGAAATTTTTGACAGTATGGGTGGCGGCCGCAATATGTCGGTTTGGACTAACGGAAATGGCAGTTTCGGTATTAACGGTATGCGTTTTGGCGGTGGAGATGGTATTACACAATCTAATATTGTTGGTTTAAACTATTCTGATGAGTGGGTTGAAAATCTTGAATCCAACTTCAGTTACTTTTATACATCTTCGGATACGGAAAATGAAAACCGCACACGCCGCAGGACATTTCTTCCTGCCCAGGCAGGGGATGCGCCGGAACTGGAACGCTCGCTCCTTACAGAATCAACTTCTACTACCAATGATGAAAAATATGCGCATAATATCAGCTCAGAATTTGAATTTGAGGTAGACTCAACCTCTAACATTTATTTTACCCCCAAGTTTACAAAAGCCAACTCTAAAGTGAGCCGCAGGGAAACCCAGTTTACCTGGAACCAGGATGATACCCTTTTAAATGAGAGTTCAGGATATGGCTATAATGAAAATGACAACAGCAGTTTTAGCTCTGATTTTAATTATTATAAATCATTTAAAAAGAAAGGAAGGGCTATAAGCCTTGACTTTGAAAATGAAAACAGGCTGGATGAAAGCCAAAACCTTAACAATTCCACCACTTTATTTTATGAGGATATAGATGATGACGGTGTAGTCGATGTTACGGAGGATACACGTAACCAAACCATATACAACAGGCAGACAAGTGACAGGTATGAAGCAAGGCTTGAATATACAGAACCAATATCGGACAGTTTGCGGGTTAAGGCAGGTGTTATATATACCTGGCAAAAAGAAATGGAAAACCGCCAGGGCTTTGACTTTAATGAAGTAACAGGCAGGTATTCCTCACCTGTTGATGAGCTTACCAATTACCTTACCTCAAATACCAATACGGTAATACCTATGGCCGGGTTTAACATACGTAAAAGCAAAATGAATATTAATTTGATGGCCGGTACGCTAATTTCAAAGTTCGATAACTTTTCCAGCTACCTTGGCGAGGATTACAAACTGGTTAAAAATTACACCCTGCCTTACGCCAACGGATATATGAGCTATAGCTTTACTAAAACCAGATCATTTTGGGGCAGCTATAATTATGAAACCAATTTCCCGCAGGCAAGGCAGATACTCCCTGTGCTGGATGTAAGCAACCAGTTGTACACTTATATTGGTAATCCTGACCTTTCACCCAACAAATCGCACTCCGTTTATTTAAGCTTCCGCGATTTTGATTTTGCTACACGCACCGGTTATAATTTTTATGCAGGAGGTAATATTTATGACAGCCGTATTACACAGGTATCTGAAATAAACAATAGCGGTAAATGGACAACTACATACCGCAATGTTTCAGGCACCTATTCAGGATGGGCCGGCTTTTCATGGAATAAATCAATTAAGCGTGAGGCACACTCATTCAGGTTGAACTTAGGCATGAGTACAGGTTTTGATTTTGAAAAAGGCTTTACCAATGGCCAGATGTATGAAGGACGCTCTTACAGGCTTTCACCAAGGGCCAGCCTAACTTATGATTATGGTGAACTGTTAAGCATTAACCCTTCCTACAACCTTACCTATAACCAAACCAATTACGACAACTTTACGGTTGACTCCCAAAGTAATGTAGTACACAGGGTTAACCTGCAAACCACAAGCTACTGGCCTAAGCACGTAGTATTTGGCAATGACTTTGGCTATACATACAATTCCAACCTTTCCAATGGTTTCAGGAAAGATTTCTTCCTGTGGAATACAAGTTTGGGTTATAACTTTTATAACGACAGGCTGTTGTTTAAAGTAAAGGTATATGATGTGCTGAACCAGAACATTGGTACATCAAGGACAATTTCAGCATCTTCCATAACAGATGAGCAGAATATAGTGCTTAAGCGTTATGTAATGTTTTCACTTACCTTTAAGCTTGACAAGTTTGGCGGTAAGAAAAAAGAAGGAGGATCCACTTTCTTTATATTTTAGCAATAAAAAAGGGCTGCAATTGCAGCCCTTTTTTATTTTCTTAATCTACTATTTACCATCCTCCTGATGCACCGCCTCCGCCAAAGCCGCCCCCACCGAAGCCGCCACTAAAACCGCCACCGCCAAAGCCACCGCCGGAACTGCTGCCAAAGCTACCGCCACTACGCCCAAGGCTGCCGAGTATCAGTACATCCGAAAGTGTAGAGCCGTATCTTCTGCCCCCGCCCCCGCCTCCCTTTCGGGAAATCATGGCGATAATGATTATAAAAATTATAATAAACAGGAATATAGCACCAAAGGCAATTTTATCACTTTTTTCATCGGCTATATATTCACCACTCATTACCTTAAATATGGCGTTAGTACCCTCATCTATACCTGCATAAAAATCACCGTTTTTAAACTCAGGCAGTATTACATCTTCAATAATGCGCTTGCTCATTGCATCAGTAAGCAGGTGTTCCGTCCCATAACCTGAAGCAATGGCAACCTTCCTGTCATCTTTAGCTATAAGCAATAATATACCGTTATCCTTGTCTTTTTGGCCTATTCCCCATTTATGGGCAAGGTCAACCTTATACCTGTCAATATATTCACCACCTGTAGTAGGCACCACCACCACTACAATCTGGGTTGAAGTGGTGTCGGCATAATTTATCAGCTTCTGTTCTATCTCGCGCTTTTGTGCTTCTTCCAGTAAGGTAGTACCTATCTCATAATAGCTGGTTTCCAGTGATGGTTTTTCAGGCACATCCTGCGCTGAAACCTTTACTACAAAAGCCAGCAAAAAAACTAGCAGGTAATATTTTATATATGTATTTAATTGTTTCATTTAACTTTTTGAAATTTCATTCGGCAGTTCGTTTGTATCATCATGAGTATAAGGAAAATATTGTTTAAGGCGTTCTCCTGCTCTCAAAATACCTTCTACCAAACCGTTTTTAAACTGCTGCTGTTTAAACCTTTCTATTACCACATCTTTGGTACAGTCCCAAAAATCATCTTCTACCACTTTGTCAATACCCTCATCCCCTATAATCGCAAAAGTATGGTCCTGTACGCCTACATAAAACAATACGCCATTTCGTGCGGCTGTTTCCTGCATGCCTAAAAGCTGAAAAACCTCCTGTGCCCTTTCAAGCGGAGGTTTTTCTGTATGGTTTTCAATATGCACCCTTATTTCACCCGAAGTATCCTTCTCGGCAGCAGCTATGGCATTCACTACTTCCTGTTCTTCGGCTGGCGTTAAAAATTCTTTAGCTGAATGCATAATTATTTAAAATCAAATTGTACATCCGGTGCATTTTCTGCACCCTCATCGGCTTTAAACCTTGCCATGTCCTCAAAACCGAACATACTGGCAAAAATTACTGTAGGAAACCTGTGTTTCTTAATATCATAAACATTTACTGCTTCATTATAACGATCCCTTGCCACATTAATCCTGTTCTCTGTTCCTTCAAGCTGCGATTGTAACTGCTGGAAGTTGGCATTAGCTTTTAGATCAGGATAACGCTCTACCGTTACCAATAGCCTTGATAGTGCACCTGAAACATTATTTTGTGCCTGCTGGAACTGGGCAAGCTGCTCCGGTGTTATGTTGGCTGGGTCTATGTTAACCGAAGTTGCTTTGGAGCGGGCCTCAATTACATCTGTAAGCGTACCCCTTTCAAAATCGGCGGCTCCCTGCACCGTTTTTACAAGGTTACCTATAAGGTCGTTCCTGCGCTGGTAGCTGCTCTCCACATTAGACCATGCTGTTTTTGCATCGGCCCTTACTGTCACCAGTCCGTTATAAGAAGAAATAGACCAGATAGCAAGTATCACAATAATAACTACGGGAATAATCCACTTTTTCATATTTGCTTGTTTTAAAGTTGGTTTTTAATATTATTCAAAGCTTCTTTTACAGCTTCTAATTTACGAATTATCTCAAATTTATCCAGTGTTTTTTTAGTGCCTTCCTTAAGGTGCACTTTTGCCCCCTCCAGTGTAAAACCACGCTCTTTCACCAGGTGGTATATAAGCTGCAGGTTTTTAACATCTTCGGGCGTAAACATACGGTTGCCCTTCGCATTTTTCTTTGGCTTAAGTATATCGAATTCCTTATCCCAAAAGCGGATGAGCGACGCATTTACATTAAATGCCCTGGCTAGCTCGCCAATACTGTAATATCTCTTTTCAGGCAGGTTTAGGTGCATTAGTCAAGCGATTGGTTTTCCTGGTTAGCTAATTTAGAAATTAAAATGTATTCCTTGGCAGAAATATTTCCGTAATAGAAGTTTATAGGGTTTATAACCTGCCCGCCTTTGTGCACTTCATAGTGAAGGTGCGGCGCCTCGCTCCTGCCGGTGCTGCCCACATAGCCTATAACATCACCACGTTTTACCCTTTGCCCTGCCCTTGCCTTATATTTGCTAAGGTGCGCATAAAGCGTTTCGTAGCCATAGCCGTGCTTTATAACAATATGGTTGCCGTAACCTGATGCCCTGTTATCGGCACGGGTAACAACGCCATCACCGGTGGCATAAACCGGTGTTCCTGTTTTTGCAGAAAAATCCATACCGGCATGAAATTTACGTATTTTGGTAAACGGGTCGCTACGATAGCCAAAGCCCGAAGCCATATGCCTTAAATCTTCATTTTTTACAGGCTGTATGGCAGGTATTGCACTAAGCAGTTTTTCCTTGTCCTTTGCCAGCTTTGCAATTTCATCAAGCGATTTTGACTGCACAACAAGCTCCTTTTGTATAACATCCAGCCTTTTAGTGGTATTAATTACAAGCTGCGAATTATTGAACCCTTCCAGGTCTTTATAGCGGTTTACACCCCCAAAGCCAGCCTTGCGCTGCTCCTCGGGTATGGGCGATGTATTAAAGTAAACACGGTACAGGTTGTTATCGCGCTCTGCAATATTTGCCAGCACCTCATCCACCTGGTCCATTTTGCGGTTTAATATCTCGTAACGTAGTTTAAGGTTTTCTATCTCCCTTGCCTGCAGCTTGTCTTTTGGTGTTTCAAAAAAAGGAACGTTAAGCAAAAGCACAAAACACAGGAAGCCAAAAAGGCCCGAAGAAGCCAAAAATAAAAGGACAACACCTAATTTCCTGCCTTTTTTTGGTTTTATCCGGCGGTATGCTAAGTTTTCTGAGTCGTAATAATATTTTACCTTCGACATGTTTCTAAATTATTCTATTTTTGCACCTTACATTAAAAGCCTGCAAAGCCTGAAAACTGATAACGCACAAATGTAATAAATGTTGCGGTTTTATTAACAGCAAGGCTTGCAGAGTTTAAAAATATTAATCCGAAAAACAATTTTCATACCATATGAAATCCCGTGATATAAGAAAGCAGTTTTTAGATTTCTTTGAAAGCAAAGGGCACCTTATTGTGCCTTCTGCCCCAATTGTAACAAAGGACGACCCTACGCTGATGTTCAATAATTCGGGTATGGCGCAGTTCAAGGAATTTTTCCTTGGCAACGCCACGCCAAAAAGCAGCCGTATAGCTGATACGCAAAAATGCCTTAGGGTTTCGGGAAAGCATAACGACCTGGAAGATGTGGGCTTTGACACTTACCACCACACCATGTTTGAAATGCTGGGCAACTGGAGCTTTGGCGATTACTTTAAAAAAGAAGCCATAAACTGGGCATGGGAACTACTTACCGAAGTATATAAAATACCGAAAGATATTTTATACGTTACTGTATTTGAAGGAAGCAAGGAAGAAAATGTACCTTTTGACCAGGAGGCTTATGATATATGGAAGGCGCTTGTACCTGAAGACCGGATTTTATTAGGGAACAAAAAGGATAACTTTTGGGAAATGGGCGACCAGGGGCCATGCGGGCCATGCTCTGAAATTCATGTGGATATCCGTTCGGCTGAAGAAAAACAGCAGGTAGCCGGCAGGGAACTGGTAAATAATGACCACCCGCAGGTAGTGGAGATATGGAACAACGTATTTATGGAGTTTAACCGTAAAGCAGATGGCTCCCTTGAAAAATTACCAGCGCGCCATGTTGATACAGGTATGGGCTTTGAACGGCTTTGCATGGTATTGCAGGGCACACAAAGTAATTATGACACTGATGTGTTTACCCCTTTGATTGAAAAGATAGAGAACCTTACGGGTAAAAAATATACTAAAAAAGCAGCAAACGAAGAAGAAGAAAAAACCAACATTGCCATTCGTGTAATTGCCGACCACGTTCGTGCGGTAGCCTTTGCCATAGCCGATGGCCAGTTGCCAGGCAATACCGGCGCCGGTTATGTTATCCGCAGGATATTAAGGCGCGCCATACGTTACGGGTTTACTTTCCTTGATAAAAAAGAGCCGTTTATTAACGACCTTGTTGCTATTTTAAGCGCACAAATGGGTGAATTTTTCCCAGAAATAAAATCTCAGGAAAATTTGGTTACCAACGTTATTAAGGAAGAAGAGGCTTCTTTCCTGCGCACTTTGGATCAGGGCTTGCAATTGCTGGAAAATGTGGTGACAGAAACAAAAGGAAAAGAAGTTTCAGGGGCTAAAGCATTTGAACTTTATGATACTTTTGGTTTCCCTAAAGACCTTACAGCCCTTATACTTAAGGAAAAAGGCATGTATTACAACGAGGCTGAATTTGATACTGAACTGCAAAAACAAAAAGACCGCAGCCGAGCTGCAGGTGAGGTTGCAACCGACGACTGGAACATATTGGTAGAAGGTAATACTGAAACTTTTGTTGGGTATGACCAGCTTGAAAGTGAAGTTAAAGTTACCCGTTACCGCAAAGTAAATTCTAAAAAAGATGGTACTTTATATCAAATTGTTTTAGATAAAACACCTTTTTATCCCGAAGGCGGCGGACAGGTTGGCGACAAGGGCAGCCTGGTTTCTGCAAATGAAACCATTGAAATTACAGATACCAAAAAGGAAAACAACCTCATCCTGCATATCGCAAAAAAACTGCCTGAAAACATAGCATCAACATTTACAGCAAAAGTAAATGCTACATTAAGGGCAGAATCTGAAAGCAACCACAGTGCTACCCACCTGCTTCACCAGGCGTTGCGCAGCATATTGGGGACGCACGTGGAGCAAAAAGGTTCATTGGTTAGCCCGGGTTACCTGCGGTTCGATTTTTCGCATTTTTCCAAAGTAACAGATGAGGATCTTAAACATGTAGAGAATTTTGTAAACGCAAGGATACAAGAGCATATTCCCCTTACGGAAAAGAGGGATATACCCTTTAAACAGGCTGTTGAAGAGGGTGCCATGGCATTATTCGGTGAAAAATATGGTGATAATGTAAGAGCTATAAAGTTTGGCGAAAGTATAGAGCTTTGCGGCGGTACACATGTAAAGAATACTGCCGATATATGGTATTTTAAAATTGTGAGTGAAAGCGCTGTTGCTGCCGGAATTCGCCGTATTGAAGCCATAACAGGGAATGCTGTTAAGGATTATTTCAATAATCAGGAAAAGGCTCTTGACGAAATAAAAGCAGCTCTTAAAAATCCGCAGGATACACTAAAGGCTGTTGCATCTTTACAGGATGAGAACACCAAACTTAAAAAGCAGCTGGAGGCACTGCTTAAAGACAAGGCAAAAAACCTTAAAGGTGAACTTGCCAATGAAATTGAGGAAATAAACGGTATAAAATTTATTGCTAAACAGGTTGACCTTGATGCAAACGGGGCTAAAGACCTTGCTTATGAATTAGGGACTATCGGCAACAACCTTTTTATATTACTTGCAACAGCAGCGGATGACAAGCCAATGCTAACCTGCTATATATCAAAAGAACTTGTAGCAGAAAAAGGGCTTAATGCCGGGCAGGTGGTGCGCGAGCTGGGTAAATACATACAGGGCGGCGGCGGCGGCCAGCCATTTTTTGCAACAGCAGGAGGTAAAAACCCAAATGGTATTACAGATGCCCTTAATGCTGCAAAAGATTTTATAAAATAATGCAATTCAGGACCCAAATACCTATACCCGTTAACAGTAATCTGATTGATTACAACAGCAGTATAGTGTCTTTGGGTTCTTGCTTTGCTGTCAATATAGGGCAAAAACTTGATTATTTTAAATTCAGGAATACTGTAAACCCTTTTGGGATACTGTTCCATCCGGCTGCTATTGAGAAGTTTATCTGTTTTGCTGTGGACAATAAACAGTTTACAGAAGCAGATATATTTTTCCATAATGAGCGCTGGCACAGTTTCGATGCACATTCTGACCTTAGCCATACGGAAAAAGGGGTATTACTTAAAAGGCTTAACGATGCTGTTAAAATATCCTCCACTAAACTTGCAGAAGCCACACACATAATAATAACATTAGGTACAGCCTGGGTGTACAGGAAAATTGAAAGCAACATGATTGTAGCCAATTGCCATAAAGTACCCCAAAAAAAATTTATAAAAGAGCTGTTACCTGCCAGCCTGATAAAAGAAAGCCTGCAAAACAGCATAGCATTGCTTAAAAGCCTCAATAAGAATAGTAATATAACCTTTACCGTTTCACCTGTTCGCCATATAAAAGATGGCTTCATTGAAAACCAATGGAGTAAATCAAACCTTATAACTGCACTACATGAAACTTTAAAGGAAAACAGCAACTGCAGTTATTTTCCTTCCTATGAAATAATGATGGATGAATTAAGGGATTACCGCTTTTATGCAGAAGACATGATACATCCCAACAAAACAGCTATTGACTATATATGGGAGCGTTTTACACAAGCTGCCATAGCACCTCAGGCTTACCAAACCATGAAACAGGCCGATACTATACAAAAAGGTTTGCAGCACCGCCCTTTTAACCCTGATTCGGCTGGCCATGCAGAATTTATGGCAAAAATCAATACCGAAATAGCTGCCATTAAGGATAAATATCCTCATATCACTTTTTAAAATAGGGCAAATGCCCTATTGTTTACACCTTTATTATGTTGCAGTTTTGACACGTAAACTTAAAACTCAACACTATGAAAACATTTACCAGACTTTCTTATTTACTGTTTTTATCTATCTCACTTTGTTTTGTATCATGCAGCGGTGATGATGACAATGGCTCTGCCGGTGGTGGCAGCGGCGAATATGTAAAGGCCAAAGTAGATGGGAAAAACTTCTCTTCTTCTACTTCTTATGACCTTGTGGCAGCTTCACGCCCCACATCCAATGCCATGGCTATACAGGGCAGTAATAATGAAGGGCATGCCATACAGATAACACTGTTTGCTTTTGACGGCGAAGGCACATATAATGTTGGCGACCAGCTTATAGGGCAGGCACTTTACACCAAAGCAAGTACAACTTCTTTAATCTCTTATTCTTCAGCCGCAGGCGGAGGCGCAAACGGCGAGGTTACTATAACCTACATTGACGATGAAAAAGTAGAGGGTACATTTAGCTTTAAAGGAAGAAAAGCTGAAGAAGGTGCTACAGAAATGGTGGAAGTAACGAACGGGAAATTCAGGGCTAAATTTCAATAACGGGAAATAGTCAGTTTTCTCAGTATTTTTTGGTTGTGCCCTGCCTTTATTATAAAGCGCAGGGCAATTTTATATTATTAAAATACTAAACATAGTACATACTATACTATTTAAAATAAGGGGTTTACTCAAAAACCAACCTATTATTGCAAAGATAATTTTTAAGAGAACCCCTTGGCAGTTATCATAGTGATTTCTCTTTTTCAAAAATAAGTTCAAGGCCGCCATCAATTAAATGGGCTATTTTAGGCCTTTTATCTTTCACTTTATCCAGATGCAGCAATACTTTTTGCAGGAAATCCTTTTTATTCAGGTTGTTCAGCAGTTCAGCTATTTCAATACTCAGCAGCCAGTCATTAGGATGTTTTTCTTCAAGTACTGAAAATATATCGGCCAGTGTTTCCGCAGCTTTTTTACCATTCCTTATATCACGCACGCTTTGATATAAATTTTCCAGTTCTTCCCTTTCAGGTGATTTCTTTGCCTTAATGGTTTTGCTGGAAGGCACATGGCTTATAAGGTTGAAACTGTTTACATCTGCCGGGCCGGAAAATGCTGAAATAATTTTCTTTCCCACTGCCATATCATAAATACCCCATTCCGGACGGAACAATTCCTGATTTTTATAAGTTACCGTACAGTCTTTAAAGCTAATAAGTATTATTTTTCCCTGCAGGTTCCTTGTACCCGTTATTATTTCACCCGATACCTTAACGCCGCCTTCAAATTCAAGTGTTACCCTTTTTCCTTCATAAATATCATAAGCCTTCAGGTCGCGGGGGCTCATATCCTCAATAGCAAGGTTAATACCTTTTAATTTACCCACAGGGCTTCCAAAACCTTCAGCATGATAAGCTGTCCCGTGGCCCACGAGTTCTTTTTCCCTGTACGCCAAAGCCGTTTTACCTGTAGCCTGGATATATACAGGCTTACCGTCTTCCTCAATAACATTGGTAAACACACCGGAAATTTGCAACCCCGTGCTTAACTCTATAGTTCCTAAAGCTTTAGACTCTATAAGCTTCTGAACTCCTGAAAGCCCTCCCGTGCGGAGTGCCATTTTATTGGCAAACTCCTCAAGCACAAGGCTTAAATGTGCAAAATTTGGTGTTACATATAATTGCGGCTGTGGCTTTGTTATGTCAAAACTCTGGTAGGCCGCATTAATATCATAAGGCAGTTTCTTTACATTATCCGTCATGCACCAGGCACTTTCACCAATAGAAGAAAGCAATCCTGCACCATATATTTTAGGGTTTTCAGGCGTGCCTATAAGTCCATATTCCACAGTCCACCAGTGCAGGTTACGTATAAGTGCCATTTCCGAAGGTTCCACTGCTTCATTCTGCAACTCCTCAACACGTTTTTCTGCGGCATCAATCTCATCCTGTGGTGTCCCTTCTGCTTCCTTAAGTATGGAAAGCAGCCTAATGGCTTCATATATTTCATAATCCCTTGCAGATGAAATAGCCTTGCAGCCTATTTCGCCAAACCTCCTTAAATATTCGGCATATTCCGGGTTGGCAATTATGGGGGCATGCCCTGCCCCTTCGTGTATAATATCGGGTGCAGGTGTATATTCTATATGCTCAAGCTGTCTTATATCTGAAGCTATAACCAGTACATTATACGCCTGGAACTCCATAAAGGCATTTGGCGGAATAAAGCCATCTACAGCTACCGCAGCCCAGCCGATTTCCTTCAGTATACGGTTCATGCCATACATACTGGGAATGCTGTCAACTTCTATACCTGTTTTCTTAAGCCCTTCGAGGTATGAACTGTGCGCTACCCTGCTAAGGTAGTCAACATTTTTCCGCATAACATAACGCCATACCGCCTGGTTTATAGGAGTATACTCCTCATAGTCCTGCGGTTTTATAAACTGTTTTAAATGCTCAGGGAGCCTGTCTATTAACGGGTTGCTTTCAAATGCTGCGTCCATAAATTAAAATATATTACAGAACTGTAAATTTAAGGATTTCTCATAAATTTATTGTATTAAATAAAAATTATGCCTTATTATTTATCAGGAAAAACTATAATTTAAAAAATAGTCAGTAATTGCCGAAACAGTTACTGACTGATAAGGAATAAGAAAATATATAAATGTTATTCTGAACAAAGGCTAAGAATACTTCGGTTTTAATCCAAGGCTCCCTACTTTATTCCGAATAACATTCAGGCTGAATTATTTTATTTTTTTTGCGGAGGGAATTGCGCAATTATTTTTTCTACAAATTCATTAATACGCTCTTGCTTTTCTTCACGGTCCATTGTAAGTACGCCCGTACCCACTCCCTGCCAAACCAGCTCTTTTTTATTGGCATCAACCATATCAATATACAAGGTACCTTCAGGATAGGAATTTACAGAAGTATAGTTACCTCCCCAAAATCCGGGGCCCCAACCCCAGCCCCAGCCATAACCCCAGCCGTTGTAAAACTGGTTTACATCAACCTGTTTGCTGGTGCGGGTAAAAATATTTATCAGTAAGTCGGGCTTTTCACTTTTCACAAAGCCCTTTTTCTGCATTTCAGCATCAACAGCCCTTAATATCCTTTTTTTATCAAGGTCAGATATTTCTGCCCTGTCCACCCCCTCTTTAAAGAAGGCATAAGTTTTATAGCCACTGAAATCAGCGGCATCATCATAGTCAGATGCAACCCTTATGGAGCTGCAAGAGGCTATAACGGATGTAATAAATAATAACGATAGCAATTTTATTGTTTTCATAATCCGAAAGGTTAATAGTTTACAGTAAGATACTGTACTGATAACCTTATGCAGACTATCAATCCAGTAATGCGTCGTCAACCATATTAGGAAGGGTAACTTTCAGTAACGGCTGGCTTTCCATAGCACGCTTAATGGCAAAAACAGCTTCATTGTTCCTTGCCCAGCTCCTTCTGGCAATACCATTATTTACATCCCAGAAAAGCATTGATTGTAAGCGCCTTGACGCATCTTCTGAACCATCAAGAACCATACCAAATCCGCCATTGATTACCTCTCCCCAGCCCACGCCGCCGCCGTTATGTATGCTAACCCATGTAGCACCCCTAAAGCTGTCGCCTATAACATTATGTATAGCCATATCGGCTGTAAAACGGGAACCGTCATATATATTTGATGTTTCCCTGTAAGGCGAATCAGTACCAGAAACATCGTGGTGGTCACGCCCTAAAATTACCGGGCCAATTTCTCCTTTGGCAATAGCATTGTTAAACGCCTGTGCTATGGCAATCCTGCCCTCGGCATCCGCATATAATATGCGTGCTTGCGAGCCTACAACCAGTTTATTTTCCTGCGCGCCTTTTATCCACTTTATATTATCCTCCATCTGCTGCTTAATTTCAGCAGGGGCACTTTTAGCCATATCCTCTAAAACGCCAGATGCAATCGCGTCTGTTTTTTCAAGGTCTTCAGGACTGCCCGAAGCACAAACCCAACGAAAAGGGCCAAAGCCATAATCAAAGCACATAGGGCCCATTATGTCCTGCACATAACTGGGATACCTGAAGTTAATACCGTCCGCTGCCATTATATCTGCCCCGGCCCTTGAAGCCTCCAGCAGGAACGCGTTGCCATAATCAAAAAAATAAGTCCCTTTTGCTGTATGGCTGTTTATAGCATCGGCCTGCCTGCGCAGTGATTCCTGCACTTTCTCCTTAAATCCTTCAGGGTTAGCAGCCATCATTTTGTTGGCTTCCTCAAAAGAAAGCCCTACAGGATAGTATCCTCCAGCCCAGGGGTTGTGCAGGGATGTCTGGTCGCTGCCCAAATCAACATAAATATCCTCGGTATTAAATTTTTCCCACACATCCACCACGTTACCCTGATAGGCAATGCTTACCACTTCTTTATTTTGCTTTGCCCTTTTAACACGCTGCACCAACTCATCAAGACTGGTAATAACTTCATCTACCCAGCCCTGCGAATGGCGTGTATTTACTGCTTTAGGGTTAACCTCTGCACATACCGTAATACAGCCTGCAATATTTCCTGCCTTGGGCTGAGCGCCGCTCATACCACCAAGCCCGGAGGTAACAAATAATTTTCCTTCAAGCCTTTCCCCATTTTTGGAAATTTTCCTGCCGCCGTTAAGCACAGTAATTGTTGTGCCATGCACTATGCCCTGAGGGCCTATATACATATAGCTTCCTGCCGTCATTTGCCCGTATTGTGTAACACCCAGGGCGTTAAATTTTTCCCAGTCATCAGGCTTTGAATAGTTAGGTATCATCATGCCGTTGGTTACCACTACCCTTGGCGCATCCTTATGCGAAGGGAACAGCCCCATAGGATGGCCGCTGTACATTACAAGCGTCTGCTCATCCGTCATTTCACTCAGGTATTTCATGGTAAGGCGGTATTGTGCCCAGTTTTGAAATACCGCGCCATTGCCGCCATAGGTTATCAATTCGTGCGGGTGCTGTGCCACAGCATAATCAAGGTTATTCTGTATCATGAGCATTATAGCCTTAGACTGCTCTGACTTTCCGGGATATTCTGATACCGGCCTGGCATACATTTTATAATCCGGTCTTAGCCTGTACATATAAATACGCCCATAGGTTTCCAGTTCGTGCTTAAACTCCTCAATAAGTTCTTTGTGGTGCTTTGGCTCAAAATAGCGCAAAGCATTACGAAGGGCTAACTTTTTTTCCTCGTCCGTTAATATTTCCTTTCGCTTTGGTGCGTGGTTTATCTCCGGTTCAAAGGGTTTTGGCTGTGGCAGAATTGCCGGTATCCCTTCCTGTATCTGCTCTTTAAATGTCATAGTTTAAATTGGTTTTAAGCCTACGCTGATAAACTTGTAAAGCAGCTTATCCATACGATGCTTCTATTTCTTAAATTCGCCTGTTTTTTTATCATAGCCATAAGGGCAGTGACGGCAGCCGCTCTTGCAGCAGTAACCGCGCTTTAAATGGTATTTTTCTGTAAACACCTTGTACCCTTCCGGCGAAAGGTAATAATCTTCGCCTTCGGTTAATTTATCAGGTTTTTGGCCATACATGCCAACAAATTTATGAACTTTACATTTAATGATAATAATTGCAAATAAATATTTAATCCCGAGAGGTTATACTGCCATTGCTATTTATCCTTTTATCATTTTACGTAAAAAGGAATATTTAGGTAATACGGTTCTTATTAACCATGAAAAAATACACCTGCACCAGCAGGCAGAGCTACTATGGCTTTTTTTCTTTATATGGTATGTACTGGAATTCCTTATACGCTTTATTGCCCTTTGCAACCGAAAGACTGCCTATAAAAATATTTGCTTTGAAAAAGAAGCTTATGCAATGGAGCAAAACTTAGAATATTTAAAAGCCAGAAAGATGTTCAGTTTTTTAAAATTTTTATAAGCTGCATGCAAGGCAAATCCTGTTTTAGTAAAGCCTGTTTCTGCATTAAATAATTTATTAATTTTACAATGTTTGCCCTTCACCATCCCGCTTTGAGTACAATTTACAATTACAAAATTTATACTTCCGCTTCACACTTACCTTTAGAGTGGGATATACTGGCAGAAAATAATATTTTCCTTTCAAAAAGTTACCTGGCAGTGCTGGAAGAGGCACCACCGGAAAACATGCAATGCCATTTTATCGGCCTGTACTGCAACGGCAAACTATGTGGTATTGCAGTTTCACAATATATCGACCTTAGCAGTATAGCAACTTTTAAAGACCGTAAAAAAAGGTTTTGCATTAAAGATTACTTTTTCAAAAAATTTTCTTCCCACACGCTTATTATTGGCAATAATACCCTTACGGGGCAAAACGCCTATTTATTTGGTGAAAATTTACCGGAAAGGCAAGGGCTTGCACTGCTGCTCAAAGCCATTCACAAATTAAAAGAGCAATATAAAGATAAAGGCATTGCCATTAACCTGCTGGCAATAAAAGATTTTAATGACAGTGAATGGCCCTGCTTTGAAAAAGCAGGATATAAAAGGTATTATAAATTCAGCACCCAGCCTAATATGATTTTCAACATCAGGAAGCATTGGAGCAGCCTGGAGGATTATATTACAGACCTGAATACCAAATACCGCACCCAATATAACCGGGCACGTAAAAAAGCAGCAGGTATAACAAAACGCAAGTTTACGGAAAATGATATTAATGAAAATGCACAACGCATTTCCGAACTTTATACTACAGTGGCAAACCGCGCTTCCTTTAATACCTTTTTCCTGCCGGCAAACCATTTTTATACCTTAAAGCAAAAGCTGGGAGATAATTTCAGGTTTTATGGTTATTTTTTGGATGACAGGCTGGTAGGCTTCAGCACACTTATAAAAAACGGTCACAATATGGACACCTATTTTTTAGGCTATGATGAAAAAATACAAAAGGAAAACCTGTTATACCTTAATATGCTTTATGATATGGCAGCCTATGCCATAAAAAAAGATTACAGGCACATAATATTTGCCCGCTCTGCAATGGAAATAAAAAGCTCTGTTGGTGCTGAGGCCGAAAAAGTTTATGGGCTGATAAAGCATACCAACCCTCTGATAAATTTATTTATTGGTAAACTTTTCAGGTATTTTGACCCTGAAATACAGTGGAAGCCACGCAGCCCTTTTAAATAGTTACGGTACTGCCACCTTCATCTGCCTGTGCAGTATTTTAATATCAAGCCTGCTTTCTTCCCCGCAAAATTCTCCATCTACCTGAAAACTTACGGGTACATTGGTGGTAATAACAGCCTCTTTAGCCGATATTATCTCTACATCGTCATTTTTATCTACCGGTATATTGCCTGAAAGTATTTTACCCAATATTATAATATCAAGATTTTTAAGTATCACTATTTCAAACTTGCCATCATCCATTTTACCTATAGGGTTTATGGTTACACCGGTGCCATATTTATTAGTATTGGCAATAACCACCATCCTGGCCTTACATTCTGATACAATATCACCTGCATCTACTTTAACCTGAAAAGGCTCATCAAGGTCGGTCAGGGTATTGATTATCTGTAGGGCATAGCCCAGTTTACCGCGCACGCTGCCACTTTCATAATTCCTTATCAGTTCTGCATTAAGGCCAATATCACTAAGGTGCAGGCTACGTTTGCCGTTTATGCTTATCATGTCCATTTCCATGGCTTTGCCGTGAAAAGCTATAGCAATGTTTTCCTCAAGGCTTTTAGGCAGATTAAGGTCAACCGAAAGCCCGTTTGCAGAGCCGGCAGGGAGTACACCTATTATTACATCATGGTCTTCTACCGCTTCTGCAACCATTTTAATAGTACCGTCGCCACCTGCCACCAGTATGCGTGATGGTTTATGTTCTTTATATGCCGATTTTATTTTTTCCTGGTCATCTTTTCCTGTAGTTTCATATTCCACGAGCTCCACCCCGGCTTCAGTGGCAAAATCCTTTACTTCACCCACCATATCCGATTTATCATTACCCCCTGAAATTGGGTTTATTACAAGCAGGAATTTTTCCTTTACATCCATATTTAATTTTTTGATTAAAAATAATTAAATTGTAGTGATAAACTTTACGGCAAAAACAAAATTAATGAAGCCAATATTAAAATTATACCGCGGTTATGCAAACGAACAGGAATTAATAGTTTTTGGACACGTTTTCCGCCCCAATACTGCCAACAGTTATGAGTTTGAAAAGAAGCGGTTTAAAAATGCCCGTTCGATTATAAAAATGTTCCGGGTAAAAACAATTGCCAATGCAGATGTTTACCTTGAACATAACGGAAAGAAAATACATACCAAAGCCCTTAATGACGGTTATTTTAAATTTTGCATACCGTTAAAGGAAGAATTAGGCTATGGCTGGACAGATTATTATGTAAGCACTTATTACCAGGGAGAGGAAATAAGGGAGAAAGGCACATATATAAAACCCTATGAGGGAAACCTGGGCTTTATATCGGATATTGACGACACATTCCTTATATCGCACACCCGAAATGCTTTTAAAAAGCTTTACATTCTTTTATGGAAAAATATAAACGACCGCAAAATATTTGAAGGTGTTGTGCCGCATTATCAGGCACTAAGCACGGCAGGGCGGAACAATAAAGATGAAAAGAATGCTTTTTTTTATGTTTCCAGCAGTGAATGGAACCTGTACAGTTTTATTGTAAAGTTCACCAAAATACATGAGCTGCCGCGTGCAGTAATGCTGTTAAAGGACATAAAAACAAGCCTCATGGATTTTTTTGTAACCGGCAGGGGCAACCATAACCATAAGTTTGATAAAATAAAACACATACTGGAGTTTTACCCACATTTAAAATATACGCTTTTGGGGGATGACTCCCAGCACGACCCCTTTTTATACGAAAGTGTGTGCAAAATATTTCCACTAACGGTTAAGGCTGTGTATATAAGGCAAACAGGAAGCAGTAAAAAACCTAAAGCGGCTGCGGTACTAAAAAATATTGAAAGTATGGGAGTAGCAGTATGCTACTTTAAAGACAGTAATGAAGCTATTGAGCACTCCAAAAAAATAGGGCTTATTTCTTAAAGTTTAGTTATTTATGTAAGAGTTTGCTGTTTAAATAATTAATTTTAAGATAACAACCTAAAACACAGAAATATGAAAAAGATTGTAATGATGGCGTGCGTGGCAGCTTTAGCCTGCTTTGCATCGTGCAGGGATAAACAGGAACCGGTTCCACCAACGCCGCCACCGGCTGAAAATCCGTCAGCTGACCCGGCCCCGGCACCTAAAGTTAAAACAACCACTACCACAACTACTGTTGAAGAAGAAAAGGATGGCACATCAATAAGCATAGGCAATGACGGTGTTGATGTAAATAGTAAAAATGGGGATGATGAGAAAAAGTTCAGGATTTCCAAAAAGAAATCAGAAGTTGAGATAAAGACTACTGAATAAAAAAATACCGCAGAAGCGGTATTTTTTTATTGTGCATTTTCCATTTCTTCCTGTACCTGCTCCCACTCTTCCATCAGCCCATCCAGTTCTTTCTTCTTATTTTCGTAGGCCGAAAAAAATGCGGCATCTGCCATAAGTTTTTCATAGTCTGTAGCCAGCCGTTTATCATCATGCTGAATATCATTTTCAAGCTGCTGTATTTGCCCTTCAATTTTATTAAGCCTGTTTTGCAGGGTTTTATTTTTTTTCTGGTCCTGGTAAGAAACCTGTTTTGTTTCTTTGGGCGTTTCCTTAACCACATCCCTCTTTTCTACCTCGCGCATATTCTGCAGGTTTCGCTGTTCAAGGTAAAAGTTGATGTCTCCAAGGTATTCCCTTATCTTGTGGTCTTTAAATTCATAAATTATGTTAGCCATCCCCTGCAGGAAGTCCCTGTCGTGAGATACAAGCAATAATGTGCCTTCAAACTTCTGAAGGGCTGCTTTCAGCACGTTTTTAGATTTTATATCCAGGTGGTTGGTAGGCTCGTCCATAACAAGCACATTTATTGGCTGTAAAAGAAGTTTACAGAGTGCAAGCCTGTTCCTTTCACCTCCCGAAAGCACTTTTACTTTTTTCTCCACATCATCGCCCCGAAAAAGAAAGGCACCCAGCATATCCCGCACTTTTGAGCGGTTAGTATCATTGGCTGCATTTTCCATTGTTTCCAGTGATGTTATCTCGCCATCAAGATATTCTGCCTGGTTTTGGGCAAAATAGCCCAGTTGCACATTATGCCCCAGCTTTATGGTACCCTCATAATTTATATCCTTAGTAATAGCTTTTATAAGTGTAGATTTACCCTGCCCGTTTTGCCCCACAAATGCAATTTTACTACCTCTCTCAATTAAAAGGCTGATGTCTTTTAAAACGGTTTTCTCACCATATTTTTTGGTTACATGCTCAGCTTCCACAACCACACGCCCCGGCGTTACCGAAACAGGAAAAGCTATACTCATTACCGAATTGTCGTCTTCATCAACTTCAATACGTTCTATTTTGTCCAGCTTTTTTATCAGCGATTGTGCCATAGAGGCTTTTGAGGCTTTAGCCCTGAACTTTTCTATCAGCTTTTCAGTCTGCTCTATCTTTTTCTCCTGGTTCTTCTGGGTGGCAAGCTGCTTTTCCCTTATTTCATGCCTTAAATCCAGGTACTGAGTATAAGGCTTATTAAAATCATAAATCTTACCCAGGGATATTTCTATTGTCCTGTTGGTTACATTATCAAGAAACATTTTATCGTGCGATACTATAACCACAACTCCCGGATAATTTCTTAAAAACTGTTCCAGCCAAATAATACTTTCAATATCAAGGTGATTGGTAGGCTCATCCAGCAGCAGTACATCGTTTGACTGTAAAAGTAACTTGGCAAGCTCGATACGCATGCGCCAGCCACCCGAAAATGTATCGGTAAGCTTATCAAAATCTTCCCGCTTAAAACCAAGCCCCAGAAGGATTTTCTCAGTTTCGCCAACATAATTATATCCACCCAAAATTTCATAATGGTGTGTTATATCACTCAGATCTTCAATCAGTTTACTATAGGCTTCGCTTTCATAATCGGTTCGGGTAGAAAGCTGGTGGTTTATTTCTTCAATTTTGCCTTCCGCTTTCTTTATTTCACTAAATGCCTGATAGGCTTCTTCTAATACAGTCCTTCCCTTTATAAAATCGATATCCTGTTTAAGGAAACCGATTTTCACCTCTTTTTCTGTAGCGATAACACCCGAATCGGGCGACAGCTCTCCCGAAAGTATTTTGAGCATGGTAGATTTACCTGCACCATTTTTTCCTACAAGCCCTACCCTGTCGCCGGCTCCCAAACGAAAGGTTACTTCCTCAAACAGATAAGTACCTCCAAAGGAAACGGATAAATTATGAATATTAAGCATTATTTTATTTCTTTAATAAGTCGTAAATTTGATGTGCACCAAATTTTTATGCAAATGTTAAAAAAAGGATCCAAACTATATAGTATTTTAACAGGAACCTGCCCCCGTTGCAATCAGGAGAGCATGTATATTGACAAAAACCCTTATCACCTTAGCAAGGTTTATAAAATGCATGAAAATTGCAGCCACTGCGGACTGCATTATAAAATTGAGCCTTCCTTTTTTTATGGTGCCATGTATGTTAGCTATGCACTTGGTGTGGCATTTAGTGTGGCAGCGTTTATAATATCATATGTTTTTATAAAAACAGATTTAAAAACATCTTTCTTTGCCATTATTGGCACCCTTGTTGTTTTTATGCCGATAATCATGAGGCTTTCCCGAAATATCTGGATTAACTTTTTTATCAGCTACCGTAAAGACTGGGATAAACTGCCTAAACCTTAAAGCGCGTAAAGTTAACTGCCTTAGGTATTTCTTTGCCTTCTACAACCGATTCATATAATAGTTTAGCCATATATGGGCCGAGCATAACTCCGCGCGTACCTAAACCGTTTAGCAGGTGAAGCCTTTTATGCTTTACATGAGTTCCTATAAGCGGCTTCCTGTCCTTAACCGTTGGCCGAACCTCTGCAAGGTGGCCGATAATTTCATAACTGCAAGTTATAATTTCCTCCAGCTTTTCCTTTAATTCCTTTTTACCCTGTTCGGTAGGAAAAACTGTTTTATCATCCCACTCATAAGTTGCACCAACCTT
This sequence comes from Flavobacterium sp. MK4S-17, assembly GCF_009848495.1. Classification (GTDB taxonomy): domain Bacteria; phylum Bacteroidota; class Bacteroidia; order Flavobacteriales; family Flavobacteriaceae; genus Flavobacterium. The sequence continues at coordinate 91,187 of NZ_WWEP01000013.1, forward strand.
ATAAATATTATTGCCTACAGGCAGTATAAAAATACCTGCATTAACCGCAACATCCAGTTTAAGTTCAGGAGCTTTAATTATTAGCAGCTCTCCTTTGGTACCATCTAAAGGAAGGTTGGCAAAATAGGGGTTTGCATGCAGGCCAAAACCCTCGGCAAAAATTATGTGGGAAGCTTTTATGCCTTTATAAGACACAAAATCATCTCCAAACTGTAGTGCTTTATAGTCAAAAGTTTCATTTTTAAGGCAGCCATTAGCATCAAGATGGTTTTGATAGGCATTGATAAAAGCCATAGTATCCATATATCCTGTACCGGCAACCCTGCCAAAACCAAAAGGGGATGTAAGCCCTGTATATTTTGTATGAATGACTTCTGTTATCAAAAAAGGGCTAAGCGCCGGTTTATCAGCAGCTTCAAACCAGGTGTTCTGCTCCTCAATTGTAGCGAAACGCCTGTAAATTGGTAACTGATGCATAAAAACAGTGTCCAGCCTTTTTTCAATAGCATCATAAAAAGGCAGCATATATTCCCGGTGCAAAGCAGCATCGGCTGGAAGGCTGAAACGCTTTAAAATTACAGGATTGTAAAGCCCGGCTGCAACTCCTGTAGCGTTGTGCGATGTATCGCTGATAAGCGTAAATGTTTTTCCATGCAAAAAGGCAGTTTCGGCAAAACATAAACCTGCAAGCCCGCCACCAACAATAATAAAATCTTTCATGCGGCAAAAATAAAAAACTCTTACCGTAAGGGTAAGAGTTTTTATAATTTATAAGGTTACATAACTAGTAATTCCACATGTCCTGCTCAAAATTACGTATTTTGTCTTTAATACGTTCAGCCTCTAAAAGCTGCATTTGTGCATTTTCTTTCATGTAGTCTTCAATAAGCCTGTCACCATAAACGTTATCTTCTTTTACAATAACAGCACTAAAACGCCTTGAATTCAGCAAATGGTCAAATGATATTGGTGCAGAAGAATTTCTTTCATTGAAAGCCTTTGCATTATGCAAAACATCCCTTGCTGCCGGGAAATATACCCAGAACAACTCGATAGGCTCTGCATCGGCACCCATCCTCATTTTAGTAAGCGCATCTACAGCCATAGGGCAAATTCCCTGTATCCTGTATTTAAGCTCACCCTGCCTTTTATCAAAATACCATGTTCCCACAATTTTATATTTGGAAACATCGGCAGCTGTTACTTCCGAAGTAGTATAATGCTCATCGGTTAATACACCGCTGGCTTTTAATTCACTCTCGGTTTTACCAGGATTTTGGTTCATAACGGTTGTACCGTAATCATTAAGTTCCCTGTAATTAAATGTTTGGGAAATATCCTCAGAACCAATTTTGGTAGTAAAATAAGAGTCACTGTAAACTTCGGTTATCTCGCCGTTTTTAATTGCGTTAGTTAAAACGCTGAATAGCGATCTTCTTCCATCACCAAGGTTATCTTCAATAGGGAAGTACATAGGAAAGTTTATCCTTTGGTCAAGGTCAATAACCTCCCATATCCTTTTTGAAAATAATATATCCCTGTCACCCACATAACCATATGGCAGCGGATTGTCGTTATCAGACATTTCCTGCTCAAGGGTTTTTTTACCTATTTCATCCGGTGTTTTGGCATTAAGCAGGTTAGACTGTGCAAAAGATGGAACCATCCCTGCCATAATTAAAGCCGCAACTAATAAATTTCTGCTATTCATATTTACTTTTTAACTATAAAAGAAAAACGCTCTTTTAATTTGATTATTGTACCTCCCAGCTAAATGAAGATGAAGGCTTAACAATATAATTTACACCAGTGATGTTAGATTTAATGTTTGTTATAACAATCATATCACCCCTTGAAGCTTTAGATATAGCCTGACGGGCTTTTTCATTAAACCTGTTACCTTCACATATTATACCAGGGTTACCAGGAACATAAACCTCAAATGATTTTACTGTTGTACTGATATCGAATACGAAATCAGGGAATTCAATATTTACAGTAGAAGACATAAGGTCGTTTTTGTTACCTTTTCCAGAACCTGACATACCCCTAAGTGTAGGTGAAGGCCTTGGAATTTCCCTGATGTTAAATGTTTTCTTGTCAACAACAGTTTTACCATCAGGTAATTTACCTGTTACAGTAACTACTGCAGAAGTACCCGGAACAGATGTAACATTCCAGTTATACTGACCTTGTTTAGAACCTTTACGCAGTCCTGGTGCAGAAGCTGTAACATCGCTGTCAGCAATACCAGCAAATGAAATAGTCATAGGGTTTTCAACACCACGATAAACTGAGTTCATTTTATCAGCAGAGATTGTAGCTGACTGAGGCCTTGGAACTACTACATAAGTACCTTCAAAATCCAACGGAACTTTTTTACCGTCCTCAAGGAAGTTAAATTTACCTTTAATTGTCTGTTCACCTACAGAACCAGCATTAAGCTCAATAATAGCCTGTCCTGTAGCAGGATCAATTTTACCAGGCCCTTCAAAAGAAACTGGTTTTGTATTCTCGTCATACCTACCTAGTACAACTTTACCTGTAACTTTTTCACCCTGGAAATAAGCATTTTTATCAAGTACAACAATGGCTTTATATTTATTCATTGAAGTAGCTTCAATAGCCGCTTTACCAAGAGCAAGGTTATATACGTTAGCCTCAATTACCTTAACGTTGTTCTGCATGGCAGTTAATTTTGTTAAAGAAGCAATTGAAGGGAAACCTTTAAAATGATAATCAAGGTATTGTTTCTTTACACCTTCACTATCAACAACATCTGAAGTATTGAATTTATTATCAAGCTCTTTAATGATAGCAATGTATTTCACATCTTTACCTATCGCAGCTTTCATGTCACTTTTATACTTCTCAATGGTAGCGATAATTTCTTTTCCTTTTGGAGAATATCCATCACCTTCAAACCACTTTTCATCAATCATATCACCTTTATCCATTTCTTCATAAGGAAGTTTTCCTTCCTCTCTTTCAATGTCTTTGGTAATATCATTTTTTAAAGTACCAAGGTATGCATAAAACTGATCTGAAATACCTTTGATTTGTTGAGAAAGATTTTTTGCTGCCTCAAAAGATTGATTCTCTGAAGCCTTTGCTACAAGTGCTTCATATAAAGCATTATTATTTTTTATTGCTTCTGTATTAGCAGATTCAAACTGCTCGTTCATCAGTCCAAAAGCGGATAGTACCTCCTTGGACATGTTAAGGGCCAACATGGCGATGAAAACCAGATACATCAGGTTAATCATCTTTTGCCTTGGGGTTAATTTTCCTCCTGCCATTTTCTAATTAGTTCTTTCTTTGTTTTTTAAATTCGGATTATACACTAATTAGGCTCTGTTTCCCATTGCAGAAAGCATACCGCCGTAAACGTTGTTTAGTGAAGCTATATTTTTAGTCATTGCAGCCATTTCAGTCTGTAGCTTAGCAGCATTTTCAGCTATTTCCCTGTTAGCTTCAGCATTGCGTGAAGCACTTTCAAGCTGTACTTTGTATAAGCTGTTTAAAGACTCCATTTGTGCAGCAGCCATAGACATTTCCTCGCTGTACTTTTTCTGAGAAGCTATAGAATCAACTGTTGGAGAAATACCTTTAGCGGCAGATTCAAAGTTCCTGATGCTGTTACCAAGGCTTGACATAAGCTCTCCGTCTATCTTAGCCTCTTTTAAAAGGTTATCAAGTTTTTGGGAAAGAAGGCCTTGTGCTTCAGCAGGATTTTCTTTTTTATCTTTTCTTTTAGCCTCTCCACCTGCTAATTCAGGATATACAAGAGACCAGTCTAATTCTTTCTCCACCGGGTCAAAAGCTGAAAGTCCGAAAATAAGGGCTTCTGTGCTCAAACCAACAATCAACATCAAACTTGCACCTGGCCAGTGCATAAGTTTAAACAACGCTCCGATGATTACAACCGCTGCCCCCATACCATAGGCAAAATTCATAACTTTTTTAGGTAGTGCCATAATAAAAATAATTTTTAGTTTTTAGTTAAGTTAATTTAAATATTCAAAAATTGGTTTTGTTTTTTATTGGTTAGTACCTGTGTTTTGGGTACCCATATAGTTTTGTACTGTCCTGAAGCCTATATAACTCCTTGCAGAATCTGCATACTCCCAATCCCTTGTACTTGTCTGGATTAAGTAAGCAACATCTTTCCATGAACCGCCACGCGTAACTTTCCTTTTATTAGACTGGTCAGGCACGTTAGGATTCATTGTTGAAACGTATTCATAAGCTGCGGCATCATAAGAAGAGTCTGTCCACTCAGCAACGTTGCCCGCCATGTTATAAAGATTGTACCCGTTAGGCTCGAAAGATTTGGCCTCTACAGTATAAAGTGCACCATCGGCAGCATAATCTCCCCTGTTAGGCTTAAAGTTAGCAAGGAAACAACCCCTGTCATTCTTGGTAAAGAAGTTACCCCAAGGATAAGTTGCAGATTGTACTCCTCCCCTTGCAGCATATTCCCATTCAGCTTCGGTAGGAAGGCGGAAAGAGTTTACCTGCAGCCTGCCTTTTCTTTTTTGGTAAGCATTTTTATACAATGTCCTCCATGCGCAAAACGCCTTAGCCTGTTGCCATGTAACACCCACTACAGGATATTCGCCATAAGCATCATGCCAAAAATAATCGTTATGCATTGGCTCATTGTAAGAATAATTAAAGTCTTTAATCCACACAGTACTGTCTGGATAAACAGGCACATTTTCTTTTTTCAGGTATTTACTCCTTTTAGACCTTGTGTCTTTAGATTTATCTTTAGCAGCAGCCTGGATATCCATCCATGAATAACGGAAAACAAGTTTTGAAACGTCAATAGTCCTTAACCCGTTATATGACTCAGAAGCCGGCAAATACATAGAATCCATAACTTCCACATAGTACTCATCCGGGTATTCCTGCGGATCTTTTATAAGTTTAGCCTTTTTATTAAGCTTTCTTCCTGCATAAATATCGTCATCATCAATACCAAGGCTGTAATAGTTATCATACATATATTTATCATACGGAGACTGCTCTTCGCCTTCACCCGCCTGGTCTAAAAACGCATACTCACCTATACCGCCACTTCCCGGTTTTTGCCCCTGTTCATCAGCAAATATAGCAAGCCTTGTCCTGATTGTTGAATCCTGAACCCACTGCACGAACTGTCGGTACTCACTATTAGTAATTTCTGTTTCATCCATATAAAATGAAGTAACAGTTACTGTTTTGGTAGGAGCATCCTGAACGTTTGCCAAATCATCATCAGACTTACCCATGATGAAAGCTCCTCCGGGAACTAAAGTCATCCCGTAAGGCTTTTCAGGCCTCCATTTCTTTCCTCTGACACCTACCAGTTCCCCCCGGTCACTGGATCCACAGCTGATTAAAAATGATAAAGTTGCTGTTAATGCTATGAACTTCTTCATATAAATTTGGGTTATTAGTGTAATTCTATTTTTTAAGGGCGTAAACCTATTTATTTATTTTTAAAAAAACAATTTTTTTAATAAAAAAACCTGAACAAAAAGAAAGTGCTTAAAAACACTGTTAGTAATGCACATTTATCTAACAAATACTTTACATTATGTTTTTTCTTTGTGCTTTCCACCATCTTTCAGGATGTTCATTATTACATGCGCCAAGATAATCTTCATAAGTACATGGTAATAACGTGTTTCTTTTAAGTTTATTATTACCTCCTGATATAAAAGGTATTTCTATCCACCATCTTTCTGTGCGGTCGCTTTTGTAAAACACCATTTCCTCTTCATCTTCCATCGGCACTATATACCGTAGGTATTGTTCTTTGCTGCCAAAAGGGTATTCATTGGAACGGTAATGCACACCTTCAATAAAATACCATATTATCTGGGCAATCAAAACAGACTCCTGCCTTGAATTATTGTGGTTAAAAATGCCGAAAGACGTAACTTTATCACTTATACCGGCATAGCGCGCTAAAGTACAAATTTCTTTGCCATTAAAACCATTCGGTATAAAATTAACAAAGTTGCCTGAATCGCTTGATTTAACCGATGTCATATCTATACTGACAAGGTCGGCATCCCTGAAAACGGGCTCTGCAATGGCTGGGTTATTACACACCTCTCCTAACCTGTAGGCATCAAAATATAATTTTTCAATAAGGTCAATCTCCTCCTGCGCATTATAATAGGTATGGTAACCTATATTACTATAATTAAAAAGGTTATTAGGCTCATCCACAATTATTTTTGTGAGGTATGACTGGGCAGAAATATTTTCATTTTCCTTTCCAAAATCAAATTTACTGTCAACAGAAACGAGGTTTACCATTTGTTCAAGCTGGTCATACCCTCTGTAAGCAGCATAGGTTAAATCCTGAGAGCCACCTATTATTATAGGTATTACTTTATTTTTTACCAGCTCTCCCACAATAGACTTTACAGCATAGTAAGTATCACTGGTATCATTCCCGGGTGCTATGTTGCCCAAATCAGCAATCATTCTTTCCCAGTTGCCGGGATAGAGGCTGTACAACTGTTTTCTTATATGATTAAGGTTAACATGCTCTTTTCTTTCATCCAACCCCCTGTTCTCTAAAACGCCGATTATTGCAACGGATATTTGCTCTATATCCGGAAAATGCCCTTGGGTATAAAACGTAACTTTCCTGCCTAAGGCCTGGCCTGAAAGCCCATCAATAAATTCCTGCATTTCAGCATCAAGAGGTTCTAAAAAATCAAAGCCCATATATTATTTCTTTTTTGCTGTTGCTTTTTTCGGGGCAGCCTTTTTTGCTGTTTTCTTTGCGGGCGCTTTTTCAGCTATCATTTCTTTTACCCTGTCAAGTGTAAGTTTCGCAGCATCCACTTCTTTGCCTAGTTCTATTTTTATTTTTCCTTTCAGTATAACCGAACGGCCCCAGCGGGCTTTTTCTACCTTTATACCTTCTTCCTCCCAGTTATGTATAACCTTTTCACTTTCTTTTTTAAGTTTATCTTCTATAAGCTCAGCTATATCAGCCTGTGAAAGTGCATCAAAATTATATTTTTTGTTCACATTTATAAACATGCCGTTCCATTTTATAAATGGCCCGAAACGCCCTACGCCTTTTTGCACAGGCTCATTTTTATAGGTACCGATTGGTGCGTCTGCCTGCAGCTTTTCCTCAACAAGCTGTTTAGCCCTCTCCGGTGTAACATCAAGCGGGTCTTCGCCCTTGGGCAGTGATATAAATGTTTTGCCGAAACGTACATAAGGCCCAAAGCGGCCATTATTTACCTCCAGTTCTTCTCCTTTATATACACCAAGGCTTTTAGGAAGCTGAAATAAAACCAAAGCTTCATCCAGAGTTATAGTACCTATATTCTGTTCCGGCAGCAGGCTTGCAAATTGTTTTTCATCATCTTCTGCATCACCTATTTGTGCCATAGGCCCAAACTTGCCTAAACGCACGCTCACCGGCTTGCCTGTTTTCGGGTCGGTTCCTAAAATCCTTTCACCTGATTCCCTGTCCGCATTCTTTTCAACATCTTTAACCGTAGGGTGAAAATGACTGTAAAAGTCCTCCATCATTTTAGTCCAGTCCTCATTACCGGAAGCGATTTCATCAAAATCCTGCTCTACTTTGGCAGTAAAGTTATAGTCCAGTATTGTTTCAAAATGATTTACTAAAAAATCATTTACTATCATTCCTATATCTGTTGGCACCAGTTTGCCTTTATCCGAACCTGTTACTTCTGTAAGCTCCTGCGCGGTGATATTACTTGCCTTTAAAGTAAGCTGGTGATACTTTCTTTCCTGCCCTTCAAAGCTGCCTTTCTCCACATAATTCCTGCTTATAATGGTAGAAATGGTAGGCGCATAGGTGGAGGGGCGGCCTATACCCAGCTCTTCAAGTTTTTTAACAAGTGACGCTTCCGTATATCTTGCCGGCGGCCTTGAAAAGCGTTCGGTAGCGGTAATATAGTTATTAATCAATTTTTCATTCACCCTTAAGGCAGGCAGCATACCTTCCTGCTCTACATCCTCCTCGTCATTCCCTTCAAGGTACACTTTTAAAAAGCCTTCAAATTTTAAAACCTCGCCCGAAGCTGTAAATGTTTCTTTATGGCTGTTGGCCTCAATCTTAACATTAGTGCGCTCCAACTCAGCATCGCTCATTTGCGAGGCCAGTGTCCTTTTCCATATCAGGTCATACAGCCTTGCCTGGTCACGGTCAATATTTACGCTGTGGCGTGTCATGTCGGTGGGGCGTATTGCCTCGTGTGCTTCCTGCGCACCTTTGCTTTTTGTAGCATAGTTGCGCGGCTTGCTGTATTCTTTACCGTATGAATTTATAATTTCAGCTTCGGCTGCCAGCATGGCCTCCTGCGAAAGGTTAACACTGTCAGTCCTCATATAGGTAATAAGCCCTGCCTCATAAAGGCGCTGGGCAAGCATCATGGTAACGCCTACAGGAAAATAAAGTTTCCTGGCGGCTTCCTGCTGTAATGTTGAAGTGGTGAAGGGTGCCGCTGCCGATTTTTTGGCAGGCTTTGTTTCCAAATCCGACACCTTATATATAGTACCTATATTTTGGTTTAAAAAATCCTGTGCCTGCTCCTTTGTAGAAAAGTTTTTGGGCAGCTTAGCTTTAAATGTCTTTCCTGCCTCGTTGGCAAATTCAGCACTTACAGAATAAGTAGCCTCCGATTTGAAATTTTGTATTTCGCGCTCGCGTTCTACTATAAGCCTCACAGAAACCGACTGTACACGTCCTGCTGAAAGGCCGCTTTTAACTTTTTTCCATAACACCGGAGAAAGTTCATACCCAACAAGCCTGTCTAAAACCCGGCGGGCCTGTTGTGCATTAACAAGGTTATAATTTATGCTTCTGGGGTTTTCAATGGCTTTTTGAATAGCCGTTTTTGTAATTTCATGAAAAACAATACGTTTGGTTTTTGCATTATCCAGTTTAAGTTCTTCCGCCAGGTGCCAGGCTATGGCTTCTCCCTCGCGGTCTTCATCACTTGCCAGCCAAACTGTATCGGCAGATTTAGAAAGATCCCTGAGTTTTTTAACCAAAGTCCTTTTATCGGCAGAGACTTCATATTTTGGCCTGAAACCATTTTCCACATCCACCCCTATTTCTTTAGAAGGAAGGTCGGCTATATGCCCGTAACTGGATTCAACCTGAAAGTCTTTTCCTAAAAATTTCTCTATGGTTTTTGCCTTGGCAGGCGACTCAACAATCACTAAATTCTTTGCCATCATACGTTTCTTTGGTCGCAAAAGTATAGGATTTTTTTAATATTTGGTTTTGCAGCATTTAAAAATCAGGTTTTTTTGCACAACATTAACCTTTAAAACACACTGTTGCTTGCAGGGATTTTATTATATTTAGAATTCTAAATCTTTATAAGTACTAAACATATGAGAAATTTAGAAATAAAATTACTGTTGCCATACAACTGGTACCATGCCCGCCGCATAAAAATATATGACAGTAACAAAAAATTGCTTGCAAAAATTGCGCACTGCGAACATCTGTCAGTACAACTGGATGACGAATGTGACAGCGTTATTATCCGTATTGATTTTATTAAATCTGTGATACAGGTACCCAAAGGTGAAAATGACTTATTTTTGGCTGTGTTTATGGATTTTCGTGATAAATTTCCTCATAAATATTTTGACATATTAAAAAGAAACTGTGTAACAGGACGTTTTATGGGTGCAGAACAGTTCGACAATTTCAATATTTCATTCTACACTAACAATATTGAGTACCTGCCCGTTTCAAAAGTTGACAATCCATCAGTATTTTTAGGATTGCTTATATCTGCCTCCCTAGTCATAACTTCAATAATACAGCAAAGCAACCCGCACCAGCACCTTATATTTTTCATTGGTGCTGTCAGCATTATATCTTTATCTATGCTACAAGCAGAAAGAAACAAGATACGGTTATACGATTATAAAAGCCGTATTATTGCTACAGCCCTTTTATTTGTGCTTGCCTTCCTATTTCTATCCCCGTCATTTGCAATAAATATGTTTTTCTTTATCATAATCACACTATATATATTACGTGTAATTGCGAATTTAAAGACATTAAAAACCGCATAAACAAATATGCCAACTTGTCATATTTCTCAAATTAAATAGTATCTTTGCCAATTCAAAAAAGCACTACAGCTGTTGAATTATGAAAAAGGTAATTGAAGAAAACAAGCAGGGCCAAAGCCTTGTTTTAGAGCAGAAAGAAGGAAATACAAAAAAACTTTTTATAGAAAGCTATGGCTGCCAGATGAATTTTTCTGACAGCGAAATTGTAGCTTCCATACTTGCCAACCAGGGCTTTAATACTACCCAGAATATTGAGGAAGCCGACCTTGTACTGGTTAACACATGCTCTATACGTGATAAAGCCGAGCAAACTGTACGCAAAAGGCTCGAGCAATATAATAGCATTAAAAAAATTAACCCCGGCATGAAGGTGGGGGTACTTGGCTGTATGGCCGAACGCCTGAAAAGCAAATTTCTTGAAGAGGAAAAAATTGTGGATATGGTTGTAGGCCCTGATGCCTATAAAGATATACCCAACCTGTTGAAAGAAGTTGATGAAGGCCGGGATGCGGTTAATGTTATCCTATCCAAAGACGAAACGTATGGCGATGTAGCACCTGTGCGTTTAAACAGTAATGGTGTTACCGCTTTTGTATCTATAACACGCGGCTGCGACAATATGTGTACTTTTTGCGTGGTACCTTTTACCCGTGGGCGGGAAAGAAGCCGCGAGCCACAAAGTATAATGGAAGAAATTAAGCAGCTTTGGGATAATGGCTATAAAGAAGTTACCCTTTTAGGCCAAAATGTTGACAGCTACCTTTGGTATGGCGGCGGGCTTAAAAAGGATTATGAAAAAGCATCGGAAATGCAGAAAGCCACTGCGGTAGATTTTGCACAGCTACTGGATATGGCAGCTACGGCATTCCCAAAAATGCGTTTTCGTTTCAGCACTTCCAATCCGCAGGATATGCACCTTTCGGTTATAGAAGTTATGGCCAAACACCATAATATATGTAAATATATACACCTGCCGGTACAATCGGGCAGCACCCGCATATTAAAAGAAATGAACCGCCAGCACACCCGTGAGGAATATATGGAGCTGGTTGATAACATATACCGCATAATACCTGAAATATCATTATCGCAGGATATGATAACAGGCTTTCCTTCGGAAACTGAAGAAGACCATAAAGACACGCTTTCACTTATGGAATATGTAAAATATGATTTCGGTTATATGTTCGCCTATTCCGAAAGGCCGGGCACGCTTGCCGCTCGCAAAATGGAAGATGATGTGCCGGAGGAGGTTAAAAAACGCAGGCTGCAGGAGGTGGTTGACCTTCAGCAGAAAATGGCATGGGAGCGCACACGCCGCTTTTTAGGCCAGGTAGTGGAAGTATTGATAGAAAAAGAATCCAAACGCAGCAATGCACACTGGAGCGGGCGCAACTCCCAAAACACTACAGTGGTTTTCCCTAAAGGTGATTATAAAAAAGGGGAATTTGTAAACGTAAAAATAACTGACTGTACATCGGCAACACTTATTGGTGAAGCTGTGGGGTATAGTGATATGAACTAACTTTTAATAGTATGGCACGTAAAAGGCGTTTCCCAGGAGTACCTACATTTGATAAATTAATTATTCCAACTTTACAAGCTCTTCAGAATTTAGGTGGTTCAGGAACTATTGAAGAAATAAATTCAGAAGTATACGAAATAACGAAATTACCAGAAGAGATATTACAAATACCTCATAAAGAAAATGGCAATATTAGTAAAATTGATTATCGATTAGCATGGAGTAGAACATACCTAAAAAAATATGGTCTTTTAGAAAATTCTTCTCGGGGTGTTTGGGCACTTTTAAAACCTGATATTAATATATTAGATATTAACCCAGAAGAAATAAAAAATTCAGTTCGCAAACAAGCAATCCCAAACGAAGTTAAAAATTTATTAAAATCTAAAAACCATGTTGAAGATGAAGTTGAAGATGAAGTTGAAGAGACTGAAGAGTGGAAAGAAAAATTATTAAACATATTATATAATATCTCTCCATCTGCATTTGAGAGACTATCCCAAAGGATACTACGAGAAAGTGGATTTTTCCAGGTAGAAGTAACTGGAAAATCCGGCGATGGTGGTATTGACGGAAAAGGTATTGTAAGAGTAAGTGGTCTTTTAAGTTTTCATGTTATTTTTCAATGCAAAAGATATAAGGGCTCAATTAATCCAAGTCAAATAAGAGACTTTAGAGGAGCAATGCAAGGAAGAGCCGATAAAGGTTTATTTATCACAACTGGAAATTTCACACGTGAAGCGCTTAAAGAAGCTACCAGAGATGGTGCTCCTCCAATAGATTTAGTTGAAGGAGACCTATTATGTGAAAAATTAAAGGAATTGAATTTAGGAGTTACAACAAAAATTGTAGAATCCATAGAAATTAATAAAGATTGGTTTTTAAATCTTTAAAGAAAAATGCATGGAAAGTGTACAAGCCATAAAACAACGTTTCGAAATTATAGGAAATGACCCTAAGCTGAACCGTGCCATTGAAAAGGCGATACAGGTGGCTCCTACCGATATTTCGGTTTTGGTTACAGGGGAAAGCGGTGTAGGTAAGGAAAGTATCCCTAAAATTATACATGCCCTTTCGCACCGCAAGCATGGCAAATACATAGCCGTAAACTGTGGTGCAATACCTGAAGGCACTATTGATAGTGAACTTTTCGGGCATGAAAAAGGAGCTTTTACAGGGGCTACATCTACCCGGGAGGGTTATTTTGAAGTAGCCGATGGCGGTACCATTTTCCTTGATGAAGTAGGTGAATTGCCTTTAACCACACAGGTAAGGCTTTTAAGGGTGCTTGAAAACGGCGAGTTTATAAAAGTGGGGTCCAGCCAGGTACAAAAAACAAATGTGCGCATAGTGGCTGCTACCAACGTAAATATGTTTGACGCAATTGAGAAGGGTAAATTTCGTGAAGACCTGTATTACAGGCTAAGCACTGTAGAAATTATGCTTCCGCCATTACGTGAAAGAAAAGATGATATACACCTGCTGTTCCGTAAATTCTCATCAGATTTTGCACATAAATATAAAATGCCGCCTATAAAACTTGATGACGATGCAGTACAGCTACTGCTTAAGTATCGGTGGAGTGGCAATATAAGGCAATTGCGTAATATTGCGGAGCAAATTTCGGTTTTGGAAACCAATCGCAATATATCATTTACCGCACTCCGCTCCTATTTACCGGAAGAAGGCAGCAACCTTCCGGCAGTTGTTAAGGACAAAAAGCCTGAAAGTGATTTCAGCAATGAAAGGGAAATACTGTATAAAATCCTTTTTGATATGCGCAGCGACCTTAACGACCTGAAAAAGCTGACAATGGAACTTATGCAGAACGGCAACACTAATAAGGTGCAGGAATCCAACAAAAGCCTTATCCAGCGCATTTACGGCAATCCTGATGAAGCCGGCAGAGGGTTTGAGGAAAGGCAGCATACTGAAATGCTTGCACCACCTCAGCCTGTGGTTCGGCAGGAACAACCGGTTCTAAGCCATGATGACGAAGATGAAGACGACGGGCATTACCTTTTTGCCGAAACGGTGGAGGAAGAGGAAAACCTCAGGCTGGACGAAAAGGAAATTGAGATGATTAAAAAAGCCCTGGAACGCAATAAAGGAAAACGCAAAGCCGCCGCTGATGAACTGGGAATATCAGAAAGGACTTTATATAGAAAAATTAAGCAATATGACCTTTAATAAAGGTATTACAATGAAGATATTTAAATTAGCATTGGTGGCAACTGTGGCTTTTATGCTCAACAGTTGCAGTATATATAATTTTACAGGCACAGGGAAAATAGATGCCGAAACTTTTCAGGTAAATTTTTTCCAGAACAATGCTGATATTGTTGAGCCCGGTATAGAAAGGACTTTTACCATAAGGCTGCAGGAACTTATACAGAACCAAACCAACCTGAGCCTTACCAATACTAACGGCGATTTGGTTTATGAAGGTGAAATTGTGGAATACAGGGTAACCCCTATGACAGCAACTGCCGACCAGAGGGCCGCACAAAACAGGTTTACCATAGCTGTAAATGTAAGGTTTACCAATAAAAATAAAGAAGCTGATAATTTTGAAAAGCGTTTTAGCTTTTACCATGATTTTGAAGGCAACGGACTTCCTACAGGGCAAATACTATCCACCGCACTTGAGGAAATATTTGAGCGTATAACACAGGATATATTTAATGAGTCGCTTGCTAAGTGGTAAACCATAAAATAAATAGTATTGAACACTAAAGATTATACATACCTGCTTAACAAGCCCTACTCGTTAACCGAAAGGCAGTCATTGGAACTGGAAGGCATACTTTCAGAATTTCCATACCTGCAAAGTGCACGTGCCATTCGTTTAAAAGGGCTTTATAACCAGGACAGCTTTCGTTATAACCTTGAATTAAAAAAAACTGCCGCTTATACTACCGACCGTACCATCCTGTTTGACTTTATAACGTCTGAACAGTTTATAAGTATCCAAAAAGACTTTTTTGAAGAAAAAGAAAAATCACTAAGCCTTATTAATGTTACTGACAGTGAAATTATAAAGCCTGAGCCACAGCCTGCCGCAAGCAAACTTGAAGAGTCTATAAAGCTTTCTATAAAAGAAGCTGACAGTAATGAAAAAGCAGTTACTGCTAAGGAAGAAGAAAGGGAGGCAAGCCTGGCAGAAGAAACGGCACAAAAGCTGGGAACCGGGAAGCCTTTACAGTTCAGTAAAAATGAAAAACATTCATTTGCCGAATGGCTACAGCTATCAAAGCTTACACCTGTTGAGCGTAACAGCGAGCCCGAAAAGCCTAATCCAATTGACAGGAAAATGGAACTGATTGACAGGTTTATAGAAATAAACCCTAAAATAGTACCCGATAAAAATACCCCGGTTACGCCGGTAAACATTAATAAAAATAATGAGGACACCTCATTCCTTATGACAGAAACACTGGCAAAGGTTTACCTGGAACAAAGAAAATATCAGAAAGCGATACAGGCTTATGAAATATTAATTTTGAAATATCCGGAAAAAAGTGTTTTCTTTGCAGACCGTATTTCAGATATAAAAATTTTACAACAAAATAATAATTAAACAAATGGGTCAATTTACAATATTTCTGGTACTTATAACAATAGTTAGCTTTTTACTGGTTGTGGTAATAATGGTACAAAACCCTAAAGGAGGCGGATTATCATCTACACTTGGCGGTTCCCAAATGATGGGCGGCGTGCAAAAAACAACCGACTTTCTTGATAAAAGTACCTGGACTCTTGCTGCTATATTAATGGCATTAATATTATTGTCAACCCTTAGCTTTTCAAATAAGCTTGGTACTGATGACCAAAAACTGATTGATGAGTCTGCCGCGCCTGCCGCTACAACACCGGCACCAAGCACACCTGCGCAGCCGGCTACACAAACGCCTGCTCCTGCACAGGAAGAACAGCCACAAAATTAATTTTTACAATAAATATATAAAATGCCAGCCTGTCAGTTGCTGGCATTTTTTATTGGTAAAAATTGTCAGTTTTTTTAATTGGCATAATTTCTGAAAAAAGTGAGGTGTCTAAATTTATAATTTATAACAATAAATAAAAAAGTACTATGGCTTTAAACATTAAACCGCTTTCAAACCGCGTTCTGGTAGAACCGGTTGCTGCAGAAACACAAACTGCTTCCGGAATTTTTATTCCTGATACTGCTAAGGAAAAACCACAAAAAGGTATAGTGGTAGCCGTGGGTAACGGTAGTAAAGATTATGAAATGACCGTTAAAGTGGGCGACACTGTTTTATATGGCAAGTATGCAGGAACAGAATTAAAATTTGAGGGTAAGGATTACCTGATAATGAAAGAAGACGAAATTTTCGCAGTACTGTAATTTGAGTTTAATTATTAAATCCTAAATTAAAATACAATGGCTAAAGAAATAAAATTTGATATTGAAGCACGCGATGGTTTAAAGCGCGGTGTAGATGCATTGGCAAATGCTGTAAAAGTAACCCTGGGGCCTAAAGGGCGTAATGTTATCATCAGCAAATCGTTTGGTGCGCCAACCGTAACTAAAGACGGTGTATCTGTTGCAAAAGAAGTAGAGCTTGAAGATGCACTTGAAAACATGGGTGCACAAATGGTGAAAGAAGTAGCCAGCAAAACCAACGACCTTGCAGGCGATGGTACAACTACTGCAACAGTGCTTGCACAGGCAATAGTGAAAGAAGGACTTAAAAACGTTGCTGCCGGAGCTAACCCAATGGATTTAAAAAGAGGTATAGATAAAGCTGTTGAAGCTATTATTAACGACCTTGCCAAACAAACTAAAGAAGTGGGTACTGCTACCGAAAAAATTAAGCAGGTTGCTTCTATCTCTGCCAATAATGATGATGCTATAGGAGAACTTATTGCAACCGCATTTGATAAAGTAGGCAAAGAAGGTGTTATAACTGTTGAAGAAGCCAAAGGAACAGATACCTATGTTGATGTTGTGGAAGGTATGCAGTTTGACAGAGGCTACCTATCGGCTTACTTTGTAACCAACTCAGAAAAAATGGAAGCTGAACTTGAAAGGCCCTACATTTTACTATATGACAAAAAAGTATCTTCAATGAAAGACCTGCTTCCGGTTCTTGAGCCGGTAGCGCAATCCGGCAAGCCATTATTAATAATTGCTGAAGATGTGGATGGTGAAGCACTTGCCACCCTTGTAGTTAATAAATTAAGGGGTGCACTTAAAATTGCTGCTGTTAAAGCTCCTGGCTTTGGCGACAGGAGAAAAGCGCTTCTTGAAGATATTGCTGTGCTTACAGGTGGTACTGTAATTGCCGAAGAGCAGGGATACACGCTTGAAAATGCTACGCTTGATATGCTGGGTACCTGCGAAAAAGTAACTATTGATAAAGATAATACTACAATAGTAAACGGTGCGGGCAGCGAAGAAAACATTAAAGCGCGTGTTAACCAGATTAAAGCGCAGATTGAGTCAACAACTTCTGACTATGACAGGGAAAAACTACAGGAGCGCCTTGCCAAGCTTGCAGGTGGTGTAGCCGTACTTTATGTGGGCGCAGCTTCTGAAGTTGAAATGAAAGAGAAAAAAGACCGCGTGGATGATGCACTACACGCTACAAGGGCGGCAGTTGAAGAAGGTATTGTTGCCGGTGGTGGTGTTGCATTACTAAGGTCGAAAAAAGCACTGGCCGACATTAAAACTGAAAATGCTGATGAAGCTACCGGTGTGGCTATAGTATCGCGCGCAATTGAATCTCCATTACGCACAATTGTTGAAAACGCAGGCCTTGAAGGCAGTGTGGTTGTAGCAAAGGTTGCCGATGGCAAAGACGATTTTGGTTACAATGCAAAAACAGATGAATATGTGGATATGCTTTCAGCAGGTATTATAGACCCTAAAAAAGTAACACGTGTAGCTCTTGAAAACGCTGCATCTGTTGCAGGTATGATACTTACTACAGAGTGTGCTTTGATTGATATTAAAGAAGACAGCCCTGCAGGCGGAATGCCAATGGGTGGCGGAATGCCTGGCATGATGTAATATCAAACTGATATAAAGAAAAGGAGCGTTATAAACGCTCCTTTTTTATGCTCGATTATCAAAGACCAAAAGCAAATAAAAAACCGCATATTAAATATGCGGTTTTTTTTATTAAGATTCGGTATTGCCTTTCGGCTCATTACCATCTTTTCTATTATCATGCCTTGGCGGCCTTTGTCCATCCCTTGGCGGACGGTTGCCCCTGTCCTCTCTCGGAGGGCGGTTCTCATCCCTCGGAGGTCGGTTTTCGTCCCTTGGCGGGCGTGGCAGCAAAGCTTTCCTTGACACTTTCTCCTTGCGTGTTTTAGGATCTACACCAATATATTTTACATCAAATACATCTCCTAAATTCACTACATCCGAAACGTTTTCAGTACGCTCCCATGCAAGTTCAGAAACATGCAGCAATACTTCGTTGCCGGGTGCTTTTACATATTCAACAACAGCACCAAAGTCAAGCATTTTTATTACTTTAACGCTATAGGTTTCACCTACTACCGGCTTAAATATAATGGAGTCAATTTTATTAAGTACAGCCTGCATTCCTTCAGGGCTTGTACCCAATATCTCAACTTCACCCATATTATCAACCTCGTTAATAACTATTGTGGTACCTGTAGCTTTTTGCAGTTCCTGTATAACTTTACCACCGGGGCCAATAAGTGCACCAATATAATCACCCGGTATGGTAACTTTAACCATTTTAGGCGCATGGCGTTTTACTTCTTGCCTTGGCTGTGCAATTACCTCGGTAAGTTTGCCCAGTATATGAAGGCGGCCTTCGCGTGCCTGCTCAAGCGCCTTTTCCATTATCTCATAGTTAAGGCCCTCAATTTTAATATCCATCTGGCAGGCAGTAATACCATCTTCAGTACCTGTAACTTTAAAGTCCATATCACCCAGGTGGTCTTCATCACCTAAAATATCAGATAATACAGCCCATCTGCCTGTCTTATCATCAGATATAAGCCCCATGGCTATACCTGAAACCGGCTTAATCATTTGTATACCCGCATCCATAAGTGCAAGTGTACCTGCACAAACAGTAGCCATAGATGATGAACCGTTAGATTCCAGTACTTCTGAAACAATACGCACTGTATATGGCGTTTCGGCTGGTATCATGTTTTTAAGTGCACGTTGTGCAAGATTACCATGCCCTACTTCGCGCCTTGAAGTTCCCCTTAACGGTTTTGCTTCACCGGTAGAGAACGGTGGGAAATTGTAGTGAAGGTAAAACTTCTCTTCTCCCTGTTCAGATGGAAGGTCGATTACATTGGCCTCGCGGGAAGTACCTAAAGTAACCGTAGCCAAAGCCTGGGTTTCACCCCTTGTAAATAGTGCCGACCCATGTGTTGAAGGAAGGTAATCAACCTCACACCAAATCGGGCGTATCTCATTTGTTTTCCTGCCGTCAAGGCGGATGCCCAAATCAAGTATTACATTCCTTACCGCCTCTTTTTGCGATTTGTAAAGGTATTTATTGATTAAGTCGCCGTTTTCAAGCAGTTCTTCCTCGGTAAAAGCAGCAAGTACTTCTTCTTTTACCAAAGAGAATTTTTCTGAACGCTCATGTTTTGCAGAGCTTTCTTTTGCAATGGCAAAATACTTGTCATAAGAAAGTTCATAAACTTTTGCGCTTATGGCTTCATCCTGCCTTTCTTCTTCATAAGTCCTTATTTCCTTGCCTATGGCAGACCTAAGTTTTTCCTGTGCAGCTATCTGGGCTTTAATGGCATCGTGGGCAAATTTAATAGCCTCAACCATTTCCTTTTCAGATATCTCCTTCATTTCACCCTCTACCATTGCAATAGAGTCGCTGGAAGCTCCAATCATCATATCTATATCCGATTCTGCTAATTGCTCCCTGCTTGGGTTGATGATAAGCTGCCCGTTTACCCTGCCCACACGCACTTCAGATATCAGTGTATGGAAAGGCACGTCAGACACTGCAAGCGCAGCCGAAGCGGCAAGACCTGCAAGTGCATCAGGCATAATACTTTCATCATGCGACATTAACTGTATCATTACCTGTGTTTCGGCATGGTAGTCGTCCGGGAAAAGCGGGCGAAGCACGCGGTCAACCAAACGCATGGTTAATATCTCGCTGTCGCTTGGCCTTGCCTCACGCTTAAAAAAGCCTCCGGGAAAACGGCCTGCTGCTGCAAACTTTTCGCGGTAATCTACTGTTAATGGTAAAAAGTCAATGCCGGGAGCGGCAGTTTTGGCAGATACCACTGTAGCAAGCAGCATGGCATCGCCCATACGCACTACTACAGAGCCATCTGCCTGTTTTGCCAGTTTCCCGGTTTCAATTGAGATGGTTCGCCCATCTCCGAGATCAATGATCTCCCTTGTAACGTTAGGAATCATAAAATCCAATCTTTTGATTAAACAATGGGTTCATTAAGTTAGTTGTGTTGTTGTAGTTGTTGTTGTGTAGTCAATAAACCCAATGAAAAACCAAAACTTTTTTTAACTGCAATACTGCAAATCCTTAAAACAAAAAGAGGCGCGCGGGCACCTCTTTTCATCTCGATTATTTTCTGATGTTCAATTCTTTTATAATCTCACGATACCTGTTGATATCTTTTTTCTTCAAGTAGTCAAGAAGGCTCCTCCTTTTACCTACCAGCTTTACAAGTGAGCGCTCTGTGTTATAATCATGACGATTTTTTTTAAGGTGCCCTGTAAGGTGGTTAATCCTGAATGTGAATAAAGCAATCTGGCCTTCTGCAGAACCTGTGTTGTTTGCAGTACCGCCGTGCTTAGCGAAAATTTCCTGTTTAACTTCTTTAGTCAAGTACATGCCAATATTATTTAAATAATTTTTATGTATAATCAGGTCTTTCCTGATTGGGTGCAAAGGTAATTAAATTTTCTGTTCCTGCAAGCAGTAAAATTACAAAGTTAAAACAGCTTGGCCACTTCAGCATTCACAAACTCTAAAAAGCGTTCATCCTGCTCGGTAAAGGCATCAATTACATTAGAATCTATATCTATCTGCCCCACATTTTTACCCTCTACAAAAAGCGGCACAACAATTTCCGATTTAACGCTTATGCTGCATGCTATATAATTATCCTGGGCAGTTACATCGGGCACTACAAAATTTTGATTGGAAACTGCTACCTGTCCGCATATGCCTTTGCCAAACGGTATAACGGTATGGTCGGTAGGCTCACCTGCATAAGGGCCAAGCACCAGTTCCTCCTTATCGCCATTCCTGAAATAAAACCCTACCCAGTCATAATAATCTATATTATCCTTAAGCAGGTGGCATAATTGTAAAAGTTTCTCGTCCCTAAGAGTATTGTCGTGATGAAGTATATCGGTTACTTTAGGCTTTAATTCTTCAAATGTCATGGTTAACGAATTGTTTACGCAAAAGTATTTATAAAGGCTGTTTGATTTTACATATTTTTGTTAAAAATACATTACCCTATGAGTGTATTAAAAAACAATAAACCTTTTTTTTTATTTCTGCTGAAATTTGGCATAAGCTATTTTGTGCTCGGTGTTATATACTGGCTTTACCTTTCACAATATAATGCCAGTCAGTTTGAAACAGATGGCATAACTACTATAGTGACCAAACAAGCAAGAGATGTATTGTTATGGACAGGGCATGATGCTTCTATAGAACCACATACTTCCGAAGCCTCTTACCGCCTGTTACTGGATGGCGACAGTAAAGTGCGTATTGTAGAAGGCTGTAATGCCATAAGCGTAATGATATTGTTTACAGCATTCATTATTGCTTTTTCATCTGCTTTAAAAAGGACACTACTATATATAATAAGCGGCATTATAATATTATATGTACTTAATATAATACGAATAGCCCTGCTGGTGCTTGGTTTTAATTATTACCCCGAACAGAAGGAACTACTGCATGACATAGTTTTCCCCTTGTTTATATATGGTGTGGTATTTGTGCTTTGGGTGGCATGGGTAATGAAATTTTCAGCGAATGGCAAAAGGAATAAAAATTAGTGCAATAGGCGTTGCCGGCATATTACTGCTGTTTATACTGTTGGTATCAGTACGTTTTTTTGAAAGCAGGCTTTTTTATGACCCGCTGATTGAATTTTTTAAAAATGAAAACAAAGTTTTACCTGATTATGACACTATAAAGCTTTTACTAAACCTTGCAATGCGTTACTTGCTTAATACACTTATTTCTATAGGTATAATATACCTTATATTTAAGGACAGGGCAATAATAAAACTTACAACACTATTATATGCATTATTTTTTATACTGCTGATTTCTGCATTTTCTATCATCATAAGTTCCGAGAAGGTTAACCTTTTACTGTTGTTCTACATCAGGAGATTTATTATCCATCCTATATTCCTGTTACTTTTTATTCCGGCTTTTTACTATCAAAAAACTGCCCGTATAAAAGAAAATTAGTAATTTTACACCGCAAATGAAACCTAATAAGCACATAGGCATACTCTTAGCTTTCCTTATATTGTTCTGCAATACCGGGATGGCACTTAATGTGCATTATTGCCACGGCGAAGTATCGTCAGTTTCGTTTTCCTATAAGTTACAGGATCCCTGCAACACCATACACGAAAAGCAGGAGGAAAAAACATGCTGCGCCGCGGCAGGAGAAAGCCATAAAAAATGCTGTGATAACGACATAGTTAAACTTCAGGACAATACTGATAATATAATAGTAAAATCCCTGCAGCTTGACCTTAGTGCCTTTTGCGCCGCAACAGAATGGAATCCGGTAGCTTTTTATACGGAACATGCAATAGTAAAAAAGGACTTCCCTTCTTTTTACTGCGAATCAAATGCGCCGCCTTTATTTAAACTTTACTGCAAGTATATTTTTTACGCCTAAAAATTTTAATGAATTATTTATCCCTCACTCAGTGAGGATTAATTGATAATTAACATTAAAATATATTTATGCGTAATTTATTTTTTATAATGTTCCTGTTTGCTGTAACAGCAATACAGGCACAAACAACCATAAGCGGCAAAGTGCTGGATGAGCAAAACCTGCCGCTTCCGGGGGCAAACGTATGGTGGCTGAATACTACCGTTGCTACTGCCACTGATGCCGAAGGCACATTTACCCTGCCCCTTACAAACAAAAGCAACAAACTACTGATAAGTTATATTGGGTATGTTACCGACACCCTTACGGTTGACAGCCCAAAATATATAACCCGCACTTTAAAGCCCTCTTCAGGCAACGAGCTAAATGAAGTCGTGCTGGACAAAACCCGTAAAAGCCTTGAACGCTCAAGAGTGCAGGCCACGAACACTTCTACCATGAGCAGTAAAGAACTGCTTAAGGCTGCCTGCTGCAATATTGCGGAAAGCTTTGAAACCAATCCGTCTATAGACGTTAACTTTTCGGATGCACTAACCGGTAACCGCCAGATAAAAATGCTTGGGCTGACTAGCCCTTACCTGCTAATTGCCGAAGAAAATATCCCGGCAGTGAGGGGAGCTTCCCAGGCTTACGGACTTTCTTTTGTGCCCGGCACCTGGGTGGAAAGCATACAGATTACCAAAGGCGCAGGCCCGGTTATCAATGGTTATGAAAGTATTTCGGGCCAGATTAATTATGAACTTATAAAGCCTGTGGATGATATTCCCTTTTTCCTTAACCTTTACGGCTCTACGGGAAGCAGGTTTGAAGCAAATGCACATGTAAACAGGAAGTTTTCAGACAAATGGAGTTCAACACTTTTCCTGCATACCAACACCCGCGTCGCCAAGAATGATATGAATGATGACGGTTTTCTTGACAATCCGCTAGCAAAGCAGATAAATGTTATGAACCGCTGGCAATATAATGATGCCGAAAAAGGCTGGGTTAGTTTTTTAAATTTCCGCTATATGAGGGATGAAAAACAAACCGGCGAAATTGATTTTGACCCCGATACCGATAAGCTTACCACTAACCACTGGGGGTCAGAGATAAATACCGACAAAGCCGACATTTCAGGTAAACTGGGTTATGTATTTCCCGATATGCCTTTTCAAAGCATAGGTGTACAGGCGGCCTTCAACTGGCACAACCAGGAGTCTTATTTTGGGCTGACTACTTATGATATAGAGCAGAAAAGCTTTTATTCCAACATTATATTCAGTTCAATAATAAACAACACACTGAATAAGTTTTCTACCGGGCTGAATTTTACTTATGATAATTATGGCGAATTTATAAACACTGCCGATTACAGCAGGACAGATAACTCCGTTGGCGCTTTTTTTGAATATACTTATGACAATGCCGATGATTTTAGTGTAGTAGCCGGTGGGCGTTTTGATGTGCACAACCGTTTAGGTGCATTTTTTACACCGCGTGTCCATTTAAGGTATAACCCCTGGAGGGAGGCTACCTTTAGGGCATCGGCAGGCAGGGGAAAAAGGGCTGCAAATATTTTTGCTGAAAATCAGTCGTTATTTGGTAGCTCTCGTGTTATGAGCATTTTAAATTCAGGAGGCAAAATATATGGGCTTGACCCTGAGATTGCCTGGAACTACGGGGTGAGTTTTATACAAGGCTTCCCCCTTTTCGGAAAAAATGCTGAGTTTGTTGTTGATTATTACCGTACTGATTTCCAGAATCAGGCAGTGGTAGACTTATATGCATCGCCGCAGGAAGTATTATTTTATAACCTTGACGGTAAATCGTATGCCAACAGCCTGCAACTGGAACTTAACTATGAAATAACACATCACTTTAATATAAGGACGGCATATAAGTATTATGATATAAAAACAGATTACTTTTCCGGTACTATTGAAAGGCCGTTACAGGCAAAACACCGTTTTTTTACAAACCTTGCTTATGAAACCCATGTTAAGGAAGGAGGCAGGCAATGGAAGTTTGACTTTACTTACAACTGGATGGGCAAACAAAGGCTCCCATATACAGGCAGCAACCCGGCTGAAGAAAGGTTTGACAATTATTCACCTTCATTCTCGTTAATGAATGCACAGGTAACACATAGTTTTTCAAGTGTATTTGAGGTGTATATAGGTGGCGAAAACATAGGGAACTACCAGCAGAAAAAGGCTATTTTAGGCAGTAACGACCCTTTTGGCCCATATTTTGACACCTCTATTATATATGCCCCTGTTTTCGGGCAGATGTATTATGCAGGATTACGTTTTAAAATAAAATAATTTAAACCATGAAAAAATTTGTTTTAGTATTGCTTGTAATGCTTACAGGCATAGCCGTACAGGCACAGGAAAAAAAGAGTAAAAATGCCAAATATGATATTGAGGTAAAAGGTAACTGCGACCTATGCAAAAAACGTATAGAAAAAGCTGCCTATAGCGTAAAAGGGGTTAAATCAGCAGCATGGCATGAGGACCATCAGGATTTACATCTTATTATTGATGAAAATAAATGCAGTATTGATGATGTACATAAGGCTGTTGCCAAAACCGGTCATGATACCAATAAAATTAAGGCTGCAGATGGCGATTATGCCAACCTGCACCATTGCTGCCAGTATGAGCGCAATGAATAAAAAAAACGGCAGCCATAAAGCTGCCGTTTTTTAAACTAAATACATATATTTGCGCGATTTAAATCAAATTTCAATTAATCAATTTTTTACAACAAACATGAAAAAAATCGCAAAAATTTGTACAGTAGCTTTCGCGGCTTCTATGCTTTTAACATAATGCTATACTTACACTACTGTAGTAGGTAAAGGCGCACAGGGAAACAGTAAGGTTACAAAATGGAATCATTATGTAATTTACGGATTAGCTCCTGTGGGTGTATCTGATGCTAAACAAATGGCTGACGGAGCAACTGATTATACTGTAACAACCAAACACAGCTTTATTAACGGGCTTATTGCCGGCATAACATTTGGAATTTATACACCAACTGTTACAACTGTTACTAAATAGTTTTTAAAAAAGCGGGAAATTAAATTTCCCGCTTAAATATACCTTATCTTGAAAAAAATATTATTACTAATAATTTCTGTTATAACATTTGTTTTAATAATAGATATAATATCCAAACTTATTACTGACGCAGACAGATTAACAGAATACGGATGGGGCTATCTCATAGGAAAAATAATTCTGGCGGTTATTTTTATATTTCTTTCTTTTTTTCTTTTCAGGAACATTTATAAAGCCAGGGCACAAAAGAATAATCATTAATGTATTGCCTAGTAAAAACCCTGCCTATAAATACTTTAACCCCCTGAAAAATAATACTAAAAAAATTTACTTCCACTTGTGTAACTTTTTCCTCATTCATTACGTATAATAACCTGAATACTTAATTCAGTAAGGTTTTACATGAGACAATTAAAAATTACAAAGCAGGTAACCAACAGGGAAACTGCTTCACTGGACAAATACCTCCAGGAGATAGGAAAAGTAGATTTGATTACTGCGGATGAGGAGGTAGAGTTAGCACAACGTATAAAAGCCGGAGACCAAAGGGCACTTGAAAAACTTACAAAAGCCAATCTTCGTTTTGTGGTTTCTGTGGCAAAACAATACCAAAACCAGGGTTTAACATTACCTGACCTTATTAATGAAGGTAACCTTGGCCTTATTAAAGCAGCACAGCGTTTTGATGAAACGCGTGGTTTTAAATTTATATCTTATGCCGTATGGTGGATCCGCCAGTCTATATTACAGGCTTTGGCAGAGCAATCGCGTATAGTGCGCCTTCCGCTTAATAAAATCGGCTCTATAAACAAGATAAATAAAATGTATGCTTTGCTTGAGCAAAGCAATGAGCGTGCCCCTTCTGCGGAGGAAATAGCCAAAGAACTGGACATGACCGTTAATGATGTTAAGGAGAGCATGAAAAATTCAGGGCGCCACCTTTCTATGGATGCGCCGCTTGTGGAAGGTGAGGATTCTAACCTGTATGACGTATTACGTTCAGGCGAGTCCCCTAACCCTGACAGAGAGCTTATTCATGAATCGCTTCGCACTGAAATTGAAAGGGCACTGGAAACGCTTACGCCTCGTGAGGCCGATGTTGTGCGCCTTTATTTTGGTTTAGGAGACCAGCACCCAATGACGCTTGAGGAAATAGGCGAAACTTTTGACCTTACCCGCGAGCGTGTGCGCCAAATTAAAGAAAAGGCTATCAGGAGGTTAAAACATACTTCAAGAAGCAAGATTCTTAAAACATATCTTGGGTAATACTGTAAGGCAAAAAAATCCCGTCAAAATTTTATTTTTTAGCTAAAATTTGTATTTTGGCGGAATAATTCTGATTCTTACCGATAAAATATAAAGGCACTAACAGTTAATAACTGTTCGTTTTTTGATTGATGATTGAACTCCGGCTGATTACCGGAGTTTTTCATTTATATACCTTTCCATTTTATCATTTAACTCAACTAATTAATATGGGAAATCTTACAATATAACGCATATTTTATGCCAAAATTATATTTAACAGAAAAAATCCTGTAAAACCCTGATTCCATACCTTCTTATTTTTGCTTGTAACATAGGTGGTATAAAGCTATCTTTGCACAAATAACACACAACTACATGAAAAATACACTTATAGCACCATCGGTATTATCGGCAGATTTTGCCAACCTGCAACGCGACATTGAAATGATAAACAACAGTGAAGCCGATTGGTTTCATATTGATATTATGGATGGTGTTTTTGTACCTAATATTTCCTTTGGCATGCCTGTGCTTGAAGCCATTGCACGCCACGCAAAAAAAACACTTGATGTGCACCTGATGATTGTTGAGCCGGACAGGTATATTAAAACATTTGCTGATTTGGGAGCCGGTAACCTAAGTGTACATTTTGAAGCCTGCACACACCTGCACCGTACCCTACAGGCTATTAAGGCAGAAGGCATGAAAGCAGGGGTAGCTATCAACCCGCATACAAATGTAAGTTTGCTGGAAGATGTAATAAACGATATTGACCTGGTATGCATGATGAGCGTTAACCCCGGCTTTGGCGGTCAGTCCTTTATTAAAAACACCTACGCTAAGATTAAAAAATTAAAAGAAATTATAAACAGGAATAATGCCCATACCCTCATTGAGATTGACGGCGGTGTAAGTGATAAAAACGCAAAGCAACTGGTAGAAGCAGGAGCAGATGTACTTGTAGCCGGTAATTTTGTATTCCGTTCCGCCAATCCTGCTGAAACCATTTCCGGGCTTAAAAAACTTACCTCGTTTTAAGGTGTTATAGATGCAGGTTCCCTGCCAATTCCTTAAGCCTTACCTCAGATATTTTTGCCTGGAACTGGGCTGAACTGTTGCGTGCCATTGCATTTACATAATTTAGCTGCGCTGTTCTAACCTCCAGTGTGGTAATGGTACCTATACGGTATTTTTCCATGGTTATATCAAGGTTTTGCTTGGCTATATCTTCATTTTTGTCTTCCAGCTTTACCAGTTCCAGGTTGGTTAAGTAGGTTTGATAGGCTGCCATTAGCTGCGAATTAATAGCCTGCGTTTGCTGGCTGATAAGCAATTGTGAATTATCTATCTGCAGCCTGGCCACCTTTTCATTGCGGTTTTGCAGGAAACCATTAAATATATTGATTGATGCACCTATACCATAACTGAATCCCCTGCCTGAATTTTCACGTGCAAAGCCGAGGCTGTTTTCAGATTCTGTAACTACATAACCTGTATTTATACTTAACTGCGGATAACGTGCTGCCTTCACCTGCTTGAGGTTAAGTTCTGCAATACGTTTATTGATTAGTGCAATTTTTATCTGCGGGTTTTGCTGCTCCGCCAGCGTTATCAGGTCGCCAAGCTTTAACTCCTTATCAATTGCTACAGAGTCTGCCACAACAAAGTCAGTAGATAGGTCTCTCGCCATTAATTCATTCAGGTAGGTCTTAGTATTTTGGTACAGTTCTTTTTGCCGCAGCAGATTGGTTTGGTCGGTATTTAAATCAACCTGCGAATTTAATACCTCAAGCTTAGCTGCCTTACCAATTGTAAACCTGTTTTGGGCAGTAGTAACCCGTTGACGGGATATTACTATAGCAGTATCAAGTGCTTTTAACACCTGTTGCTGCTGCACAAGGTCATAATAGGTTTCCATTACATCGCCCACACGGGTTAAAACTGTGAGTTTTAATTCTGTTTCCCCCAGTTTTTCAAGCTCTTTAAGCTGGTCATAACGGGCAAACATCCTGAAACCGTCAAAAATAGTCCATCCCAGGTTTATACCATAATTCATGCTGTTATTACGGGCATTGTCCAGTTCCTGTAGCGTGCCGTCACTACGCACCTGCCTGGAGTTTTGTATGGTGTTATTCTGGTTAAATGTACCTGCAACATTGGGTAGTATCCCTGCGTTGGCAAGGCTTACATTTTGCTCGTCTATCTTAAGGTCGTTAGCTGCAAGCTTTATATCATAATTATTTTCAAGTGCAGTGGCAACAGCCTCTTCTACCGTAAGCAGGCTTTGTGCATAGGAAAAAAAAGAAGAGAATAACACAACTATATATAACCCTTTTCTCATAAATGAATAGCTACTCATTGGCAATTTTATCAAATTCCGGGCGGTGCTTTTTAGGCCTTGACCACATATAATATATTCCCGGTATAACAAATAATGTAAGCACCAGCGAAAATACCGTACCACCTACTATAACAACCCCCATGCCTATACGGCTGGTGGATGCTGCACCCAGCGATAAGGCAATGGGCAAAGCGCCCAGTGCTATGGCAAGGCTTGTCATTAATATAGGGCGCAGCCTTGATTCGGCAGCCTGTACTATGGCTTCATATTTAGACAAACCTTCTTCCCGCAACTGATTGGCAAACTCTACTATTAGTATACCATTTTTTGTTACCAGCCCTATAAGCATAATAGTACCTATCTGGCTAAAAATATTCCATGACTGCCCAAACAGCCATAGGGAGAATAATGCGCCTGCAACAGCCATAGGCACAGTAAGTATAATAATAAAAGGATCAATAAAACTTTCAAACTGTCCTGCAAGTATAAGGTAAATAAGCAATAAAGCGAGGCCGAAGGCAAACATTGTATTGGAGCTGCTTTCAACAAAATCGCGCGACTCTCCACCCAGGTCAGTAGTAAAACTGTCGTCCAGCACTTTCTCACGGATACGCTCCATGGCTTCGATGCCATCACCCAGGCTTTGCCCCGGCGCAAGACCAGCCGAAACGGTAGCCGACATGAACCTGTTATTGTGGAAAAGTTGCGGCGGGCTGCTTTGCTCCTCTATAGTAACAAGGTTGTCAAGCTGTATAAGTTCGCCGGTATTGCTTTTTACAAATATAGAGGTAAGGTCGATAGGTGCATCCCTGTCCTGCTCATCAAACTGGCCTATTACCTGGTATTGCTTACCATTCATCATAAAATAGCCAAAACGCTGCCCGCTTAATGAAAGCTGTAGTGTTTGCGCAACTTCCATTAACGAAACCCCAAGGCTTTGTGCCTTTTCCCTGTCTATAGTTACATTAATTTCCGGCTTATTGAATTTCAGGTTCACATCGGCCATAGAAAAAACAGGTTCATTATTAACCTCCTCCATAAACTGCGGTATCTTTTCACGCAATTCTTCAAAATTAGGTGCCTGTATAATATACTGTATTGGGAAACCACCCCTGCGGTTTACTGCTATGGTAGGCTGCTGCGATATGGAAACCCTGGCTTCGGGATATTGCTTGGTCCACATACTTAGTTTATCGGCAATTTCCTTTTGCGATCGCTCCCTTTCATCAGGCTCTGTAAGTGCTATCCTTACCCTGCCACTGTTAACAGAGGCTGAGCCAAAACGTGGAGAAGTTATTACAAGGCTTACTTTCTTTTCAGGAATTGAATCGTTAATCAGCCTTTCCATTTCCTGCATAAACCTGTCCATATAACCATATGATGCGCCTTCGGGGCCCGTTATATTCATTCCGATAAAACTCCTGTCATCATACGGTGCAGTTTCTTTTGGCAGAACCGTATAAAACAAGGCTATAAGGCCGATACAGATTATAAGTATTGGGAAACTAAGCCACTTTTTTTTCATGAAATTTTTAAGAGCCCCCGCATAACCTGAATTCATTTTTTCAAAATATCGTTCGGTAACTTCATAAAACCTTGACTTTTTATGAACACCGCCTTTTATAAGGTAGGCATTAAGCATGGGGGTTAAGGTTAACGACACAAAAGCGGACACGAGTACCGCCGCCCCTATTACCACACCAAATTCACGAAAAAGCCTTCCCACAAAGCCCTCAAGGAAAATTACCGGCAGGAATACCGCTGCAAGTGTTATGGATATTGATATTACCGCAAAAAATATCTCGTTTGACCCTTTTATGGCAGCTTCTATAGGCGACATGCCTTCTTCCACTTTCTTGAAAATATTTTCTGTTACCACTATACCATCGTCCACCACGAGCCCGGTAGCAAGTACAATGGCAAGAAGCGTGAGCACATTTATTGAAAAACCGCAAATGTACATTATAAAAAATGTGGCAATAAGCGAAACAGGAATATCCAGCAAAGGCCGCAATGCTATAGCCCAATCACGGAAAAAAACATAAATAATAAGCGTTACCAGGATTATGGCAATAAGCAGGGTTTCTGCCACTTCCAGTACCGAACGTTTTATAAAAACTGTATTGTCAATAGCTATGTTCAGCTTCAGGTCTTCGGGCAAATCATTTTTCATCTGTTCAAACTGCTCATAAAAGCTGTCTGCTATTTCAATATAATTAGTACCCGGCTGTGGTATAATGGCAAGCCCTACCAATATTTGCCCATCGTTGGTCATTTTGGTTTCAAGGTTTTCCGCCTCTAGTGATGCATTGCCAATATCGCTGAATTTTACCAGGCGTTCCCCTTCCGTTTTCACAATCATGTTGTTAAACTGCTCCTCGGTAGAAAGGTTGCCCAATGTTTTTACGGTAAGCTCGGTATTGGCTCCTGTAAGCTTGCCGGAAGGCAGTTCCACATTCTGGTTGTTAAGGGCAGCCCTTACTTCTGCTGCCGTAAGCCCGTATGCTGCCAGTTTAACAGGATCCATCCAAAGCCTCATGGCATACCGTTTTTCTCCCCACACCTGCACGGTACTTACACCGGGAATGGTTTGCAGCCTTTCCGCAATTACATTTTCTGCGTAATCTCCCAGTTCAAGCGGAGTCCTCTGCGCACTCTGCACCGTCATTACAATAATCGGTTCCGAATCGGCATCCGCTTTGGAAACCACAGGCGGGGCATCAATATCCTCCGGCAGGTTCCTTATGGCCTGCGATACTTTATCCCGCACATCATTTGCTGCTTCTTCCAGGTCTTTTTCCAGCTCAAACTCAATATTTATACTACTGGAACCCTGGTTACTGGATGATGTGA
Organism: Flavobacterium sp. MK4S-17; assembly: GCF_009848495.1. Taxonomy (GTDB): domain Bacteria; phylum Bacteroidota; class Bacteroidia; order Flavobacteriales; family Flavobacteriaceae; genus Flavobacterium. The sequence goes on from NZ_WWEP01000013.1 coordinate 123,195, forward strand.
TATTGCGGATACCATCTATAGTATTGATGGATTTTTCCAAAGGTTCAGTTATCTGCGATTCAATTATATCGGCATTGGCACCTGTATAATTGGTACGCACAGATATTTGGGCAGGGTCTATGGAAGGGAATTCCCTTACTCCTAAAAAGGTATAGCCTATAATACCAAAAAGGATTATAGCCACATTCATAACAATGGTGAGTACAGGCCGTTTTATGCTTAATGTAGATAAACTCATTACTGCACCTCCTGTTTTATTAACGATACTTTTACAGGCATTTCATTTTTAAGGCTTAACATTCCTGTAGTTAAAACAGTATCACCGGGCTTTAGCCCCTCCTCTATCAAAATTTCCTTTTCGGTGCGTGTGCCTGTTTTTACCATTACCTCCCTTGCTTTACCGTTGCTAAATATAAAAACCTTTTTACCGCCCTGCACCGGTACAATAGCCTGCGTGGGCACAAGTAGTGCGTTTTCGGTTTTTTCCAGCGGAAGTGTTACATTGGCAAATGTGCCCGGTAAAAGCCTGCCTTTATCGTTTTGCGCAATGGCCCTAACCCTTAGTGTGCGTGTAAATTCTTCAACGGCAGGTTCTATAGCATATACTTTTGCAGTAAATTTTTCCGTAGTGCCGGCTACAGTAAAAGTTATCGTAGAATTTTGCCTGACCTGTGCTGCATATTTTTCGGGAACGGAAAATGTTATTTTAACCTGGCTGCTGTTTACCAGCTTTGCAATAAGCGTTTCAGGCGTAACATAAGTACCGGGCGAAATATTACGCAATCCTATTGTACCCGAAAAAGGTGCCCTTATAGAAGTTTTGGCTATTTGGGCCTTAATGAGTTGCGTTTGCGCCTGTGCAGTTTTAAAATCGGCACTGGCGATGTCATACTCCTCCTGGCTTATGGCTTCCTTATCGAGCAAAAGCCTTGCACGTCTTTCATTTTCAGAAGCCAGTTTCTGCCTTGTGGCTGCCTCGCCCGATTGTGCCCTTAACTCAATATCATTTATTTTAACAAGCACCTGACCTTTGCTTACATGGGCACCTTCGTTAAAATAAATCTTTTCGGCTATGCCCAAAACTTCACTTCGGATATCTACCTCTTCATTGGCATCAATAGAACCGGAAAGTGACAGGTTATTCGCAAATTCACGGGGCTGTACAATAACACCGCTAACTGCCATAACCGCTTTTTTTTCGCCGCCCGCCTGTTGCTTTTGTGCTTTATTTTCTGATATCCTGTAAAAAATTAATGCTGCAAGCCCTGCTATAATCAGGGTGTATATTATATATTTAACCTTCATTTTATATAGTAAAGTAGTATGCAAACACAAAACTAACTGTTTATATTATTATTGCAGTTACTTTAACATAATAAAATGAGATGTTTACTTATAAGCAGATGAGGTGTATTAGTTTCTCGGCTGCCACCAGGATAAGGTTAATCATAATACAATGGCTTTACTTAATTGGTATCTTTTTTTGTTGAGGCAATTATGGCTAATGGTACAAGAGCTCCTATTATAAGCCAGCGGTAGATTTCGATGTCAAAAAAATACTGAACGGCAATCCCTATAATAGTGCAAACAATTAGTGATAAAATAGCTGCATAAATGTGTTTGCGTGTAAGTTTCATAATTAGTAGGTTTAAAGTTTTACACTACAAATATCATAAAGACCGAAAACAAAAAATTGTAAAATTGGGACAGGTAGTATTTAGTCCTCGAAATTCCAGTATAACTGCTGGTTGCCCAGCCGGGTAAGTTTGGAAAGCAGCATTTTAGGCGAATGTTCAGTTACGGTTTTAAAATGCTTTATAAAATGTGCCTGGTCATAATACAGGTTGAACAAAGCCACATCGGTAAGTGAAAAGTTTTCTTCAGTCTGGGCATAATTCAGCGCATTGCGAAACATAACCATTTTTTTATACTCCTCTACCGTGCAGCACAAATGCTTTTTAAAAAGCCTCAGTAATGTTTTCCTGCTTACTTCCAGCACATCGGAAAGCTCTTCAACCTTTATTGAGCCATTGGAATTTAAAATTTCCTGTACCGCCTTTTTTACTACCGGCTCATTAAAGCCAATATAATGCTGCTCAAAATAGTTATCCAGTAAATCAGCTTTGCGTTTTACATCGCCTTCTTTTAAAACAGCATCTGCAACCTCATCCAGGCCCTTAAATTTATTTAATTCATCAAATGCAGGTTTAAATATGTCGCCCAAAGGTTCATTAATAAAATGATTAATCCCCAAGGGATTAAAAACCACCCCTATTTTAAAAAAAGGCCCGGTAAGGTTAACCGTATAGTTTTTATCTGTGTTTACAGAATAAAGGCAGTAAAAATCATTTCCTGTGGAAGGTGTTATCTCCGAGCCATTGGGTGTAAAGGTAACTTTTGAGCCTTTATACAACGTTAATGCATGTTTATAGTTAGGATAAAAAAAGAACTTTTTTTGAAACTCAGGACTGCCTGACGAATGAAAATAATAATAGGAAATATATTTTCCTACTATATCACTTGCCGGCTGTGCAGTTAAAAATATTCCTTTTGAGTCCATACTTAATAGCTTAGAGTAAAAATAATAAACATTTCAGAAAACCGTAAAGCTTTTATAATTAAATGAAATAAAAAATATTTTTTAGGTCAATCTAAATTTATAATTTAGCAGTTCTAAATAAAATTTGAAATGAGGTTAATATTATTTTTACTGTTCATTAGTTTAACTGCTTATTCACAAACAACAATTAAAGGTACTGTTACAGGCAGTAATGAACCTATACCCGGTGTAAGTATTACAATTTCACCATCAGGAGAAACATTTGTAACGAATGAAAACGGTTATTTTGAAATAAAAAATAATACCCCCGGCAATTATAAAATGGTATTCAATTTTATAGGTTTTATAACTGAACGAAGGGAAATAAAAGTGGGCAGCGAAAAAGAAATATCCATAAACATTAACCTTAAAGAAGACAGCCAGGCACTGGAAGAAGTTGTGATTACAGGTACTATGAAGGAAATGCGCAAGAGTGAAAGCCCAATACCCGTTGATATAATTACACCCACCCTGTTCAGGAAAAACCCTACGGCAAGCCTTTTTGAATCGGTAGGCATGGTTAATGGCGTACAGCCACAGCTAAACTGTAATGTATGCAATACCGGCGATATACATATTAACGGCATGGAAGGGCCCTATACATTAATATTGATTGACGGCATGCCTATTGTAAGTGCATTGTCAACAGTGTATGGACTTAACGGAATACCCAACAGTATAGTGGAGCGCATTGAAGTTGTAAAAGGCCCCGGCTCCTCTTTATATGGCTCGGAGGCTATGGGCGGTATTATAAATGTTATAACCAAAAGTCTTTCACGGGCACCGCTTATAAGCGCCGATATGTTTACCACAAGCTGGGGAGAAGTTAACCTTGACGGTGCAGCAAAACTTAAGGCAGGGAACACAATGGGCTTACTGGGCATTAACTATTTTACTTTTAATAACCGGGTAGATAAGAATAACGACAATTTTACGGACATGACTTTGCAAAACCGTATCTCCATATTTAACAAATGGGATTTTGCACGTAAAAATAGTAAGTTAGCCAGTATAGCAGGGCGTTATGTATATGAAGACCGATGGGGCGGCGAGATGAACTGGGATAAAAAATCGCGCGGGAGCGACAGTATATATGGCGAAAGCATTTATACCCGCAGGGCCGAAATTATAGGTATTTACCAACTGCCTTTAAAGGAAAACATATTTACGCAATTTTCCTACAACTGGCACGACCAGAACTCCTGGTATGGCAACACGCCTTATATGGCTACACAGCAGGTAGCATTCCTTCAAACTTATTGGGACAGGGAGTTTGGCAACCATACCTTTTTATTGGGAGCTTCTATGCGTTATACGGTATATGATGATAATACTCCCGCAACTGCAGCAGCAGACGGCACAGGCAATAAACCTGCCGAAACCCCTTTACCCGGTATTTTTGTACAGGATGAGTGGAAGCTGAATGACAGGCATAAGGTTTTGGGTGGCTACAGGTTTGATTATGACGAAAATCATGGTGCTGTGCATTCGCCACGCCTGGCTTATAAATTTTCACCAGACGAAAATAATATACTGCGGGCAAGCTTTGGTACAGGTTTCAGGGTGGTAAATCTTTTTACGGAAGACCACGCAGCACTTACCGGCGCACGTGAGGTAGTAATAACAGAAGCCTTAAAGCCCGAACGCTCCTACAACAGCAACATTAACTACATTTTAAAACTACCCACTGAATCCGGATTTTTTAATTTTGACGTTACGGGCTTTTATTCCTATTTTACCAATAAGATTGTAGGGGATTTTGACAGCGACCCTAACAAAATTATATATGATAACCTTAATGGACATGCCATATCGCAGGGTGTTTCCTTAAATGTAGATGCCATGTTTACATTTCCTTTAAAGGTTATGGCAGGCGTTTCATACTTGGATGTGTACCAGGTGGAGGAAAATTCTGCCGGGAGGCTTGAAAGGATACAGCAACTGCATGCACCAAAATGGACAGGTAATTTTGCCGCTACCTACAGCTTTCCTGAAAATTTCAGTATAGACGTTACCGGTAACTGGTTTGGCCCGATGCGCCTGCCTATACTGCCATTGGATTACCGCCCTGAATATTCCCCCTGGTTTTGTATTGCCAATATACAGTTGACTAAAAAATTTAATTACGGGCTTGAATTTTACGGCGGGGTAAAAAATGTTTTCAACTTTGTACCTAAAGACCCTATAATACGGCCGTTTGACCCGTTTGATAAAAATGTGGATGACCCAGTAACCAATCCTAACGGCTATACTTTTGAACCAAGCTATAATTATGCTTCATTACAGGGCCGCCGTGTGTTTATAGGGGTTCGTTATAATTTGTTTGAAAATTTATAATATAAAATATGCTCATGCTGCCTTGTAATTGTTTACAGGGCAGGCAAACAGTATTAGTTAAGCCTTTGCTGCTCCTCGGTTTGGCGTTGTGCCTTGTTTTGCAGTTTTTGATTGCCAAAACGGTAACGAAATTGGATACGGAAACTTTGTGTATCGTTATAGCTTACCGTTGCATTATACTGGTTGCCATAGCTGGTGGTTATTTTCTGCCGGCTTCCCCTGTAAATATCAGATAATATAAGTGACAGTTCGGCATTACCTTTCAGCAATGTTTTCCTTACGCCTATATCAAGGCTTGAAACCTGACTGCATAAATATGTTCCCTGTACATAAGGCGACCTGTAATAAAAGTTTACATCTCCAATAAGGCTTTTGTCCCGGTTAAAGGTAAAACGCATATTGGTACTCCCTGTAAAATCGAGGCGCCCGTTAGTATATAAATTTCCACCAACTCCCTGAAAGGTATTTTCAGCGTAGGCAATATTTGCCTGTATCCCTGACTGCCACCATTCAAATATTTCCAGATTAGTATTAAAGTCAAGCCCGAATGAATTATTTTCCCTAATGTTGGTAATTTGCGTTACCAGTGTATTGGTTGCATAATCCTGATAAGAAACCTGCAGGGCAGGATCTTTTTCCAGCCTGTAATAAAAATCAAAATTATATTTATCCTTTAGTGTGTACATCAGGTTGATATTATGAGTAATAGCAGGCTGCAGTTTCGGGTCGCCGGAATTATACGCATAAGGGTCGGTATAAGACCTGAACGGATTCAGCCAGCCATACACAGGCCTTATTATCCTCTTACCATAAGACAGCCCTACCTGGTGGGCCGCAGATGGTTTGTATAATCCATATAGGGTGGGGAAAATTTTAAAATATTCCTGTGTGTTTACTTCTGCAGTTGTTACCGAGTTTCCTTCGAGGCTGGTATATTCTCCACGCAGCCCTGCTTTAATGCTCCATTTTTCATTAAGCTCTTTGTGGTAGCTTACATAACCGGCAAATATATCCTCATCATATAAAAAAGTATTGGTAAGGTTATCATCAGGTACCAGCACCCCTCCTTTATCTGTTATATATTCATATTCATTTTTAGCATCTACTTTGCCATACCGCAACCCAGCTTCAAAAGCAGCGTTTGCCAACTGGCCGGTATAATCTGCCTGTGCAGTAAAAAGGTTAATGCGGCGGCTGTCATCGGTTAAAAAACGGCTAAACCTGTAAGGCTCTTCCCCGGGCAAAGAAAAAACAGAATTTACATTTTGGCTTTCATTAAAGTAATGCTTGGTATAATCAGCAGAGAATACAATGTTTCCTTTGTCTTTAAACTTATGCTCATAAGTACCGTTTATAGTATTGTTTTTTTGTGGATAGTCCCTGTTATTCCTTGTATAGTAAAGCGAATCTAACTGTCCCTGCGCATTATATATATAAGCCGGTGTTTTAAAAACCGCATTGCTTTTAAGGCTGAAAAAGCCATTTGTGCCCACGGTAAATATGTTGAGGCTGTCAGCCATATATTCGGCATTCATGTTATAGCTGTTTTGGGACAAAGCCCTGTATTTTGTTTTCGCATCACTTTTCCATACCGAGGCAAGGTCTCCACTAACATCCCGGTAGCGTGCTTCGTTCTTGTTTTCAGAATAGTAGGTACCGGAACCAAACATATACCCGCCATACACCGAAAATTTATCTGCTTTATAATACTGATTGGTCGAAACAACCCCTTTAGGATACATGGACTGCACATAAGCTCCCGCTACCGAACCTTTATAACCCTGCGGCCCTGTTTTTTTCATCTTAATATTTAGCACAGCGCTTCCCTGCGCCTCATACCTGGCTGGCGGATTGGTTATAACTTCAATAGATTTAATGTTTTCGCCTTCAGTATTTTCAAGAAGGTTTTTAAGTTCAGTGCCGGTAAGGTAAACCTTTTTATCATTAATGGTAACCAGTATACCACTGCTTCCCCTTATAGCTATACCACCGGATGTTACATTCACACCAGGCGTTTTACGTAATATTTCCCAGGCATTTTCAGAGGAAAGCGTAGTATTTTCAACATTAAACTCAAGCCTGTCTATCTTGCGCTTTACAACCGGTTTTTTAGAATTGATAACCACGTCCTCCAGCACTGTAGCCGATTCTTTAAGGATAATATCTGGCAATACAGCGTTTTCTTCCACAGCTATGGGCTGGATGTAATCTGCAAAGCCCAGTGTACTTATTTTTAAAATATAGCTGCCTTTTGCAGTCCCGTTTAAAATAAAATACCCTTTATCATCAGTATAGGCAGTTTTATAAACTGCCGAATCCTGCTGCATTAAAATTACATCGGCAAAAGGTATAGGCCCGCCCTCCTTATCTTTTACATTTCCTGATACATCCTGCCCAAATGCCGTACAGGCAAAACAAAATAAAATAAATACTGCTAACTGTTTCATAATTTGATTGATGATTGATGATGCAAATGTGCTGAAACATAAGCATAGGGTGGGTTAATGACGGGTTAATGATAGGTTAATGCAAATAACCCTTTACTGTACAATTGTACTTTTAGGTTAATGCACGGTTAATAAGGCTGTTATTTTGCATACTGTAAAGGATTTACAATATTTTTGCTGATTATACCGTGGCAGATGAAACAAAAGATTTCTTTACTTATTGCAGGGTGCATACTTACCGTTATAGCACTTGCTTTTATACAGGGGTATTTTATTTATAATACCTACCTGTTGCGCGCAAGAAATGCCGACGGTGCTATTACACAAAAACTGCTTAAACTGGAAACAACAGGAAAGCTCGATTCCATAAATACGGTATGGATGAAAAATACCAGCCTTTTTATAGACCGTTACAAGAAAAATGAAGCAGGTAAAAAAGATTATGTAAAGCTCATAAATAAAATTTCTGATTCACTTTCGGCTATAGTTGAAAAGCATATCAGTAAAAAAGGTATTTATGGCAACTATGATGTAAGCTATGCCAATTATGTAACTTCTATTATAGTACATGACCCTAAAACAGCAAAAAACGATACGCTTTTTAACGGGAAGATGGCCTTATACAGTAATAATGCCCAAGCCGATGAGGAAACCCAGGCATCTCAGTCCACCTGGCGCAGTGATACATCCGAATTTATGCGCGACACAACAAACCAGAAAATATATAATTTTGAAGTAGTATCAAAAAGGTTTTACAGCATACCCAACTGGAAAAAAGAAGTACTGCTGAAAATGTCGGGGCTGCTTATTTTTTCGGTTTTGTTATTCATTTTTGTAGTCCTGCTGTTTTACCTTTCTATAAAAAGCCTTATTACGCAAAAGAAAAATGCCGATATAAAGGCAGACTTTATCAACAACATTACACATGAATTCCAAACGCCACTTGCCGCGCTGGATATTGCCGTAAAAACCTTAACCCGCAAAGAAGGGGAACTGGATGCCCAAAGCTACCGCAACACCCTTGCTATAATAGACAGGCAGAACCAGCGTATGCAAAAACTTTTCAGCCAGGTTACCCAGGCTTCGGTTGCAGCTACAGGAACAGAGGCAGGCAATATAAGGATAGTGGAACATAACGAAGTCGCAGGAACAGTAAACGACTTCAGCCTTTCACATCCGGGTGTGTCCATAAATTGTGTAATTAATGATGGTGCCGTTATAAAAATAGACCCGTTTCATCTCAATACCATATTGCTTAACCTGCTGGATAATGCGGTAAAGTATGGTGCTGACAGCATTATTGTTTCTATTGAAGGTAAAGGGCAGGGCTTTGAACTTTCGGTTAAAGATAATGGTAAGGGCATTGCCGCAAAAGAACAGGCGGCCATATTTGAAAAATTTTACCGGGCCGAAAAAGGAAATATACATAATACCAAAGGATTGGGCTTGGGGCTTTATTACATACAGCAGATAGTTAACGCTTATAAAGGAACGGTAAAAGTGGAAAGCTCAGAAGGTAAGGGTTCGGTATTTACAATTATAATCCCTGCATTATGAAACACATATTGCTGGCAGAAGATGACTTTGATTACGGCTCTATTTTAAAGCAGTACCTGGAAATGTCGGGCTTTAAAGTTACATGGGCAAAAGATGGTGAAGAAGCACTTGACATTTTTGCCGATACCGAAGCAGATATTTGTGTATTGGATGTAATGATGCCCAAAATGGACGGTTTTTCGCTTGCCGAAAAAATAATAGCCAAAAAGCCTGGCATGCCTTTTATATTCCTCACGGCAAAAGGTATGAAGGAAGACAGGATAAAAGGGTTAAAACTTGGTGCAGACGACTATGTTGTAAAACCTTTTGAAGCCGATGAGCTTATTTTAAGGATACAGAATATTATAAAACGCTCGCAGGGATTAAAGCACAATACTACTACTGAAGAAAGTATTATTATCGGCAGTTATACATTCCTGCCGGGCAATTATATATTGCAGCATCCTGTTGCTACACACAGGTTAACCGAAAAGGAATCACAGCTTGTTTATTACCTGTATGCCAACCGGAATAAAGTTATAAAACGCGAAGATATACTAATGGCAGTATGGGGCAGCGATGATTTTTTTTCAGGCCGCAGTATGGATGTATTTATAAGCCGGATACGTAAATATTTTGGTGAGGATACTTCTATTGCGTTAACGGCAATAAGAGGTATAGGTTTGGAGTTCAGTGTATCAGGAAAAGCGTAATTAAACCATCTGACCGCTAAATTTATCACGGTACATTTTGGGTGTCATACCCACAGTCCTTTTAAAAAGTGTCCTGAAGGTTTTAAGGTCATTATACCCCGATTCCAGCATTACCTCCATTATACTTTGCCTTGTATTTTCCAATAAATTTTTTGCAGCTTCAATACGGGTTTTCTGCAGGTATTCTATAGGTGTCATGCCAGTTACCTGCTTAAATCGCCTTGCAAGGTTGCGCCTGCTGGCAGGAATTTCAGTAATAATTTCTTCTATGGTATTTGCTTTACCATAATGTTTTTTAATCTGCTCCTGTGCCTGCCTTACCAACTCATCCCCATGGTTCTCTGCAGGTGCAAAAGTACCGAAATAGGACTGCCTGTTCCTGTCCATATCCACCGAAAATAATTTTGCGGCTTTAACCGCTGTTTTACGGTTGCAGTAAATTTCCAGCAGCAGCATCATTAAATGAAAACTATTGGTAGCGCCACCACTGGTATATATACGGTCTTTTTCGGTTACTACAGCTTCAGTCTGCACCTGCACTTCCGGGAACATTTGCGAAAAGGCAGCCTCTGCATTTATATGGGTGGTAGCCGGCCTGTTATTAAGCAGCCCTGTTGCTGCCAGCAAAAAAGCACCTGTACAATAACTGGCAACTGCTGCCCCGTTATTATATTGTTGTTGCAGCCATGGTATCCATACAAAGTTAAACTGTAAAGCAGCGGCAACGTCCTGCTTAAAGGCCGGGATAAATATCAGGTCGAAATAATCGTCTTTTTGAGGCACCAAAGGCGCATAGCCTGTATAAGAAGAAATATCATGCCCTTCATTATAAAGCAACTCTATTGTAAAAGGCGGCAGTTTACCTTCCTCTACATAAAAGCGGTTGGCAGTTTCAAAAACATCAAGCATGGCGGCCACGCTCAGCAGCCTGTGCTCATGCGTTAATAATATACCCAGTTTCATAAGCAGCCTGTTTTATGTAACCAAATATAATGTTTTTGTCTTAAACACCCCCTTATATTGACCTTTTAGCCAACCCTTATTAAAAACAGTTTGTATTAGCTTTGTTTTAAGCAAGTTAAATATGGAAAACACTATTACAAACAGCAGCAGGATTCAGGGTTTTATAACACTGTATGATTTGCATACCGATTATTTTGTAAATGCCCTTGAGGGCATTAGCGATACTGATGCGCATAAAAGGCATAACACAAAAGCAAACCATGTAGCGTGGCTGGCTGGCAGTGTGGTTCAGCAGCGGTTTGAGCTTGCCAACAGCCTTGATTTTTCAGGTAACAGTAATTATACGCAACCGGCCGATGATTTATTTAAAGATAACAGGGGAATTATAGATGGGGCGGTTTATCCAACTATTGCAGAATATATTGAACAATGGCAGCACATAACGCCTATACTGCGAAAATGTGTTACAGAAGCAGATGATGAAAAGCTGGATACCCTATATGAAATGCCGGGAATGCAATTCAGCTTTTATGATATTATTTCTTTTAATACATACCGCGAAGCCAATTGTATAGGACAAATTGCATTGTGGCGCAGGCTGTTAGGTTATTCTGCAATGAAATATGTGTAAATTTACCTAATAACCTAAAAACAAATTTATTATGAAATCTTTACTTACACCTGTATCATTGCACACTGATTTAGCCACTTTATTAATAAGGCTTTTGTTTGGCGGCATGTTTATTTTTCATGGCTGGCCAAAATTATCCAACTACAGCGGTATGCTGGAAATGTTTGGCGACCCTATTGGTTTAGGCACCAAACTATCACTTATCCTGGTAATATTTGCCGAAGTTTTCTGTGGCATTTTTATCCTAATAGGCTTTGCCACGCGTTTTGCTGTTGTACCTATTTTTATAACCATGCTGGTTGCATTTTTCGTGGCACACGCTAAAGACCCTTTTATGAATAAAATGATACCTTTTATTTACCTGTGGCTTTGCCTTGCCATATTCCTGTTAGGCAGTGGAAGGTATTCGGTAGATAATCTCATTTTTAATAACAGGAACAAACAACAATTATAAACTATAAAAACAAAAATCATGAAATCAATCAACCCTTACCTTAACTTTAATGGTAATACCGAAGAAGTGTTTAACTTTTATAAAAAAGTGCTGGGTGGCGACTTTGCCCATGTAATGCGGTATAAAGATGTTCCAGCCGATGTGCCCATGGATGGATGCATAGACCCGGAAGGTGCAAAGCCTAGAGAAGACCTTTCGGAGAAAATTATGCACATAGCCCTAAGTTATGGTAACAGTGTGCTTATGGGCAGTGATGTGCCACCGCATATGGAAAAGGTAAAAGCAGGCACTAATATTGCACTTAGCATAACTGTAGATAGCAAAGAGGAAGCCGATAGGGTATTTGCAGGCTTATCTGAAGGCGGAGTACAGATAATGCCAATGGCAGACGCTTTTTGGGGAGATTATTTCGGTATGCTGGTAGATAAATTTGGCATACAGTGGATGGTTAGCTTTAGTACACAGGAATATATAAAGTAAACAAGTCGGAAAATACAAGATATACCTGGAGACAACTTAATTACCCTTCCCTGTAATTAATCATTCTTGCTACAATGCTGTACAATTTAGGGAAACGCTGGCGGAATTCAGCAGGCGTTTCAAAAAAATGTTCCAGTATAACGGCAATAAACTCATACTGGTTGGTATAGGCATATTCCCTGAAATAGCCTGCATCAACCAGTTTTTCCCTGTTTAAAGGTTGTTGGAGATAACCCATTAACCTTGCAAACATATCATCATATATTACAGCCGACGAGCCCGGCCTGCGCAGTTTAGTGGAATCTATATGCAATACATGGGCAAATTCATGCAGTCCAAGGTTAAGGTTATCATTATCATACTGCAAACCTTCTGAAAAGTGCTTCCATGAAAACACCACTGCCCCAACACGGGGGTTAAATTCACCTTTGTGATAATCTTCACCATTTGCCGATAAAAATGCATCAGGGTATAAAATTATTACTGAAAAAAGCTTTGATAAAAAGCTTCGCATGCCAAAAGTAAGCATAACAGCCGTTGCTGCTATTTTCACTTTCATTTCTTCAGTTACTATCAAGCCATCCCGCCCTGCAAATTCATAGTGCTTTATAAAAACAGAAACCCGGTGCCTAAAATAATGCTTACGCTTTTCTGACAGTTTCCTATAAAACCGGAATTCATTTTCCAGTATAAAAATATGGCTGGGCTCCAACTGCCTTGATACAGGGTAAAAATGTACATATATCGGCCTGTTGAAAGCCATCATATACACAGGCTCTATCAGGTAATTGAAAATTAAAAAAAGTAGGATATACAAAATAAACATGCTCAGCAATAATGTAAGCACTGCTGTAACTATTTCCATAGGCTTATATCACGGGATGTATTAAAAAGATATTTTACCGCCTACATCCATTTTATTATTCTTTGCAAGAATACCGCACATGTGGAACAGCATCCTTGCGCCTACATTACCGTCCCAGTCATCATTTTCCCCAGGGGCAACTTCAACAAGGTCAAAGCCTATAATTTCTTTTCCGCTTTCGGCAAGCCTGCTGAATAAATAAGCTGCCTGCTCAAACGAAAAGCCTCCGGGCACAGGTGTTCCCGTATTTGGGCAGTACCATGGGTAAAGCCCGTCTATATCAAAACTGATGCAAACCTTTTGAGGCAGTGCCTCAATTATCGCATCACATTGCTGCTTCCATGTCCGTCCTTCAAAACTCTCTGCCTTAAGGTCAGTATCGGTAAAAACTTTTACACGGCTGCCCTGCTCCTTAACCACATCTACTTCCTGCTGGCAGAAATCGCGTATGCCCACCTGCACTATTTTTGATATTTGAGGCAGTTGCAATGCGTTGTACATTATAGAAGCATGAGAATAGGTAAACCCTTCGTAAGCTATACGCAAATCCATGTGTGCATCAAGGTGAAGCAGCCCGAAATTATCATGTTTTGAAGCAAGCGCTTCATAATAACCCAATGGTGTACTGTGGTCGCCACCCAAAAGCACAACCTTTTTACCCTGTTCCATCCAGTCCAGCACCCGCTTCCTTAGCTGATCTTTAAACTCCCCGCATGCAATATTTATAGCATCAAGGTCTGCTTGCAGGGCCGCATCACCTGCTATATCCTTTCCACTTTCCAAGGCTTTAATAACAGGCTGTGCCATAGCTTTAAATTTTGCGCTGTTGGCTGCCCATTCATCAATTTGTGCGTTGGAATCAAAATAAATACCCTGCTTCCATAATTCAGGAAATTCCTGGTGCTGCAAATCTACCTGAAAAGAGGCTTCAAGCACTGCTTCAGGCCCTTCCGAAGCTCCTGCACCATAACTCACAGTTACTTCCCAGGGGGCAGGTACTACAATTATTTCACTCTCCTCTGCCGTAAAAGGCAGCCCGAATATACTTGCATCAGCCAAACCGGGCTGGCTTGGGTCAAAACCTGCTATTTTTTGTTCTTTAGTCATTTTTATATTATTTGTAAACCTGCTGTATCATTACAGGCTTGTTAAAGGGCTACTTTTTATGGGATAAAATACCCTCTTTAAGTATCTGCCCAAATTCATACATATCTTCATAGGAACAGTAAAAAGGAACCGGCGCCAGCCTTATTACATTAGGCTCCCTCCAGTCTGTTATTACACCCTTTTTCATAAGGTAATCAAACAAAGCCCTGCCTTCACCATGCAGGTAAACCGAAAGCTGACAGGCACGTTCCTTCGGCTCGGCAGGTGTAATTACCTCAAATGTACTATCTACCTCTTTATCAATTTCATGTAATATAAACTCAAGGTATGATGTTATGCAGTCGCGCTTTTGTATTAAAGCAGGCATTCCCACTTCATCAAACATTTCAACCGAAGCAAGATACGGTGCCAGTGACAATACCGGAAGATTACTCACCTGCCAGCCGTCAGCACCGCGCACAGGGTCAAAATCAGGCTCCATTAAAAAACGGCGGTCTTTGTTGTGCCCCCACCATCCTGAAAAGCGCGGAAGGTCAAGGTCATTATGGTGCATTTCGTGTACAAAAGCACCCGATGCATTACCCGGCCCCGAATTCATGTACTTGTAACTGCACCATGCTGCAAAATCTACATTCCAGTTGTGCAGCTCCAAATGTATATTACCTGCAGCATGAGCCAAATCCCAACCCACATAGGCCCCGGCTGCCTGCCCTGCCTTTGTAATTTTTTCCATCTCGAAAACCTGGCCTGTATAGTAGTTTACACCACCCATAAGCACAAGGGCCAGCTCATCGCCCACTTCCTTAATTTTATCCAGTACATCTTCAGTACGGATGTTGTGCTCGCCGTCCCTGCGTTTTATTTCCACAATTGCTTCTTTCGGGTCATACCCATGAAAACAAACCTGGCTTTTAAGCATGTACTGGTCGCTTGGGAAAGCTTTTTCCTCACATAATATTTTAAACCTTTTAGGGGTAGGCCTATAAAATGAAACCATCAGCAGGTGAAGGTTTACGGTAAGCGTATTCATAACTGTAATTTCGCTGGGTAAAGCCCCTACTATTTTACTAAGCGGCCCTGCAAAGCGCTCGTGGTAATCCCACCAGGGTTTATCAGCATAAAAATGGCCTTCTACGGCAAGCCTGGCCCAATCGTCCATAACCTCATCAACATAGGCTTTAGTCCTCTTGGGTTGTAGCCCTAAAGAATTACCCGTAAAATAGATTACCTGCCTGCCATTGACATGCGGAAAAATAAATTCGTCCCTGTATTTTGCAAGTTTATCTTTGGCATCAAGCTGCCTGGCAAACTCACGTGTATTTTGAAATTCCATACTGCTCATTTTGTTGGGACGTAAAAATAAACAAATTAAAAAACATGATAAAATGAAAAAATCCTGCTAATAGCAGGATTTTTTTTATAAAAAGTGCATTTATATTATAATATCAGCATAGCATCGCCATAAGTATAAAAGCGGTACTGCTCTTTTACTGCTTCCTCATAAGCCTTTTTCATCAGGTCGTGGCCCATAAAGGCAGAAATCATCATCAGTAAAGTAGATTTTGGCGTATGGAAATTAGTTATCATACAGTCTGCCACGCTAAAGTCATACGGAGGGAAAATAAATTTATTTGTCCACCCCACATAAGGATTAAGTGTTTTTTGCGAAGAAACGGAACTTTCCATGGCACGCATTGTTGTAGTGCCTACTGCACAAACCTTTTTCTTGCCCAGTTTTGCCTTATTTACAATATCACATGCCTGTTGTGTTATAATAAGCTCCTCCGAATCCATTTTATGTTTTGAAAGGTCTTCTACCTCAACTGGATTAAAAGTGCCCAAGCCTACGTGTAATGTTATCTCGGCAAAATCAATACCTTTTATTTCCAGCCTCTTTAAAAGGTGTTTGGAAAAATGCAATCCGGCTGTAGGTGCGGCTACTGCCCCTTCTTCTTTGGCATAAATAGTCTGGTAACGTTCTGCATCTTCCGGTACTACTTCCCTATTAATATATTTAGGTATGGGTGTTTCGCCCAACTCTGTAAGCTTGCTCCTGAATTCCTCATAGGAACCATCATATAAAAAACGAAGCGTCCTTCCACGTGAAGTTGTATTATCAATAACCTCAGCCACTAACGAATCATCATCGCCAAAATACAGTTTATTCCCTATCCTTATCTTTCTGGCAGGATCTACAAGAACATCCCAAAGGCGCTGCTCAGAATTAAGTTCCCTTAAAAGGAAAACTTCAATCCTTGCCCCGGTTTTTTCCTTATTGCCATATAAACGAGCAGGAAAAACCTTGGTATTATTAAGCACCATTACATCTCCCTCATCAAAATAATCCAATACATCCTTAAACAGCTTGTGCTCTATAGTTTTAGTTTTCCTGTCAACTACCATAAGGCGTGCTTCGTCCCTGTTTTCGGCCGGGTATTCAGCAAGTAGTTCTTTTGGCAGGTTGAAGTTAAAATTTGATAATTTCATGTGTTTTTATCTTTAATTTTTAAGCGTAAAAGGTTACGCTAATTAATTGCGTGCAAATATACTATCGTTAAAGAGGCGTTGTCAAGTGTTTTACGATATATTTTGCAACAAGCTTTAAATAAGCACTAACTTACCTGACTAACGGTAAAACCAATTTTTTGCAGGTCATTCCAAAATGCAGGATATGACTTCGAAACTACTCCGGCATCTTTTATTATAACTGTAGTTTTCACAGCCAATGGTGCAAAGGCCATTGCCATACGGTGATCATTATAAGTATTTACCCCTACATTTTTCAAAAGCCCATTTGTACCCGTACTTAAAACAAGGCTGTTATCAGTTATGGTTACCTTAGCCCCAAATTTTTCCATTTCATTTTTTAGAGCCTGGAGCCTGTCGGTTTCTTTTATTCTTAAGGTATGAAGTCCGTTTAAATTGCAGTTGATACCTAAACCAAGACAGGTTACTGCAATTGTTTGTGCCAAATCGGGTGTAGTATTTAAATTAAGGTTAATATTTAAAGGCACATCATTTCTGATTTTCGAAATTGAAATACCCTCATTATCAAAAGTTGTTTCAACTCCAAAATTCTTATAAATATCTTTTAATGCACTATCGCCCTGAATGCTGTCCTCCCGAAAAGATGCAAGGTTTATTACAGTACCAACAGGTGATAATGCCACTATTGAATAATAATATGATGCGGAACTCCAATCACTTTCCACAGTCAGGGTTTGCTGTGGCAGTTGGTTTTGTGGCTTAACTCTAATTGTATTGCCGATAAAACTGTATGATATTCCTGCCCGTGCTAATAGGGAGAGTGTCATCTCAATATAAGGAAGGGATGTAATTTCTCCCTTTAAATTTATTTCAAGCCCGTTTTGCAGTGATGGGGCTATAAGCAGCAATGCTGTGATATACTGGCTGCTGGTATCTGCACTTATATTAACTTTATTTGCGTTAATATACTTGCCCGTAATTTTTAATGGCGGGTATCCTTCTCTTTCAGCATACTGAATGTCAGCACCTATACTTTTAAGGGCATCTACTAAAATACCGATAGGGCGCTCTTTCATTCGCGGTGAACCCGTTAAAAGTACCTTTGATCCTTGCTTAACAGCAAAGTAAGCCGTAAGAAACCGCATAGCTGTGCCTGCATGATGCACATCAATAATATCTTTGGCCCCATTCAATGCATTGCGCATTGCAATACTATCGTCAGAATATGAGGCGTTATTTATAGCTATTCCGGGAAAAAGAGCCTGAAGCAATAACAGCCTGTTAGTTTCACTTTTAGAGCCTGATACTTTTATAAAACTGTTAGCAATCTGCTTATCAAGTGAAACAATACAGTCCATTACTTTAATTTTTCATTATTATGGTGCCTGTCGTGGTCACGTTTAGATTTTAAATCCATCTTCCTGTCAAAAGCCTGCTGAAGGTCAACACCTGTTTGGTTGGCAAGGCAAAGCACCACAAATACCACATCGGCAAGTTCCTCGCCTAAGTCTTTATCTTTATCACTTTCTTTTTCACTCTGCTCCCCATACCGGCGTGCTATTATACGGGCCACTTCACCCACCTCCTCTGTCAGTTGGGCCATATTGGTAAGCTCGTTAAAATAACGTACTCCATGTTTTTTTATCCAGTTATCAACTTCCTGCTGCGCGTTTTTTATATCCATTTTTATACTCTTTTCAGGATAATTTTTTCGTTTTGCTTTTCTATCATTTTTTTCCAGAAATCCTTAATTGTAGCGTAGTATGCGGGAGAAACGTTAGGATAATTAATATTAAAAATTACACTTACCTGAACCTGCTTACCTTTAGCTGCAATATTATAGCTAAAATTACCAATATTTTCTTCCATAGCCAAAGCTATTGGAGTGGGTAAGTGTTCCACAACATAACCTTCGGGTACAGTAAGGTTAATCATATATTTATCCTGCTGCGGTATTGTAAAATCTACAGGGTATTCTCTTACTTCCTGCTTAAAAGGATTTTGTGTACGGGTTAAAAAAAGAAGCGGGTTAATGTATATTTTGTCTCCTATAACATCCGAAACATTATTATTTGTAAAAGAATATTCTTCAGTAATAGGTTTACCAAAATCTTTTACATTTGTGGAAGAGTAGTCCCCAATCTCAAGCCCTTTGTAAGTTTTCTCAAGCCCTTCAATATAACTGTCCTGGCTTGTCCCAGAATTGTTTTCCCTGAATATAAAAGCATTATAATCATAATACTGGTCTCTTAACTTGCCTGAAATTTTACCTTCAGCATCTATATTTGCAGCAATCTGTATAATTTCTTTAGAGTTGATTTTAGGCATAAGGTCAATCTCGGCAGAAGTATTATTTTCCCTTATCATACGTCCTATCCAGTTTAATGCCCGGATTGGTAATATTCCCGGACTGGTATTTTTACTTGTTGCATCAAGTAAAACTGTTTCGCCTGAACTTAATACCACACCAGCCACAACATAATTATAGGCCAATCTGTTAGGGAACAAGGCCACACCATTGGCACGGGTACTAATTAATACCGGATTGGCGTTAAAGCCATCTTTGCGTAACATAGCCGTTAGCATAAGGTTAATTTCGGCAACATTGCCTACCCTGTCATTATATGCTTTCTTTACCCCTTTATCGCAATAGTAGCCAAACTCTTCATTCCAGTTCATGCGCGTCTGTACATAATTAAAAATTGCATTCATACGCTCGGCCGGCGGCACTATACCCTTTAAAACAGCAGCCATGTCCTCTTCAAAGTAAGAGTTCATTCTTAATTCACGGCCAAAATCTTCATGCTCATATATTTTTTTTGAAACAGCTTCCCAGTCAGTTGAAAAATATTCCGGGCTTGAATTGGGAAAATGAGTAGAAGCCAGCTCGTGTTTTAAAATAGCCATGTAATTTTTAATATTATTTACATAGGCCTCATCCTTTAACGCCTTTACATTTTTAACCGAAAAGGTGGTTACAGTCTCATTAAACCTTGAACCTAAACCTGGCCTTGTATAAGGCTCAGACTGATTTATTGTAAGATAACCGCCCATATACCTGTTATAAGCTAGAAAATCAGGTACCGAAATTTCATATTCTATATGGTTAGCCGGTATATCATACTGGAAAGGCCAGTCCCTGAAATAAGAATAATAAGGAGTTTTTATAATATATTTATATTCTATAACACTACCCTCCTTTACATTTGGCATTGTCATTTTTTTCACAGTGTATTCCTCGTTCAACTGTTCCTCAAACTCGCCGTCAGATTTAAGTTTTGTCTTTTCTACTTTACCGCCAACAACATTGTAGGTATAGGCGTCTGTAAAATACACCCTTTGCGTTCTACCGCCCGAGTAATAAACAAGTTCCTCATTGGCATATGCGTACCCCTCTTTTTTATAGATTTTTATTCTTGTTTCTACAGAGGTTACCAATACAGGATAATTATCACTTATCTCAAAAAAGGTTTTGCCCCTTTTAAATAATATTGCCGCAGCTGCAGATGTATCTGCCGGGTGAACCTTTTCTTCCAGTTCTGCTATGCTTACCTTTCCTAACCTGAAATCCTGGGCGGATACTGATATTGTAATAATCAATAGTGCAAAGGCGATCGTAATTTTTTTCATTATTAATTTATTTTTTTACTAAAACAATTTTTGCATTATCATTCCGGGCTATTTTTTCCCTGAAATCCCTGTAACCGTCATACTCGGTATTAGCATATAGCCCTTCATTTATTACAAGCGATCTTTTATAAAGTATTTGGTTTCCTGTTACAACATATTCTGTTTTATATTCCCCAAATTTATCTGAAAGTACAATATTATCAGGCTTTGCTTCAATTTCATAGCCCTCAGGCAGGGTAATTGTTATTTCGTCTGTATCATAAAAGCCTCTTGATATTTCAAACGGGTTTTTCCGGTTGCGGTACCTGTGCGGTATACCGGTAATCTTATTAAATGCATTAAGGGCAAACATCATCCTGTTGCCATTTATATTACCGTAATTTTCAGCTTCAATACTAATACTTTCTGTAAACTCAGCTTTTTGTTTATTGTTTATAAGCTGGGTATTTTTAATTTTAAGGTTATTTATGTTGCTGAATCCGGATTTATAAAACTTATCCAAATCTTCGGCCGATTTGCTTTCCAAGTAGTATTTATTGTCATACTGTGTCCCTTTTGATACAATCTCAACAGAACCTGATATAGCACCATTTGCTGTTATTGCATAATTACCTTTAGATAGCTGGGTATTTCCTTTGGTGTTATATTTATGGGTCTTTACAATTTCCCCCTTTCCCGGCTTAACCAAAAGTGCAAGCCTGTTATCAGTAAAATCTCCCTGAAAGCCAAATGGCAATGTCTGGCTCGTACATTCCAGCCAAACATAATTATTTTCATTTGGTATAGCCAGTATTATATGGTTGCCCTGCATAGAAACAAAATCGTTTTGCAAATCACGCCTTGCCCTGTCGCCATAAATTACAGTGTAGTAAGCTTGAACACCAACAACATTAAGCAACGCACGGGTGTAATTGGTTAATGCCTTACAGTCGCCATAACCCAGCCTGTCCACATCTTTTGCCTTCATAGGCTTCCATCCGCCTATACCAAGCTGTATACTCACATACCTCGTTTTTTCCTGAACATAGTTATATACTATTCTTGCCTTGTCCATTGGGTTAGTAACCCCTTCGGTAAGGCTTTTTATTTTTGTAATGGTTTCATCCGAAAGCTCGTCTGTACCTGTCAGTAAATTATCATACATCCATGCCCCGAAATTTTCCCAACTCTCACCTTCGCCGTCAACACCTTCTAAGTGAAATTTATTAAGCCCGAAAAGCACATGCGGATAAATTTTACTAAATGCTGGCGAATAGTCTTCATTTTTAGCCGCCGGTATGTTTTCTACGCTTAAGGTTAATTTCCCGGCTTCTTCTGACTTGTTAAGTTTTATACCCTCAAAGTTATAGGCTTTATATTTAAAGCCGAGTTCAGCCTGTGCATTAATTGTATATATCGACTTTTCAACAGCAACATACAGTGCTTCCATAGGAGACCATGAGGGTATAAAAGCTGTATTACAAGATTCTGTCTCGCTATCATAAACCACTGTAAAAGGGTATTGGACTGGGGTATAGTCAAGATACAGCACTTTGTTATCAGTAATGATAGAGCCTGCTGAAACTGATTGCTCTTTAAAGTCTCTTTTTTTGATTTTTTTTATCTCGCCGCCCATAGCATTATATATAACGGCTTCAATAGATTTAATTTTTGTTGAATTGTCAAAATATTCAATAGCATTTATCCTGTTAAGACCTTCAGCATTTAATATTGTAATAATCCTATGGGTTTTTATGTTGATTGACCTGCGGGAAGGAATGGAAATATCAACTTGGTTTAACCGTATCACTGCATTGGCATCTTCTTTAAGGCTATCCGGTAGTGTAAACGCATTTAGTTTGCCCTGCGCATTAGTAAATTGAAAAAGTGATAAAATGGCAAGGAAAATGAAATTTCTTAAAAACATGTTAAAATTTATTTTCCCAAAATTAGATGTTTTTTCGAAAAATGAAAATTTTACTCTTTATTTTTAGTATCTATAATAATAGTTACAGGCCCATCATTTATAAGTGCCACCTTCATGTCTGCACCAAATTTTCCTGTTCCTATTTTTTTCCCGGTTTCATTTTCAAGCCGGGTAACAAAGTATTCATATAAAGGGATGGCGGTTTCGGGCCTGGCAGCTTTAATATATGATGGGCGGTTGCCTTTTTTGGTAGCTGCGTGCAGTGTAAACTGGCTTACCACAATAATATTACCTCCAATTTCCTGCACCGAAAGGTTCATAACACCGTTTTCATCTCCAAAAATGCGGAGCCTGGTAATCTTACCCGCAAGCCATTCTGCATCCTCATTTGTATCCGCATCCTCTACTCCAAGCAAAATTAAAAGGCCTGTTTGTATTTCAGCTTCCTTTCTGCCTTCTATTGTTACAGATGCCTCACTTACCCTTTGTATAACTGCCCGCATTATTCATTATCAGTATTACGCCCATCACCATAAATATCAGTCCGGTAATTATCATCTTCCCCCTCCAGCATCTGGAGGTAACTGCGGTAGCGCGACCATGCAATTTCATCATTTTCAAGCGCTTCTTTTACGGCGCAGTGTGGCTCGTCCTTATGCAGGCAGTTGTTGAATTTACATTGATCTTTAAGTGCAAAAAACTCAGGAAAATAATCTCCGAGCTCATCTTTTTCCATATCAACAATTCCGAACCCCCTAATGCCCGGAGTATCAATTATTTTAGCACCAAAATCAAGGTCAAACATTTCAGCAAAAGTAGTAGTGTGCTGTCCCTGGCTATGCTGTTCTGATATTTGCTGGGTTTTTAAATTGAGGGATGGCTGCAGGGTATTTATAAGGGTTGACTTACCTACTCCCGAATGGCCTGAGAACATGCTTACATTACCCTGCATTTCTTCTTTAAGCTCTGCTATGCCTTTACCCTGAACCGATGACACCCGCAGGCATTTATAACCAATGGTGCTGTACACATATTGCAGGTATAGCTGCTCGTCCAGCATTTCGTCGGTAAAAGTATCTGTTTTATTAAAAACAAGCACAGCCTCTATATCATATGCTTCGGCAGTAACAAGAAAACGGTCTATAAAACTGGTGGTTGTAGGAGGGTTGTTTATAGTAACCAAAAGAAAAACCTTATCAATATTTGATGCTATAATATGAACCTGCTTTGAGAGGTTTACCGATTTGCGGATAATATAATTCTTGCGCTCATGAATATTGGTTATAACACCATTACCGCTTTCCTCTGTTTCAAAATCAACTATATCGCCTACAGCAACAGGATTGGTACTTTTAATACCTTTTATACGGAATTTGCCTTTTATACGGCATTCATAAAAAGCGCCATCATGTGCTTTAACGGTGTACCAGCTTCCTGTAGATTTATAAACTAATCCTGTCATTGCAGCAAAGATAGGTTAAAACACATTATGGATTATTTATAATTTTTTCCTGATGCTCTATGCTTTCCTGGTGTATAGCCCTGAAAAGCTGAAGTAAAAATTCTTCACTCAGCTTTTGCTGCTTTCCTTCACACACTATTTTTTCCTGTACTTCTTTCCAGCGTTTCGTTTGCAGTATGGCTACATTGTTATGCTTTTTTAATTCACCTATTATATCTGCAATCCGCATACGGTCGCCCAGTATTTTAACAAGGCGGGTATCATACTCATCTATTTCCAGCCTCAGTTTTTCAATTTCGCTGTTAAATGCCGGCGTTTCATCCGTTTTTTTCCTTATAACAAGGTTTCCCAATATTTCTTTAAGCTTTTCCGGTGTCACCTGTTGTGCGGCATCGCTCCAAGCCTTATCAGGGTTGTTGTGGGTTTCAATCATCAAGCCGTCATAATTCAGGTCAAGTGCCTGCTGCGATACCTGCTGTATCATATCACGCCTTCCGGTAATGTGCGAGGGGTCGCAAAGTATAGGAAGGTCAGGATACTTTTCATGAAGTTCTATGGCAAGCTGCCATTCCGGTATATTCCTGTATTTTGTTTTCTGGTAGGTAGAAAAGCCCCTGTGTACCACACCCAGGTTTTTAATACCTGCATTATAAAGCCTTTCCACACCGCCCAGCCAGAGTGCCAAATCAGGGTTAACCGGATTTTTAACCAGTACAATTTTGTCAGTGCCTGTAAGCGCATCGGCTATTTCCTGTACAGCAAAAGGGTTCACTGTAGTGCGTGCTCCTATCCACAATACATCTATATCATTTTCCAGAGCCAGTTTAACATGATTGGCATTGGCAACCTCAACAGCCATAAGCAATCCTGTTTCTGCTTTAGCTTTACGCAGCCACTCCAGCCCTATGGCACCTACACCCTCAAAACCACCCGGGCGAGTGCGGGGCTTCCATATACCTGCACGATATATGCTTACCTGCGATTTTTTTAGCTGCCTGGCAATATCAAGCACCTGCTCCTCGGTCTCGGCACTGCAGGGCCCTGCAATAACTAATGGTTTTTGGTGGCCCAATTCATTAAGCCACCCCCTCATTTCAATACTGTTCTCCATCATATAAGTTATGTATACAAATTTAGTGCTTTTAGTAATAACATTATCCTTATAATAAAGCGGCTGCACAACCGTTTTCTTACTACTTTTGCTTAAAATAAAATGCCATGTCAATAGAAGTTAAGGATATTTCCAAAAATTACGGCAGCCAAAAAGCGCTCGATGCTGTTTCTTTTTCAGTAAATAAAGGAGAGATAGTAGGTTTTTTAGGGCCTAACGGGGCAGGAAAATCTACATTGATGAAAATACTTACCACTTACCTGAATGCTGATGAAGGTATTGCCCTGGTTAATGGAAATGATGTGGCTACACAGCAAAAAGCGGTACAAAAATCTGTTGGTTACCTGCCGGAGCATAACCCCCTGTACCTTGACCTGTATGTAAAGGAATATTTAGCCTTTAATGCAGATGTTTACAAAGTGGATAAATCAAGAATAGATGAGGTTATACAGCTTACAGGCCTAACGCCCGAATCGCACAAAAAAATAAGTCAGCTATCCAAAGGATACCGCCAGCGTGTGGGCCTTGCCGCTGCACTTCTGCATGACCCCGAAGTGCTTATACTTGACGAGCCTACAACCGGGCTTGACCCAAACCAGCTTATTGAAATACGTGAACTGATTAAAAATGTAGGCAAAAACAAAACCGTATTCCTTTCTACACATATTATGCAGGAAGTTGAGGCTATATGCGACCGGGTAATTATAATAAACCACGGGAAGATTATTACCGACAGGAAACTGGGCAGCCTGAATACTGACAGTAAAGGCCAGATTATTGAAGTTGAATTTGACCTGCGTGTTGAAGAACAGTTATTACAACTGATACCACATTTGGCCTCTTATAAAAATGTACATGATTTTACATGGGAGCTGACGTTTAAAACGGATAAGGATATGCGCCCTGCACTGTTTGACTTTGCCCATGACAATGGTTTAAAAACATTACAGCTTACGCACAAAAATAAAAACCTTGAAACCTTATTCAGGGAAGTAACAAAAAAGGAAGAGTAACTACTGGTATATAACTTTACCCGTATATAGCCTTTCAACCTCAACTATCAAAGGATTGTTTTTAAGCAAGAGGTTTCCTGTAGAGTACAATGTACCTTTTACCTCTTGTTCAGGATGTACTATGATATTATTGGAACTGCGATGAAAAACATACAGCTTTTGTATTGTAAGGTTGCTGCCTTCAAAACGGGCATCGCCGGAGTAAAAGGCTATTGATGCATTTTCTGCTGTTCCTGATATATTGAAGTATGCCGACTGGTTATCATTAACTGTAAGTTGGCTGCAATTGACAGTAAGCGTGAATGTACCCGAAGCTGTTTCATTATAAATACCGGATTCCAGCGTAAGTTCAGGAAAATTTAAAACCCCGTCAGACCGTACCTCAAACTGCGAGGCCGAGTATATTTTTTGAAGTGCCGGGGTTGTAACATAAACTATTGTACTGTTGTAATCCCTAACCCAGTTACAGTTATTGGAATTGGTAAGGACAAGCTGGTTATCTTTCACTTCTGCCCTTATGTATTTCTTTAAATTTACACCTGTTTTTATAGTAACCAAAGGCTGTTCCCCTTGTTTAACCACAAGCGCTATGCCTTCTGAAACAGTTATGGAGTTAAATTCACCAACAGGAATTTCATAAGTTATTTCACTGCCTGAATTTTTAAAACATTGGGGCGCAGTGCTGCAGGCCGAAAAAAGTACGGCTAAAAAAGCATAGTATATTGTTTTCTGTATCATCAAATTACAGCCTTACTCCAATTCCAAATTCCATAACCTCTGCCTTTGCACCATGCGTTTTTAAAGATAGGGCACTAAATATTGTATTGCCAAAATAGTATTTAAGCCCTATACGCTGGTACATACTCCCTGTTGAATTAAATGGCTCATACACATAAAAACCTGCCTGTGTTTCAACCGACAGCCTGTTTATAAACAGCTCATGCCCTATAAATATGCCCATCTTCCGGTAATCAGTATTTTCATCTACATTTTCTTCAGGATAGGCAACTGATTTATATTTTATATATTCCTTTAAATATTTTGGCCAGAAAAAATCTGCTCCCAACTGAAAGGCGCTTTTCCTGTTCCATCTTTTATCAGCATAAAAAGATAAGGCATAATAAGGATATTGCCCGCTGCCTATAACGTCGCTTTCATTTACACCGCCACGAAAAGCAATATTATATTTTATCTTTTCACTATACTTAATTACGGTATCATAAACACTTTCACGCCTTTGCAGCCTTTCTCCGAATGTGTAATTAATACCCATGTTTACAGCAAACGTATTAGTACTGGTATTAGGGGCTTTCATGCTGGCATTGGAATGGTGTATAAAAACAAGCCCCGACTGTACCCCAAGCCCCTGCCATATATCCTGCTTTGTAAAATTCAGCATAAAGTAGGTAGAAGGCATTACATGGGCTCCATAGGCATAATTGCGAAAATTAGTATCGCTGTCGTAAGGGTTAGTATTGTAGGCGATACCCTGCCCCACCCTTAACATAAGGTGCCTTTTTAAAAAGTAAAAACTGTAATGCGCATAAAGGCCATACATATCTCCAAGTATTTCATTTTTCAAATCCTGGTAATGAAAAGAAAAACCGTAATCAGGATAATTATAGGACGGCTGCCAGCTCTTCCTGCCGAAAGTTTTCCTGTTTAAACTTATTATTATCCCTTCCGGATGACCGGTGATAAGGTGTTTTATAGACTTTCGGTGGGGTATTATATTACCATAAAAATAACTGGCATCAATATTATATTTACCGCTTGCCTGTCCCTGTGCCTGCAGGAAAAATGGCAAAAGCAGTAATAAAAAATAGAAATACCTCATTTTATTGTTAATGAGGCAAATATATAAATTACAAACAGTTAATCAGAAAACTTCTGCGGCAACAGCCTTTATATTATCAGATTTCCCCATTGAATAATAATGCAATACCGGTATCCCTGAAGCAATAAGCTCTTTACTTTGGGCTATGCACCATTCTATACCTATTTGCTTTACAGCTTCGTTATCTTTAGCCTTAATTATTTCCATCACCAGCGCATCCGGGAGGTCAACCTTAAAACGGTGCGGTATCTGGTTAAGCTGCTTCTTAGTAGAAATAGGCTTTAATCCCGGTATAATGGGCACTGTTATCCCTTCCTTCCTACATTTATCTGTAAATGCAAAAAATTTCTTATTGTCAAAAAACATCTGGGTAACAATATATGCTGCCCCATTTTTTATTTTTTGCTTCAGGTGGTAAATATCGGTGTCAAGGCTGGGTGCTTCCATATGTTTTTCAGGATACCCGGCAACACCTATACAAAAATCGGTTGCCGAAGTATTTTGCAGGTCATCATCAAGGTAAACACCGCGGTTGAGGTTGCTTATCTGCGTAACCAATTCTGCTGCATATTCATTGCCTTCCTTTTCCGGCCGGAAATAAATTTCGCTTTTAACGGCATCCCCCCGCAGTGCAAGCACATTTTTAATTCCTAAAAAATCCAGGTCAATTAAAAAATTCTCTGTATCCTCCTTAGTAAAGCCTCCGCATAATATATGGGGTACGGCATCCACCTGGTATTTATTTTGTATGGCAGAGCATATCCCTACGGTTCCGGGTCGTTTTTTTACTATCTTTTTTTCAAGCAGCCCATTAGGAAGTTCCTTAAAAGCATATTCTTCCCTGTGGTATGTTACATCTATAAACGGAGGTTTAAACTCCATTAAAGGGTCAATACTGTCAAAAATAGATTGTATGTTCTGCCCTTTTAAAGGAGGGAGTATTTCAAAGGAAAACAAGGCTTTTCCATTTGCTTTTTCTATATGTTCGGTTACTTTCATGTCTACTTTTACTTAATTAATCCGCTATGTTAGGGTTAAGCCATTTAATAGCCTGCTCAACGGGTATGTTCCTTCTTTTTGCATAATCCTCCACCTGGTCCTGCTTTATTTTTCCCAACCCGAAATACTTGCTTTCAGGATTAGCAAAATAATACCCCGATACTGAGGCAGCAGGCCACATGGCAAGGCTTTCTGTTAGTTTTACCCCTATGCTCTCCTCTACTTTTAAAAGTTGCCATATTGTATTTTTCTCCAGGTGGTCGGGGCAGGCAGGGTATCCGGGTGCCGGGCGAATGCCTTTATATTGTTCTTTTATAAGAGCTTCATTATTCAGCTTTTCATCTTTTGCATAGCCCCATATTTCTTTACGGATTTTTGCATGCAGGTATTCTGCAAAAGCCTCGGCAAGCCTGTCAGCCAGGGCTTTTACCATAATGGCATTGTAATCGTCATGCATTTTTTCAAATTCAGCTGCTTTTGTATCAGCACCAAAACCTGCAGTAACGCAAAATGCGCCTATATAATCTGTGCTGCCTGAATCAGCAGGGGCAATAAAATCTGCTAAAGCAATATTGGGCGCACCCTTTGTTTTTTTGGATTGTTGCCGTAATGTGAGAAAAGTGCCCAGTATATTACCCTCATTATCCTTAACCTGAATATCATCATGGTTTATACTGTTGGCGGGAAAAATACCATAGACTCCTTTAGCCTGAAACCAGTTTTCATCAACTATCTGCTTAAGCATTTGCTGCGCATCATTAAACAAAACCTGAGCCTGTTCGCCCACTACTTCGTCCTTTAAAATATCGGGGTATTTGCCATGCAGGTCCCAGGCCTGGAAAAAAGGAGTCCAGTCTACATAACCTGTTAAGTCCTGTAATTTAGGAAGTATGGTAGCTACACCTGTAAACCCCGGCTGCGGAATTTGGTATTCATTCCAGTTTACCTGCAATTTATTAGCCCTTGCCTCATCAATAGTGAGAAAATCCTTTTCCCGTGAGCGGTTAAGATAACCTTCCCTCAGCCTTTCATATTCCTCTTTTATGTTTTTTACATATTTTTTTTTATTGCCGGGGTTAACAAGATTGCCTGCTACGGTAACAGCACGGCTCGCATCATTTACATGCACCACAGCTTCTTTATATTCGGGTGCTATTTTAACAGCAGTATGCGCCCGTGAGGTAGTGGCTCCGCCAATCATCAGCGGTATGCTTATATTAAGCTTTTCCATCTCGCGGGCAAGGTAAACCATTTCATCAAGCGACGGGGTTATAAGGCCGCTAAGCCCTATAATATCTACTTTTTCTTTAACGGCAGTTTCAATAATCTTTTCCGGGGGCACCATAACCCCCATATCTATAATTTCAAAATTATTGCAGCCCAATACTACCGAAACTATATTTTTCCCTATATCATGTACATCTCCCTTAACAGTAGCCATTAATATTTTTCCTGCGCTGCTACCAGCCCCCCCCGCCCCCAAAGGGGGAGCTTTCAACTCCTGCAAAATTTTATTTAATGTTAATTCTAAAGAATATAAAACATTATCATTTGTAAAACGGATAACCCTATAACCCTGCTCATTTAACCAGGCCGTTCTTTCCTCATCATTTATTTTATTCTCAGGCAATTGATGAATTAAACCATCTACTTCTATTATAAGATTTTCTTTAAGGCAGATAAAATCTGCTATATAATCACCAATTATATGCTGCCTCCTGAATTTGTAGCCTTCAAGGTTTTTATTATTGAGCGCATACCACAACAAACGTTCAGCTTCGGTAGGTTTGCTGCGCATGGTTTTGCAAAACTCCTTTAATAATTTATAATTGACAGGGTTTGCTGTCTTCCAATGATACTGTGTTTTAACTCCCCCTTTGGGGGTAGGGGGGCTTTTTTTTGCTTCCTCAATATATGGTAACAGGTAGGCTACAGCTTTTTTCATAACCCTTGCAGATTTAACCACCTGTGGCAAAAACATTTTACCTGAACCAAACAGGTCGCCTACCACATTCATGCCTGCCATCAGGTTTACTTCAATAACCTCTATTGGCTTTGCTGCATGCTTACGGGCTTCTTCTACATCCTGCTCTATATATTCATCAATCCCCTTTACCAATGCATGTGTTAACCGCTCCTGCAATGGCAGTGCCCTCCACTCCTGCTGTTGCTTAGCCGTTACCCTACTTTCTCCTTTAAGGTTTTCTGCATAAGCCAAAAGCCTTTCGGTGGCATCATCGCACCTGTCAAGCAATACATCTTCCACATGCTCCAGTAGTTCCTTATCTATTTCATCATATACTTCAAGCATTTCCGGGTTTACAATACCCATATCCATACCGTGGCTTATGGCATGGTATAAAAATGCCGAATGCATGGCTTCTCTCACTTTATCATTACCTCGAAAAGAAAATGAAACGTTGCTTACACCACCGCTTACATGTGCATGAGGCAGGTTTTGCCGAATCCATTTTGTAGCGAGGAAAAAATCGACTGCATTTTTACGGTGCTCCTCCATTCCCGTAGCTACCGGAAAAATATTGGGGTCGAAGATAATATCTTCAGGCGCAAAGCCTACTTTATTAACGAGTATATTATAACTCCGTTGGCAGATTTCAATACGCCTTTGGTAAGTATCGGCCTGGCCCTGCTCATCAAAAGCCATTACAATTACAGCTGCGCCATACCTTTTTATCTTTTTGGCATGTTCAATAAAAACATCTTCTCCTTCTTTAAGGCTTATTGAGTTTACAACACCTTTACCCTGCACTACCTTTAAGCCGGCTTCTATGATTTCCCATTTAGAGCTGTCTATCATTACTGGCACCCGGGCAATATCAGGCTCCGATGCTATAAGGTTAAGAAAAGTAGTCATGGCTTTTATCCCATCAAGCATACCCTCATCCATATTAACATCAATAATCTGGGCACCACCCTCTACCTGGGCACGGGCTATATTCAGTGCTTCCTCAAATTTCTCCTCTTTAATAAGCCTCAGGAATTTCCTTGAGCCTGTAACATTGGTACGCTCCCCAATATTTATAAAATTGCTTTCAGGGGTTATAATTAAAGGCTCAAGCCCTGCAAGTTTTAAATATCTTTTTTCTGTTACCATTATATTGCAATACGCTTTTTTTGTGGTTTATAATTTTTAACCGCTTCTGCAACAAGCTTTATGTGGCTGGGTGTAGTGCCACAGCACCCCCCTATAATATTAACCAGGCTTTCATCAAGATACTGTATTACAAGCTCCTGCATTTGTTCGGGTGTCTGGTCATATTGGCCAAATGCATTGGGCAATCCTGCATTGGGATGTGCAGAAATATTTAAAGTAGTGTTTTGTGCCAGCCTTTTAAGGTATGGGCGAAGTTGGTCAGCTCCCAAAGCACAGTTAAAACCTACACTTAATAACGGAATATGTGATATGGAGATAAGGAAAGCCTCTACTGTCTGCCCTGATAGTGTCCGCCCCGAGGCATCGGTAATTGTACCGCTAACCATAACAGGTATATCCACACCTTTTTCTTCCTTTACCTCATCAATAGCAAAAAGCGCAGCTTTGGCATTAAGTGTATCAAATATGGTTTCTACAAGCAAAATATCAACACCGCCATCCAACAGGGCGGTAACCTGCTCTTTATAGGCTGCCACAAGCTCGTCAAAAGTTATAGCCCTAAACCCGGGGTCGTTAACATCGGGGCTCATACTTGCGGTACGGTTGGTAGGCCCTATTGAGCCTGCCACAAAGCGTGGTTTGTCAGGCTGGACAGCAGTAAATTCATCGGCTGCCTGCCGTGCAATGCGCGCCGACTGGTAGTTCAGCTCATATACCAAATGCTCCATATGGTAATCGGCCATACCTATACTGGTGCTGCTAAAGGTATTGGTTTCAACAATATCGGCCCCGGCTTCAAAATACTTTTGGTGTATTTCCAGTATTGCCTGTGGCTGTGTAAGGGAAAGCAAATCGTTATTGCCTTTTAACAGATATTGAAAATCCTTAAAACGCGCTCCCCTGAAATCTTCTTCGGTAAAGGCATAACGCTGCAGCATAGTGCCCATTGCACCATCCAATACCAATATACGGTCATTTAAAATTTCCTGAATTTCTGACATTCTTTTTTAGTTATCATGTTACTAAAAATATGTCATCAAAAAGGCAGTGAGAATATTGCGACAAGCAATATTACATGTGTTATCTATCCGCATTACTGTGGTAGAATGTAGCACCTTCTTTAAAAGATAAAGGGTTGCTAAGGCTTCATCGGGTCTATTCCCTCTGCCTTTCGTGATAACATATCAATCTGTAAAGAACATTGCAAAGTAATACAATAAAATTTTATAAAGCAAGTGCGTTTTGTTTTCGTGCTACTTTAACTATGGCATCCAGCAATACACCTGCCGCCAACTGAGCGCTATTGCCATCTGCCTGTAAAAATGCATATCCAAGCCCATGCGAATCGGCCAGGAACTTTATACCTTTCTCAAAATTATCAGGTAAAAACTGCAGGGTTTCATTAATAGATACTATACTAAAACCACTTCTTATAAAGTCGAGGTACTCTGCCGGCAGCGATGGGCTGGCAGTGGCATCAACAATTATAAGGTTTTCCAGGTTGTTACCCATTACATAATTCAATACATCTTCCATTTTAAACGGAATGGCAAACTGTATAAAATTCGCTTCCCATGCAAATGCCGTACCCTCTTTTTCAAAAAAGGCAACGCTTGAGTTAGTGATTACAGGAAACCTTACATCCAGCCTTTTGCTTTCGGCAAGGCTGTCTTTTTCTTTTAAAACTTTTTTAATGAGCGCGCTCCCGGTATTACCAATACCAAAAAGCACTATATTTATCCTTACAGGCATATTTACTTTTTTTAAAACTGCCTTTAGCCAAAAAGCCGAAGGCAGTTTAACAAACAAACAAAAAACAACTTAAACAACTATATTTTTTAATTGTAACTGTACTGCTTGTGCAGCAATACATTTACAGGAGTATTATTTACCAAAGTATTATAAACCGGGCTCCTCAACTGTACCTCATTCAGCCATTTTTGCAGCACTTCCGGCTTTGCCGATGCGGCAGGCTTAAGAGTAATTTCTATTTTACTGAATCCCGGCCTTTGCTGCCCTAAACTGCCAATACTGCCTGTTATTTCAATCTGCAGCGATTTTAATTCAATTCCCTGTTCGGCAGCCACAAGCTGCCCCAGCGCATTGATGCATCCTGCAAAGCCTGCAAGCAGGTATTCGTAGGGATTTGGCCCTTCCAGTTCAGGAAATTTTGCATTCTGGCTTATCCTTAAATCGGTATTTAAAGTTTTAACCACAAACTGGCTGTTATTTCCGGTGTACCCAAGTACATTAATTGATTGTGTATTCATAATGTCCGTTTTTTTGATGATTTACTTAAATAAAAAAGGCCCTTTTGGTTTTTGCCAAAAGGACCCGTATCTGAATTATAAAACTAAAGATTAAGTCATGTCTTTTGGCAACAATAGCAATAGCGGTGCATCCATGTATAACATGTGCGCTGCATATATTGTGTATGTGTATAAATGTTCATAATATCCTTTATAGTTACTGTGAACAAAAAAGCCCCTGCTTTGTTTTGCAGGGGCTTTCTTATGCTTATATATTTACTTTTAAAATATGGCAATATCAGTCCCTGCAGATGGCTTCCACATGGTTGTATGACGATATTGGCAAATAATAAAATTCATTTCGTGTTATTTTGAGTAACAAACTTCAGAACTATTTTTGAAATACGCAACACATTTTTTCAATTTTAACACTCAATCGTTTTCCCTGCATTTAAACAGGAAATAAATTAGTATTAAACATTTTTTTTATTACTAAATGGTTTTATACATTTGCACAAGTAAAATCAAAAAGGAGGAAAGATTTGTACTGATTGCAACCTCATTAAAAAATGCTAAAGCAGGAATACTTCGCTTTGGTTGCATAACATTTACTACCTCCCTTAAATTTAAATAGTAGTACTATGGCATATTTATTTACGTCAGAGTCAGTAAGTGAGGGGCACCCTGATAAAATTGCTGACCAGATTTCAGATGCACTGATTGATAACTTCCTTGCTTTTGACCCCGATTCAAAAGTGGCCTGTGAAACCCTTGTAACTACAGGGCAGGTAATACTTGCAGGTGAGGTAAAATCTAAAACTTATCTTGATGTACAGCAAATTGCACGCGATGTAATAAA
The DNA here is from genome assembly GCF_009848495.1 of Flavobacterium sp. MK4S-17. GTDB lineage: Bacteria > Bacteroidota > Bacteroidia > Flavobacteriales > Flavobacteriaceae > Flavobacterium. The sequence continues at coordinate 157,995 of NZ_WWEP01000013.1, forward strand.
GAAAATAGGCTATACCAAGAGCGAATATATGTTTGACGCTAATTCCTGCGGTGTACTATCTGCCATACATGAGCAATCACAGGATATTAACCAGGGAGTTGACCGTAAAACAAAAGAGGAACAGGGAGCAGGCGACCAGGGAATGATGTTTGGCTATGCCACTAATGAAACCGAGGAATACATGCCTCTGGCACTAAACCTGTCGCACAAGCTTTTACAGGAACTGGCAGCACTTCGCCGCGAAAATAAAGAAATAACATACCTTCGCCCTGATGCCAAAAGCCAGGTTACGCTGGAATATGATGATAATAATAAGCCTGTGCGTATAGACGCTATTGTTATTTCTACCCAGCATGATGATTTTGCCGATGAAGCTGCCATGCTTGCCAAAATAGAAAAAGATATTAAAGAAATACTTGTGCCAAGGGTTATAAAAAACAATCCGCAGTATGCACATTTGTTTAATGACAAGATAAATTACCATATTAACCCTACAGGTAAATTTGTTATTGGCGGCCCACATGGCGATGCAGGCCTTACAGGCAGGAAAATTATTGTTGACACCTATGGTGGCAAGGGTGCACACGGTGGCGGTGCATTTTCGGGGAAAGACCCAAGCAAGGTTGACCGTAGTGCTGCATATGCTACCCGCCATATTGCCAAAAACCTTGTTGCTGCCGGCGTTGCCGATGAAATATTGGTGCAGGTATCATATGCTATTGGGGTAGCCAAACCAATGGGTATTTATATTAATACCTATGGTACTGCCAAAGTGAAACTTAATGATGGTGAAATAGCCAAAAAGGTAGAGCAGATTTTTGACATGCGCCCTTATTTTATAGAACAACGCTTAAAACTCCGCAACCCAATATATAGTGAAACAGCAGCCTATGGGCACATGGGCCGTAAGCCTGAAACTGTTACCAAAGTGTTTTCAGCACCAAATGGTGAAGAAAAAACACTTGAAGTGGAATTGTTTACATGGGAAAAGCTTGATTATGTTGATAAAGTAAAAGAAGCTTTCGGATTATAATAATAAAAAAGCCCCGCATCTGCGGGGCTTTTTATTATTATTTCTTCTGCATTTCTGCTTTAAGCTCTTCTATTTTTTTATCTACTTCGGCATCTGTTCCTTCAAAAACCTTTTCTTCGGTTTTTATTTCCTCTTTACTGGTTTTTGTGGAAATTGTTACGGTTGCCGTTACATTTCCATCTGCATCCACCTGCCTGTCTACAGATATTTCCTGGCTTTCCTCCTGCCCTACTACAACCGGCTGCTCAATAACTGTTGCCGACTGTACATTTACAGGCTCGCCGCCATCGGCATGCCCGCCCAGTATCGGCGCAATTACAAGCCCTATAAGGCAGGTAAGTTTAATAAGTATATTCATAGATGGCCCCGAAGTATCTTTAAAAGGGTCTCCCACAGTATCGCCCGTAACGGCAGCCTTATGTGCATCAGAACCTTTGTAAGTCATTTCCCCGTTAATCATGACACCTGCCTCAAAAGATTTTTTGGCATTATCCCACGCACCTCCTGCGTTATTCTGAAAAACAGCCCATAACACTCCTGATACTGTTACCCCAGCCATATAACCGCCAAGCATTTCGGCTACAAGCTGGTTGTCTTCAGGGTAAATCAACATTCCCAGTAAAACTATTGCAATAGGGAAACCTATGGTCAGCAGGCCGGGCAACATCATCTCCCTTAAAGCTGCCTTTGTAGATATAGCAACACATTTACCGTATTCCGGCTTTCCGGTTCCTTCCATAATACCAGGTATTTCCTTAAACTGCCTTCTTACCTCATATACCATATCCATAGCAGCACGCCCTACTGAATTCATTGCCAAAGCAGAAAATACAACAGGTATCATCCCGCCAATAAACAGCATGGCAAGCACTGGAGCCTTGAATATATTGATACCGTCTATGCCTGTAAATGTTACATAGGCCGCAAATAATGCAAGAGAGGTTAATGCCGCCGAAGCAATAGCAAAGCCTTTTCCTGTAGCCGCAGTAGTATTTCCAACTGAGTCTAATATATCGGTACGTGTACGCACTTCTTTGGGTAGTTCACTCATTTCTGCTATACCTCCTGCGTTATCTGATATAGGCCCGAAAGCATCAATGGCAAGCTGCATGGCTGTTGTTGCCATCATTGCCGAAGCTGCAAGTGCAACGCCATAAAAACCTGCAAGCGCATAAGAGCCCCAAATTGCACCTGCAAACAATAAAATAGTTGGAAAGGTAGAAACCATACCCGTAGCCAGGCCCGCAATAATATTAGTACCTGCCCCTGTACTGGATTTTTGAACAATGGCAAGTATTGGCTTTTTGCCCAGACCAGTATAATATTCGGTTACAGAGGATATAATGCCCCCTACAAACAATCCTACCAATGCAGCCCAAAATACATTTAACGATGAAACTTCTTTAGAGCCTTCACCATAAAACTCCATCTGCATTGTGTCAGGCAGCATATACTGCACAAGGAAATAACTTGAAACCGCCACTAAAATAATAGAAACCCAGTTGCCCACATTAAGCGCGCCCTGTACCTGTGCTTCTTTTGCATTGTTATCCTTAATCCTAACCAGCAATGTGCCTATTATAGAAAACAATATACCAAAACCTGCTATAGCCATCGGCAGTAATATTGGCCCTATACCTCCAAAAGCATCGGTAAAGCCAGGATTATCTGTTACAATATCGCGCAATACATAATTACCCAATACCATAGCCGCCAAAACTGTTGCCACATAAGACCCGAAAAGGTCGGCTCCCATTCCTGCCACATCACCCACGTTATCACCCACATTATCTGCAATAGTGGCTGGGTTACGCGGATCATCTTCCGGTATTCCTGCCTCAACCTTACCTACAAGGTCGGCTCCTACGTCAGCAGCCTTTGTGTATATACCCCCGCCTACACGGGCAAACAAGGCAATAGATTCGGCTCCTAATGAAAAGCCTGCAAGTGTTTCCAGCACTATTGTCATTAATTGCTGCGGGGTTTGCTGCACCCCTCCGTAAGCAGCGGCTGCCCACTGCCCTTCCATAAAGTAATGGTAAAACAGTATAAAAAATGCTGTTAAGCCTAGTACTGCAAGCCCGGCAACACCTAGCCCCATTACAGTACCACCGCCAAATGACACTTTTAATGCCTGCGGCAGGCTGCTTCGTGCTGCCTGTGTAGTCCTCACATTTGATTTGGTAGCTATTTTCATACCCATGTTGCCTGCAAGAGCCGAAAAGAAGGCCCCGAAAATAAATGCAACCACAATAAGGTAATCGGTAGTGGGCACTATGTAGGCTATTACTGCCAGTGCCGCACTGGCTATAAGTACAAAAAAGGTTAATAATCGGTATTCCGCTTTTAGGAAAGCCAGCGCGCCCTCATATATGTAATCTGAAATCTCTTTCATTTTACCATCCCCGGCATCCTGCTTTAACACCCATGATCTTTTAGCTGCCATGAAAAGCAACCCTAAAACGGCCATTATTAACGGCACATAAATCATTATAGAGTCCATATAAATTGTTTGGTTTGATTGTTAATATATTGTAAATATAACAAAAACCAAAACAGAAAAAGCAATACTCTGTAAAGAATATTGCTTTTTAGAATTATGTATTTCAAAGTTTTTTACCTGATACTGAACAGTTCTTCAGGTTTATTTTCTAAAGATTCAAAACGGTCAACACACTTGTCAATAATTTCACGTGCTTCAGTAACATCGCCCCAGCCTTCCACATCAACTTTTTTCTGCTCAAGGTCTTTATATACCTGGAAAAAGTGTTCTATTTCTTTTAAAAGATGTGGATTAAGGTCGCTAAGGTCGTTTAATTTATTCCAAACAGGGTCGCTAACAGGAACACAAACAATTTTTTCATCCGGGCCTTTTTCATCAGCCATGTGGAAAACCCCAATAGGCTTAACTTCCATAACACACCCGGGAAAAGTAGGCTCGGTTACTAAAACAAGCACATCAAGCGGATCACCATCCAGTGCAAGTGTTTCAGGAATAAAGCCATAATCAGCAGGATACATCATAGATGAGAAAAGCATCCTGTCATAGCGTATTTTTTTTAATTTAAAATCATATTCATACTTGTTCCTGCTTCCTTTAGGAATTTCAATAAGAACATCAAAAGTTTTTAATCTTGCTGCTGACATTTTTTTCTAAATAAAAATAAATTATTTTTTGTTTTTAAGCGGTTGCAAAAGTAGCACAAAAATACTGTATAGCAAGTGTAAAACCTATCAATGTAATATGTTATTGAACAGGTTTTACAGAAATTTAACCTGTATTGACCAACTTTATGCATTAAAATAAAAAGCCTCCAGTATATGGAGGCTCTTTAAACATACTATAGTAGCCAGCTTTAAAAAAATTCTGACTCTGTTTTTGTACAGTTATAATAGCAGCCATTTTCATTGCAATAGGCTATTCTCTGCCCGTCTATTAAAAGATATTCAAGGTTACAGCCGCTTGCACAACCCCTGCAGGATGTTGATATAGAGGCAGCACCTTTTATCAGTGAAAATTTACCCTGGCTTAAATGAAGCCATACGCCTATGGAAGTTTCATACTTGTCCGAAGCTATAAGCATATAACCATAATCAATTGCGTTTGTTGCCTTCTTCTTAACAATAGCCAAACTTGTAAGTGTGGTACTGTTACCCTCTTTGTCGAGAATGTCATTTAAATCATTTAAAAGTAATTCTGGAGATGCTGTAATTACATAATTCCCATTACCTTCATCCGTGCCTATATCTCCATCCCATACAGAGCCCCTGTATGCAATTTCAGATTCATTATTAACTGCACTCTCTTCGGCATTCATAGTTGTATCCGATTCATTGGTACAACCAGTAAAAAATGCAAAAAGCAGTAATGGTAAAATTTTTAGTAGTGTAGTGGCTTTTTTCATGGCAATTACTTTAGTGGATTACACCACTAAAGGTAAAGCAATCAACGCTTTTGATGCGCCAATGAAATGTTAATTATTTAATCATGAAAATGATTACCTTATTTCCTTTTCAATCTTGGTGCAGTCAGAGCATGCTGAGCAGTATAAATATTTTTTACCCGAAACTATTTTAACGGAAGGGAGGCATCCATCAGCGCAACCACCGGTACATATAATAAATCGTCCCAGTCCATTTTCTACGCTGTCAATTTTTTCAAAATAAAAAGTATTGCCCTTTAAGGTGAGTAGAGAGGCTATTTTTGATTTACTGCTTTTACTTTCTGCCAAAAGCATATAATAATCCGACACAGAATCTCCTTCAGTCTTTCCTTTTACTATACGGAAACTGTTTATATTATCTTCTGCATTCTCGTTGCGCAGTGCTTCTTCCCAAGCCGGCTTTATAACATCTATATTAGTGATAAGGTAAGAGCCATTATCATTTTTGCCCACAGCCTTTTCAAGATAGGAGTTTTCAGCAGGCAAACCTGCTTCACCCTCTGCTTCATTACCAGCCTTTCCGGCAGTATCTTTACATGCTATAAAGAGTAAGGAAAGGGTAAACAAGATAAACAGATACTTTTTCATATAGGCATAAGTAGATTGCAGCGTAAAGTTATTAAAAATAGAAACCAAAAGTACCTTTAACCGTAAACTTATTAGCATCGGGCAGATTGAGGTAATTACCACGCCATGAAAAATCTATCCTGAATACTTTAAATATATTACCTATACCGGCATGATATTCCCAGTAAACATCTTCGGGGGCGCGGTAGGTTATACTTGATGCATTCAGTTTAATATTATCTTCTGATACTGTGCCATAAACTCCTTTTATGCCAACAATTTCCCTTAAATTTAAATCCCGCAGCCAAGGAACCCTTGAAAACAGCCTCCCATTAAAATTATGCTCAAGGTGCAGCGAAACATATTCGTCGGCCACAAATTCATAATAGTTCATGTTGTTATACGTGTTTTCTATTATAAAATAGGACTGGTTGCCGGGTATTATACCCATAAGCCCCAATGGCACATCGCCAAAAATCTTTCCGGCTTCAAGTGTTGTAAATAAGCGCCCGAAACCACCTACCAAAACAGGCTGCCTGTAATAAAACTGCAGCTTCTGGTAATTAAAGTCGCTGTTGAATATATCTTTTATCCCCTGTGAAAAATTAAGGTATAACCTTGCATAATTATAATCAACATCGGTACGTTCCACCCCATAGCCTACCGTTTTCCTGAAGGGTGTATAATCAACCAAAAGCCCATACTCATACTGGTTTATTTCACCTTCAGTCCCCTTTGAGGGGTCGTTCGGGTCTATATAATAATCCATATTAAAAGTATTAGGCGACGCTGTCCTTAATGTGCGGTAGGATAGGCTGGTGCGGAATACCAGGTGTTTAACCGGCTCAATTTCTGCAGCAAAAGTGGAGAAATTTACATTTGTAAGCTTACTGTTATCGCCGCTGGCAAAAATAGCGGAAGAGGCAAAACTGCGCCCCAATACATCAGAGGTCGCTGTAAGGCTGACACCTATCTGCTCAACATCCCGGCGGTTTCCGGCAGAAAGTATTACACGTTTTTTCTCGTTAACCATCCACTTGCCCGATATGCCATACTTAAATTTATTATCCTTAAAACCATAAGCAGTATAACCCTCAATACGCCAGGGGTCATTCTGCCCAAAATAAGTACGCCCGCCGGTGCGCAGCCTAAGGCCCTCCACATCATTATATCCTACTGTGGAGAAAATAGGCCCATAATCAAAATTACCCATTTGGTAATAACCACTGCCCAGGGTGGCCACAAGCGTGTACATCCGTTTAAATTTAGGCACTGTTTTTAAGGTGTCCAGCATTTTGTAAATACCCTTTTCATCCTTATTCAGCGATTCAAACCTGTTCTCTTCCCAATATTCATCCGGCTTGTTATGTATGGACTCATCATAATTATTTACCTCCTGGGTATAAAATTCCGAAGGCTTCTTTTTATTGAACTCATAATCACGGTACAGCGTAGTACGCTTTCCATATACACCTTTTGATTCTTCCTTTTTCCGCAGCGCAAAATCCGACATCATATGGTCGCGCTTCAGTAGGAATACGGAATCATTGAGCACATCAAACTCCTGCTCAATATAAATATCCTTCACCCAGTTAATATTAGCACCTTTGCTTGCCGCCATACTAATTTTTTTGATGGCATAGGTAGTATCGTTTACCCAGAAATTCCCTTTAAAAGTCAGTTCATTCTTTCTACGGGGGTAAAAAACAATATTGTAGCACCACTTGTTATCTACATAGGCACTGTCATGAAGTACATAGTTATATACATTAATACCTGTGCGCGATAATGGGCTTACAAAATCCTTATCAAAAAACTTCAGGTAATTGTTATAAATATCATACTCGGCATACAGGTCTTTAATAAAAGCTATAATCTGCTGGTTATTGCTAAAGCCTGAGTTTTTATTGGCTTCAATAATTTCCTTTTTATCATTGGTGGTATTATCGCCATATACCTTACCTATGCTTTCATTTATAAATATTGGCAGGTAGGTTTTCCCTGTAACGCTTGATGTATCTACATGCTTAAATATAAACTCCATACCACGGAACAGCTTGCTTGCCATAAAGGCACTGTCAATGCTGTTCATATCAAACTCTACCTTTTCATATTTATCATATTTATACTGGTCAAACATATGGAGGCCGTTTTTACGCCTCCTTTCCCATATTTTTCGAAGTATATCAATAGCAGGATTGTTTTTTTTGGATGTTTTACCTGAATAAAGCACTATTTCTTTTAGTTCCTGTGCTTCGTTTAAGGTAATCTTAAGGTTATAATTAACCGCTTTATCCAGTTTTACCTCTTTAGGGGCAAAACCCACAAAAGAAATTATCAGTTCATTATATGTGTTATCCGATTCAAGATAAAATTTACCGTTTTCATCGGTAATCACACCTTCACTGGTGCCCTTAAAATAAACATTTGCATAAGGTATAGGCTGGTTTGTGTCATCCACTATTAGCCCCCCAACCTTGGTTTGCGAAAAAACGGCTCCCGAAAAAATCAGGAAAAACCAGTAAAATAGTATTTTGTGCTTCATATATGCATATAAACAAAAAACTTCACCATATATTATGATGAAGTTTCAAATATAGTCGATTATTCAATTACTTATACATAACTTTCTTAACCGCCTTAACCACATCACCTGCATTAGGAAGCCACTCTTTTAAAAGAGCCGGAGAGTATGGTGCAGGGGTATCGGCAGTAGTAATCCTTTGTATAGGTGCATCAAGGTAATCAAAAGCCCTTTCCTGCACTATATAGGTAATTTCCGAAGCAATGCTGCCAAATGGCCATGCCTCCTCAAGCACTACAAGCCTGTTGGTTTTTTTAATTGAGTTAAGTATCGTATCATGGTCCATAGGGCGTATAGTCCTTAAATCTATAATCTCGCAGCTTATGCCTTCTTTTTCAAGCTCATCAGCCGCAAGGAAAGCCTCTTTTAAAATTTTACCGAAAGAAACTATGGTAACATCTTTACCCTCGCGTTTAACATCGGCAACACCAAGAGGGATAGTATACTCACCTTCAGGCACTTCACCTTTATCACCATACATCTGTTCCGATTCCATAAAGATAACCGGGTCGTTATCGCGGATAGCTGATTTAAGCAATCCTTTTGCATCATAAGGGTTAGACGGTACAACCACTTTTAATCCGGGAGTATTTGCATACCAGTTTTCAAAAGCCTGGCTGTGTGTTGCCGCAAGCTGCCCTGCCGAAGCCGTAGGCCCGCGGAATACAATAGGGATATTGAATTGCCCAGCCGACATTTGGCGCATTTTGGCTGCATTATTTATAATCTGGTCAATACCTACAAGCGAGAAGTTAAATGTCATGAACTCCACAATAGGCCTGTTACCATTCATGGCAGAACCTACTGCTATACCTGCAAATCCAAGCTCCGCAATAGGTGTATCAATTACCCTTTTAGGCCCAAATTCGTCAAGCATGCCTTTAGAGGCCTTATAAGCACCGTTATATTCGGCAACCTCTTCACCCATTAAGTATATAGATTCATCGCGGCGCATTTCCTCGCTCATCGCTTCGCAAACAGCTTCCCTGAATTGTATTGTTCTCATTTTAATTTTAATTCCTTTAAAAGTGAATGGCAAAAATAAAACATTTAATTATAATTTGACATCTTAAAAATACAATTATACGGCTCTTTATTTGATATTTTCTGTCTTTTAGAAAAGTAGTTGTACAAAAAACTGTTTTTCTTGAACAATTTATATCCAAAAAGTTAGCATTGCACATAAATTGTAACTGACATTTATTTATATTTAGCACAACAAGAATTTAACTAAGCTTGTAAGTAATCCATGAAAAAAATTATTATCCTTTTGTTCCTTTTTGCAGCAGTTATTGCAAGTGCAAATGAATATTACAGCGCAAAAATAAAATTCCTTGATGGTGATGTAAAAGAAGGCTATGCCGAGTTACCTTCAAACCAGTTACTTGATAATGCTATTAAATTTAAAGAATCAGAAAAAGGAAAATTAATTCGATATGATTTCGATATAATTCAATATATAATTTATCACACCGACTCGGGTAAAGAGTATTTATTTGAATGGAAAAATATAAAGTCAATATATGGTTCGAAAAAGAATCCAAAGGAGAGTAATCCTACAATAAAATACTGGTCGCTAGTGGCTTTTGCCAACCCTGCCATAAAATGTTATCGAACAGCAGACGTTTATTATATTGATGAGGAAGAGGAAATCCAATTCATTATAAAAAATAATATTGGATTGGCTTCAGTCAGTATTTCTTTTCTGCGCCCCAATGAAGAGGTACCTACAATGATAACCTCCAGCAACATGGAATCGCAAAACATGCTGGGGCGGGAAAGTAAATTCAGAAAAAGTGCCGCTTACTATTTTAAAGACATTCCTGAACTCGTAAAACGCATAGATAATAAAGAATTAAAAGCCGAAAACATTGGCGAATTGCTAAAAGCATATCTTGTGTACATGGAAAATCAAAATTCCAAAAAATAAATATTTAACTGGAATATGGAAGATTGCGCCAAAATGCACATTAAGCAATAATAAGCCATTATTCAAACATTTTTTTAGTACACACACATTTTTTCTGGTTCTTTTTTAAAAATATATTATTTAATATGCATGCATAGTTTTTTATTCCGATAAATTTAGTATTTTCGTAACGCAGAATAAACAATTTACAATCTATTAAGTATGAAAATATTAGTTTGCATCAGCCACGTGCCTGATACTACTTCCAAAATTAACTTTACCAATGGCGATAGTGAGTTTGACACCAATGGTATTCAGTTTGTAATAAATCCTAATGATGAATTTGGCCTAACAAGGGCAATATGGTTTAAGGAACAGCAGGGAGCCAATGTAACTGTTGTTAATGTGGGTGGGGCCGATGCCGAAGCCACATTGAGAAAAGCTCTTGCCATAGGTGCAGATGAGGCAATTCGTGTAAACGCAAACCCTACCGACGGCTTTTTTGTAGCAAAACAGCTTGCCGAAGTAGTTAAAAATGGAGGATATGACCTTGTTATAGCAGGAAAAGAATCTTTAGACTATAATGGCGGTATGGTGCCCGGCATGCTTGCGGCTCTTTTAAATTATGATTTTGTAAACTCATGCATTAAGCTTGATGTTAATGGCAGTGAAGCAAAAGCTGTAAGGGAAATTGACGGAGGCAAAGAAACCCTAAGCACAAACCTGCCTTTGGTTATAGGAGGGCAAAAAGGGCTTGTTGAGGAGAAAGACCTTAGGATACCTAACATGAGAGGTATTATGATGGCAAGGCAAAAGCAGCTTACCGTACTTGAGCCTGTAGATGCATCAGTAAATACTAAAGCAGTTAAATTTGAAAAACCTGCGCCTAAATCAGCAGTGAAACTGATAAGCCCGGATAACCTTGATGAACTTGTAAACCTACTTCATAACGAAGCAAAGGTTATTTAATTCATTTATTGACTAAATCCGGTTTAACCTATTTTCAAACTTCAGAATTAAAAATTTTCAAATTAAAAAGATATGTCAATCTTAATATACGCTGAATCAGCAGAAGGAAAATTTAAGAAAACAGCTTTTGAGCTTGCTTCTTACGCTAAAAAAATAGCCGCAGAAACCGGTACAACCGTTACTGCATTAACCATTAATGCCGCAGATGCATCAGCACTTTCAAAATATGGTGTTGACAAGGCTCTTAATGTTAAATCCGACAAATTAAATTCATTCAATGCAAAGGCTTATGCCGATGTAATAAAACAGGCTGCTGAAAAGGAAAATTCAAAAATTGTCCTTTTCTCTGCAACTACAGACAGCCTGTATGCCGCACCGCTTGTTGCCGTGGCACTTAATGCAGGCTATGCCTCTAATGTGGTTGCACTGCCGGAAAGCACTTCGCCATTCCGTGTAAAAAGAAATGCTTTTTCAAACAAGGCGTTTAATATTACTGAGATAAACACCGATATAAAAGTACTTGCTATAGGCAAGAACTCTTTTGGGCTTGTAGAGTCACAGTCAAACCTACAGCAGGAAGACTTCAACCCGTCTTTAAATGATGGTGATTTTACTGTAAAAGTAGAATCGGCTGAAAAAGTAACAGGAAAAGTAACCATCGCCGATGCCGAAATAGTAGTATCCGGCGGGCGCGGGTTAAAAGGCCCGGAAAACTGGGGAATGCTTGAAGACCTTGCTTCGGTGCTTGGTGCAGCTACAGCCTGCTCAAAACCTGTATCAGACCTGGGCTGGAGGCCGCACTCTGAACACGTAGGGCAAACCGGTAAACCGGTAGCAGCGAACCTTTATATAGCCATAGGCATATCAGGAGCTATACAGCATATTGCAGGTATAAACTCATCAAAAGTAAAAGTGGTTATCAACTCTGATGCCGATGCGCCTTTCTTTAAGGTAGCCGACTACGGTGTTGTGGGCGATGCGTTTGAAATTGTTCCTAAACTGACTGAAAAAATAAAAGAGTTTAAAGCTCAAAACTCATAATTTTATTATAAATTGTGCCCATATAAAGGGCTATCCGGCAAAGGATAGTATATCTTTGCCGGATAGCCCTTTTTTTGTATTCAGAGGAAAGATATATGAGCTTAGTAAAACTTAACATTAAAGGAATTTCGTACAGCCAGACGCAAAACGGGGCATACGCACTTATCCTTAATGAAGTGGACGGTGAACGTAAATTACCCATTGTAATAGGAGCTTTCGAGGCACAATCAATAGCAATAGCACTGGAAAAGGAAATAAAGCCGCCAAGGCCGCTAACCCATGACCTGTTTAAAAATTTTGCAGATAGGTTTGACATTGTTGTAAAGCAGGTTATCATCCACAAATTGGTAGATGGTGTTTTCTTTTCGAGCATAATTTGCGAACGCGACAGGATTGAGGAAATTATAGACGCACGCACTTCAGATGCCATTGCGCTTGCTCTGCGCTTTAGCGCCCCTATATTCACTTATAAAAACATACTTGACAAAGCAGGTATTTACCTTAAAATAAATCCCGACCCCGAAAAAGAACAGGATGAAAATGATGATGTACTGTCACAGCCGGAAACTTTTGGCGCAGAACCTGTAGCCACAGAAGGCTACTCGCAGTACAGCCTGCAGGAACTGCATGATATGCTGGAGGGTGCCGTACAAAATGAAGATTATGAAAAGGCAGCAAAAATCAGGGATGAAATATCAAAAAGGGAAAGTTAGCCCATAACAATACTTATACAAACTGCTTTTTATTAAAGCAGTTTTTTTTGTGGAAAAATTGGTGATAAACAAATTGCCACACTTAATTTTATTTACAGTTATTTTATATTTTGCAATTGCCAATTTACATTGCGCATAATTACGGTAAACCTTAATTTTTAACCATATAACCTTTAAACAATGAAGCAGTATCATGATTTGGTAAAGCACGTTATGGAAAACGGCCACCAAAAGGGCGACAGGACAGGAACAGGCACAAAAAGTATTTTCGGCTACCAGATGCGTTTTGACCTTAGCGAAGGCTTCCCGTTGATTACTACAAAAAAACTGCACCTTAAGTCAATTATTTATGAGTTGCTTTGGTTTTTAAAAGGTGATACCAATATAAAATACCTCAACGAGAACGGTGTGCGCATATGGGATGAATGGGCCGATGAAAATGGTAACCTGGGGCCAGTATACGGCCACCAGTGGCGCAACTGGAACAGCAGGGAAATAGACCAGATTACCGAGTTGATTGAAACCCTTAAAACCAACCCTAACAGCCGCAGGATGCTGGTATCGGCATGGAACCCCGGTGTGTTGCCTGACACTTCAAAATCTTTTGCGGAAAATGTGGCTGATGGAAAAGTAGCCTTACCCCCATGCCATGCTTTTTTCCAGTTTTATGTTGCTGGTGGAAAACTGTCCTGCCAGCTATACCAAAGGAGTGCCGATATATTTTTAGGAGTGCCGTTTAACATTGCTTCCTATGCCCTGCTTACCATGATGATTGCCCAGGTGTGCGGCTTTGAACCGGGAGATTTCATACATACTTTTGGCGATGCACACATATACAATAACCATGTGGAGCAACTGGAACTGCAATTAACCCGGGAGCCGAGGCCATTGCCTAAAATGGTTCTTAATCCTGATGTTAAGGATATATTCGATTTTAAATTTGAAGATTTTACACTTGAAAATTATGACCCGCACCCACATATAAAAGGAGTGGTTGCTGTATAATTTTTTATTATCTTTAGTTGTTAAACTAACCGGATATGGAAAGAAACCAACAGGAATTGTATGAATATGCCCGAAAAAGGGTAAAGCAAAAAAAGCGCGTTTACTTTCATTTTATACTGTTTTTTGTGGGCAGTATTTTCCTTTACATTATAAACAAGCTGCTAAAGGTTGACCCTGAGCAGGACTGGTACCTGTGGGCTATAACAGGCTGGGGCTTTTTATTTGTACTGCATTTTATAAAAGTATTTGTTACCGAAAGCTTTATTAATAAAAAGTGGGAACAGGAACAGATAGAAAAACTGGTAGCGCGGCAGGAGCGAAAAATAGCCCAGCTTGAAAAAAAAATTGAAACTACTGAAAACGGACAATGACAATAACCCTGATAGCTGCCGCAGCAGAAAACAATGCATTAGGCAAAGACAACCGCATGCTTTGGCACCTGCCGGACGATTTTAAGCATTTTAAAAAACTTACTACAGGACACCATATTATTATGGGGCGCAAAACGCTGCAAAGCATGAACGGTTCGCTGCCTAACCGCACCCATATTGTTGTTACCCGCCAAAAAGATTTTACTTATCAGGGCTGTATGATAGTACACAGCCTTGACGAAGCACTAACAGCCTGCCCACAGGACGAGGAAATATTTATAATAGGTGGCGGTGAAATATACAAACAGGCTATTGGCCGGGCAGATAAAATAGAACTTACAAGGGTACATACCAATATAGATGCTGCCGATGCATATTTTCCTGAATTTGATACAGAAAAATGGCATAAAGTTTCAGAGGAATATCATCCAAAGGACGAAAAGCATACGATTGATTTTACATTTGAAACGTGGATAAAAGAAGATAACCCTTAAATACTTTAAAACTTCCTTTATCTTTGTGCTCAAATATTTATAATGCAAAAAAACGTAACTCCATATAAAGATTCCTCACTGGGTAAAAAAGAGCAGGTAGCCCAAATGTTTGATACCATAAGCGGTAATTATGACGGGCTTAACCGTGTAATTTCCTTTGGTATTGATGTTAAGTGGCGTAAAAAAGTGCTTAAAATGGTAGCTGCCAAAAATCCGCAGACTATATTGGATATTGCAACCGGAACCGGCGACCTTGCTATTTTAATGGCACAAACGCAGGCAAAGGAAATTATAGGGGCTGATATTTCAGCAGGAATGCTGGATGTGGGCCGAAAAAAAATTACGGAACAAAAACTGGACAGCAGGATAAAAATGGTATTGGGAGATAGTGAGAACCTACCCTTTGAAGATAATTACTTTGATGCCATTACCGTTGCTTTTGGCGTACGTAATTTTGAAAACCTTGAAAAAGGCCTGGCAGAAATACTGCGCGTTTTAAAACCGGGCGGTATATTTGTTATTTTAGAAACTTCGGTACCTGTAAAATTTCCATTTAAGCAGGGCTATAAAATTTATACCAAATACCTCTTGCCGCTTATAGGAAGGCTGTTTTCTAAAGACAGGTCGGCTTATGCTTATCTTAGCGAATCAGCATCTGTTTTTCCGTATGGCGAGGCGTTAAACAATATTTTAAGGAAAATCGGGTTTATAGAGGTGAAGCACCTGCCGCAAACTTTTGGCGTGGCTACTATTTATGCTACTTCAAAAAAATAATATGAAAAAACTTTTTTTATATATAGCGTTCCTAACGGGCTTTTTAAGCCATGCGCAGTTCGGTACACAGATTTTTAGCAAAGACCCTATTATTAACCTGGAAAACTTTGACAAGCAAAGAATACACTGGGGCTATTTTTTAGGCTTTAACAGCTATGGCTTTAAATTTGACTATAAAAACAACCCCGGAAAAGACATACAGTTTAAAGGAACAACAGGCTTTAACGTTGGGCTTGTGGGCAACCTGCGCCTGTTTGAATATCTTGACCTGCGCTTTGAACCCGGCCTGTACTACACTCAGCGTAACCTTACTTTTCCAACGGTTGAGGATGAGTTTGAAAGGTTAAGGGAAGTAAAATCAACGTACATTCATTTTCCGCTGCTGTTAAAATTTTCGGCACTGCGCACCGGAAATGTCCGCCCGTATCTTGTGGGTGGCTTTTCAAGGTCGCTTAACCTGGGCAGTAATGAACAGTCCAAAGAAGATAATATGACCGGCACGTTCAGGATGAAACGCTGGACAAACAATTATGAAATCGGCTTTGGTATCGACTTATATTTCGAATACTTTAAATTTTCACCATCCATACGTGGGGTTTTCGGGTTAGACGATGAGTTAATCAGGGACAAAAGCCCTGACAGCCCTTATACCGGAAATGTGGGCGCTATGAAAACAAGGGCCATTTTAATAAACTTTACGTTCCATTAAAAATTTCTCCTGAACTCACTCAGGATTATCGCTGCCGCCGTTGAAACATTAAGGCTTTCGGTTTGCTGTAAGTCACCAAAACGCGGGATAGCAATTTTGTGGCTAACCAGGGCTTCTGTTTCCGCCGAAATACCATTAGCCTCATTACCCAGTATTATTACACCATTTTCAGGCAGCGTAGTTTTATAAATATTTTCGCCATCCATAAATGTACCATAAACAGGTAAATGGGTTGCCTGCAAATATTGCTTTAAATCAGTATAAACCACATTAACGCGGGCTATGCTTCCCATCGTGGCCTGTACTACTTTAGGGTTGTAAACATCTACACATTGCAGGGAGCATACCAACTGTTTAATGCCAAACCAGTCGCAAAGCCTTATTATTGTGCCTAAATTACCCGGATCGCGCAGGTCATCAAGGGCAACAACAAGCCCGTTATCCTGTAGTGGCAACTCCTGGGGTATTTTAAAAATGGCAAGGCAGGTATTGGGTGTGGCCAGCGCACTTATTTTATTAAGTTCCGCCTCTGTTATTAAGGTTACCTTATCCTGCGGAATGCTGCCAAATATGTTATCTACAGTATATAAATGATGTAATTCAAAATTGGAATCCAGCAGTTCGCGCACTACCTTTATACCTTCGGCAAAAAATAAATTATGCTCTTTCCTGTATTTTTTTTGCTGAAGCCCCGTTATTAATTTAATTTGGTTTTTACTAACCATAAAAAATGTATTTTTGAATTACTATTTGGCAGTACCGTCTTGAAAAATAAAATAACAAAAATAGCACTAATTCTTTTATCGGGATGGCTTTTATATTCTTGCTCGCTTGTTAAGAGGGTTCCTGAAGGCAAACGCCTGCTGGAGGATAATACAATAACAGTTAACAACGAAAAGAAAAATGACGATGAGTTAAAACAACAGCTATACCAGCAGCCTAACTCTGATATACTCGGCTATCATTTAAGGCTGCACCTGTACAACCTTGCCAAGCCGGATGCTGACTCATCCTACAAGGCATGGCTGGAAAAAAAACCGGGCAGGCATGAAAGGCTGCGCAAGCTGCTTTCGGAAAAGCAGGTACAGCGTTTGGGTAACTCTTTCATTGTTTCAGGGTTAAGTAATTTCTTTAAAAGGACAGGAGAGCCACCGGTAATAGTTGATTCCACAAAAGCTAAAAAGTCTGCCTCCAGGCTGCATGCCTATTATTACAGCCGGGGTTATTTCAGGTCGAAAGTTAATTACACTGTTGATACGCTGGCTGATAAAAGGGCTGTAGTAAACTATAATGTTGCCACAGGGCAGCCTTACTCGGTGGATACTATAAATACCTATATAGAAACGCCCGCACTTGACAGCCTTTACCAAAAAACAAAAGCAAAATCGCATATTAAAAAAGGACGCCAGTTTAATGAACGTGATTTTGTAAATGAAAGGGAAAGGATAACATCCTACTTCAGGAACAGGGGGGCATATACTTTTCAGCAAAACAACATTAGCTATATTGTAGATACGGTAAATAACAACTACAAGGCAAATGTTGACCTGATAATTGATAATGAAACCGTAAGGCAAGGCGACACATCATACGTCCGGCCATTTAAACTGTATAAAATAAGTACAGTAAATATTTACACAAAAAACCCCTCCAGCGATGATACATCCATAGACAGTACTACCTATAAAGGCTTTAATATATACAGTTCAGGAAAATTAAACTACAGGCCCAAGGCCATTACCGACCCTGTATTTATTACACCGGGCAGTATGTTTGCCGATTCCAGCCGGGTACTGACTTCAAGGTATTTAAGCAACCTCAGGGTTTTTAATTACCCTTCCATACAATATGTGGTTGATACTACCGATACATCCGGCTCGTCATTAATTACCAATATTTACCTTAACCCAAGGAAGAAGTTTAAATTTATTGCATCGGCTGACTTTACCCATTCCAATATACAGGATTTTGGTATACAGGGAAGTATGGGTGTATCCATACGTAACCTTTTTCGTGGTGCAGAAATATTAGACTTAACCGCAAGGGGCAATATAGGCTCATCGCGTGACCTTGCCATACAGGACAAATCGTTTTTCAACATTTCAGAATATGGTGCCGATGCCAAGCTGAACTTCCCGAGGATATTTTTCCCCATAAAAACTGAAAGCATCATTAAAAAGGAAATGATACCCTCTACCCTGCTGAGCCTGGGTGTTAGCAGGCAGCGTAATATAGGGCTGGACAAGGAAAGCTTTACGGGGATACTGAGTTATAACTGGACACCAAAAAGAAACCGCTCAGCAAGGTTCGACCTGCTGAACTTACAGTATGTACAAAACCTTAACGCAGGAAATTATTTTAATGTTTACCGTTCATCTTATAACAGGCTTAACGAAATAGCAAAATCATATCCTGATTTGCCACCGGGTTATTTTGACGGCAACAATAACCTGCCTATAAACGGAGGCTATATCAACGCATTTATTATTGATGTGCTGGAAGGCAATACCGGCGTTGCTATTTCCCGCCAGGACATACAGGAAATAAGGCGTATTGAGGAGCGCAGGCGAAGGCTTACCGAAAACAACCTTATATCATCCTCAAGCTTTACCTATACTACTTCCACAAGGCAAAACCTTACCGATAACACATTTTTTATATTTAAGACCAAGCTTGAAAGTGCAGGCGGCATACTAAGCCTTATTGCGCCGCTAATGAGCGAAAATCAAAACCAGCCTGTTGGGGAGCGCTCCTTTTTTGATGTACAGTTTTCGCAGTACCTCAAAGGGGAATTGGATTTAATAAAGCACTTTGACCTGCGCCGTAAAAAAGTATTGGCCATGCGTGCTTTTTTCGGATTGGCAGTACCGTATGGCAACTCCAACTCCATACCCTTTACCCGAAGTTATTTTGCCGGGGGCTCTAACGATAACCGTGCCTGGCAGTCCTACCGCCTGGGCCCGGGGCGAAGCGGTGGAAAGAATGATTTTAATGAGGCCAACCTCAAGCTTGCCTACAGTGCCGAGCTGCGCTTTAATATATTCGGGCAGCTTAATGGCGCCGTTTTTGGCGATGTGGGCAACATATGGAATGTTTTTGACGAAGTTGAGAGCGAAGATTATACATTTAACGGCCTACAGTCCTTAAAAGACCTGGCTTTTGGTTCGGGCTTTGGTTTCAGGTATGACTTTAATTTCTTCGTGGTCCGTTTTGATATTGGCTTTAAAACTTACAACCCCGGCAGGCCCGAAAACAACAGGTGGTTTAAGGAATATAATTTTTCCCACTCGGTTTTAAATGTTGGAATTAATTATCCGTTCTAAATTTAAAAATAGTATTTTTGTAAATTAAATTTTTAAAAACTAAACTAATGGCGCATAATATTAAACCGGGGGTTGCAACCGGAGACCAGGTTCAGGAAATCTTTAATTATGCTAAAGAAAAAGGATTTGCATTGCCTGCCGTAAATGTAACAGGCTCCAGCACTATTAACGGAGTACTTGAAACTGCCGCAAAACTAAAAGCACCTGTAATCATTCAGTTTTCTAATGGTGGTGCTGCTTTTAATGCAGGTAAAGGATTATCCAACGATGGGCAAAAAGCATCTATACTTGGTGCTGTTGCAGGGGCTAAGCATATACACACTCTGGCCGAAGCTTACGGCGCCACAGTTATTTTACATACCGACCATTGCGCAAAAAACCTGCTG
This sequence comes from Flavobacterium sp. MK4S-17, assembly GCF_009848495.1. Classification (GTDB taxonomy): domain Bacteria; phylum Bacteroidota; class Bacteroidia; order Flavobacteriales; family Flavobacteriaceae; genus Flavobacterium. The sequence continues at coordinate 177,817 of NZ_WWEP01000013.1, forward strand.
CCCTGGATAGACGGATTGCTTGATGCCAGCGAAGAACACTATAAGCAATTCGGAAAGCCACTTTTTAGCTCGCATATGCTTGACCTTTCGGAAGAACCTATCGAAGAAAACCTTGAAATATCTAAGAAATATTTTGAAAGGATGAGCAAAATGGGAATGACACTTGAAATTGAACTGGGCATTACCGGAGGTGAGGAAGACGGGGTGGACAACACTGATGTTGACAACTCAAAATTATATACACAGCCAGAGGAAGTTGCCTATGCTTATGAGGAGCTAAGCAAAGTTTCAGATAAATTTACCATTGCTGCCGCTTTTGGCAACGTTCACGGGGTATATAAACCGGGTAACGTAAAGCTTACCCCTGAAATACTTAAAAACTCTCAGGATTATGTAGAAAAGAAATTCGGTACAGGAAAAAACCCTGTAGATTTTGTTTTCCACGGCGGTTCAGGCTCAACACTTGAGGAAATTAGGGAAGCTATTTCTTATGGTGTTATAAAAATGAATATTGATACCGACCTGCAGTTTGCCTTTACAGAAGGCATACGCGACTATATGGTTAATAAGATTGACTATCTTAAAACACAGATAGGAAGCCCTGAAGGGCTGGATTCGCCAAACAAGAAACATTATGACCCAAGAAAATGGATTCGTGAAGGCGAGGTTACTTTCAACAAAAGGCTTGAGCAGGCATTTGCCGACCTTAATAATGTAAACACTTTGTAAATAATATTTTAAAAGCCGACTGTTAACAATTACAGCCGGCTTATTCTTTATATTAATTATTGTAATTATGGCTTGGTTTAAAAGAACGGAAAAAGGGATACAGACACCAACCGAAAACAAAAAAGACGTACCTAAAGGTTTATGGTACAAATCGCCTACAGGCAAAATTGTGGATGCTGAGGAACTGGCAAAAAACTTTTATGTTAGCCCGGAAGACGGCTACCATGTAAGGATAGGCAGCAAAGAATATTTTGAAATACTTTTTGATGATAATGAGTTTACCGAACTGGATAAAGGCATAACATCTAAAGACCCGCTTAAGTTTGTTGACACCAAAAAATATGGCGACAGGCTTAAGGAAGCTATGGACAAAACCAAGCTGAAGGATGCCGTGCGTACTGCCGTAGGAAAATCCAAAGGGAAAGACCTTGTGATTGCCTGTATGGACTTTGCTTTTATAGGCGGCTCTATGGGGGCGGTAGTAGGCGAAAAAATTGCCCGCGCCATAGATTATTCCATAAAGCACAAAATACCGTTTTTAATGATTTCCAAATCGGGTGGTGCAAGGATGATGGAAGCGGCTTATTCACTTATGCAGCTTGCCAAGACTTCGGCTAAGCTGGCACAGCTTGCCGATGCGGGGATTCCGTATATATCATTATGCACCGACCCTACAACGGGTGGAACAACAGCATCGTATGCGATGCTGGGGGATATAAATATTTCTGAACCCGGTGCGCTTATAGGCTTTGCGGGCCCGCGTGTGGTGAAAGACACTACAGGGAAAGACCTGCCGGAAGGCTTTCAGACAGCAGAGTTTGTACTGGAGCATGGCTTCCTTGATTTTATTACACCTCGCAAAGAACTTAAAGACAAAGTAAACTTATACCTGGATTTAATATTAAACCAGCCTGTAAGGGAATAAATAAAAAGCCACTCTAAGAGTGGCTTTTTATTTAGATACTATCATCTTGTCTCAATTTTAAAATTCCCAAGATGAAATATTTTATCATACTGCAATAGAGAATTTTACAAATATTTAAATTATGATAAAATGCCCTTTTCTATAGAAGTAAGTAAATCTCCAATCGTTAAATTAGGATACTCTTCATGTATAGAATAATAACCTTCTGGCATAAAATATTTATCGACATCAAAATTTGATATATTCACCCCAAACTTGTTACTGAAATTTAGAATAAATTCGGATGCATCCACTCCATATATACCCAAGTCAGATTGTAAAGAATGATGCGTCTCTATTTCAAATCTATATCTACCGCGTTCTTCAAATATAAATTTCCGTATTTCACCTAAATACCTTTCTTTATACATTTTAATTTTTTCATTTTTCATCAGGAGTTAGTACAAAAAGGTAAAACACTTTTTAACTCTTTAGTGATTTTATTTGATTTACATCCCACTCCGTATAGCCTCTACAGGGTCAAGCCTGGCTGCGGATATAGCCGGTAATATACCTGATAAAAGCCCTATAAATGCTGCAAGCGAAGTTCCTATTAGTATATTCCAAAAACTCAATACAAATTCAAAGTCCAGCATACTGGTAAGCAGTTGGGCTATACCCCAAACCATGAGCATACCCACTATACCCCCCATTAAAGAGAGTATAACAGCCTCAAAAAGGAACTGGAACAAAATAAACCTGTTTTTGGCACCAAGCGCTTTTTGTATCCCTATAAGGTTGGTACGTTCCTTTACCGAAACAAACATAATATTGGCAATACCAAACCCGCCTACCAGTAATGAAAAACCGCTGATAATCCACCCCACCATATTCATGGTACCTACTATGCTGTCAATTACATCGGTAAACGCGGCAAGTATATCAATTATAAAATTATCGGTTTCGCCTGCTTTAATACCACGGTAACTGCGCAGTTTTTGCGTTATTTCTGCTTTTACAGCTTCAGGGTCGGCACCTGCTTTGGGTTTTATAATTATTATAGGCGTCATAAAATCATTATGGTCGCCATACATATGCCTTAAAAAGTTTACAGGAATTATAACAGCAGTATCATTACTTTCGCCAAACATACCGGAACCCTGCTTTTCCAGCACCCCTATAACGGTAAAGCGCTGCCCGTAAATACGTATTTTTTTCTCCAGTGGGTCTTCACTGCCAAAAAGCGTTTGTGCAATTTCATAGCCTATCACCACCACTGCATTACCCGAATTAGCTTCTGCCTCATTATAAAACCTTCCCTGCTCTATCTTAAGGCTTTGTATTTCAGAAAACTCGTGCGATACAGGTATTACATTTACATCGCTGGCCGACTTATCTTCATACCGTATGGTTTCCCTGTTGGTAAATATCTGGTAAGCCATATTTTCTATAGATGTGACCGAACCCTTAAGGTATTCATACTCATCATAAGTAACATCAGGAAACTGCTGCCTTTTCCATCTTGGAATATCAGATGGCCCGAAAGAAAACCGTTTAAGGTACATGGTATTTTTATCTACCACGCTAAGGTCTTCCTTAATTTTCCTGTCAAGCGAATCAACTGCCGCAAGCACCGCAATTATAGAAAATATACCTATGGTAACACCCAACAGCGAAAGAAATGTGCGAAGCTTGTTGTTGCGAAGTGCATTAAGCGCAAACGAAAGGCTTTCTTTTAGTAAACGAAGGTATAGCAGCATGATAAAAATATTGTCTTGCGTAAAATTCTGTATTTTTTTTTCAAAAACCTAAACTCCGCTTTAATTATTAAATTTTAAAAAATTTACAATGCTGCTGCTTTGAATGTTAAGCCTGCATTAACTACTTTTGCATCTTTTAAACACAACAACACAATGAACACTACAAAACCTGTACAATCGGCCCTTATTTCTGTATTTGACAAAGAGGGGCTTGAGCCAATTGTAAAAAAACTTCACGAACATTCGGTAACTATATACTCAACCGGGGGAACAGAGGCTTTTATAAAAGATTTAGGAATACCGGTAGTACCGGTGGAAGACATTACCTCCTACCCTTCTATATTGGGCGGCAGGGTAAAAACACTACACCCAAAAATTTTCGGGGGCATACTTAACAGGCAGGATAACGAGCAGGATGTAAAGCAAATGCAGGAATATAACATTCCGCAGATAGACCTTGTAATTGTTGACCTTTATCCTTTTGAAAAAACAGTGGCCTCCGGCGCAAATGAAGCCGATATTATAGAAAAAATTGATATAGGCGGTATATCGCTTATACGTGCTGCAGCCAAAAACTTTAAGGATACCGTAATTGTAGCTTCTGTAAATGACTACAGCCTGTTCCTGGAAACTTTTATAAAAAATAATGGTGCAACCACGCTGGAAGAAAGAAAGTTATTTGCATCAAAGGCATTTCATGTATCATCGCATTACGATACTGCCATTTTCAACTATTTTAATACAGATACGGCATTTTATAAGCAAAGCGTTGCCAATGGGCAGGAGCTGCGCTATGGTGAAAACCCGCACCAAAAAGGATGGTTTTTTGGCGAGCTTGAAAAAATGTTTACCAAACTGCATGGAAAGGAACTTTCATACAACAACCTTTTGGATGTAGATGCTGCTGTTAACCTTATGCAGGAGTTTAAAGATGATGCGCCAACCTTTGCCATATTAAAACACAACAATGCATGTGGCCTTGCCACAAGAAATACGGTAAAAGAAGCTTATCTTGATGCTTTGGCGGGAGATCCTACTTCGGCATTTGGCGGAGTATTAATCAGCAACACAAAAATTGACAGGGAAGCAGCCGAAGAAATAAACAAGCTGTTTTGCGAAGTGGTTATAGCTCCTGCTTATGAAGAGGATGCTATAACTGTTTTACAGGAAAAGAAAAACAGGATAATTTTAGTTCAGAATGATGTGGAACTACCTGCAAAACAGGTACGCACATGCCTTAACGGTTTACTGGTGCAGGATAAAGACAATATTACCGACAATAAAGCACAGCTTGAAAACGTTACCATAAAATCACCTACCGGGCAGGAGATTGAAGATTTGTTGTTTGCGTCCAAAATTTGCAAGCACACAAAGTCCAACACAATCGTTTTTGCTAAAAATAAACAATTATATGCATCGGGCACAGGACAAACCTCGCGCGTGGATGCACTAAGGCAGGCTGTGGAAAAAGCCCGCTCCTTTAACTTTGACCTGAACGGTGCGGTTATGGCTAGCGATGCTTTCTTCCCGTTCCCTGATTGTGTAGAACTTGCCAAACAGGCGGGTATTACAGCCGTAATACAGCCGGGAGGCTCAATAAAAGACGAGTTAAGCATTAATTACTGCAACGAAAATAATGTTGCAATGGTATTTACGGGAACCCGTCATTTTAAACATTAATTTTTATTATTTTTGTAGGCTTAATTTAGTATAATATAAAACCCTTAATATAGTATGGGATTTTTTGACTTCATGACCGAGGACATTGCCATTGACCTTGGAACCGCAAATACCCTCATCATACACAATGATAAAGTAGTTATAGACAGCCCATCTATTGTAGCGCGCGACCGCGTTTCCGGCAAGATAATAGCCGTGGGCAAGGAGGCTAACATGATGCAGGGTAAAACCCATGAAAACATTAAAACCATACGCCCGCTTAAGGATGGTGTTATTGCAGATTTTGACGCATCGGAAAAGATGCTCACTATGTTTATAAAAAGCATCCCTGCCTTAAAAAAGAAACTTTTCCAGCCGGCACTGCGCATGATAATATGCATCCCTTCGGGCATTACCGAGGTTGAGATGCGTGCTGTAAAGGAATCGGCAGAAAGGGTAAACGGCAAGGAAGTGTACCTTATACATGAGCCTATGGCAGCGGCAATAGGTATTGGAGTAGATATTATGCAGCCCAAAGGGAATATGATTGTAGATATTGGTGGTGGTACTACCGAGATTGCAGTTATAGCACTGGGCGGTATTGTATGCGACAAGTCAGTTAAAATTGCCGGTGACGTTTTTACCAACGATATTGTTTATTACATGCGCACCCAGCACAACTTGTTTGTGGGTGAAAGTACTGCTGAGAAAATAAAAATAACCATTGGGGCTGCCTTGGAAGATCTTGAAACCCCACCGGAAGACATGTCGGTACAGGGGCGCGACCTTTTAACCGGCAAGCCGAAACAGGTTGACGTTTCTTACAGGGAAATTGCCAAAGCGCTGGACAAATCTATACAACGTATTGAAGATGCGGTTATGGAAACGCTTTCGCAAACACCGCCGGAACTTGCTGCCGATATTTATAACACAGGTATTTACCTTGCGGGCGGGGGCTCGATGCTAAGGGGGCTGGACAAAAGGATATCGCAAAAAACCGACCTGCCTGTTTATATAGCCGAAGACCCTTTAAGGGCAGTAGTAAGGGGAACAGGAATGGCACTTAAAAATATACCGAAATACAGGAGCATACTCATAAAGTAAAAAATAAAAAATGCAGCAAATATTAAATTTTATATTTAAAAACAGTATTCAGATACTGTTTTTGCTGCTTTTGGGCATATCGTTAACCCTCACCATACAATCGCATTCCTACCACAGGAGCAAGGCCATCTCTTCTGCCAATGCTGTTACGGGCTATGTGTATGAACAAGTGAATAATGTAGAGGAATATTTAAGCCTTAAAGAAAAAAACAACCAGCTTGCCGAAGAAAATGCACGCCTTAAACAACTATTGTATAACACACAGGATACTGCCAATATACCACCTGTAAACCTGCCAAAAGGATTAGATAATTTTGATGTTATACAATCAAAAGTAATATTCAATTCTTATAATGTACATGAAAATTATCTCACTATAAACAGCGGGCGCAAAGACGGTATAAAGCCGGATATGGGTGTTGTTAACAGCCTTGGGGTTGTGGGTATAGTAGAAAATGTATCAAACGGGTATGCTACGGTTATAAGCCTGTTAAACATTAAATCTCAAATTAACGCCAAAATCAAGAAGACTAACCATTTCGGCTCACTGATATGGAATGGCAAAAATACAGGCTTTGTACAGCTTATTGATGTACCCAGGCTCGCATCTGTTAGAAAAGGAGATACTATTGTAACCGGAGGCCGTTCGGTTATATTTCCTGAAAACATTCCTATAGGTGCTATTGAAAAGATATACATTGACAAGAAAACAAATTATTACACACTGGATATAAGGCTTTTTAACGATATGACAAGCCTTGGCCATGTGTACATTATAGAGAATAAAGACCGTGACGAGATAATAAACCTGGAAGAGCAAACAGCAGCCGATGAATAGTACCGTCATAATAAATATACTAAGGTTTATAGGCCTCATTGCCCTACAGGTTGTACTGTTTAACAGGATTAACCTCCTTGGGTTTTTAAACCCTTATCCGTATATACTATTTATATTGCTTTACCCTGTAAACAGCAACAGGGCAGGGCTTTTGCTGTCATCATTCTTTTTAGGGCTGGTACTGGATATGTTCCTTAATTCAGGAGGTTCGCATGCGGTAGCCTGTGTTACCCTGGCTTATTTAAGGCCATCATTTTTCAGGTTTTCATTTGGTATCAGCTATGAATACCAAACTGTAAAAATTAACGACCGCCTTTCACCCGAAAGGTTTTCATTTATACTTATTTCAGTTGTAACACATCATTTAATTTTATACCTTTTGGAGATATTCCGTTTCTCCCTGATTCTGGATATTTTGATAAGGACTGTGGCCACCACTATCTTTACACTGATTCTTTGCATAATAATTATCTATTTAATTAAGCCGGGCAAACAATGAGAAAGATTTTACTGCCAGCACTTATAATTGCTGCAGCTGTGCTGATACTAGCAAGGCTATTTTATTTACAGATACTGGATGATTCCTACATTAAAAAATCGGAAAACAACGCGATAAAAATTAAGTATGAATATCCGGAAAGGGGTTATATATATGACCGTCATGGCAAGCTAATGGTTGCTAACCAGCCCTCTTATGATATAATGGTTACACCAAACGAAATGCCTAAACAGGGCAGCGATACGCTTGAAATATGTTCATTACTTAATATCACCAAAGAAGAGTTTATAAAAAAAATAGAAAAGGCAAGGGTTTACAGCCCAAGGCTTCCTTCGGTATTTTTACCACAGTTAAACAAAAAGGAATTTGCTGCCTTTCAGGAAAAAATAAGGAAGTTTAAAGGGTTTGATATCGTTAAGCGTTCCCTGCGCGATTACCAGGTTAATGCCGGAGCCAATGTTTTTGGTTATATAGCACAGGTAAACGATGCCATAATCAGGAAGAAGCCTTATTATAAAAGCGGCGACCTTATTGGCAAACAGGGCGTTGAGGAAATGTATGAGGAAGTGCTGCGCGGTGTAAAGGGCGTAAAGTATATTCAGCGCGACCGTTTTAATCGTGAAATTGGGCCTTTTAAAGACGGTATATATGATACAATTGCCGTTCAGGGCAAAGATATAACGCTTACCATTGATGCCGAACTGCAAAAATATGGCGAATCGCTCATGTTCGAAAAAAGGGGCGGCATTGTAGCCATTGAGCCAAAAACAGGTGAAATACTTGCCCTGGTAACTGCACCATCCTATGACCCGGCACTGCTTGTAGGGCGCGAGCGCTCTAAAAATTACCTTATGCTGGAGCAGGACACTTTAGGCATACCTCTTTTTGACAGGGGTTTATTAGCCGAATATCCTCCAGGCTCCCCTTTTAAAATACTAACAGGACTTATAGGCCTGCAGGAAGAAGTAATAGACGAAAACACGGCCTTTGTATGCCACCACGGCTTTTTTTACGGGCGCGGTGCATTTATGAAATGCCATGATAATGGCACCAACAGGCTGCATGAGGCTATCTATAAATCATGTAATACCTATTTTGCAAGTACTTATAAGCTGACTATTGACAAATATCCTAAGCCGCAATATGGTGTAAACGCCTGGAGCAGCCACCTTAAAAGTTTCGGGCTGGGCGATTTTTTAGGCTATGACCTCCCACCGGGAAGGAAAGGGCTGGTGCCTACCTCTAAATTCTATGAGCGTTTTTATCCTAACGGAGGCTGGAGGAGTTCAACCATCATTTCCAATTCTATTGGGCAGGGAGAAATAAAAATGACTCCTATACAGCTTGCCAACATGATGGCTGCCGTTGCCAATAAAGGATATTATTATACACCACACATCATTAAAAAGATAGAGGATGGCGAAATTGATAAAAAATTCACCACCAAACATGTTACTACTATCGATAAGCAATATTTTCAGCCGGTTATAGACGGGCTTTATGATGTATATAATTATGGTACTGCACATGGGCTGGGCGTGGAAGGTATAGAAATATGCGGTAAAACGGGAACGGCTGAAAATTTCACAAAAATAAACGGGGTACGCACACAGCTTACCGACCATTCAATATTTGTGGCTTTTGCCCCAAGGCACGACCCTAAAATTGCAATAGCTGTTTTTGTTGAGAACGGGTACTGGGGCTCCCGGTGGGCAGGGCCAATAGCCACATTAATGATTGAAAAGTACTTGAAAGGGAAAATAACACGCAAGGACCTTGAAACCACAATGCTTACTAAAGGTTTAAAGCAGGAGTATGAAAAGGTAACCAGCGGAAAACCGTTTTTAATTAACCAGCCTTTATACAGGTAAGTATGAAGAACCAAAGTGTAACCAATAATATGGACTGGGTAACCATACTGTTATATGCAGTATTGGTTATGCTTGGGTGGATGGTTATTTACTCCGCATCATTACCACTCGAAGAAACCTCGATATTTGATATTGGCCAGATATACGGGAGGCAGATGTTGTTCATTATTTTTGCCATACCGTTAATTATAGTTGTGCTGTCGCTGGATGCAAAAATCTATGAAAAATATTCCTTTATATTTTACGGGCTTTCCATACTACTGCTTGCCGGCTTGTTTGTAGCCGGTAAAACAATAAAGGGCCAAACCAACTGGTATTCTTTCGGTGGTTTCACCTTACAGCCTTCGGAGTTTGCAAAAACAGCGGTTTCGCTGGTACTGGCAAAGTATCTTAGTGATGTACAGATAAACCTTAAAAACACAAACCACCAGCTGATAGCTTTTGGAATAATAGGCCTTCCCGTGCTGCTTATCATGATGCAGCCCGATGCCGGTAGTGCCATGATATTCCTTTCGCTGGTATTTGTTTTATACCGGGAGGGACTGCCCGGATGGTATTTATGGACAGGTGCCATAGCTATAGCGCTATTTCTTTTGGCACTGCTTGTAAAGCCTTATTTCCTTATAATGTGTGCGCTTATGATAATAACCATACATTACTTTTTAACTAAAAGGGTTCACCGGAATCCTATACTTTATACATTGGTTTTTATAGCTATAGCAGGCTTTGTTTTTTCTGTTGACTATGTATATGAAAATGTGCTTGAGCCACACCAGAAAGACCGTATTGATGTATTGTTTGATAAAAATGTAAACCAGCAGGCCGAAGGTTACAACCTTAACCAGTCGCTAATAGCAATAGGTTCCGGTGGATGGTTTGGCAAAGGCTACCTTGAGGGCACACAAACAAAAGGAGGCTTTGTGCCCGAACAGCATACCGATTATATTTTTACCACTGTTGGCGAAGAATGGGGGTTTGCAGGTGCATTGGTTGTTATTGCCCTTTTTATAACCTTATTATTACGGCTAATTTACCTTGCTGAAAGGCAAAAATCCAAGTTTAGCCGTACCTATGGCTACTGTGTGGTCGCCATTTTGTTTACACACTTTTTTGTAAACATAGCGATGCTTATAAAGCTGTTCCCCACCATTGGTGTGCCACTGCCCTTTTTCTCATACGGTGGTTCAAGCCTTTGGGCATTTACCATACTGCTGTTTATTTTTATAAAACTGGATGCCAATAAGGTTAATGAGTGGTAATTATTCCGATTTTACATCAAGGGCATCGCGCAGGGCATTGCCTACAAGCATAAAGGCAAGCACTAATAAAAGCATGGCAATACCGGGTGCCAATGCAAGATAAGGTTTTCCTAATATAATGTAATTATAGTGGTCTTTTATCATGCCGCCCCAACTGGGTACAGGTGGCCGCGCGCCGAGACCCAGGAAGCTAAGACCGCTTTCCACCAAAATTGCCGAAGCAAAATTTGCAGCCGAAATAACTATTACGGGAGCCATACTGTTTGGCAAAATATGATTAAAGATAATACGGCTGTTACGGTAACCCAGTGCCCTTGCAGCAGTAACAAACTGCATTTGCTTAATACTCATTACCTGCCCGCGCACCACACGTGCAACCTCAACCCACATAGTGAGTCCCACAGCTACAAATACCTGCCAAAAACCCTTGCCAAGTGCCAGTGTTATGGCAATAACCAAAAGCAATGTTGGTATACTCCATATAATATTTACAAGCCACATTACAAACGCATCTACCTTACCACCATAAAACCCGGCCAATGCACCAAAAAATATGCCTACAACCAGCGATATAAAAACAGCTACAAACCCAATAGCTATAGAAACTCTTGAGCCTACCAGCAAGCGACTGAACATATCCCTGCCCTGGCTGTCGGTACCTAACAGAAACTTTTGTTTCTTTATATAATCATCCTTTATTTTTTCAGCATCAATCCCAGTACCATAATCTGAAAGGGCAATTGTTTTTGAAATAGCGAGCGATGGCTCATCATTATACTCCAGGTAAGTAAGGCTGTCGCCGGCAATTTTATATTTAAGTATTGGCACTTTGGGTTCGGTGTACTCCCTTCCTGTAAAATAATCAGAAAAAACAGGTTTATAGTCAATTTTGGAAGGTAATGCCAGCATGGTTACTTCAAAACCGGGTGGCTTCGAGTGAATGGATAAATCGCCCCAGTTGGCGTTTTTTGTTTTATCGGGTGCAATCACATAGGCAAATATTGCAACAAACAGCAGAAGAACAATAAACCCCAAACTTAA
>NZ_WWEP01000005.1 GCF_009848495.1 Flavobacterium sp. MK4S-17
ACTATTCTCATGTTTTTCCATAATGTTGACATTTATTAGTCAACTTTTTTCAGGACGAGACATGAAATAAAAAAATCCCGGCTTTTAGCCGGGATTTTTTTATGGGTATAAATATATAAATAAAAGAATATTTATTTTCTTTTGATTACTTTTTCAGCAGCTTCAATTATTGCAGCGCTGTTAAGCTTGTATTTCTGCATAAGTTCATCAGGTGTGCCGCTTTCGCCAAAACTGTCATTTACGGCTACAAATTCCTGCGGTGCAGGATTATTAAGGGTAAGGGTACGTGCTACACTTTCGCCAAGCCCGCCTAAAATATTATGTTCCTCAGCAGTAACTACACAGCCTGTTTTAGCAACAGATTTTAAAATGGCTTCCTCATCAAGAGGTTTTATAGTGTGTATGTTTATAACTTCGGCAGATATGCCTTTTTCTTCAAGTTTTTCAGCAGCTACAAGGGCTTCCCAAACCAAATGTCCCGTTGCAATTATAGTAACATCCATACCTTCATTAAGCATAACAGCCATTCCAATTTTAAATTCGCCGTTTTCGGGCGTAAAGTTTGGAACTGATGGGCGCCCAAACCTAAGGTAAACAGGGCCGTCATGTTCAGCTATTGCAATTGTTGCCGCTTTTGTCTGGTTATAATCGCAGGTATTTATAACGGTCATGCCCGGAAGCATTTTCATAAGCCCGATGTCTTCAAGTATCTGGTGGGTTGCACCGTCTTCACCCAAAGTAAGCCCTGCATGTGAGGCGCATATTTTTACGTTTTTGCCCGAATAGGCAACCGACTGGCGTATCTGGTCATATACCCTTCCTGTGGAAAAGTTGGCAAAAGTACCGGTGTATGGAATTTTTCCGCCTATAGTCATACCGGCAGCCATGCCAATCATGTTAGCTTCTGCAATACCTACCTGAAAAAACCTTTCAGGATGGTTCTTCTTAAAATCATCCATTTTAAGCGAACCTATAAGGTCGGCGCAAAGGGCAACTACATTTTCGTTTGTTTTACCTAATTCGGTAAGTCCTGCCCCAAATCCGGAGCGTGTATCTTTATTTCCTGTATTTGTGTATTTTTTCATGACTTTTAATTTAAAAATTTAAATATGGAAAGATTAAAAAAATAGTTGCGTAATGCGTGATGTAATCTTTCAACTATTAAATTTTCAATGTTTAAATAATAAATTAATAATCGCCCAATGAAGTTATTGCGTTTTGAAGAAATGCTTTTTCAAGCTGCTCATCATTTGGTGCCTTGCCATGCCACGCGTGGGTATTCATCATAAAGTCAACACCATTACCCATTTCGGTATGCAGCAGTACGCATACAGGTTTTCCTTTTCCTGTAAGCTCCTTGGCATGTTCCATACCTTTAATTATGGCTTCAAAGCTGTTGCCCAGCAATATTTCAAGCACTTCCCAGCCAAAAGCTTCAAACTTAGCTTTAAGGCTGCCCATAGGCAATACCTCGTCTGTAGGGCCATCAATCTGTTTTCCGTTTACATCTATGGTAGCTATAAGGTTATCCACTTTGTAGGCAGAAGCATACATAATAGCTTCCCAATTCTGCCCTTCCTGTAGTTCGCCGTCGCCATGCAAGCTGTATACAAGGTGGCTGTCCTTATTCAGTTTTTTTGTTTGGGCTGCACCCACGGCAACACTCATGCCCTGGCCTAATGAGCCTGAAGCAACCCTTACACCCGGTAATCCTTCGTGCGTGGTTGGGTGGCCTTGCAGCCTTGAATCAAGCTTCCTGAAGGTAGCCAGTTCACTTACAGGGAAGTAGCCACTGCGTGCAAGAACACTGTAAAATACCGGCGAGATGTGCCCGTTGGAAAGGAAAAAAATGTCTTCGTTAATGCCATCCATATCAAAACCTTCCTTGCGGTCCATTAAAACCTGGTAAAGTGCTATTAAAAATTCAGTACATCCAAGCGAACCGCCCGGGTGGCCAGAATTAACAGCGTGTACCATACGAAGGATGTCTCTCCTTACCTGAATAGCTAACTCGTTTAATTGTTGTGTGTTATAGTTCATTTTCCTGATTTAGTTAAACAGGTGCAAAAGTAGCTTTATTTTTGTGTTATGTCAAAAAAGTTAATGTATATAAACTAAAAAAAGAGGCTACCGCCTCTTTTCTTACAAAGTGTATTTTAGTTATGATAAAACAATTGTTACTGCCGAACCTGACGGAATCCACGTTATGGTGACACCCGAAAAGGGATCGGTTTCGCTATACCAGCTTCCCTGAAAAGGCCCTATGTGACCTGAAAAAGGTGTTCCTAATACATTAAATTTAATAGAAGCCCATTTTTGACTTAACCTGGAATAATAATATGCTGTATTTCCCGAAACCGTTGTGGAGGAACTCCATGATGTTGGATAATATTGCCAGGTAGTAGGTAGCATGTAAAAAGGCAATCCCGGGTTTGCTGGGTCATCATATACTACGGTAGAGTAGGGGTTTAATGTAACCAGGTCATTCATCCTGAATAGTGGAAATGCATAGGTTGGTTCCACTGCACCTATATAGGTTGTAGTCATTAAATATTGAAATTTATAAGGAGTGTTGTTAACAACTTTTAATGGCATATCACTTGCTGATACAGAAATACTGAATGCAAGCATTATTATAGATAATAGCTTTTTCATAATAGTAAGTTTAGTTGGTTCGTAATTCATTTATTTTAGCTAAATGCACATCAAGTGCCTGATTGATTATTTCATAATCAGACAGTCCTTCAGCAATACTCTTACCGTTATATGTCAGGTAATTTCTGGCATCTGTAACAAGTTTTGCCATGGCTTCGTCTTTTTTGCTGTTTTGCATTTTTCCAAAATCCACAATAGATTTTTCAAAATCAAGCATTGGGTCTGTTTTACGAACTTCGGCTACAGTTAATTCATTAGTTGGGGCTTCCTCTTGGTTGGCATCACATGAGAGGAAAACGCCTAATAGTAGAAGCATTAAATAAGAAAATTTCTTCATGGTGATTGTTGTTCCCAGTGCATTATTGCTTTAGGCTGCTGTTTTTTGGAACTTATTTTCCAGCCATAAACTTATCCGGAAAAGCTTGTACTAAAGTAACTTATAATTACAGTTCAAAATAAGCTTTTTAAGTATATTTTAACATAAAAATTAAATAATATTTAATAAATATATGTATTATTTGTTAAATAATTAATTATAATTAACGTTTGACTGGTTTAAATTGAAGTTTAATTAAATAATTAAATTAAGCGTTGCTATAACCTTTTGTTTTTATCTTTGCAGGCTGTAAAAGAAAAGCATGAAATTTGATTTAATTACAACCGATGCGCAAAGCAAGGCAAGGGCAGGGGTAATAACAACCGACCACGGTGTTATTGAAACCCCTATTTTTATGCCTGTAGGTACTGTGGCATCTGTAAAAGGGGTTCACCAAAGGGAGCTTAAGGATGAAATAAACCCGGATATTATTTTAGGAAATACCTACCATTTATACCTGCGTCCTCAAACCGATATACTTGAAAAAGCGGGTGGGCTTCATAAATTTATGAACTGGGATCGTAATATACTTACCGATAGTGGCGGCTACCAGGTATATTCCCTATCTGCCAACAGGAAGATAAAAGAGGAGGGAGTAAAATTTAAATCGCATATAGACGGTTCATACCATTTCTTTTCGCCGGAAAGCGTAATGGAAATCCAGCGTACTATTGGTGCAGATATTATTATGGCGTTTGACGAATGTACACCTTATCCATGCGATTACCGCTATGCAAAGCGCAGTATGCACATGACGCACCGCTGGCTGGACAGGTGTATTGCCCACCTTGAAAAGGTGCCTTATAAATATGGGTACAGCCAGGCATTTTTCCCAATAGTGCAGGGGAGTACTTATAAAGATTTAAGGGAACAGTCAGCCGAATATATTGCGAACGCCGGTGCTGTGGGTAATGCTATAGGAGGCTTATCGGTAGGTGAGCCTGCCGAAGAGATGTATGCCATGACTGATGTGGTTTGCAACATACTGCCCACCGATAAGCCCCGTTATTTAATGGGTGTGGGCACACCAATAAATATTCTTGAAAATATTGCGTTAGGTATAGATATGTTTGATTGTGTTATGCCAACACGCAATGCGCGTAACGGTATGCTGTTTACGGCACATGGAACAATTAATATAAAAAATAAAAAATGGGAGGCTGATTTTTCACCTCTTGATGAAATGGGTATAACCTTTGTGGATACGGAATATACCAAGGCCTATTTAAGGCATCTTTTTGCCGCTAATGAATATCTTGGCAAACAGATTGCCACGATACACAACCTTGGATTTTATATGTGGTTGGTTCGTGAAGCAAGAAAGCATATATTAGCGGGAGATTTCCGTGAATGGAAGGAAAAAATGGTGAAACAAATGAGCCAGAGGCTTTGATGAATTTAGGATAATAAGTTTAGTAATCTTACTACTTAATACTTTTTAATGAAAATAATAGACTGGTACATCCTTAAAAGATACCTGGCAACATTTTTTGTAATGCTGCTGCTTTTTATACCTATAGGTATAGTTATAGACGTATCAGAAAAAATTAATAAGATACTGGCTAAAAAAGTGCCTTTCCTGCAGGTGGCTGCTTATTACGGCGATTTTACCATTTACTTTGCCAACCTGCTTTTCCCCATATTACTCTTCCTTTCGGTGATATGGTTTACATCCAAACTTGCCAACAATACAGAGATTATTGCTATATTAAGTTCAGGTATTTCATTTACCAGGTTTTTGCGTCCTTACATTATTGGTGCATCATTTATTTCTATACTTGCACTGCTTATGGGGTTCTTTTTTGTACCCAAGGCCAGTAAAGGCTTTAACGACTTTAGGTACACCTACCTGAAAAGCAATTCTGAAATAAGGCAAAGCCAGGATGTATATAAGCAGATAAGCGATAACGAATACATATATGTAAGTAGCTTTAATTATATAACCAGGACAGGGTATAATTTTAACCTCGAGAAGTTTAAAGACAACAAGCTGGAATATAAAATTAATGCCAGCCAGATTAAATGGCGCGAGAAGGATAGCAGTTATGTATTGGCAGGTTATACCAAAAGGACGGTAGGTGCCATGGGCGACCAGCTGGAATCGGCAAACAGGAAAGTGTTTAAATTCAACTTTAAGCCAGATGACCTAACGCCTACCATATATGCTGCCGAGACCATGACACTGGGCGAACTTAACGATTTTATTGAAAAGGAAAAAGCAAGGGGTTCAGGTAATATAAATGCCTATCTTGTTGTAAAATATAAAAAATACAGTATCCCTATTTCAGCATTTATACTCACTATTATAGCAGTTGCAGTGTCGGCCATGAAAAGGCGCGGAGGTATGGGGGTTAACCTTGCCATGGGCATCGGGCTTGCTTTTACATTTATATTTTTTGATAAAGTTTTTGGAACCATGGCCGAAAAGTCGAGTATCCCTCCACTAATTGCTGTTTGGTTCCCTAATATTACTTTCGGTATTTTAGCCATATTCCTTTTACGCAATGCTAAGCGATAATATTAAAAGCTACCTGCACTTACATTTTATAGTTTTTATATGGGGCTTTACCGCTGTTTTGGGTGCCTTAATATCACTTGATGCCTTACCGCTGGTATGGTTCAGGATGTCTATAGCAGTAGTGCTGATTTACCTTTATGCCCTTGTAAAGAAAAAATCGTTACGCATACCCTTAAAAACGCTCCTGGCTTTTTTAGTGGCGGGATTGATAATTGCACTGCACTGGCTCACTTTTTTTAAGGCAATCAAGGTTTCCAATGTTTCGGTAACCCTTGCCTGCTTATCAACAGGTGCTTTTTTTGCCTCCCTTTTAGAGCCGGTATTTTTCGGCAGGAAAATTATAGGGTATGAAGTGTTGTTCGGGCTGCTTGTTGTAGCAGGCCTTTACATTATTTTCCGTTTTGAGGGAGATTACTTTTATGGTATAGCCCTGGCGTTATCTTCGGCATTTTTATCCGCTGTGTTTTCTATCATAAACGGTAAGTACGCCAAGCTTTACAGCCCAACAGTAATTTCATTTTACGAATTGCTGGGTGGCGTATTTTTCTTTTCATTATACCTTTTGTTTTCCGGCAGCTTTACAATACAATTTTTCAATGTTTCTGTTTCCGACTGGCTTTGGCTGTTTGCATTGGGTTCCTTTTGTACAGCTTATGCTTTTATAGCTTCGGTGCAGGTAATGAAGTTCCTTTCACCCTATACGGTTATGCTTACCATAAATATGGAGCCTATATATGGGATAATTCTTGCAGTTATTGTTTTTAAGGAAAAAGAAACCATGGGGCTGCCTTTTTATATAGGGGCCGCTATTATTTTAACCACAGTGATACTCAACGGGATATTAAAAAATTACAAGCGCAGGGCTAAGTAATTAGTTTTGGGTTGCTGCTTTCTTAAACGAATATTTTATCTTTGTAGCTTGAATAAAAACTAAAAATCTGCCTTACTATGGAATATTTAGATTTTGAACTTCCGATAAAAGAGCTTGAAGACCAGCTCGATAAGTGCACAATTATTGGCCAGGAATCGGATGTTGATGTATCTAATACATGCAAACAGATAGAGAAAAAACTGGAAGAAACCAAAAAGAAAATATATAAAAACCTTACTGCATGGCAAAGGGTTCAGCTTTCAAGGCACCCCAGCCGCCCTTACACAATGGACTATGTAAAGGCACTTACAGAAGGTACTTTTTTAGAGTTGTTTGGCGACCGAAGCTTTAAAGATGATAAGGCTATGATTGGCGGCCTTGGTAAAATAGGGGGGCAGTCGTTCATGCTGGTAGGACAGCAAAAGGGCTACAATACAAAAACAAGGCAGTACAGGAATTTTGGTATGGCCAACCCTGAAGGCTACCGCAAGGCATTGCGCCTCATGAAAATGGCAGAAAAATTTAATGTGCCTGTAGTTACCTTTGTTGATACTCCCGGTGCATACCCGGGCCTTGAGGCAGAGGAGCGCGGACAGGGCGAGGCAATAGCCAGGAATATTTTTGAAATGAGCCGCCTGAAAACACCTATTATTACTATTATTGTGGGTGAAGGTGCATCCGGAGGGGCATTGGGCATAGGCGTGGGAGATAAAGTGTATATGCTGGAAAATACATGGTATTCTGTTATTTCTCCTGAATCATGTTCCTCAATACTATGGAGGAGCTGGGAATATAAAGAGCAGGCTGCCGAGGCTTTAAAGCTTACTTCTTATGATATGAAGAAACAAAAGCTGATAGATGATATTATCCCTGAACCGCTTGGAGGTGCCCATTATGACAGGGAGACAACCTTTAAAAGTGTGGAGGATTATATTATTAAAGCATACAATGAATTAAAAGACTTATCAACAGAACAACTGGTGGCGAAAAGGATGGATAAGTATAGTAAAATGGGCGAATTTAAAGAATAACCTGCCGAAAAAGCAAAATTCATCCGAAGCCTTGCCGCTTCGGATTTTTTTTAAGTTTTCAACAGGTTATTTACAGGAAATGAACATTTTATAAACAAAATGTTCTTAACAATTCCTTAACGTGCCACTTTCAATTTTAATTACATTAGCAATATGGAAAATGTGAGGAATATAAACCCGGTAAAGGTAGATAAAGCAACTATTATCAATTTGGAAAAAGGCAAGCTGCCGCCACAGGCGCTTGATTTGGAGGAAGCGGTACTGGGTGCTATGATGATAGATAAAAAGGGTGTTGATGAGGTTATAGACATATTACAGCCGGATGCATTTTATAAAGATGCCCATAAATACATTTTTGAGGCCATTGTGCAGCTTTTTAACGATACGCAGCCCATTGACTTATTAACCGTTTCGGCGCAGCTTAAAAAGAATGCAAAACTGGAGCTTTCGGGAGGCGATTTTTACCTTATCCAGTTAACTCAGAAAATATCATCATCAGCGCATATTGAGTTTCATTCAAGGATTATTTTACAAAAGTACATTCAGCGCAGCCTTATAAAAATTTCCAGCGAGATTATAGAAGAATCGTATGATGAAAGTACAGATGTTTTTGATTTGCTTGACAAGGCCGAGTCTAAATTATATGAAGTAACGCAGGGAAATATAAAACGGAGTTCTGAAACGGCACAAAGCCTTGTAATACAGGCGAAAAAGCGTATTGAAGAAATTGCGAATAAAGAAGGTTTAAGCGGTATAGCTACAGGTTTTCATGACCTTGATAAGCTAACTTCCGGCTGGCAGCCCAGCGACCTTATTATTATTGCGGCAAGGCCCGGTATGGGTAAAACGGCATTTGTACTGTCTATGGCGCGTAATATAGCCATTGACTTTGGGCATCCTGTAGCGGTATTCTCATTGGAGATGTCATCCGTACAGCTTATTACACGTTTGATTTCAAGCGAAACAGGGCTGTCATCTGAAAAACTGCGTACAGGAAAACTTGAAAAGCATGAGTGGGAGCAGTTAAGTATAAAGGTAAAAGACCTTGAACGTGCCCCATTATATATTGATGATACGCCTTCACTATCTATCTTCGATTTAAGGGCAAAGGCAAGGAGGCTTTCATCACAATATGGCATTAAGCTAATTATTATTGACTACCTTCAGTTAATGACGGCAGGAGGTAACTCTAAGGGCGGGGGTAACCGGGAGCAGGAAATTTCTACTATTTCCCGTAACCTTAAAGCTTTGGCAAAAGAACTTGATGTACCTGTAATTGCGCTTTCCCAGTTATCAAGGGCAGTAGAAACCCGTGGATCGAGCAAAAGGCCATTGTTGTCTGACCTTAGGGAATCGGGAGCTATTGAGCAGGATGCCGATATAGTATCATTTATATACCGCCCTGAATATTACAAGATAGATGAGTGGGATGATGAAGAGCGTTCGCCAACGCAGGGGCAGGCAGAGTTTATTGTAGCCAAGCACCGTAACGGAGGGCTGGATAATATTAGGCTTAAGTTTGTAGGCAGTCTGGGTAAATTTGATAATCTAGATGATTTCAGCTCGCCGTTTGATGAACTTCCGTCCAGCATGAATGACAGTAATCCTTTTATAACCAAAAACCTGCCTTCTGCCAATGATGCTTTTGGAAGCAATATGAATAACAGTAACGATGACGATGTTCCATTTTAATATAACTAACTAAAACAAATGATTATGGAGAAAATTACAAAAGACCTTATGGAGTTAAACGAAACGATATTAAAAATGGAAGTAACGGGTGCCGAAATTATTTCGGTACAAAATTAATTTCATTAGTAACTATAGCAGTAAAGCGCATCAGTATGGTGCGCTTTTTGTTTTGGTATATATCGCACACTAACTTAGTTGTAATGCCGTTAGTTTAGTATATTTGAGAAAATTATTTACAATGCATTTCAGGAAACTATTTATATTTCTATTACTCATATCCGGTTTTACAGCACGTGCTTCCATGATACTTATACCCATGGATGAAAGCACACAGATTAACCATCTTAAAGCCTATGGCATAACTTACTGGGCGCTTGATAAGAACTATAAAACCAGCTGGCTGCTTAACTACAGGGGCGGCTCTTTCTTATTGCCCGATGCAGAGGAAATAAGGAGGGAGTGCCAGATAAGGGGAGTTAGCTTTGAAGTGCTCTCTGACGGGCAGGCAAATTCAATTTTAGATGAAATAAGCAGCCCTTCGCAAAATATGGAAACCGTTGTGCTGGAAAAGGCACCTAAAATTGCAGTATATACCCCCCCGGGAAAGCAGCCCTGGGACGATGCTGTAACGTTGGTACTTACCTATGCAGAGATACCGTTTACAACTATATATGATGAGGAAGTGCTTAATGATGCACTTTTATTATATGACTGGTTGCATCTGCACCACGAAGATTTTACAGGGCAATATGGAAAGTTTTTTGGGGCATACAGAAATGCCCCCTGGTATATTGAGCAAAAGAAAGAGGCAGAAGAACTGGCAGCGAAATTAGGGTATAGTAAAGTGTCTGAAGAAAAACTGGCAGTTGCCAATAAAATTAAAAACTATGTAATAGGCGGCGGGTTTATGTTCGCTATGTGCTCAGCTACCGATAGTTTTGATATAGCCCTTTCGGCTGACGGTGTGGATATTTGCGAGCCAATGTTTGATGGCGACCCCAGCACGCCTAATTATCAATCTAAGGTTGATTATAACAATTCCTTGGCATTTAAGGATTTTACACTGGAACGCAGTCCTAATGTTTATGAATTTTCGGATATAGACACAACTACCAAACGAAATGTGCAGCCTGATAATGATTATTTTACCTTAATGGAATATTCTGCCAAATGGGACCCTATACCTACCATGCTTTGCCAAAACCATACCCAGCTTGTTAAAGGCTTTATGGGGCAGACTACAGCTTTTGATTCAAAGCTTGTAAAATCAAATGTGCTGGTTATGGGAGAGAATAAACAAAATGGTGAAGCACGCTATATCCATGGCACGAAAGGCAAAGGTATGTTTACTTTTTATGGCGGGCATGACCCTGAAGATTATCAGCACAGGGTAGGGGATGCGCCTACTGTGCTTGACCTTCACCCCAATTCACCGGGCTACAGGCTTATTTTAAATAATGTGTTGTTTCCGGCAGCAAGAAAGAAAAAGCTTAAAACCTGATTGTATAAAGTTTATAATGTAAAAAGCCCGCTCATTGAGCGGGCTTTTTTTATAAGTAAGATAAATATATTGTTGTTAAACGTTTTTACTTAACTTTATTTATGATTGCAGCAAAAGCTTCAGGGTGGTTCATAGCAAGGTCTGCAAGAACTTTACGGTTCAATTCGATACCTGCTGCTTTTACTTTACCCATAAATTGAGAATAACTCATTCCGTGTAGCCTTGCACCTGCGTTAATACGCATAATCCATAAAGCACGGAAGTTTCTCTTTTTCTGCTTTCTGTCACGGTAAGAATAAGCCATTGCTTTTTCTACCGCGTTTTTAGCTACTGTCCAAACGTTTTTACGTCTTCCAAAGTATCCTTTGGCTTGCTTTAATACTCTTTTTCTGCGAGCTCTTGAAGCAACTGAATTTACTGATCTTGGCATAATTTTTAAATTTTTGTAGCAGGCGTTCCTTATTTGGGAAGCTTAAAGCCATACTCCAGGGTTATTAATTGTTTTTAACCGAAACAGCTGTTAGATTAACCTTAATTGCTGTTTTACGCTTTTCTCATCTGCTTGGTGTACAAGGGTAGAGTGCGTTAATGCAAGCTTACGCTTTGTTGATTTTTTAGTCAGGATGTGACTTTTAAAAGCGTGCTTTCTTTTAATTTTTCCAGAGCCTGTAACTTTAAAGCGTTTTTTGGCGCTGGATTTTGTTTTCATTTTAGGCATTTTCTTCCTGTATTTAATTTATCTTACTTACTGTTTTTTCTTTTTAGGAGCAATAAACATAATCATCCTTTTTCCCTCAAGAACCGGCATAGATTCTACTTTGCCATACTCTTCAAGGTCCTGGGCCAGCCTTAAAAGCAGTATTTGCCCCTGCTCCTTATAAATTATGGAACGGCCTTTAAAAAATACAAATGCTTTAAGCTTTGAGCCTTCTTTCAGGAATTTTTCTGCGTTTTTGCGCTTAAACTCATAATCATGCTCATCGGTTTGCGGCCCGAAGCGTATTTCCTTAACCGTTATTTGTGTGGATTTTGCCTTAAGCATCTTATCGCGCTTTTTCTGCTCGTAAAGAAACTTTTTGTAATCCATTATTTTGCATACAGGCGGTTCCGCATTAGGCGATATTTCTACCAGGTCAAGTTCCTGCTGCTCGGCCATCTGGAGTGCCTGGGTAATTTTATAAATACCCGTTTCTACATTTTCTCCTACAAGCCTCACTTCCGGTACCCTTATGGCGTTATTGGTCCTGTGTGCGTCTTTTTTTTCCTGTCTGGGCTGAAAGCCCCTGTTGTTTCTTATAGCTATGGCTCTAAAAATTTAAAGTTAAACTTAAAATGGTTTTAGTGTTTTATTTATTTCTTCCTCAACTAAGGAAGCAAATTCTTCTATTGACATGGTTTGGTTCGATTTTCCTGCATCGCCATGGCGACGCACTGATACCGTACCATTTTTTTCCTCTTCCTCACCTACTATAAGCATAAACGGAAGCTTTTGTACTTCGGCATCCCTTATTTTTTTGCCTATAGTCTCGTTTCGGTTGTCAATTAGGGCGCGAATTTCGTGATTTTCCAGCAATTGTAAAACTTTTTTAGCATAATTTTCATATTTCTCGCTAATAGACAACAGGATAGCCTGCTCCGGCATTAGCCATAACGGGAAGTTTCCTGCTGTATTTTCAAGTAAAATTGCTATAAATCGCTCCATTGATCCAAAAGGTGCACGGTGTATCATAACCGGGCGGTGCAGTTCATTGTCTGCGCCTTTATAAGTAAGGTCAAAACGTTCCGGCAGGTTGTAATCTACCTGTATAGTACCTAACTGCCACTGGCGGCCAAGAGCATCTTTAACCATAAAGTCCAGTTTAGGGCCATAGAAAGCAGCCTCGCCATACTCTACAACTGTTTTCAGCCCTTTGTCTTTCGCGGCATTGATAATGGCGTTTTCAGCCTTTTCCCAGTTTTCATCAGAGCCTATGTATTTTTCCCTGTTGTCAGGGTCGCGAAGCGATACCTGTGCACTAAAGTTTTCAAAACCAAGGGAACTGAAAACATATAATACAAGGTCTATTACTTTTTTAAATTCCTCATCCAACTGGTCGGGCGTGCAAAAAATATGCGCATCATCCTGAGTAAACCCACGCACCCTTGTAAGCCCGTGTAATTCCCCGCTCTGCTCATAACGATACACGGTTCCGAACTCAGCATAACGTTTCGGCAGGTCTTTGTAAGACCATGGCTTACTGTTGTATATTTCGCAGTGGTGCGGGCAGTTCATAGGTTTCAGCAAAAATTCCTCGCCTTCATGCGGTGTATGAATAGGCTGGAAACTATCGGCACCATACTTGGCATAATGCCCGGATGTTACATATAATTCCTTTTGCCCTATATGTGGCGTTACCACTTGCTCATAACCTGCTTTTTTCTGTGCCTTTTTCAAAAACTGTTCCAGCCTGTCGCGTAAAGCGGCGCCTTTAGGCAGCCATAAGGGAAGACCCTGCCCAACCTTTTGCGAAAAAGTGAACAGTTCCAGCTCTTTACCCAGTTTTCGGTGGTCGCGGCGTTTTGCTTCCTCAAGGAGCTCAAGGTATTCAGTAAGCTCTTTCTGTTTAGGGAATGAAATACCGTACACACGTGTAAGCTGTTTGTTCTTTTCATCACCGCGCCAGTAAGCACCCGCTATGCTCATTATCTTCATAGCCTTGATAAGGCCGGTATTAGGTATATGCCCTCCTCGGCACAAATCAGTAAATGTTGCGTGGTCACAAAAAGTAATAGTACCGTCTTCAAGGTTTTCAATTAATTCAACCTTATACGGGTTTTCTTCTTTTTTATAATAATCCAATGCTTCGGCTTTGCTGGCAGAGCGCATTTTAAAATCATGCTTTTCGCGTGCTATGGCAAGCACACGGTCTTCAATGGCTTTAAAATCTTTATCGGTAACTACATGGCTGCCAAAGTCAACATCATAATAAAAACCATTATCAATAGCAGGGCCAATGGTTAACTTTACCCCAGGGTAAAGCTCCTGCAGTGCCTGTGCCATAACGTGGCTGGTAGAATGCCAAAATGCTTTTTTACCTTCCTTGTCATTCCATGTGTATAATATTAAAGAACCGTCCGTCGTCAGTGGTGTAGTAGTTTCAACTGTTGTACCATTAAAGGAAGCAGATATAACATTTCTTGCTAATCCTTCACTGATGCTCATGGCAACATCCAGGGGCGTAACGCCCTGGTCGAACTTTTTTACTGAACCGTCCGGTAATGTAATATTTATCATTGTTAAAAATTTATAAGTAGCAAATATAGGGCATTAGTGTGTGCAGTGCAATAGACGGCAATAAACTTAATTCCGTTATTTATTTGTGCATATAAAGTTTTGCACTTTTGTTAAGATTTGGCAGGAGGCAGCGTTATAATTAATTTGTAACTTTGCTGTTTTTACAAACAAATAAACACTTACTACAATGGAAAATGGAATTTATGCGAAATTCAATACACCAAAAGGAGGAATACTTGTAAAACTTACCCATGATAAAACCCCAGGTACAGTTGGTAATTTTGTAGGGCTTGCCGAAGGCAACCTTGAAAATAAGCAAAAACCGCAGGGAGAACCTTACTATAATGGACTAAAATTTCACAGGGTAATACCCGATTTTATGATACAGGGCGGATGCCCTCAGGGGTCTGGTGCAGGAGGGCCCGGCTATCAGTTTGATGATGAGTTTCATCCCGACTTAACGCATAGCGGTCCCGGTGTATTATCTATGGCTAATGCCGGCCCGGGCACAAATGGTTCCCAGTTTTTTATTACACATGTGGAAACGCCGTGGCTTGATAATAAGCATACAGTATTTGGGCATGTGGTAGAAGGGCAGGATGTTGTTGATGCCATACAGCAGGGTGATGCTATAGAGAGTGTTGAAATAATAAGGGAAGGCGATGAAGCTAAAAAATGGAATGCCATAGAGGCTTTCCGCACATTTGAGGGCTCGCGTGAAAAACGCCTTGCCGAAGCGAAAAAAAGGGCTGAGGAAGAAATGGAAAAACTAGCTGCAGGCTTTGATAAAACTGAAAGCGGGCTTCGTTACAAGCTAATACAAAAGGGTAACGGTAAAAAAGCTGAAAAAGGTAAAAAAGTTTCTGTTCATTATACAGGTGCCCTTGATAATGGGCAGGTTTTTGATTCGTCTTATAAAAGAAAACAGCCTATTGAGTTTCCTTTAGGGCAGGGGCATGTTATTGAAGGATGGGATGAAGGTATCGCATTACTGCAGGTAGGTGATAAAGCAAGGTTTGTTATACCTTCGCATCTGGGTTATGGCTCACGCGGTGCCGGAGGAGTTATACCGCCTGATGCTACACTTATTTTTGACGTGGAATTAATGGATGTAAAGTAAAAAATTCATTATAGATGTTTAGCCCGCTTACAGCGGGCTTTTTTATTGGAACATTTTTTGCTTAATATTATTTACTTTTGCTTATTATGAGATACCTGCTATTATTTTTTATATTCTTTACACTATCTGCCACTGCCCAAATACCGGGCTCAGGGATGCACTGCGGTTATGATTTTACATCCTACTTTGTACTGGATGTACACGAATCGGGCAAGTCGGAAAATATTAAAGGTTTAAAAATTACAATTATTGACAGCCTTGGTAATGATGTGGTTAACATTAATAATGCCTATAGCTGGAAAAATGCTAATAAGCCTTTACAGTTTTACCTTAATTATAAAATTGACGATAACAATCAAAAAGTGGCAGAAGGGAAAGCAACAGGAAAAGAACGCTGGTTTTTCCCGTTTGCTAAGGATAATTACCTGATTTCTGTAGCCAACACTTTCCCTGCTGAAAAATTTAGTGTTAAGGTACAGGATGTGGACGGGCAGGAAAACGGAGGCAGGTATAAAACTGTTATATTACCGTTATACAGCTATAACATGTATATACTTTGCTCCAGCGAAACCCAGCAGGCAGCCATGAAATTCGGGCGTAAAATGAACCGCCCTATTGATATAGTACTGGAAAAAGAATAAGCTATTTCCACTTAATGCCACAGCCCATACTTGGCTTTTGGTTTTGGGGTATGTTACGGTTATATAGTACCCCGTCAATCGCATTTCGCAAATCGCTCCCGCTTACAGGTATATTGTTGCCCGGCCTTGAATCATCAAGCTGCCCCCTGTAAACAAGCCTGTCCTGAGAATCAAACAGGTAAAAATCAGGTGTGCATGCTGCATCATATGCTTTTGCGGTAAGTTGCGATTCATCAAAAAGGTAAGGAAAATCTATGTCATTCTCAAAGGCAAATTCAGTCATGCGTTCAGGTGCATCCTGCGGATATTTAAAGGCATCATTACTGCTGATGGCAGCCATGCCAATACCCTGAACCGTATAATCATTTGCAATGCGCACAATTTCTTCTATCACATGAAGTACAAACGGGCAATGATTGCAAATAAACATTATAAGTGTGCCTTTTTCCCCTTTTATATCGCTAAAAGTATAGAAATGGCTGGAATTGGTATCCTTTAACCTGAATTCAGGTGCTTTTGTGCCGAGCGGCAGCATATTTGAAAGTGTATTTGCCATATTGCAGGAAACATTTATTTTAGCAAAAATCTGTATTTATCTCCAAATTTAAAACATTTATATTATGTTAACCTGGGAAGAATTTGAAAAAACTGAAATGCGTATAGGCACAATTATAGAAGTAAATGATTTTCCTGAAGCGAGAAAACCTGCTTATCAACTGATAATTGATTTTGGTAATGCTATCGGTATAAGAAAAACTTCGGCACAAATTACCAAACGATATACTAAAGAAGCCTTACAAGGCAGGCAGGTTGTAGCAGTAGTTAATTTTCCTAAAAAACAGATAGGCAAGTTTATGAGTGAATGCCTTGTATTAGGAGCTGTGGGTAATGAAGGCGATGTTGTACTGCTTTCACCTGATTTTAAAGTGGAAAACGGGCTTCGGATAGCTTAACTGAAATATTTTTTCATAAAAGCATGCATTTTCCGTTTAATGTCGGCGGAGTTTTCATCATTCCATTTCCCGTGCTTTTCACCTTCATAAATATATAATTCATTTGGGATGCCGAATTTATCAAGCTTTTCTTTAAGCCTTGGCCCCTGTGTGCGTGGTACAAGCGGGTCTTCCGAACCATGGAACATAATGGTAGGCGGTGCACTTTTTGTTACGTGGCTTATAGGGCTTACTTCCGTATATATCTGCGGATTATTTTCCCAGGTATTATCTTTTCCCACTAAATTTCGCAGCATACCACTACTATAGGAAGCACTTGAGGTATAGGAAGGGTCAGTAAAATCTACCGGGCCTATAAGGCTGCAAACCGCTTTAACCTCATTGTTTTTATCAAATCCGTATGCATACAGTAAGGAAAGGTGGGCACCGGCACTGCTGCCAATAAATGCATACTTATTACTTATTTTATATTCGGCGGTTTTATTTTTTAAATGCTTTATAACAAGGGCAATATCATTAATCTGCATTGGGTAGGCAGGATTTTCCGGTGTTGCAAGCCTGTAGTTTATATTTACTATGGCATGGTTAGGAAACTCTTTTTTTAGATTACGCACCATATAGCTGAAATTTTCTTTGGAGCCTTTACGCCAGCCGCCACCGTGCAGCAAAAGGAAAACTTTGTTTTTCCCGTCCCGCTCTGCCGGAAGATGAATATCAATAAGCTGTTCAGGATTTGCACCGTAACGCACATCTTTTAAGGAGATGCTGTCTTTTTCAGTATTTTGGCAATTGCTTAAAAAAGCGGTCAATAAAAATGCTATTATATATATATTCTTCATAAGTCTTAAACTTCTGTTTTTACAATATTAATTAAAAAAGCAGCGATATGGCTGCTTTATATAATTTTTTTGATAACTCTTAACTTATGGGTATGCCTCCTTGTTTCTGCATTGTAAATCCCTAAATGGTCCAGCCTGTCTATCCTTACTTTGCCATGCCCATGGATAATGTAGTTATCCTCCATAATAATGCCAACGTGTATAATATGGCCTTCTTCATTGTCAAAAAAAGCAAGGTCTCCCGGTTCGCTTTCTTCAATAAAGCTAAGGGCTTCGCCCTGAGTAGCCTGCTGTGAGGCATCGCGTTGCAATTTATAACCGTTAAGCTTATAAACCATTTGTGTAAACCCTGAACAATCCAGCCCGAAAGGTGTTTTGCCTCCCCATAAATAAGGGGCATTTAAATACATAAAAGCTGTGCGGAGTATATTTTGCTTGCCTGTAATGCCTGTTGTTTTCATTCCCTCAAAAGCAAAATTCTCTACATTAATATCGGTATGGTCTAAAAAAGAAAGGGAAGCACCCAATGGTATTGGCATTAATGAGTTGCCCGGTGTTGCCACATATTCAATAAGGTCTGCATTAAGTACGGCAGGAACAGTGTTTAAATAATTATAATTAGGTTCGCTTATAACCCTGAACTGTTTATTATCTATCCATCCTGTATAACTGTCAAAAGCAAGCTCAATCCGCGACCATTTGTGGGTTTGTTCCAGTACTTTAAAATGCTCGCCGAATAAAACCTGCGAAGTCATTTCACTGCGGTCGCTTGGCTCCAGCCGCAGGGGAACAATAGCAAGGTTGCAAATACCAAAAATCATCTGTAATAGTACTTCTTTTTTTAATATTGGTGGTTGTACAGCAAAAAAGGCGTTGCTTATCTACAACCACAAATATAGCAGTTAATTATTAAGCAACGCCAATTACTGTTATTGTTTTCGGCTAAGTCAGTATGTTTACTACATTAAAAAAAGCTACCGCAAAATCTTTTCCATTTTCCTGCCTTTTGCCAGTTCGTCCACAAGCTTGTCAAGATAACGTACTTTTTGCGTTAAAGGATTTTCAATATTTTCCACCCTGTATCCGCAAATAAGGCCGGTAATTAAATGAACATTTGGGTGTAACGAAGTATTTTCAAAAAACTGCTCAAAAGTTACCTTTGCGTCAATAAGTTCAGCGATTTTTTCTTCGTCATAGCCCGTAAGCCATTCAATAACCTCATGCAACTCTTCCTTAGTCCTGCCTTTCCTCTCAATTTTAGTAAGATAGTGCGGATACACCGATGCAAATGTCAAATTTGCAATGCGTTCATCATGACTGCTCATAGCCTTGCGTTTAATTTAATGCAGGTTATGGCCTTTCAATAACAATTGCAGAAGCACCGCCCCCGCCATTGCATATAGCAGCCGCGCCTGTTTTGGCATTATTCTGCTCCAACACATTTAGTAATGTAACAATAATCCTTGCACCTGAGCAGCCAAGCGGATGCCCAAGCGATACTGCACCTCCGTTTACATTTACTTTTTCAGGATCAAGCCCCATTATTTTGGTATTAGCTATCCCTACTACCGAAAAAGCTTCGTTAAATTCAAAGAAATCAACCTGTTCTTTGCTTATGCCTGCTTTGTCAAGCGCTTTAGGCAATGCTTTTGAAGGTGATGTTGTAAACCATTTTGGTTCCTGCTCTGCATCAGCATATGACTTAATGTATGCTAATGGCTTTATGCCAAGTTCTTTTGCTTTATCTTCACTCATAAGCACCAAGGCGGCGGCCCCATCGTTAATTGTGGAAGCGTTGGCTGCCGTTACTGTACCCTCTTTAGTAAAAACGGCGTTTAACGAAGGTATTTTGTCCAGCTTAACATTGGTGTATTCCTCATCTTTTGTTACCATTACAGGTTCACCCCTGCGTTGTGGTACTGCTACGGGAACCACCTCATTGTTAAATTTACCGGCATCCCATGCACGCGCAGAGCGTTCATACGATTCTATAGCAAACTTATCCTGGTCTTCCCTTGATATTTTATATTCTGTTGCACAAAGGTCTGCACAAACTCCCATTGCATTATTGTCATAAGCATCGGTTAACCCGTCCTTCTGCAAACCATCTATCATAGTGGCAGGGCCAAACTTGTTGCCGTTCCTCATGTGTACATAGTGCGGTATAAGGCTCATGTTTTCCATACCTCCTGCAACAACAATTTCGGCATCCCCGCACATTATACTTTGTGCTCCCTGCATTACGGCTTTCATACCAGAGGCACATACTTTATTTACAGTTGTAGCAACAACATTATCAGGCAAACCGGCCAGCCTTGATGCCTGCCTTGCAGGAGCCTGCCCAACACCTGCCTGAACTACATTTCCCATTAAAACCTCATCTACAAGATTGGCGTCAAGGTTAATTTTTTCCAATGCACCTTTTATTGCAGCCGCACCAAGCTGAGGTACACTAACGGTTGATAATGCTCCCATAAAGCTGCCTATAGGTGTACGCACTGCTGAAACTATTACTACTTTTTTATTATTCATAACTGTTGCTTTTTATGTTTGTGTTGCGAATTTAATGATTTTTAATGCTTGTAAAAATAAACTATTTAAAATTAATGGAATAATTATGGCTATTATTAGGAATGATTAAATACGATACGGTAGAACATCTGTTAAATAGCATCTGCTTTTTTTACAAATTAATTGGGAAAACCTGAACAATTAATATAGAGTGTACTCTTTATCTTTGAGATAATTAATACAAAAATTATGTTTGAAGCAATTTTATTAATAGGGATACCTGTTCTTTTATTAGTGTATTTGCTGATAAGGTTCATTAAATCTGAAACGGCAGAAATAATTGAGCTAAGGATACAGGATAAGGCAGGTGATTTAAAATTGTCGCCTGGTGAGGCAGTTCGCCTTGTAGCAAGGCCAGACAAGAGGGTGGTAGAAGTGTTTAGCGATACTGAAGGATATAAAGAAAATAAACTTGGGGTAATTAAAAACTACAATATTTTTAAGCATGTGCTTATAGAGGGTACAGTGGCCAGGATATACTCGGTATATAAGGGCGGTATTTTGCTGCTACTGCTGGACAGCAAATATAAACCTGAACTATTATAAAAATGGCTGCCATCGGGCAGCCATTTTCTTTTTAGGCGATAAGGGAATAGTTTTATAAATTTGGATGTAAACTATTACCCGATGCCTGTAAAAAAAATATTATATATATGTGTTTGCCTTAGCTGCTTATTTACAAGGGGACAGCAGCTTATTCCTTTTGTAGAAAATTTTACCAAATCAGAATACAATGGTGATAACCAGGTATGGAATGTTGTACAGGGCAATGACAATGCCATGTATTTTGCCAATCACCACTATTTTTTAAGGTATAACGGCGTAAAATGGGAAAAATATTCACTACCAAATAAAACCATTATCAGGTCGGTATTTGTAGATGGCAATAAAGTGTACTGCGGCTCCTACAAGGAGTTTGGTTATTGGGAGCGTATTGACGGGCGAATGCAATATATTTCACTTTCCAAGGGCAAGAACCTTTTTTTGGGTAATGCTGATAATGAGGAAATATGGAAGATATTTAAGCACAAGGGCAAGTTTTATTTTCAGTCATTTAATGAAATATATGTTTATGACGGTAAGGATATAAAGAAGATAAAATTTCCTGCGCAGATTTCCTATTGTTATGTTGTGGATGGTAAAATATATGTAGCCTGTGTAAGGATTGGCATGCATATTATGGAAGATGAAGAATTTTATCCTGTAAATAACTGGCCGCAGCTAAGGGATAATGTTATTCATGGCATGGAGAAAAATAATGGCAGGATTTATGTTTTTACCAAGAATAATGGGGTTTATATAGGCGATGAAAATAAGCTGTCTCCATGGCAAAGCCCCCTAAATGAACTGCTGAAAAATGATGTGCTGGTTTCGGAAAAGTTTTTAAACGATTCCACACTTATTATAGGTACAGGGCTGCAGGGGCTTTATATTATAGATATAACTACAGGTAAATATGTAAATATAAACCGTGGCAACGCATTAAAAAACAACGCTGTTTTATCTATTGCCACAGATAAGGAAAATGACCTTTGGCTGGGGCTGGATAACGGAATATCGCATATTGAGGTTAATTCTCCTGTTTCTATATTTTCTGATAATTCCGGCAGGCTGGGGTCGGTATATTCGCTTGCCACCACCAGCAAAGGATATTTATTTGTTACCAATCATGGCATATTTACTTCTATAGGCAAGGAACTTAATGCTGTACCCAACTCGCAGGGACAGGTGTGGGATATATACAAAAATGGCGAGCAGTTTGTAATTGGGCATAACGACGGTACTTTTGTTTATGAAGATGGTGCGCTGCATAAAGCAAATCCGGTAAACGGCGGATGGAAATTCCTTAAAAGTGAATTTGATAATGCTTACTTTCAGGCTAACTATTCCGGTATTGCAGTATATAAGGATATAAACAATCTTTCCCAATGGAAAATACTTGACAGTATTACCAAGCCCATCAGGAATATTGCACAAAATAAAAAGGGGGAACTTTGGGCTGCGGATAATTACAGGAGCCTTTACCGTATACTGTATAATGAAGATTTTACAGTTAAGAAAGTTGAAAATATTTCCCGCAAAAATAATATTGAAAGCGATTATGGTGTAAAGTTATTTAATTTCAGGGGAGAGGTTTTATTCCTGATAAATAATACCTGGTATGTGTATAATAGCATATCGGGCAGGCTGGAAAAAAACAAGACATTTAATGCCTCTTTCCGTAATATAAGCGATATTATACCTGTAGATGATGACAGCTTTCTTATACTGAAAAAGGGTTTGCTGTATCTTATAAACCAATCGCAAAATGGTTTTGTGTGGAAGCTTATACCTGAGAAATATTACCAGGGAAAGCTTATTATAGAAAATATAAAGGTTTTTAAGGATGGTGATGCACTGCTTATAAACCTTGATGATGGCTTTATAGCTTTTGAGCAGGGCAAGGAAGAGAGGAAGTTTTCGCCGGTTTTGATTGAGGCATATTATCAGGGGAAAATAATAAATGATGATACAAAAATAAAATACAACCAATCTGTTGAGGTTAATCTTATCAGCAAATATTTTGGTTATAATAAGCCGGACTTGTATTATAAATTTAACGACTCACCGGGTTATGAACCTATAAAAGGAGGCATACTCACGCTTAATAACCTTAGCAGTGGCAGCCAGGAACTGGAGGTATTTTATAATGATGGGAAGCGATATAAAAAAGTAGCTTCCTATAATTTTAATGTTGCCAGGCCATGGTATTTTTCCCTATGGATGGTTTTAGCCTATATAGCAATACTCTCGCTTATATTTTTCCTTTATTACAGGTGGAATAAAATAAGGTATAATGAAAAGATTAAGCTGAATGAAGAAGAACTTAAGCACAGAAGGGAAATCCTTGAGCTTGAAATGGAAGCAGAAAAAAAACTGAGGGAGCAGGAGTATGAAAAGCACCGCCTTGAGGTTGAAGTACAAAATAAGGCTTCGGAAGTTGCCGGAAAATCGTTATCTATTGCCAAGCATAGTGAAATGATTGAAAGCATACAGCAGGTTTTAGAATCTGAAAACAGTACAGACCAGCTTAAGCAAAAAATAAAAAAGATTATTAAAACAAATTCACTTAGTAAAAATGAGTGGCAGAGCTTTGAAAAGAACCTGATAAAAAGCCACGAAGAATTTGTGGAACGCCTTACTGCCAAATATCCTTTCCTAACACCAAAAGATATAAAACTGTGTATATATCTTAAGATGAATTTATCTTCAAAAGAAATAGCTCCTTTAATGAATATTTCCTACAGGGGAGTGGAACTTCACCGCTACAGATTACGAAAGAAAATGGAAATACCTACGGAAGAG
Source organism: Flavobacterium sp. MK4S-17 (assembly GCF_009848495.1). GTDB lineage: Bacteria > Bacteroidota > Bacteroidia > Flavobacteriales > Flavobacteriaceae > Flavobacterium. The sequence goes on from NZ_WWEP01000005.1 coordinate 23,388, forward strand.
AACCTTTCTAAATTTATGATTACTGTATAAATTAACTTATAAAATTGCAGTTATTTTAATATTTTATTAGCATTTATTCAACTTTACAATACATCATTAGTACATCATTTTGCATTTTAATGATGTAATTTTGTTTAATTTAAATAATTAATAATCAATAAATTATATAATTATTTTAAGATAATGATGTAGTTTAGTAAGGCACATTGTAGTGTAGCTACAACGTTTTAGTTGTGTAAATTTGGTTTAATAATCCATTTTATTAAATCATGAGGAAAAAATTACTCAGTATTAGCATTTTATTAATTGGTGCAGCATCCTTTGCACAGGTTCCTCCTACACCGCTTGATTCTTTAGATGCCGTTTTTAACGACTCCATTTTCTTTAAAAATGAAATGGAAGAAGTGGTATTAATAGGATATGGTACAAGGAAGGCAGGAGCCATTACAGGGTCTGTAGCACAGGTTAAAGCCGCAGATATTGTAAGGACACCGGCGCAATCGGCCATACAGGCCATACAGGGTAAAGCTGCAGGTGTAAATATTGTAACCAATGATGAGCCGGGAGGGCAGCCGTCCATCCGCATACGTGGTTTGGGTACTATAATAGGTGGCCGTGAACCATTATACGTTATTGATGGTATAGAAACATCCGGACTTAACGGGCTAAACCCAAATGATATTGCTACTATCGATATATTGAAAGATGCCTCATCTTTGGCTATTTATGGGCAAAAAGGCTCCAACGGTGTGGTTTTAATAACCACTAAAAAAGGTAAAGTTGGCGATATAAAAGTTTCTTATGATGGTTATTACGGCCAAAAATTTATACAACGTAAAGTTGACTTGGCCAATTCCTATGATTTTGCTTACTATAACAATTCAGCTTTAGGCTTTCCTGAATATTTCAGGTTTGAGCAACCCTATGATACCGACTGGCTTGATGAAATAACCGACACAGGTGAAATGATAAGCAACTCTATATCAGTTTCCGGCGCAGGTGAAAATGCATCATATTATTTTGGTGCTTCCAATTATAAGGAAAAAGGTATATTAAACGGTACTTCTTATGAAAGGACAAACGTTATCAGCAAAAATGAGTTTAAACTGCTGGATGACAAATTGAAAATCAATACCTTTTTCAATCTTTCTACAGATAAAAATTCCCCAAAACCTTTAAGCGCTTTTACCAATGCCTACAAGCAGGCCCCAATTGTGCCCGTAAGGTTTTCAAACGGCAGGTGGGGCGTGCCTATACTTAATAAAGATACTGGCTTAGCCGATCCGGCAGGTAATGACAAGTTTAACAATGTAGGAAACCCTGTAGCCCAGCTATATTATTTTAATGAGCAAAATAAAAACACCACACTTATTGGTTCGGTAAATGCAGAATTAAAGATACTGGATTACCTAAAGTTTAATTCAAACTTTGGTGCTACCGCAAATTGGTCAAAAGGCTACACCTATACACCTACAAGGGATATTTGGTTGTCGCAAAACCCTACACAGGATATACAGGATTATATAACCCGCAATCCTAATAACCCGATAATAAATACACTTCAGCAGCGCAGGGGTACTTCATACCGATGGAACTGGGATAATTATTTAACTTTCAGCAAATACTTCGGCAATCATAATGTAACTGTTACTGCCGGACTTTCAAGGACTACATTTAATGTAAATGAATTTTTAAATGCTTCGCGCCAGGATGTGCCTGTACAGTCCAATTACTGGAGCCTTGACCTAGCCTCTTATAATGAGGAAGTTGCTCCGGGTTCAATAGTTCAGAATACCACAAGCACACCTATTGTATCAGTCGCTTATTTTGGACGTGCTGAATATGATTATAAAGGCAAATACCTGTTCTCGGCTTCTATACGAAGGGAAGGTGTAAGCGCATTCCAGCCTGGTAACCGATTTGAAGTTTTCCCTTCTGTATCAGCAGGATGGATTATTACTGATGAAGATTTTATGGACAACGTAAAATTTCTTGAACATTTAAAAATAAGGGGAGGCTATGGTGAAGTAGGTAATGGTTATACGGGTAATTCCTTAAACCAGTTATTATTCAGGGCAGGTGTTAATTATCCTTTTGGGGCAGGGCAGGTTATACAGCCCGGTTCATTAGTGCCTTACCAGGTTGATCCTAACCTTACATGGGAAACAATGTCGGAAATTGATTTTGGGTTTGATTTTGCCACTCTTTCCAACAGGCTTACAGGTAGTGTTGACTATTACAGCCGTGAAACGGATAATGTTTTACTGCCTGTAGCTGTACCAACTGTTATTTCTCCTGAGGCAGTGATACTTAACAGTGGGCTTGTTACCAATACTGGTGTTGAGGTAACACTTAAATGGCAGGACAGGATAGGTGATGAATTCAATTATTGGGTAGGGGGTAACTTCTCCTATAATAAAAATGAACTTAAAGAAGTTTACAGCGAATTTTTCGGGCAATATACAGGAGGCTCGCTGGGCAATGGCCAGTGGACAAAGCAGGTATTACAGGGAGAAGCACTGGGAAGCTTTTATGTATATGATGTAACAGGATATAATTCTGACGGGTTTTTTACTTATAGTGATGAAAGGGTTGTGGCAGGGTCATATATTCCTAAATATACATACGGTATAAACTTAGGGGCTACCTACAAAAACATAGATTTTTCTGTTGATGCTTACGGCGTAGGGGGTAATAAAATTTATAACGGAAAAAAAGCACAGCGTTTTGGCGGCGAGAATATAGAAACTGCCTACCTGGATGATTTCTGGACACCTTCCACTCCTAATGCTGAAAACCCACGGCCTAATAATGATGTGCCACGTGCTTCTACATATTATATAGAGAAAGGCGACTTTTTAAGGATAAATAATATAACACTGGGTTATACAATACCTAACCTTTTTGAAGGGCTTGATAAAGTAAGGTTATATGTAACCGCGGTAAACCCGTTCCTGTTTACAGAATATACGGGGTACTCTCCCGAAGTAGTGGGTGATGGTGGTGCAAACCCTTTAGGTTCAGCCGGTATTGAACTGGATGCATACCCAACCAACAGGACATTTTTATTTGGTCTTAACGTAGGCTTTTAATTGAATTAAAAATAAAAGAGATGAATAAGAAATTTATATATGGTTCGGTTATAACATTACTATTGGCAGGAGCCGTGCTTACTTCCTGTGATGATGATTTAAATGTTGAACCGAATAATGCACTTACAGAGGATGACTTTTTAAACAATCCGGATAATGCGGTACAACTTGTAAATGGTGTGTACAACAAAATGCTGGATTTTAATATGTATTCGTTTTCATGGATAGGCATAACAAGTATAACGTCTGATGATGCAGATAAAGGTTCATCAACGAGTGATACAGGAACCGATAAGCATAAAATGGATGCCCTGACTTTTGATGCTTCTGACCTTTCCTTTAATGAAGTTTGGGAAGGCAGGTATGCAGGTATTTACAGGGCCAATAATGCCATATTTTACCTTGACCAGTTACAGATAGACGAAACTTTAAAAAGCAGGCTGATAGGAGAAGTTAAATTTTTAAGGGCATTTTGGTATTTCGACCTTGTAAGGTGCTTTGGTGATGTGCCTATAGTATTAGGTAATATAGACCTTAATGATACTGAAACTATAAACAATGTTGTATTTAACAGGAGGCCTAAAGCAGAGGTTTATGCCCAGATTGAGGAAGACCTTGAAGATGCTATTTTAAGGTTGCCCTTAAAAACCCAGTACAGCCCTAATGATTTAGGCAGGGCAACACAGGGTGCTGCACAGGCGCTATTGGCAAAAGTATATTTATACCAGCAAAAATGGCAATTGGCTTATGATATGGCAGGTAATGTTATAACATCCGGACAATACGATCTGATGGATAATTATGCCGATGTATGGCGCCAGGTTGGTGAGAACCAGGAAGAGTCAATTTTTGAAGTACAGGCCACACTTACCAAAGGTATTATTCAGTACACAGACGTTCAGGGGCCGCGTGGAACTCCCGACTTAGGCTGGGGCTTTAATACGCCATCAGTTAGTCTTGCCAATTCCTATGCAGCAGGAGACCCAAGGCGCGAAGCCACAATAATGTTTGTACCCTCTACCCTGTGGGATGGTTATGAAGCACCTACTACATGGGCTAATCCAAGATATAACTACAAGGCTTACCAGAGCAGTATAGCAGAACCATGGAACGGTAATAAAGCGGAAACAGCTAAAAACCTAAGGCTTTTAAAATACAGCGATGTGCTGCTGATAAGGGCAGAAGCCGGTTTTCATATTGGTATGACCACAGAAGTTAAAAACCGCATAAAGGAAATAAGGGACAGGGTTAATCTGCCTGTTATTGAAGCCCCTACTTTGCAGGATATATACAATGAGCGCAGGTGGGAAATGGCTATGGAACACGAAAGGTGGTTCGACCTGGTAAGGACAGGCCAGGCTGCTTCGGCAATGGCGGCAAACGGTAAAAACTTTATTGTTGGAAAGCATGAAGTATTCCCTATACCGCAGGCACAAATTGTAGCAAGCGGCGGAAGGTTATCACAAAATAATTACTAATACTAACTTAATTTAATTTTAATTACTATGAGAACAATCAAATTTTTTGCGTATTCGCTGATGATTACATCAGGAATGATTTTAACAAGCTGCGGCAGTGATGACAGCGATGGAGGCGGAAGGCCGCCAATTGGAGGCTATGATAATGCTGACCAGGTTGGAGCCGATGATTTAGTGGCTTATTTTCCACTTGATGGCAATGGAAAAGAAGATGTTTCGGGTGCTATGCCTTCATCTTCAACAAATGTTACATGGGTAGATGGGGTTAAAGGAAAAGCTGCAAAATTAAGTGCAGGTTATTTAGATTATGAGCCAATGGCTAACCTTAGTACTTCAATGCCAAGTATGACTATAAGCTTATGGGCTAAAGTTAATAACAATGGTGGTCCTGATGCAGTTAACCCTCATGCTACAATGCTTTTTCAATTAAGTAAACCTGGGGATTGGGCTGGTAATATTAACGTTATGTCAGAAACAAGCTGGTATGCACCAGGTGTAGATACATTAGTTGTAAAAGGCTATGTTAAAATTAAAATGCCTGATGGAGCAGAGAATGGACAGGACAGCAGAAACTCACCTAAGCCTTCTCCAGATGATATTGAAGCAGGACACGTAGGTAATGCTAATAAGAATGCAGGTAAATGGGCGCATTATGTTATCACATGGGATGCTACAAATGGTTTTTTCAGGGTATATGCAAATGGACAGAAAATTTCTAACCCAATGTGGGAATCAAGAAATGGTGGTGAAGCTTTAGGGCTTAACTTCTTTACTCCTACCAGGCCAATCATAGGTACTTTCGCTTCTGTAATTGCAGGAGGTGCTGATGCATGGCAAAAATCAATGGATGGAGAAATTGATGAAATTCGCGTTTACAAAAAAGTGTTAATCCAGCAGGATATCGCAGCACTTTATCAACTTGAATTAGCGGGAAGGTAATTTTATAATAAATTAAATACCCGGCGAAAGCCGGGTATTTATAATCAATTCTATCCATCACACTTATTACATTACACGCATCAATCAAAAATCACATTTAAAATAATTTATAGTGAAAATTTTTCAATTACTCTTTATCCTCACGTTTTGTATTTCATGTTCATCCTGCGATTCCAAAAATGATGACGGGCCGGGAGAAGAAAATCCCCCTGTTGGTCAGTTGACAGATGATGAAATCATGGATTTGGCGCAAAAGGATGCCCTTAAATACTTTTGGAATTATGCTGAAACCAATTCAAAACTGGCAAGGGAAAGATACCATGTAGATGATTCGTCTTTAGACGCTAATATAGTAACAACAGGAGGTTCGGGCTTTGGGCTTATGACTATACTTGTTGGTATAGAGCGCGGTTTTGTGCCGCGTGGGGAAGCCATAGCCAGGCTTCAAACCTCATTAAACTTTCTTGAAAATGCCGATCGTTTCCATGGTGCATGGCCCCACTGGATGAATGGCACTACTGGCGATGTTGTTCCTTTTGGGCAGGTAGATAATGGTGGCGACCTTGTGGAAACATCTTTTCTGTGTGAGGCACTTATCTGTATCCGTGAATATTTTAAAAATGGCACCGAAGAGGAGAAGGCACTTGCCCAGAAAGCAGATGAACTTTGGAAGGGTGTTGAATGGGACTGGTACACCAAAGGGGGAGAAAATGCCCTTTATTGGCACTGGTCGCCTGAATATGAATGGCAGATTAACTTTAAGCTTGAAGGCTATAATGAGTGTCTTATAACTTATATAATGGCGGCTGCATCGCCAACACACCCTGTTGGTGCCGAGGCATACCACCAGGCATGGGCACGCAATGGCAATATTGTACACCCGGGGCAACGTTTTGGCATACCTGTAATTTTTAATTACAACGGTGCCACAGGTAATGTAGGCCCAATGTTTTGGGCACATTATTCATATTTGGGGCTGGATCCAAGGGGGTTGACCGATGACTATGCAAATTATTGGGATTTGGTAAAAAACCATACCGAAATTATGTACCAGTATTGTGTAACTAACCCTTATAAATGGGAAGGTTATGGCGAGGATTGCTGGGGGCTTACTGCCAGTTACACCCGTAACAGCAATGGCTCTACAGGTTATACGGCGCACCAGCCAAATAACGACAGGGGTGTTATAACTCCTACAGCAGCTTTATCGTCTTTTCCCTATATGCCGGATGAATGCATGAAGGCTATGAGGTTTTTTTATGAAAATGAAAACTGGAAAGACAGGCTTATAGGCCCTGCGGGCCCTTATGATGCTTTTTCTCCGCACTATGACTGGGTTACAAGGCGCTACCTGGCTATTGACCAGGGAACTATTGCCCCAATGATTGAAAACCACAGGACAGGAATGCTGTGGAATTTATTTATGAATGCTCCCGAAGTACAACAAGGGCTTCAGGCGTTGGGCTTTCAATCATCCCAGCATAAGTTTTAATAAATATATATGTCAAGGATTTTCTTCATAGCAATTTTATTTTTAAGTATGCCGTCTTTTGCCCAAAAGGTGGAAGGCGGTTCTTTTAAAACCGAAATCACACTAAAAAAAGAATTAGGTTATCTGCTTCACATACCCGAAAATGCCAATGGCAGAAAACCACTTATAATATTCCTTCATGGTTCAGGTGAAAAGGGCAATGACCTTGAAAAAGTAAAAATTCATGGCCCGTTTAAATACTTGAAGTCGCACAAGTTAGACGCCTATGTACTGGCGCCTCAGTGCCCTGAGGATGAATACTGGGACAGTGAAACTTTATACAGGCTGATAAATAAAATAATAAGGGAGAACAATATAGATAAAAGCAGGATATACCTCACAGGGCTTAGTATGGGCGGCTGGGGGGCATGGAACCTTGCCTTTGCCTACCCGGATATGTTTGCAGCTTTAGTGCCCATAGCAGGTTTTGTGGACAGGGTGCCCATGATTGAAAACTGTAAAATAAAAAACATACCTATCCGCATTTATCACGGTTTGCTTGATGATGTGGTTAATGTAAACTATTCAATAGATATTTATAAAAAGCTAAAGCCTTGCAATACAGATATTGAATTGGAAATTTTTGACGATGCCAATCATGATAGCTGGACAAGGGTGTATGATAATGAAGCTGTTTACAAATGGATGCTTCAGCAAAGGAAAAAAGATTAACCGATATAATAAGATAATAAATACAAATGAATACTGTAAAAGCCACTTTACTTTTATTAGCCTGTACATTATCCCTGCATGCACAAAAAGGGAAAAATGATAAAAAAATTAAGCCGAAGAAAGAGTTTGTTGCCGAATTAATGGCTAAAATGACCGTTGATGAAAAAATAGCGCAAACAGTTCAATATACGGCAGATGGCACTGTTACAGGGCCAAAAACAGGTATCAATTACATTGATGAGATTAAAAAAGGTAATGTTGGCTCTATATTAAATGCAACAGGGGTAAAATATACCAATATGCTGCAAAAGCTTAACCTTGAAAATTCAAGGCTTAAAATTCCACTTATTTTTGGGTATGATGTAATTCATGGTTATAAAACAATTTTTCCTATTACACTTGGAGAAGCTGCAACGTGGGATTTAAGTGCTGTTGAACTTTCGGCCAGGGTAGCTGCTGCCGAGGCTGCTGCCAATGGCGTGCATTGGACATTTGCCCCTATGGTAGATATATCCCGCGACCCGAGATGGGGAAGAGTTTCCGAGGGTTCAGGTGAAGATACTTACCTGGGCACACAGTTGGCTGTGGCAAGGGTTAAAGGATTTCAGGGAAATGACCTGGCATCAATTAACACTGTAATGGCCTGTACAAAACATTTTGCAGCCTATGGCGCTGCAGAGGCGGGGCGTGATTACAATACGGTTGATATGAGCGAAAGGACTCTAAGGGAGATGTACCTGCCACCATTTAAAGCAACTGTTGATGCAGGCGTAGGCTCTTTTATGACCTCATTTAATGAAATTGCAGGAGTGCCTGCTACGGCAAGCAAATTTTTATTAACCGATATACTTAAAAAAGAATGGGGCTTTGATGGTTTTGTTGTAACTGATTATACTGCAATAAATGAATTGATTCCGCACGGTGTGGCTAAAGATTCTGCACAGGCTGGTGAGCTGGCATTAAAAGCCGGCGTTGATATGGATATGGTGGGCGGTATTTATATGAAAAACCTTAAGAAACTGCTTAAGGAAGGAAAAGTAACAGAGGCTCAGATTAATGATGCCTGCCGTAGGGTACTGGAAGCAAAATACGATTTAGGGCTTTTTGAAAACCCTTACCGCTATAACGATGAAAAAAGGGAAAAGGAAGTTACTTATAAAAAAGAGCATTTGGATGCTGCCCTTGATGTGGCAAAAAAATCAATGGTACTTTTAAAAAACAGCAACAATGTACTGCCATTGCACAAAGAGCAAAAGGTAGCTTTTGTAGGGCCTCTTGTAAATGACGAGTGGAATATTATAGGTTCATGGGCTGCTTCGGGCGACCGTTATGGATATGCAGTAAGCGTTCAGGAAGGCGTAAATAAAATAATAACTGATAAAAGCAAAGTTACATTTGATAAAGGTGTGGAAATTATAGATAGCCGCAGGGACATGATGAAAGCCGCACTTGATAATGCACGTAAGGCCGATGTAATAGTTGCTGTTATGGGAGAATTTGAAAACATGAGCGGAGAGGCAGCTTCCCGTACTGATATTGATTTACCGGGTATACAGAAGGAATTTCTTTCCGAGTTAAAAAAGCTGGGTAAACCTGTTGTACTTGTATTGATGAATGGCAGGCCGTTAACCCTTACATGGGAAAATGAAAATATGGATGCCATACTGGAAGCATGGTTTCCCGGCACCATGGGTGGCGACGCCATAGCACAAACGCTGTATGGGCTTAATGTACCAAGCGGTAAATTGCCTATGACTTTTCCCAGAAATGTTGGGCAGGTGCCAATTTACTATAACCATAAAAATACAGGCAGGCCTTATTTAGGTGCCGGCGACCCTGAACAAAAATATAAATCCCGATATATCGATGTGGATAACAGCCCCCTTTATCCCTTCGGTTACGGGTTAAGTTACACCAAATTTGATTATTCAAACCTAAAGCTGTCATCGCAAACTTTAAATTATAGTACTAAAATTAAAGTTAGTGTGGATGTAGCCAACGAAGGTAACTTTGATGGAGAGGAAGTAGTACAGCTTTACATACAGGATGAGGTGGGTAGTGTAACACGCCCTGTTAAGGAATTGAAAGGCTTTAAAAAGGTATTCCTTAAAAAAGGTGAAAAGAAAACGGTAGAGTTTGAAATAACTGCCGATGACCTCCGGTTTTATAACATAGATATGAAATTTGTTGCCGAACCCGGAGACTTTAAAGTTTTTATTGGTGGGGATTCTGCAACAAAATTACAGGATAAGTTTGTGTTAGTTAATTAAGTTTTATTTTTTGAACCTTCGAAAAAAGCCGCCTGTTGGCGGCTTTTTAATTTAGGAAAACCATTTTTTAACTGCTAATTGCATAATTTTCATTCTGTATATGCTTAAGCTGAGGTTTTTTAATGATTTAATGCAATTTGTATGGTTTTTTTAGCAGGTTTATTTATTACTGTAAATACTGATATGTGTATATTTATCAAATTTTAATTTTCTAAAATCACGCTATATTATTTCTTTATAATGAAAAAAAACATAAGCTTTTTTTTATTTATGGTTATGGCTGTTTCAGGCTACGCACAGCAGAAAACATACTGTAACCCAATTAATATTGACTATGGCTATTGCCCGATACCTGATTTTGTTACACAGGGAAAACACCGTACAACAGCCGATCCTGTAATAGCATATTTTAAGGATAAATACTATCTTTTTTCCACTAACCAATGGGGCTACTGGCATAGTGACAATATGCTGGACTGGAAATTTGTTTCGCGTAAATTTTTAAGGCCGGAACATAAAGTATATGATGAGCTTTGCGCGCCATCGCTGTCTTATGTCAATGATACGCTTTTAGCTATAGGCTCTACACATTCTAAAAATTTTCCTATATGGATGAGTACCAATCCTGAAACAGATAACTGGAAAGAATTGGTACATAATTTTGAAGCCGGTGCATGGGATCCGCAAATATTTTGGGACGAGGATACAGATGAAGTTTACCTGTATTATGGTTCCAGTAATATGTACCCGCTTTACGGGGTTAAGCTCAACCGCAAAACATTTCAGCCGGACGGAGAAGTTATTCCCGTTATGGCTTTAAACGACCATGAACATGGGTGGGAACGTTTTGGCGAAAATAATGATAATACTTTTTTACAACCTTTTCTTGAAGGTGCTTTTATGACGAAGCATAGCGGTAAATATTACCTGCAGTATGCCGCACCCGGCACAGAGTTTAGCGGTTATGGCAATGGAGTATATGTAAGTGAGAAACCACTTGGCCCTTTTGAGTATCAGCAGCACAATCCATTTTCATATAAACCCGGAGGATTTGCCAAAGGCGCGGGTCATGGCGCCACCTACCAGGATCCTAAAGGCAATTACTGGCATATAGCCACCATGGTTATTTCAGTAAAAAATAATTTTGAAAGGCGGTTGGGCATCTGGCCGGCAGGGTTTGATAAAGATGATGTAATGTACTGCAATACTGCCTATGGCGATTACCCTACTTACCTGCCTGCTGAAAATAAAGGTCATATGGGTATGAATTCCTTTGCGGGATGGATGCTGCTTAACTATAATAAGCCTGTACAGGTATCATCTACACTCGGGGCTTTCAAACCAAATTTTGCTGTGGATGAGGATATAAAAACTTATTGGTCGGCCAAAACGTCTGATAAGGGAGAATATATTATTACCGATTTGGGTGAAAAAAGTACAATTAATGCTATACAAATTAATTACGCCGATCAGGACGCCGAAGTTATGGGGAAAGCCAAAGCCTTACCCGGGCATAAATATATAATTTATACCTCGGATGATGGTAAAAGCTGGAAGAAGGCTATTGACAAAAGCAAAAATGAAAAAGATGTGCCACATGACTATATTGAGCTTGAAAAGCCATTATCTGCACGCTACATAAAACTGGAAAATATAGCTGTGCCAACGGGAAAATTTGCCATAAGCGGGTTAAGGGTATTTGGTAAAGGCTCTGGTAGCAAACCCGGTGCTGTACAAAATTTTATACCGTTACGCACTGCACCAAAAATTAAGGGCGAACGCAGGAATGTATGGTTTAAATGGCAACAGCAACCTGAAGCCGACGGCTATGTTATTTACTTCGGCAAGTCTCCCGAAAAAATGTACGGTTCAATTATGGTGTATGGTAAAAATGAATATTACTTTAACGGACTGGACAGGACAGAAGCTTATTATTTCCAGATTGAGGCTTTTAATAATAATGGCATCGGGCCAAAATCTGAAATAAAAAAAGCAGAATAAAAAGCATAATCTAAATATCACATTAACCTTAAAATGACATTATGAGTTCAGAACAGACTAAAACTAATTATCCGGCTCTGTATACCCTTATTACCGTTTTCTTTTTCTGGGGGTTCATCGGGGCATCAAACGGCGTTTTCATTCCTTTCTGCAAAGCTAAATTCGGGCTCGACCAGTTTCAGAGCCAGCTTATTGACTTTGCTTTTTATGGAGCTTACTACATGGGTGCACTTTTCTTATTTGTTTTTAGCACACTCGTTAAAAAGGACATACTTAATTCCTGGGGCTTTAAAAAAGGGATTATAAATGGCTTGCTTATAAGTACTGTTGGGGCAGTAGCCATGATATTTGCAGTTAAATCAGGCGACTATTACCTTATTTTAGGTGCTTTATTTATTGTAGCATTGGGCTTTTCATTACAGCAGACATCAGCACAGCCATTTGCTGCTTCACTTGGTGAACCGCACACGGCAAGTAACAGGCTTAATCTTGCAGGTGGTGTTAACTCCTTTGGGACAACTATTGGCCCTATTGTAGTTTCATTTGCACTGTTTGGCGTAGCATCAGGCATTAACATTGAAGAATTTGCCAAAAGGCCGGAATCACTGGATATGATGGAGATATTGTATATGTTTGTGGGCGGGTTATTCCTTATTGCCGCAGGTTTATTCTTCTTTTCTAAAAAACTTCCTTCAGGAAAAATAGAATCTGTATTTGAGCCTGCAAAAAAAGCAATGAATACCCTTTTGGTTATTACACTTGTGCTTATATGCATTTTTGGCTATATATTTTCCCGTTATGAAGATCCTGAATTTATTACCCGCTTTATAGAAAACAGGGAGAAAGACTTTGTAGGTTTAGGGCTAACGGTGGCAACCCTGCTGGTTATAGTATTTGGTTTGTTGTATGCCAACACCGCGGCACAAAAAAGGCCTGAAGGCTGGGGAGCTATGCGCTATCCGCAACTGGTTTTGGGTATGCTTGGTATTTTTACCTATGTAGGGGTTGAAGTTACTATACAAAGTAACCTTGGGGAACTTTTAGGCACAGCAGCCTTTGGTTCGCTGGAAGGTTCGGCAATTGCACCGTATATTTCCATGTACTGGGGCAGTTTAATGATAGGGCGCTGGGCAGGTGCTATCTCGGTTTTTAACCCTTCAAAATCAATGCGAAAAGTATTGCTTATTATAGTGCCTTATGTTGCTTATGGCGTGGTGCTTGCGGCCAATGCAATTTCAGGGCAGGATATTACACCCCTTTATGCTTATGCAGGCATAGTGGCTTTCCAGGTAGCAGGTTTCTTTTTAGGGCAGGACCACCCGGCAAAAACATTGATGATATTTGGTATAATGGGTATGATAGCAATGCTTATAGGCCTTTCTACAGATGGCATAGTTGCTATTTATGCCTTTATGAGCGGTGGTTTGTTTTGCAGCATCATGTGGCCTTCAATATTTGCATTAGGTATTGCAGGTATAGGGAAATATACATCACAAGGCTCGGCATTTTTGGTAATGATGATTCTTGGCGGTGGCATTATACCCCCGTTGCAAGGTAAAATAGCCGATATAATTGGTATTCACGAGTCATATTTTATTCCGGTTCTATGTTTTGCTTATATCGCATTTTATGGATGGTATGTAGTAAAAATACTTAAAAAGCAAGGTATTGCTGAAGAGATTGAAGTAGGTGCAGGGCATTAATTGTCCTACCACCTTTAATAGTAAACCGCCTAACAAGGCGGTTTTTTTATTATCCGGTAAACAGTATCTTTGAGATAAACAATTATGATTATGAAAAAAGCAATAGCTTTAGGATGCCTGCTTACTATAACAGCTGTAACAGGATGTAAAGAAAAGAAGGAGGAAGGATTAACTGAGCAAAAGGATACAATAGTACAAAAAGATACCGTTGCGGTTGATAATACTGAAGTGGAAGTCCCTGAGGTAGTTTCCCAGCCGGCATCTATTGAAGATACTGTGCTGAAAGGGAGGGTAACAGATATACAAAGGGGTAAAGACGGCTATACTGCAAAAATTAAAACAAGAGAAGGTATTATTTATTTTGCTACCATCAGTATACCCAATCTGGATAGCCCAAAACAATTCAGGGAAGTAAAAGTAGGTGAAGATATTGAGGTGAGCGGCGAATTTTGGCAAATGGGCAAAGAACAGCATATTAAAGTTACAGAACTTAAGTAATGTAGAAAGGCTGCCTTAAAACATTATGCAATTAGAATAAAATGCATTTAAAGCAGCCTTTTAATTATTTTAGTTTGTACCCCAATCTATTTTTCTTGAAAAGTACATTACTGCACCTAATATAAGGAACAACCCAATACTGCCAACAAGCAAAGCATAGTTTTCAAGCTGAATTATCACATAAATAAAAGTATAAAGCGCACTTAGGGATGCGGCTATAAAAACTGGGAATTTAATATTCTTTAATATAGATATGGAATATAGCCCAATCATTGCCACCACAGAGCATCCTGCAATGATGTAAGCCAATGTAAAGCTGCTATGCTCTGTTATCGAAATTAATAATGTATAGAACATTATAAGCGCAAGCCCAATCATTGTGTATTGAAATATATGGATGCTTATTTTACTAATAGCCTGTATAAGGAAAAAAATAAGGAAGGTTAACCCTATTACCAGAAATCCGTATTTTGAAGCCCTTTCATTTTGCAGGTACTGGTCAACCGGAATCATGAAATCAACATTAAAGCTGAATTCGCTTAAATCAGGCAGCCCATCAAAGTGCTGCTGGGGAAAGGGCCTGTTTAAATAAGATATTTTCCAGTCGGCGGTAAATCCTTTTTCGGTTATAGTTTTATTTTCAGGCAGGAAATTACCACCAAAGCTGGGTGAATGCCAGTTGGAAACCATAGATGCTTCGGTTATTTTGCCTACAGGCACAAAAGCAATATTACGGCTGCCGTTATAACTTATAGCCATTGTAAACGGGGCAGTATTGTTTTGCAGAAGTGCGCCTGCATCAATAGGCAGTGTGGCAAGTGAAGATGTGCTGTCCTTACCGTTATTAATGGCTACAGGTTCAAAAGTATATTTATTGCTGCCAAAGTTAATGCTCACCTCGCCTTTAATACCTTTAATATTATTAGTGCGAATGATAATGCTGGCTTTATCCCACTGCATGTTTTCGCTGGGAATATCCCTGTTGCTTATATCCGGCTTTATAAAACTGCCTTTTATATTTATGTCTGATTTAAATATAACTGACTGGTAATTATTCCTGCTTTTTTCTTCTGTATTTACCTTTATGTCAGATTTTAATTCTTCCGGGAAGAAATAAGCGTATTCGGTTTTTGGGCTGCGTTTGGTTACTACCTGTTTGGTTTTTTCGTCAATAAGGCTTTCCTCTTCATATACCGTATAGGGTACTTTAAGCATAGGACCATACAGGTAAACATGTCGGCCCCATTTGTCGTTTATTTCTTCTACAACTTCCTGTTGCCTTTGTGCCCTTTCCTTTATAAGTCCTTTTACAAACTCCAGGGGTATAAGCAGGATAAGTGTAAGCAGTCCCACCATAATTATTTTTGCAGTGCCTGACTGAAAAAATGATGTTTTTTGATTTGTTTCCATATTAATTGATTGTTATTTACTTTAAAACCTAAATGTTACCGTATTAAAAATGTTGCTTTAATTTTTGTAAGCGGCAGGTGCAGCATTGCAAAATGATTAAGGTCAAAAAAGCGAAGTGCTTTTTTGCCTTCATTATATCTTTTCAGGAAATAGGGAATGTTCCAAAACATTAACACACCACCGCTAACGGCTATAAATAATGTCCTGAAGCTGTAATCACCATTGCCGGCCAGGTAATAGTACATGCCAATTTCTTCTCTATCAGAAGTTTTATCAGTTATTAGCGCCCTGAAAATATCTTCTGATTCCGGTTCAGGGTTTGGCTCGATACTGTTTTTAAACAGGTGCTGCCCAAGATGAAAGCCCAGGCTTCCTTCGGGATAATCGATAAGCTCTGCCAGGCTTAATTTGTTTTGTGGTTTAGATTTCTTCATTGTTTTGTTTTTTAAAAGTACTTTGTTTTTCAAAGTGATTATGTAAAAAAATTTATTATCCTTTTTGTATTAATTTTTCCAGTGCATCAATATGGTCTTTAAAGGCTTTTCTGCCAAGCTTGGTAGCTATATATCTTGTGTTTGGCTTTTTGCCCACAAATTGTTTTTCAATGGTAATATATTCTTCATTTTCCAATGCTTTTGCATGGCTGGCCAAATTACCGTCTGTTACGCCAAGCAGCTCTTTAAGCGTATTGAAATCAGCATACTCATTTACCATGAGTATGCTCATAATACCCAGGCGTATGCGATGGTCAAATGCTTTATTTATATGTTGCAGTATATTTTTCACAATGTTTATTTACGGTCATATTTATAATACATTACAGAGCCGTATAATATATGACAAACCCCGAAACCCAATGCCCAAAATTCCAGTCCGTAGCCCATAAATGCAGTAGCCAACAGCCCGATTATAATTATGGTTATGCCAAGGTACCGGATATCCCGCAAGGTATATTTACCGGCATTAAGGCAAGCCATGCCGTAAAAAATTAAAGTTATGGGAGCTATAAGGCCATAATAGTGATTTTTAATAAGCAGTATGGCAAATATACCACCGGTCACTAAAGGTATAAGGAAGTTTATCACAAGTCGCTTTGAAGTTGTGTTCCAAAGTACTTCACCATATTTAACGGCTTTCCGCGCTGACAGGATAAAGGCAGTAACTACCGATAGGACAAGTACACCAATAGCTATGGCAGATATGTATTTAAAGGTGCTGCTTTCGATTATTACATAATTACCACGTTCCCTTTCTAAAATAGTATGGGCTGCATAGGCGCCGGCCAATGCATATATACCTGCCATTATACCCGCCATACCACTAAGGGATAAGAACTGGCTGCTTCTGTCCATCATCTTTTTGATGTCCTGTATATCCTTTAAATAATTTTCCATATTAAAGTACTTTGAAATGCAAAGTAAAATATAATTTTTTATTTGTACAATACTATTTGAAAAAAAATACATAAAAAAAGGATAGCTGATGCTATCCTCCTAAGTCTTTTAAATATATGATTTTTTAAAACTTGTTAATGGTTTGGCGGATTGCTACCAGTTTCTCCATTAGTCCTTCAAAATAGTTTAGGTGCAGCATGTTTGCCCCATCGCTCTTTGCATTAGCGGGGTCAAAGTGCGTTTCAATAAAAATACCGTCAACGCCAACAGCTATTCCTGCTTTTGCAATGGTTTCAATCATATCCGGCCTGCCACCCGTTACACCTGTAGTTTGGTTGGGTTGCTGCAGTGAGTGTGTTACATCCAATACAGTAGTTGCAAATTGTTTCATGGTAGGTATTCCCCGGTAATCTACAATCATATCCTGATATCCAAACATAGTGCCCCTGTCAGTTACCATAGCATTTTCATTATTGCAGTCCAGTACCTTTTGTACGGCATGCTTCATGCTTTCAGGGCTCATAAACTGTCCTTTTTTAAGGTTTATGGTTTTTCCCGTCTGTGCGGCCGCTACAACAAGGTCTGTCTGTCGCACAAGGAAAGCAGGTATCTGCAATATATCTACATACTCTGCTGCTTTTGCAGCATCTTCATTTTCATGTATATCGGTTACGGTAGGCACTCCAAAGGTTTGCGATACCTTTTGCAATATCTTCAGGGCTTTTTCATCACCAATACCTGTAAAGCTGTCAATTCGTGAGCGATTTGCTTTTTTAAAAGAGCCTTTAAAAACGTAAGGTATTTTTAACCTGTCGGTAACGCTTACAATTTTTTCGGCTATTCGTAACGCCATTTCTTCACCCTCTATGGCGCAAGGGCCTGCAAGCAGGAAAAAATTATTACTATCAGTGTGTTTTATCTGTGGTATGTTATTTAAGTCCATTAAATTTAATTATAAAATGTTACGTGCAAAGATACGAATATGTATGCTTTCAGCATTATTCAATTTTTTTAATGCCAAAGCCAAGCGGGGCTAGTATTTCACCTTTTTCATATAAGTTTATATGTATGCGTTTGGGTTCTTTAAGCCCTTCCCACTTTACTTCATAAATATCCAGTATTCCTGCACCCATATCATTTCTTTTAGAAGGGAAAGGGCAGCAGCTTTCAATTTTATTGTATATTAATTTTTGACCCTGTGGCCCGGTTAGTGCGCCAAAGTATCTGTCAACATTCACTTCAGAGCTTTTTAAAGACAGGAATCCAAGATTTACAGGATAATCGGGGTCATAACCATATTTATCGCTGTTACTTATCTCTGTAATAATAAAAGTCCTTTCTTTTGAAAGTGCAGGCATATTTGCATTATTATCAATATTCTTAATAGTATTCCTTGTACTTATGCAGGATGCTGCTATTATAAGCATAAAGCATGCTAAAACTATTTTTCTCATGACTGTATTTATTCCTCAAAGTTAGCAAATAATTATATGTATATGTAGTGCCAACTTTTTAAGCCATTTTACCAATAGCAACATTCAGAATGTTATTTTTGTAAAAAATAAAACAAATATGTATAGTTTTTATGGTACCTGGCCCTGGTATATATCCGGCTTTATTATTGGGCTGGTAATGCTGCTTTTAATTTACTTCGGTAAAACTTTTGGTATGTCTTCCAATCTCCGCACTATGTGTTCTGTGCTTGGAGCAGGCAAAAACTGTGATTTTTTTCGGTTTGACTGGAAATCACAACGCTGGAACCTTGTTGTGGTACTTGGTGCTATGATTGGTGGCTGGATTGCGGTTAACTACCTGAGTGACGGCAGCGGAGTAAATATCAGCACACAAACTATAACCGAATTACAGGAAATGAAAATTGATGCTCCTGAAGGTAAACTGTTACCCGAAACACTTGCAGGTGCTGAGGCTATTCAATCACCAAAAATCATAGCAATTTTACTATTAGGCGGGTTATTGGTTGGATTTGGCACACGCTACGCAGGCGGATGCACTTCCGGGCATGCCATAACAGGGCTAAGTAATTTACAGTTGCCCTCATTAATAGCCGTTGTCGGTTTTTTTATTGGCGGTTTAATAATGTCATGGCTGGTACTGCCATTAATTTTTAATTAAAAAGAAATGAAGTTTATAAAGTTTTTATTTACAGGCATACTTTTCGGTGTTGTACTAACAAAATCAGAGGCTGTGTCCTGGTACAGGATATATGAAATGTTTCATTTTCAGTCATTCCATATGTATGGTATAATTGGTGTTGCTGTTATTACAGGTGTTATAGGCATACAGTTTATTAAAAGGCGTAAATTAAAAGATATTGCAGGCGCTGCCATTACTATTCCCGATAAAGAAAAAGGCTTTACCAACTATTTAATAGGGGGACTGATTTTCGGTTTAGGCTGGGGGCTTGTAGGCACTTGCCCTGGGCCGATTTTTATATTAATAGGGGCAGGGTACTGGGCTATTGCACTTGTATTTATAGGGGCTTTGGCAGGTACTTATTTATATGGTTTAATAAAGGATAAACTACCACACAAATAGCCTTTATACTTAAATGTTAAAATATTTTAGTTTTTAACTTGATAAAGTTAATTAATTTATAATACTTCCTGTTTAAGTTTTTATTAAGATACCTAATAGTAATTTTGTTCAAAACCTTTAACAAAAAAGTAATATGAAACAAATTAAACATTTAAGTATCTCATTTTTAGCGTTATTTCTTGTTTTGGCTTCTTGCAGCAGCGATGATGATAATAATGTGGTAGAGGACAGGCAGGATTTTACAATAGACAGAGATTTGGTAGGAAAGTGGGAGCTTGTAAGCAGGACAACTATGATTGATTATCAGGTTCAAAGTACTGAACAGATAAACCCCGAAAACGGATGCAGCAGCAGAGATTACATAGAATTTACAGCACCTAACGTTTATGAATCAATGACGTATATGATGGATGGTGATGATGTTTGTCAAGGTACTGTAGTTAATGGTATCTGGTCGCAAAATGATTCCGCATTAACTGTAACCGAAGGTGGAAATGCTTATACTTACAGGATTTACAGGCTTAGTGAAAGTACATTGAATATTGGTAATGATACAAGGCTGGATGATGGAAGATTATCTTCAGAATTTTATACTTACCGATTGGTAAAATAATTTTATACAACTATATAGTATTAAAAAGGATGCCCATAAGCGGCATCCTTTTTTTTAACTAAACTAACTTAACAAATGAAAACTATTTACTTGAATAAACTTTTATGTAATCAATTATAAATTTCTGGGGAAAGATAGAATCATCAACATCCGGCCCGCCAAAATTACCTCCAACCGCAACATTTAATATAAAATAAAAAGGTTGGTTAAACGGCCATACATCACTATTTTTATCTGAAGGTTTGAAAGTATAAACTGATTGACCATCAACAAAAAATTCTATTTTTTCTTCTGTCCAGTCAATAGCATAAGTGTGAAATCCTTCCTCAATATTTTCAAACCTTGTTTTTTTGGTATTTATGGTATTGCCGTGGCTATCCTGTGTATGTAATGATGTAAAAACCATATCAGGCTCTTTGCCTACATATTCAAGTATGTCAATTTCCCCTGCTTTAGGCCATCCAACCTGTTTAATATTACTGCCCAGCATCCAGAAAGCAGGCCATATACCTTTACCGACAGGTATCTTAGCCCGTGCTTCAATATAGCCATACTTAAATTCTTTTTTGCCGGCGGTGGTTATGCGCGTAGAGGTATAAATATTACCCTCTTTATTTACATTAATAATTAAAAAGCCATTTTCAACACTGTGGTTATTTTTGGTGTATATCTGGCGTTCGTTATTACCCCATCCGCATATATTGGGGCAGCCATCTCCCAACTCAAAATTCCATACTTTTTCATCCAGCTTTTTGTCGTTAAAGTTTTCCTCCCAAATCAACTCCCTTTTATTTTCCTGGGCTGAAAGAGTGATAGATGCCAGTAATGTGATTATTAAATATCTCATTTATAATTAATTTATTTGGTATAATTAAAGCCTGATTCCAATGTCTTGTCAGAACTTCCTCCTACAAAGACTTTAAATTCCCCCGCTTCAGCCTCCCATATATTATTTGCAGTATAAAATTCTATACTCTTTTCGTTTATTGTAAAAGATATTGTTTCTGTTTCTCCAGGTTTAAGTTCGGCAACTTCAAATCCTTTAAGCTCTTTTACAGGACGTGTTACAGAAGCTGTTAAATCGCGTATATATAGCTGAACAACCTCCCGTCCACTTATTTTACCCGTATTCTTAACATCTACAGAAACTGTTATGCTTCCTCCTTTGCCAAAACTGTTTTTGTTAAGTTTCAGGTTAGAATACTGAAATGTTGTATAGCTCAAGCCATATCCAAAAGGGTATAGCGGGGTATTTTCAACATCTGTGTAATGCGACCAGAAAACGCTTTCGGGCTCATTGCTTTCCGGCCTCCCTGTATTTTTGTGGTTATAATATAAAGGCAACTGGCCAACAGTCCTTGGAAATGACATGGGCAACTTACCACCGGGATTATAATCGCCATATAAAACCTGTGCAATGGCGTTACCGCTTTGTATACCCAGATGCCAGGCCTCTATAATGGCGGGAATGTTTTTTGCTGCCCACGGTATAACCAGGGGCCTGCCATTGGTAAGCACTAAAACAACATTAGGATTCGCCTTATAAACTGTTTCTAAAAGTTCCTGTTGTACCCCGGGTAAACCAAGTTCGCTACGGCTGCGCCCTTCACCACTTTGTAGTCCGTGCTCGCCTAAAACCATGATGACAATATCCGCATTTTCAGCAGCTTTTACGGCTTCATTAAAACCACTTTTATCGGTAGTGTTAATTTTTGTTTCAGATACAAAAACAGTTTTGCCTACAGTTACATCAGCACCTTTGGCATAAACAAGCTCGTTCCCTTTATATTGTTTAAGTCCCTCCATAACCGAAACGGCTGTATTATCATCTGCACCAATACGCCAGCTTCCCAATGGGCTGGTTTTATCATTGGCCAGTGCGCCTATAACAGCAATTTTTTTACCCTGTTTTGCAAGTGGCAGTATATTGTTTTCATTTTTTAGGAGTACTATCGATTTTTTTGCCATATCAAGTACACCATCATGAAATTCCTTTTTTCCCGTAATTGCTTTTTCGCGGGCTTCGTCGCAGTATTTGTAAGGATTATCAAATAAGCCTAAAAGGAATTTCACTTTAAGTATGCGGCGCACAGCATCATCAATAACTTCCTCTTTTACTTTTCCTTCTTTTACAAGTTCGGCAAGATGCTGAACGTAACCGTATGACTCCATATCCATATCAGATCCTGCGTTTGCTGCATGCATAGCGGCTTCCTTTAAATCTTTTGCATAACCGTGCGGTATCATTTCCGCAAGCGACCCCCAATCAGATACTACGAAGCCTTTAAAGTTCCATTCTCCTTTTAATATATCCCTTTGCAGGTAATGGTTGCCTGTGGCAGGTATTCCCTCAAGTTCATTAAAAGAATTCATAAAAGTTAATGCACCGGCTTCCTCTGCTGCCTTAAATGGAGGCAATATAATATTGTGCAGTGTATTGTTGCTTATGTCTACCGTATTATAATCACGGCCCGATTCAGAAAAACCGTATCCTGCAAAATGCTTTATGCAGGCTGCCAGGTTAAATTCTGTTAAGTTGCCCTGAAAACCTTTTACACGTGCAATGGCTATCTGGCTGCCAAGGTAAGGGTCTTCACCGGAACCTTCCATAACCCGCCCCCAGCGTGCATCACGGGTAACATCAACCATTGGCGCAAAAGTCCAGTTAAGTCCTGCAGCTGCGGCTTCGGCAGCAGCAATTTCAGCCGACTTTTTTATGGCTTCCATGTCCCAGCTTGCAGCTTCTGCCAATGGTATGGGGCTAACGGTTTTGTAACCGTGTACCACATCAAAGCCAAAAAGCAGTGGTATGCCCAGCCTTGTTTCTTCAACCGCAATTTTTTGCAGGGCCTTTACATCTTTCACGCCCCTTACATTAAGCATGGCACCCACAAGGCCTTTTTTAATATGGTCATATTTCTGGGCTGCAAGCCCCCCTGTGGGAGCAGGGCCTGTAAAGTCCCAAAAACCGTTGTACTGGTTCATTTGCCCTACTTTTTCTTCGAGTCTCATTAGTGCAAGCACCGAATCTACTTTCCGGTCAATAGGTAATTTCTCAGTATCAGTATATAATTTCTTTTTATCCTGCCTGGCAGCGGTACAGCCCAACACTGTTACCACAACTACTGCCAAAACAGTTGTTTGTATAGTAAATTTCATTAGTTGCAATATAAATCAACAGTAGGGGAGGCGTTATGCCGCCCCTGACTGTTGAAATAGAGTGAATTAAAATAGATGTGAATTAATTATTCCTGGTAAACCCTTATATAATCAACCTCCATGGTAGATTGTGTAAAGCCCGGGGCTATCTCCCCGCCAAAGTTGCCACCCATAGCAACGTTAAGTATCAGGAAAAAGTCGTGGTTAAATACAGTTGAAGGACTATTATCAAATGTATGGTACATATTGCCATCTACAAAAAACCTTATCTTGGTGGGGCTCCATATTACAGAATACACATGGAAAGCTTCCGCAAAATCGGGCACATTAGTAGAGTTGGTATTTGCATTACCTCCGGAATTTCCAGGATAATGCAGCGTGCCATGTATTTCTCCCGGCGAATTGCCCACATGCTCCATAATATCAATTTCACCACATGCCGGCCATTCATTGGTTTCAAAGTTAGAACCCAGCATCCATAATGCAGGCCAGGTACCACTGCCTGAAGGCAGTTTAGCCCTTATCTCTACTTTGCCATAAGTAAAAAAGTATTTTTCGTGTGTCATCATCCTGGCCGAAGTATATTCCATACCTCCAAAATTTTCTGCTTTAGCTGTAATTTTTAAAATTCCGTTATCAACAACGGCGTTTTCAGCCCTGTAATATTGTTTTTCATTATTACCCCAGCCATTTTCGCCCGTGCCTGTTTCCATTGTCCATTTCGATGGATCTGGTGCGCCATCTGTATCAAATTCTTCCTGCCATACAAGGTTGGAGTAATCAGGCTCATTATCGCCGCCCTGCTGGTCAACAGGTACGGTTGTAAAGGTATGGTACCATGCATTGGCAGGATTGTTAGCCTGTACTGCCCTTACTTTCATTTCGGTAGCGGTTATAGATAGTATCTCATATTCTGTAGCACCTATATAATATCCCATAAATCCGCCATCTGAAAATATCATTGATGTTCCTGTAGATACCGAAGGAACTACAACAGAGTTTGCAGGGGCAAGGGTAACGGTCTTTTCACCGGATGTATCATAAGGCAGGCAAAAATCTTCTGTCTGGCTTCCACCGGCAACGCCCACATAGCTTACATTGAAGAAAGTACTACCGCCGTTATCAAGCGTATATTTAATTGCATCGCCTTCCTGGCTAAAGGTAAGCACGTTATTATACAGGCAGCTACTGTTAGGCGATCCGGCCTTTTCAAAAGCGCCTGCTGTGTACCAAACGGTTGAAGCATTTTCAGCAGGGTTGTCATTATTTGGCCCCAGGCCAAGATGCCCTGCCGCGGAGGCTTTCCAATACCATACTTTTGTACTTCCACCAGTTAAAAGTTCTAAAGTTTCAGGATCTGAAAAGTCACTGAAAACGGTTACTTCAAGTGTAGTGCTGGTTGAAACGCCACCTGTACCGTAGGCAATGGCAGTAACGGTATAAGTATTTATACCGTTTTGTGTAAATTGTTTTGTAACAGTGCCCTGTGGTGCATTAAGCGATGACTGGTCGCTAAAGGTAAATTTATAGGTTAGGGCATTATCCGCCGTAGCCTTAAAATTTACTTTACCCGATCCGTCTCCAAATTCATTGGCTCCACCATCAGCCCCCACTATTTCATAAGTTACCTCAAGGTTTGTGGGTGCTGTGATGTTTCCAAACGTAACATCGTCTTCCTGGCAGCTTATTGCAAATAAGAACAGCGCCAGTAAAAGCCCTAAATTTTTTATTGTTTTTTTCATAGCTTTAATTTGATAGTTGAACATCATCAAAATAATAGGTAGCTCCTGTACCGGCTACATTAAAATCAAAGAATACAACAAGTTTCTGATAATTGTTCGCGTTATTTATTCCCGTAAAATCAAAAGTAAGTTCCTCCCATTGGTTGGCTGTTGTTGTGGTAACAGGCACTTCAACATTTATACCTGCATCATTCAGGTTTTCAAATTTCATTAATACTGTTATCCCTGCCTGTGGCGACCACACTTTCATTTTTACTTTTTGCTGGGAAGAAAAATCAACAGGAGCTTCCAGCGGTATTACAACACCGGCATATACTTCAGCACCGGCAGTTTTTACAACCTGGCACACGTTGGCACTGGTATTAATGCCTTCCTGGTGCGGGTTGGTTACTTTATCTCCATATGCACCGCCAAATTCATCTACAATGTAATTAACAGATGCATACTCAAAAGTAAGCGGCAGCGTTAATGATTCAGGTGCGGGGACAAGTGCAATGTCATCAAAATAATAGGTTTCGCCTGCACCGCTTGTATTCAGGTTAAAGAAAATAACCAGCCTGCCATATTCCTGAGAAAAATCAGTACCGGAAAAATCAAAGTATATATATTCCCACTGGTTTGCAACAGTTGTAAGCACCTCTACCTCATGGTTAATATCTGAATTGGCCAGGTTTTCAATTTTTAAGGTTACCGGTATTCCTGCCTGTGGCGACCATACTTTCATCCTGAAATGATTGAATTCTGAAAAATCAATTATTTCATCAAGTGCAATAGATGTACCTGCCCATACCTGAGACCCGGCAGTCCTTAGCTGGCTTCCTACTTTTGCACTGGTATTGATCCCCCCCGATGCGGGATTGTCTATAACTGTAGTGTAGGCACCGCCAAAATCGCCAAATTCATAGTTTAAGGTGGAATTTTCAAAAGTAATAGGCAGTAACAGCGGATTGGTAATTGTTACTTCTTCGGTATAAACAGTTGTAGCTGCACCGCCGCTAAATGCTGTAACAGTTACAGTATATGTACCTATAGAACCGTAGGTATGCCTTATTACCTGGCCTTCATTAAACTGTACAGGCTCCTGTGCAGGGTCTTCACCATACGTAACCTCAAAAAAGGCTTCATAATCTGCAGATGCTTCTACATCTATAGAAAAGGCATCACCGGTAACCGGTATTATATCTACACTCAGGTTTTCCGGCGCAATAAATGATACTGTAAGTTCATGGTTGTATTCGGCAGTATCGCCATTAAGGTTGTAACCTACAACTTTTACATTATATATCCCTTCGGCATAGGTATGCATTGCCCTGCCGCCCGGCCTTACTTCGCCCGGCTCTTCGGTGCCGTCTCCAAAATAAACCTCATATTTTGTTACTGCCTGCCCGCTGGGGGTAATAGTTACCACACCAGTATTATCCTGTGTGATAGTAAACAAGGCAGAAATATCTGATGGTGCAGCCGACCCTGTAAGCGAATCCAGGCTGCTTTCGTCTTCAGAACAGCCTAATAGTAAAGCTGCAAAAACGAACGTAATTATATATTTTAATCTTTTCATATCTGGATTTTTTTTAATTGATGTAATTAGGATTTTGCTTCCAGTTATTGTTAGAGAATTGTATTTCTTCTATCGGTATAGGGAACAATTCATTTTTATTGGCGGTAAACCCGGGTATTTTAGCAGCTGCCTGCCCAGTCCTTACCAAATCGAAAAAACGATGCCCTTCACCTAAAAGCTCTTTCCTGCGCTCCTCCAAAATTATATTGGTAAGTTCAGGCCCGCTTTCAACAGTTATGTTATGGCTTGTATTGCCATAAGCCCTTTCAATAACCATATTAAGGTAAAGCCTAGCCTTTGAGGCATCGCTGTAGCTATAGGCCTCAGCAGCCATAAGCATAACATCAGCCAGCCTTATTGCCCTGTAATTGTTGGGGTTGGTAAGGTTAAGGTCGCCTTGCGCCCCAGAACTGCGCTTTCTTGGAATGTATTTACGGTTAAAATAACCGGTATCTTTATAATAAGGGTCGTAGGTAGCACTGGTTTGTGCGCCCCATTCTTGCATATCCAGTATGGTTACAGCCCTTCTTTGGTCGCCTGGCTGGTATATCTCAGCAGCCTCTTCTGTAGGGAGGTTAAAGCTGAAACCTGAACTGAACAGAGGGCCATCATAACTTCTTGGGCCGCTGAAACCTACTGCAACATTACCTTCGCTGCATTGCAAACACTCAAACCCTGCACCTTCAACATCAGTATATTGTATTTCAAAAACTGATTCAGGGCCGTTTTCCCCGATTTCCTCAAATAGATTGCTATATTTTGTAGCCGGGTCAGTATTAGAGTTTTTAGTAAGTGCATAAAGCGGACTGTTAATTACATTTTCCAGCATTGGCCCTGCAAGGTTAAACTTCTCCTGGTACAGGTACACTTTACCTAAAAGTGCCTGTGCAGCCCCTTTTGTAGCCCTTCCTGTTTGTGGGGCACTCGGCGAAAGGTCTTCAATGGCCAATAAAAGGTCATTTTCTATAGACTCATAAACTTCCTCCGGGGTAGAACGCGGTATTACAAGTTCATCGCCAAGCTGAAAGCGCGCATCGCCTTTTAAAGGTATCCCGCCAAACCATTTAACAAGTTCAAAATGGTAATAAGCGCGTAGAAAGCGTGCTTCGGCAATAATCTGTGCCTTGCCTTCAAAATCTGTCTTATCTTTAAACTCCAGGATGTAGCTGGCACGGTTAACCCCTGCAAACATCCAGTTCCAAATTTTTCTTATTTCCTCATTTACCGGTGTATGGGTCATTTCATCAACCTGCTGCCAGCCGATAACATCGGTAGCCCTTTCGCCACCGGAAACAGTATTGTCTGAAGCAATTTCACCCAGTATCACATTTACATAAGTAGATTGCAGTATGTCATAAGCACCAATAAGTGCCTTATGGTATTCCTCTTCTGAATTGAAATAGTTGTCAGATCCTATAGAATAAGGCGGCTCTTGCGGTACATAGTCATCGCCACAGGAAACAAGCCCTGTTGTAATGATGCCGAAAGCCAGTATAGCTGTAATTATTTTTCTTTTCATTTTTTAGAAATTTAAGTTTAAACCAAGCATGTAAGTCCTTGGGACAGGGTAAAAGCCATAGTCAATGCCCGAAGAAAGCGGAGCACCGCTCGAGGCCCCAGGGTCATAACCTTTATATTTAGTGAAAGTGTAAAGGTTATTAACGCCTACATAAAGCCTTAATTGGGTTATATACGCTTTTTTAG
This sequence comes from Flavobacterium sp. MK4S-17, assembly GCF_009848495.1. Lineage (GTDB taxonomy): Bacteria > Bacteroidota > Bacteroidia > Flavobacteriales > Flavobacteriaceae > Flavobacterium. The sequence continues at coordinate 51,708 of NZ_WWEP01000005.1, forward strand.
TAAAATCAGGATTAAAGGTATAACCTAATTGAACGTTTTGTATCCTGAAGTAGGAAGCGTCTTCCACAAAGTAATCAGAAAATACATTGTTTGCAGTAGCACCTGTAGTTACCCTCGGTATGCTGTTGCTGGTACCTTCGCCATGCCATCTGCCTAATGTATAGTTCATACGGTTTACGTCGTTTAACGTCCTCTCATAATTGCGAACCATGTCATTTCCTATAGAGGCAAACCCATAAGCAACAAAATCAAAGCCTTTATAATCAAACTGAAGGTTTATACCCATAGTTGCATTAGGTATAGGATCACCAATTTCAGTACGGTCATCCGGCGTTATTTCACCATCGCCATTAACGTCAACAAACCTTAAATCTCCCGGCTGTGCTGCTGCGCCCACTTCAGTTTGTGAAGGATGTGCGTTAACTTCATCCATATTCTGGAAAATGCCTGCTGTTTTATAACCATAAAAGTAACCCATCGGGTGTCCTTCCTGCATCCTTGTAGGCTGCAGTTGCCCAACGCCAAAAGCACCACCGGCATAAAAACCTGTACCATTGTTAACCTCTGTAACCTCATTATGAAGGAAAGTTACATTGTAAGAGGCCCTGAAATTAAAATCTTCACCTATCCTGTCATTATAGCTTAATGCCAGTTCAAGACCTTTATTAACCACAGTACCTGCATTTATAGTAGGGTTCTGGCCGCCCGGCCCATAAGTTCCTATAATACCGGATATTGGAATATTTGGTATTAAAAGGTCGGCACGTGTATCAATAAAGTAATCAGCATTAAGCTCTACTTTGTCGTTTAAAATCCTTAAATCAACACCAACATCAAATTTGCGGGCTTCTTCCCACCTTACATCCTTGTTTGGCAAAGTTCCTATTGCTACACCGTTTACTAACTGGTTATCCAGCACATATGTAGCTTCGCCATTTAGCTGTCCCAGATATAAATAAGAACCTATAAGGTCATTACCCAGCACACCGTAACTGGCCCTTAACTTGGCAAAGCTAACCGCTTTTGACTGGCCAAAGAAAGCTTCGTCCGAAACTACCCAGCCTCCCGTTACTGAAGGGAAATAGGCTACCCTGTTTGCAGGGCCAAACCTTGTAGAGGAATCACGCCTCAGCATACCGGAAAGCAGGTATTTACCCTTATAATCGTATTGTATCCGGGCAAAGTAGGACAATCTTCTTTCATCATAATCGTAACTGCTTACCGGTTTAGCCTCACTAATGCCGTTAGCCAGTGATATATCTGCAAAATCCCATGAGTTATTAGGTACATCAAAACCCGTGGCAGTAACATTTTGTCCCCAAGTCCTGTAGGCTGTTGTACCTATGGTTGCTGTAAAATTATGCGCTTCATTAAGCGATTTTTTATAAGTAATAAAACCATCAAATGTGTATTCATTATCATTGGTGGCACTTTCGGTAACGCTGCTTCTCTGTGTATCAAACACCTTACCGCCGTATGAAATCTGTTTATTAAACACTTTTGAGTTATAATTAGATGTGTTTACACCTATACGGCCTGTAACCGTTAGTCCTGCAATAGGCTCATAATCCAACCCGAAAGTACCGTTTAATTTCCTGAAGTTAAATCCGTTATAAGTATTGGCTATTTGTGCCAGCGGGTTTATAATTTCATTACCCAGGTTGCTGCCCGGCATAGAGGCACTACCGGTTGGTAATACAGTAAAATCGCCATTATCATCATAAGGACTGTATATTGCCGGCGTACTGATAGCATTAAATAATACCGAGCCCAATGCGTTTTCGCTTATAGTCCTCCTGTTGGTAGAAGTATAAATAAAGTTGGTATTCATTTTAAGGTTGCTGTATAAATCGGCATTAAGCCCTATACGCGCGGTACTACGTTGAAAATCGGACTTGTTGCTGCCAACTATACCGTCCTGCTCCAGGTGAGAGCCACTTATAATATAGCTGATTTTTTCACCACCACCAGAAATTGTAAAGTCATGGTTGGTTATAGGTGCACCTTTTTCAAATACTTCATCCTGCCAGTCAGTTCCCTTACCCAAGCCGCTAACATCCGGAAAAGGAATGGCCTGCCCGCCATTTGCGTAACTTTCATTAAGCAACAGGGCATACTCTGTAGCATTTAGCAGGGGAAGCTTTCTTGTGGTTTCCTGGAAACCCATATAAGTATTATAGGCAAAAGATGTTTTTGTATTTCTTTTTCCCTGTTTGGTGGTAACAAGGATAACACCGTTACCTGCCCTTGTACCATATATTGCTGCCTGTGCATCTTTAAGTACAGTTATACTTTCCACATCATTAAAGTTAAGGTCGCTTAAACTGCCAATATAACCATCAATAATAACTAACGGGCTGCTGTCTCCGTTTGTGGCTATACCCCTTATCCTTATATCAAGCCCCGCACCCGGCGAGCCTGATTGTGTGGTTACATTTACACCTGATACTGTTCCCTGTAAAGCCTGCTCTACTTTTACAGGCCTTAAATTTTGTAAAGTTTCACTATTTACTACACTTACCGCACCCGTTACTTCTCTCCTGCGTTGTGTACCGTAGCCTATAACTACAACTTCATCCAGCGTTTGTGCATTTTCCTGTAATGAAATTGTAATGTTTTCGTTAGCCGTTACTGTACGTTCCTGATTGTTAAACCCGATAAAACTAAATACCAGTGTTGAGCCTGAAGGTACCGAAATGGAAAAATTACCATCTATATCGGTAACTGTGCCTAACGAAGAATTTTTTACAGCCACATTTACACCCGGCATAGGCAAGCCGGTGGCTGCTTCATTTACCATACCTGTAATTTCAACTTCCTGCGCGAAGCAAAAGGCTGAAAGAAAGATGAAGGTAATTAAGAATAGTTTTGACTTCATATAAAATTGTTTTTTGTGATAATCTAAAATTAAGAGGTCTTTTTTTACATTAAATAAAAATAGCCTTTACAAAAAATATACATTCCTTATTTTTTTAAGCCAATTCAGTTTACTTTTGTTCAACAGCCAGTGTTAACAGTTATTTAAGAGAAATAACAAGGGTGTTAAAATATTTACGAAAACCTTGTAAATACAGTGAATGTTGAGGTGATGTTGAGGTGAATTACCTTTTTGATGAGGTGATTTTATATGGATAAAATGTATTCAACAAGGCCGCTTTCATGCGGTAAATCCATTTTTTTGCGCAAACGATATCGTTTTATTTCTACACTGCGGACTGAAATATTCAGCAGGGGAGCAATTTCTTTTGAAGATAAATTAAGCCGTAAGTAGGCACACAATCTTAAATCATTTGGAGTTAAGGAAGGGTGTGCATTTTTAACTTTTTTGAGGAAATCTTTATCAGCATTATTAAATGCTTCTTTAAACATATCCCAAGTATCATCCTCATTAATATTTTTATTAATGGTTGTAATAACTGATTTTATGCTCCTGTCAGTATTTTCATTATTCTTTTTCAAGTCGTCCTTAATCATGGAAAGTAATTCATTCTTCTTTATAAGATTCATTGTAGAAACTGCCAGTTCCCTATTTTTATTTTCAAATTCCTGCTGCAGTTTTTCATTTTTAATCTTCATCAGTTCCTGCTCATTTTCCAGCTCTTTTATTTCCAGCAGCCTATTGTTTTCCTCAATTAATTTTTCTTCCTGTTTTTTATAATGCTGCTTGTAAGCCCTGTTTATAAAGTAAGCAGCTATAAGAGCCAGTATAAAATATATTATTACAGCTGTGTTAGTAGCATACCACGGCTTGAGTATAGTAAAGGTATATTGTACTGTATTTAAGGATAAAGAATCACCTATTTTAGCGCGAACTTTAAAAGTGTAATCGCCCGGCGGTAAATTTTTAAAGTTGATAAAAGGCTTACTGCTCCATTCGCTCCATTCGTCCTGCATGCCCTTTAACAGATACTGAAATTCTGCATTTACATATTTGTTGTATTCCGGGACTGTATAAGAAAACGTTAAGTTATTTTCCCGGTATTTAAAACTGCTGCTGCCTGATAGCGGCTGTAGAATAGTATTTTGGTTTAATTGGTTTGTAGCAACACCGGTTACTGTTATATTGTAATCATTAAAATTCAATTCACTGTTGTCCATTATATAATAGCCGTCTGTAGTGCCTATTAAATAAGTGTTGGCAGTAATCTGGGTTATATTTTCATACCCAAGCATGGAGTTGGTTAATGATGAGGGTATGGGAATAATATTATGTTTTAATTCAGGATTAAGTTTTCCCGATGAAAAATAATTTATATAGTTTTTTGTAAAAAACCATAACCTACCTGATTTATCTGTAGTAAGTTTTCCCGATGTATATTCATCCTTTACAAATGCTTTTGATAATTCTTCCTCTTTTGTAAATAGTTTGGTTTTACTGTCAAGTTTGAAAAAGCCATCTTTAGAAGCATAATAAATTGTACCGTTAAATTTGCCAAGGCTGGCATTTTTACCTTTGGCCGGGCTATTATAAGCAGCCCATTCCAGCGCTTTACGGAAACCTGTATCAGGCTTTACCCTGAATATACCTTTATATTCGTGGCTTATGTAGATAGTATTATCATCTGCAATTTCAAAATAGCGGCTGGAATAGTCAAAACCTTTTATTTTATTGCGGAATTTCCAGTTTCCATTCTTTTTTTCCAATACAGATAATCCATAATAATTGCCCTGTATGAGCAGATTTGGTTCAGTTGGGTGCCTTTCAAATTTCCAGGTTCCTGAAGCTGAAAATATATGTGTTGCGCTGCTGCCATTAATTATATATGTACCTGAATCGTGCCCGCAAAAAATAGTACCATCATATTCATACAGCGACCAAACCTGCCCTTTAGTACCCGATACAAATTTAAATTCTTCATTAGAGTTATAGGTTTTATATAACAATCCCTGGTTCGTTCCTACATACAGTATATTATTGTGTAACATGGAGGTATAAACGGTACCTAAATAACCCGTATCATCCACAAAACTCCTTATAGCTGATTGCAGGTTTATACAGTTTATACCATTGTCAAGGCCAATCCATAAATTTTTATCATGGTCTTCAAATAAAGATAAAGCCGTGTTATTGCTTAACCCCTTATTCTGGGTAATATGATAACGTATTTTTCCCTCAGCCGATAAAATAAATACCCCGTTAGAAACCGTACCCAATGCCATGCTGCCATCATTTAACAGGCAACTGCTGTATATACTGCTCAATTTTAACTCGCTATCGGCTTCTGTTGGCCATTTGGTTACAGTGTTGTCATTTAATTCAAGCAACCCGTTAAACTGTGTTTGTATTAAAAGGCTTTCGCCTTTTTTATAAATATTCACAATTTTATTTTCTACCAGTAAAGGGCTGTTGTTTACAATTTTACTTTTACCATTTTCAATCTCAAAAAGACCTGTGCCAAAGGTTTGGTATAAAATAGAACTGCCTGCTATAAATACCTTGTTTACGCCTGTTTCAGGTTTAAGTATATTGAACTTTTCCGTTTTTGTATTGTAAACAAATATCTGGCTTAATGACTGAAATATAATCCACTGGTCATACTCTGCAATATTCCAAAACTGTTCATCATCAAGTATTTTATCCTTTATTTTACTGCTGATGGAGTAATATTTTAAAACCCCGTTTATATCACGTTCCCAATAGCCAAACTCCATATAGCAGCCGGTATATATACGTTCGCCTATAACTTTTACCGACCTTATAATTGTTTCATTAGGCGAAGGGTATAATGTCCACGCTGTGCCATTATATTCCAGCAAACCCTCATTGTTTGCAAAATAAAGGTACTGCAATGCATCTTGTGTTATCATCCAGTTTTGGTTGCCCGCACTGTAAGTCCCTGTGTTGAATTTAAGGATAGGGGGTAGTTCCTGCGAAATACAAAAGCAGTTTATAAATAAAAACAGTGAAATCAATTTTCTGTTCAAAGCGCTATAAAATTTATCAGGATACGAATATACAATATGTGTTTATTTATGTTACAGCAACAAAATCCTAATTTATAATATTCTGCACAATTTGTTATAAGTTGGCTATATATAAACTAAACAAAATTCCATCTCATCTGTTTTTTCTATTTTTGGATGTTTAACCATGTGATATTTAATTTAAGACAAAAAAGGTTTACGTCAAAAAAGCTGCTCTTTATGATATTAATTGTTGATGATATTAAACCTAACATTGTAGCACTTAAAAAAACACTTGAGATGCATGGATTGCAGGCAGATTCTGCCGACTCAGGTGAAGAAGCTTTAAAAAAAATACTTAAACAAAACTACTCCCTTATAATCCTTGATGTCCAGATGCCGGGTATGGACGGCTTTGAAGTAGCCGAAATACTGGCCGGTAGCAACAGGACAAAAGATATTCCGGTAATATTCCTTTCGGCTGTAAACAAGCAAAAGAAATTTATTTCAAAAGGTTATGAAACGGGAGGGGTTGATTATATAACCAAACCTGTAGACCCTGACCTGCTTATTTTAAAAGTAAAAACATTCCTTAAGCTTTCGGAGCAAAAAACCGAACTAAAGGCAATGAGGGATGTGCTCTCCAAAGAAGTTGAAATAAGGAAGGAGGCAGAAGAAAGCCTTGCGCGCCAAATGCAGGAGTTAAAGCAGGTGCTGCAATCATTACCGCAAATAGCATTTACTATAAATACTGAAGGCAATATTGAATATGTAAATGAGCATTGGTATAATTATTCCCACAGCCATGAAACTTTTCCTGAAATATACCCGGATGATTTCAAGGTATTTAAAAGGTGGGATTCGCACTTTAATGATGGCAGGGAGTTTACCTGCGAACTACGGATTAAAAATGTAAGTACCGGAACGTTTCATTACTTTATGCTTAAAATAGTCCCGGTAAAACATAATGGCGAAATTTCTAAATGGGTTGGCACATTTACAGATATTCACGAACAGAAGGCAGCACACGAACTGCTGGAAAGCAAGGTGGCAGAGCGCACACAGGAGTTAACTGCAAAAAATGAGGAACTGGAGCTTAGCAACCATGAGCTGCAGCAATTTTCGTGGGTGGTTTCGCACGATTTAAAGGAACCTATAAGGAAGATAGAGCTTTTTATTAAAATAATAAAAGAGAAATACCTTAAAGATGAAGATAAGGCTGTTGATTATGTGAACCGCACCATTAACTCTGCCGAAAGAATGCAAAGGCTGATAGCCGATTTGCTGGAATATTCGCGCCTTTCTTCAGATGTTGAGCATGCACCTACTAACCTTAATACAGTTGTTGATGAAGTACTGGTTGACTTTGATTACCTTATTGACCAGAAAAAGGCACAAATCAGTGTAAAGGACCTTCCGGTTATTAATGGTATTGGCAGCCAGTTGAGGCAGGTTTTTCAAAATCTTGTGGGTAATTCCCTTAAATTTTCTAAAAAGGATATTGCGCCCGCTATTGAGATATATTCAGAAAAAATTGCCGAAAAGGATTTTGAAAGCCCGCAGGATAGCAACGGTAAGTTTTGCAGGATAACAGTAAAGGATAACGGTATTGGCTTTGAAGAAAAATATCTTAATAAGATTTTCATTATATTTCAAAGCCTTAATGACAGGAAAGCTTATGAGGGCACTGGGATAGGGCTGGCAATAGCCAAAAAAATAATAGAAAAACACAATGGCCTTATAACCGCAAAAAGCAGTTTGGGCGAAGGCGCAAGCTTTATAATTATATTGCCGCTGGCATAAATAATAATAACCAATAATTAAACATGAACGGTCAGTTTAAAAAGAATTTAATGATAAGCTTTGGAATTTCCATGCTTATTTTAATAATCAGTTCGGCAGCTTCTTTTTTAAGTATCAGCAGCCTTTTAAAAAGTAACGGGCTGGTAAACCACACACAGGAAGTAATTTATAACCTTAATGAGGCTACATCGGTTATGGTTGATGCACAAACCGGTATGCGTGGTTTTTTAATTACCGGCAGGGAGGATATACTGGAACGGTATAAAGACTCTGAAAGCCGTACTGATTTATTCCTGGATAACCTGCGTAATTTTACTACAGATAATGCGGCACAGCAAAACAGCCTTAATGAACTTGAGCCTTTAAAAAACCACTTTTATGAATATCTGGATACTAAGATAAACGAAAAAAGAAAGGGCAAGGTAATACAGGTAGATGACCTTGACGAAGGCAGGGAAATAATGCAGCGCATACGCAGCATTATTAAAAGAATGGAAACAGAGGAGCAAAAACTGCTTAAGGAGCGAATGGAGGCATCGGACAGGTATGGCACATTCAGCTCCATATTTATTGTAGTGGCAGCTATTATAGCTTTGTTAATGAGCCTTTTCTTTTTCATGAGGATATTAAAGGATTATAATGAGCGTACAAAACTGCATAAGGAACTTGAAAGGAAAGATGAGGAAACAGCTGAAAGGATTAAAGTTATAAGTGCCATAGCGTCGCAAATAGCGCAGGGCGATTATGAAATAAGGGTAAATGACAGTGAAAGCGATGCACTTGGCAGTGTGGCAGGCTCATTAAACAATATGGCCAGGGCACTAAATAAATCTTTTACCTCGCTTTCGGAAAAAGAATGGCTTCAGGCTGGCATTGCCGACCTAAATAAGGTAATGATAGGGGAAAAAAGCATTGAAACACTTACCAGGGATATTGTACAATACCTGGCAGAGTTTACGGGAAGTAATGCGGGCGTGTTATACCTGCTGGAAGGGGATGTGCTTTACTCTGCAGCGGGCTACAGCTATGTGGCTGACAGCAGGCGGGAAAGAATAGCAATAGGCGAGGGGTTGACCGGTCAGGCTGCGGCATCAGATAAAATAATGGAATTAAAAGCCATTGAAGAAGCGGATATAACAGTTTCTTATGCTTTAGGTGAGGCCAGGCCACGGCATGTTGTTGCCCTTCCGCTAAGCGATGATAAGCTGGTGGGGGTTGTAGAACTGGCTATTATAGGAGAGTTTACACAAAAAGATATAGAGTTTTTAGATGCGGTATCAGATAATATAGCTATTGCTATAAAAGCTGCACAAAACAGGAAGCGTGTACAGGAATTACTGGAGGAAACACAGGCACAGTCAGAAGAGTTAAGGATTCAGCATACAGAGCTGGAAAGCATGAATGCGGAACTGGAAGCACAGACATCCAAACTGCAGGCATCAGAAGAAGAATTAAGAGTACAGCAGGAGGAATTGCAGCAAACCAATGAAGAGCTTGCGGAAAGGAGTACACTGCTGGAAGAGCGTAACCTGGAAATCCAGAAAAAATCTGAAGACCTTGAGATGAGTACACGCTACAAATCAGAGTTTTTAGCTAATATGTCGCACGAATTAAGGACTCCGCTTAATTCAATTTTGCTTCTCAGCAGGCTGCTTGCAGAAAATAATGAAAAAAATATGTCTGACGAGCAGGTGGAATTTGCCAAGGTAATTCAAAGTTCAGGCAACGGTTTGTTAGGCCTCATAGATGAGATACTTGACCTGTCTAAAATTGAAGCGGGCAAAATGGAGGTTGAGTTTATGGATATTTCCGTCAGGGAAATTACAGGCAGTCTTTCTAACCTGTTTAAGGAAGTAGCTAAAGAAAAAGGGATTGAATTTAATATAGTTGCAGATGAAGCACCTCTTGTAGTTAAAACCGACAGGATGAGGCTGGAACAGATACTTAAGAATTTAATTTCCAATGCAATTAAATTCACTTCGCAGGGAGCTGTAACACTTGAAATTAAGAAGAACAGCCAAAATAGTAAACTGGTTTCCTTTTCAGTTAAGGATACCGGCATAGGTATTCCGCGTGAAAAGCAGCCTTTGGTTTTTGAAGCATTCCAGCAGGCTGACGGTTCTACCAAGCGCAAGTACGGTGGCACAGGGCTTGGGCTGTCTATAAGCAGGGAACTGGCGAAACTGCTTGGAGGGGAAATTACACTTCAAAGTGAAATTAATAAAGGAAGTGAATTTACATTAACTATACCTGTACTTGGCAGCCCTATGGCACAGGTTAGTATAAGTAAAGAAAAGCCACAACTTAATGCAGATTCGGTTGTGCCTGTTGCACAAGCAGAAGAAAAGCCCGGCAGGAAGTATATAAGCCCAGTTATTCCTGAAGATATCCCTGATGACAGGGAGGCTATATCAGATGGCGATAAAGTAATATTGATTGTGGAAGATGATACTAACTTTGCCAAAACACTTCTTGACTTTACACACAAGCGGGGCTATAAAGGGGTAGTGTCGGTACGGGGTGACCATGCCCTTAACCTTGCAATGGCATACAGGCCTATAGGTGTACTTCTGGATATAGAACTGCCTGTTAAAAGCGGGTGGGAAGTTATGGAAGAATTAAAGGCTAATGCGCTTACAAAGCACATTCCTGTACATATTATGTCGTCGCACAAGTTAAAACAGGAAAGCCTGCTTAAAGGTGCGGTTAACTTTTTAGACAAGCCTGTTGCTTATGAACAGATTCCTGAAGTATTTAAAAGGATTGAACATATTGTAAACAGGGACTCCCAAAAAGTGCTTATTATTGAAGATAACCCTCAGCATGCAAAAGCACTGGCATTTTTCCTGGAAACAAACAATATAAATTCTGAAATTAAAAGTGAAGTTGCCCAGGGTGTTGATGCGCTTAAACGTACCAATGTGGATTGTGTTATACTTGATATGGGTATACCTGACAAACAGGCATATGATATTCTTGAAAATGTAAAAGGGAATCCGGGGCTTGAAAATCTTCCCGTAATAGTGTTTACAGGTAAAAGCCTGTCAATGAAAGAAGAGTTGAAAATTAAAAAGTATGCAGATTCAATTGTAGTTAAAACAGCGCATTCCTACCAAAGGATGCTGGATGAGGTTTCGCTGTTCCTGCATTTGGTAGAGCAGAATAAAGAGGAAGGCAAAAAGGAAAAGAAATTTAATATCCTTAACAATATACTCAACAATAAAACTGTTTTGGTGGTTGATGATGATGTTAGGAATATTTATTCGCTTACAAAAGCCCTTGAAATTTTAAAAATGAATGTGCTTACTGCCATTGATGGTAAAGAAGCATTAAAGGTGCTGGAAGAAAACCCGCAGGTGGATATTGTTTTGCTTGATATGATGATGCCTAATATGGATGGCTATGAAACAGCGGCACGCATACGTGAAAATAATAAGCTAAAAAAACTGCCTATTATTGCCGTTACAGCGAAAGCAATGACAGGCGACAGGGAAAAATGTATTAACGCAGGGGCATCTGATTACATTACAAAACCTGTGGATGTTGACCAGTTGCTTTCACTGCTTAGGGTTTGGCTTTATGATAAACAATAATCACAGGTAAAAAATATAATGAAAAATAAAGTACTGATAATAGATGATGATGCACGTAATATATTTGCATTAAGCGCAACACTGCGGGCAAAATCCTATAACTGTATTTCCTGTTCAAGTGCTGATGAGGCATTAGGGCTTTTAAAAGGGGATGAGCCTGTAGATTTTATACTTATAGATATGATGATGCCGGATATGGATGGGTATGAGGCAATACCACTCATAAAAAAAATACCGCACCGCAGGTTTACTCCTGTAATATCGGTAACGGCGCAGGCCATGGTGGGCGACAGGGATAAATGCATTGAAGCGGGGGCAGATGGTTATATATCTAAACCGGTTGATGTGGACAAACTTTTACATTTATTAAATACACTATAATGGTTTATGATTAATGACAGAGAGCTGGAGTTGTTGATTAATGATGTATTTGAATATTACGGATACGATTTTAGCGGTTATGCCCGTGCATCTTTTAAAAGGCGGGTAGACAGGCTGTACAATCTTGATGGGTTTAAGCATTTCAGTGATTTCCTTTATAAGGTAAAAACCGATTCGCAGTATTTTAACCGTATGGTTGAGGAAATAACGGTAAATGTAACCGAGATGTTCCGCGATCCTTTGTTCTATAAATATTTACGTGCCGAAGTACTGCCTGTTTTAGCTACCAAACCTTTTATAAGGGTATGGCATGCCGGGTGCTCAACCGGGGAGGAAGTGTATTCTATGGCTATACTTTTAAAAGAAGCTAACCTGCTGCACAAGTCATTAATATATGCTACCGATTTAAATCCGGTTGTACTCAATATGGCTAAAAAGGGAGTTTTCCCCATGAGGATGATGAAGCAATATTCTGAAAACTATATTGCATCTGGCGGCACAAAAGATTTTTCCCAATATTATACTGCAAATTATGATGTGGCAAAATTTGCAGAGGAACTATCTGAAAAAATGGTTTTTTCCCAGCACAATCTTGTTTCCGACAGGTCTTTTAATGAGTTTGACCTTATTTTGTGCCGAAACGTTTTAATATATTTTGATAAGGATTTACAGGAAAAGGCGCTGGAACTTTTTGACGACAGCCTTGCCGGCCTGGGTTATTTGGCTCTTGGCACAAAAGAAACCATAAAATTTTCTTCAGTGCAAAATAAGTTTGAGCAAATGGGGAGGGAAAAAATATGGAAAAAGGTAAAATAGTTTCCGGTTGTAAAGTAGTAATAATTGGAGGTTCGGCAGGTAGCCTGGAGGTGCTGCTAAAAATAATACCCAAAATTAATTCTGCTTCATTCGCTATTGTAATTATAATGCACAGGCAAAGTACAGAAGATACAATGTTGGAAGATTTATTTGCAATGAAATCTATACTTCCTGTAAAAGAGGTAGAAGATAAAACCATACTTGAGCCCGGCTGCATCTATATAGCCCCTTCAGATTATCACCTTTTATTTGAAAATAACAGCACCTTATCTCTGGACAGGTCAGAAAAAGTGAATTACAGCAGGCCAAGCATAGATGTTTCTTTTGAGTCGGCTGCAGATGTTTATGGCCAGCATCTTGTGGGTGTTTTACTATCAGGAGCTAATTCTGATGGTACCGCCGGGCTTAAAGCCATAAAAAATGCAGGTGGAATTACAGTTGTGCAGAAACCTGAAACTGCTGAGATGGAATTTATGCCACACAATGCTATTATAAATGTTCCCGTAAATTATATTCTTGATGTCGAAAACTTATTCAGGTTTATATGTGTGATAAATAGTTAGTGCACACTTATACGAAAAATTTTACTAAATATAGGTTAAATTTTATAACATCAGTTGCGGCTTTCTTAATTTATTTTGTTTCATAATCTTAAATATGGGAGGAATAAAATGAGTTTTGATTATAAGAAACTTGAAAAAGAACTTGAATCAGCATGCAGTATTTTACAAAAAGAGTTTCAAACAAAATTTGACAGTAACAGGCATATATCTGTGCGCGGAGCCCAGCTAGAAGCCTTTATTGAGGAGCTGCAGAAGAAATTTGAAAATACGGCAGATGCTTTTTTACAACATCATGCACTGGAAAAAGATATTGAAGCAAGAAAAAAAGTGCTTACTATAGTAAAGCTGTATGCAAAAAAATGTATTGAAGAATATAGCAAAGTAGAATAATACCAAGTTGTATTAAATTAATTTAAATCTATCTTTAAAAAATTAATATACCTAAAATATACATTTTCAATGTTTTACTTTAAACAATGATTTTTTTAACAAAAAAAAACCATAAATAAATTTGGAAAAGCGGTAAAAGGTTCTACTTTTGCACCCGCATTGAAGGCGATGCAGGG
>NZ_WWEP01000004.1 GCF_009848495.1 Flavobacterium sp. MK4S-17
TGGGTGTAAACCAGATGCTCTGAACCAACTGAGCTAATCGCCCTAAATGCGAGTGCAAATATAAAGCAGTTTTTTGTATTTGCAAACATTCCATTAAAAAATTATAAAATTTCTGCTACTACAAATGTACTGCCTCCTATATATATAAAATCATTAGATGCTGCTTTAAGCAAGGCAGCTTTATAAGCTGCTGTAACTGAAGGGTACACTTCACCCTTTAGTCCAAATTTAGCAGCCTCATTACTTAATACCTCAGCATCAAGACCACGTAATACATTGGGCCTGCAAAAATAATAAATTGCCTGCTTAGGCAATAGCGGCAGCACTTCATTCAAATTTTTATCGTTTACAACCCCAAAAACTATGTGCAGATTATCATAAACCTGCTTTTTTAGCTGGCTCATAACAATTTTGAGCCCATCGGGGTTATGTGCTGTATCACAAACAACCCTTGGTTCAGCATGTATCTGCTGCCACCTCCCTGCAAATCCTGTATTTCCTGAAACATTTAAAAAACCTTGTTTAATGTTATCCTCAGAAATTATAAAATGAGTTTGTAATATTTTTATCGCCAGTAAAGCAGTTCTCTTATTTTTAAATTGGTAGTCGCCAGTTAAATCTGATTCATAATCAGGCAACACCTCATCCTGCGCAAAATATATTATAGAATTACATTCTTTGGCCTTATTTGTAAAAACCTCCTTGCTTTCAACATTATATTCGCCAATCACCACTGGAATACCAGGTTTAATAATACCGGCCTTCTCTGCAGCTATAAGTGGTATAGTATCACCTAAAAACTGGGTATGGTCAAAACCGATATTCGTAATAACTGAAAGCAGCGGTGTAATTACATTGGTAGAGTCAAGCCTGCCCCCCATCCCGGTTTCAATTACAGCTATATCTACTTCCTCCTTTGCAAAATAATCAAATGCCAGGCCAACAGTCATTTCAAAAAAGCTGAGTTGGTTCAGCTCAAAAAATGATTTGTTTTCTTCTATAAAATCGCACACAAAGCCCTCGGGGATATCTTTACCGTTTATTTTTATCCGTTCCCTGAAATCTTTTAAATGAGGAGAGGTATATAGCCCTGTTTTATATCCCGACTCCTGCAATACAGAAGCCAGCATACTGGATACAGAACCCTTGCCGTTTGTACCGGCAATGTGGACAGTCTTTACCCTTTTTTCAGGATTGCCCAAATGCTTAGTTAGCAATAAGGTATTGGTAAGATCTTTTTTATAGGCAGACGCGCCCTGCTGCTGATACATAGGCAGGCGGCTGAACATCCATTGTACTGTTTCCTGATACGTCATAAATAAAAAAATGACAGATTATAAACCTGCCATTAAAATTAATGTTTAGCTGCTATATTTATACAAGCTGTTTTAAAGCTATTTCAAAAGCCGTTTTGCTTATACCTGTTTTAGATTTATTGTGATTATATACATTTTGAATGGCTTTTTTTATTACACCTGAAGTATCATTAAAAATTGCCTCGTCAGTCATGCTTACTTTTTTCTCCATAAAATAAGCGAAGACCCTTGCCATTCCACAGTTAGAAATGAAATCAGGGATAAGGCTCACTTTATTATCTGTAGCCTCCATTATGGGGCCAAAAAATATTTCTTTATCTGCAAATGGCACATTTGCACCGCAGGAAATAACCTCAAGCCCTGCATTTACCATATTTTCCACCTGTTCTTTTGTAACGAGTCTTGATGCGGCACATGGCGCAAATATTTCAGCTCCAATTTTCCATATTTCTTCATTGATGGTTTCAAAAGGAATCATGTTACCAGCTACCAGTTTGTTACCATCCTTATCAAGGAACATTTGCTTTATTTCTTCAAAGCTAAAGCCCTCTTTATTTAAAACACCGCCTTCACGGTCTATTATACCTACTACCTTTACTCCCATTTCTGCCAGGTAAAACGCCGCCGCAGAACCCACGTTGCCAAATCCCTGTACTATGGCTTTTTTACCCTTTACAGAACCACCATATATTTCATAATAATTGCGCACAGCTTCTGCAACACCATAACCGGTAATCATGTCGGCAACTGTATATTTTCGGTTTACATCGGGTGAAAAAGCCGGGTTCTCTATAACTTTAATCACGCCTTGGCGTAACTGCCCAATCCTGTTTATTTTATCAGCCTCAGTAGGCTTAAAGTGCCCGTTAAATACGCCTTCCTGCGGATGCCACACGCCACATTCTTCGGTAATTGGTATCACTTCATGAATTTCATCCACATTAAGGTCGCCCCCTGTTCCATAATAACTTTTTAGCAGAGGTGAAACCGCTTTATACCAACGCTGCAAAACACCTTTTTTTCTCGGATCATTAGGATCGAAATTAATACCTGACTTAGCACCGCCAATGGCAGGCCCTGATACAGTAAATTTAACCTCCATGGTTTTGGCAAGCGACAATACTTCATTCATGTCCAGCCCTTTCCTCATCCTGGTACCCCCGCCGGCAGCACCACCCCTCAATGAGTTGATAACAGTCCACCCTTCGGCTTCAGTTTCAGAATCTTTCCAGTTAAATATTATTTCAGGTTGTTTATTTTCGAATTTTGCTAATAAATCTTTCATTTGTTGTGTTTTATTAAATCGATGCAAATATATAAAACATATAATTGAGAATTTCTTATTTTTTAAAGGTTTCTTTAGGAAATGAAACCTTAATAACAGTGCCTTCACCAGGTTGTGATGTAATATTCAGCACTCCATTTAAAGCATCAGCCCTTTTCCGTAAATTTTTTAACCCTATGCCGCCCTGCATATTTTCTGTATCAAAGCCAACACCATCATCCTCTATTGTAACATTAACGGTGTTTCCTTTCTCTTTAACATAAACCTTTGCATGTTTTGCATTTGAATATTTATTTACATTTTGCAATGCCTCCTGTACAATCCTGTAAATATTTACCTTAACAATATTCGACATATTTTCCCAGTCTATATTTTTATCTATATGAGCCTCAAACAGCGTTTCAAAATTATTTTTCTGTGACTCAATCATAAATTCAAGTATATTCTCAAAGCTTTTGTCCTGCTGCAATTCGGCCGACCTGCTTAAATCGTGCGACACGCTCCTGATTTCGGTTTCAATACCCTGAAGCTGTTTTATATAGCCCTTGCGTTTTTCAATAGTTTCATCATCAGTCTTACGGTTACTAAATTCCAGGTTAAGCCGCACGGCATATATATTATTTAATATACCATCATGCAGCTCCATTGCAATCCTGTTTTTTTCTTCGCTCCGGGCATCATCAATTTTATTCTGCTGCTCAAACATCAACTGGAAAATTTCCTCATTTGCTTTTTGCTGTTCCTGAACAAGCATCAGTTCCTTATTTTTTGAATTAAGGTAATAGATAATAAATATGGCAGCGATAAATAATAATATTACTGCAGAAACACCTATAATAAAGCTATTCTTTTTAACCAAAGCTTCCTTTTCGTCCTGCAGCCTGTCCGTTTCATATTCTATACGGGCATACTTATCGCGGTTTGCCTTTGCAATTTCCTGAAGGCTGTCGCTAACCGTTATATATTTACCAGAGTAGTATGCGCTGTTTGCTTTATCAATTTCAGACAGAAATTTGAGGGAATTAAGCACATCATAGTTGCTGTTTATTTCATTTGCATCATTATATGCAGATTTAAAATAAGTTATAGCTGTTTGAGTATCCTGTTGTGAAAGATAATACTCCCCAATATTGATATTGCTCGTAATAATGCCTGACTTATTATTAAGGCTGTCTCTTAAAGCTAAAGATTTAAAAAACAAATCGGGCAATTGTGAGTAATCCTTATCCTTAAATTTAGCATAAGCAAGATTGTTTATTAATTTTGCATATAAACTTGCACTTATATCCTTAACATTGCCGGTTTTTAACGCATTATTATATATTGAAATGGCTTTTTTATAGTCGCCCATTTTAATATAAACCAAGCCCATGTTATTGTAACATGTAACTCTGTATAATGCAATTACATCTTCTGAATAACCTTCTTCTTTAAACCTTTCAACTTCTTTAAGGGCGAGTTTAAAGTAAGTAAGGGCGTCATTATTATTATTTTGGCCATCAAGCGCAGTTGCAATCAGGTTATAGCAATTATATATATCAGTGGGGCGATCATCTTTTGAAAGGAGTTTCCATGCTCTTATTGCTTCGGTTTCGCAAAGCACATATTCACCAATATTGTAATACACATAAGCCTTGTATAGCACAATTTCGCCAAGGCTTCGGGTATCATCTAAATTTTTATACAAGTTTTCGGCTTGGGCATAGTAATAAAATGCGCTGTCGTTATTTGCCCTGCCATAAAAAGATTCACCAATATAAAATAAGGATTTGGCCATATCGACAGTGTCTTGGGCCTGTGACGCTAAATTATATATTTTCCTGGCTGTATGTAAAGATTTATCATACAGGTTCATGTTATAATAGGCTGTAGCTGCCCTTCGGTAAAAGTAACGATTGACAGAATCGTTTTTATTACCTGCTAATTCTGTTATAACAGAATCGATAATTTTTTCCCCAAGTTCAGGCACACTGTATGCCATTTCGCCTCTGTCTAGCTGTTTTTCTATACGGGTTTTAGAAACAGTGTCTTTTTTCAGTTCCCTTTTGCAGGATCCGGCAACTAGAAAAATGCCCAGCAGTGCTAATAAAAGTTGGTAGTTTTTCAAAATTTTTGAGGCAATAGTGTTTGTACTATTGCCTCAAAAATAAATATTTTTATGAAATAAAAGCTTATGGCCTCATTGGTGGCTTAGGAAGCTCTCTATCTCCATTGTCAATTGTTCCTATATTTCCTGTCTGAACATCGTCAGCCTGTGTAGTCTGCATGTCGCTGTCATCAGCTGAGCAAGAAGCTGCAGATAAACCTAAAAAAGCAATTAGCCCAAGAGTTAAAATAGTCCTTTTCATGATAGTAAATTTTAAGTAATTTATTAGTGTTTTTTATTCATTATTTAAATAAGCTTTAAGCCCCTTTCTTAAAACTATGAAGCAAAGATAGAGACGTACTGTTACTTAACCTCATGAAATTTGGAAGGTTTTGTAAAACGCCCTATTTTACTAGTGAAACGACATGTTTGCAGGGTAAATAATTAACTTATAAATACTCTGGTGCAATAACTTCAATTATCCTGTCTATATTCTCTTTATAAGTGCGGGAAAATGAGATACTGACTTTATTATTATCAAGATAGCAAAGCGATTTTCCAGTATTGATTCTTGATATATGATTACTGTTAACAATATAACTATTATGCACCCTGTAAAAAAATTCCGGAAGATTTAATTCGTAGTGTTTAAGTGTTTTATAGGCTGTTAACTGTTTACCGCTTTTTAAATAAAAATCTGTAGTGTTATTATCTGCTTTAAGGTATATAATGTCATCCAGGTCTATAAACTGGTAATCACCATACGATTTAATGCATATTTTAGATATTTTACCCTCTATAGTATTGTGTTCCTCTATCTCTATAGGCTCTTCCACTACATAATTATCTATTTTATGAATTAAAGCAAGCTTTTTTTGTATCTTTAATAAGCTTTTTCTAAGTTCTGTAGTTACTATAGGAATAAGCAGGTAATCATAAACCCCGGCCTTTAATGCTTCATAGGCATATTGTTTACTGTCACTCAATACTATAAAATAAGGCAACACATTTAAGTAACGGTGTAAATCGTTAATAAGTGAAAAAAAATCCTGTTGTGGCTTACTTTTTGAATTGAGTGTAATGATAACAAAATCAGGTGCCAGGTCAAGTACTTTATTTAGTGCGTCATCTGCTGTAACCGATGTGGCAATACATATAAACTGGCTGAAACCCTGCAAAGCATGCAAGGTTTCTTTTAGGTTATTGGTGTCGTCATCCAGGATCAGGTAGTTGTACCTCAAAATAGATTATATTGATTACGCAATTTAAAAAGTTTATGGTTCTTAACTCTTATCTGGGAGTAAATTTGTTAAATTTGATTATATGATTTTTTTATGCAGGAGCTGAATATCTTAATCGTTGACGACCACCCTATGACCGTTGACGGATATATAAATGTATTATCCGAAGAAAAATTTGAAAACCATGAACTGGTTTTTACAAAAGCGCTAGATTGCAAACAAGCCTACGAATATATTATTGACTCAAAAAATAATGGAAAACCTTTTAATATAGCCTATCTGGATTTAAGCCTCCCGCCTTATCCTGATAAAAATATTAATTCCGGTTTTGACCTGGGTATACTTTTAAGGGAAATGATTCCCGACTGCATTATTATAATACTTACCATGCACAGTGAATCTGCCTTGGTTGACAGGCTGATTAAGGAAATTAACCCACAGGGTATACTATGCAAAAGTGATATTGATATAGATGAATTTCTAAATGCGTTTAAAATCATTTTTTCGGGTGATAATTATTTGAGCAGTAAAATAGTAAAGTCTTTAAAGGACAAAGTTTTTGATGCTTACAAACTTGATAATTATGATAAGCAGATATTGATGCGACTTTCTGAAGGAATCCTTACTAAAAATATACCTAATTATGTACCGCTTTCACTGAGTGCGATTGAAAAACGCCGCGACAGGATGAAAAACATGCTGTTACAGGGCAAGGGTGGCGATGACCATGAGCTTGTGGAAGCTATTAAAAAAATGGGGATACTTTAAGGATGGTAAATTTTTCCTGAGCTATGGTTTTTAACAGCACCGGTTACACTGCAAAGCACATTAATCTCATCCCTTATTTTTAAAACACCTAATAACCCAAAAATTATAGCTTCCTTAAACTGTATGGTATTATCGTCGGGTATTGTAATCGTTGCAAATTTTAATTTATGCTGCAGCAGTTCTGTTATAAAAGTATTATAAGCCCCGCCCCCCGTTATTAGTACGCTTTTTTTACCTATATTATTTATAACATGAGCAATCTGCACGGCAATATGTTCAGAAAAAGTGCATAATATGTCATTTACCTGTAAGTCATATTTATCAATAACAGGAAAAACTACTGATTTTACAAATTCAAACCCTAACGACTTAGGATAAGGCATCTTATAAAAATCAAGGTTGTTAAGTTCGTCAAGCAATTCATTTATAACTCTGCCGCTTTTAGCTATATTGCCACCCTGGTCAAAATTCACCCCTAATTTGCCCGCATAATAGTTAAGCACTGTATTTACAGGGCAAATATCAAATGCAATCCTCTCACCATCTTCTTCAAAAGATATATTGGAAAAACCCCCAAGGTTAAGGCAGCACTCATATTCGCTAAATAAAATGCGGTCGCCTATGGGCACAAGTGGTGCACCCTGCCCTCCCATTTCTACATCCTGAACACGGAAATCGCACACAACGGTTTTATTGACAAGACGGGCGATTTGGGGCATATTGCCAATTTGCAGCGTTATACCATTTTCAGGCTGGTGAAGCACCGTATGCCCGTGAGATGCTATAAAATCGAGGCCGGTTAAAGCATTGCGTTTTACAAAATCATTTATAACATTTGCAAGCAGGGCGGTATATTCACTATTCAACTCATACAGCATCTTATTATTTAAAGTTACTGCATCTTTTAATTTATTTACCCAATTATCAGTGTAAG
Source organism: Flavobacterium sp. MK4S-17 (assembly GCF_009848495.1). GTDB lineage: Bacteria > Bacteroidota > Bacteroidia > Flavobacteriales > Flavobacteriaceae > Flavobacterium. The sequence continues at coordinate 7,631 of NZ_WWEP01000004.1, forward strand.
GTACCGTTTCGGCATGTATTACTTCAAACTGCCATTTGTTGGTATAAGTAAAATGTATATATGCCAAATCCACACCATCAAGCGATGTGCCAGACATAATTCCTAAAACGTTATAGTTTTTTTTAATCATCTGTCAAAATTAGTTATTCATATTGAAAAATTATTAATTATTGGTTACATTTGGGCACCATAAAACAAAAATGTAAATTCTGAATAATCATGGATTTTAAACTTACTGAAGAACACCTGATGATACAAAAAGCTGCCAGGGATTTTGCACAGGCAGAACTTTTACCCGGTGTAATAGAAAGGGATGAAAAACAAATTTTCCCCGCCGAGCAGATTAAGAAAATGGGAGAGCTTGGCTTCATGGGGATGATGGTTGATCCAAAATATGGAGGCAGCGGCCTTGATACTATTTCTTATGTGCTTGCCATGGAAGAAATTTCAAAGATAGATGCTTCAGCTTCGGTTGTAATGTCAGTCAATAACTCCTTAGTGTGCTGGGGGCTGCAAACCTATGGTACCGAAGAACAAAAACAAAAATACCTTACTCGCCTTGCTGCCGGGGAGATTATAGGGGCTTTCTGCCTATCTGAACCGGAAGCGGGCAGCGATGCAACATCACAAAAAACCACTGCTATAGATAAGGGCGACCATTACCTGCTTAACGGCACCAAGAACTGGATAACCAATGGCAGCACCGCAGATGTTTTCCTTGTAATAGCACAAACCGATACAGAAAAAAGGCACAGGGGCATTAACGCACTTATTGTAGAAAAAGGCATGCCCGGATTTGAAATTGGGGCGAAAGAACAAAAACTGGGCATACGTGGTTCTGATACACATTCATTAATGTTTACCGATGTAAAAGTTCCTAAGGAAAACAGGATTGGTGAAGATGGATTCGGATTTAAATTCGCAATGAAAACACTTGCCGGCGGCCGTATAGGTATTGCATCGCAGGCATTGGGTATTGCTTCAGGAGCTTATGAACTGGCTCTTAAATATTCAAAAGAAAGAAAAGCTTTCGGAACAGAAATATGCAACCACCAGGCTATAGCATTTAAACTTGCCGATATGGCGGTGCAAATTGAAGCTGCACGCCATCTTTGCCTTAAAGCTGCATGGGACAAGGACAACCACCTTAATTATGACCTTAGCGGCGCAATGGCAAAATTACACGCTTCCAAAACCGCAATGGATACTACTATTGAAGCAGTACAGATACATGGTGGTAATGGCTATGTTAAGGAATACCATGTAGAAAGGCTTATGCGTGATGCCAAAATAACACAGATTTATGAGGGCACTTCTGAAATACAGAAAATCGTAATATCAAGAGCAATAATTGCTGAATAAAAAAAGCCTCCCAACGGGAGGTTTTTTTATCACTAATGCTATCAAACCTGGATATTTAAAAAACAACTATTTCAATATAATTATATAATTATAATTTATTTAACCATTCAACGTATAAAAGTAACATTACAACGATTAAATACCACCCTTTTTTTGATTTTTTGCATCACTTATTATATTTACAGTAAATAAAATGACAGCTTATTATTTATTATTTGTCATATAAAACACTTAAGCAACCAAAATTTAAATAGCGTTTAATTAATTAACAAAGTGCAAAAATGAATATTATAGGGCAAAGAATTAAAAAGTTAAGGGAAGAAAAAGGCATAACCCAGGAAATGATGGCTATGCACCTTGATGTTACACAAAGTAATTATGGCCGCCTTGAAAAAGACGACAGGAGGCTAAACGTTGTTAAGCTACTTAAAATTGTAAGGATTCTGGATGTAGATATTCATTACATATTTAACGATGTTGCACCTGTAGGCTCCGGTAACAGTTCAGAAAATTTTGCCCATACCAGCAAGGAAGTATATGATATACTGGTAGACAGCCTGCGTTCAGAAGTACAACACCTTAAGGAAGAGATAAGTTTTTTAAGGGTTATGGTAAGAAGCTAACAGGTTAAACATACTTTTACCCCTATAGTACCGTTTATGATAATTATGGTTATTTTTATCTGATGGTACAAAAGCCAAAAGCACTTAAATATAAAGTTATAACAGGTTACATACTGCTCTTTTGCATAGCGGTAGCCTCAATATGGTTTTTTTACACTGAAATAGTAAAAATTGCCGCCCCTTCGCGTACCGACGAAGATAACAGCACTATAATAAAAATAAGCAATACCATTGCCGACCTTTATGCCTCTGAAGCATTAGGAAGAAGCGCCATACTTACACTTTCCAGTAAAGACCACCTGCAATACAACGCTACTATTGACAGCATCAATACTAAAATTGAAGGCATAAAGGGTGAAGTTGAAGATTCCCAGAAAAATAAATTTGACTCTATACAAATACTGCTTCAAAGAAAAAAAAACAGTATTAACGAAATTATACTGTTCCGAAAGAAAAACTCTCCTGAAAAAGCCTACGCCAGCGCTATAGATGGAATATACAGTGCCAAAGATTCTATTTTAAGCCTTGTTAAGCCCGTTAAGACAGAAGACCGCTATGAGTGGCAAAAACTGATTAGCGCATTGCTTACCCCAAGCCAGATGGACTCACTGAGCAAACTTCCGGTATCTAATGATTCGCTTGCCATAGCGTTTGATAACATATTAACCACGCGCCTGGTTAAAGATACCCGTCAGCGCTACCAGCTTAACCGCAAGGAAGAAAAGCTTTTGGATGAAAACCGTATAATCTCTGATCAGTTACGTGTAATACTCTCCTCAATTGAAAACGATTTCCTGCAAAAATCTTACTCTAAAATCAGGGAATCCCAGGAAGTGATTTCCGGTACTGTTGAAAAAATGGCTTGGATAGGTGCATTCAGCCTTTTCCTGCTTATAGTATTTGCCTGGATTATAATACGCGACCTTACTACCAACCAAAACTACAGGAAACAGCTTGAATTGCTTAATAATGAAAATGAGGAACTGCTGCGCACAAAGTCCATGCTTATGGCTACAGTAACGCATGACCTGCAAACGCCACTGGGAAGCATAATAGGATTTCATGACCTCATTAAAAGCTCAGGCATAAATGCAAAACAAAAGCAGTATCTTGATAATATTAAAGAATCTACAGATTATATATTAAAACTGGTTAATGACCTGCTGGATTTTTCAAAACTGGAAAATAACCGCATTACTATACAGAATTCAGGCTTTAACATGAAAGGGCTAATAGAAGGTATTTGCCGCACCCTTGAGCCTATTGCACTTAAAAAAAATATTGAGCTTAACTGGGATATTGACGAGGAACTTAATAACAACTTCCTGTCCGATCCTTACCGCATTAAACAGGTGCTTACCAACCTTATAAGTAATTCTGTAAAATTTACCCATGAAGGGTCTGTTGAGGTAACAGCCAAGCAGGAAAACAACACTGTAATAATTTCTGTATTAGATACCGGTATCGGCATTGCCAGAGAGAGGCAGCAGGATGTATTTAAAGAATTTACACAGGCACACACTGGAATAGAAAAGAAATTTGGAGGAACCGGACTGGGCCTTACTATATCTAAAAAAATTATTGAACTGCTGGGAGGAACAATTAACCTTGAAAGTGAGGAGGGCCAGGGCTCTATATTTACTGTAACCATACCGGCCCTTATAGATGATACTATTCCTGAAACTACGGAAGAAAAACAGGACGATGATATTATTCCATTTCTAAAAAATAAAAAAATACTGCTTATTGATGATGATGCAGTGCAGCTAACGCTAATGCGGGAGCTATTTGGAAACTATCCTTTAGATATTGTTACGGAAAATAACCCAAAACGTGTACTGGCTTTGCTACAGGAAAAGAAATTTGACCTGCTGATAAGTGATGTACAAATGCCTGTAATGGATGGTTTTGAGCTGGTAAAATCAATCCGCAGCCATGAGGATGAATATGTAAATAACCTCCCTGTAATAGCACTTTCAGGCAGGAGGGATTTAACAAGACAAGATTATACCAATAAAGGATTTACAGCCAACCATCCAAAACCTGTACAGTTTGAACAACTTATTATTTTAATATCAAATATTTTTGGAAATGATAAAACAGTAGGGCTATCTGTAAGCAAGCCTGATACAATTCAGCCCTTATATAATCTTAAAAGCCTTTCACAGTTTACGCTTAACGACCCGGACTCCCTTAAAACAATAATAAGTACTTTTATAGCAAGCGTGCATGAAAATTGTATCATACTTAAAGAAGCCGCCGGTAATGATAATTTAGACCGGCTTGCGGAAACTGCTCATAAAATGATTCCTATGCTAAAACAAATGGAAGTTTTTACTATTGCTGAAATGCTGATTCCTTTGGAAGACAGGACACTTGAATACAGCACGCAAGAAATGAAGGAATATATAAGCAATATATGCTGCAGGCTTGAAACGCTTGTAGAAAATCTTGCAGAAGAAGTAAATTTATAAATCAATATTATATAACTTCAGTTTGTTGTACAGAGTTTTCCTGTCAATATCAAGCAACTTGGCAGCTTTGGATTTATTATAATTAGCCTTTTCCAATGCCTGTTTAATTGCCTCTTCCTCATTAGCTTTTGTATAATTGGAAAGTAACGAAACATTTTTAGGGGCCTCCTGCATTTCCTGGGGCAGCACCTCAAGGCTGATTAAGTTGGATTTTGACAGCAAAACTGACCTTTTTATAATATTTTTCATTTCCCTTAAATTACCGGGCCAGTCATAATCCTTAAACAGTTCAATAACTTCTTTATCAAAACCTTCAACCTCTTTCTCAAGGTCGGTATTAGCCTGTGCAAGAAAATAATTGGCAAATAGCATGATATCCTGATGCCTTTCAGAAAGCTTGGGCACACGTATGCAAAATTCGTTTAGCCTATGGTAAAGGTCTTCCCTAAAATCACCGCGCTTTACTGCCTCATATAAATCTTCATTAGTAGCAGCTATAACCCGTATATCAACAGAAATTTCGTTATTACTGCCCACTGGCTTAATCTTTCGCTCCTGCAAAGCCCTTAAAAGCTGTACCTGTACTTCATAGGAAAGGTTGCCAACTTCATCTAAAAACAAGGTGCCCCCGTTTGCGGCTTCAAAATGGCCTGTTTTATCACTCACCGCTCCGGTAAATGAACCTTTAATATGCCCGAAAAATTCACTGGATGCTAAATCTTTTGGTATTGCGCCACAATCAACAGCTATATAAGGCTTGTTGGCCCTTTTACTTTTTGAGTGTATGGAATGTGCTATATACTCCTTTCCTGTACCACTGTCACCAATAATAAGTACTGACATATTGGTTGGCCCTACAAGATTGATATGTTCCTGAAGCATTATTGCCTGCTCACTCACACCCCTTACAAAAGGTAAATCCTCATTATTTATCTTTTTAGGTTTATCCTGTAAGTTACTTGCCGTTGCCTTTTTGGAAATAGCCTGCTGGATAGTATATAAAATCTCATCAGGATTAATAGGCTTGCCAACATAATCAAACGCTCCTGATTTCATGGCACTCACTGCAGTCTTTATATCTGTATAGCCTGTCATCAAAATCACGCTTGTAGAAAAAGAAATCTCTTTAACCAGCTTTAAAATATAAAGCCCGTCACTGTCAGGCAATCTTATATCCGTTAGTACAACATCAAAAAACTGTTTTTTAATTTGCTGTTCTGCCTCATTTGCACTGAAAGCATTAACTACTTCATAACCCCTTTTTTGCAAAAAAGTTTTAAGCATAACACAAAAGGCAGTATCGTCATCAATCACCAGTATCTTTGAACTCATTAGAAACAGATAAATATTTATAAAATCGGCTAGTGCAAATTTAGCGCATTTAAGATTTTTAAATGTTAATAAAAACAAAAGGAGATGTTTTCACACCTCCTTTTTGCGAAGAATAAAATTCTTCAATCACCTTACTATATATTGTTAATTAAATATCGCTATATATAAGTATATGTAAATACTATGCCAAAAAATATAATACGGAAAAAGAGTGTAAATCAATAATCTTTTTAATTTAAAATTGTAGAATTTCCACAAGTGGCTGTAGAAATTTCCACAATGAAATGAAAAAGATTGATTAATATATAAACAAAAAAGGCCCTTCATGATTAATGAAGGGCTTTTAAAAGAAAGGCGACGACATACTCTCCCACAAGATGCAGTACCATCTGC
>NZ_WWEP01000007.1 GCF_009848495.1 Flavobacterium sp. MK4S-17
GTAGGTTTTGCCGTCCTGGTCATTGCCCGGGTCCTCATCACACAGTATCATCGGGTCAAGGTCAGGAAGCTGAGGCGAAGGAATTACAGTTAAAGTAATACTGTAGCCTTGTGTCCTTACACAGCCTGTAGTATTTTCTACCCTTATATATAAAGGCTGTATAAAAGGTGTAGGGTTTGAATAATTGGCAGTATTGGTTATTGCATCGACTCCATCTTCGGCATTTTCAGCAGTTTCATGGAAAGTAATAACCACACCTGTACTGCTGCCCCTGATTATATCAGCAATATCATCAAGATTAAAAGTACCGTTTCCGTTTCCATCAGCATCACAAACAGTAACATCATCAGGCGTAAGTGCATTAATATTAATTTGTGGCAATGGTTCCACACGGATATCCATTAAAACTATACGGAAACAACCCGTATCCTCATCTGTTACCTTTGCAAACAATGTTTGAACGGTGGACTGGTTTTGATAGGTACCAGGATTTGTTACACCCGGGCCACCTGCCAGAGCATCCGCATTTGAATTATAAAAAGTAACCGAAACGCCGTCTGCTCCACCGGTTATCTCTGCAATTTTAGAATTAAGGTCAAAAATTTCGCGCTCATCTCCGGGATTATTTTTATCGCAAAGCGTATATGGAGCTATTGCATTTGCTACAGGCAGCGGATTTACAATCAGTTCAAGTTCCACAACATCAAAACAGTTAGTGTTGGTGTTGGTAACCCTGATATATACAGAAGCTCCTGTGCTACTGTAGTTGCTAAGCCCTGTTATTAATCCAACACCGGTACCAGCCAGTGCATTTACTTCAGTATCATAAAAAGTTACTGTATGAACAGTAGGGTTAAGCGTGCCCAATACTTCCGATTCTACATCGGTAAGATCAAAAATCCCGAATGTATCACTATCATCATCACAAACCTTTAAAGGTTGCGGTTCAACAGCATTTGGTATATCATTTACAGATATCTGTAACGGCACCGTATCATAACAGTCTGTTGCCAGAGAAGACTGTACCCTTATATATAAAGTCTGCGTATAGCTGTTTGTGTTTAAGTAAGCGCCAGTATTGGTTATGGCATCATGCCCAAAAACGGCATCATCCTGGGTTTCGTGAACAGTGGCAATAACATTTGCCTGCCCGTTTACAGCCTGGTTCATAGCAGGAAGCAGGTTAAACACACCCTGGCCCGACTGGCCACACACCGCTATAGGGCTTGGCGCAGCAGCAACAGGCTTGCTCACTATGGTAACTATAAAACTATCTTCATCTGTACAGTTTGGTGTAGTATTGGTTTCACCATATACATATATAGTTTGAGAGGTAGTAATGATAGTCCCCGCAGGCAACTGTGTACCGGAGCCATTTGGCGCTGTAAAATAATTACCTACCGAAAGCACAGGCAGTTCATAACTTTCGCAGGCATATAAATCATTAAAATTACCTACATCTATTGAGTTTACAGTAACCGTGTAACTATGCTCATCAAAGCATACACCGGCAGGGTCTGAAGCTGCATATATATACAGCGTCTGAGTATTTGTTATAACATCACCTGCATTTAGCATTGTCCCACCTCCATTTGGAGCCGTATAGTAATTACCTACCGATAATGCAGGAAGCGTATAGCTATCACAAACTGAAAAATCAGTAAGTGTATCATCCACAACCGGGGTTGGGTATATCGTTACAAGGAATGGGTTTTCATCGTTACACTGCAACCTTCCGCTAAGTTCTGCGTAAACATAGATTGTTTGTGTAGCTGTAATCACATCGCCCGGATTAAGCAAAACCTGCCCAGGCACAGAAGGCCCTCCTGACAGAGTATAATAATCACCTACCGAAAGTGCTGGAAGCACATAACTGTCGCACCTTGTAACATCGGCAGGAGCATCGGCGGTAATTGACAATATCTCTATTTCGAAACTGCTCTCACTTTTACAGTCAGGATTTGTTGCAGATTCGGCATAGATGTACATCATCATAGAACTTGTAATAACATCACCTGGGAAATAGGCTACCTGCCCCGGAGTACTTGGCCCTCCCGGAAGTGCATAATAGTTACCCACCAATAGGGCATCAAGTGTATGGCTGTCACATTTTGTTACTTTAGACCTTGCATCTACCATAGGGGTAACATGTACTGTTACATTAAAGCTTTCTTCAGCAGTACAGTTTGGTATAGTACCCGTTTGGGCAAAAACGTAAACTGTCTGTGTGCTTGTTACCAAATCACCTGCATTAAGCAAAGTACCTGTACCTGCAGGGCCGGTATAATAATTACCTACAGGTAGCGGCGGAAGCGCATAAAAATCGCAAACAGTTTGAGACTGTAGCGGCGTTATTACCGGAGTATTATTTATAGTTACCCTGAACTTGTTATTATCAGTACAGTTTGGTACTGTGGCCAGTGGCACATACACATATATATCCTGCGAAGTGGTAATAACATCACCCGGCATTAATTGTGTACCTGTAGCTGCAGGGCCTGTATAATACTGCCCCACCGGAAGCTGCGGAAGTGTATAACTGTCGCACTCTGTAACATCTGTAGGCGGTGCAGGGTTTATAAATACAGTAAACATACTTTCTGCAGGGCAGTTGGGAACGCCTCCTGTTTCAGCATAAATGTAAATATCCTGCGTAGTGCTTATTACCTGCCCGGCAAATAATTGTGTACCTGTACCGCCCGGCCCGGTATAATAGCTGCCATTTGTTAATGGCTGTAAGGTATAATTACCGCACGAGCCAACATTGTTCAACTGGTCAACAAGCGGATCGGGCTTTATAGTTACCGTAAAACTTTCCTCATCCGAACAAACAGGTGTTGTATTGGTTGCCGCATAAATATAAATTGTCTGGTCTGAAGTTATCATATCGCCTGCCGAAAGCATAGTGCCGCCACCCTGTGTAGCCGTGTAGTAGTTTCCGGAAGCAAGCGGGGGCAATTCAAAGCCGTCACATACCAATTGATCGGGAATATCGTTTACATTAACATCTTCAATTGTAATATCAAAACTATCTTCTGCAATACAGTTAAGCGATCCCGGTATTGTTTTATATACATAAAGGGTCTGCGAAGTAAAAATAACTGTTCCCGCAGGCACTAAATTACCACCACCACCGGGTGCATCATAATAATCTCCATTGGTTAAAGCAGGCAATGTATAGCTTGTACAGGCCAAAACATCTTCTACATTGTCTACTACAAGGGTAGGCAGTACTGTAATATCAAAACTTTCGTTATCTGTACAGTTTGCACCAGTTGTAACGGGAATATAAGTATAAAGGGTTTGGCTGGTTGTTATAATTGTGCCTGCATTAATCTGCGTCCCTCCGCCTGCCGGTTGGGTATAATACATCCCACCCTGTGGCAAAGCAGGCAGCAGGTATCCGCCACATGAGCTTACATCGGCAGGGGCAATATTACCATCTGTAATAGTTACGGAAAGTGTCCTTTGCCTTGAGCATGTACCGTTTGCAGCATATATACGTATATTTTGACTTGAGTTTATTACTGTTCCCGGTGGAAGCATTGTACCGGTACCGTTAGGGCCTGTATAATAATCTCCTACCGGAAGCGCTGGCAAAGTATAACTGCCACACGCAACCACAGCAGCTGGCGCAGGAATAACAGGTGTTTGTGTTACGGTAACATCAAAACTTGTTTCCGCATTACATATAGGGTCTGTGCTTGATATATAAATATATATAGTGCGATCTGTAGTAATTGGCGTGCCCGGAGCAAGCTGTGTACCTGTTCCACCGGCTGCTGTATAATAATTACCAAACTGTAGCGAAGGTAATATGTACTCATCGCACACACTTTGGTCGCCGGGGCTTAGGGCATCAACATCTATAATAGTAATTGTGAATGACCTCGTCCTTGTACAGCCTTCCGGAGATGTTGCTATTGCAAACACTGTCCGGCTTGTAGTTATAACTGTTCCTGCAGGTAAAAGTGTACCGCCAGAGGCCGCAGTATAATAGTTTGCATTTGCCGGTAAATTATTTGGCAAGGTATAGCTTGTACATGCGGTTACAGGAAGTATGCCGGGCAGTTCAGGACGCGGATTTATTGTTATAAGAAAACTATCCTCATCAAAGCATGAAGCGTCAACCGGGCTTACCGCATAAATATATATAGTTTGTGTTGTAGTTATTGCAGTGCCTGCGGAAAGTTGTGTACCTGTACCACCAGAGCCTGTATAATAATTACCCACTGAAAGTGCCGGCAGTGTATAGCTTCCGCAAGTTACCACATCTGCCCTGTTAGGTACGTTTACCATACTAACAGTAACTGTAAAGCTGCTTTCTGCCACACAGGCAGGATTACTAGGGTTACTTATGTATATGTATAATGTTTGAGTAGTATTTATAACATCTCCGGCAGCAAGCTGGGTTCCTGTACCGCCCGGCGCCGTATAATAGTTTTGTCCGTTCGGTAGTGTTGGGAGTGTATAAGGGCCACATGAAAAAGTATCTCCCGGATCGCTAACCACGGGTGTACTTGTTATAGTAACCGTAAAACTGTTATTTTGTGTACATGTTGCAGCAGCCGGTATATAAAAATATATTGTCTGGTTGGAAGTAATTACAGTTCCTGCCGGAATTTCACCACCTGTGCCGCCCGGCCCATTGTAATAAAACTGTCCACTTGGTAATGCAGGCAGCGTATAGTTTTCACAAGCCACAACATCGGCAGGTGCAGTTGCAGAAGTTATAATATCTACATTAAAACTTTTTTGGTTAGCGCAGGTACCGTTATCCTCATATATATATATAGTTTGTGAAGATGTTACTGCATCTCCCGCCGATAACATGGTGCCATTACCCCCGGTTTGTGTATAGTAGTTTCCATTGGCAAGTGCAGGAAGCGTATAGCTGTTACATTCCAGCACATCGGCAGGCTGTGGTAAAACCGGCAAAGGATTTACTATAAGCTCAAATGATGTTATAGAATAACAATCAGTATCAAAATTTTTATGAACCCTTACATATATAGTCTGGTTTGTACCTGTGTAGCTTTCAGGAGTATCTATGAAATCTCCGTTTAGCTGAGCTTCGGTAAGCGATGTAAAATACAGTATAGTATTTTCATTTACAGGTTGAGAACCTAAAACAGTAGCATTTTGGCTGGCAAGATCAAAAACTGCCGTACCCAAGCCTTCGCCACTTTCGCACAAGGTCATGTTACCCGGCTGGTTGGCATCAGGCGCAGGGCTGGTGAGTAACTGAAAAGAAATTACTGCTACACAGCTACTATTAAAGCTTTTAACCCTTGCCCATATTGTTTCGTTGCCGGGGCCTGTATAAGAAGTTGGCAAGTCTGAAAGGCCAATCTCCGCATCGGACTGCGATGAGTGGTACGTTACCTGAGTGGCTGGGTTTAGCCCCTGTTTGATAACAGGCGTATTAAGCGAAAGGTCATACTGATATGTACCTGACGGATCCTGGCATGCATATAAATTATTTGGAATTCCAGGCACAATAGGCTGCGCATATTCCACTTTTATTGACTGTGTTGTAACACACCCGCCATTACGTGTTATTGTAACCTGATATATACCCGGCTGCCCAACTGTTATTGAAGCCCCGCCCGGAATAGGGTTTGTGTCACGTGTCCATGAAAAAGAATATTCAGGCCCTGTAAGTTCGGTGTCAAGTAAAATGGTTTCTCCATTACATAATGCAGTACCATTGGCAACCGTAAGGTCTTCGCCAAAAACATTTTGCCCTATATTTAAACTGCCTTCAGGAAAAAATACTGCTGAATCATAGGTTCCATCAGTACCAGTAGTCCTGCCATCATCTGCAATAACAATTTTTATCCTGTACTGATGGTTAGGCACAAGCGCACCTGAAGCATTCATAAGCACAGTGCGCCCTTCAAAATTAGTTGGTGCTGTTGCTGCAGCACCTCCACCGTCAAAAGAATCGAAAAACTGGATATTTTCAGCACTACAGGCCGAATTATATAAATCGTTGCGGATATTACCTACCGTTACAGGAAGCGTTGTTAAGGGAATTACAGCCATATTTTGGTATGGGCTACCCGCCGTTAAATCCTGAAGCAGGAAAACAAATCCGTCATTAGATTCGCACTGCCATGCGCCGTATTCCTCAGAAGCAAAAAGAAAATCAACTGAAAAATTATCTGTAGCCGCTATAAAGTCAAATTGCAGATAAGTCGCATTTTTTGATTGTATATTGATAAAAGTTTCTAAATCAGCATCGCCTCCCCATGCAGGAGATGAAAAGCTCATTTCAGAATTATTAGGCCCCTGGGCTGCAAGAACATTACCTGTAGAAAGTAAAATTCCGCTTGTTATTGGAAAATCCGGATTGGTATTCTGAAAGTATGAAATACCATTGCCATTAGCATAACCTGCATTAGTACCGGTATAGCTCGAAATATTTGAAATTTGAGCCAGGCAAGAATTTTTAACCAGCACATCCCTTACTAACTGATTGGTAGAATAAGCATTAGGACTTACAGTAACACCTTGTGAATAACCCCCTATTGTTATAAACAAGGTTAAAAAAAGTAAAATTTTCTTCATAAATTTTCCAACTAAATATATCTTTTATCGCCTATAATTTAAAGCGTTATATATCAACCAATTAAATTGGGCGCAAATATAAACTTAAAAGTCAAATTATTATTATACCTCAAAAATTATTTAGCTCCCCAAGCCATAAATTAAGACCACGAAATTTGCATTTTAAAACAAAAGAAAACTGATTTTCTTATTAACTTTTGATTAATTTTTCCATTCATACATTAATAGTCTGTAATATAGGCAAAAAATCATTGCCAAACCAAAACAAGCGCTAAAAGAAAAACCCTACTAATACTGGCAATATTTAACTATACGTTAATTTTTGATAACAAGAATTTATTTACCTTTTTATATATTTGTGCCACTATTCAAACCCACAAAACCCCATAAAAGTTAATTTATTACTGCTTTTTATTAAATTTTAATTTTTTAAAAAAAGTAATACATGGCACCTACTATTGAAAACAAAATCGCTTTCCAGTATAACATACTGAAAAGGACTGTTAACCTGATAACACGTAAAAGGAAAAACATAAAAATGTTTTACGTAAATTGTAATAATGGAGATGATATTATAACAATAAATTATAGGTTTAAAAATGCTATTTTTTATAAAGTTGGGGATAAAATAACCACTCAAAACAGTGTAGAAATACCTAAAAATAAGCCTGCACAAAACGTAAAACTAACTGTTTACGGACTTTTAAGAAAAAAAACCTATAAACTTGAATTAAAAAAAGATGATATTTATATAAAAAGTTATTAAACAAGTTAAACACACACCCTTATCGTCCTGTGTTTAAACATAGTATCAGCCATTTATAATTAAATAAAAATTTTACTGAAATTTTATTTGTTCCAAAACAAAATTAGTAGTAATATTGCAACCTCAAAACTGGTCCTATAGCTCAGTTGGTTAGAGCACCTGACTCATAATCAGGTGGTCCCTGGTTCGAGCCCAGGTGGGACCACAAACTTAAATCAAAGCCTTACATAATGTAAGGCTTTTTTATTTTCAGCAGGCATAATACAAATTGCTATCTTTGAAAAAATTTCCATATATGCGTAAAATAGAACATATAGGTATTGCCGTTAAAGATATAACTGCCAGTAATCTGCTGTTTGAAAAGTTACTTGGCACAAGTGCTTATAAAACTGAAGAGGTGGAAAGTGAAGGGGTTAAAACTTCATTTTTTATGAATGGCCCTAATAAAATTGAGCTTCTTGAAGCCACAAATCCTGACAGCCCTATTGCTAAGTTTATAGAAAAAAAAGGAGAAGGCATTCACCATATTGCTTTTGATGTTGAAGACATTAGCAAAGAAACTGAACGGTTAAAAAACGAAGGCTTTACCATACTGAATGAAACACCAAAAAAAGGAGCCGACAACAAGCTTGTAGTATTCCTGCATCCTAAAAGCACCAATGAAGTATTGATTGAGCTTTGCCAGGAAATAAAATAACTCCAAAACTTTAAGTACTTTTGCAAGATGGAAACAAACAGGCAAAAAAAAATAGGTACACTGCTTCAAAAAGATCTGGTAGATATATTACAGGGGGAAGTGCGTAAAAATGGTATAGCAAACCTTATCATATCAATTTCAAAGGTTAATGTAACTTCAGATTTGTCTATTGCAAAAGTGTACCTCAGCGTTTTTCCTTCCGAAAAGTCAGGAGAGCTTTTAACCGCCATACGTTCAAACACGCCTCTTATTAAGCACGACCTGGCACAACGTGTAAGGCTGCAACTTCGAAAAGTTCCTAACCTTATTTTTTATATTGACGACAGCCTGGACAGGATTGAAAAGCTGGACGAGGAATTAAAAGGCACTAACAATCCTATTACAAATCCTGATTTACTGGATAAACGCAAGAAATCCTGAGGTGAATTTTCCTTTTTACATAGCAGGAAGATATACTATTAGCCGTAGTAAAAATACAGCCGTTAATATTATTACAGCTATTTCAGCTTTAGGTATAGTAGCCAGTACGGCAGCCCTTTTTATCATACTTTCAGCATTTGGGGGGCTAAAGGAATATACCGTTTCCTTTTCTAATGCCACCGACCCTGACCTTACTGTTGTACCCCAACTGGGTAAATCTTTTTTAATTTCTGCTGAACAGGAAAAACAACTTAAAAAAGTTGAAGGAATTTCGGAGTACAGTATGATTGCTGAAGAGCGGGTACTGTTTTATTTTGACGGAAAGGAACATGTTGCTTACTTAAAGGGTTCTGATAGCATTTTTACCAATGTAAGCGGTTTTAACAAGCAACTTATTGCGGGGCAATGGCTGGAGCCTGAAACTTCGCAATGTGTAGTTGGCCTCGGTACTACAGTCAAATTATCATTAGGGCTTTTTGATTTTAACCGCTCGCTGGAGGTTTATGTACCTAAACCCGGTAAAGGAGCTATTAATAAACCGGGAGACGCATTTAAAAAATCGGTATTAATACCGGTAGGTGTATATTCGGTTAATGATGAGATTGACAGTAAGTATGTTTTTTGCGACCTGGGCCTGGCGCAGGAGCTTTTGTTGTTTAAGCCAAATCAGGTTTCGGGGATAGAAATAAAATTAAAGGACGGTGCTTCAGAAAATGAGGTGCGGCAAAAGTTATCGGCAATATTCAATAACTCATTAAATGTAAAAAACAGGGCTCAGCTCAACGAATCGTTATACAGGATGCTGAATGCCGAAAACTTAGTTACCTATCTTTTTTGCTCTCTGGTTGTGGTAATGACGTTGTTTTGCCTTGCCGGTGCTTTAATTATGCTGATACTGGATAAAAAAGAAAATATAAAAACGCTTTTTAGCCTGGGTACACCCGTAACAAGCCTTCGTAATATATTTTTAAACCTCGGGCTTTTTATAACAGGAATAGGAACCATTACAGGAATTTTAATAGGCACTGCGGTTGTGTTGCTGCAAAAACATTTTAAACTGCTTATGCTTACTAATGAGCTTGCATATCCTGTCAGCTTCAGCTTTGTAAATATTGGCCTTGTATTGCTTACAATTTTTACACTGGGCTTTATCGTTTCCTACATTGCTGCAGCAAGGGTTAACAAAAAGCTTCTGGAAATTTAATACGTAAAATTATTTTCAATACTTTTTTCATATATATTTGCCTGCAAACTACTGCAGGACAATGAAGTTTTTTATCATCCCAATCCTTTAAGGGAAATTATACGCTTTTTTTATGGCATTACTCCTAATGCCGATTATCTATTATTATTTTATTGGAATATTTATGACACAGGAAATAAAAACCTTAAGTGCCTTCGGCCGCTTTTTTGAGTTATTGAAGCAGTCATTAAAAGGCGGGGATATAGATTTTACAAAGGGCAGTATCCGCAGGGCGGTGCTGCTTCTTGCCATACCCATGATGCTCGAAATGATGATGGAATCAGTATTTGCGCTGGTTGACCTGTATTTTGTAGGACACTTGGAAAACAGCAGCTTTGCAGTACAAACCGTTGGCCTTACAGAATCTGTATTAACCGTTATATACTCTATTGCTATTGGTATGAGTATGGCTGCAACGGCAGTAGTGGCAAGGCGCGTGGGGGAAAAAGACCCTGAAGCTGCTTCCAGGGCAGGAATGCAGGCCATTATTATAGCTGTGGCCATTACACTTGTTATTGCAGTTTTAGGCTTTGTTTATGCTACCGATATATTACTTATAATGGGCTCATCGCTTGAATCGGCTTTATACGGAACCGATTTTGTACGTATAATGATGGGCGGGAGTTTTGTTATTATGCTGTTATTCCTTTTTAACGGTATATTCCGTGGCGCGGGTAATGCCGCTATTGCCATGAAAAGCCTGTGGATAGCTAACCTGTGTAATATAATACTGTGCCCGGTATTTATTAACGGGTTTGGCCCCGTCCCTGCCATGGGCCTGACTGGTGCCGCCATTGCCACAACACTGGGCAGGGGCATTGGGGTTATATACCAGTTTTATAACCTGTTTAATGGTAAGGGAATTTTAAAAGTAGCCTTATCCTACTTTGTGCCTCAATGGGAGCAAATAAAAAGCCTTGTAAAAATAGCCGCTCCGGGAGTTATGCAGTTTGTTATAGCTTCCTGCAGCTGGATATTCCTGGCGCAACTGGTGGCAACTACGGGTGGCGATGAAGGCTCGGCAGGATACCAGAGTGCCCTGCGCATCATGATGTTTTTTATGCTGCCTGCCTGGGGGCTCAGTAATGCCGCAGCCACACTGGTTGGGCAAAATCTTGGCGCAAGGCAGGTTGAACGTGCCGAACGCTCGGTTTTTGTTACGGCTAAATTTAACGTGATATACATGGCTGCCATTATGGTAATAACCCTATTGGGTGCAGATTATATTATGGCCTTTTTTACCAATAATGCACATGTACATGAGATAGCTGTTAAAGCTATCATGATTTTAAGTTCAGCTTACATATTTTATGGCATAGGCATGGTTTTGATAAATGCTTTTAATGGTGCAGGAGATACCCGGACACCAACCTGGGTTAACTTATTTGGATTTTGGATTTTACAGATACCTTTGGCCTACCTCCTTGCAAAATATTTAAACATGGGGCCTACAGGTGTTTTCCTTGCCATACCTATTGCAGAAACTGTAATGGCAGTAATCAGTTTAATACTCTTTAAAAAAGGAAAATGGAAAAAAATCCAGGTTTAAACATTTGCAATAACTTAAATATGAATAATCATTTTATTTATATTAAAAATCTATATTTGCCGCATAAAATTATTAAATAATGTATAAATTAATTATTGTATTGCTTTTGCCGTTCTCTGCTTCATTTGCGCAAAGCATTGCAGGAGGCAATAATTCGGGCTCAATAGTTTCCGATAATTTTTCCAGTAGTGTAGGGGAAATATACGTAGTGCCAGCAAACCCGGATATGCAATCAAGCGGCACAACAGCAGTAGCTACACAAATAATATTTGAAGCATTAAGCACTGATGATTATATAGTTGCCGAAGGTGTAACCTATTACCCTAACCCCGTTAAGGATTACCTTACTTTTGAAGCCGGGAAGCAGATTGATCTTACCAATGCACAACTGCATGATGCAAAAGGCGCAAAGGTTAACTTTCCTGCTTTTAAAGAAAACAAGGTTGACCTTTCGTCATTAAGTGCCGGAATTTATTTTATGACATTTCCCGGCAGCAATATTAAACCCATTAAAATTGTAAAAAATTAATTTATGAAAAAACTATACTTTTTGTTACTGTTCATTACAGGTGCTGCTTTGGCACAAATACCACAGGGTTTTAGCTATCAGGCAGTAGCCCTTAATTCATCAGGGCAGCCTGTAATTTCCTCTCCAGTAAAAATACGCTTAAGCATTTTGGAAAACAGTGCCACAGGTACTGCAGCTTATGTAGAAACCCATAACCCAACTACAAACAACGTTGGGCTTTTTACCCTTACCATTGGGCAGGGAGCACCGGTAAGCGGTACTTTTTCGGGCATTAACTGGGCGCAAAACTCAAAATTCATTAAAGTGGAGATTGATGTAAACAATGGTGCTAATTATGTTACTGTCGGTTCATCACAGTTACTATCTGTACCTTATGCCATGTACGCAGGCGCAGTTGCAGGAATGGGGGCAGGCAACAACAGCAATATGTTTACACAGTTGTATATGTACGGCACATTTAATTCCTTTAATCCTGCTACAGCATTATTACTGTCAAGCAACGAAAATTATTTTAGGGGATATAAATATCTTACTGCAGGCACGCAGCTTAAGTTTATAACGGATATAAATTCAAATATAGCTTATGGAAACGGAGGAGGATATACACTCGCAGTAAATGGCAGCCCCTTCACTGTCAGTTCAAACAGCATCTATATAATTTATAGTTATTATGATTATGATGCCAATGTTAATTATGTTTCTATTCAATCTATTGCCCCAAAACTATATCCTTCTTTTGCAAATAGTTTACCTATGACATACAACGCAGCAACCAATACATTAAGTTGTATAGTTACTATCCCATCAACAGTTGAGCCTGAGTACCGTAATTTCATTTTTCTAATTGACAGCAATGGCTTTGGAGATGCTGCTTATGGCGATAACTTAGCTGATGGCACAATAGAAGCAGGAGGGCAGTCTATAAGCTTTCCGGGCACAGGTACTTTTTTAGTAACATTAAACCTTAATTTTACCGGAGACGGTAGCCCTTATACGATTACAGCTCAATAAAAATAAAAGCCTGCTTTACAGCAGGCTTTTTTTATTTATACAGGTTTATAATCTGCAAACTTTTCAAGTACCTCATCAAGTACGGCATATACATCCGCAGGATCGTCATGTGTTACCATACGCTGCCTGTATTCTTTAAAATGGGGTATGCCTTTAAAGTAATTGGTATAATGCCTGCGGGTTTCTACTACGCCTACCCGTTCGCCTTTCCATTCTATAGCCCATTTCAGGTGATTACGTGCCGCCTCTACCCTATCTTCAAGTGTAGGCATAGGCAGTAATTCGCCTGTTTTAAAATAATGTTTTATTTCATTAAATATCCAAGGATAGCCAATAGAGGCGCGACCAATCATAATACCATCCAGCCCATATTTATTTTTATACTCCAAAGCCTTTTGCGGGCTGTCAATATCACCATTACCAAATATAGGTATATGGATACGCGGGTTATTTTTTACACGGGCAATAGGGTTCCAGTCGGCATCGCCCTTATACATTTGTGCACGTGTGCGGCCATGTATGGTAAGTGCCTTAATGCCTACATCCTGCAGCCGTTCGGCAACCTCATCAATATTAATGGAATTTTCATCCCAGCCAAGGCGTGTCTTTACAGTTACGGGAAGATTAGTACTATTTACTACGGCTTTGGTAAGCCTTACCATAAGGTCTATATCCTTTAGCACTCCTGCCCCGGCGCCTTTACAAACTACTTTTTTAACAGGGCAGCCAAAGTTAATATCAACAAGGTCAGGATTTACCGTTTCAACTATACGGGCACTCATTGCCATAGCCTCTTCATCACCACCAAATATCTGTATGCCAACAGGGCGCTCATAATCAAAAATATCAAGCTTTTGCCTGCTTTTCATCGCGTCACGAATCAGACCTTCCGATGATATGAATTCACTAAACATCAGGTCGGCGCCATGCTCCTTGCATAACCTCCGGAAAGGCGGGTCGCTCACGTCCTCCATAGGAGCCAGTAAAAGCGGGAACTCCGGCAGCTCAATATTACCTATCTTAACCATCTCTTCCATTTGTGCAAAGTTACACTATTTTAGTTTTTAGTGAATGATGCCATTATTAATAAGGCTGTTTGCAGAAAACCCAGCAATTATGCAGTTTATCGACAAAATTGCGCGCTTCATTTTTAAAGCACTCATTATCAAATAACAATTCTTGAAAATTTTTATAAAAAAAATACAACCTTTATTACTTTTGTGGTACCAAAAATATCTATATGAAAATTTTTTACTCTTTTCATAGCGGGCTGCTATGCCTACTTTTTTGCACCACCTCTTTAATGGGGCAAAAAATAATAAGCCAGGATAATGCCTCAAATTATTCGTCAGGCGAATGGGTTAATGGTTCAAACAAAGGCTCGGGTTTTACTCCCTGGATAATGTGGACCCAAGGCAGTGGGTATGCCGGGCATTTTATATCCGGCAGCGTAGGTGATGGCTTTGGCGATGTTGATACCGGCGGGCAGGCATTTGGAATGTATGCCAATCCCAATTCAGGAAACCCGCAGGCTAACACTTTCCGGTACTTCAGGGGTACAGGTTCCGTTGCCGATCCCGGCGACGGAAGGTCTTACCTTTTACCGGGCCAGGTATTTTCCATAGAACTGGCAGTAGCCTACAGGAACGGCTATAAAGGGATAGATATTACTACTGATGACGGAAGCGTCCGTTTGGCAACATTTGCAGTTGATGGCAACACCTACAGGTTCGGCACTATTGATGATGGTACTTTTTATGATGTGGGCAGCACTTTTTCCTATAATCAGACATCTGTTTTTAAAGTAGAGGCATATCAGGTTACAGATAATACATACAGGGTAACTTTAACACGCGGCACTACCACTGTTGATACCGGTTTAAAAACAGGGCAGATAGGCGGCTTTAAAATTTATGAAAGCAGT
This sequence comes from Flavobacterium sp. MK4S-17, assembly GCF_009848495.1. Classification (GTDB taxonomy): domain Bacteria; phylum Bacteroidota; class Bacteroidia; order Flavobacteriales; family Flavobacteriaceae; genus Flavobacterium. The sequence goes on from NZ_WWEP01000007.1 coordinate 14,713, forward strand.
ACCGACAGCGGCAACGCGCTTAATAATATTTATTTTAACAAGCTTAAAATAGAGCGAAGATGCCCAACTGTAACTGTATGGAATGGTAATAACTGGAGCAATGGAACTCCTGACCTTACCAAGCAGGCCTATATAGAAGCTGACCTTGACATAACCGAAAGTTTAAATACCTGCACACTTTATGTAACGGGTACGGCACAGGTAACTGTTCAGGCAGGTATTAACCTTACTGTGGCAAATGAAGTTAATGTTGCTGATAGTGCAACCCTCATACTTGAGAATAATGCCAACCTTATTCAGATTGATAATGTTCAAAACACCGGAAACATAATAGTAAAAAGAAACAGTTCGGCAATAAAAAGGCTTGATTATACTGCCTGGGGCTCGCCCGTGGCAGGGCAGAATCTTTTTGGTTTTTCACCCAATACATTGCCCAACCGTTTTTACAGCTACAGCACCGAAACAAATTCCTACAGCCAGATACAGGGGCTTAGTGCAGAATCGACAACAGAATTTGAAATAGCAAAAGGCTACCTTATCCGTGTACCTAATACCCACCCTGAAACTCCCACTGTGTGGAGTGGTGAATTTACAGGAATCCCAAATAACGGAACTATAACCATACCCCTAGTTACTGCAAGCGAAACACAAAACCGGTATAACCTTATTGCCAATCCCTACCCCTCACCTATTAGCGTGGAAACCTTTATAGCCAGAAATAGTAGTGCCATTACAGGTGAACTGTGGTTTTGGCGTAAAACCAATAACCCGAACAGCTCAAGCTACTGCACAGTTACCACTGCAGGTTATGTAGGCAATGCTGACTTGGAGAATTTTGAAGATTATGATCCTAACGGTATTATACGCACAGGGCAGGGGTTTTTTGTAAAAACGTTATCTGCTTCGCCTGCAAATCTAATATTTAATAACAGTATGCGGGAACCTGATACTGCAAACCAGTTTTTCCGGGCTAGTACGCAGCAAACACTGCATAACCGCTATTGGCTGGCTGTTGCAAACGAAAATCAAATGTTTAACCAAATACTTGTAAATTATATGCCCAGGGCTACAAACGGCCTGGATTATGGTATTGACGGCAGGGCCATGACAGAAGGAAATGCAGCACTATATACTGTAATAAATGATACTAAATTAGCCATACAGGGCAGGGCTTTACCATTTGCCGAAACTGATGTTGTACCATTGGGCTTTAAAAGCGATACAGAGGGAAGTTTTACAATTTCACTTTATAAAGCCGAAGGCTTTTTTGCACACGAACAGGATATTTTATTAAAAGACAATGCAACTGGTGCGATACACAATCTTAAAGACAGTGATTATTCTTTTACAACAGCAGCAGGTATTTTTAACAGCCGTTTTGAAATTATCTATACCCAGCAATTACTTACTATTGATAACCCTAATAATACAAACAACACCATAACAGTATTTCAGCAGGGCAAGGCAATACATATTAATTCGGCTCTTAACCCTATAACAGAAGTCACAGTATATGATATAAATGGCCGTATGCTTTATTCTGCAAAGAATTTAAATGAAAATAATGTTGAAATTGAAAATTTATCTCTTGCCCGTCAAGTTGCTATTGTGCAAGTTAGAACCGTTGATAATGTGATATTTAAAAAAATTATTACACAATAAAATAGTGATTATAAGAAATCTCTATCATTCTATTATTAAATAAAATTGAGGTTTAAATTTTCAGTGTACTTTCTGTTATAGCTTTGCTTTATCAAAATAAGGTAATGCCCCCACAATACCAGATTAAGATATTCCCAAAAATACCTCTAAAAAATTACTACTCAAAAGCGCAGGCAGCCCCCAGCCCGCGCTTTTTTAT